>NZ_RBID01000016.1 GCF_003633895.1 Vogesella indigofera
CCAACTACCACGGCGCGGTACCGCTGGTCAGCTACACCGTCAGCGACGGCGTGAGCAGCGACAGCTCCACCCTCAGCATCAGCGTCACCCCGGTGGACGATAAAGGTGTGGCAGGCATCGACAGCAACACTACGCTGGAAGATACGGCGGTGAGTGGCAATGTGCTGGACAACGACCGTGATATTGATAGCAACCTGACAGTGGCTGGCTTCTCCGTGGACATCAATGGTGATGGCACTACAGAAAGTTTCACTGCTGGCCAGACGGCAACGATCAACGGTGTCGGGACGCTGACCCTGGGTAGCGATGGCGGCTACATCTTCGCGCCGGCCGGCAACTGGAGTGGTGCCGTTCCCGCGGTGACTTACACCACGAATACCGGTACCAGCGCTACCTTGAATATTGATGTAACACCGGTGGCAGACAAACCGGCACTGACGATCAACAATTATCAGACCGTGGCTTCAATGAACTTTGAAGATGTGGCACTGCCTTCCCAGGGTTATTCCGAGACGATCCAGATCAACACGATTTCGGGTACCAGCACGGTGGGCACCTGGAGCACCTGGAATGGCAGTGGTTATGTCGAGGTAGGCAAGGAAGGCATCTACCAGGGCGGTAGCTCCAGTAACAAAGTCATGGAGATTGAAGCCGCCACCGGCGACAAGACCCTGTATGCGGATATCCAGGTTGAAGCTGGCCGCTTCTACGAGCTGGATTTCGATGTTGCGGCACGTAATGGCCATATTGCCAGTTCCGGCATGTCGGTATCGCTGGTCAAGCTGGATGCCTCCGGTAACCCGGTTACCGGTTCGTCTGTCGTGCTGTACACCTTCTCGCCGACGGACAGCAGCTGGCACAACGTGACCGAGAACTGGACGGCAGAAGCATCCGGGACTTACCGTTTGATCTTCACGTCTACGGATTCAGGGAACAGCTACGGCGCCCTGCTGGACAACATCACTTTCTCGGCGGTTGAGAACAAGGGCTACGAGAACAGTTTCTTCAGCCTGGGAGATATCAATACCGCGCTGACCGATACCGATGGTTCCGAAGAACTGGCTGTCGAGATTTCCGGTCTGCCGGTTGGGGCGGTATTGAAGGATGGCGCTGGTCATGAGCTGACGGTTGGTACCAACGGCAAGCTGGATGTGACGGGCTGGAGTCTGACCACCCTGCAGATTCAGGTGGACCAACCGGGCAACTACACCCTGACGGTAACCTCGACTTCCAGCGAAGTGGTAAATGGCAGCGTGGTGGATAGCGACAGCAGCCAAGCCAACTTTACTATCACCGTACTGGATGTGGCCAACTTCACCGATGCCAACGAGGTGGTGACCATGGCGGAGGATGGCGTGCTCGGCGGTTCGGTGCTGACCGGTACCAGCAGCATCGAAGGCGCCGTAACGGTAAGCAGCTTCTCCATCGGCGGCGGCAGCTACGCCGCGGGTCAGACTGCCACGGTTGCCAATATCGGTACGCTGAAGGTCAATGCCGATGGCAGTTATGTCTTCACGCCGGTGAAAGACTTCAACGGTCCGGTGCCGACCGTGAATTACGTCGTGACCGATGGCAAGACCACCGATGCGTCCACGCTGAATATTACGGTGACCGCGGTGGAGGATACTCCGGTGTCGTATAGCAGCGGCAACAGTGGTGCCTACTGGCTGATGAACTACACGTCGAATGCTAACGAATTCGACATGAAGGTGAAGAACGGCACGATGACGTTGGCGGTGGGCGAATCGCTGCACTGGGATATCCTGGTGACCGACAGTGACCAGAATGCCACGTTGACGCTGATCAACAAGAGCCTGCCAAGCGGTGCGACGCTGTCGTCCGAGCGCTTGTATGCCGAGAACGGCGAGGTGATGTTGCGGGTTTACCTCACCGTGACCGGCAACTCGGCGATTACCCTGTCCCAAGACAATCAGTTCACGATTGACGTGAATGGCGCCAGCGGCAAGGCCCTGCTGATCAACTCGGACGAGTATGTTGGCGTACACCCCAACAACGAGTATGACTACAGCACACAGTTCGATAATGGCAATGCATCACAGTGGGACGACACTGACTGGCTGAGCAGCAACGTTAGAGGTGGTGAGCTCGCTACCTCGAGCTCAAGTCAGACCGGCCAGACTGTCAGCTACGGCAACGGCGAAGATATTGCCTACGGTGCCACCGGTGGCGACAGCCTGAGTGGCGGTGCCGACAATGACTTCATCGATGGCCGGGCTGGCAACGATACCCTGCATGGCGATACAGGTAACGATGTGGTGCTGGGTGGTCATGGCAACGACACGCTTTACGGTGATGCCGGTAACGACTACCTGGATGGTGGCCGCGGTAGTGACGCGCTGTATGGCGGTAGTGGTAACGATGTGCTGAAAGGCGGCGCAGACAGCGATACATTGGTTGGTGGTGCTGGTAATGACACGCTGACTGGTGGCACAGGTATCGACACCTTCAAGTGGGCGCTGGGTGATGCGGGTGCCGTGGGCTCGGCTGCGAGGGATAGCATCACTGACTTCAAGGCCGGTGTCGGTGGTGACGTGCTGGATCTGAAAGACCTGCTGCAGGGTGAGAACAGCAGTAACCTGAGCAATTACCTGCATTTCGACAAGGATGCCGCCGGTAACGCCGTTGTGCAGATCAGTTCCAGCGGTAATGTTGTGGGTGGCTTCGATCAGGCCATCACGCTTGAAGGCGTGAAACTGTCTGACCTTGGGGCTGGCGATGCGAATATCATCAACAACCTGCTGGCCAATGGCAATCTGAAGGTGGATCTGTAAGCAGCGCAGGCTGTCAGTGCAAAAGGGCCGGGTTTCCGGCCCTTTTTTTGTTGCCGTGAGATCGGTAAACAGTCATGGCATGGTGGGGTCAGTATGGCGTAGCGTGATCGCTTGTGTTTACTGGCCTGATACAGAAGGTTGCAGCGGCAAGTTCTGCTCGCGCGCCTAAGCTCGAGAAAAAAGCCAATCCGAACACGGATTGGCTTTTGTGCGATGGTTTTCCTGAAACAAGATGCCCGGCAGACTACGCTTGTTGGGTGCGCGCGGAGGTGGTGTTTTGCTATAACAGACACCCGTGACGACAACCAGCCTCATCGCCTGAGGAGTCCCCAAATATGAAAAGCTGCTTGGGACCGTAGTTCTTTAGGGCTGTCAGGCGTGTGTCACATCCGTGTCGATCGGTATGCTGGGCCCGGGCATAGCTTGGGCCCAGCATACGTTTTTACGGGTGGATGACCAAGGCCGTGAACGGTGGCAGGTAGGCCATGGCCGAGACGACCAGGCCGACCAGGCAGGCCAGTGCCAGCGAATGGAAGAACACGAAGCGCAGGATCACGCCTTCCTTGCCGTAGTACTGGGTGGCGGTGGAGGCGACCACGATGGACTGCGCGTCGATCATCTTGCCCATCACGCCGCCGGAGGAGTTGGCCGCCGTCATCAGGATCGGCGACAGGCCCAGCTGCTGTGCCGAGGCTTTTTGCAGGCCGCCGAACAGCACGTTGGCCGCCGTATCGGAGCCGGTCAGTGCCACGCCCAGCCAGCCGAGCAGGGTGCCGAAGAACGGATAGAACACGCCGGTGTGCGAGAACGCGAGGCCGAGGGTGATGTCGACGCCGGAGAAGCGGGTGACATAGCCCAGTGCCAGCATCGCCACGATGGTGGTGAGCGAGTAACGCAGCGACCAGAAGGTTTCCTTGTACACCTTCAGCATTTCGGACGGACGGTAGCCCATGATCAGCGCCGAGATCAGCGCGGCGACCAGGATGCCGGTGCCGGTGGTGGACAGCAGGTTGAACTTGTAGATGGCGGCTTCCAGGTGCGGCTCGGTCACCACTGGCGGCATCTTGTAGATCAGGTTGTGCAGGCCCGGCCACTGGATTTCCAGCGTGAAGATGCTGTCCAGCAGCTTCTTGATGGTGGGCGAGCCGAAGGCGAATACCGCCACCGACAGGATCAGCCACGGCAGCCAGGCGCGGATCACCTCGCCGCTGCTGTAGCCGTGATGCTTGTCGGCGATGATGGCCTTGGCGCCGTTGGCGGCTTCACCACCCATGGTGCCGGCGGTGGAGGTGTAGATTTCTTTCGGTTTCCATACTTTCAGGAAGCCGACCAAGGCGGCGATGGAACACACCGAGGCGATCACCGCCACCAGTTCCGGCCCCATGGTGTTGGACACGATCAGCTGCGGAATGGCAAACGACAGACCAGCCACCAGTACCGCTGGCCAGATGCGCATGGTGTTGCGCCAGCCGCAGAACGCGATCAGCAGCCAGAACGGCACGATGATGGCGAAGAGGGTCATCTGGCGACCCACCATCGACGAAATCTGCAGCACATCCAGGCCGGTGACCTTGGCCAGGGTGGTGATCGGGGTGCCCAGCGCGCCGTAGGCCACCGGCGCGGTATTGGCGATCAGCGACAGGCCGGAGGCGGCCAGTGGCGAGAAGCCCAAGCCGATCAGCATGGCGCCGGTGACGGCCACCGGGGTGCCGAAGCCGCCGGCACCTTCAAAGAAGGCACCAAAGCAGAACGCGATCAGCAAGAGCTGCAGACGGCGGTCGGTGGTGATGCCGGAAATCGATTCGCGCAGGATGGCGAACTGGCCTTTGCGCTCGGTGAGCTGGTACAGGAAGATCACGTTGAGGATGATCCAGCCGATCGGCAGCAGGCCGTTGGCGGCGCCCAGCAGCGTGGCGCTGGCGGCCAGTTCGGCCGGCATGCCGAACACGCCGATGGCGACCAGCAGCGAGGTCGCCAGGCCCAGCAGCGCGGCCTTGTGCGCCTTGACGTGGAACAGGCCCAGTGCGCCCAGCAGGACGATGACCGGGATGCTGGCGGCCAGCGTGGATAGCCACGGGCTGCCGAGCGGGTCGTAAACGTGTGACCACATGATGTAACTCTCCTTATTGTGATGCGCGATCTCGGTGCTGCTGCCTGACGGCAGGCGGTTGCGCGAGGCGTTATGTGCCGTGCGCGAACTTTAGCGGCAGCCGGCGGTCGGCGTCATTTGGGGCTTGCCCTTGCGGGTTAACCCTGAGCAATCAGGTCAAGCTACTGAAAACAAAGGAAAAGACGAAAAAATGGCCGCAATGCCGGACAGGCGTTGCGGCCAACCTTGTGGCGGGGGGGCTTACGGCAGCGGGTGGGCGGAGACGCCGCTGTCATCCAGGCACAGGTAACCGGCGCGGCCGTCGTGCCAGTCCTGGATCACCCAGCGTGTACGCTCGCCGTCGGCCAGCGCATGGTGGTGTACGGCCGGACGGTGGGTGTGACCGTGAATCAGCGTGCAGCCAGGGTTGGCCGCAAGCAGGGCGACAACGGCGTCTTCGGTCACGTCGCTGATTTCGCTCGGGCCGTCCTGCTGCTTGCGCGATTCGCTCTGCTCGCGGATGTGGCGGGCGATGGCGTGGCGCTCCGCCAGCGGCTTATGCAGGAAGGCTTGCTGCCAGGCCGGCTGCCGCACCATGGCGCGGAACTGCTGGTAGGCGCTGTCGTCGCCACACAGTGCGTCGCCGTGGCTGAGCAGGTAGCGGCGGCCGTAGGCCTGCAGCGGGTGTGGGTCGGGCAGCAGCGTGGCGCCGCTGGCGGCGGCAAAGCCGGCACCGAGCAGGAAGTCGCGGTTGCCGTGCATCACGAACAGCGGTGTGTGGCGGCTGAAGTCGCGCATCGCCGCAACCATGCTGTGGGCGAAGGCGTCATCGTCGTCGTCGCCGACCCAGTACTCGAACAGGTCGCCGAGGATGTACAGCGCGTCGATGTGGCCGGCCCACTGCCGCAGCGTGCGCTGGAACAGTTCGCCCAGCCACGGTGCTTCGGCGTGCAGGTGCAGATCGGAGATCAGGTGTATGGCCATCGTGCAGCACCATGAATAAGGGCCGCACGCAGCGGCCCCGGGTCTTGCGTGAACGGGATCAGGCGGCAGCCACGATCTCGGCTTTTTCGACGATGACCGGCTCGACCGGCACGTCCTGGTGACCACCGGTGCGGCCGGTTTTCACGCCCTTGATACGGTCAACCACGTCCTGGCCGGCAACCACCTGGCCGAACACGGCGTAGCCCCAGCCCTGCATGGTTTCGCTGCGGAAATCGAGGAAGTCGTTGTCCGACACGTTGATGAAGAACTGGGCGCTGGCGGAGTGCGGATCCGGCGTACGTGCCATGGCCACGGTGTAAGTCTTGTTGGACAGACCGTTGTTGGCTTCGTTCTCGATGGTGTCGCGGGTGTCCTTCTGCTTCATGTCGGCAGTGAAACCACCGCCCTGGATCATGAAACCGTTGATCACGCGGTGGAAGATGGTGCCGTCGTAGTGGCCGTCCAGCACGTATTGCTCAAAGTTGGCGACGGTTTTCGGTGCCTTGTCGGCAAACAGTTCCAGCGTGATGTCGCCGAAGTTGGTAGTCAGTTTGATCATGATGGGAGTCCTTGGGGATCAGGGTTTGTAAGTGGCTTTCTGGATGACGATGGGCTCCATCGGCACATCCTGCATGCCGCCAATGTAGCCGGTGCGCGACTTGGCAATGCGGTTGACGACGTCCATGCCGGCGGTCACCTTGCCAAACACGGTGTAGCCCCAGCCTGGCGGCGTCTTGCTGCGGAAATCCAGAAAATCGTTGTTGACCAGATTGATGAAGAATTGCGAGGTCGCCGAGTGCGGATCGTTGGTGCGTGCCATGGCGATGCTGCCGATCACGTTCTTCAGGCCGTTGTCGGCCTCGTTGGCGATCGGCGCGCGTGTCGGTTTTTGTGACAGCGCACCGCCGTCGATGGTAAAACCGCCACCCTGGATCATGAAGCCGTCAATCACGCGGTGGAACACGGTGTTGTCGTAATGGCCGGCCTTGACGTAGCGGGTGAAATTGTCGACGGTCTTGGGCGCGCTTTGTGGCGCCAGCTCGACGGTGATCAGCCCCTTGTTGGTCTGCAGCTCCACTTTGGGCGCGGCGGTCGCCAGCAAGGGCAGCAACAGCAAGGCGAGGGCGACAATCTTCTTCATGGCCATGGTTTCCGGAGAGTTGAGGCGCGCAGTTTAGCATGAGGCCGGCGGCGATGTGCCAGCCGGCGCGAGCTGCGGCGCGCCCGTCGGCGGTTAAAGATTGTGCGGCAACGGCCGATAAAGCGATGAAGCAATAACACGACATGTAATCAGTAGGCGGAGAACGCAATGAAAAAAACGGTTTTGGCAACAAGTCTGCTGGCACTGGTGTCGGTGACAGCCTGCGCCTCGTCCGCGGCGCCGGCGGCGCAGGAAGCGGCCGGCGAAGGCTGGATGGTGGTTGCCGATGCGCCTGCCGTGGCGGGAAGCCATGAGCAGCCGGGGATCTCCCGGCAGCCGGTGATGACCCAGGGCGGCGTGATGATGGGCGGCGGCTATGTCGGCCCCTTGTCCGAGCCGGCAGCCAAGGAAGTGGAAAAATACAACGCACTGCGCATCCGTGTGGTCGGCTACGGCGCGCCGCCGGCCAACCGCAGCCTGTCGCCGGTGCAGCGCCGCCTGCTGGCGATGCGTGCCTCGCAGCTGGATGCCTATCGCGCAATGGCGGAGCAGGTGCAGGGCTTCAAGCTGTCCGGCAGCAGTACCGTCGGCAACATGATTGCGGCCAACGATAGCTACCGCGTGTTCGTCGATGCCTACCTGCGCGGCGTGCGACTGCTGTCCACCGAGTTCAAGGCCGACGGCAGCAGCGAGACCATCGGCGAAGTGGTATTGGACGAAGGCTTCTTCAAGGCTTATCGTAGCGCGCTGGTGACCACCGGCAACGTGGCGACCGCGGCGCGGGTGCTGCCCGCCGCCGACGGCAGCAAGCTGGGATGTACCGACAGCGGTTGTGTCTACGGTGGCGACTACTATGTTTCGCATTGACGGCGCAGATGAAAACTAAACCATTCTGGTACGCCGCCCTGTGGGCGGCGTTTTTGTTGGCAGGACCGGCGGCGGCCGAGGTGTATCGCGCCGAAGGCATGGCCTCGCTGGAGTCCGGCCTTGTCGCGGCGCGGCAGCAGGCGATCGAGGACGCGGTGCGGCAGATGGCGATGACCCACGCCGGCACGCTGCAGGCCACGTCGCGGCTCGATAACGGCGAACTGACCGAATCGAGCATGACCGGGCCGCTGACGCTGCCCGGTACGCCGCGCGTGCTGCAGGAAAGCCAACGTGACGGGCTGCTGTTTGTCACGGTGGAAGTCGATACCGCCGAACCGGTGTCCGCCGCGGAAGCGGCCGGTGCGTCTGCCAGTCAGGCTTGCGCCCGTCCGGCGACACCGGCGGGGCGTTTCCTGACCCGGCGGCTGGTCAGCACCTATTTCGAGGTAACTCAACCGCAGGATGCCGGTGACCTCGGCAATCTGGCGACCTGGTTGCCGTCCGAACTGTCACGACGGCTGAATGCGCTGCGCGACGTGCGCGCGCTGGATGCCGGCAACGTGTCGCTGTTCCCCGGCGGCAAGGTGCAGGAGCCGTGGCAGGCCAGCGATGCCGTGCGCGACATCGGCCGCCGCGAGGAGGTGCAGTTCGTGCTCGCCGGGCGGGTGCTGGATACCGGCGTCACCCGCAAGGAGCCGCGGCTGGGCGCGTTTGGCGGCGCCAGCGGCAGCGAGGCCGGGCTGTATTACACCGGGCCGCTGGCCGGCCTGTTCGGCGCCTCGGCACGGGTGGTGCCGGTGGAGCGCCGCTTCGCCGTCGAATACTGGCTGTACGACGCGCTGACCGGCGGCGTGCTGGCCACAGCCACGGTGGCAACGACTGCGCGCGGCGCGGTGCACGACAGCTCGCTACGTGTCTTCGATCTGAGCCGCTTCCAGCAAAACGACTATGGCCGCAGCGTGGCGACGCTGCTGGATGGCGTTGCCGGCAAGCTGGCGAACACCATGCACTGCCTGCCGTTCGCGGCGCGGGTGGTGCGGGTGGACGGTGACCGCGTCTACCTGGGCGCCGGCACGCTGGACGGACTGGCCAGTGCCGACCGCCTCATCGTCTACAAGCAGCAGCCGCAGACCGAGATCCGTCGCGGCGACGGCGTGGTGCTGGGGCTGCCGGAGCGGGTGATCGGCGATGTCGAGCTGCTGCAGGTGCAGCCGCGGCTGGCGGTGGCGATGCTGCGCAATGCCCGCGGCAAGGTGGATGTCGGCGACTGGGTGCGCTTTCCGGTGCGGCGCTGAGTCGCGTTGCACCTCTTAAAGGTTGGCCGCAAGCGTCGTTTTGCGGCCAACCTTTGCTTTATGTGATGGTGGTTTCACGCGCGGCCGGAACTGATGCAGATCAGTTTTGTTGCAAATTGCTGTTGATAACGATTCTTGTCTTTATTACAATCGCTGCCATTGATGCTATGCCTGACAACGGGCTTTTAAGGAGTGTGACTGTGAACAAAAAGGTATTGCTTGCCTCGCTGCTGGCTGTCTTCGCAGGATCCGCTGCTGCGGAAGAAATCGTGGTGTACAGCTCCCGTGCCGAACAGCTGATCAAGCCGCTGTTTGACGCGTACAGCAAGGAAACCGGTGTTGCCATCAAGGTCATTTCCGACAAGGAAGGCCCGCTGATGGAGCGCCTGAAGGCAGAAGGCAGCAACTCCCCGGCCGACATCTTCCTGACCGTGGACGCCGGCAACCTGTGGAAGGCCGAAGACATGGGCCTGTTCCAGCCGGTAAAGTCGGCCGTGCTGAACGGCAACATCCCGGCCAACCTGCGCGACCCGGACAACAACTGGTACGGCCTGTCGGTCCGCGCCCGTACCATTTTCTACAACAAGAACACCGTCAAGCCGGCGCAGCTGGCTTCCTACGAAGATCTGGCCAGCCCGAAGTGGAAGGGCAAGCTGTGCCTGCGTAGCTCGAAGAACGTCTACAACCAGTCGCTGGTTGCCACCATGATCGCCGACATCGGCCCGGTGGCCACCGAGCGCATGGTCAAGGGCTGGGTCAACAACCTGGCGACCGCACCGTTCGGCAACGACAACGCGGTGCTGGAGGCGATTGCCGCCGGCCAGTGTGATGTCGGCATGGCCAACACCTACTACTACGGCCGTATCGTCGCCAAGAACCCGGCCTTCCCGGTCAGCCCGTTCTGGGCCAACCAGGCTGGCAAGGGCACCCACGTAAACGTGTCCGGCGCCGGTATCGTGCGCTACGCCAAGAACGTGAAGGGCGCGGTGAAACTGCTGGAGTGGCTGTCGTCCGACAAGGCGCAGAACATGTTCGCCGACGTCAACTTCGAGTATCCGGCCAACCCGAAAGTGAAGGCCGATGCGCTGGTGGCATCGTGGGGCAACTTCAAGCACAACCTGATCAACGTCAAAGTGGCCGGCTCGAAACAGGCCGAAGCTGTGATGCTGATGGACCGCGTCGGCTACAAGTAATCCCGCAGTGGTTTCAACCCGAGGGCGCCGTGGCGCCCTTTTTCGTTTGCGAGGCCCGTGAATGTCGTTTGAGCCGCAAGGGCTAAAGGCGGATAATCCGCCTTTTGATTTTCGCCTTCATTTTTCTATGCCATCCGTTTTCCGACGCTGGCGTTGGCCGCTTGTCGCCTTGTTGATCAGCCTGCTGACGCTGATCCCTCTCGCCGTGATCGTATTGTCGTCGCTGACGCCGGACCCGGTGATCTGGCAGCACCTGCTCGACTACGCGTTGCCGGAGCTGCTGAACAACACGCTGTGGCTGGTGCTGGGCGTGGCCGCTGGCGTGCTGCTGCTGGGCGTGCCGCTGGCCTGGCTGGTGGCGGTGTACGATTTTCCGGGGCGCAAGCACTTCAACTGGGCGCTGATGCTGCCGCTGGCGATGCCGGCCTACGTGATGGCGTTCACCCAGGTCGGGCTGTTCGATTTTTCCGGCCCGGTGCAAACCCTGCTGCGCGCGCATTTCGACAATACGCGCTGGTTTCCGCCGATCCGCTCCACCGGCGGTCTGGTGCTGGTGATGAGCCTGGCGTTCTATCCCTACGTCTACCTGCTGGCGCGCAATGCCTTCTCCACCATGGGCCGCCGCGCGCTGGAGGTGGGGCAGACGCTGGGGCTGTCGCGCAGTGCCGGCTTCTGGCACATCGCGCTGCCGATGGCGCGACCATGGATCATGGGTGGCCTGATCCTGGCACTGATGGAAACGCTGGCCGATTTCGGCACCGTGTCGATCTTCAACTTCGATGCCTTCACCACCGCCATCTACAAGGCGTGGTTCTCGCTGTTCTCGCTGGATACCGCCAAGCAGCTGGCGTCGCTGCTGGTGGCGCTGATCTTCGTGATGGTGGTGCTGGAGCAGTATGCGCGCGGCCGTCGCGCCTATGTGCAGGCTGGTCGCGCCGCACCGCTGCCACGCCTGCGTCTGGCCGGCGCACGCGCCTGGCTGGCCAGCGGCTACGCGCTGCTGGTGCTGGTCTTGGCCTTCGTGCTGCCGTTCGGCCAGTTGCTGGTCTGGTCGTGGGGCGCGCTGGAGCAGGAGTGGAACGAGGCCCTGTTCGGCTATGCGCTGCGCTCGGTGACGCTGTCGATGATGGCGGCGCTGATGATCGTCTGCGTCGCTTTGCTGCTGTCCTATGCCCGGCGCCGTGACGGTGGTGCGCTGGTGCGACTACTGGCGCGGGTGGCGACGCTGGGCTATGCGGTACCCGGTACCGTGCTGGCGGTCGGCATCTTCGTGCCGATTGCCTGGCTGGACAATGTGCTGATCGGGCATTTCTTTGTTGGCCAGGATGTCACCGCGGTGCTGAAGGGCACGCTGGCGGTGATGCTGCTGGCCTACGTGTCGCGCTTTCTCGCCGTCGGTTACTCGGCGGTGGATGCGGCGATGAACCGCATCACGCGCAGCCAGGAAGAAGCGGCGCGCAACCTCGGCTATTCCGGCTTTGCGCTGCTGCGCCATGTGCACCTGCCGTTGCTGCAGGGCGGCCTGCTGACCGGGGTACTGATGGTGTTTGTCGATGTGATGAAAGAGATGCCGATCACCATGATGACGCGCCCGTTCGGCTGGGATACGCTGGCGGTCAGGATTTACGGTTTGACGTCGGAAGGGGTGTTTGACCAGGCAGCGTTGCCGGCAGTGGTGCTGGTGCTGGTCGGTCTGATTCCTACCTTGCTGTTGTCACGTCAAAAGGATGTTGCTTGATGGATGCTTTGCTTCAGTTGAATGCGGTCAGCCAGGCCTACGCCGGCAAGCCGGTGATCGATAACATGTCGTTTCAGCTGGCGGAGGGCGAGATCGCCTGCCTGCTGGGCAGCTCCGGCTGCGGCAAGACCACGGTGCTGCGCTGCATTGCCGGCTTCGAGCCGCTGCGCGGTGGCGACATCCGGCTCAACGGCGAGCGTATCGCCGCTCCCGGCTACAACAAGCCGGCGCATCTGCGCGCGGTGGGGATGGTGTTCCAGGATTACGCGCTGTTCCCGCACCTGGACGTGGCGGCCAACGTTGGCTTCGGCCTGCGCGGTCTTGGCGACGGCGAGCGCAAGGCGCGCATCGGGCTGATGCTGGAAGTGGTCGGCCTGTCGGCGCTGGCCGGCGCCTATCCGCACGAGCTGTCCGGCGGCCAGCAGCAGCGGGTGGCACTGGCGCGCGCGCTGGCGCCGCGGCCGCGGCTCTTGCTGCTGGACGAGCCGTTTTCCAACCTCGACGTCGACCTGCGCCAGCGCCTGTCGCATGAGGTGCGCGGCATCCTGAAAGAGCAGGGCATGACCGCGATCATGGTTACCCACGACCAGCAGGAGGCGTTCGCCATGGCCGACAAGGTCGGCGTGATGCACCACGGCCACCTGCAGCAGTGGGCATCGCCGTACCAGCTGTACCACGAGCCGGCCAGCCGCTATGTCGCCGATTTCATCGGTCAGGGCGCGTTCGTGCCGGCGGTGATCAGCGGGCCGCAGTGCGTGACGCTGGAAGTGGGCGAGTATTGCAGCCTGACGCCGCTGGCCTACCAGGTCGGCGCGCAGGTGGACGTGCTGCTGCGTCCGGACGACGTGGTGCACGACGACCACAGCGAGCTGACCGCCGTCGTCAAGGGCAAGGTGTTCATGGGCTCCGAGTTCATGTACACGCTGCAGCTGCCGTCCGGTCAGCAGGTGCTGGCGCAGGTGCCCAGCCATCACAACCACGCCATCGGCGAGGCGATCGGCATCCGTCTGGAGCTGGATCACCTGATTGCCTTTGCGCGCTGAGCGGCCATGAAAAAACCCGGTGCCAGGCACCGGGTTTTTTGCTTGCGGCCAACCTTGGCGCGGTTTAACCCGCCAGCCAGGTGTGCGGAATGGACTCCAGCCAGGTCTTGATCGAGCGGGCGTCCCGTACCCGCGCCGCCGAGCTGTTGGCGGCCAGCAGCACGAATACCAGCTTCTGGCTGCCGACTTCGGCTTCCATCACCAGGCAACCGCCGGCTTCGTTGATAAAGCCGGTCTTGGACAGCTCGATCGCCCACTGGCCTTCACGCACCAGCGCATTGCTGTTCTTGTAGTGCAGCGTGCGGGTGGCGCTCGGCTGTGCCGTGTACTCGGTCATGGTGGTGAACTGGCGGATCAGCGGATACTGGTTGGCGGCCTTGACCAGGCGTACCAGATCCATCGCCGTGGCGCTGTTGCGCACGTCCAGCCCGGTCGAGTCGTAGAAACTGGCGTTCTGCATGCCGATGGCGCGCGCCTTCTGGTTCATGCGCTCGATGAACGCCGGGCGGCCGCCGGGGTAGTAGCGCGACAGTACCGCCGCGGCACGGTTTTCCGACGACATCAGCGCCAGCAGCAGCATCTCGCGGCGGGTTAGCGTGGAGCCGACGGACAGGCGCGAGCCGGTGTTCTTCAGGCGGTCGAGTTCCTCGTCGCTGATGGTCATCGGGCTGTCCAGCGGCAAGCCGGCGTCCAGCACCACCATCGCGGTCATCAGCTTGGTGATGGAGGCGATCGGCAGCTTTTGCCGGGCATTCTTTTCGAATACCATCTGCCCGGTGCGGCCGTCGACGATGGCGACCGAGTGCGAGCTTAATTGCGGCTGGGCGGCTTCCGACGGATGATAGCTTGTCGGCTGGGCGGCCATAATGGCGCCGCTGCTAAGCGCCAGCACGCAAGCAACAAATAAATTCTTTAGCATCTTTTTGTGGCTCCGATGCGTGGTGAGTTACGTGATAAAACAGATTTTATTTTAAATCGCCAGAATGGATTTGTCCGGATTGATTTTCTATTTATGCCATGAAAAACAATTGGACCAGCTATCCCTGGCGTGACGAATGGGTGAATGTCGATGAATATTGTTTTTCCGGAGAGTCCGTTCCATTTGCACCAGCCGTTTCCGCCGGCCGGTGACCAGCCGACGGCGATTGCATCGCTGGTGGAGGGGCTGGATGACGGCCTGTCATTCCAGACCTTGCTGGGGGTGACGGGTTCCGGCAAGACCTTCACCATGGCCAATGTCATCGCCCGCACCGGCCGTCCGGCCATCATCATGGCGCACAACAAAACGTTGGCCGCACAGCTGTACGCGGAAATGCGCGAGTTCTTTCCGGAGAATGCGGTCGAGTATTTCGTGTCCTACTACGATTACTACCAGCCGGAAGCCTATGTGCCGAGCCGGGACCTGTTCATCGAAAAGGATTCCAGCATCAACGAGCACATCGAGCAGATGCGGCTGTCCGCGACCAAGTCCATACTCGAGCGGCCGGACTGCATCATCGTCGCCACCGTGTCGGCGATCTACGGTATCGGCGATCCGGCCGAATACCACCAGATGATCCTGCACCTGAAGGAGGGCGAGACCATCGCGCAGCGCGACATCATCGCGCGGCTGGTGACCATGCAGTACGACCGTGCCGACGTCGATTTCTCGCGCGGCGGCTTCCGCGTGCGGGGTGACGTGATCGATATCTTCCCGGCGGAAAGTGCCGAGCTGGCGGTGCGCGTGAGCATGTTCGACGATGAAATCGAGACGCTGACGCTGTTCGACCCGCTGACCGGCGCCACCAAGCAGCGCGTCGGCCGCTTTACCGTCTATCCCGGCAGCCACTACGTGACGCCGCGCGACACCGTGCTGCGCGCCTGCGAGCAGATCAAGCTGGAGCTGCGCCAGCGCATCGAGTGGTACCAGAAGGAAGGCAAACTGGTGGAGGCGCAGCGCATCGAGCAGCGCACCCGCTTCGACCTGGAAATGCTGTACGAGATGGGCTTCTGCAAGGGCATCGAGAACTACTCGCGCCATTTTTCCGGCCGTGCGCCGGGTGATGCGCCGCCGACGCTGATCGATTACCTGCCGAAGAACGCGTTGATGTTCATCGACGAGAGCCACGTCACCGTGTCGCAGGTCGGCGCGATGTACAAGGGCGATGCCGCGCGCAAGCAGAACCTGGTCGAGTACGGCTTCCGCCTGCCGTCGGCGGCGGACAACCGGCCGCTGAAATTCCACGAGTTCGAACGCCTGCTGCCGCAGACCATCTTCGTTTCCGCCACCCCGGCGGACTACGAGACCACGCATGCCGGCCAGGTGGTGGAGCAGGTGGTGCGGCCAACCGGGCTGGTGGATCCGGAGATCGAGATCCGGCCGGTGGCGACGCAGGTCGATGATTTGCTGTCGGAAATCCGCCTGCGCATGGAGCGCAACGAGCGGGTGCTGGTGACCACGCTGACCAAGCGCATGGCGGAGCAGCTGGCCGACTACTACACCGAGCACGGGCTGAAGGTGCGCTACCTGCACTCCGATATCGACACCGTGGAGCGGGTGGAAATCATCCGCGACCTGCGCCTGGGCATGTTCGACGTGCTGATCGGCATCAACCTGCTGCGCGAGGGGCTGGATATTCCGGAGGTATCGCTGGTGGCGATTCTGGATGCCGACAAGGAGGGTTTTTTGCGCAGTGAGCGCAGCCTGATTCAAACCATCGGCCGTGCCGCGCGTAATTTGCAGGGTCGTGCCATTCTTTATGCTGATAAAATTACCAATAGCATGAAGCGGGCCATTGATGAAACCGAGCGCCGCCGAAATAAACAATTGGCATTTAATGAAGCCAACGGTATTGTGCCGCAGGGCATCAACAAAAAAGTACGTGATCTGATCGACGGCGTTTACGGTGATAATGCCGGTATCGCGAAGCGCAAGAGCGCGTTGTCGACGGTGGTGCTCGATGAAAAAGCCCTGGCCAAGGAAATCAAGCGCATCGAAAAGGAAATGCTGGAAGCGGCACGCAATCTCGAATTCGAAAAAGCCGCCAACCTGCGTGACCAATTGAAAGTGTTAAAAGAACAAGCCTGGATCAATCCGCTGTAATCATGACAAACAAAGCCCTGCTGCCTGCCCGTTTCCGGGTGCTGTTCGTGTGCACCGGCAACATCTGCCGCTCGCCGACCGCGCATGCCATCTTCGCGCGTGACGTTGGCCGCGCCGGTCTGGCGGCGCAGATCGCGGTCGATTCCGCCGGCACCTCAGCCTGGCATGCCGGCGAAGCGGCGGATCCGCGCACGGTGGCGGCCGCGCTGCGCCACGGCGTCGACATGAGCGCGTTGCGGGCACGGCCGTTTCGGCCGCAAGACTGGCAGCAGTTTGATCTGATCCTGGTTGCCGGTTACGATCATTTGGCACAATTGCGGCGGCAGATGCCGGCGAACTGGCCGGGAGAGTTGGCACTGATGCTGGCGGATGCCGAAGTGCCGGATCCCTACTATGGTGGGGAGGTCGGTTTTGAAGCGGTGTTTGCCTTGCTGGAGCAGGCGTCGCACCACTGGCTGGACAAGGCCAGGGCGCAGTTGCCTGCAATATAACAAAACCTGACGCTGCGCCCGGGCGCCGCCAAAAGGGGAAAACATGGTCATGCCGCGTAAAGAAGGGCTGGATTTCAAACCGCTGGAAGTCGCGCCCAGTCACACTGCCGACGCCGTCCTGCCGCGCCAGCCTGGCCGGCTGGCACTGGGGCGCCAGACGGTCATCGCCATCGGTTCGTCCACCGGTGGCACCGAAGCGCTGCGGGTATTGCTGACCGCGCTGCCGGAGCAGATGCCGCCGATCATCATCACCCAGCACATGCCGGAAATGTTCACCAAGTCCTTTGCCGCGCGCTTGGATTCGCTGTGCAAGCTGCGGGTCAAGGAGGCGGAAGACGGCGAGCGCTTGCAGCCGGGCGTGGTCTATATCGCGCCGGGCCATTCCCATCTGCTGATCAAGCCGGCCAGCACCATCGGTTACGCCATCAGCCTGCACCAGGGGCCGCCGGTCAACCGCCACAAGCCGTCGGTGGACGTGATGTTCCGCGCTGCGGCCAACGTCATCGGGCGCAATGCCATCGGCGTGATCCTGACCGGCATGGGGCGCGATGGCGCCTCCGGCATGGGCGAGCTGAAAGAGGCGGGCGCCCATAATATCGCGCAGGACGAGGCGTCCTGCGTGGTGTTCGGCATGCCGAAGGAGGCCATTGCCCTCGGCGCCGCCCATGAAGTGTTGTCACTCAACAATATTGCCGCGCGCCTGATCGCGCTGTGCAGCCAGCGCCAGCATCAGGACTAAGCTGTTGTCCGGCGGCTGGCTCTGTCCTGTCATGAATTACATCGGTTACCCATGAAATATTTGCCTGTCCTGGTTGTGGAAGATGATGCCGACCTGCGCGAAGCGCTGGTCGATACCCTGGTGCTGTCCGGCTACGCGGTGCTGGAGGCGGCGGACGGCCAGTCGGCCCTGCAGGTGTTGCGCGACAACGCGGTCGGGCTGGTGGTGTCGGACGCCCAGATGCAGCCGATGGACGGCTATGCCCTGTTCCAGCAGGTCAAGGCCACCTATCCGGCCTTGCCCTTCGTGCTGATGACCGCCTACGGTGTGATCGAGCGCGCGATCGACCTGCTGCGCGCCGGCGCAAGCCATTACCTGCTGAAACCGTTTGAACCGCAGCAGCTGATTGCCGAAGTGGAGAAGTACCTGCTGCCGGAGCCGGAGGGCGATGAAGAGCTGCTGGCCTATTCCGCACCGATGAAACGGCTGCTGGCCATCGCACGGCAGGTGGCGCCCAGTGACGCCAGTGTGCTGATTAGCGGCCCCAGTGGCGCCGGCAAGGAGGTGTTGGCCCGCTTCATCCACCGCCACTCGCGGCGCAGCGCGGCGCCGTTTGTCGCCGTCAACTGTGCGGCGATTCCCGACAACCTGCTGGAGTCGACCCTGTTCGGCCACGAGAAGGGCGCTTTCACCGGTGCGGCCAACGTGCTACCCGGCAAGTTCGAACAGGCGCAGGGCGGCACCATCCTGCTCGACGAAATCACCGAAATGCCGCTGCCTCTGCAGGCCAAGCTGTTGCGCGTGCTGCAGGAGCGCGAGGTAGAGCGCGTCGGCGGCACGCGCACCATCAAGCTGGACATCCGTGTGCTGGCCACCAGCAACCGTGAAGTGCAGGAAGAAGTCGCGGCCGGCCGCTTCCGCGAGGACCTGTTTTTCCGCCTCAACGTGTTTCCGCTGGCGGTACCGGCGCTGGGCGAGCGCACCGAGGACATTTTGCCGCTGGCGCGAAAATTGCTGGATAAGCACGCTAATGCCGTTTCCAAGTCGCGTCTGACCCTGGGCAAGGACGCGGAGCGTGAATTGACGGCCTATAGTTGGGAAGGTAACATCCGCGAGCTGGATAATGTGATGCAGCGGGCGGCAATTCTTGCCGCCGGGCCGGAAGTTTCTGCCGTCGATCTGATGCTGTCGCCATCGGCGATGGTGCTGCCGGTGACAACGGCCAGCACCGTCGACGAGTCCGATCTGGGCATGAAGGCGGTGGAAAAGCGTCACATCCTTGATGCACTGCAGGCGTGCGGTGGCGTCAAGAAACTGGCTGCAGAGCGCCTTGGCATTAGCGAAAGGACGTTGCGCTACAAGTTGCAGCGTTATCGTGAAGAAGACGCCGGTCCGGCCTGACGCCGCCGGCCTCACTGCAAGAGGTTACTATGTCCACGCAGGGTATCAATCAGCTATTGGGTGAGCTGCGCGCCATGTCGTCGCTGGCCGCGGGTCAGGCGCCTGCGGTAGACAAGACCGCTCCCGAAGTCGATTTTTCTGATGTACTCAAGAGCACGCTGGAGCAGGTCAACCAGGTGCAGAACACTTCACTCGAGCTGCAAAAGCAGTTTGAACTGGGTGAGGAAGGCGTTAACATCCAGGACGTCATGGTGTCGATGCAAAAAGCAAGTCTGAGCTTCCAGACCATGGTTCAGGCCCGCAACAAGCTGGTTTCTGCCTATCAGGAAATCATGAATACGCAAGTGTAGCGCCGTCTGTTTCGAGCTTCGGGCCTGCGGCGGTAAGATCAATAATGAAATAACCACTGTATGGCTGAATTGGTCGATAATACTGCGCCTGCTTGGAAGGGGCGTGCCAACGAAGTGTTGACACGTTTCAATGCCCTTCCCAATAACAAGAAAATCCTGTTCTTCACTGCCATCGCCGCAGTGTTGTCCATCGCGCTTGCCTTGCTGGTATTCAATCGCGAACCTCCCTACAAAGTACTGTTTACCGGTCTGGCCGATAGTGACGGCGGCCAGGTCACCGCCGCGCTGCAGCAGATGAACGTGCCATACCAGATTGGTGACGGTGGCGTGATCTCGGTGCCGAGCGAGCGCGTCTACGATACCCGGCTGAAGCTGGCGACACAGGGCCTACCCAAGGCCGGCGGTGTCGGTTTCGAGCTGATGGACAAGCAGAAGTTCGGCATCAGCCAGTTTGCCGAGCAGGTCAATTACCAGCGCTCGATTGAGGGCGAACTGGCCCGCACCATCAAGGCGGTTGCCGTGGTCGA
Organism: Vogesella indigofera; assembly: GCF_003633895.1. Lineage (GTDB taxonomy): Bacteria > Pseudomonadota > Gammaproteobacteria > Burkholderiales > Chromobacteriaceae > Vogesella > Vogesella indigofera. Next base: position 19,712 of record NZ_RBID01000016.1, read on the forward strand.
CAGCGCGCGCGTGCATCTGGCGATGCCGAAGCAGACGGTTTTCGTGCGTGACCAGCAACAGCCGACAGCATCGGTGATGCTGACCTTGCGGCCGGGTCGGATTCTGGATGGTGGGCAGATTGCCGGCATCATGCACCTGGTGTCCAGCTCGGTGCCCAACCTGCCGCTGCGCAATGTGTCGATCGTCGATCAGGACGGCAATCTGCTGTCCACGGTGCCGGACCAGAATAATGGCTCGCTTGATCGCCGGCAGCTGGATTATGTGCGCCAGATCGAGGCCGACTACACCAAGCGTGTCGAAACCATTCTCGAGCCGATTTTCGGCAAGGGCAATGCCCGTGCCCAGGTGACGGCCAACGTGGATTTTTCCGAGTCGGAGCAGACCTCGGAGAGTTTTCGCCCCAATTCGACCCCCAATCCTTCCGCGACCCGCAGCCAGCAGATCAGCGAGACGCTGGGGCGCGACGCCAACCTGCCGTCCGGCGTGCCCGGGGCGCTGACCAACCAGCCACCATCGCCGGCGTCGGCGCCGCTGACGCTGCCACCGGGCGCCGCGCCCGGTACGGCCACCCTGTCGGGCTTGCCGATGGGCACCGCCTCCGGCTCGCTGAGTCGCGAAATCACCACCAACTACGAAGTCGACAAGACCATCCAGCACACCAAGTCGCAGAAGGGTGTCATTAAGCGCCTGACCGCGGCGGTGGTGGTGAACTACAAGATGGTGCCCGACAACCAGGGGGTGTTGAAGGCGACGCCGCTGACGGAGAAGGAATTCGGCCAGATTAATAATCTGGTCAAGGAGGCGGTCGGCTTCAATGCCGAACGCGGCGATTCGGTCAACGTGGTCAATGCCAGCTTTGCCGATGCGGTGCCGGTGCTGACGGTGCAGGACAAGGTGCTGGATTTTGCCAGCAACAATGCCTCCGATTTGCTGAAGTACGGTCTGTTGCTGCTGGCCATCCTCTATCTGCTGTTCGGGGTGGTACGGCCGATCATGCGCGACGTGGTGAATCCGCCACCGCCGCCGCCGGTGGATGACCTTGAGGCTGCTGCCAGCAGTGGCCGCCTGCTGGCGGTCGCCGGCGAAGAAAGCGAAGAGGGCGAGTCGGAAGAGGACAGCGACAATCCGTCACCGAAAGAGCTCCAGCGCCGCGTGTTCGAGGCTAATATGCAAAATGTTCGCGAGCTGGTGAAGTCCGACCCTCGCATGGCCGCACAGATTATCAAGGAATGGATCAGCTCTGATGAGTGACGTCGGTGTTCGCCGCAGTTCCGTACTGCTGTTCAGTCTTGGCCAGTCGGAAGCGATCGAGGTCTTCAAGTACCTTGGACCCAAGGAAGTACAGAAGCTCAGTCTGGCCATGGCCGGGCTCAATAACCTGAGCCACGAGGAAGTGGAGAAGGTGGTATCGCAATTCCAGGAGGAGTGCGCGGCGCGCGCCAACTTTGGTGCGACCGACGAGTATCTGCGCAACGTGCTGGTGGAAGCACTGGGTCCAGACAAGGCGGCCAACCTGCTGGACAAGATCCTGCAGGGCAACGACCACAGCGGTATCGAAAGCCTGAAGTGGATGGACCCGTCCTCCGCCGCCGACCTGATCCGCAACGAACACCCGCAAATCATCGCCACCATCATGGTGCATCTGGACCCGGACCTGTCCAGTGCCATTCTGGCCTACTTCCCGGAGCGGGTGCGCAACGAAGTGCTGATCCGTACCGCGACGCTGGAAGGCGTGCAGCCGCAGGCATTGCGCGAGTTGAACGACGTGTTGACGCAGCTGCTGTCCGGCGCCGATCGCGTCAAGAAGAGTGCGGCCGGCGGTGTCGGCATGACGGCCGAGATCCTCAACTTCCTCGGCTCCAACGTCGAAGCCTCGGCGCTGTCCTATATCCGCGAGTACGATCCGGAGCTGGCGCAGCGCATTCAGGACAAGATGTTCGTGTTCGAGAACATCCTGGAAATCGACGACCGCTCGATCCAGACCATCCTGCGCGAAGTGCAGTCCAATTCGCTGGTGGTGGCGCTGAAAGGCACCAGCCAGGAACTGAAAGACAAGATTTTCCGCAATATGTCGTCGCGCGCCGCCGAGATGCTGCGGGATGACCTGGAGTCGAAAGGCCCGGTCAAGCTGTCCGAGGTCGAGGCCGAGCAGAAGGAAATCCTCAAGATCGTGCGCAAGCTGGCCGACGAAGGCCAGATCGTGATTGCAAGCAAAGGTGGAGACGAAGGCCTTGTCGAATAACAACGTCATTCCTGCCGAGTCGCTGGGGCAGTGGCGCAGCTGGACCATGGGCGAGCTGGGTAGTGCTGCCGCGGTACCGGAGACGGCGCCGCCCGAGCTGGCGGCGCCAGCGCCACAGCCGGAGGAGCCCCCTGTCGAGGGGGCTTCGCTCATTATGACGGAGGACGAGCAGGATACGACGTCGCTCGATGCGGTGGCCACGGCCGCCTACCCGACCGCGGCTGAGCTGGAGGCGATTCATCAGGAGGCGTGGCAGACCGGCTACGACGCCGGCTTGCAGGCCGGCATGCAGGCCGGGGAGGAGCGTGGTCGTGCCGAAGGTGCCGAGCGGGCGCTGCTCGAGGCGCAGCAGCAGTTCCAGCAGTACTGGCAGCCGCTGTCCACGTTGCAGCAGTCGTTCGAGCAGGAGTTGTCGCTGCTGGGCGCGCAGCTGTCGCAGGAGGTGTTGGCGCTGGCCGTCAGCTTTGCCGAGAAGATGATCGGCGAAGTGGTACGGCATGACCCCGCGGTGCTGCGCTCGCTGCTGACCGAGGCGCTGGATTCGCTGGCCGACAGCGTGGCGCAGGTGAAAGTGCAGGCGCACCCGGACGAGCTGGCAACCTTGCAGGCGTTTCTGGGGGAGCAGTATCCGCAGTGGCGCATGCAGTGGCAGGCCGATGCCACCCTCACGCGCGGCGGCTGCCGCATTGAAACACCGTCCGCGTCCATCGACCTGACGCTGGAAAGCCGCCTGCAGCTGTTGCGCAAGGGGCTGGGGCTGACGGATGAGCATGCTGATTGAGCGGCAGCGCGACTTCTTGCGCCGATGCGAACAGGCGCTGCGCCCGCTGCCGGCATGGCAGGCGGAAGGGCGCCTGACGCGAGTAACCGGGCTGGTGATGGAGGCGGTCGGCCTGCGCTTGCCAGTCGGTAGTGCCTGCCAGATCGTGGTGTCGGCCGATTATCAGGCCGAGGCGGAAGTGGTCGGCTTTGCCGGTGACCGTCTGTACCTGATGCCGCTGAGCAATGTGCACGGCCTGCAGCCGGGGCTTGCCGTGTGCGCGGTGCCCGAAATCCGGCCGCCACTGTACGACGAACCGGCCGATAGCGGCGGCACGGTACGCATGCTGGGGCGCAAGGTGCCGGTCGGCATGTCGCTGCTGGGGCGGGTGGTGGATTCGCTGGGCCGGCCGCTGGACGGTGGTGCCGAGCCGATGGCCGAGGCGCTGTACCCGCTGTACAGCCAGCCGCTGAATCCGCTGCGGCGCTCGCCGGTGCGCGATGTGCTGGATGTCGGTGTGCGCGCGATCAACGGCCTGCTGACGGTGGGGCGCGGCCAACGTTTGGGCCTGTTTGCCGGCTCCGGTGTCGGCAAGTCGGTGTTGCTGGGCATGATGGCGCGCTTCACCCGTGCTGATGTGGTGGTGGTCGGCCTGATCGGCGAGCGGGGTCGCGAGGTGAAGGATTTCATCGAGCACATCCTCGGTGCGGAGGGTCTGGCGCGCTCGGTGGTGGTGGCGGCGCCGGCGGACTCGCCGCCGCTGATGCGCTTGCACGGCGCCGCCTACGCGACCGCGCTGGCCGAGTACTACCGCGACCAGGGCCTCGACGTGTTGCTGCTGATGGACTCGGTGACCCGTTACGCGATGGCGCAGCGCGAAATCGCCCTCGCCATCGGCGAGCCGCCGGTCAGTAAGGGCTATCCGCCGTCGGTGTTCGCCAAGCTGCCGCAGCTGATCGAGCGGGCCGGCAATGCCGAAGCCGGCGCCGGCTCCATCACCGCGTTCTATACCGTGCTGTCCGAGGGTGACGACCAGCAGGATCCGGTGGCCGATTCGGCGCGAGCCATTCTTGATGGCCACTTCGTGCTGACCCGCGAGCTGGCCGAGTCCGGCCACTATCCGGCGATCGATATCGAGCAGTCCATTTCGCGGGTGATGGTCGACGTCACCACCCCACATCACGTCAATCTGGCGCGCCGCTTCAAGCAGCTGTTTTCGCGTTACCAGCGCAGTCGCGACCTGATCAACGTCGGCGCCTATGTGCCCGGCTCCGATCCTCTGCTGGACGAGGCGATGCGCCGTCACCTGCAGTTGGTCGGCTTCCTGACCCAGCCGATGAACGAATACCACGACTTTGCCTCCTGCCTGACGCAGCTTGAGCAAGTGCTGACCGCCTAAGGCTAGGTCATGAGCAAATTCGACCTGTTGATCCGGCTGGCACAAGACAAGCTGGACGAGGCTGCCAAGCGCATGAAGCAGGCGCAGCAGGCGCAAACGCAGGCGGAGGCGACGCTGCAGCAGGTGGATGCCTTTCTGGCCGACTACCAGCAGCGGGTGCTGCACATGGCGCAGCGTGGCCTCGGTGTCGGGCAATGGCGGGACGCGCGCCTGTTTCTGCTCAAGCTGGAAGAGGCGCGGCAACAGCAGCAGCACGAGCTGGATCGTTGCGTGCAGCGTTTCCTGCTGGAGAAGCAGGCCTGGCTCGGCCTGCGCAAGCAGCTGAAGTCCTACCAGGTGCTGCAGGAGCGCGAGACGGAGCGTCTGAGCGTGCGCCAGCGCAAGGCCGAGCAGAAACAGATGGACGAATTTGCCGCCCGCATCAGCTCCCAGGACAAGGCTGAGTAGCACGCCCTGCTGCTTGGCACAATTCATGCTTTTGTCGGGGTGATGACAATAAGGAGCATGTCTAAATGGCCATTACCGTCCAGTCCGTTTTAAACCTGAGCGACAGCTCGGCCACTCCGAGCCAAAGCTATGTCAGCACGCCGGACTCCCCTTTTGCCATGTTCTTTGCCAACCAGTTGCAGGCGTTTACCCTCGGGCAGCCGGGCGTGGCGGCGGCCGGCGACAGTGCGCTGCTGGACGGCATCGGCCAGCAGCCGCGTGCTGCCGCGGCGCAAGACGCTTCCTTGCTGTTGGGCGGCTTGTTTATGCCCGGCAATGCCGCGGCCAACCCGCTGACCACCGCTGCCGGCAAGGATGCCGCGGCGCTCTCCGCCCTGCCTGATCCCGCGGCGCTCGGCGAAGCACTGGCGGCGGAAGAGTTGGCCGCACTGGCCGCTGCCAAAACCAAGGCCGCCAAAGGTGGCGAGACGGCCGGCGCATTGTCGGAACTGGCAGCGCTGACCGGCGACGCCGCCGCTGACGAAGCGCCGGTACTGCCGGGGCTGCTGGCCGCCGCCAGCAGTGACAAGCGGGCGCTGCGCGCGTTGAAGGATGATGGCCTGTCCGCCGCGGTGGCGGTGCGGCTGGCCATGCGCGAGGCTGAAGCGGCCGAGGCTGGTTCCGAAGTGAAAACCTTGCCGCCGGCACTTGCCGCCGGGCGGCAGGAATTGCCGACCGACTTGTCCGCCAGCGGCGCCGGCAAGGAGCTGAAGGAAGTGCTGCTGGGTGGCACCATGGATCGCAGCAAGCAGTGGGGCGAAGCCTTTGGCCAGCAAGTGGTGAAGGCGGTCGAACGGCAGCTGGACTCCGCGCGCTTCCATGTCACCCCGGAAAAGCTGGGGCCGATTGAAGTCCAGATCTCCATGAACAAGGAGCAGGCGCAGATCGTGGTGACCACCTCCAACCTGATGGCCAAGGAAATCGTCGAGAGCCATCTGCCGGCGCTGTCGCGGATGATGGAACAGGCCGGTCTGCAGCTGGCCGATGCCCAGGTCTCCTCGCAGCAGCAGGGCCAGCAACAGCACGGCCAGCAGGCGCAGCAGCAGCGCGGCCGCACCCAGTCCGAGGCGATGTCGCCGCTGGCTGAGCTGGAGTCCGCCGCACCGGCGGCGACCGTCTCTTCCGGCCTGAGCGTGACCGCCTGATTGGCCAGCTGTGTCGCAGGCTGAAGCAAGGTTGGCCGCAAGCTGGAAACGGCTTGCTGTTTCCCCGGAAATCTACTAAATGGCTGTTCAACTCGACAAGAAATGGAGAAAATAGGGGTTAAGCATTTCTTTTAAACGAGAGCAGGTATTGTCATGGCCGAAAAAGATAAAAAAGAAGACGTTAAAGAAGCCAAGCCCGCGGCAGGAGGCAATAACAAACTACTCTTGGTTGTCATCGTGTTACTGGTACTGGTACTGGCCGCGGTGGGCGGTCTGGCCGCCTATGTGTTCCTGAGCAACAAGTCGGCCGCCGGTGCCGATGCCAGTCATGCCACCGCCGAGCATGCGCCGGAAAAGAAAGAGAAAAAAGAAGGCCCGCCGGTGTTCGAGAAGCTGGAACCGTTTGTCGTCAATCTGAGCGGTGGCTCGTCGATGCTGCAAATCGAGCTGCAGGCCGAGTTGTACGACGAAGCCGCCAAAAACAATATGAAAGCCTATCTGCCGAAAATCCGCAGTGCCCTGATCCTGTTGCTGTCGGCCAAGACCGAAGAGGAACTGCAGTCGGCGGACGGCAAGATCAAGCTGAAGGCGCAGATCAAGAAAATCATCAATGAGTCGATGGATGCCGGTGAAGAAGAACCGGTTGAAAACGTGCTCTTCACATCCTTCATCATTCAGTTGCAGTAATCATGGCTGATGAAATCCTGTCCCAGGAAGAGGTCGACGCGCTATTACGCGGCGTGACCGGGGAAGAGGACAACGACGGCGCGGACAGCGACAACGGTGGCGTACGGGCCTATGACATCGGCCGCCAGGAGCGCATTGTCCGCGGCCGGATGCCGACGCTCGAGATCATCAACGAGCGTTTCGCGCGTAATCTGCGTATCGGTTTTTTCAACTTCCTGCGCCGCAATGCCGAGATCTCGGTCGGGCCTGTGCGGGTGCTGAAGTACAGCGAGTTCATCCGTAACCTGGTGGTGCCGACCAACCTCAACCTGGTGCACGTCAAACCGTTGCGCGGCACCGGGCTGCTGATTTTCGACCCGGACCTGGTGTTCCTGGTGGTCGACAACCTGTTTGGCAGCGATGGCCGCTTCCACGTGCGGGTGGAAGGTCGCGACTTTACCCCGACCGAGCAGCGCATCATCCGCAAGATGCTGGAAGTGGTGTTTGCCGAGTACCAGAAGGCGTGGGAGCCGGTGTACCCGATCGAGTTTGTCTATCTGCGCTCGGAGATGAATACCCAGTTTGCCAACATTGCCACCCCGACCGAGGTGGTGGTGGCCGCGACCTTCCATATCGAGCTGGGTGCCGGCGGCGGCGACTTCCACGTCTGTCTGCCGTACTCGATGATCGAGCCGCTGCGCGATCTGCTGGCCAGCAGCATGCAGGCCGACCGTACCGAGGTCGACAACCGCTGGGTCAACCTGATGCAGTACCAGGTGCAGGCCGCCGAAGTGGAACTGGTCGCCACCCTGGCGCAGACCAAGGTGACACTGGGCGACATCCTCAATCTCAAGGTCGGCGACGTGGTGATGGTGGACGTGGCGGAGAAGGTGGTGGCCGACGTGTCGGGCATCCCGGTGCTGGAGTGCAGCTACGGCACGGTCTCCGGCAATTACGCATTGAAAGTGGAAACGATACTGTCTGGGGCGCAGGAGCTGTTTGAGCCGCCACCGAGTGGAGAGCAAGAAGATGAGTGACGAGCAGGGCTTTGATCCGGATTCGGTTGCCGGAGCAGTTGACGAAGAAGTGTCCATGGACGACTGGGCAGCGGCGATGGCAGAACAGGAAGTGGCCGACACCGCCGCCGCCGAGGTAAAACCGGCGACCAACCTGTTCCAGGACCTGTCCGGCAGCAGCCAGAGCCAGGCGGTGCCGCAGAACCTGGACATGATTCTGGATATCCCGGTACAGCTGACCGTCGAGCTGGGGCGTACCAAGATCGCGATCCGCAACCTGCTGCAGCTGGCGCAGGGCTCGGTGGTGGAGCTGGACGGCTTGGCCGGCGAGCCGATGGACGTGCTGGTCAATGGCTGCCTGATCGCGCAGGGTGAGGTGGTGGTGGTCAACGACCGTTTCGGTATCCGCCTGACCGACATCATTACGCCCGTCGAGCGTATTCGCCGACTACAGAAATGAACCGATTGCTGATTGTGTTGCTGTTGCTGCCGCTGTCGGTCAGCGCCGCCGTGCCCGCCGCCGATGCGGGCACTTCGCCGTTGTGGGGGCTGGTACAGGTGATGCTGGCGCTGGGATTGGTGCTGGCGGTGATCGTCGGTGCCGCGTGGCTGTTCCGCCGCGTCAGCATGGGCGGCATGCTCGGACGCTGGCAGCCGGCCAAGGTGGTCAGCGGCGTGATGGTCGGCCCGCACGAGCGGGTGGTGATCGTCGAGCTGGAAGGGCAGTGGCTGGTGCTGGGCGTGACGGCGAAACAGGTCAACCTGCTGACCAGCATGGCGCGGCCGGAAGGCGCCGCCAATGCCGCCGCCGTGCCGGCGGCCACGCCACCCTTTGCCGAATGGTTGGCCGCAGCGCTGGCCAAACACCGCCGACCCTCCTCCAACGATACGCCATGAGTAAACTCCAACGATTGGGCGTGCTGGCGCTGTTGCTGCTGCCGCTGGGCAGCCAAGCCGCCGGCTTGCCGATGATGACCAGCGCGCCGGATGCGGCCGGCGGGCAAAGCTACTCGCTGAGCCTGCAGATGCTGCTGTTCATGACCTCGCTGAGCTTCATCCCGGCGATGATGCTGATGATGACTTCGTTCACGCGCATCATCATCGTGCTGTCGCTGCTGCGCCAGGCGATGGGCACCATGCAGTCGCCGCCGAACCAGGTGCTGATCGGGCTCAGCCTGTTCCTCTCCATTTTCATCATGTCGCCGACGCTGGACCAGGTGTACGCCAATGCCTGGCTGCCGCTGTCGGAGAACAAGATGTCGTTCGAGCAGGCCGCCGGCGAGGCGGCCAAGCCGATGAAGGCGTTCATGCTGACGCAGACGCGGGAAAAGGATCTGGCCTTCTTCATCGAGATCTCGCGCTCGCCGGCACCGGCGACCCCGGCCGAGGTGTCGCTGAAGACGCTGATTCCGGCCTTCGTGATCAGCGAACTGAAAACCGCATTCCAGATCGGCTTCATGATCTTCATCCCGTTCCTGATCATCGACCTGGTGGTGGCCAGCATCCTGATGGCGATGGGGATGATGATGGTGTCGCCGGTGATCATTTCCCTGCCGTTCAAGATCATGCTGTTCGTGCTGGTCGACGGCTGGACGCTGCTGCTCGGCTCGCTGGTGCAGAGCTTCGGCGGGAGGTAGACCATGACGCCAGAATCGGTCATCACCCTGATCCAGAATGCGCTGTTCATCCTGATCATCGTCGCCGCGCCGCCGCTGGCGGTGTCGCTGCTGGTCGGCCTGCTGGTCAGCATCCTGCAGGCGGCGACCCAGATCAACGAGATGACGCTGACCTTTATCCCCAAGCTGATCGCCATGTTCCTGGTGCTGGTGCTGGCCGGGCCGTGGATGCTGACCACGCTGATGGACTACACCACGCGGCTGTTCCAGAGCATTCCGCTGGCCATCGGCTGACATGTTTGCCATCAGCGATGCCCAGATCAACCTGCTGGTTGCCTACTTCGTGTGGCCGTTCTCGCGCATTCTCGGCGTGCTGCTGGCCGATCCGCTGCTGGCCTCGCGCAGTATCCCGCGTCGCTTCAAGGCCGGTTTTGCGCTGCTGCTGACGTTGCTGGTGGCACCGCTGCTGCCGCCGCTGCCGACTGTGCCGCTGGTGTCGGCCGCCGGTTTGCTGATCGTGCTGCAGCAGCTGATGATCGGCATCATCATCGGTTTCGTGATGCGCATCGTGATCACCGCGGTGGAGCTGGCCGGCTTCATCATGGCGACGCAGATGGGCCTCGGCTTCGCGATGTTCTTCGATCCGCAGCACGCGGCGCAGGTGCCGGCGGTGTCGCGGGTGCTGACCATCCTCACCACCTTGCTGTTCCTGGCCTTCGATGGTCACCACATTCTGCTCACCGCGCTGATGGACAGTTTTGACAAGATGCCGATCGGTGTCAGCGTGCCGGCACTGTCGCTTCGGCTGCTGGCGGAGTGGGGCGGTCACCTGTTCCTGTGGGGGCTGTGGCTGTCGTTGCCGGTGGTCGGCAGCCTGCTGGTGACCAACTTGGCCATCGGCGTGATGACGCGCGCGGCGCCGCAGTTCAACGTGTTTTCCTTCGGTTTTCCGCTGACGCTGATGATCGGCTTCATCGCGCTGTACCTGGTGCTGCCCTTGCTGGAGCCGGCGATCGCGCAAATTTACCGTGACGGTTTCGGCTTTATCAGCAAGCTGCTGATAGCCCCCTAGCTTTTTGCTAAAATCGGCACCCTGCGTTACCCAATTCATTCTTGCGGCGTGCACACGGTACGCCGCCGACTTTTTACTCGATTGAGGCTGCTATGGCTGGTCACAGCAAATGGGCGAACATCAAGCACAAGAAAGAACGCGCTGACGCCAAGCGCGGCAAAATTTTTACCCGCCTGATCAAGGAGATCACGGTGGCGGCCAGAATGGGCGGCCCGGACCTGGATTCCAACCCGCGCCTGCGCCTGGCGGTGGACAAGGCCTGGGATGCCAACATGCCGAAGGACAACGTGCAGCGCGCGATTGACCGTGGCGCCGGCACCCTGGAAGGCGTCGATTACATCGAGTGCCGCTACGAGGGCTACGGCATCGGCGGTGCGGCGGTGATGGTGGACTGCCTGACCGACAACAAGACCCGCACCGTGGCCGACGTGCGCCATGCCTTCTCCAAGTACGGCGGCAATATGGGCACCGACGGCTGCGTGGCGTTCCAGTTCAGCCACTGCGGCTACCTGGTGTTTGCGCCGGGCGTGGACGAGGACGGCCTGATGGAAGCGGCGCTGGAAGCCGGCGCTGACGACGTGATCACCAACGACGACGGCTCACTGGAAGTGATTACCGGCCCCTACGAGTTCAGTGCCATCAAGGCGGCGCTGGAAAAGGCCGGCTACAAGTCGGAAATGGGCGAAGTGACCATGCGCCCGCAGAACGAGACCGAGCTGACCGGCGACGACGCGGTGCGCATGCAGAAGCTGCTCGACGCGCTGGAAGACCTCGACGACGTGCAGGATGTCTACACCTCCGCGGTGATGGACGAATAAGTGTCGCCGCCTGCTCTGCCGGCAAGGCCCGTGTTGTCACGGGCCTTTTTGCTGGCCGCGTTGCTGCTGCTCGCGGTGGCGGCGCGTGCGCAGTCGCTGGTGATGTACAGCAGTGCACATACCGCGCCCAAGCAGTTTGCCGACGGCGGGCGCGCCAGCGGCTACGCGGTCAACCTTGGCGTGGCGATTCTGCGCCGCGCCGGCTTCGAGCCGGAAACGCGCGCGCTGCCGTGGGCGCGGGCGATCAAGGAGGTCGAGGCCGGTCGCGGCGTGCTGGCGCCGGTGTTTTCGCGGACGCCGGAGCGCGAACAGCTGTTCCTGTTCTCGTTGCCGGTGCTGGAGGATGCGGTGGTGCTGGTGCAGGACGCCGCGCGGCCGTTCCCGTTTGCCACGCCGCGTGACCTGATCGGCAAGCGCGTCGGCACCACCCGTGCCGCCCGCTTTGGCGCCGAGCTCAACGCGGTGCTGCCGCAGCTGCGCATCAACGAGGATGGCGAGCCGCCGCAACGGTTAGCGATGCTGCTGGCCGGCCGGCTGGACGCGGCGGTGATTGCCGGCGGCGAGCAGGCGGTGCGCTACAACGCGCAGCGCGCCGGCATCGCGCTGTCGCGCCTGCGCATCGTCGGCAATCCGCTGTTGCTGGACAGCAATCACTTTGCCATCGCCAGTGCCCATCCCGAGGCCGAGGCGATCATGGCGCGCATCAATGCCGCCATCAGCCGCATGAAGGCGGAGCGTAGCCTGCAGCGGCGGCTGGACGACTACCGCGCCCGCTACTAACGCACAAGGTTGGCCGCAAGGCTTGCGGCCAACCTTGTGCCGGCGTGGTGGTGTCTAGCGTCTCAGAACACCGACTCGCCGCTGCGGGTGGTGAAGCGATCCAGCGCCTCCAGTCCGGCCAGCGAATTGCCGCGCGCATCCAGCCCCGGGCTCCACACCGCGATGCTCATCTTGCCGGGTAGCACCGCCAGGATGCCGCCGCCGACGCCACTCTTGCACGGCAGGCCGACGCGGTAGGCGAATTCGCCGGCGGCATCATAGGTGCCGCAGGTCAGCATGATGGCGTTGACCTGCTTGGCCTGGCTGCGCGTCAGCCGTTGCGCGCCGCTGACCGGCGAGGTGCCGTGGTTGGCGAGGAACAGCCCGGCGCGCGCCAGCTCGGCCACGTTCATGCGCAGGCTGCAGGCGCGGAAGTAGTGCGCCAGCACCTGCTCGACATTGTTGTGCAGGTTGCCGCAGCTCTTCATGAAGTGGGCCAGCGCCGCATTGCGGTGGCCGTGTTCCGATTCCGACGCCGCGATCACGTAGTCGAAATCCAGCGCCGGCTGCGCGCTCTCCTCGCGCAGGAAGTCGCGCAGCGCGCTGCTGGAATCACCGAGCTGGCTCAGCGCGATGTCGGTGACCACCAGCGCGCCGGCGTTGATGAACGGGTTGCGCGGCACGCCCTGTTCGTACTCCAGCTGCACCAGCGAGTTGAACGGGTTGCCGGACGGCTCCTTGCCGACGCGCTGCCACAGCGCGTCGCCGTACACCGCCAGCACCCGCGCCAGCATGAAGGCCTTGGAGATGCTCTGGATGGAGAAACGCTTGTCGCTGTGGCCGGTGGCGTACAGCTGGCCGTCCAGCGTCGCCACCGCCATCGCGAATTGTTGCGGGTCCTCGCCGGCCAGTGCCGGGATGTAGTCGGCGGGCGCGGCCTGCGCGAGGTAGGGGCGGACATCGGCGGCGATGTCGTCGATCAGTTGTTGGATGTTCATGGTTTGCTATCGGTCAGGTGTTGTTATCGGTACTACCCTGGCCAGCCGGGTGGTCTGTGCCGCCTCGTACTGGCCAGTTGCTTCCGCCGGCAGCCGCTGGCTGCCGGCCGGATCCGTTGTGGCGCGGCTGCCGTTCAGGACGGCAGCGTCTCGGGTGCCCATTCCGCGACAAACACGTCACGGAACTGGTACAGCCACTGCAGCCGCGCCTCGGCCAGCGCGCGGCCGGCGGCGGTCTGCATGGTGGCGGGCAGCGTCGCCAGCTTCACCGCGATGTGGTCCAGCGCGTAGGCGCGGTCGTCCAGCGGTCGCTGCACGGCGAGCACGTCGTCGCTGGCGGCCAGCGCGCTGTTCATGCGGCCGGCGGTGTAGAACAGCCGCGCCAGGCCGACGGCGCCGAGCGCGTCCAGCCGGTCGGCGTCCTGCACGATCTGCGCTTCCAGCGTCTGCGGTGCGATATTGGCGGAAAAGCTGTGCGCCTCGATGGCGTGCGCCACCGCCGGCAGCCGTGCCGCGTCGAAGCCGGCGGCGGCCAGCCTGGCGCTGGCCAGCGCCGCCGCCTGGCGCGAGGCGAGGTGGCGCTCGGGGTGGTTCTTCGGCAGGTTGACCAGGTCGTGCAGGTAGCAGGCCACCATCACCACCAGCGTGTCGGCCTGCGGGTAGCTGGCCAGCAGCTGTCGCGCCGCATGCCAGACGCGGCCGAGGTGATTCAGGTCGTGGGCGCCGTCGTCACCGGCCTGTTCGCGTGCCAGCGCGAGGCAGAAGGCTTGCCAGTGGTGCAGGTCTTGCATCGTCGATTCCTTGCAGAGGGGGCGGTATTAGAGGGCGCGGCGGTCGGGCTTGTCAATGCGCGTTGCAGCATGCGGGCCGGTCATTGCCGCGGGCGCAAGGTTGGCCGCAACGCTGGCTGGCTGCAGAGTGTGGCGGCTCAGTCGCGCACCGGACCGCGCAGCGACTTGACCTTGCCGCGCAGGCTCTTGCTGTCCATGCGTCGCTGCCGTGCGCCGTAGCTCGGCTTGCTGGCGCGGCGGGCCTTCTGTTCGTGGCTGATGCTGTCGACCAGCTGCTGCAGCCGCTGCAGCGCATCCTGCCGGTTCTGCTCCTGGGTACGGTATTGCTGCGCCTTGATGATCAGCACGCCGTCCTTGCTCAGGCGCTGGTCCTGCAGTGCCAGCAGGCGTTCCTTGATGTGCTCCGGCAGGGTCGAATCGCGGATCACGAAGCGCAGGTGGATGGCGGAGGACACCTTGTTGACGTTCTGTCCACCGGCGCCCTGCGCACGCACGGCGCTGATGTCGACCTCCTGCGGCGAAACCGGATACTTGCTCATGCGGCCAACCTGTGACCGCGGGCAGCGCCGGCGGGCGGACTTGCGGCAGGCGCGTGGGTGATATCGATAGCAGCAGTCATGATTTCGGCTTTGTACGGGGATTGGGCATAATGCGGCGATGGCCGCAGGGTGCGGGATAACCGGATTCTAGCGCCTTTGCGATGATTGCGTATGGAGCCGGCGGCGCCGGCGAGGAGGGTTGATGACTGATTATCTGCAGCGGGCCGGACTGGCGTTGTCCGCGACACAACTGGCCGCCGCGCAGCAGGCACTGGCGGTGGCGCTGACGGTGCCCACGGCAGCGGACTATCCCGATTTGTACCGTTACCCGGTACCCAAGCTGGGCGAGGGCGGCAGTTGTTCGCTGATCGACGAGCTGGAGGCCGAGCCGTGGGACATCGCGCCGCAGTTTGGCGGCGAATCGCTGCCGCTGGCGCAACAGCTGCTGGCGTTACAGGCCTTGCTGGATGCGGTGCTGGCGCAGGTGCCGGCCGACTGGCTGGGGGTGTATTGCCGGGTGCCGCGACCCGAGGCCGACGTGCTGCTGAAGCTGGCCTACCGCGGCCTGCCCAGTCGCGCCGAATTCCCGCTGACCGAGGCGTTTGCCGCCGCCAGCAACAACAGCAAGGTTGGCCGCAGTGGCCGTGGTGTGGTGATTGACGATGTGCGGCAATGGCAGCACGCGGGCGGCGCCTATTACGAGTGCGACCCCAGGGTGCGCAGCGAGGTGTGCCTGCCGGTGTTTGACGCGGCCGGCGAGGTGATCGGCATTCTCGACGCCGAGTCGGCGCAGCCGGGGTTTTTTCACGCCGGGCACCAGGCCACGCTGGCAGCATTGGCCTGCGCGCTGGCGGCGCATTTCGTCAGCCTGCGGGCACTGGCCAAATCGGCGGCGACGGTACTTTAAACTGTAAGCTTTTGCCCCCATTATCTTCCAGATGAATGCACAACAAGTGGAAGCCAACGTGACTCAGCCTGATTCTCCGGTGCGCGTCGATTATGTCGCAACCTGCCAGTTACCCACGCAGTGGGGTGTTTTCGACATGCACGGCTTTGAAGAAGTCGGAGGGCGCGAGCACGTGGTGCTGACGCTGGGCGAGGTGACTGACGGTGCGCCGCTGACCCGCATCCACTCCGAATGCCTGACTGGCGACGCGCTGTTTTCTTTGCGCTGTGACTGCGGCTTCCAGCTGGCGGCCGCGCTGGAAGCAATCGCCGCCGAGGGGCGGGGCGTGCTGGTGTATCTGCGCCAGGAAGGTCGCGGCATCGGCCTGATCAACAAGATTCGCGCTTACAAGCTGCAGGATGGTGGCGCCGATACCGTCGAGGCCAACGAACGGCTGGGTTTTCCCGCCGACATGCGCGATTTCCGCATCGCGCGCGAGATGCTGGCGCATCTGGGGGTGACGGCGGTGCGCATCATGACCAACAATCCGCGCAAGATCGACACTCTGGAACAGGCCGGCATCGAGGTGGCCGAGCGCGTGGCGCTGCAGGTTGGCCGCAATGCCTACAACGACCACTATCTCGACACCAAGAAAGCCAAGCTGGGTCATTTGTTCGGTCTTTGACTTCATGATCCGGCAGGCTGGCCGATAAGGTCAGTGTCGGGCATGACAGGAAAGGGCGTGTGCCATGGTCAAGGTAACGGCAGTAGGGCCGGCGTTGCCGGTGGGTGAGCAGTTGCCGCGCACTCCGGAGCTGCGCCATGCGACGGGCGCCGGGCCGGCGGTGCCGCAGGATGCCTTCCAGCTCAGTCTGCTGGCACAGCATGCGCAGCAGCTGGATCCGGACGAGCATCCGGCGGCGGCGCTGGAGCTGCCGCAACTGGAGGCGGATCTGGCACACCTGTTGCAGCTGCTGGAAGAGCGGCTGTACAGCATGCGCGAGCGTGCCCTGCTCGGCGGCGGTCATCCTTCCTACGGCCTGCTGCAGGAGTTGCAGCAGGTAAGCCAGGTGTTGCAGCGGCTGGTGCCGCTATGGCCGCAGTGTGCGCGGCCGGCGTGGCGTGCAGCGGTGGCGCCGCGATTGGCGGGGATTTTCAATATCTGCCACTTCGTGTCGCGGGCGGTGACGCGGGCCGGCGAGCGCAGCGAGGTGCAGCACCTGCAGCAGGCGCTGCAGCAGAGCGAGAAGGCATTGCGCTAGGATGTGCTTGATCTGAAAATCGATCGGAAAAACAAAAAACCGGCTCGTGAGCCGGTTTTTTGTTTATTTGGTGGAGATAAGCGGGATCGAACCGCTGACCTCTTGCATGCCATGCAAGCGCTCTCCCAGCTGAGCTATACCCCCAGAATGCTGGCGTCCCCACGGGGATTCGAACCCCGGTTATCGCCGTGAAAGGGCGACGTCCTAGGCCTCTAGACGATAGGGACAAATTGTGGTGGAGATAAGCGGGATCGAACCGCTGACCTCTTGCATGCCATGCAAGCGCTCTCCCAGCTGAGCTATACCCCCACGGGACGCTGAAGAACCGGTTGATTCGTCAGCGAGGTGCGCACTATAGCCCGAGGCTTTTATGGCGTCAAGCGCTTTTCTGCTTGAGCTGCGCGTTGCGTGGCGCACGGGCGCTGTTGCTGTCCAGCTGCGGCAGTTCGGCCGGCTGCTCGTCGGTGGTTTCCGGTGGCGGGCTCAGCCAGCGCACGGTGTTGAGGGTGCCGGTGATGCGGTTGTTTTGCGTATTGCTGCAGCTGAGGCACACCGGCTTGCCGTTGCGCTCGCGGAAGGCCTGGTCGACACGCTTGCCGTGGATCGGGCGCTGGTTCTCCTGCTGCCAGTTGAGCAGGGTTTCCGCCAGCAGTTGCGGCACGATGTCGTCCTTCTTGTAGCTGTCGCGATAGGCGTGCAGCCACAGTTCGCCGGCGCTGTCCTCGCTCAGCAGCGTGGTCTGGTAGCTGATGGTGACTGCGGCGCCGATATCCACCCAGTCGGCCAGTGCCAGCGCGTTCTCGCTGCGCAGGCGCACGCAGCCGTGGCTGCGAAAGCCGGGCACGCTGGCAGGCTGGTTGGTGCCGTGAAAGCCGAGGCCGAGCTTGGTCTCGCCAAAGCGGATGAACACCGGCCCCAGCGGATTGTCCGGCCCGGCGGCGACGGTGGTCTGCACCGGCTTGCCGGCACGCGCCATCTCTTCCTGGATCGATTTCGGGACGTGCCATACCGGGTTGCGGTAGATGCCGGTAACCGCGTAGTTGCCGGTCGGGGTGTTGGTGATCATTTTGCCGACCGCCACCGGATAACTGTTTACCAGCGTGCCGTCCTGGTACAGGAAAACACGGGTTTGCGGCAGGTTGACGACCAGGTGCTGGCCGGCGCTGCTGACTAGGACATCCGGCTCCGGTGTCATGGCATGGCTGGAGATGGTGGCGGCCAGGGTGCAGGCCGCAAGCAGGGACGAAAATTTCATTCTCTGGCGATTCAGGATAAACGGATACTCCGATGTTAGCAGATACGCCGGACGGCAACATCCGCCAAATGTGGCAGTGCACCGTGCTTTTTGTGGCGCTTTCTGCGACAATTCCAGACTTTGTCTTTTGCCTTTTTACTTGCTGAAACAATGACTCAAGCGTCTGTAGTTGCCCATATCGAGTCGCTGGACCACGAAGGTCGCGGCATTGCTCGTGTCGATGGCAAGGCCATCTTCATCGATGGCGCGTTGCCATACGAAAAAGTGACTTATCAAAGTTATCGCGTCAAGAAGAGTTACGAGAATGCCGACGTGGTGGATGTGCTGAAGGAAAGCTTCCTGCGCACCGATCCGTCCTGTCCGCATTTTGGCGTGTGTGGCGGCTGCTCGATGCAGCACGTCGAGTTTTCGGCGCAGGTCGCCATCAAGCAGCGCGTACTGGAAGACGACCTTCAGCATATCGGCCGGGTCAAGGCCGAGGTGGTGATGCCGCCGATTGCCGGCGCCGCCTGGGGCTATCGCCACCGTGCCCGCCTGTCGGCGCGCTATGTCGCGAAAAAGGACGGCGTGCTGGTCGGCTTCCACGAGAAGCGTTCCAGCTTCATTGCCGACATGAGCGAGTGCCACATCCTGCCGTCGCACATCTCGGCGCTGATCGTGCCGCTGCGCGAGCTGATCGCCAGGCTGTCGATCTACAACCGCATGCCGCAGGTGGAAATTGCGGTCGGTGCCGAGCTGGACGTGCTGGTATTCCGCAATATGGACGACATCACCGAGGCCGATTTCGCCTTGCTGCAGACGTTCTCCGACTGTCACTCCACGCCGCAGCGCACGGTGCAGATCTGGTTGCAGCCGAAAGGGCCGGAGACCTGCTACCCGATCTACCCGCTGGATGCGCCGAAGCTGACCTACCGCCTGCGCGATTTCGACGTCGAGATGCCGTACTACCCGACCGAATTCACCCAGGTCAATCCGGAAATCAACAACGTGATGGTCAGCCGCGCGCTGCGGCTGCTGGATCCGCAGGCCGACGAGCGCATTGCCGACATGTTCTGCGGCATCGGCAACTTCACGCTGCCGATCGCGCGCAGCGGTGCCATCGTGCACGGCATGGAAGGCAGCGAGGCGCTGGTGAAGCGGGCGGTGGAAAACGCCACCCACAACGGCTTGCAGCACAAGGTCAGCTACGAGATGGCCAACCTGTTCGAGGTGACCGAAGCATCGTTCGCGGCACTGGGCAAGTTCGACAAGATGCTGGTCGACCCGCCGCGCGACGGCGCGATGCAGCTGCTGAAGGCGATTACCGAGGACACCGCGCCGCAGCGCATCGTCTACGTGTCGTGCAATCCGGCCACGCTGGCGCGCGATGCCGGCGTGCTGGTCAATACCAAGGGCTACACCCTGAAAACGGCGGGCATCATCAACATGTTCCCGCACACCGGCCACGTCGAGTCGGTGGCCTGGTTCGAGAAAACGGGTCCGTGCAAGACCAATGCCGAAGTCGAGGCGATGGAGGTGGCGGAAGAGGCGGTGCGCGAGGCGGCCCGTGCCGCGTCGATGGCGGCCCGCCAGGAGCGCGAGGCGCTGGCCGCCGCCGAGAAGGCGGTCGAAGTGGCGGAGAAGGTGGCCGCGAAAGAGGCCCGTCGTGCGGCCTATCTGGCCAGTGTGGCCGACAAGCCGGCGCCGTAACACGCGACACTGCACGCAGTAGTAGCAGGACAGGCCGCCGGTGCGAACCGGCGGCCTGTTTTTTTGTGCGCGAGATGGTGGTATTCGGAACACGGCGCTCGGCCGTGCCACGGCCGTCGGTTGCGGCCAACGTTGGCCGCAACGGCCTCAGCCGCCGCTTTGCTGGCGTTGCAGCAGCGGCAGGAATTCGTCGGCCGGGCTGTAGCCGATGAGACGTTGCTGCTCCTTGCCGTGGCGGTCGAAGAAGATCATGCCTGGCGGGCCGTACAGGCCGAAGCGTTGCAGCAGCGCTTGGTGCGCCGGCAGGTTGGCGGTGACGTCGGCTTTCAGTAGTACCACCTTGGCCATGGCCTGCTGTACCGCCGGGTCGCGGAAGGTGGAGTCTTCCATCTCGATGCAGGACACGCACCAGTCGGCATAGAAATCCAGCAATACCGTCTGGCCACGGGCTGCATTGAGGGCGGCATCCAGTTCGGTCACGCTGCCGATAGTGCGGAACTGCGGCTTGCTGCTGTTGCCGGCGGTGGCGCCGAGTGCCGCCAGCGGGTAGCGGGCCGATTTGGCGCCGCTGAACACGCCGATCAGCTGCAGGGTGGCGACCAGCGCCAGCAGCAGGCCCAGCGCCTTGCCCAGCTTGAGCACGGACGACGCGTTCGTTGGCAGCGGATCAAACGCTTTCAGGAACACGGCGCTGGCCAGCGCCAGTGCTGCCCACAGCAGCATCACCACGATGGCGGGCAGGAACGGCGTCGCCAGCCAGATGGCCACCGCCAGCATCACCACGCCGAACACCGCCTTGACTGTCTTCATCCACATGCCGGCCTTGGGCAGCACGTGGCCGCCAAAGGTGCCGACGATGACCAGCGGCAGGCCCAGCCCCATCGCCATGGCGTAGAGCGCGATACCGCCCAGCCAGGCATCGCCGGTCTGGCCGATATAGCCTAGTGCCAGCGCTAGCGGCGGGCCGACGCAGGGGCCGATCAGCAGCGCCGACAGCACGCCCATGCCGAATACGGTCACGATATGGCCGCCGGACAGGCGGTTGCTGGAGGCGGCGAGGCGGGTCTGCCAGCTGGACGGCAGCTGGATGGAAACGATATCGAACATGCCCAGCGCAAACACCACCATCAGCAGGCTGGCGCCGAGGATCACCGCCGGCTGCTGCAGCCACACGCTGAGCAGGCTGCCGGTCAGGCCGGCCACGATGCCGATGGCGGTGTAGCTGACCGCCAGTCCCTGTACATAGGTCAGCGCCAGCAAGAAGCCGCGACGACGGGTGAGGTGCTGGCCCTGGCCGGCAATCAGCGAGGACACTATAGGCAGCAGCGGGTACATGCAGGCGGTGAACGCCATGCCCAGGCCGGCGGCAAAGAAGGCCGCCAGCGTGGCGGCCAGGCCTTCGCGCGGCGGCGGCGAGCGGTCGCCCTGCGCGCCGGCCGGCTGCAGCCAAGGCGACAGCGCCTTGCTGTCACCGCCGATCGCGAGGGTGTGGGTGTAGGGCGGGTAGCACAGGCCGGCATCGGCACAGCCCTGTACCGTGGCCTTGAGGGTGAACTGTTGCGGCGCGTCCGGGCGCAGCGTCAGCAGCATCACGGTCGCCCCCGGCGGGTAGGTAGCCTGCTTGCCGAAGTAGGGGTCGTCCTTGGGCTTGCCGGCGGGCAAGGCCTGCTGGGCGATCAGCGCCGCCGGTATCGTCTCGAAGCGGCTGCGGTCGCGGTACAGGTAGTAGCCGTCGGCGACGGTCATCGTCAGTCGCAGCTGTGATCCCTGGCGTTCGGCGGTGACGGCAAAGGCCTGTTCCGGCGGCAGCAGGTCGTCCTGATCCAGCGCGTGGGCAAACGGGGCCAGCAGCAGGCTTAGCCACAGCAGGCAGCGGGTGAAGAGAGAGAAAATGCGCTTGTTCATGACCTTGTGACCGCCAAAACGGCGGTGCCTTGATTGGTTGTTGCGACGGTGCGGCCGTGGCTAAACGCACCGCCCATATTTTGCCAAGCAAACGCTTGATATACTATGGGGCACGAGGAGCACCTGCCATGACCCCCATCATTCATTTTGCCCACGCCAACAGCTTTCCGGCGTCGGTGTACCGCAAATTGCACCAGTCGCTGCGCGATCAGGGCTGCCACGTCGGCTACCTTGACTGCATCGGCCACGATCCACGCTATCCGGTGACCGACTGTTGGCCGCATCTGGTCGAGGAGACCGTTGCCTATATGCGCCAGCATTATGACCGGCCGGTGGTCGGCGTCGGGCACTCGCTGGGCGGTTTCATCCTGTTCTTTGCCGCCATTCGCCACCCGGAGCTGTTCAGCAAGCTGATCATTCTCGATTCGCCGCTGATGGGGCCGCTGCGTTCGCGCGGCATCTGGCTGGCGAAAAAACTGGGCTTCATCGACCGCGTGACGCCGGGCGGCAACACCCTGAAGCGGCGCGACAACTGGGCCAGCGTCGAATCGGTGTACGACTATTTCGCGCGCAAGCCGATGTTTGCCCGCTTCGATCCCGACTGCCTGCACGACTATGCCGCGTTGGGCACGGTGGCGACGGCCGATGGCGGTCGCCGGCTGAAATTCCGGCCGGTGATCGAAAACGCGATCTACAACACGCTGCCGCATTCGCTACCCCGCTACAAGGGACAGCTGCGGGTGCCGACGGTGTTTGTCGCCGGCGAGGACAGCGATGTGCTGACGCCGGCCGATCTGGCCTTTATGCGCAAGCACTTCGCTGTGAACATCGTTGTGCAAAAAGGTTCGCACCTGTTTCCGCTGGAGCAGCCGCAGGCCACGGCCGAACTGATCATGGCGCAACTGGCCGGCTGACTCAATCGCGGTGTTTCTGGCGGATCAGGTCGCGCACCAGGAAACGGCTGGGGTTGACGGCATCCATGATGCTGCTGGGTAGCGGCGCCGGCTCGTCGTTCAGCAGGCTGGCGATGATTTCGCCGGCCAGCGGTGCGGTGACCATGCCGCGCGAGCCGTGGGCGGTGCTGACATACAGCCCCCTGATCAGCGGTGCTTCAGCAGTCAGCTTCAGCGAAGCGTCGCGCGCCAGCGGCTGGTAGCAGTCGAGGAAGGCGTCGCGATCGACGACGGCGCCGACCATCGGCAGGTAGTCCGGGCTGGTACAGCGCAGCGCAGCGCGGCCGTGGCACTGTGCCGGGGCGATGGCGTCGCCACCCAGCGCCTGGTAAAGTCGTGGCGCCATGCCGGCCAGCATCGCCAGGTTCTCGGTGTGCTCGGCGTCGTTGGCTGCCAGATCCTCGTACTCGAACTTGAAGGTGGCGCCGAGGCAGTGCCGACCCTGGCGTGCCGGGGCGATATAGCCCTCGCCGCACAGTACGGTCTGCAGCTGGCCGCTGGCGGCGGTCGCAGCCAGCTCGGTGACCTGGCCACGGATGCGCTTCACCGGTAGGTAGTAGGTCGGGTCGAATTGCATGGTGTCGTTGGCGGTGGCGACCACGGCAATGCTGCCGATCGCCAGCGGATCGCTGCTGCCCATCGCCACCCAGCCGCCATCGGACGGGTTTTGCGCCAGCTCGGTCACCGCTTCCCCCAGACGCAGGGTGATGTTGGGGTGATCTAGCAGCGTGTTGACTAGGCTGGGCGGGTTCAGCCAGCCGCCCTGCTCGAAATAGAGGCCGCCTTGGCTGACCTCGATGCCGGCGATGGCGGAGGCTTCGGCGGCATCGACGCGGCGCAGGATGTGCGGCGACAGCCCGGCGGCGGCCAGTCCTTGCTGGCGTTTCTCTTCGGCCGCGTCACCGGCCAGCTGTAGCACGCCGCAGCGCCGCCACTGTACGCCGTCTTCCGGGAGCAGCTGGCTTAGCGTGCGCAGGGTGTAGCCGTAGCCGGACAGCACCAGCTGGGTCAGCGGGGTGAAGTGTGGCGACAGCTTGGTGTACAGCACGCCCTGCGGGTTGCCGGAGGCTTCCTGCGCCGCCAGCGGGTGGCGGTCGAGCACGGTGACCTGCCAGCCGCGGTTGGCCAGGCTGCGCGCGACGCTGGCTCCGGCGATGCCGGCGCCGATTACCACCGCGCTACGCTCGCTGATGGTTTGCTGCGGGAGTGCATACCATGGTGCCCGCCACTCGGCGTGCGGCGGGTGCTGCAGCTGACCGCGTGTCATGTCCCGCTTCTTGCCATGGCCGGCGACTTTTTCGATGCTGAAGCCGGCGTCTTCCAGTCCGCGACGGACGATGCCGGCGCTGGTGAAGGTGGCCAGCGTGGTGCCGCGGTGCGACAGCCGTGCCAGCTGCTGGAATAGCGCCGGCTGCCACATCTCGGGATTCTTGGCCGGGGCAAAGCCGTCGAGGAACCAGGCGTCGATGCGCGCCTCCAGCTGCGGCAGGGTCTCCAGTACGTCGCCGATCAGCAGCGTCAGGATCACGCGGCCGTCTTCCAGCACGAAACGGTGCCAGCCCGGCGCCATGGCGTCGTATTGCTGTTGCAGCGCCGTGGCCTGGGCGGCCAGCTCCGGCCACATCGCCTGTGCCTGCGCCAGGTCGGCGGCGGTGAGCGGGTGTTTCTCGGTGCTGACAAAAGACAGCCGCGCGCTGGCGGGCGCGTGCTGCAGGAAGCATTGCCAGGCGACCAGGAAGTTCAGGCCGGTGCCAAAGCCGGTCTCGCCGATGCTGAACAGCTGCTCCGGCGCCAGCGCCGCGAAGCGCTGCGGCAGCTGGTTGTGCTCGATAAACACGTGACGCGTTTCATCAAGGCCGCTTTCCCGGGAAAAGTAGACGTCGCCGTAATCGGCGGAAACGGGTTGACCGGTGCTCCAGTCAAGACGGGCGGGCGGAAAAGCTTGGCTCATGATGGGGTGCTGACTTCGCGAATGGCCGGTGCGCAACCGGGCAGGGGTCTGTAAATGGCTGGGCGCTATTGTCCGGCAGCCGGGCGGTCGCCGCAAGGTTGGCCGCAGGCGGATTGCGGCCAACCTTGTGCTGCCGCAAATAAAAAGAACCGCACGGTGATGCAGCACGCGTGCGGTTTACAAGGACAGCTAGGGGGAGAGGCCGCTCAGCTGGCACTCTCCTGCAATTGGCTCAGGATCTGTGGATTTTCCAGCGTCGACACGTCCTGCGCGATTTCCTCGCCGCGGGCGATGGCGCGCAACAGGCGGCGCATGATCTTGCCGGAGCGGGTCTTCGGCAGGTTATCGCCGAAACGGATGTCGTCCGGCTGTGCCAGCTTGCCGATCTCGTGCGCCACCCAGTTTTTCAGTTCAGCGGTCAGGCGCTTGGCTTCTTCGCCGGTCGGGCGCGGGCCTTTCAGCACCACAAAGGCGACCACCGCCTCGCCCTTGACCTCGTGCGGCTTGCCGACCACCGCGGCTTCCGCCACCAGCGGGTTGGCCACCAGTGCCGATTCGATTTCCATGGTGCCGAGGCGATGACCGGACACGTTCAGCACATCGTCGATACGGCCCATGATCCAGAAGTAACCGCTTTCGTCGCGGTTGGCAGAGTCGCCGGCGAGGTAGTACTGGCCGTTGAACTCTTCCGGGAAGTAGGTGCTCTTGAAGCGCTCCGGGTCGTTCCAGATGGTACGCACCAGCGATGGGAATGGCCGCTTGATCACCAGGAAGCCGCCCTTGCCCGGTTCTACCGGGGCGCCGGACTCGTCGACGATGTCGGCCATGATGCCGGGCAGCGGCAGGGTGCAGGAGCCGGGCTTGGTGGCGATGGCGCCGGGCAGCGGCGCGATCATCGCGGAGCCGGTTTCGGTCTGCCACCAGGTGTCGACGATAGGGCAGCGCTCGCCGCCGACCATCTCGTAGTACCACATCCACGCCTCGGGGTTGATCGGCTCGCCGACGGTGCCGAGCAGGCGCAGGCTGGACAGGTCGTACTGTTTCGGCAGTTCGGCGCCGAGCTTGATCAGGGTGCGGATCGCGGTCGGCGCGGTGTAGAAGGTGGTGACCTTGTGCTGCTCGATCATGCGCCAGAAGCGGCCGGCATCGGGGTAGGTCGGCACGCCTTCGAAAATGACCTGGGTGGCGCCCATGCCCAGCGGGCCGTAGCAGACGTAGGAGTGGCCGGTGATCCAGCCGACGTCGGCGGTGCACCAGAACACATCGCTGGGCTTGTAGTCGAACACCCAGCGGAAACTGTTGAGGGCGCCGAGCAGGTAGCCGGCGCTGCTGTGCTGGATGCCTTTCGGACGGCCGGTGGAGCCTGAGGTGTACAGGATGAACAGCGGATCGTCGGCCAGCATCCATTCCGGTTCGCAGGATTCCGGCTGGCCGTCGATCAGCTTGTGCCACCAGATGTCGCGGCCGTCGTGCCAGGTGCTGGCGCCGTTATTGGTGCGCTGGTAGACCACGGTGGCGATCACCGTTTCGCTGCCCGGCATCGCCAGCGCTTCGTCAACCATCGCCTTCAGCGGCACGATCTTGCCGCCGCGCAGGCCTTCGTTGGCGGTGACCACCACCTTGGCACCGGCATCCTGGATGCGGTCGTGTACCGCGCCGGCGGAGAAACCGCCGAATACCACCGAGTGAATGGCGCCGATGCGGGCGCAGGCCTGCATCGCGACGATGGCTTCGATCACCATCGGCATGTAGATCACCACGCGGTCGCCTTTGCTGACGCCCAGCGACTTCAGGCCGTTGGCAAACTGGCAGACGCGGCGGTGAAGCTCGGAATAGGTGACGCGGGTGACGTCGCCGTCATCCGCTTCGAAAATGAGGGCAATCTTGTTGGCGTTGACGGCCAGATGCCGATCCAGACAGTTGTAGGAGACGTTGAGCACGCCATCGTCGAACCATTTGAAGAACGGTGCATTGCTGTCGTCCAGCACGCGCGAGAACGGCTTTTTCCAGCTGATCAGCTCTCGCGCCAGATCCCCCCAGAAGGACAGGTAGTGATCGTCGGCCTGTTCGCACAGCGCGTAGTAGGCGTCCGGCCCGGAAACCGTGGCCTTGCGGCGGAAGTCTTCTGCCGGGTCAAAGCTGCGGGTTTCGCGCAGGATGGAGTCAAGAGTAGACATAAAGCGTTCCTTGCAAACATGATTCGCGGACAGCAACTGGCCGCACCCGTACGGGTGCGGCCATTTTTACACGACTCGCTTAGTGTTTGGATGCACCTGCGGCACCAATACCGGTCATCGAGCGTACGAACTGTGCTTCGAACTTGGCTTTTTCTTCAACCGCCGACTTGGACTTGTCGAGTACCGAGATCAGCCAGGTGAACACGAAGGCCAGGGTGATCGAGAAGATCGCCGGGTTCTTGTACGGGAACAGTGCGGTTTCGTGCTTCAGCACGTCTACCCATACCGCCGGGCCCATCACGATCAGGCCAACTGCGGAGATCAGGCCGATGAAGCCGCCGACTACCGCGCCGCGAGTGGTCAGGCCTTTCCAGAACATGGACAGGAACAGTACCGGGAAGTTGGCGGAAGCGGCGATCGAGAAGGCCAGACCAACCATGAAGGCGATGTTCTGCTTTTCGAACAGCAGGCCAAGCAGGATCGCGATCACGCCCAGTACCACGGTGGTGATCTTCGAGACACGGATTTCGTCGGCTTCGTTGGCTTTGCCCTTCTTGATTACGGAGGCGTACAGGTCATGCGATACCGCCGATGCACCGGACAGGGCCAGACCGGCAACCACCGCCAGGATGGTGGCGAAGGCAACTGCGGAGATGAAGCCGAGGAACAGGTCACCACCAACCGCGTTGGCCAGATGGATCGCCGCCATGTTGCTGCCGCCGATCAGCTGGGTCACTTCCTTGCCGTTCTTGACCACGGTTTCCATCATCGATGGCTGTTCCAGCAGCAGCATGATTGCGCCGAAACCGATGATGAAGGTCAGGATGTAGAAGTAGCCGATGAAGCCGGTTGCGTAGAACACCGATTTGCGGGCTTCCTTGGCGTCGGACACGGTGAAGAAGCGCATCAGGATGTGTGGCAGACCGGCGGTACCGAACATCAGTGCCAGGCCCAGCGAGATCGAGTCGATCGGATCAGCCTTGCCCGGTGCCATGATTTCGGCGCCTTTGGCGTGGATGGCGACCGCTTTCTGGAACATCATCTCAGGGCTGAAGCCAACGGTGGCCAGTACCATGAACGCCATGAAGCTGGCACCGCCAAGCAGGATGACGGCCTTGATGATCTGAACCCAGGTAGTAGCCAGCATGCCGCCGAAAGTGACGTACATCACCATCAGGATGCCAACCAGGATCACCGCGGAGGAGTAGCTCATGCCGAACAGCAGCTGGATCAGCTTGCCGGCACCAACCATCTGCGCGATCAGGTACAGCGCCACCACCACCAGGGTGCCGGTCGCGGCAAAGGTCCGTACCGGCGTCTGTTGCAGACGGTAGGAGGCCACGTCGGCAAAGGTGAACTTGCCGAGGTTGCGCAGGCGTTCAGCCACCAGGAACAGGATGACCGGCCAGCCGACCAGGAAGCCGATGGAGTAGATCAGGCCATCGTAGCCCTTGTCGAACACCATTGCCGAGATACCGAGGAAGGAGGCGGCGGACATGTAGTCACCGGCAATCGCCAGACCGTTCTGGAAACCGGTAATGCCACCACCGGCGGTGTAAAAGTCACTGGCGGAGCGGGTGCGTCGCGAGGCCCAGTAGGTAATGCCCATGGTGAACGCGACAAACAGGAAGAACATGATGATGGCGTGCCAGTTGGTCGCCTGCTTGGTGACTTCGCCTTCAAAGGCGCCGGCGGCCAGTGCCAGAGCCGGCAGGCCGGTCAGTGCGGTGGCGCAGAGGGTTTTCGTCCAGCTTTTCATTGTTTGGCATCCTCGACGATTTGTTGGTTCAGTTGGTCAAACTCGGTATTGGCCTTGCGGACATAGATGCCGGTCAGGACGAATGCCGAGATGATGATGAAAATGCCAACCGGAATGCCGACCGTAGTGGTTCCGCCCGACAGCGATGCACCAAGCACATTGGGTGCGAAGGCCAGCACCAGGATAAAGCCGTAGTAGATAGCCAGCATCAGGATACTCAGCTGCCAGCCAAGGCGGGTCCGCTTGTGAACAAGCTCTTTGAATTTGGGGTTGCTTTGTACCCGTGTAAGGATATCTTCATTCATCGTTGTCTCCTCCCATTTCTCGCCGGCCGCAAGTGCGGTTAGCGTGTGCCTGCAATCTAAAAGTCGACTCGTCGATGTGGCTAATCGTTTTTTCTGATAACAGGAATTAACGTCACCGTTTTTTTCGAGAATTTTTCTTTTGTATTAGGTACTTGCGTTCGAGTATTTACTTTATTGATGGAGGGTATCAGCAATCGTTATCCAGCTTTTTGTGTGCATACCTTGTGGGTTGGTGGGGAACTTGTACAAAATGGCCAAAACCCCGCCTTTGCGATGCAAAAGTAGCGCGCCCTCAGCCGATCAGGAGAGTCGTCCAGCATGGAAATCTACCAACTGCGCACCTTTGTTACGGTGGCTCAGCAAGGCCATCTGACTCAGGCTGCCGAGCTGCTTCACTTGTCGCAGCCGGCGGTGACGGCGCAGATCAAGGCCATTGAAGAAGAAGTCGGCATGTCCTTGTTCGAGCGCACGGCGGGGGGGGTGGTGTTGACGCTGGCGGGGCAGGAGCTGCTGCCCCGCGCGCAGGACATTCTGGTTTCGGCGCGGCAGCTGCTTGACCATGCCCGCAGCCTGAAGGGGCCGCTGACCGGCAAGGTGCAGATCGGCATTGCGCTGACCCCGGACGTGCTGCGGGTCGGCCCCTGGGTAGCCGGCCTGGCCGAGCGCTTTCCCTTGCTGGAGGTGTGTCTGCATCAGGGTGTTACCGGCGACGTGCTCAATGCGGTGCGCAAGAAAGAACTGGACGCCGGTTTCTATCTCGGCAAAAACCCCTACGTCAACGTGCACACCCTGTTGTTGACGCAGCTGCGCTTGCGCATCGTGATGCCCAAGGGCTGGCTGGCGCGGATCAATGCGGCCAACCCCAAGGAGCTGGGACGTCTGCCGTGGGTCGGCATTTCCCAGTTTTCCAGCCTGTCGAAGATCGTGTCCGAGCTGTGGCGGGAGCTGAACATCGCCCCGAAAAAGGTATCGGAATGCGACAACCTGTTTACCGCTTCCGAGCTGGTGCAAGCGGGTGTCGGCCTCGCCTTGCTGCGCGAGGAAGATGCGCTTCGCGCCGTCGAGCGCGGCGTGGTCGATCTGGTGCCGGAGATCGTGAAGATGGCAGAGCTGCAGTTCGTCTATCCGGCCGACCGGGCCGACGACCCGATTCTGCAGACGCTGGTTGCCGGCCTGCAGCCGGTGTGGGGCCTGAACAGCAACCTTGTTGTCTGATGTCGTCTTACCTTATCCAGGGGCATACCATGGCAACGGTTTTTCAGCAGTATCTCGATGCGGTACAGACCAATCAGCAACGCATGTTGGCCGCACAGGCCGATTGCTGGCGTAGCTGGTGTCAGCTATCACAGCCGACCGACGGTGCACCGGGCCTGATCGGGCAACTGGATGCGCCGATGATGTCGAGCGCCTCGGTATTGCAAGCCTCTGCCGATGCGCAGCATGACCTGCTGCTGGTGCTGGAACGCTGGTTTGGCGAACAGCAAAAAACCTGGCTGCGGCACTCGCCGTTGCTCTCGGCTGCACCCTGTGTGCTGCCACTGGACCTCGGCTTTTCCGGCTACCTGATCGCGTCGCGTGCCAGCCGCCAGATCCAGCATTTTGCTTCCACCCGCTTTTCCTATGCCACGCTGTCCGCGGTGCGTGGCGCCCACCACGCCTATCGCAAGTGTCGCAATAACCCTGTTGCCGCTTCGGTGTTTTATCCGCGCCCGGCAGTCTAGAATGGCGGGGTCGTGTCTGAGCCTTGCTTGCCAGACCGTCGTTCCGTAGTCCTGCCGCGGATTTCCTTGCCTGTACATCGTTGCCTGTCGTGATGTCGCCGGACTACATGAGCACAGTCTGACAGCAGTGCCGGGGCGTCATCTTTAGCCGCTTCCGTTTGCTGGCGTTGCCCCGTGTCGGCTTGTCGGCTTGTGCGCCATACGCCAAGCCGGCCCGAAGCGGATGCTGCCGCGGACCGCGGCAGACTGGCCGGTTAGCGTCCGCGGCTGAGCGAGCCGATGGTGGCGCCGAGCAGGATCAAGGCGCCGGCAATCCAGGTAATGGTGTTCAGTTCGCCCAGCCCGCTGACCGCCAGGATCAGGGTGGAGAGCAAGGGGGTGAGGTAGGACAGCGCGCCGATCTGCTTCGGGTCGCCTTCCTTCATGGCCTTGTCCCACAGGAAGAACGATGCGCCCAGCGGCCCGACCCCCATCAGCAGCAGTGCCAGCCATTCCTCGTTGTTGGGAACGATTGCCGGCTCGAACAGCCAGTGGCAGAGTGCGGCAAGCAGGCTGGAAAGCAGGCAGAAGCCGCCGACCGCCGCGTTAGGGAACGGTGGCAGCTTGCGAGTCGCCAGGCTGTAGCTGGACCAGGTGAAGGCCGCGGCGATCGCGAACAGGTAGCCGATCGGCAGGCTGTCGGCAAAGTCGAATTGACCCTTGCTGACAATCAATACCGCGCCGCAAAAACCGATCGTTGCCGCCAGGATGTGGCGGCCGGTCAATTTGCCCAACCCGAACAGCGGACTAAGCACGACAATCAGCAGTGGCCACAAATAATTCAGCAGATTGGCTTCCAGTGCCGGTGCGGTGCGAAAAGCGGTAAACAGCAGGCAGTGATAGCCGAAGATGCCGGCGACGCCAATCAGCAGGGTGCCCGGTGCCACTCGCCAGTCGCGGATGCGGTGAATGGCGAGCAGGCTGCCAATAAAAAGCGCCACAGCGGTGACCAGAAATGGCGGCAGGCGCTGGGTAAATGCCCCTAACGCGGCTAGGGAAGACCACAGTAAAATAGCGAGTAATGCTGGCAGTAAAGTGAATTTTTTCATCCGCAAATCATAACGTGGCCGACATGGAATGGATAGCCGGCCAACGGACATTTACGGGGCGTGATGAGGTCCGTAATTCAGAAAGGAACAGTAATGAACCAGTCGCAGGTATTGGCTTATTTGAGTCAGCATGGTGCCATGCTCGATGCCGATGGTGATGTGGTGTTGGCCAATGGCGAGAGCCAGCAAGAGTTGTCATTCGAGCAGGATGGCCATGCCGTACTCACCCAGTTTGTTTTGTTGAAAGTACATGGCGACGATGCTGAATCGTTCCTGCAGGGGCAATTTTCTTCCGACGTAAAATTACTGGACGGCAGCGTGGCGCAATGGAGCAGTTATTCCAATGCCAAGGGCCGGATGCAGGCCAGTTTCCTGTTGTGGCGCATTGAGCAGACCTTTTTCCTGCTGCTGCGAAAAGATATTGCCGAGGCTTTTCGTCGTCGCCTTTCCATGTTTGTCCTGCGTGCCAAGGTGAAAGTCGAAGTGGTCGACAGCGTGATTGTCGGCGAATACTTGGCCGCAGCGGAAACTGGCCGCCCGGCTTTTGAACCGGCCTTGGCGGGTACTGCCGAGCACGCGGTGGTGTCGATTGGCGAGCAGATCCGTATTACCTGTCTGGGGGCGGATGAGGCCGCCGCGCTGCCGCAGTTTGCCGGTAAGCTGCTGGCCAGTCGCCTGTTTGACGCCTTCTTTATCCGTGCCGGTATTCCCTGGGTGTCGCAGGCAACCTATGAAGCATTCGTGCCGCAAATGGCGAATCTGGATCTGATCGGTGGTATCAGTTTCCGCAAGGGATGTTATCCAGGTCAGGAAATTGTGGCGCGTACTCAGTATCTCGGCAAAGTGAAACGCCGCATGTTTGTGGTGGAAGTAAATGCCGACGAGTGTACGGCCGGCATGGATGTGCAGGTTGAAGCAACCGGTGAGCAGGCCATCGGCAAGGTGATGCTAAGCGTGCCATTGGCAGCAAAAAAATATCTGGCACTGGTAGTGATGCAAATCTCGGCCTGGGAGGGGCAGCCTTATCTTGCCGGTGTGCCGCACTCGCAATTGTTGCGGCTGGAGGCGCCGTATTTAATCCCTGATTTGCAAGAGGGTTAATTCAGAATTTAATATAGTGCTTGACGCAGAGCGGCTGGTAATCTAATTTTCGGTATATTCTGGCTGGCTTTGTTTATTGAAGGGGGGGTTAAATGGATTTGAGTACACTCGATTTTGCCGAATTGCTGCAGCTGAAAAATGACGTTGATGTTGAGGTTCGCCGTCGCGAAGTAGAAGAAAAAGCCAAAGCCAAGAAACAGATTCTTGAAATTGCCAAGGCTTATGGCTTCAGTGTTGAGGATGTGCTCGGCGGCAAAGTGGCACCAACGGCCAGTGGCCGCAAACCGGTAGAAGTCAAATACCGTCATCCGAACGATGAATCGCTGACCTGGACCGGTCGCGGTCGCAAGCCGTTGTGGGTTGTCGCACTGCTGGATTCCGGTATTGATCTGGATAGCTTGCGCGTATAAATGAGCTGACGGGTTGTGGATAGCAAAACGCCGTGTGCAAACACGGCGTTTTCTTTTGCAGCGGAACATTCACGATTCATTATAGAATGCGCTGGTAATGAGAGCCTGCTTGATTGTGTGAGTGCTTAACTTCGGTTTAGGTCATGGCAAAACTGGATTTTTTTTCGTTCGGCGATAAACGCAAATCCCATCCTCTTGATGACGTCAAGTCGGTAACCGAGTGGTACGCCGCGACCCAGCGGGAGTTTGCCGCTGGTAGCCATGACCAGATCACCAAGCTGCTGTCGCAGTTCAATCAGGACATCGACAGCCCGAGCGTCGCCACGCTGGAGGCCATCATCGAGCTGGACCGACTGGGGCACATCGCGCACCAGCAATTGTGCGCCCAGTATCTGAGCTCCAAGCTATTGCCTGCCATCGAGCTGCAGCAGCGGGCGCAAATCCTGTCCTATGGCCGCCAGCTGGTGGCTGCCTTCCAGCGCTTCATGAGTTTCGATCCCGAGGGCGAGGAAGCACCGCACATCCGGCTGCTGTTGCCGCTGGTGATCGGCAAGATGCTGTTCTATCTCACCGAGAATGCGCTGTGGCATTACTACCGACACGCCTCGCTGGACGATGTGATGTGGAGCAATGTCAACCAGCTGTTCCGCTATGCCGAAGAGCAGGCCATTGATGCGGTGCCGTTGCAGCTGTTCCCCGGCGAGGCAACCACGACCATCCATGACCTGTATCTGGCGTTCCTGATGACCTCGCTACTGAACAGCGGCAACCTGACTTCCCGCCAGATTCACCTCGCCTATCAACTGGCGCTGATGCTGTCCAACCGCATGACGTTGTCCCGCGATCTGTCCGGGGAGAGCAGTTTCATCGTCAATATCCAGCATGCGTCTCCGCCGAGTCGTGCGCACAATGTGCCGCAACTGCAGGGTATTCGCGTCTGGTCCACCACGGAGCTGGTTGATCAGCTGAATGCCTGGCTGGCGGTGTATGACGGCGGCGCCACGCCGCAGGCGCTGCGCGAGCGTTTCAGCCGGGGTGTTGATCCGGGCCTGCTGCGCTTCCTGGTGCGGGAGTGGGCGGTCAAACCGTTCCGCTTCGAGCGTGCGGAGCGGGTGCCGGTGGCCAGCAAGCAGCTGGAGGTTGGCCGCCTGCTGAGCGGGGTGCACCGGCTGGTGCGCGAGTATGAGGAATTCCTGGCACAGGGCGATCGCCAGGAAAGCCCGTCGGTCAGTGTCGAAGAGGTTGCCGAAATCCGCATTTACGGTTTCCTGACCGGGCGCCGTCGTGAAAAAAACGTGGCCCAGGACGAGGTGGTCAAGATCGCCACCGGCACCGAGTTGCAGTTGTGGGATATCGAGAACCAGAGCGACAGCGGTCTGGGAGTGTCCTTGCCGGCGGCAGGTGCGGAGTGGCTGTCACTGGGGGCATTGCTGGCGACGCGAGAGGCCGGGCAGCAGGCTTGGAGCCTGAGCATCGTGCGTCGCATCAAGCGTGACGACAAGGAGCGCATGTACCTCGGTTTGCAGCTGCTGAGCTCGCGGCCGGTGGCGGCGTACACCAAGGCGGAGAACGGTCGCAATGCCGATCCGACCCTGCCGGTCGGCATGGTGTGGAATCAGGGCGAGATCGCCCTGTTTGCCTCGGCGATGAAAGGCGGCGTGAAGTGCAATACCCTGCTGATTCCGCTGTTCAGCTACGCACACGGCAAGAAGCTGCAGATGTTTGCCAAGAACAAGGGCTTTCTGGTGGCGCTGGGGCGGGTGCTGGAAAAGGGCGCCGACTGGTGCCAGGTGGAGATCGAGCTGATCCGGCAGCTGTAGCCGCTGCCGCCAAATAAAAAGCCACGATGTGCATCGTGGCTTTTTTATTGCGTGTCGTGCTGCTTCAGCGCAGGTCTTTCAGCACGCCGTAAATGGCGCTCAGGCTGGCTTCGCCAAGACGCAGGCTGCGCTGGCCATTCCAGCCGAAGTCGTCGTCCGGCAGGTTGTCGTTGTCCTTGAACGGCATTTCCAGGGTATAGGCCAGGCAGTTGAACTGGTTGCCGACCCAGGCCGTCGCCATCGCAAGGTTGGCCGCACCGGG
Organism: Vogesella indigofera; assembly: GCF_003633895.1. Classification (GTDB taxonomy): domain Bacteria; phylum Pseudomonadota; class Gammaproteobacteria; order Burkholderiales; family Chromobacteriaceae; genus Vogesella; species Vogesella indigofera. The sequence goes on from NZ_RBID01000016.1 coordinate 54,564, forward strand.
GGCGTCCTTGTCGTAGCCGTGCTCATCCTGGAAGTCGGGCGATGCCACGCGCAGTTGCTGCTTGAACGCGGTTTCCAGTGCCGCGATGCGCTCGTTGTAGCTGGGCACGCCTTCGGTGCCGGCGACAAACACGTACGGAATCGCCTCGTCGCCGTGGATATCGAGGAACAGGTCGACGCCGGTTTCCAGCATCTTGTTGCGGACATGAAACACTTCCGGACTGGTTTCCAGACTCGGATTCAGCCATTCGCGGTTCAGGTTGGCACCGGCGGCGTTGGTGCGCAGGTTGCCGAGAATGGCGCCGTCCGGGTTCATGTTCGGCACCACGTAGAAGGTGGCCCGGTCCAGCAGTGCGCGCGAAGTCGGATCCTGGGTGTCGAGCAGGCGGGTGAGCAGCCCTTCGACAAACCATTCCGCCATCGTTTCACCGGGGTGCTGGCGGGCGATGACCCAGATCTTGAGGTCGGACTCGACCTCGTGGCCGATGGTCAGCAGGTTGACGTCGCGTGCCTGCACCGTCGAGCCGAGATCGGATACCTGGCACAGGCCGGAGCTTTGCGCCATGCCGATCAGGTTCAGGTGCTGCTCGTGCGAGTACGGCTCGAAGTAGGCGTAGTAGATGCTGCCGGCCAGCGGAACGTGTTCGATCACCAGCTCGTCGCCGTCCAGATAGGTCGGCACGCGGAACCAGTTGACGCGATCGTAGGACGCCACCGCCTGGTAGTCTTCCCAGCCCTTGGGATAGGCCGTTTCCTTGATGTTGAGGAAACGCAGCTTGCACAGCTCGTAGGCGGCACCCTGCAGCCGGAAGTAAAACCATTGGGCAAAATCGGAGGCATTATCTTTGCGGATGCGAAGCTGAATGTCTTCAAAGTTATTGAGCGCGATAACCTCGATACTGCCGGCGTCGAAATTGCTGCTGATTTTCATGCTGCGGTATGTCCGTCTGTTACTGGTAGCCGGTTATTGTAACGCGTTGCGCTGCCGGCGGCACGCTTGCCGTGGCCGCGCGCGGCGCCATGAAAAAACCTGCCACGGGCTAGCGGTGGCAGGTTGTGCTGGCCATTGCGGCGCAATGGCGTATTTCAGGCTGCGGACGAGCGCTTGGCGGCGGTTTTCACGGCATCCACGGTGGCGCTGTTGGCGGCCTTGACGCTGGAGTCGGCAAACTCGGCAACTTGCTGTGCGGCCTTGGTCATCGAGTTGATCGCGGCGGCGCTGGCGGCGATGCCCGATTTCAGTGCGTTGACGGCGGTTTCGGAACCGGCAGGTGCATTCTTGCTCAGCAGGTCGATGTTGCTGATTACCGACTTGTTCAGCTCGTTGAAGTTGCTTTCCGCGATCTTGCCCAGTTCGGCCTGGGTTTCGGACACGATGTCGTACACGCTGCGCGAATTGGCGACAGCCTGTTCCAGATTCTGGGTGGCCAGCTTGTTCAGGCGGGTCAGGGCATCCTGTGGTGTTTTCAGGCTGCTCAGTTCGCGGGTCAGCTTGACGTTTTCTTCCAGCGACTGCTTGGACAGCTCGAAATTGAGCTTGACCAGGCGTTCAGTACTGTCCAGGGAGATTTGTGCGGCGCGGAACAGTGCCTCAAAACCATTCAGGGACAGTTTGCTCAGTTGTTCGGTTGGATTGATCATTTGGGATACCCTCACTCGCTGTTGATGTAACTCGGTCTGGTCCGGTGTGTCGTCATTGTTGTTGTACTTTTTTTGTCGCATCATACCGGTCTGTTGCGCTGCACAATGACAATTTGATAGTAGCGTAACTTCGAAATCGGTGCCTAGAAGTTTTGCTCTACCGTGTTGCATTTATGATAATGTGGCGCCACACAACAGAAAAATAAGCTGGGAGTGTTACATGAGTGTTGAAAAACGGGTCATCAAGAAGTACCCCAACCGCCGTTTGTACGATACCGCCACCAGTTCCTACATCACACTGGGCGATGTGAAGCAGCTGGTGCTGGATAATGTGGATATCCAGGTTGTGGACGCGAAAACCCACGATGACATCACGCGTGGTGTGCTGCTGCAGATCATTCTGGAAGAGGAGAACGGCGGCTCGCCGATGTTCAGCTACGAAGTGCTGACCCAGTTCATCCGTTTTTACGGCCAGGCGATGCAGGGCATGATGGGGCCGTTCCTTGAGAAAAACCTGCAGCTGTTTACCCAGCTGCAGTCGCGCATGCAGGAGCAGGCCAAGACCATCTACGGTGACAACCCGATGGTGAACGCCAAGATGTGGGGAGACTTCCTCAACTTCCAGGGCCCGGCGATGCAGAACATGATGACCAGCTATCTGGACCAGAGCACCAATATGTTCCTCGACATGCAGAACCGCATGCAGGAGCAGGCGCGCACCATGTTCAGCGGCTTCGGCTTCCCGGCCTACCCGCCTAGCCGCGACGACGACAAGAACCCGCCGAAGTAGTTTTTTTCCCGCGCGGTTTTTTCTATAATGTGCAGTTCACAGCCGGACGTTGTTGCAACGTCCGGCTTTCTGTATTGAATTTCTTCAAGGTTGTGTCCCATGTCGCACGTTGCACCAAAAGTAGGGTTTATCAGTCTGGGCTGTCCGAAGGCGGCCAGCGATTCCGAGCAGATCCTCACCCGCCTGCGTGCGGAGGGCTATGAAATTTCCGGTACTTACGATGGTGCCGACCTGGTAGTGGTCAACACCTGTGGCTTCATCGATGCTGCGGTGCAGGAGTCGCTGGATGCCATCGGCGAGGCGCTGACCGAAAACGGCAAGGTGATCGTCACCGGCTGTCTCGGCGCCAAGGGCGACGTGATCCGCGACAACCATCCGTCGGTACTGGCCGTCACCGGCCCGCACGCCACCGACGAGGTGATGGGGCACGTGCACAATCACCTGCCGAAGCCGCACGACCCGTTCGTCGACCTGGTGCCGGACATCGGCGTGCGCCTGACGCCGAAGCACTACGCCTACCTGAAAATTTCCGAAGGCTGCAACCATCGCTGCACCTTCTGCATCATCCCGTCGATGCGCGGCGACCTCGACAGCCGCCCGATCCAGAACGTGCTGGCGGAAGCCGAGAACCTGGCGAAGGCCGGCGTCAAGGAACTGCTGATCATCTCGCAGGACACCTCCGCCTACGGCGTCGACGTCAAGTACAAGCTGGGCTTCCATAACGGCCGCCCGGTGAAGACGCGCATGACCGAGCTGTGCGAGGAACTGGGCAAGCACGGCATCTGGGTGCGCCTGCACTATGTCTATCCGTACCCGCACGTCGACGAAGTGATTCCGCTGATGCGCGACGGCAAGATCCTGCCCTACCTGGACATCCCGTTCCAGCACGCCAGCCAGAAAATCCTGAAGCTGATGAAGCGGCCGGCCAACAGCGACAACGTGCTCGGCCGCATCAAGAAGTGGCGCGAGATCTGCCCGCAGCTGGTGATCCGCTCCACCTTCATCGTCGGCTTCCCCGGCGAGACCGAAGAAGACTTCGAGGAGCTGCTGAACTTCATCCGCGAGGCGCAGCTGGATCGTGTCGGCTGTTTCACCTACTCGCCGGTGGAGGGCGCAGCCGCCAACGAGCTGCCGGACCCGGTGCCGGACGCGGTGAAGGAGGAGCGCAAGGAGCGCTTCATGGCGGTACAGGCCGAGATCAGTGCCGCAAGGTTGGCCGCACGCATCGGCCAGCGCCTGCAGGTGCTGGTCGACGAGATCGACGAGGAAGGCACTGCGGTCTGCCGCAGCTACGCCGATGCGCCGGAGATCGACGGCCTGGTGTTTGTCGAGGACGCGGCCGGCCTGGTGGTCGGTGATTTTGTCGAGGTCGAAATCGTCGATGCCAGCGAGCACGACCTGTGGGGCGAGCGCGTGTAAACGCCACCCGCTGATGGCCAGAACGGCGCAAGGTGCAGACCTTGCGCCGTTTTTTATTCCTGCTCAGTTTTTTTGAACATGGGCTGCAGATTTTTGTGCTTTTTTATCGAATGGCCGGTTTGTATAGTGTTTCCATCAACCCCAGACCAGGAGCCACCCATGACCGATCCGCAATGGCAATCACGAACCGTCGAACAGCAAGTCAGCGGCATGCCGACTTCGGACGGTGCCGGCGTCAAGCTGACGCGCGTACTGACGCAAAACCTGCAGCGGCGGCTGGATCCGTTCCTGATGCTGGATGAATTCCGCTCTGACAATCCGGGCGACTACATCGCCGGTTTCCCGTCGCATCCGCATCGCGGCTTCGAGACGGTGACCTACATGCTGGCCGGGCGCATGCGCCATCGCGACAGCGGCAATAATGAAGGCCTGCTCGGGCCGGGCGGCGTGCAGTGGATGACCGCCGGCCGTGGCGTGATCCATTCCGAGATGCCGGAGCAGGAGGACGGGCTGATGCACGGCTTCCAGCTGTGGATCAACCTGCCGGCGGCGCGCAAGATGATTCCGGCCGCCTATCGCGACATCCCGGCGGCGGAGATTCCGCTGCTGCAGGAGGCGGACGGCGTCGCGGTGAAGGTGATCGCCGGCCAGTACCGCTCGCAGGCGGGGGCGATACGGCAGCCGGATACCGAGCCGCTGTATCTCGACCTGCAGCTGCCGGCGGGTGGCACGCGCGACATCGACATCGCAGCCGGCCACAATGCCTTTGTCTACGTCTACCACGGCAACGTCAGCATCGCCGGCGTCAACGTGCCGCAGCAGCGCATGGCGATACTCGCCAACAACGGTGACGGCGTGCGCCTGCACAGCGACGACGGTGCCAGCGTGCTGGTGCTGTCCGGACAGCCGCTGCGCGAACCGATTGCACAGTACGGGCCGTTCGTGATGAACACGCGCGCCGAGCTGGAGCAGGCGTTTGCCGACTACCAGCAGGGCCGTTTGGCTTGATGCTGCACAAGGTTGGCCGCAGGCGTTGCGGCCAACCTTTTTTCCATTCAATTGATGCGGAGTTTTTCCATGAGTGCCATCAGCCAGCGTATTGAACCGCGCCAGCAGGACATCGGCTTTGTCGTGCGGCGCCTGTTGCCGGTGCGCGGTATGCGCAGTGTCGGACCGTTCGTGTTTCTCGATCACATGGGGCCGGCGTATTTCGTCGCCGCCGGCACCGCTGGCGACGTGCGCCCGCATCCGCACATCGGTCTGGCCACCGTGACCTACCTCAGCCAGGGCGCGATGATGCACCGCGACAGCCTGGGCACGGTGCAGCGCATCGAGCCGGGCGCCATCAACCTGATGGTGGCCGGGCGCGGCATCGTCCATTCCGAGCGCATTCCGGCCGACATCCGTGCTGCCAGCGTGGCGGTGGAGGGGCTGCAGATGTGGCTGGCGCTGCCGCAGACGTTGGAGCGTTGCCAGCCGGCGTTCTATCACTACTCGGCGGCCGTGTTGCCGCAGCATGACTTCGAACGCGGCAGCGTGCAGCTGCTGATCGGCACCGCCTTCGGCATGGTGTCGCCGGTGAAAACCTTTTCCCCGACACTGTATGCCGCCTGGCAGTTGCAGGGCGGCGGCGTGCTGTCGCTGCCGCAGGACGTGGCCGAGCGCGCGCTGTACCTGATCGAGGGCGAGGTGCAGGTCGACGGTGAAGTCATCCGCGCCGGCGAATTGGTGATATTGTCCGACAGTGCGCGCGAGTTGCGTGCCAGCGCCTGCGTGCAGGGCGTGATCTTTGGCGGCGCAGCGCTGGACGGGCCGCGCTACCTGGACTGGAACTTCGTGGCCAGTGACAAGGCGCTGCTGGCGGCGGCGCGGGACGATTGGCAGGCCGGCCGCTTTGCCATGGTGCCCGGCGAGAGCGAGTTCATCCCGTTGCCGGCGTGAGCGGCGGGGCGGACGGCGCCGAACGGCAGATCAGGCTTTTGTCATGAATTGGCGGGTTTTTGCGTGAAGGAATAACCCTGCTTGTGGTAAGATTATTTCCTATTAATCATTATCAAATGACGGTGTTCAGTATAAATAGTTACTGCACCGTCTAACGAATGTCTGGAGCTGATTGCGTGTCGTTTTCCCGGTCCGTCGAGTCTATCCTGTCACGCCAGGTACTGAGCTGCCTGCCCACCGCCACGGTGAGCGAGGCGGCTTTTGCCATGTGCCGTGAGCGCTGTGGCGCCATTATCGTGATGGACGAGGGCGGGCGGCCGGTCGGGGTGTGGACCGAGAGCGACGCGGTCCGGCTGGACCTGCAGCAGCCGGGGGTGGCCTCGACGCCGGTGGCGACGGTGATGTCGTCGCCGGTGCGCACCATTGCCGCCAATGCCACCATCCAGGAAGTCACCGCGCTGCTGCACAAGCAGCGCATGCGCCATCTGGTGGTGACTGAGCCGGGCGGCAACCGCGTGATGGGCGTGGTGTCGACCACCGACATCGTCATCAATCAGGAGGCCGAGTTTTTCCTGCGCCTGAAGCGGCTGGATGCGATGGTGCATGTGCCGCTGGCCACCATCGCCGCCACCGCCGATATCGGCACCGCCACCCGGCTGATGCGCGAGCACAAGGCCGAGGCGCTGGGCGTGACCTACGCCGACGGCAGCTGGGGCATCCTCACCCAGCGCGACATGCTGCAGCACCTGGCGCAGCCGCGCGGCGGCCTGACGGTGGCCGATCTTGCCAGCCATCCACTGCGCACGGTGCCGGTGCAGATGACCCTGCTGGCCGCGCGCAAGGTGCTGCTGGAGCACCAGCTGCGCCATCTCGGCGTCACCGACGGCAGCGGCCAGCTGCTGACCATCATCGGCATGTCCGACATCCTCGCCACCATCGAGCAGGAATTTCTCGCCGAGCTGCATCACGCACTACGCGAGCGTGATGAGGCGCTGCTGCGCTCACGGCAGAGCCTGCTGATGGCGGACAAGGTGTTCGAGTCGACGATGGAAGGCATCGTCATCACCGACAGCAAGGGGCTGATCCAGTCGGTCAACCCGGCATTTTCCCGCATTACCGGCTACTCGCGCGATGAGGCCATCGGCCATACCCCTGCCTTGCTCAAGTCCGGGCGCCAGTCGGCGGATTTCTACGAACACATGTGGCGGCAGCTGGAAAGCGACGGTTTCTGGCAGGGCGAGGTGGTCAACCGCCGCAAGAACGGGCTGCTCTATACCGAACACCTGACCATCACCGCCATCGGCGATGATCAGGGTGTGACCCAGCACTACGTCGCGGTGTTTGCCGACATCACCCAGCGCAAGCAGGCTGAGGAGCGGCTGCATTTCCTCGCCAACCACGATGCGCTGACCGGGCTGCCCAACCGCACCCTGTTCGCGGAAAAGCTGCAGGCGGCGGTGGAGCAGGCGCGCGAGCAACAGCAGCGCTTTGCGCTGATGTTCATCGATCTCGACCGCTTCAAACTGATCAACGACACGCTGGGGCACCAGGCCGGCGACGAACTGCTGGTGAAAATCTCGCAGCGGCTGCAGGAAGAAGCGCCGGGCAGCAGCACCGTGGCACGCCTGGCCGGTGACGAGTTCACCATCCTGCTGCCCAATAGCGGCAGCCTGACCACGCTGGCCAGCATGGCGCAGGATATTCTGGACAGCATTACCGGCGAGCTGGTGCTGGGCGGCAACAGCAAGGTGTTTGTCTCCGCCAGCCTCGGCATCGCGGTGTTTCCCGATGACGGACGTACCGCCGATAGCCTGCTGGTCAATGCCGATGCCGCGATGTACCGCGCCAAAAACCGCGGCAAGAACACCTTCCAGTTCTACACCGCCGACATGAATGCCAGCGCCATGGCACGGCTGAAGCTGGAGTACAGCCTGCACCGCGCGCTGATCAAGGACGAATTCCAGGTCTGGTACCAGCCCAAGGTCGATCTCGCCAGCAGCGCGCTGGTGGGCATGGAGGCGCTGATCCGCTGGCAGCATCCGGAAATGGGCTTTGTGCCGCCGGTGGAGTTCATCCCGGTGGCCGAGGAGTGCGCGCTGATCGTGCCGATCGGCGCCTGGGTGTTGCAGGAAGCCTGCCGCCAGACCAAGCAGTGGGCCGACCGTTGCGGCTTTGGCGGCCGGGTGGCGGTCAACCTGTCCGGGCGCCAGATCAAGTTCGGCAACATCGTGGAAACGGTGGCGCAGGTGCTGCAGCAGACCGGCCTGCCGCCGTCGCAGCTGGAGCTGGAAATCACCGAAAGCACGGCGATGGACAGCGACGGCGAGGTGATGAAGGCACTGGAAGGGCTGCGCGCGATGGGCATCACGCTGGCGATCGACGATTTCGGCACCGGCTATTCCTCGCTGGCCTACCTCAAGCGCCTGCCGGTGCAGGTGCTGAAGATCGACCGTTCCTTCATCAAGGATCTGGATCGTGACAAGGACGATGCTGCCATCGCCTCGGCGGTGATTTCGCTGGGCCGCAGCCTGGGCTTGTCCATCGTGGCCGAGGGGGTGGAAAGGCCGGCCCACCGCGAGTTCCTGATCGGCCAGGGTTGCCATCAGGCGCAGGGCTACCTGTTCGGCAAGCCGCAAACCGCCGCCGAGTTCCAGCACTTGTTGTGCTAGCCATTTCCGGTTGCCACCGGGGCCGGGCGCAAAAAAAGCCGACGCGATGCGTCGGCTTTTTGCTGAAGGTTGGCCGCAACGCTTGCGGCCAACCTTGGCGCGGGGTCAGCCGCCGATCTTGTCCTTGCCGCCCATGTACGGACGCAGTACCGCCGGGATGGTGACCGAACCGTCGGCGTTCTGGTAGTTCTCCAGTACCGCCACCAGCGTGCGGCCCACCGCCAGGCCGGAACCGTTGAGGGTGTGCACGTAGCGGTTCTTGCCGTCGGCGTCCTTGAAGCGCGCCATCATGCGGCGCGCCTGGAAGTCGCCCATGTTCGAGCAGGAGCTGATCTCGCGGTAGGTGTTCTGCGCCGGCAGCCACACTTCCAGGTCGTAGGTCTTGTGCGAGCCGAAGCCCATGTCGCCGCTGCACAGCGTCACCACGCGGTACGGCAGTTCCAGCGCCTGCAGGATCACCTCGGCGTGGCCGACCATTTCTTCCAGCGCGGCGAAGGAGTGTTCCGGATGCGCGATCTGCACCATCTCCACCTTGTCGAACTGGTGCTGGCGGATCAGGCCGCGGGTGTCACGGCCGTAGGCGCCGGCTTCGGAGCGGAAGCACGGCGAGTGGGCGGTGAACTTCAGCGGCAGCTCGTCGTGCTTCAGCACCGAATCGCGCACCATATTGGTCATGGTGATTTCCGAGGTGGAAATCAGGTATTGCGGCTGGGCCGCCGCTTCGCCGCCACGCTCGACGCGGAACATGTCCTCGGCGAATTTTGGCAGCTGGCCGGTGCCGTACAGCACGTCGCTGTTGACGATGTACGGGGTGTAGGTCTCGCTGTAGCCGTGCTTGTCAGTGTGGGTGTTCAGCATGAACTGCGCCAGCGCGCGGTGCAGCTGCGCGATCTGGCCGCGCAGCACGGTAAAGCGGGCGCCGGACAGTTTGGCACCGGTTTCGAAATCGAGGCCCAGCGGGCTGCCGACATCGACGTGATCCTTGACTTCGAAGTCGAACTCGCGCGGCGTGCCCCAGCGGCGGGCTTCCACGTTGCCGCTTTCGTCGGCACCGGCCGGCACCGATTCGTGCGGCAGGTTGGGGATGGTCAGCAGCCAGTTGTCGATGCGGTTCTGTACCGAGGCGAAGGCTTCTTCGGCGGCCTTCAGCTCGTCACCCAGCGACGCGACCTGCGCCATGATGGCGGACACGTCTTCGCCGTTTTTCTTGGCGATGCCGATCTGTTTCGAGCTGCTGTTGCGCTGCGATTGCAGTTCCTGCATCCGGGTTTGCAGGGACTTGCGTTCCGCCTCCAGCGTGTTGAAGGCGTCGGTTTCCAGGGTGTAGCCACGGCTGGCCAGACGGGCCGCCACTTCATCGATATTGCTGCGCAGCAGTTGAATATCCAGCATTGTTTTCAGTCCTGTATTTCTGTCTCGGGTAGGGTGTGGCCGGCAACACGGCACGGGCGGGTCTCGCTCGCGGCCGCGGTTGCGCCCGCCGGCACAAAGTTTCCCCGCAAGTTTACCGGCAGCAGGGGGCAGTTGTCCCGTTTTGCCGTGCCGCCGGCGTGTGGCTGGCGGTCGGAAAAGTGGCCACACTGCCGCTAAGAGCATGGATTGCAGGGCCATTGCGCAGTGCTTATGCCGGAAAGATTAAAGTAACATGCAAACGTTATGTAATACTTGTAACGGATATTAATGATTGATTTTGAATGTCAGGGGAAAAACGTGTCCAGAGCTCATGTTATGGCCTTGTGCCTTGCGGCCGCGGTGGTGACCGGTTGTGCGCTACCGAAAGCGAATCAGGGAGTGTCTGTCAGCCAGACCGCGCGCGGGGTCGAAATCCGCTCTTCCGATTCCATCCTGTTCGACTCTGGCCAGTACGAAGTGAAGGCCTCGGCGCGGCCGTTCCTCGATCAGGTGGCCGGCCTGCTGACCTCGCGTACCAGGAGCAATGTCCTGATCGAGGGCCATACCGACAGTGTCGGTGGCCGCGACTTCAACCAGGACCTGTCCGAGCTGCGCGCCTTGTCGGTGATGAAGGCGCTGGTCGATCGTGGTGTGCCCAAGACGCGCATCAAGGCGCTGGGCTACGGCATGAGCCGGCCGCTGGCGGACAACGCGACCGAAGCCGGTCGCCAGATGAACCGCCGCACCGACATCATCATCCTCGGCGAGCGGCAGGAAAACCTGGGGCAGGATCCGTTCAAGGGCATGATCGACAGCGTGGTCAGCTTCGGCAAGGGCCTGTTCAAGTAATTCAATGCCACTGCACTCGCCGGCGAGTGCCGTTTTCATTTTGCAAAGTAAGGAATGTTCATGGCTGATTGCCCCGCCTGCCACGCCGTCAACCGCGACAGTGCGCGTTTTTGTCTGAATTGCGGTCACGCGCTGCAGTCCGTGCCGGCTGCGCCGCCAGTGGCGATGCCGGTCAGCGACAGTTGTGCCTGCCCGGCCTGCGGCGAGGAAAACCGTGCCGGCCGCAAGTTCTGCAAACACTGCGGCAGTGCCATGTTGGCCGCAACAGAGAGCACACAAGAGGTGCCACCAGCGGCACCAGTTGTCGCCACAGTGGTCACCACTGAGGCGGCGGTTGCCGATGCGCCAGCCAGTGCCGCAACCGTAGCGGTCGCGACTGCCGTGCAGCTTGAACCTGTTGTCGTTGCAGTCCGCGACGCGGCCGGATCACTGACGGAAGAGGAGGGCAGCCAGCCTGCGCTGACCAGTGCCGAGCCGGCACCTCTTGCTACGGAGGCGGTCGTGCCGGAAGCGGCGCTTATTGTGCAGGACAAAGAGCGTGCGGTCGTTGCGACCATTGTCAGCCGTGAGCCGCTGGCGGCGGTCGTTGCCGCTGAGCCAGCACCGGACCGTGTCGCCGCGCCAATGGTGTCTGTCGCAGTGCCGGTTTCCAGCAACGAGTCGTCTTCGCTGGAAACGGCGGTGGTCGTTACCGAGGCCATCGCGCAGCGCGCGCCGGCGCCGGTGTTGGTCGCAACGGCTGCGCCCGAAGCACCGGTCACGTCACCGTCCATGGCGGTGGCCGCGGAAAGCATGGTTGCCGTCGCGGTGGTAGCGAGTGCCAGCGAGCAGCCTGCGCCTGTAGGCATTCCTGCCGCTGTGGTGGCTGCCGGTTCGGTGGGCGCACAGCCTGCGCATACGCCATCCCCGGCGGATGTCAGCGCGGTGGCGCTGCGGGTCGAAGCGGGAGTGGCGGGAACGGCGGGAACGGCGCAGGTGTTCGCGGCAATCGACAGCGCAGTGGCAAGCTTGGCTGCCGGCGCGGTCACAACGGCGACACCGGCCGATGCACCCCCCACGAACCTGCCAGAGACGCCCGAAGCGGAATCCCGTGTCGCGCCGGCTGCGGCCACGTTCGCGCCGACACCCGTCGCCAACAGCCGCAACGACGCATTGCTGACCACATCAAGCGTCGTAGCGGAGGCGGCCAGTCCCGCCAGCGCCGTTGCGGCCAACGTTGCGACGGCCGTGGCGCCGGCGGCACGGCCGTGGTGGCACTGGGCGCTTGGCGCCCTGCTGCTGGGCATGGCCGCCGCCGCGGTGATGCTGAGCGGCGTGTTCAGTAGCGCTGGTCAGCCGGCAGCGGCGACAGCAGCCGCATCGGAGCCGGCCGCGATTGCCTTGCAACCAGGCACCGGCCCGTTGCAGGAGCAGACTGCCCTGCCGGCCGGCAGCAGTGCCGCCGCGGTGGTGGCGCCGGTGGTGACGCCGGTCGTCGCGGCCCCGCCGGTACAGAGCCCGGCGTCAGAGCCGATCCCCGCGCCGGCGCTGGCGAACGATGAACTGGCGGTGCCCCAGCCGATGCCGGAGATCAAGCCGGCGACCAAACCGGCAGTGGTGGCACCGGTCGCCAAGATCGCACCGAAGAACGAGGCGAAAGCCAGCAGCCAGCATGATGAAATCCGGCGCAAGAAAGAAGAACTGAAACGACAACTGGGCCTGCAATAAGCCGCTCACTGCCATAACTGGAGAATGATCCTGATGAAAATGTCGCAGCAACTTAAAAATACCGGCTCGCTGCTGGATGCTACCGAGGCACTGGGCAACTGGCGGGCACTGGCGCTGTTTGCGGCCAGCCTGTTGGGGGCGGCGCTGGTGTTTGGCGTGCTGGCCCTGACCCAAAGCAGTTTCGGCCTGTTCCTGGGGGCGCTGCTGTCGTGGCTGGTGGCGTTTTATGGCGTCAATGCGGTCGGCATCATGCTGATGGATGCCAGTCGCAGCGGACAGTCGCGCCAGATGGCGGCGGCGGTGATGGCGTCGCTGTTCAGCAGCCACCGCCTGCTGCTGGTCGGGCTGGTGGCGCTGGGTGGCATGCTGTTGCTGCTCTTGCTGGTCGCCATCGTGCTGCTGCTGTGCAAGATTCCGCTGCTGGGGCCGCTGCTGTTCACCTTTGTGCTGCCGCTGAGCGCCTTGCTGCTGGGCTTTGCCTTTTTCGCGCTGGCCTACGTGTTCTACCCGCTGGCGGCGTCGGCAGTGTGGAGCGGTGCCTCGGTGCGGGAAACGCTGGTCAATCTGCTGGCGATCGCGCGCCAGCGTCTGGTGTCGGTGGTGGTGAAGGAGCTGGTGCTGGCGCTGGTGGTGCTGGTGTCGGCCGGCATCATCGGCGGTATCGTGTTTTCCGGGCTGGGCATGGTGATGAGCATGTCGGCCGGCATTCTGGGCGGCATCGGTGGCCTCGGCATGCAGTCGATGGCGATGATGGCAATGGGCGGCATGGGGGAGGGCGGTGGCTATGTCATCGCCGGCGGACTGGGTTCGTCGCTGCTGCTGGCTGCGGCGATGATCGTTCCGGGGTTGATTGCGCTGCAGGGCTGCTGCCAGATCTACCTGTCGTCGATTGACGGGCTGGATGTCAGCGCCACCGAGCAGGAACTGGCGCGTCGCCAGCAACAGCTGGAGCAGAAGACGCAGCAGATCAAGCAGAAGATCGAGGAGCAAAAACAGCAGCTGGCGACACCGGCACCGGTTGCCGCCGCCAACACTGCCATGGCGCTGCCGCATTGCCCGCACTGCAAGGCGCTGTTGGAAGACGCCGACGACCGCTTCTGCGGCGAGTGCGGCAAACCGGTAAAGGACGACTGATGAGCCGCTTTTGCACCCAGTGCGGCACGGTCAACGAAGCCGACGCCCGTTTTTGCGACGCCTGCGGCAAGCCGCTGAAGCCAAGAGCGGCGGCGCCAGCGCCGGAGGCGAAGCCGTCCGCTAGCGCGGCGACCGAGCTCGACGCGCCGCTAACCCCGGCGTTGCCGGCCCGCCGCCTGCCGTGGCCATGGCTGGGTGGCGGGGTCGCGCTGTTGCTGCTGCTGGCCGCGGCGGCTTGGTACTGGTTGCAGCCGCAAGAACCGTCCCGGGAAGTGTTCATGGCGGCGATCAACCAGCATCTGGCCCAGCACGATGCCGATTACCGGCGCAAGGTGTGTCTGCGCAATCTGCCTTATGGCAAGCAGTCGCTGGTGACCAGTCCGTTCGACCAGGCGAGCAACGCCTGGCTCGGCGAACTGGTCAAGGCCGGCCTGTATGCCGCGCCGCAAAAGATCAGCAACGGCTTTTTCGGTGAGCAGCTGGAATACCAGCAGACCGATCTGGCGCGGACAGCAGTGGTGGACGGCCGCCTGTGTGTCGGCAGCGGCATCGAGGCGGTGGCGGTGACGCAGTGGTCGCCGCCACAGGCGATGGGCGAGCTGCTGGTGTCGCAGGTGCGCTACGACTTCCAGCCGCGTCAGCCGGTGGCGTGGCTGACGCCGGCCATCCGCCGCGAGCTGTTTGGCGAGGCGGGCAAGGGCGAGGCGCGCATCATGCTGCTGCGCAAGGATGGCCGCTGGCAGGTGGCCGACGATGGCGAGCGTCAGGCGCTGGAGGTGGCGGTCTTCATGCAGGCACTGGCCAAGGAAGGCATTGAGCGGGCCGGCGAGCAGGCCAGTACCGGCCTGAAGGCGTGGCTGGGCCGCCTGTTCGGCCCGGCGGAGCCGTCGGCGGACGACATCTGGCAGGCCTTGCTGGATTACTCGCCGTTGCTGGCCAGCCAGCAGCAAGGCTACGCCAAGCAGGACTGCACCGCGCTGGCGCAGCAGCCGGACACCTTCAGCTGCCGCATTCGTGTCGGCGGCGGCAGCGAGCGGGTGTTGCTGTCGAAGAACGGTGACGGGGTCTGGCAGCTGCGCTTGCCATAAACCGTTAACGGCTACCGTCCGGTTTTGGACAGCCAGACAGCAAAGCGCCGTGTTTCAGTGTTGAAACACGGCGCTTTTCACTGGCTCTGGCGATCTTGCCGGCCGCGGCTGGCGAGTTACGGCTTGCCCGGCAGGCCGCCGGCGACGGCATCGCTTTCTGCCGGGCTATTTGGCGTCTTCGTCGAGCTGGCGCAGGAAGGCCAGCTTGTCGGCGATCTTGCTTTCCAGTCCGCGTGGCACCGGCTCATACCAGTGCACGTCTTCCAGACCCTCCGGCATATAGGTTTCGCCGGCGGCGTAGGCGTGTGGCTCGTCGTGGGCGTAGCGGTAGTCGTGGCCGTAGCCCAGCTCCTTCATCAGCTTGGTCGGCGCATTGCGCAAGTGCACCGGCACCGGCCGCGACTGGTCCTGCGCCACGAAGGCGCGCGCCGCGTTGTAGGCCTTGTAGCCGGCGTTGCTCTTGGCGGCGATGGCGAGGTAGATCACCGCCTGCCCCAGCGCCAGCTCGCCTTCCGGGCTGCCCAGCCGCTCGTAGGTGAGGGCGGCATCGTTGGCGATCTGCATCGCGCGCGGGTCGGCGAGGCCGATATCTTCCCACGCCATGCGCACGATGCGCCGCGCCAGGTAGCGCGGGTCGGCGCCGCCGTCCAGCATCCGGGAGAGCCAGTACAGTGCGGCGTCGGGGTTGGAGCCACGCACCGATTTGTGCAGCGCGGAGATCTGGTCGTAGAAGGCGTCGCCACCCTTGTCGAAGCGGCGCGCGTTGACGCTGAGCACCTCGCCGAGAAAGGCGCTGTCGATGCGGCCAACCTTGCGTGCCAGTGCCGCGGTGCGGGTCTGTTCCAGCAGGTTGAGGAAGCGGCGCGCGTCACCGTCGGCGTAGCCGGCCAGTGCATCGCGGGCATCATCGTCAAACTGCAGTCCATCCAGTGCGCCCTGCGCCGCGGCGCGACGGAACAGCGCCAGCAGCTCGTCCCGGCTCAACGATTGCAGTACGTACACCTGCGCCCGCGACAGCAGCGCGGCGTTGACCTCGAAGGACGGGTTTTCGGTGGTGGCGCCGATGAAGGTCAGCAGCCCGGATTCGACAAACGGCAGGAAGGCGTCCTGCTGGCTCTTGTTGAAGCGGTGCACCTCGTCGACAAACAGGATGGTGCGGCGGCCGCTGCGCTGCAGCGTGGCATGGGCGCGTTCCACCGCCTCGCGGATGTCCTTGACGCCGGACAGCACCGCCGACAGCGGGATGAAGTCGGCGTCGAAGGCGCCGGCGAGGATGCGCGCCAGCGTGGTCTTGCCGACGCCGGGCGGCCCCCACAGGATCATCGAGTGCGGCACTTGCGCCTCGATCGCCATGCGCAGCGGCTTGCCGGCGCCTATCAGGTGTTGCTGGCCGATGACGTCGTCGAGCGAGCTTGGCCGCAGCGCTTCGGCCAGCGGCTTGTGGGGTTCTTTGGCAAACAGGTCGTTCATGCGCTGATTTTACGTGCAAACCGCTATTTGTGCCGCGCTGATCGCGTGGCCATGCACGCCGCTGGCATGGCGGTGGGCAAGCAATGCTAGAATCCGGCGACTGTACCCCCACCCTGCGAGTTTTCCGGCCATGACCCCGATGTTGTCCCTGTTTGTGAGCAAATACCTGTTCGTGCTGGCGGCGCTGCTGCCCATCATCAACCCGCCCGGTCTGGTGCCGTTTTTCATCTCGCTGACCTCGCACAACAGCAATGCGCAGCGCGCGTTCCTGGCGCGGCGGATCGCGATCTACTGCTTCTTGCTGCTCTTGGGCAGCATGTATATCGGTGGCGTGGTGCTGGAATTCTTCGGCGTGTCGCTGCCGGTGGTGCAGGTGTCCGGCGGCCTGCTGATCACCATCGCCGCCTGGCGCATGCTCAACGACGCGCCGGCGGAGGCATCGCCGCAGCTGGCGCAGGGCGAGCACCGCGAGGCACTGAAGCAGCGTGCGTTCTATCCGCTGACCTTCCCGCTGACGGTGGGGCCGGGCTCGATTTCGGTGGCGATCACCATCGGCGCCTCGCTGACCGGCACCGGTTCCGCGCTGGCGCGCTACACCATCGCGCCGGTGGCCAGCCTGGCGGCGGTAGCCACCATTTGTCTCGCGATCTGGGTGTGCCTGCGCAATGCCGACAAGCTGTTCCGCTATCTGGGGCAGACCGGCTCGGTGGTGTTCCTGCGCCTGACCGCCTTCATCCTGCTGTGTCTGGGGGTGCAGATCATCTGGATGGGACTCAGCGGCCTGTTGGAGCCGTTGCTGGCGGTGCGGCGCTAAAGCTTGGCCGCACGGTGACGACAAGGCGCGCTACGGCGCGCTTTTTGCTGTGCGCGTGCGCACTACCTCGCGCAGCTTCATGACCAGGATCACCGACGACAGCAGCAGCGTCAGCGCGTTGGCGAGCACCACCGGCAGTGCCGCGATGGAGAGGCCGTACAGCAGCCAGGTGCCGGTGCCGCACACGAACATCAGGTACATCGACAGCGAAATGCTGCGCGTGTCGCGGGTGCGCAGGGTATGCAGCACTTGCGGCAAGAAGCTGCCGGTGGTGAGCAGGGCGGCGAGATAGCCCAGTTGCGTGGTGTCCATGGCGTGCTACCGGAGAGGTCGGGTGGTGAGTGAAGGCTTGCCGTCCATTCTGCGATAGCGGGCGTTGTAAGCGAAGCACTACAGCGCTGCGGCAGCAGCGGAACAGGCTGTTCTGTTGCGGCGCCAGCAGCAAGGCGTACAATGCGCGGCTTGCCTCGTCCGGAATGCTATTGATGTTGACTTTGTCGTTTTTGTGCGCGTTTGCGTTTCTTGCCGGCCTGATCGACGCCGCTGTCGGTGGTGGCGGCCTGATCCAGATCCCGGCGCTGTTCAATGCGTTGCCGAATGTCTCGGTGCCGGCGCTGTTCGGGACCAACAAGATGGCCTCGGCGATGGGCACGCTGTCGGCGGCCCGTTCCTACCTGCGCCAGGTCACCATTCCGTGGCGGCTGGTGCTGCCGGCGGCGGCGGCGGCGTTCGTGATGTCGTTTGCCGGTGCGGCGGCGGTGAGCCTGATCCCGGCTTCGGTGATGCGGCCGCTGGTGCTGGTGCTGCTGATCGTGATGGCGGTGTACACCTTCCGCAAGAAGACCCTCGGTGCGGTGCACGCGCCGGTGGCGATCGGCCGCCGCGAGCTGGTGGTCGGTGTGCTGATCGGCGCCGCCATCGGCTTTTACGACGGCCTGTTCGGGCCGGGTACCGGCAGCTTCCTGATGTTCCTGTTCGTGCGCTTTTTCGCGTTCGACTTCCTGCACGCCTCGGCCTCGGCCAAGGTGGTCAACCTGTCGACCAATATTGCGGCGCTGAGCTTCTTCATCCCGACCGGCAACGTGCTGTTCGGCTACGCGCTGCCGATGGCGGTGTGCAATGTCGCCGGCGCCATGGTCGGCTCGCACATCGCGATGCGCAAGGGCGCCGGCTTCGTGCGCATCCTGTTCCTGCTGCTGGTCAGCGTGCTGATCCTGAAGCTGGCCTACGACATGCTGAAGTAAGCGCTGCTAACAAAACCTAGCAGAGCACCTGAGCCAAGGCGCGCCGACGCAGACAGTACAAGTCGTACGGCAAGGAGGCGCAACGCAGGATCAGGGGTTTTGTTAGTGGCGTTAAGCGGTTAGCGCGTGGCGGCCAACTGCTGCAGGCAGGCTGGGCACAGGCAGTCGCCGCCGCCGTCGGCGCTGGCCAGCGGCGGCAGCGCCATGCACCAGCAGCCACCGTTGTCGCCGCCGCGGCCGCACTGGAAGGCCTGGCCGCAACGGCGGCAGTTCAGCTCGCGCAGCGGCAAGGGCTGGCGCAGGCTGGCGATGCGCTGCAAGGCCGCCTGTTTCTGTGCGTTGCTGGCCGAAGCCCAGCCGCTGATCTCTGCCAGCGTGCGCAGGCAGCCGGTGCAGTAGCGGCCGCTGGCATCGAGCTGGCATTGCTTGACGCAGGGCGAGGCAATGTCGTCAGGCATCGCCGTCGCTCCTCTGGCCAGCAAACACGACATGCGCCAGCAACAGCTGGCAGGCGCTGTCGCTGTGCAGTTGCAGCGTGCCGGCATGCTCCAGCCACAGCAGGTCGAACTGCTGCAGCGTGTCGCTGGCCCCGTCGCTACTCACCGTCACCGCGTCCCCCTGTGCCACGAACAGCAGCAGCGGGCCGTCGTGCGCCAGTGTCAGGCTGCCGTCGAGTGACAGCCGTTCGGCACGGTGGTGGCACTGGCTGCGACGGGTCATGATGTTGAAATCGCGCACCTTGCCGGCCAGGCGCAGGCTGCTGATAGGCCATTCGCCGGCAAAATGCAGCAGCGGGCTGTCCGCTTGCAGCGTGGCCAGTGGCGCACCGTCGCGCTGCAATTGCAGGCCGCCGCCTTCCAGCAGCGTCAGGGAGCGGTCGATGCCGTCAAAGCGCGAGAACGGGCCGTCGCTGTCGACATCGGCGACGCTGACGCGCAGCGCAAAGTCGTCAAGGTTGGCCGCAGCGGGGCGGATCAGCAGCTGGCGGGTGATGCCGCCGCCGTTCTTCCACGGGCTGGGCTGGCAGGCGGCAAAGCGTACGATGTGCATGAGGGTCGGTGCCGGACAGGGAAAGGCGCGATGGTAGCACGCGTCCGCCGCCGGCCGCAGCGGGCAGGGTGCCGCCGCGCAAGGTTGGCCGCAATGGTCGCCGCGCCGGCTGGCATAGCTCCGACCGGGCGGAATTGACACAATGCTGCCCCGCTGTGGCTATCGGCTGCGCGCGGCCGGCCGGCATCGCCGCCATCATGGCAGGATGTGCCGCCGTGGCGCGTATCGGCGCAAGCCTGCCGCACAAACGTCAAGCTGCTTGCCGCAGCGCGGCGCGATGCCTCGTGATAGACTTCTGCATCCGGATTTTGTCACCCTGTCTGCCGGCCGGTGGCTACCCGTACACCGCCGGCAGCAAGCAATTCAACACTTTGGAGCCCCGCATGTCCTCTTCGATCTTCGCCGCCGTGGAAATGGCGCCGCGCGACCCGATTCTTGGCCTGAACGAAGCCTTCAACGCCGATACCCGTCCGACGAAAGTCAACCTGGGTGTCGGCGTTTATTACGACGACAACGGCAAGATCCCGCTGCTGGCCGCCGTGAAGGCCGCAGAAAAGGTGCGCCTGGAAGCGATGCCGCCGCGCGGCTACCAGCCGATCGAAGGCCCGGCCACGTATACCTCCGCGGTACAGAACCTGCTGTTTGGCGCCGACAGCGCGCTGACCGTCGCCGGCCGCGTGGTAACCGCCGAAGCGCTGGGTGGTACCGGTGCGCTGAAGATTGGTGCCGACTTCCTCAAGCGCCTCAATGCCGATGCCAAGGTCTACATCAGCGACCCGTCGTGGGAAAACCACCGCGCGCTGTTCGAATCCGCCGGCTTTATCGTGGAAAACTATCCGTACTACGATGCCGCCACCCGTGGCGTGAACTTCGAGGCGATGAAGGCCTTCCTGCTGGGTCTGGACGCCGGTTCCGTGATCGTGCTGCATGCCTGCTGCCACAACCCGACCGGCGCCGACATGTCCGACGCCCAATGGGCGGAAGTGGTGGAAGCCTGCCGCAGCCGCGGCCTGGTGCCATTCCTCGACATGGCCTACCAGGGCTTTGCCGACGGCATCGAGCCTGATGCGGTCGCGGTACGCCTGTTCTCCGCCTCCGGTCTGCAGTTCTTCGTGTCCAGCTCCTTCTCCAAGAGCTTCTCGCTGTACGGCGAACGCGTCGGCGCACTGTCGATCGTGACCGACAGCAAGGAAGAGTCGGCCCGCGTGCTGTCGCAGCTGAAGCGCGTGATCCGTACCAACTACTCCAATCCGCCGATCCACGGTGGTGCGGTAGTGGCGGCGGTGCTGTCCAGCCCGGAACTGCGCCAGCAGTGGGAAGACGAACTGGCCGGCATGCGCGAGCGCATCCGCGCCATGCGCGTGGCACTGGTGGAAGCGATCCAGGCCCAGGGCGTGGAGCAGGACTTCAGCTTCGTGATCAAGCAGCGCGGCATGTTCTCCTACACCGGCCTGACCGTGGCCCAGGTCGAGCGCCTGAAGGAAGAGTTCGGCATCTACGCCGTCTCCACCGGCCGTATCTGCCTGGCGGCACTGAACAGCAAGAACATCGGCTACGTCGCCGAAGCGATTGCCAAGGTGGTCAAGGCCTGATCACGCCGGCCGGCATCGCCACAAAAAACCCCGCGGTCTGACCGCGGGGTTTTTTCATGGCCGTTGCGTGGCCGGGCCTACGGTTCCAGCCCGACGCGCAGCACCTCCAGCGGCGGCGCGCTGAGCGGGAACCAGCGCTTGTGGATGGCCTGGAAGCTGCCGTCACGTTTCATGTCGCGCAGCGCCTGCTCCCATGCCAGCACCTGCTGCCGCGATGTGCCCCTGGAGAAGGCGAGGTACAGCGCCAGCGATTCCAGCGTGGCGATGCGCTCCACCGCGCTGTCGGCCACCCCCAGCCGCTGCAGCACCTGCGGCACCACGATATTTCCCTCCGCCCACAGGCGCACGCGGCCGGCCAGCAGCATCTTGGCCGAATGCTGCGGGTCGGTGGTGGCGGTGACGTTGTAGCCGTGCGCCCGCGCAGTGCTCTCGAAAATGCTGCCGCGATAGGCTGCGGTCGGCAGCCGCCGCCTGACGTCGCCCATGTCACGCAGCTGCTGCGCCTGTTCGCGCAGCGCAAACACGTCGGTGCTGGAGATCGCCACCGGCCCCAGCAGCGTCATCTTGCCTTCGCGCTCGGCATTGCGGCCCACGGTGAACAGCAGCACGTCCGGTTCGCTCAGCAGGTGGTGATAGGCGCGCGCCCACGGCTGCACCTGGATGACGCTGCGGTTGCCGGTGCGCTTTTGCAGCGCCTGCACCACTTCCACCGCCATGCCGGCGGCACCATCCTGGCTGTTGCGGAAGCTGAGCGGCGGCCAGTCTTCGGTGTAGATCGCCAGCGCGCGGCTCAGCTGGCTGCAGCCGGCCAGCAGCAGGAGCAGCACAAGGAGGGGGTATCGCATATGAATATCCTGACGGGCTGGAGCGCCAGTTTACTACAGCCGGTGCCGGGGATGGCGCTACGGCTTGTGCCGGAAACAAGGTTGGCCGCAGTGTTGCGGCCAACCTTGTACGGCAGGGGGGCTGCTGCTGTTACAGCGCGTGGGTGTGCTGCTGCAGCCAGGCCAGTGCCGCGCCGTCCAGCTGTGGTGCCAGCTGTTCGCGCACGCGGTGGTGGTAGTCGTTGAGCCAGTCGATT
This sequence comes from Vogesella indigofera, assembly GCF_003633895.1. GTDB lineage: Bacteria > Pseudomonadota > Gammaproteobacteria > Burkholderiales > Chromobacteriaceae > Vogesella > Vogesella indigofera. Next base: position 76,444 of record NZ_RBID01000016.1, read on the forward strand.
TCTTCCTGATTCAGCAGCGCGCGTTCGATGCAGCGCAGGTCGATCGGGCACAGGGTCAGCGTTTCGAAGCAGAGGAAGTCGCCGAACTCGTTGCTGGCAGCGGCCACGTTCAGCAGCAGGTTCTCGATGCGCACCCCCCACTGCCCAGGGCGGTAGATGCCCGGCTCGTTGGAGGTGATCATGCCGGGCAGCATCGCCATGGTCGCTTCCGGCTGCGAGCGCGAGATGCTCTGCGGGCCTTCGTGCACATTGAGGAAATAACCGACGCCGTGACCGACGCCGTGGCCGAAGTCGATGCCGTGCTGCCAGATCGGCGCCCGTGCCAGCGCGTCCAGCATCGGCGACAGCGTGCCCTGCGGAAACTGCGCGCGCGACAGCGCGATCATGCCCTTCAGCACCAGCGTGAAGTCGCGTTTCTGTTCGGCGCTGGGCTGGCCCACCGCCACCACGCGGGTGATGTCGGTGGTGCCGCCCAGGTACTGGCCGCCGGAGTCGATCAGCAGCAGGCCGTCGCCCTCGATCGCGGCGTGGTGCGCCTCGGTGGCGCGGTAGTGCGGCAGCGCGCCGTTGGCGTTGAAACCGGCGATGGTGGCGAAGCTGGGCGACACGAAGCCGGGGCGGCGCGCGCGCGCGGCGGTGATCTGCTGGTCGATGGTCAGCTCGGTGATGGCTTCGCGGTTGATTGCGCCCTCGAACCAGGCAAAGAACTCGGCCAGCGCCACCCCGTCCTGCACCATGGTGTCGCGCACGTGCTGCGCCTCGGCCTCGCTCTTGCGCGACTTGAGCAGGGTGCTGGGGTTGATGGTCTCGAGCATGGCAACGTTGGCCGCGACCGCGGCGCGCAGGCCGAGGGTGACGCGGCGCGGGTCCAGCAGCAGGCGGCTGTCTGCCGGCAGCGCCGTCAGCGCGGCCTTGGCCTGCTCGTAGCCGGCGACGGCGATGCCGTCTGCGGCCAACCTTTGCGCCAGCGCGGCGTCGACCTTGCCGTCACCGACGAACAGGGTGCCGCCGCAGCCGTTCAGCAGCAGGTGGCTGATGAACACCGGATTGTAGTTGACGTCGCTGCCGCGCAGGTTCAACAGCCAGGCGATATCGTCCAGCGTGGAGATGAAATGATGGCTGGCGCCATGCTGCTGCATCGCGTGGCGCACCGCGGCCAGCTTGTCGGCGCGGGGAGTGGCGGCGTAGGGCGGCAGGTGTTCGTATACCAGCTGGCTCGGCAGCGGCGGGCGCTCCGGCCACACCGCCTGCAGCAGGTCGAGGTCGCTGCGCAGCGTGATGCCGGCAGCGAGGAGCTTGTCCTGCAGCGCGCGGGCGCTGGCCAGGCCGAGCACGTCGCCATCCACTGCCAGCACGTCGCCGGCGCCAAGGTTGGCCGCAAGCCAGTCCAGATGCAGCGGCTGCGCCACGGTCTGGATCTTCATCAGCGCGATGCCGCTGCCGGCCAGCTCCTGTTCCGCCTGCACCCAGTAGCGGCTGTCGGCCCACAGGCCGGCAAAATCGGCGGTGACGATCAGGGTGCCGACCGAGCCGTGAAAGCCGGACAGCCAGCGCCGGCCCTGCCAGTAGGACGGCAGGTACTCGGACAGGTGCGGATCGGAGGACGGAATCAGGCAGGCGGCGATGCCTTGCTGTTGCATGTGGCGGCGTAGTGCGGCCAGGCGGGTAGGGATGGAGTGCGTCATCGTGCTTCTCGGTGGGAGATTGTATGCATTCTGCGATGGTGGGGTGTTTTGTGCAAATTATTTTGCCAATTGGCGCAATAGTCTGTCTTTTTGTAAATGAATAGGGCATGAAAAAAGCCGGAGCAGGCTCCGGCTTGGTTTTGCGTGCGGCAGGCTTACTTGCGTTCTACCGCCAGCGCCACGCCCATGCCGCCACCGATGCACAGTGTCGCCAGGCCTTTTTTGGCATCGCGACGCTGCATTTCGTGCAGCAGGGTGACCAGCACGCGGCAGCCGGAAGCGCCGATCGGGTGACCCAGCGCAATGGCGCCGCCGTTGACGTTGACCTTGTCGGCACCCCAGCCCAGCTCTTTTGCTACGCCCAGAGCCTGTGCGGCGAAGGCTTCATTGGCTTCCACCAGGTCGAGGTCTTCCACTTTCCAGCCGGCCTTGTCCAGCGCCTTGCGGGTGGCGGCGACCGGGCCGATGCCCATGATTTCCGGCGCGCAGCCAGTCAGTGCGTAGGACTTGATGGTGGCCAGTGGCGTCAGGCCCAGTTCGGCGGCCTTGGCAGCGGTCATCAGCATCACCGCGGCGGCGCCGTCGTTGATGCCGGAGGCGTTACCGGCGGTCACGGAACCGTCTTTCTTGAATGCCGGGCGCAGCTTGGCCAGCGATTCGGCGGTGGTGCCAACCTTGATGTATTCGTCGCTGGCGAAGGCAACCGGGTCGCCCTTGCGTTGCGGTACCAGTACCGGCACGATTTCGTCGGCGAACTTGCCGGCTTTTTGTGCGGCTTCGGCGCGGTTCTGCGACGCCAGTGCCAGCGCGTCCTGCTCGTCGCGGCTGATCTCGTACTTGGCAGCCACGTTTTCGGCGGTGATGCCCATGTGGTACTGGTTGTAGACGTCGGTGAGGCCGTCGGCGACCATGGTGTCCACCAGTTGGGCGTTGCCCATGCGGAAACCGTCACGCGAGCCCGGCAGGATGTGCGGCGACAGCGACATGCTTTCCTGGCCGCCGGCGATCACGATTTCGGCATCGCCGTTGGCGATGGCCTGGGCACCGAGGTGCACGGCGCGCAGGCCGGAGCCGCACACCACGTTGAGGGTAGAGGCCGGGGTCGACACCGGCAGGCCGGCCTTGATCAGCGCCTGGCGCGCCGGGTTCTGGCCGGCGCCGGCGGTCAGCACCTGACCGAGGATCACTTCGCTCACTGCTTCCGGCTGCACGCCGGTCTTTGCCAGCAAACCCTTGATAACGGTTGCACCCAGCTCCGGCGCCGGGATTTTGGACAGCGAACCACCAAAGCTGCCGACAGCGGTACGCAGGGCGGCAACGATCACGATATCTTGCATGAGAGTTTCTCCACGAGTGTGTTTGCTTATTATTGGCTACAGTGCTGTTGTGCGACGCACAAGAAACACTGTAGCACAATCATGAACCGGGTTGATTACTGCATGGCCGCCAGTTGCGGCATGGCTTTGGCCTGCACGTACAGACCTGGTGCCGGGCACAGCGGCGGCAATTCCTTGCTGCCCATTGCCTTCGGTGCGGCCACTTTCTTGCCTGACTGCGGTGCCAGCCAGCCGTCCCAGTCTTTCCACCAGCTGCCAGGCATGCTCTGCGCGGTTTCCAGCCAGGTATCGGCATCGGCGGCCAGGGTTTCATTGACCCAGTAGTTGCGCTTGTCCTTGGTTACCGGGTTGATGGAGCCGGCGATGTGGCCGGAAGCGCCGAGGATGAAGCGGCGCGAGGCGGCGCCTTCCAGGAACTTGACGCCGTCGAAGGCCGATTTCCACGGCACGATGTGGTCTTCACGCGCGGCGAAGATGTACACCGGCACCTTGATCTTGCGCACGTCGATGCTGACGCCGCACAGCGTGATGCTGTCCGGCTTGGTCAGCGCGTTGCGGTCGTAGAACTCGCGCAGGAAGAAGGTGTGCATCGGCATCGGCAGATCCACCGCGTCGTTGTTCCAGTACAAGAGGTCGAACGGTGGCGGCGTCTTGCCCAGCAGGTAGTTGTTGACCACGTAGTTCCACACCAGGTCGTTGGCGCGCAGGCTGGCAAAGGTACGGCCCAGCTCCTTGCCGCTGACGATGCCGCCGTTGCCGGCGGCCAGTTTGGCGGCGCGGCCCTTGAAGAAGTTGTCATCGAGGAACACCTTGATCTCGCCCGGATCGGTGTGGTCGATCAGCGAGGTCATGAAGGTGGCGGAATCGATGTAGTTCAGGCCGCGCGCTTCCATCACGCACAGCGCGGTGGTGAGGATCACGCCGCCGATGCAGAAGCCCAGCGCGTTCATGCTGCTCTGCTTGGTGATCTTGCGTACCGCTTCGGCGGCGGCGATCACGCCTTCCTCAATGTAGTTGTCCCACTGGTACTGCCGCATCTCCGGCGTCGCCGATTTCCAGCTGACCAGGAACACGCGGTAACCCTGGGCCACGAAGTGGCGCACCATGGAGTTGTCCGGCTGCAGGTCCATCAGGTAGTACTTGTTGACGCACGGCGGCACGATCAGCAGCGGCTTTTCGTACACTTCGCCGGTGGTCGGCGTGTACTGGATCAGCTCCATCAGGTCGTTGCGGAACACCACTTCGCCCGGGGTGCAGGCAATGTTCTTGCCGATCTCGAACTTGGTTTCGTCCGACATCGAGATGTGACCCTTCTGGATGTCTTCCATCATGTTCTTCATGCCTTCGACCAGGCTCTCGCCCTTGGTCTCGATGGCCTGCTTGATCACTTCCGGATTGGTCAGCATGAAGTTGGTCGGCGCCATGGCGTCGACGTACTGGCGGGTGATGAAGGCCAGCCGTTCCTTGTCTTCGCCTTCCAGATGGGTCTGGTCGGCGAGGTCGGTCATCCATTTCGAGGTCAGTAGGTAGCTTTGCTTGATGAAGCTGTAGAACGGATGCTCGTTCCATTCCGGTGCCGAGAAACGGCGGTCAGTGCTCGCCGCCGGGGCAGCGGCAGCACCGTTCTGGCCCAGGAACTGCATCCACAGGTTCATCTGCTGCTGGTACAGGTTGTTCTGCATCGCGATGAACTGGGTGGCGTTGTTGACCATCTGGTTCCAGGCGCCGGCCATCGGGTTGGCGGCATCTTGCGGCGTCAGGCCGCTGCTCATGGAGTTGACGAACTGCTGCATCCACTTTTGATTGGCCTCGGACAGATTGGCAAAAAAGCTGTCCAGCGGGTTGGGGGTTTCCTGGCTCATTGGTTCTCCTTCGAAAGTGGAAAGACGATCAAGCACCATCCCGCCCTGCATGCAGGCTGTTTTCTTGCTGGCACTGTCGGTAGATGGTTACGACTGTACCACCGCTTTATGACAAAACACAGCGCCTTATTGTTGCAGCGCAGGAATATCGTTGCGGGCTCGCAAACGCCATGCCAGCAGCGGCAAGAACAGTTGTTCGGGCGGGTGGTGCGGATGATGGCAGCAGTATAACTTGTCTCATGCTTTTGGTATGTTGCGATGCATCAATCGCTGGCCCAAGGCGAACTGGCGAGGTTGGCCGCCGTAGCGGCAAGGTTGCCCTGTGGCGACAGGAAAATCATACTGCAACCGTGGTGGTGCTCTGCCTGTCGCCGGCCCGTTTTGCATGGCAGCACTGCCGCGGCCGGCAGGCCACCCATACCCATTTCAGAAAAGGAAACATTCATGCACGTGCAGCTGTCGGAGACCGCGCAGCGGGTGAATACGGTGTTCTGCATCGGGCGCAATTACGCCGCCCATGCCGCCGAGCTTGGCAATGCGGTGGAAAGCGAACCGGTGGTGTTCCTGAAGCCGAACGCGGCGCTGCTGCACGAGGGCAGCCCCATCGTGCTGCCGGACTACTCGCAGGAGGTGCACTACGAGTGCGAGCTGGTGTTGCTGATTGGCAAGGACGCCGACCACGTCGACGAAGCCGCGGCGCTGTCCTGCATCGCCGGCTACGGCCTCGGCCTGGACCTGACCGCGCGCGATGTGCAGTCGGAGGTCAAGGCCAAGGGACTGCCATGGACCAAGGCCAAGGGCTTTCGCGGCGCCGCCTGTGTGTCGGATTTCGTTGCGGCCAACCTTGTTGCCGATCCGGCGCGGCTGCAGTTCAGCCTTCGCATCAACGGCGAGCTGCGCCAGCACGGCGACACCGCGCTGATGCAGTTCCCGGTGGCGACCATCGTCAGCTACCTGTCGCGCATCTACGGCCTGCGTGCCGGTGATCTGGTGTTTACCGGTACGCCGGAAGGGGTGGGGCGGTTGCAAGGGGGCGACCGTCTGCAGCTGGAACTGCCGGGACTACTGCAGGCGGCGTGGCAGGTTGCGCCATGAGCAAGGCAAGGTTGGCCGCAGGCGCGGATGACGACAAGGTGCGGCTGGACAAGTGGCTGTGGGCGGCGCGCTTTTACAAAACGCGGCAGCTGGCACACGAGGCGCTGGAGCTGGGGCGGGTGCTGGTTGACGGCGAGCGGGTCAAGGGCTCGCGGGTGGCGAAGGAGGGCGACCAGTTGTTGATCCGCATCGAGCGGCTGGAGTACAAGGTCACCATCCTGGCGCTGGCGACGCAGCGGCGCCCGGCTAGGGAGGCGCAGCTGCTGTACAGCGAGAGCGAGGCGTCGGTGGCCGCGCGCGAACACCAGATCGCGCTGCAAAAGGCCGAACACGCCAGCTACCCGCACGGCGACGGCCGGCCGACGAAAAAGGCGCGCCGCGACATCTCCCGTTTCAAGGACAGCTGGTGAGCGATAGGCGGGGGCCGGCAATGGCGCTATCATGCCGCCCCGCGCCTGTTTTTGCCCTTGCCTGAAAGAAAATCCGCCATGCCCGCCGTTGCCGACCTGCGTCCGTTCGCCGCGTTCTACTTCAGCTATTTCGCCTTCCAGGGCCTGTTCGGCCCGTTCTGGGGGCTGTATCTGGAGTCGCTGGCGTTCAGCACGGTGCAGATCTCGGTGCTGATGGCGCTGTCGACGCTGGCACGCATCGTGGCGCCGGGGCTGTGGGGCTGGCTGGCTGACAGGCGCGGCCGGCGGCGCAGCATCATCCTGTCGACCTCGCTGCTGTCGGCGCTGGCGTTTGCGTTCGTCGGGCTGGACAACGGCTTCTGGTGGGTGTTCGTCAGTCTGGCGGTATCGCACTTCTTCTGGGCGGCGGCGCTGCCGCTGGTCGAGGCCAGCACCGCGCACCTGACGCGCGCGACGCCGGGACGCTACAGCCGGGTGCGGGTGTGGGGCTCGATCGGTTTTGTCACGCTGTCGCTGGTCGGTGGTGCCTTGCTGGAGCTGATCGGGCTTCGCAACCTGCCGTGGGCGGTGCTGGCGTTGCTGCTGCTGATCGCGCTGGCCGCCTGGTTCGTGCCGGAGGTACACGCCGCGCCGCGCACTGCGGTGCGGCAGTCGATTGCCGGCACCCTGCGCCGGCCGCAGGTGCTGGCGCTGTTCGCCTGCTGCTTCCTGCTCGCCTTCGGCATGGGGCCTTACTACACCTTCTATTCGATCGGCCTGCAGCAGGCCGGCTACGGCAAGAGCGCCATCGGCTGGCTGTGGTCGGTGGGGGTGATCTGCGAGATCGGCGTCTTCCTGCTGATGCCGCGGCTGATGGCGCGCTTCGCGCTGGAACAACTGATGCTGGCCTCGCTGTTGGTGACCGCGCTGCGCTTCGTGCTGATTGCACTGCTGCTGGCGCAGCCGGCGGTGGCGGTGTTCGCGCAGACGCTGCACGCCTTCACCTTCGGCGTGCACCACGCGGCGGCGGTGGGGCTGATCCACCGCTACTTTGCCGAGCAGCACCAGGCGCGCGGCCAGGGCCTGTACGTGATCGCCTCCTTCGGCGTCGGCGGCAGCGCCGGCGGCCTGCTCGGCGGCGTGCTGTGGCCGCATGGCGGGGTGACGCTGACCTTTGCCGTGTCCGCGCTGGTGACCTTCATCGGCGTGCTGGTGTGCTGGCGCTGGCTGCGTACCCCGGCGCACGGCTGAGACCAAAGGTTGGCCGCAACCGCCGCACTCAGCTCGACAGCAGCATCACCAGCTTCAGTCCCGGCGCATTGGCCAGCCGCAGCGTCAGCTGTTGGTAACTGACCCGTCCCAGTTGTGCGTGGTTGAACGCGCGCTCGCCGCCTTCGCGGCCCTGCACGTCCTGCTGCCGCCACAGGCTGTCGAAGTCGCCGCTCTGTCGGCGCAGGCCGTCGAGCAGGGTGCCGACTTCGCCGTCATCGCGACGGGCGCTGGTCTCGGCGCGGAATTCCGCCACCATGCGGCGCGCCCGTGTCGGCCAGTCGTCGACCAGCTGCGGCGCCAGCGGGTGCAGGAACATGAAGTGCAGCAGGTTGTGGCGCGGCTCCGGCTGGTCCAGCCAGCCGCGGAACAGGGTGGCAGCCTGCGCGTTCCACGCCGGCACGAACCATAGCCCGTCCAGCACATAGGCCGGGTCGGCGATCTTGCCGACCGCCAGCGCCAGCGCCTGCTGCGCCTCCGGATCGCTGGCGAGGTGGGCGTCGTCCGGGTTTTTCTGCCCGGCGAGGTTGAACAGGTAGTCGCGTTCGGCGCGGCTCAGCAGCAGCGCGTCGGCCAGCCGCGCCAGCGTGGCGGCCGATACCGACTGCGTGCGACCCTGCTCGATCCAGGTCAGCCAGGTCGGGCTGATGCCGCACAGCGCGGCGACTTCCTCGCGGCGCAGGCCCTTGGCGCGGCGACGGCTGCCGGCGGGCAGGCCGGCCTGCTGCGGCGACACGCGCTCGCGGTGGCTGCGGATAAAGTCGCCTAGCGGGCTGGTGTTGCGCTCGTCGTTCATGGTGGTGGCGGCTCATCTTGGTAGTGTTACTACTAGTATAAATGCTTATCTTGTACTAGGAACCGGTTTGATCAATGATAGGGCTACTACGCACGGCCGGCTGCCGGCCCAGGGTTGGCCGCAGCGGCTTGTTCCGCCTCGGGCGGACGTGACAGAATGACCGGATCCACTGCCGGAATGTTGTCGGCAAACTCATCGGGAAAGCAGAACCATGACCGCACAGACCCTCTACGACAAGCTGTGGAGCAGCCACGTGGTGCACGAAGAAGCAGACGGCACCGTATTGCTCTATATTGACCGTCACTTGGTCCACGAAGTGACCAGCCCGCAAGCCTTCGAAGGCCTGAAGCTGGCCAATCGTCCGCTGTGGCGCGTGGACTCGGTGGTGTCGACCGCCGACCACAATACGCCGACCGACCACTGGGACGAGGGTATCAAGGACCCGATCTCGCGCCAGCAGGTGGAAACGCTGGACGCCAACATCAAGGCCTTCGGCGCGCTGGCCTACTTCCCGTTCAAGGACAAGGGCCAGGGCATCGTGCACGTGATGGGGCCGGAGCAGGGCGCCACCCTGCCGGGCATGACCGTGGTCTGTGGTGACAGCCATACCTCCACCCACGGCGCTTTCGGCGCGCTGGCGCACGGCATCGGCACCTCCGAGGTCGAGCACGTGATGGCGACCCAGACGCTGGTGGCGAAGAAATCCAAGAACATGCTGGTGCGCGTCGACGGCAAGCTGCCGGCCGGCATTACCGGCAAGGACGTGGCGCTGGCGATCATCGGCAAGATCGGCACCGCCGGCGGTACCGGCTACGCCATCGAGTTCGGCGGCGAAGCGATCCGCGAGCTGTCGATGGAAGGCCGCATGAGCCTGTGCAATATGGCCATCGAAGCCGGCGCCCGCTCCGGCCTGGTGGCGGTGGACCAGAAAACCATCGACTACGTGAAGGGGCGCCCGTTCGCGCCGAAGGCCGAGCAGTGGGACGCCGCCGTGGCGTACTGGAACACCTTGCACAGCGACGACGGCGCGCAGTTTGACGAGGTGGTGGTGCTCGATGCCGCCGCCATCCAGCCGCAGGTGACCTGGGGCACCTCGCCGGAAATGGTAACCGACATCAACGGCCGCGTGCCGGACCCGGCGCAGGAAAGCGATCCGGTGAAGAAGGGTTCCATGGAGCGCGCGCTGGCCTATATGGGCCTGCAGGCCAATACCCCGATCAACGAGATTCCGGTGGACATCGTGTTCATCGGCTCCTGTACCAACAGCCGTATCGAAGACCTGCGCGAGGCCGCTGCAGTGGCCAAGGGCCGCAGCAAGGCGGCCAACGTCAAGCAGGTGTTGGTGGTGCCGGGCTCTGGTCTGGTCAAGGCGCAGGCCGAGGCCGAGGGGCTGGATAAGGTGTTTGTCGCCGCCGGTTTCGAATGGCGCGAGCCGGGTTGCTCGATGTGCCTGGCGATGAACGCCGACCGCCTGCAGCCGGGCGAGCGTTGCGCGTCCACCTCCAACCGCAACTTTGAAGGCCGTCAGGGCCAGGGCGGCCGTACCCACCTGGTCAGCCCGGCGATGGCTGCTGCCGCTGCGGTGGCCGGCCACTTCGTCGACATTCGCGCGCTGTAAGCGGGCCAGAGCTAGGAGAACAGACATGACAACGCGACTTCTGACTGCGCTGGCCTTGCTGGCGGCAGTCACCGGATGCAATACCGTGGCCGGTGTCGGCCAGGATCTCAGAAACGCAGGTTCCGCCATCGAAAGGGCAGCACAATGAAGGCATTTACCACCCTTGACGGCCTCGTGTGCCCGCTGGATCGCGCCAACGTCGATACCGACGCGATCATTCCCAAGCAATTCCTGAAGTCGATCAAGCGTTCCGGCTTCGGCCCCAACCTGTTCGACGAGTGGCGCTACCTCGATCACGGCGAGCCGGGCATGGACAACAGCCAGCGGCCGCTGAACCCGGACTTCGTGCTCAACTTCCCGCGCTACGCTGGCGCGCAGGTACTGCTGGCGCGCGAGAACTTCGGCTGCGGCTCTTCGCGTGAGCACGCGCCGTGGGCACTGGAAGACCAGGGCTTCCGCGTGGTGATCGCGCCGTCGTTCGCCGACATTTTCTTCAACAACTGCTACAAGAACGGCCTGTTGCCCATCGTGCAGCCGGCGGAAGTGGTCGACCAGCTGTTCCGCGAATGCGAAGCGGCCGAAGGCTACACGCTGCAGGTGGACCTGCCGACGCAGACCATCACCACGCCGTCCGGCAAGGTGTTTGCCTTCGACATCACCGAGCATCGCAAGCACTGCCTGCTCGGCGGTCTGGACGAGATCGGCCTGACGTTGAAGCACGAAGCCGAGATCAAGGCCTTCGAAAGCAAGCACCGCGCGGCGCAGCCGTGGCTGTTTGCCTGAACTCACCACCAAAGGTTGACCGCAGTGCGGCCAACCTTGTCCTCCACGCTACGGGATAAAGATCATGAAAATTGCAGTCTTGCCAGGTGACGGCATCGGTCCGGAAATCATTGCCCAGGCGCAGCGCGTGCTGGAAGTGTTGCGCAGCGACGGCCTGCCGATCGAGATGGAGCAGGCGCCGCTGGGTGGCGCCGCCTACGACGAGTTCGGCCATCCCTACCCGTCGTTCACGCAGAACCTGTGTCGCGACGCCGACGCGGTGCTGCTCGGCGCCGTTGGTGGCCCGCAGTACGACAATCTGGAGCGCGCGCTGCGCCCGGAGCGTGGCCTGCTGGCGATCCGCAAGGACCTCAACCTGTTCGCCAACCTGCGTCCGGCCATCCTGTACCCGGAACTGGCCAACGCGTCGACGCTGAAGCCGGAAGTGGTGTCCGGCCTCGACATCATGATCGTGCGCGAACTGACCGGTGACATCTACTTCGGCCAGCCGCGCGGCATCGCCGTCAACGAGTTGGGCGAGCGCGAGGCGTACAACACCATGCGCTACAGCGAGGGCGAAATCCGCCGCATCGCCCACGTCGCCTTCGGCATCGCGATGAAGCGCGGCAAGAAGCTGTGCTCGGTGGACAAGGCCAACGTGCTGGAGACCACCGAGTTCTGGAAAGAAATCATGATCGACGTGGCGCGCGAGTACCCGCAGGTGGAACTGTCGCACATGTACGTCGACAACGCCGCGATGCAGCTGGTGCGCAACCCGAAGCAGTTCGACGTGATGGTGACCGGCAACATCTTCGGCGACATCCTGTCCGACGAGGCCTCGATGCTCACAGGCTCCATCGGCATGCTGCCGTCGGCATCGCTGGACCAGAACAACAAGGGCCTGTACGAGCCTAGCCACGGCTCCGCTCCGGACATCGCCGGCAAGGACCTGGCCAACCCGCTGGCCACCATCCTGTCGGCGGCGATGATGCTGCGCTACACCTTCAACCAGGAAGCCGCCGCCCAGCGCGTGGAAAACGCGGTGAAAACGGTGCTGGCGCAGGGCTATCGCACCGCCGATATCTTCGAGACCGGTTGCGAGAAAGTCAGCTGCTCCGGCATGGGCAATGCGGTGGTTGCGGCCTTGTAATTTGCATCTTTAATGTTGTTTGAATAAAAAACGTCAGCCCCATTGTGCGTGCCGCTGTTGCCCTGCACAATGGGGCTGATCACTACATAAAGCTGGTCTGTCAAGAGATGGCTGGCGAGACAGTTTCAAACACCCAAGACATTCAGGAGAATTATCGTGCGAGTAGGTTTTGTTGGCTGGCGCGGCATGGTCGGTTCCGTGCTGATGCAGCGCATGCTGGAAGAGAATGATTTTGCCGTTATCGACGAACCGGTGTTTTTCACGACCTCCAATGTCGGTGGTGCCGCCCCCAACGTTGGCCGCGACGTACCGCCGCTGAAAGACGCGCGCAACATCGACGAGCTGAAGGCGATGGACGCCATCGTCACCTGTCAGGGCGGTGACTACACCACCGAGGTGTACGCCAAGCTGCGCGAGGCCGGCTGGAACGGCTACTGGATCGATGCCGCCTCCACGCTGCGCATGGAAGACAACGCCATCATCGTGCTCGACCCGGTCAACAACAACGTGATCGAAGCCGGCCTCGCCAATGGCGTCAAGGATTTCATCGGCGGCAACTGCACCAACTCCATCATGCTGATGGGTATGGGCGGGCTGTTCCGCGAAGGCTTGGTAGAGTGGGTGTCCTCGATGACCTACCAGGCGGCCTCCGGCGGCGGCGCCAACCACATGCGCGAACTGCTGAAGGGCATGGGCGTGGTGCACGCCGCGGTGGCCGACGAGCTGGCCACGCCATCGTCCGCCATCCTCGACATCGACCGCAAGGTTGCCGCCACCATCCGTGAAGACGTACCGACCGAGTTCTTCGGCGCGCCACTCGCCGGCGGCCTGATCCCGTGGATCGACAAGCAGCTCGACAACGGCCAGTCCAAGGAAGAGTGGAAGGGCCAGGCCGAGGTCAACAAGATCCTCGGTAACACGGCGACCATCCCGGTCGACGGCCTGTGCGTGCGCATCGGCGCCATGCGCTGTCACAGCCTGGCGCTGACCGTGAAGCTGAAAAAAGACCTGCCGCTGGAAGAGATCGAGGCCATCATCAAGTCCGGCAACGATTGGGTGAAGTGGGTGCCGAACGACCGCGACATCACCGTCAAGGAATTGACACCGGCCGCCATCACCGGCGGTCTGCAGATCGGCGTCGGTCGCGTGCGCAAACTGAACATGGGCGGCGAGTACCTGTCGGCCTTCGTGATTGGCGATCAGCTGCTGTGGGGTGCGGCCGAACCGCTGCGCCGTATGTTGCGGATCCTGATTGAACGCTAAAATAGTGCGATACTGTTAGCCAAGGGCGCCAACGGCGCCCTTTTCGTTTTCTAGAACTGGATAAAGAATGTCTGAAACCCTGCGTATTGCTGTTGTTGGTGCCACCTCGCTGGTTGGCGAGGCCGTGCTTGAATTGCTGGCCGAACGTGCGTTGCCGATCGGCCGCGTGTTTGCGCTGGATGTGGCGGAAAAGGACGGCGAAACCGTGTCGCTGGGCAATCTCGAGCTGGATGTGGCCACGGTGGATGACTTTGACTTTGCCAACGCCTCGCTGGCGATCTTTGTCGGCGGCAGCGAACTGTCGCGCCGCTTCGTGCCGGAAGCACGCAACGCCGGTTGTGCCGTGATCGACTTCAGCTCGGTATACCGGCTGTCCGAGGACGTGCCGCTGGTGGTGCCCGGCATCAACGACGCCGCGCTAGATGATCTCGGCGAAGGCCTGCTGCTGGCGGTGCCGAACTGCACCGTGACACCGGTGGCCAAGGCGTTGGCCGCACTCCAGGCCAGCGGTCTGGAGCGGGTCACCATCGCCAGCTACCAGTCGGTATCCGGCACCGGCCGCGCCGCGCTGGAAGAGCTGGCCAACCAGACCACCGCGCTGTTTGGCGCCCGTGACATCGAGCTGGAGGTCTACCAGAAGCGCATCTCCTTCAACGTGCTGCCGCTGATCGGCGACGTCGACGAGCAGGGCAGCAGCGAAGAAGAACAGTCGCTGGTCGACGAGCTGCACAAGGTGCTGGGCAATCCGCAACTGCGGGTCGAGGCCAGCTGCGTGCGGGTGCCGGTCTTCTTCGGCCACGGCTGGGCGGTGACACTGCAGACCCGAGATCCGTTGAATGCGGACAAGGCGCGCGAACTGCTGGCCGCTGGCGGTCTGCAAATCGTTGACGATCCGCGTGGCGAACTGCCATATGTCACGCCACTGGAAGCATCCGGCAACGAAGCGGTCTGGGTCAGCCGCGTGCGGCAGACCGCCGGTGGTACCGTGTCGTTCTGGCTGGCGGCCGACAATGTCCGCGCGGGTGCCGCAGAGCCTTGCGTGGCGCTGGCCGCAGCCCTGATGAAGCGTGGCTATTTTGCCTGAGCCGGAATCTCAAGGTACTATGTCGCTATACTGATTTGGCTATTCGCTTGCAAGATTTATCAGGCCGGTTTAAAAATCGGCCGTCACCACGCTTATACAAATGGTGGATAAATGAGCGGCAACGGCGCTAGAGCAAAACAACACACCGAAAGGTAGCAAAAAAGAATGCTGGCCAAGAAAAAACTGAGCGTATTAATGCTGTCAGTGGCATTTTCTTCTGCAGCCTGGGCGGGTTTGGGGGGGGTCGTCGTCAAGTCCAATCTTGGCGAGCCGTTGCGTGCCGAAATCGAGCTGAGCAGCTCGGATGGCGATGTGCAGCGGGTTGGCCTGGCCACCCTGGATACCTTTCGCGAGTTGAAAGTCGATTACGCGCCGCTGCTGAGCAGCCTGCGCTTCACGCTGGCCCAGCGTGCCAATGGCCGCCCGTATATCCGGGTCACGTCGCTGGCGCCGATCAGCGAGCCTTATCTTCGCTTTGTGGTGGAAGCGAAAATGCCGAGCAGCCGTTCGGTGCGCGAATATACCGTGCTGCTGGATCCGGTCGATTATGCGTTGCCGGCCAATCCGGCACCGGCACCGGTTGCGGCCCGTCCGCCGAGCGAGCGGTTGGCACCGGCGCCAAGGCTACCGTCTCCGCCGCGTGCCGCGCGCGAAATCGTCAATCGTGCGCCGCCGGACCGTATCAGCGTGCGCTCGGGGCAGACCCTGCACCAGCTGGCGGCGTCATTGGCGCTGCCCAATGTTTCGCTGCGCCAGGTGATGGCTGCGCTGCTGGAGGCAAATCCGCAGGCCTTCGTCGCCGGCAATCCCGACCAGTTGCGTGCCGGTGCCCGCCTGAAGGTGCCGTCACTGTCACAAATCCGTGCCCTCGGGCGCGAACGCAGCAACAGCCTTCTCGCCGCCGATCGTGCCCCGCAGACTACTGCGGCAGCACCCGTTGTCGCCGCCGCCGCGACGCCGACAGAAACACCGGCGCCCGCCAAACCGGCTGCCCCTACGGAACAGCTGGTGAAGCTGGAGCCGGTGACCGCTCCCGCCTCGGCGCCAGCCGTTGATGCCTCTGCAGTGGTCTCCGAACAGGCGCTGCAACTGCAGCAGGCGCAGCAAAAAATCACCGAACTGGAAAAACGCCTCAATGCGCTGCAGGCGGCGGCGTCGCCGCAACCGGCACCGGCCGCCGAGGAGCGCGGCGAGCCGTTGCTGGGTCAGATCATGGCCTACCTGCCGCTGATTGGCGGTGCGCTGGCTGCGGTCTTGCTGGGGTTGGCGGCCATCATCATGCTGCGCCGCCGTCGTGCCGCGGGTTCGGGCCACGCTGGCGCGGCCAGCACCCTGCGCAAGCAGTCGCTGCACCAGCCCAATACCGAGCCGATGACCGCCGGTAATACTTTCCTCACCGACTTCACCCGTAGCGGTACCGGCGGCGCCGAGGCCGGCGATGTCGACCCGATCGCCGAAGCCGAGGTCTACCTCGCCTACGGCCGCGACCAGCAGGCCGAGGAAATCCTGAAAGAAGCACTGGCGAAAGACCCGACCCTGCACGAGGTGCGCGCCAAGCTGCTGGAAATCTATGCGTCACGCCAAGACCGAGCCGCCTTCGAACCGCACGCCAGAGCGCTGCACGACGCGCTGGGCGGGCAGGGCACGCTGTGGGATAAGATCGCCAAACTGGGTCGCGGCATCGATCCCGCCAATGTCCTGTATGGCGGTGTTGCCGTCGCCGGCGAGGTGGTGGCCGACAGTGCCTTCACGGCGTCACCGATGGACATCGACCTCGACAACGAACTGATGGGTAGTGTGCCGGCCGCCGCTGCGGCAGTGGTAGAGCCGGTTACGCCGGCCGTGGATGATGATCCACTGCGTGCGGCCCTGCTCGGCGACGATCCGTTCGCCGTGGATGCGCCCCCCAAGGCGCTGGCGCCGGAGCTGGATATTGAAAGCCTGCTGGCCAGCACCGAGCAGGTGGTGGCGGAACCAGCACCGCCCGAACCGGAGCCGGAAGAGAACAAGCACATGCTGGACTTCGATTTCCAGCTGGACGAGCCGGTGAGCGCCGCTAGTCCGCTGGAAACGTTGGCCGCAGCCGAGCCGGATGCCAATAGTGTCGATTTCGACTTCGGTCTGGACAGCCTGGGCGCGGAAACGCCGGCAGTCAGCACCGAAGGCATGTCGGTGTCGGACGATCCACTGTCGACCAAGCTGGATCTGGCCCGTGTCTATCTGGACATGGGGGACAAGGATGGCGCGCGCGAAGTGCTGGAAGAACTGGTGGCCGAGGCCGGCGGTTCGCTGAAGCAGGAAGCCGCCAACCTGCTGTCCTCGCTTTGATGTCAGCGCTGGCGACCGCAGATGAAAACCAACGCTAGTCACCCAAGCTTTGCCCTGCGCCCGGTGCTGGCCGGCCTGCTGACCGCCTGCGCGGTACTGCCGGCTTGGGCCGGACTCGGCGCGTTGCGGGTGCTGTCGGCGGCCGACGAGGCGTTTTATGCCGAGGTGGCGGTCGAGCCGGAGGGCGGACTCAGCGCGCCGACGGCGTCGCTGGCGTCGCTGGAGCGTTATCCGATGCTGGGGCCTTACGCCGAAGCGGTACGCCAGCTGGCGATCCGCACCAGCGAGGTGTCGCCCGGCCGCTACCTGATTACCTTGTCCGGGCCGGTGTTGCCCCGTGACCAGGGTCTGCATTTTGCCCTTGAGCTGTCATGGCCTTCCGGTCGGGCCATCCGCGAATATCACCTGCCGGCATCCGGGCAGTGGCCGGTGACACCGGACAAGAAGCCTTCGCCGCACAGTGCCTTGCCGGCGGAAAAACCGAGTTTCATCACCGGTGCCACCACACCTGCCTTCGGTGCCGGGCGTTTGCTGTCGGTGCGCGGGCTGCCGCTGCGCATGGAAGTCGAGCTGCTGGGCGACTGGCCGACGGCCGATCACTCCAGCCAGTTCCAGCTGTCGGCGCTGCACGGGCTGGGCGATGCGCAAGCGGTACGCTTTGCGCTGCGCAGCCGTGGCGGGCGTCAGTTCTTGCGGTTGCATCATCCGCAGCCGGTGACCAGCAGCCGCATCGGTTTTGAATTGCAGGCCCGGCTGGGCGAGGCCGAGGTGGTGCGCCGTTTCAGTGTTGCGGTGCCGAAGGCCGGTCAGCGCTATCGCAAGCACGTGGCCCCGTCGGCGCAGGCGTTGCCGGTGGACGGCTACCGCGTCAAGGCGGGGGACAGCCTTAATCGGCTGGCGCTACGCTACGCCCCGGCGGCGCGGCAGTCCTGGATGGTGGCGGTGCTGGCACGCAATCCGCAGGCCTTTGCCGGCGGTGATCGCGACCTGTTGTTTGCCGGTGCCTGGCTGGTGTTCCCGGAACACAAGCCGGCGCCCACTGGCAGCACGCACGATTCGGGGGTAACCGCCCCGGCCAAGGCTGCGGCGACACCATCGGCTTCAGTCGCGCCGCCGGCCCCGGTCGCCTCTGCGCCGTCAGTCGCAGCGGCGGTACCGTCCGAGCAGATCGGCCAGCAGTTGAAGGCGGCGCAGCAGCGCATGAAATGGTTGGAAGCGGAAATCAGCCGGCTGGAGGCCAGCCCGGCGCCCGCGGTGGCGGCCAGTGCCGCACCGGCCATGCCGCCGTTGTCGGACAGCGAAGCGGCGTTTCTTGATGGCCGCTTGACGGAGTGGGTGCTGACCGGTGTTGGCGGCATTTCCGTGGCCAGCCTGCTGGCGTGGATGCTGCTGCGGCGCCGCAAGCAGAAACCGGCGGACAGCGCAGCGGAAGCCGGCCAGACACCGGCCGCGACGCCGCCCGTGGTGGCGGCAGCGGCTGCGCTCGTGCCGCCGCCGCCCGCGCCGGCCGAGGAGATCCGGCTTGATACGGTCGACGTACTGGCCGAGGCGGACGTGCTGCTGGCTTATGGCCGCAGCGAGGCGGCCGAGAGCCTGCTGCGCAATGCCCTGCGCGCCGAGCCGGAGCGCGAGGATCTGCGCATCAAATTGCTCGACCTGATCGCCACGCAGGGTAATCGCGGCGAGTTCGAGGCGGTGGCGCTGGATGTGCTGGCGGTGTTCGGCCCACTGAGCGGTCTGTGGACGCGGGTGCAGCAGTTGGGCGCCACGCTGGACGCGGACAACCCGCTGTATCGCGCCATCGAGCGCCCGATGAGCGAACCCGTGGTGCTGGCATCCGCGCCGGCCGAGGTCGAGGCGCCCGAGGTGCCGTTGCCGGCAGCCGCTGTGGCGATTGCAGAGCCTCTGCCGCCGTCGGCGCCAGTGGCGCCGGAGCCGGAGCTGCCTGAGTTCGTGGCGCCAGAACCGGTAGCGCCGCGCCGCGTCGCCGACTTCGCCGCCAATGACCGGCAGCCGGTATCGGTGGCGGGTGAGCTGTCGGAGCAGGCGGCGATTGCCGAGCTGGCGCAGCTGTATCGCGAGATGGGTGACAGCGAGATGGCCGATACCCTGCTGCGCGATGCCGGGCTGCTGGAAGCGCCCAAAGAAGCGGTGGACGGTTCCTGATCGTGTGCGGCCATCCCGCACTGGCGCTGGTGGCGTGGTTGCTGCTGGTGCTGGTGCTGCAAGCCTGGTCCTGGCTGGCGCTTTCCCTGTTGTTCCTGTGCTGTCTCCCCCTGTTATGGCGGCAGCTATCCCTCGCGCTGCGGCGCATGCGCTGGCTGCTGCTGACCCTGCTGCTGGTTACCGCCTGGTCGGTGCCGGGTGATGCGCTGTTCGCCGCCGCGTGGTCGCCGTCGCGGCAGGGGCTGGCCTTGGCACTGCAGCAGCAGTTGCGGCTGCTGTTGCTGATGGCGAGCCTGCGCTGCGTCTGGCTGCAATTGGGGCAGCAGGGCATGCTGCAGGCGCTGGCGTGGCTGCTGCAACCGCTGGCGCGGCTCGGTCTGCCGCTGGAACGCGTGCTGCTGCGGCTGGGGCTGACGCTGTTTTATGCCGAGCACTGGTTGCAGCATCCGCCGGCGCTGAGCCTGGCGGCGTGGCGCGCGGCGCTGGCGGCGCAACTGACACAAGCCCCGGCGGATGAGGTAAAGTTAGGCTTTTCGCCGTGGACCATGCGTGACACGTTGGCCTTGTTGCTGCTGTTGCTGTTGTCCGGCTTACTCGTGAAAGTGGGACAATGAGAGTTGCGTTGGGTGTGGAGTATGACGGCCGTGCGTTTTCCGGCTGGCAGACGCAACCCGGTGGTAACACCGTGCAGGACAAACTGAACCAGGCGCTGTCGCGCATTGCCGGCCATCCGGTGACCACCCTCGCCGCCGGCCGTACCGATGCCGGCGTGCACGCGCTGATGCAGGTAGTGCACTTCGACAGTGATGCCATCCGCCCGCTCAATGCTTGGGTGCGCGGCGTCAATGCCCACCTGCCACCCGAGATCGCCGTGGTGTGGGCGCGGGAAGTCAGTGACGAATTTCATGCGCGCTTTTCCGCGTTTTCCCGCTCGTACCGCTATTTCCTGCTGACGCACCCGGTGCGCCCAGGGCTGACCGCCGGTCGCGTCGGCTGGTACCACCAGCCGCTGGATGTGGCCGCGATGCGCGCGGCGGCGGCGGTACTGCTGGGGCGACACGATTTTTCCAGCTTCCGCGCGGCGGAGTGCCAGGCCAAGTCGCCGCTGAAAGATCTGCAGCAGCTGGACATCAGCGAAGTCGACGGCCTGCTGCGCTTCGACCTCACCGCCGACGCCTTCCTGCATCACATGGTGCGCAATATCGTCGGCGCGCTGCTGTATGTCGGCAGGGGCAAGCTCGATACTGCCGGCATGGCGGCCTTGCTGGCGGCGGCGGATCGTACCAAGGCGCCGCCGACCTTCATGCCCGATGGCCTGTACCTGACCGGTGTCGGCTACCCGGCGCAGTTCGAACTGCCGTCGCAGGCCCAGGCCGCGCGCCTGACCCTGTGGAGATAAGATGAGCGTTCGCATCAAAGTATGTGGCTTTACCCGCGTCGCGGATGCGGTGGCTGCGGCCAACCTTGGCATCGACGCCATCGGCCTGGTGTTCTACGACAAGAGCCCGCGCCACGTCGGCATCGCGCAGGCGCAGACCATCATCGCCGCGCTGCCGCCGTTCGTGACCGTGGTGGCGCTGTTCGTCAACGCCACGCGCGAGGAGATCGAAGCCGTGTTGGCGCAGTGTGCCATCGACGTGCTGCAGTTCCACGGTGAAGAGTTGCCGGCGTTCTGCCGCAGCTTCCACCGTCCGTACCTGAAGGCGGTGCGGGTGCAGCCGGGTACCGATCTGCAGACGTTGGCCGCACAGTACCATGACGCGCGCGGCCTGCTGACCGATGCCTTTGTCGAGGGCGCGCACGGCGGCACCGGCAAGACCTTCGACTGGACGCTGATCCCGGCGCAGCTGCCCTTGCCGCTGATCCTGTCCGGCGGCCTGGACGAGCACAATGTTGCCGATGCGGTGCGTCGCGTACGCCCGGCGGCGGTCGATGTCTCCAGCGGTGTCGAGACCGGCAAGGGCATCAAGAGTCCGCAGCGGGTGGCGGATTTCGTCGCCGCGGTGCGGGCGGCACAGAATTAACACGGCGCGCCACCGCGTGCCGCTACCATCATCAAACCATCAGGAGCATTCCATGAGCAGTTATGACTTCCCCGATGCACGCGGTCACTTCGGCCCGTACGGCGGTGTCTATGTAGCGGAAACATTGATGGCAGCACTGGACGAGCTGAATGCCGAGTATGCCCGTGCCAAGGCTGATCCGGCGTTCTGGCAGGAATATCACTACGAACTGAAGCACTTTGTCGGCCGCCCGAGCCCGATCTACCACGCCAAGCGCTGGTCGGAGCAGCTCGGCGGCGCGCAGATCTACTTCAAGCGCGAAGACCTCAATCACACCGGCGCGCACAAGGTCAACAACACCATCGGCCAGGCGCTGCTGGCGCGGCGCATGGGCAAGAAGCGCGTGATCGCCGAGACCGGCGCCGGCCAGCACGGCGTGGCCTCGGCCACCGTCGCCGCCCGCTACGGCATGGAGTGCGTGGTGTACATGGGTTCGGAAGACGTGAAGCGTCAGGCGCCGAACGTGTTCCGCATGAAGCTGCTCGGCGCCACCGTGGTGCCGGTGGAGTCCGGCTCCAAGACGCTGAAGGATGCGCTCAACGAGGCGATGCGCGACTGGGTGACCAATATCGACAGCACCTTCTACATCCTCGGCACCGCCGCCGGCCCGCACCCGTACCCGATGCTGGTGCGCGACTTCCAGCGCATCATCGGCATCGAGGCCAAGGAGCAGATGCAGGAAATGGTCGGCCGTCAGCCGGACATGGTGGTGGCCTGCGTCGGTGGCGGCTCCAACGCCATCGGCATTTTCCATCCTTATGTCGAGGTGGAAGGCGTGCGCCTGGTCGGCGTTGAAGCCGGTGGCGACGGGGTGGCCACCGGCCGCCACGCGGCGCCGCTGTCGGCCGGCAAGCCGGGCGTGCTGCACGGCTTCCGCAGCTACCTGATGCAGGATGAGAACGGCCAGATCATCGAGACCCACTCGGTGTCTGCCGGCCTCGACTACCCGGGCGTCGGCCCGGAGCACAGCCTGCTGAAGGACATCGGTCGCGCCGAATACGTGGCCATCAACGACGACGAGGCACTGAAGGCATTCGAGGACTGCTGCCACCTGGAAGGCATCATCCCGGCGCTGGAGTCCAGTCACGCGCTGGCCTATGCTGCCAAGATCGCGCCGACCATGGCCAAGGATCAGATCATTCTGGTCAACCTGTCCGGCCGTGGCGACAAGGACATCAACACCGTCGCCGGTCTGATGGGCCTGACCCTGTAAGGTGGCCAGGGTTGGCCGCACTGCGGCCAACCTTTGCCGCTCCCCGATGATACCGGCCTGACTGATTGTCAGGCCGGCTGCAAGGAAACGCGTGATGAGCCGTATTGCTGAAACCTTTACCCGCCTGCAAGCCGCCGGCGAAAAAGCCCTGATCCCGTTCATCACCGCCGGCGATCCCGATCCCGGCCTGACCGTCAGCCTGATGCACGGTCTGGTGGAGGGCGGTGCCGACGTGATCGAACTGGGCATCCCGTTCTCCGATCCGATGGCCGACGGCCCGGTGATCCAGCGCGCCAGCGAACGCGCGCTGCTGCACAAGGTCGGCCTGCGCAACGTGCTGGACATGGTGCGCGAATTCCGCCGCAGCAACCAGCAGACCCCGGTGGTGCTGATGGGCTACCTCAACCCGGTACACGTGCTGGGCTACGAGGTGTTTGCGCAGGAAGCCGCCGCCGCCGGTGTCGACGGCGTGCTGACCGTGGACTGCCCGCCGGAAGAAGCGGCCGAGCTGTCGGCGGCGCTGATCGCCGCCAAACTGGATCCGGTATTCCTGATTGCACCGACCACGCCGATGGCGCGGGTCAAGCAAATCGCCGCGCTGGCACGTGGTTATGTCTACTATGTGTCACTTAAAGGCGTGACCGGTGCCGGAAATCTGGACATTGACGACGTAGCGCGTAAAATTGCCGCCCTTAGAGAATTTATTGATGTGCCGATCGGTGTCGGCTTCGGAATTCGCGATGCCGAAACGGCGCGCGCCATCTCCACCGCCGCGGATGCGGTGGTGGTCGGTAGCCGTCTGGTGCAGGAAATCGAAGCGGCGACCCCCGAAACTGCCAAAGAGCAGCTTACCCGTCTGGTGGCATCACTGAAGGATGCCATCCGTTAGAACAATGCTGGTCACCCGTGCCAGCACCCTGCGGCCAACGTTACCGTTGGCCGCAACGTATTGATTCAAGGAGTCAGCAATGAGCTGGTTGAATAAACTCCTGCCGCCGAAGATCAAGCGCGATCCGCGCACGAGCAAGGCGTCGGCGGTACCGGAAGGTTTGTGGAGCAAGTGCCCCGCGTGTGAGGCGGTGCTGTACCACACTGACCTGCAGGCCAATCTGCAGGTATGTCCCAAGTGTGACCATCACCACTCGCTGAATGCCCGCGAGCGGCTGGACATGCTGCTGGATGCGGAAGGCCGTCGCGAGATCGGCGCCGAGGTCAAGCCGATTGACATCCTGAAGTTCAAGGACAGCAAGAAGTACCCTGACCGTCTGGTCGCCGCGGCGGAAAGCACCGGCGAGGACGACGCGCTGGTGGTGATGCAGGGCAGTATCCACAATATGCCGGCGGTGGTCGCCGCCTTCGAGTTCCGCTTCATCGGCGGCTCGATGGGTTCGGTGGTCGGCGAGCGCTTCGTGCGCGGCGTGCAGGCTGCGGTCGAGGCGCGCGCGCCGTTCATCTGTGTCGCCGCCTCCGGTGGTGCGCGGATGCAGGAAGGCCTCAACTCGCTGATGCAGATGGCGAAGACCTCCGCCGCGCTGCAGCTGCTGTCCGACTACCAGCTGCCGTTCATCTCCATCCTGACCGATCCGACCATGGGCGGCGTGTCCGCCTCGTTCGCCTTCCTAGGCGACGTGGTGATCGGCGAGCCGGGCGCGCTGATCGGCTTTGCCGGCCCGCGCGTGATCGAGCAGACCGTGCGCGAGACGCTGCCGGAAGGCTTCCAGCGCTCGGAGTTCCTGATCGAAAAGGGCGCGCTGGACATGATCGTCGACCGCCGCGAGCTGAAGCTGCGCGTGGCGACGCTGGTGGCACTGCTGATGAAGGAAGCACAGCCGGTCAGCGCCTGATCTTCGCTGCTGCCAAACAAAACGCCACGGCTAGCCGTGGCGTTTTTGCGTTTGCGGCCAACGTTGGCCACAAGCGAGTGGCCCTAGTACAGCACTCGGCAGCGCAGGGTGCCGGGGATCTGCTGCAGTGCCTCCAGCGCCGGCTGGCTGGCGGCGCTGTCGGTTTCGATCACCACGTAGCCGATCTCGTCGCTGGTCTGCAGGTATTGCGCGGCGATGTTGATGCCGAGCTTGGAGAAGGCGTCGTTGATGCGCGCCAGCACCCCGGGCTGGTTCTTGTGGATGTGCAGCAGGCGGCACTTGCCAGGGTGCGCCGGTAGCGAGGCCTCGGGGAAGTTGACCGCGGTCAGCGTCGAGCCGTTGTCGCTGTACTTCACCAGCTTGGCGGCGACTTCGCCGCCGATATTGGCCTGCGCCTCCAGCGTGCTGCCGCCGATGTGCGGCGTCAGGATCACGTTGTCGAATTCGCGTAGCGGCGACAGGAATTCCTCGCCGTTGCCCTCCGGCTCCACCGGGAACACGTCGATGGCGGCGCCGGCCAGGTGCTTGCTCGCCAGTGCGGCCGCCAGCGCCTCGATCACCACCACCGTGCCGCGCGAGGCGTTGATCAGGTGGCTGCCGGCCTTCATCGCCGCCAGCTCGGCGGCGCCGAACATGTCCTTGGTCTGCGCCGTTTCCGGTACGTGCAGGGTGACCACGTCGGATTCGGCCAGCAGATCGTGCAGCTTGCCGATCTGGCGCGCGTTGCCCAGCGGCAGCTTGTTCTCGATGTCGTAGAACACCACCTTCAGGCCCAGGCTTTCCGCCAGCACCCCGACCTGGGTGCCGATGTGGCCGTAGCCGACGATGCCCAGCGTCTTGCCGCGCACCTCGAAGCTGCCTTCAGCCGATTTCAGCCAGCCGCCGCGATGGGCGAGGGCGTTCTTTTCCGGAATGCCGCGCAACAGCATGATGCTCTCGGCAATCACCAGCTCGGCCACCGAGCGGGTGTTGGAGAACGGCGCGTTGAACACCGGGATGCCGCGGCGGGTGGCGGCGGCGAGGTCGACCTGGTTGGTGCCGATGCAGAAGCAGCCGACGGTGATCAGCTTTTTCGCCGCCTCCAGCACGTCATCGGTGAGCTGGCTGCGCGAGCGGATGCCGACGATGTGGGCATCGGCAATGCGTTCCTTCAGCTCGTTATCGGCCAGTGCCTTCTTGTGATACTCGATGTTGTGGTAACCATTGTCACGGAAGGTGTCGAGTGCACTCTGGTGCACACCTTCCAGCAGCAATACCTTGATCTTGTCCTTGGCGAGCGATACGGTTTGCATGATGCGAATGGCCCTTTGTTGACTAAATTTATCGGGTATTATGACTCCGATTGCCGTTTTTTGACTAGAGAGAGCGCACATGCTTGCACCGCAACAGCTGGCCGAACTGGGCCGCCTGCTGGCCGCCGACCGCGTGGCCACCGATACCGATACCCTGACGCGCTACGGCCTGGACTGGACGCGCTATTTCACGCCCGATGCCGCCGCGGTGCTGTTCCCGAAAACGGTGGAGGAGGTGGTGGCGCTGGTGCGCTGGGCGCAGCGCGAGCAGTTTGCGCTGGTGCCGTCCGGCGGCCGCACCGGCCTGTCCGGCGGCGCGGTGGCGCGCAACGGCGAGCTGGTGGTGTCGTTCGAGCGCATGAACGCGATCCTGGAGCTGGACAAGGTTGGCCGCACCGTGCGCTGCCAGGCGGGGGTGATCACCAAGACATTGCAGGAGTACGCGCTGGCCAACGGCCTGTACTACCCGGTGGATTTTGCCTCCAGCGGCAGCAGCCAGATCGGCGGCAATATCGCCACCAACGCCGGCGGTATCAAGGTCGTGCGCTACGGCATGACCCGCGAGTGGGTGGTCGGTCTGAAAGTGGTGACCGGCGAGGGCGAGGTGCTGGAGCTGAACCACGGCCTGGCCAAGAACAATACCGGCTATGACTTCCGCCACCTGTTCATCGGCTCGGAGGGCACGCTGGGCTTCATCGTCGAGGCCACGCTGCGGCTGGCGCGGCCGCCGGCGGAGCTGGCGGTGATGGTGCTGGCGGTGCCGCAACTCGCCGACATCATGAATATTTTCAACGCCTACCGCGACAAGCTGGACCTGACCGCGTTCGAGTTCTTCTCCGAGCAGGCGCTGCGCCACGTGCTGGCGCGCGGCACGGTGCAGCGGCCGTTTGACGAGGCCGCCGACTACTACGTGCTGCTGGAGTTCGAGAAGATCGCGCCGGACACCGAGACGCAGGCGCTGGCGCTGTTCGAATACTGCGCCGAGCAGGGCTGGCTGGTCGACGGCGTGCTGTCGCAGTCGCAGCAGCAGGCGGCGGAGCTGTGGCGCCTGCGCGAGGACATCAGCGAGTCGATTACCCCGTACAAGCCGTACAAGAACGACATCGCGGTGGTGGTCAGCAAGGTACCGGCTTTTGTCGCGCAGCTGGACGAGATCCTGGCGCGCGAGTACCCGCAGTTCGAGGTGGTATGGTTCGGCCACATCGGCGACGGCAACCTGCACATCAACGTGCTGAAGCCGGAGGCGCTGGCCATCGACGACTTCCGCCGCGCCTGCGAGCAGGTCAACAAGCACGTGTTCGAGCTGGTGCGCGACTTCAACGGCAGCATGTCGGCGGAGCACGGCGTCGGCCTGCTCAAGCATGACTATCTTGACGTAAGCCGCAGTCATGCCGAAATCCGGCTGATGAAAGCGGTGAAATCACTTTTTGACCCGGATGGCATTATGAACCCGGGCAAGCTGGTGTAAGCGGCAGACGATGCCCGAAAAATGCGCGGCGTCAGCAAACTGCTGACGCCGCGCTGTTTTTTTTGGCTTTCAACAGCTTATCCACAGCTTTTTCCCTGTTTTGCTGTGGATAAGCGTCTAATCCAGTTGGCAGGGGCTGATCACGATGCCGGCGCGCAGGCCGATGCCGACCTTGGGGTTGGGGAACAGGATGCGTTCTTCGCCACCATCGGCGACATAACGGATATCGCCATCTTCGGCAATTGTCATGCCATGCGGAAGGGCGGTGAAGTTCTCCACGCTATCGGCCAGGTGCAGCTTGAACTGCTCGCTGTGCTTCACCAGATCGTACTTGGCGTGGAACACCGCGAAGCGGCTGGCGTCGTAGGCCGGCAGCGGCGGGGTGCTGCCAGAGACCAGGCGTCGCAGCGCGCGGTCGATGCCGGCGAAGCGGGCGAGGTCGTTGTCGCCGAACGGCCGCGCCTTGCCCAGCTCCAGCGTCAGCGCGTCGGCGTGGAAATGGTGGCTGGTGTAGTAGCTGAAGGTGGCTGCCGGCTTGCTGTGCAGCAGCAGGGTGCTGACGTCGGCGCTTTCCAGCCACAGCAGCTGTTCGCGCTTGTGCGGCCGGCCGTCGGTGTACGGGTAGATGGCGAACTTCTCGAACACCGAGCCGCGGATGGCGGTGTGCAGGTCGTAGTGCAGACGCTGCACGCCGGCCGGCGCGGCGCGGAAGAAGTCGGCGGCCAGCTGTTCCAGCTCGGCGGCGCGGCGCGCCTCCTGTGCCTGCGGCTGGCTGATGTGGGCGCCGTTGAACAGCCGGTTCATGTCGTAATCGGTAAAGCGCGCGCCGCTGCGCATCGCCACCGGGTTGCCCAGCATCACCAGCAGTCGGCAGCGCAGCGGCATGGCGCCGGCGAGCAGGTCGTTGACAATGCTGTTGACCACCTCGATCGGGGCGGTCTCGTTGCCGTGGATGCCGGTGGACAGCAGCACGTGGTCCAGCGTGTCGGTGGCGTCCAGCGGCGCCAGCGCCAGCACGCCTTCGGCCAGCCACTGCAGGCTCAGGGTCGCGGTCTGCCAGTGGCGGGGGCCGGCAAAGCGGCCTTCCAGCGTGGCGTGCAGAAAATCACGGGCGGGAGCAAACGGCGTCATGGGGTGTCCTGTGCTTGTGGTGTTGCCCCATTCTAATCAAATGCCAGTCAGCGCCAACGCGGCTGTCACCGCCCTGTCCGAATGTGGCGCAAACCGGACATTCTCCACCTTAGAACCTGTTCACGATCTGCTGCGACTGATATCAATCGGGCGATGCCGCGTTAAACACGGCTTCGGCATGCTTGTTTATGTCTGGATAAACGTCGCTTCCTCAGCCGTTTTCGCCTTGTCTCGCGTGAGCGTGCGAGATCGTGAACACGTGCTCAGGCGTCGGCGAAGCGGCTGATCTGCTGCGCGAAGGCGGCCGGCGCTTCGAGGTGGATGGCGTGGCCGGCGCCGGGCAGAACCGTCAGCGTCGAGCCGGCGATGCCCTGGTGCAGCAGTTCCGACTGGTACAGCGGGGTGAGGCGGTCTTCGCTGCCGACGATGATGTGGGTCGGTACCCTGATCTCATCCAGCCAGCTGCGCGCGTCGTGTTCACGGATGCCGGCCAGGATGCGTTCCACCCCCGGCCAGTCCACGGTGGCGGCGATGGTGCGCAGGTCCGGCAGCATCTGCGCGCTGCTGACGAAGAAGCGGCTGGAAAACAGCCACGGCAGGCTGATGTCGAAGCGCAGTCCGGGGCCGCCGGCCTGTTGTGCCGCGCTCCAGCTCTGCGCGATGTAAACGTTGGCCGCATCCGACCACGCCAGCGTCGAGGCCAGCAGTAGCCGCGACAGCCGCGCCGGATGGCGGCGGGCGAAGTGCTGCGCCACCATGCCGCCATAGGACAGGCCGGCGAGGTAGCACTGCTCGATGCCGAGGTGGTCGAGCAACGCGGCGGCGTCGTCGGCCTGCTGCGTCAGCGGGTAGCTGTCCTGCACCCGCCGCTCGCTCTGGCCCTGGCCCTGGAAATCGAGGCGGATCAGCTTGAAGCGCGGCTCCAGCAAGGGCGCCATCAGCGTCCAGGCGGCGGTGCTCATGGTCAGGCCATTGAACAGCAGTAGCGGCTGTTCGCCGTGGCCACTGACTTCGTAATACAGCTGGCGTCCGTCGTGTTGCAGCATGGGCATGGCGTCTTCCTTGTCGGATACGGTTAATGTCAGTGTGGTGCAGGAAGCGGCGGCCCGCAATAGCGGCCACCGCCGTCATCGCCGATTTGTCATATTGTTGCGCTAGCCTTTCCGCTCTTGGAAACGGACTTGTGCAATGGAAACCATGCTGGAAACCGTCACGATCAGCGTCGCGCCGGGCTTGGCGCATCAGGCGCTGCTGGAACAGATCATTCGTCAGGGCCAGGTGCAGGTGGTGTTCCAGCCCATCGTGCAGCTGGCCGACGGCGAGCTGTACGGCTACGAGGCCCTGGTGCGTGGGCCGTCCGATTCCATCCTGCATTCGCCGGTGATGCTGTTCGAGCAGGCGGCGCGCGCCGGCCTGTCCGGGGTGCTGGACCAGGTCTGCATCGCCGCAATCCTGCGCCAGTTTGCGCTGCGCCAGCTGCCCGGCATCCTGTTCATCAATGTCATTCCCGATACCCTGCTCAGTGCCGATGTCTCGGTCGAGGCGCTGCTCGGCCTGTTGCAGCTGAACGGGCTGCCGCCGCAGCGGGTGGTGCTGGAACTGACCGAAACCCGCCCCAATGCCGGCTACCCGGTGCTGCGCCAGGTGGTGGACGAGCTGCGCCGCACCGGCCTGCGGCTGGCACTGGATGACCTCGGCGAGGGTTTTTCCAATCTGCGGCTGTGGTCGGAGCTGCGTCCGGACGTGGTCAAGCTGGACAAGTATTTCGTGCAGAACATCCACGCTGACCCGCTGAAGGCGCAGTTCGTGCGTTCGCTGGTGGACATGGCGCGCGCCTCGGGCGCGCTACTGGTGGCGGAAGGGGTGGAACAGGCGGAAGAGTTGCGCGTGCTGCGCGAGCTGGGGGTGGCGATGGGGCAGGGCTACCTGATCGCACGGCCGCAGGCCGATCCGGCGCTCGTGCACCACTACCCGTTGCCGCGCGCGCCGCAGCACGCCGGAAACCGGTGCCGACCGGTGGCGCGCGACCTGTTGCAGGAGGTGCCGTACCTGACCACTGCGCACAGCTGCGAGCAGGCCTACCAGATGTTTGCCGCCTCGCTGCAGCGTTTTGCCATTCCGGTATTGCACGAGCGGCGTCCGGTGGGCTTGCTGACGCGGCACCACGTGCTGGAAACCTTCGCCAAACCGTTCAACCGCGAGCTGTTTGCCAAGAAGCCGTGCATGGCGCTGGCCGACGCCAGGCCGCTGCTGGTGTCGGCGGAGATGGACATCCAGTCGCTGTCCGGGCGGGTGGTGGAGGCGGAGCAGCGCTACCTGGTCGACGGTTTCATCATCGTCGAGGATGGTGCGTATCTCGGCATGGGTACCGGCTACGACCTGATGCGCCTGATCAGCGAGATGCAGCTGTCAGCGGCGCGTTACGCCAACCCGCTGACCGGGCTGCCGGGCAATGTGCCGATCGGCGAGGAGGTGCAGCGGCTGCTGGAGGGCGAGCGCCCGTTCGTGGTGGCTTATGTCGATCTCGACTACTTCAAGCCGTTCAACGACCACTACGGCTATGGCGCCGGCGACGACCTGATCCGCGAACTGGGGCGGATTCTGCTGTCGCAGCTGGACATGACGCTGGATTTTGTCGGCCACATCGGTGGCGATGACTTCGTGTTGTTGTTGCAGAGTTGCAACTGGCGGCGCCAGCTGCAGGCCATCATCCAGTTGTTCGATCAGCGGGTGCAGGCGTTCTTTTGTGCCGCAGCGCGCCATGCCGGTGGCTATCACATCGCCGATCGTGGCGGGCAGATGCAGTTCTTCCCGCTGACCAGCGTGTCCATCGGGGTGCTACCGGTGTTGCCGGGCCGCTTCCGTTCGCACTACGAAGTGGCAGCGGCGGCGACGCAGGCCAAAAAAATGGCGAAAAAACAGGAGGGTAGCAGCCTGTTTGTCGAAGCGCGCGAATTCCCCGTTTTGGTGCGGCCAACGGCGCTGGCCGTTTGAGGAATTAAACAGTTTTTGCCGTTATTGCTGCTTGTGCCAACGTTCATGCTGCAGGGCAGCATGAGCGTGATAGCTAAGTCCATGATTCACGTCCGTTTTTTATTTCGCTGCTTTTCTTGCGACTCTCCCGTTTTCTCTTGTCAATTTTATTAAACGTGCGCTACTCTTTTTTCGACGGGTGGCGGCGTTTGTGCGTACAACGTGGCGAGCGACGGTCGTCTGCGGCGTTCCGTGTTGCGGCGGGTAGGGGTCTTGCCGCGGCAGCCGGCGGTGTCTGCCATGCCGTGCACGGCGCCGCCGCGGGCGCAAAAATCCCGTTTTGGCGGTGCTTGCCGGCAAATGCCAGTGGCTGCGGATATTGCCTGCAAGGTTGGCCGCAAGTAGGGTGTCGGTTTATGTTGAACGGCGCTACGTCCACCGCGTCATGATGACGAAGACGTACGAAAATATCACAGGGACGAACCACGTCCTTCAGGGGAAACAATCATGGTTGATGCTGCAAAGCAGTCTGCTAGCGAAAAGCCTTATTTGTCGATTGCCAATATCGTCAAGAAATTCGGGGACACCACCGCTGTCGACGGCGTGACACTGGACATCCAGCGCAAGGAAATCTTTGCCCTGCTCGGCAGCTCCGGCTGCGGCAAGTCCACCCTGCTGCGCATGCTGGCGGGCATGGAACGGCCCACTGCCGGCCAGATCATTCTCGACGGCCAGGACATCACCAAGCTGGCGCCGTACGACCGCCCGATCAACATGATGTTCCAGAGCTACGCGCTGTTCCCGCACATGTCGGTGGCGGACAACATCGCCTTCGGCCTGAAGCAGGACAAGATGCCCAAGGGTGAGATCGACGCCCGCGTGGCGGAGATGCTGGATCTGGTGCAGATGCGCAAGTACGCCAACCGCAAGCCGTACCAGCTGTCCGGCGGCCAGCAGCAGCGTGTCGCGCTGGCACGCAGCCTGGCCAAGCGTCCGAAGCTGCTGCTGCTGGACGAGCCGCTGGGTGCGCTGGACAAGAAGCTGCGCCAGCAGACGCAGCTGGAGCTGGTCAACACCCTGGAGAGCGTCGGCGTGACCTGCATCATGGTGACCCATGACCAGGAAGAGGCGATGACCATGGCCACCCGCATCGGCATCATGAGCGAAGGCCAGCTGCTGCAGGTGGGTACCCCGGCAGAAATCTACGACTACCCCAACTGTCGCTTCACCGCCGAATTCATCGGCGACACCAACCTGTTCACCGGCCCGGTGGTGGTCGACGAGCCGGACCGGGTCGAGATCGAGGCCGAAGAGCTGGGCGGGCGCATCTGGATCGACCACGGCATCACCGGCCCGAAAGGCATGCAGGTGTGGGCCAGCATCCGGCCGGAAGACGTGCGCGTCGACCGTGACCCGGTGGCTGCCGGCCCCAACGCCGCCAAGGGCTCGGTGGCGGAAATCGCCTACTTCGGCAGCTATTCCGTCTATCACGTCAAGCTCGGCAGCGGCAAGGTGCTCAAGGCGATGGTGCCGGTCAACCGCTGGCACGAGGCCAACCTGGAGCCGCCGACCTGGGGCGATCAGGTCTACGTCAGCTGGCGCGCCGACATGCCGGTTGTGCTCACCCGCTAAGGAGCTGTGACATGAATATCCAGCGCCTCTTCAAGCGCCTCAAGCCCGGTCGCGGTGCGGTGATCTCGATCCCGTACTTCTGGCTGCTGCTGTTTTTCCTGGTGCCGTTCTTCATCGTGCTGAAGATCAGCTTCGCCGAGCAGGATCTCGCCATTCCACCGTTCACCAGCCTGATGAACCTGGAGGAGGGTGGGCTGCTGCACCTCACGCTCAACCTCGGCAACTTCGACTTCATCCTCAGCGATGACTTCTACGCCAAGACCTACCTGTCCTCGCTGCAAACCGCGCTGTTCACCACGCTGATGTGCCTGCTGCTGGGCTACCCGATCGCCTACGCCATCGCGCGTACCGATCCGGCGCGCCGCAACGTGCTGCTGATGCTGGTGATGCTGCCGTTCTGGACCTCATTCCTGCTGCGCGTCTACGCCTGGATGGGCCTGCTCAACGAAAACGGCCTCATCAACAGCTTCCTGCTGGGGATCGGCCTCATCGACGAGCCGTTGATGCTGTTCCACAACGACTTCTCGCTGTATCTGGTGATGGTGTACGCCTACCTGCCGTTCATGATCCTGCCGCTATTCTCGCACCTGGTGAAAATGGACGGTCGCCTGCTGGAAGCGGCCAGCGATCTTGGCGCCGGCCCGATCAAGGCCTTTTTCACCATCACCCTGCCGCTGTCCAAGAACGGCATCATCGCCGGTTCGATGATGGTGTTCATCCCGGCGGTCGGCGAGTTCGTGATTCCGGAGCTGGTCGGTGGCCCGGATACGCTGATGATCGGCAAGGTGCTGTGGAACGAGTTCTTCGACAACAACAACTGGCCGATGGCCGCCGCGGTGGCGACGGTGATGGTGCTGCTGCTGATCGTGCCGATCGCGTTCCTGCACCGCTTCGAAACCCGCCAGCTGGAAGGAAAAGGCAATGAATAATCAAAAACTGTCCCCCTTCCTCAAGGGTATGCTGCTGCTGGGGCTGCTGTTCCTGTACATCCCCATTGTCAGCCTGGTGGTGTACTCGTTCAACGACTCCAAGCTGGTGACGGTGTGGGGCGGCTTCTCCACCAAGTGGTACGCGTCGCTGTTCCAGAACGAGCAGATCATCTCGGCGGTGGAATTGTCGGTGCAGATCGCACTGGCCAGCGCCACCGCGGCGGTGACGCTGGGCACCATCGCCGGCTTCGTGCTGGCACGTTTCAAGCGCTTCCCGGGCAGCTCGCTGTTCGCCGGCATGATGACGGCGCCGATGGTGATGCCGGAGGTGATTACCGGCCTGTCGATGCTGCTGCTGTTCATCTCGATGCAGCAGCTGATCGGCGTGCCGGCCGAGCGCGGCTTCTTCACCATCTGGGTCGGCCATACCACGCTGTGCATGGCCTATGTGTCGGTGGTGGTGCGCTCGCGGCTGCTGGAAATCGACCAGTCGCTGGAGGACGCGGCGATGGATCTGGGTGCGCGCCCGCTGAAGATCTTCTTCGTGATCACGCTGCCGCTGGTGGCGCAGGCGATTGCCTCCGGCTTCCTGCTGTCGGTGACGCTGTCGCTGGATGACCTGGTGATGACCGCCTTCCTGTCCGGCCCCGGCTCTACCACGCTGCCGCAGGTGATCTTCTCCAAGGTGCGTCTCGGCCTCAATCCGGAAATCAACGCGCTGGCGTCGATTACCGTGCTGGTGGTCGGTGTGCTGGTGATCGTCGCCAACTACATGATGCTGAATTCGCAACGCAAGCGCGAGCGGGCGCTGGCGGCGGCGATGCGCGAAAGCAGCGCCGGCTGACCATGACGGGTGCCGCATGGCGCCCTCCGAACGGCGGAGTTGCGAGGCTCCGCCGTTTTTCTTGCCCGACCTATCCTGCCGCTTGTCAAAAAAGGACTGATCTTGCCGTTTGCCCTGCCGTTTTCCTGACCACAAACGAGGACTTTATGCTCAATTACGCCCACCAGCCGCATGCCCCATCCTATTACGCCGCCACCGCCGTGCCGTGGGAGCCCGGGGCCGCGCTGCAGGGGCGGGTGGACTGCGACGTGTGCGTGATTGGCGGCGGCCTGACCGGGGTCTCCACCGCGCTCAATCTGGCCGAACGCGGCCTGCGTGTGGTGCTGCTGGAGGGCTCGCAGATCGGCTTCGGCGCCTCCGGCCGCAACGGTGGCCAGGTCATCGCCGGCTACGCCTGCGAAATGGACACCATCCGCCAGCAGCTGGGCGACGAGCTGGCCAAGGCGTTCTGGCAGATGTCGCTGGAAGCGATCGACATCATCGAGCAGCGGGTGCAGCGGCACGGCATCGCCTGCGACTGGACGCGCGGCTACTGCACCGCCGCGGTGAAGCCGGCACACCTCGACGATCTGCTGGCGTGGCAGCACGAGGCGGAAAGCTTCTACGGCTATCGCCACTACACGCTGTGGGACAAGGAAACGTTGGCCGCCAACCTCGCCTCCGAGCGCTACCAGGGTGGCCTGTTCGACCCGCTGGCCGGGCATATCCATCCGCTGAACTACCTGCTGGGACTGGCCGCCGCCGCGCGTGCCGCCGGGGTGACGCTGCATGAAAACTCGCCGGTCACCAGCATCGATACCGGTATCGGCACTGGCGGGCGGCCGCGGGTGCGGACCGCACAGGGCGAGGTGCACTGTCGGCAGCTGGTGCTGGCCTGCAATGCCTTTGTCGGCCAGCTGGTGCCGGCGCTCAACCGCCGCATCATGCCGGTCGGCACCTATGTCATCGCCACCCAGCCGCTGGGCGAGGCGCGCGCGCGTGGCCTGATCGCCAACAATATGGCGGTGTGTGACACCAATTTCGTGCTCGACTACTACCGCCTGTCCGCCGACCAGCGCCTGCTGTTCGGCGGCAAGGTCAGCTACTCCGGACGCGAGCCGCGCGATCTGGCCGGCAGCATGCGCGCCGACATGCTGCGCGTGTTCCCGCAGCTGGCCGACGCGCGGATCGACTACGCCTGGGGCGGCTTCTGTGACATCACCATGAACCGGGCGCCGGACTTCGGCCGCCTTGCGGCCAACGTTTACTACGCGCAGGGCTTCTCCGGCCACGGCGTGGCCATCACCGGGCTGGCCGGCAAGGTGCTGGCCGAGGCGATCACCGGCGACGACCAGCGCCTGAAACTGTTCGAGCGACTGCGCCATCGTCGCTTCCCCGGTGGCGAGCTGCTGCGTACCCCGGCGCTGGTGCTGGGCATGGCCTGGTACCGGCTGCAGGATCACTTCTGAGCCGGTCGCCGGCGGCGCACGGCTTGCCGGCGCGCTGGCCGGGGCGGGTGCCTGCGCCGGCCAGCCGTCATTGCGCCGGTATTCGCGGGGCGCCCCGACTATATTGAGGCAACGGTGCCTTGTCCTCGCGCGGCGCGCCCTGAAACGGTGCGCCGGCGTTGCCATTTTTCATCATGTTGCAGTGCGACATCAGTCCGCGGCCGTGGTGTTGAATATCATGGACGCGCCGCGTGCTGAATGTCGTCGCCGCATGGCGGCGGAACGGTTAAAAAACATTCACATGACGCCGCTACACTGGGCTGTCGGCAACAGGGGTGGCCGGTGTCGTGTTGATTAAAATGGACGGCCCAAAATTGTGCTTGTCACAGCGCGTGATGTTGCTAAAATCCGCGCTCATTTTGCGGCGATCAGCCGTTTATTGCGCGCTCCGACATCCCAGGCCCACATGAAGCTTTCTTAGCCCGAAAGCCGCGCACTAAGGAGCAGTTTTTCCAAATTTTTAGCAGGAAATCCTTTCATGGCTTGGACTGTGGCAGATAGCCGGAGCCTCTACGGCATCCGGCATTGGGGGGCTGGCTATTTCAACGTCGGCGAGAGCGGTTGCGTCAAGGTGCGTCCTAACGCCAACCATCAGCGCGAAATCAATCTGTACGAACTGGCACACACGCTGTCGGACAAGGGTCTGGACATGCCGCTGCTGGTCCGTTTTCCGGACATCCTGCAAGACCGCGTCACCCGCCTGTGCCGCGCGTTCGACAACGCCATCGCCGGTATCGGCTACGACAACCAGTACACCGCGATCTACCCGATCAAGGTCAACCAGCAGGAGGCGGTGGTCAAAAGCATCATCGCCACCCCGGACGTGTCCATCGGCCTCGAGGCCGGCTCCAAGCCGGAACTGATGGCAGTGCTGGCGCTGGCGCCCAAGGGTTGCACCATCATCTGCAACGGCTACAAGGATCGCGACTACATCCGCCTGGCGCTGATCGGCCAGCGCCTGGGCCACCAGGTATTCCTGGTGATCGAGAAGGAATCCGAAGTCGACCTGCTGATCGAGGAAAGCTACAAGCTGGGCGTGAAGGCCAATATCGGCCTGCGCGTGCGACTGTCGTCGCTGGCATCCAGCAAGTGGGCGGACACCGGTGGCGACAAGGGCAAGTTCGGCCTGTCCGCCGGCCAGCTGATCTCGGCGGTGGACAAGCTGGTGGCCGCCGGCCACGGTGACACCGTGCGCCTGATGCACTTCCACATGGGTTCGCAGATTGCCAATATCGCCGACTACCGTGCCGGCTTCCGCGAGGCGATCCGCTACTTCTCCGAGCTGCGCGCACTGGGCCTGCCGGTCGATCACGTCGATGTCGGCGGCGGTCTGGGCGTCGATTACGACGGCACCCACTCGCGCAACGCCAGCTCCATCAACTACGACATGGACGAATACGCGCAGGTGATCGTGTCGATGCTGCACGAATTCTGCGCCGAGAACGACATCCCGCATCCGCGCATCCTGTCGGAATCCGGCCGCGCGATGACCGCGCACCACGCGGTGCTGATGATGAACGTCACCGACGTCGAGCGCTTGCCGGACACCATGCCGCAGATCGACGACGCCAGCCTGCTGGCCAAACCGGTGGCCAAGCTGTTCGAGCTGATGAGCCTCACCGACGCCGAAATGGTGACCGAGACCTACTACCGCGCCAGCCACCTGGCATCGGAAGTGTCGGACATGTACGCCGAAGGCCGCCTGACGCTGAAGGAAAAAGCCGTCGCCGAGCAGCTGCACGCCGCGCTGTGCCGCCGCCTGTTGTCGCAGCTGACCGCCAGCCAGCGCTCGCAGCGGCAGGTGTTCGACGACCTGACCGACCGTCTGGCCGACAAGTACTTCTGCAACTTCTCGGTGTTCCAGAGCCTGCCGGATACCTGGGCCATCGACCAAGTGCTGCCCATCATGCCGATTCACCGCCTCAACGAGCAGCCAACGCGCCGCGCCGTGCTGCAGGACCTGACCTGCGATTCCGACGGCAAGGTCAAGCAGTACGTGGACGAGCAGAGTATCGAGTCCAGCATGCCGGTGCACGAGGTGAAGCCGGGTGAGGAGTACCTGATCGCGGTGTTCCTGGTCGGCGCCTACCAGGAAATCCTGGGCGACATGCACAACCTGTTCGGCGATACCGACTCGGTCAACGTCTACGTGCGCGAAGGCGGCCGCCTGTCGTACGAGGGCGTGGAAGAGCACGACACCATCGAGGACATGCTGCGCTACGTGCACCTGTCGCCGGAGGAAATCCTCAACTGCTACGAAGCCAAGGCACGTACCGCCGGGCTGAGTGCGGAAGAGCGCTCCAGCTACTTCGCCGAGTTCTGCCGCGGTCTGAAGCAGTCGTCGTATCTGAACGTGTGAGCGCTGGCATCCGTCGCGCCGCTTGATGCGGTACACCGGTAGTGCACAAAAGGTTGGCCGCAAGCTTCACGCTTGCGGCCAATCTTTTTTATGGCGTGAAGGTGCTGCCGCTCTAGCCCGGCTTGCCGTCGGCACGCTTTTTCGCCAGCAGTGGCAGGCCGAACCAGGCCCAGCCGAGCAGGCCCAGCAGCAGGCTCAGCGCCGCCAGCACATAGCCGCGCAGCGCGAACGTCGGCAGCAGGTCGGCGCTAACGCGCAGCAGCGCCACGCCGTGCAGCAGCAGGTACAGCCACCACAGCCCGCGGCTGGCCTGCAGCGGATGGCCGGCATGACCCAGCATCACCCGCGAGGCGAAGCCGACCAGCATGGTAATGAAGAAGCCGACCGTTACCGCGTGCAGCCCGGCCAGCGACGACACCAGGCCGAGATCGGCCAGCGTCAGCAGCAGGAAGGCCAGCGGCAGCCAGGCGAAGGCCAGGTGCAGCATGGCCAGCAGGGGCACGCTGCGGCTGCGCCACGACTGCCAGCGATAGAGGCAGGTAGCACTGAGGCCGCACAGCAGCAGGCTGGCCGGCCACAGCGGCAACTGGGCAATGGCGAGCGCGCCGTACAGCCAGCTGCCGCCCAGCAGTGCCAGCAGCAACCAGCGCGGCCGCCACACCTGATAGGGCGCAATCACGCTCTGGGTGAAGAACGGCAGCATGCGGTGGCTGACGGCGAGGAATACCGGCAGCAAAAAGCCCCACAGCGCCAGATTGCGCATCCACCACCACGCGGCTGCCACATCCGCCAGCAGCCAGTACAGCATCGCCAGCAGTCCGCCGCAGCCGGCCAGCAGCGCGGCGAGTACCGCTTGCGCGTGCAGGCGGTCGGTCACCGTGCTTTGACTCAGCAGTTGCTGCATGGTCTGCGCCAGCAGCGCCAGCGCCGCCAGCCACAGCAGTGCGGCGGCCGCCAGCCAGTAGTGCGAGCCCGGCAGTGCCGCCAGTGCGCAGAGCAGGGCGGCGAATAACAGCAGCGGGATCAGTACGCAGCGCCAGCGTGCCGGCGAGGTGGCGTTCAGCCAGCGCGGCGCCGCGGTCAGGATGAAGCCGGTCATGAAAAACGGAAACAGGCCGTACAGCATCAGCGCCGCGTGCGCCTGCAGCGGGCTGAGCTCGTGGTGCAGGCTGGCGCCTTGCTGGCGCAGCAGCAATTCGCTGCTCCATACCGCCAGCAGCAGCAGGGCGGCGAGCAGGCCGGGCAAGAATGCCGCGCGATGGGGTGTGGCGGCCAACCTTTGTAGTAGGGGGTGGGTGGTCATGTTGGCAATCCTGGCTTGGTGCAAAGCACAAGTGTCGGTAATCTTGACGCCCCTGCCAATGACGCGAATCAAGCGCACGGGCCACGCCGGCAGATCGGCGCCGGCGGCGGGAAGCGGCGAAATTCCGGACAAATCCGGCGCCTATCTATAAAAATATTTCTAACCATCTGATTTTAGAGGATTTTATTGCGTTTGCACATTGTTGGACATTTCAGGGAAATGTGTAAGCGGATGTCGCAAAGAGGATATGGTCTGTTTCCATGATTGGATTAGAATCGGTAACAGACGCTGTTCACACAATAAATCCAGTACAGATTGCAATAAGGAACTATCAATGAGCACCAACGTTACCCGCGATACCTTCGATCAGGTCATGGTCCCGAACTACGCGCCGGCCGGTTTCATCCCGGTCAAGGCTGCCGGCTCCCGCGTGTGGGATCAGCAAGGTCGTGAATTCATCGATTTTGCTGGCGGTATTGCGGTTAACTCGCTGGGGCATTGCCATCCGGAGCTGGTCGCCACACTGACCGAGCAGGCCAACAAGGTCTGGCACCTGTCCAACGTGTTCACCAACGAGCCGGCGCTGGAACTGGCCTCGCTGCTGACCGAAACCACCTTTGCCGAGCGCGTGTTCCTGTGCAACTCCGGCGCCGAGGCCAACGAGGCCGCGTTCAAGCTGGCGCGCAAATACGCCGCTGACCACTACAGCGCCGACAAGCACGAGATCATCTCCTGCACCAATTCCTTCCACGGTCGTACCGTGTTCACCGTCAACGTCGGTGGCCAGCCGAAGTACACCGAAGGCTTCGGCCCGAACCCGGCCGGCATCACCCACGTGCCGTTCAACGACATCGACGCGCTGAAAGCCGCCATTTCCGACAAGACTTGCGCGGTGGTGATCGAGCCGGTACAGGGTGAGGGCGGCGTGCTGCCGGCAACCCAGGCCTACCTGGATGCGGCGCGCGAACTGTGCAACCAGCACAATGCGCTGCTGGTGTTCGACGAAGTGCAAACCGGCGTCGGCCGTACCGGCTCGCTGTACGCCTACCAGGAATACAACGTTACTCCGGACATCCTGTCCTCGGCCAAGGGCCTGGGCGGCGGCTTCCCGGTGGGCGCGATCCTGACCACCAGCGCGATCGCCAAGAGCTTTGGCGTCGGCACCCACGGCACCACCTACGGCGGCAACCCGCTGGCATCGGCGGTGGCCAAGAAAGTGGTCGAGATCGTCAGCCGTCCGGAAGTGCTGGCCGGCGTGCGCGCCAAGCACCAGCGTTTCGTTGACGGCCTGAACGCGATCAACGCCAAGTACAACGTGTTCAAGGAAATCCGCGGCATGGGTCTGCTGATCGGCGCCGTGGTTTCCGACGAGTTTGCCGGCCGCGCCCGTGAATTCCTGAAAGCCGCCGAAGCCAAACAGCTGATGGTGCTGGTCGCCGGCCTGTCGGTGGTGCGTTTTGCACCGTCGCTGGTGATCGAAGACAAAGACATCGACGAAGGTCTGGCACGTTTCGATGCCGCCATCGCCGAACTGGTTGCTGCCAACCGCGCCTGATTTCCGTTTCCGGAACCTAATCAAATCCGCATTCTGGGGAACTCCGCTGCCGCCACGGCAGCGGAGCGGGGCTTGCTGCGCCCGGTTCCGGAACGCCACGAGGGAGAAATAACCATGTTGATCGTGCGTCCAGTACGCATTTCCGATCTGCCAGTCATTGAAACAATGGCGGTGGACAGCGGGATTGGCGTCACCAGCTTGCCGAACAATCGGGAAAAGCTCTACGAAAAAATCCAGACCTCGCTCGGCGCCTTCGAGCACGAGGCGGTAGCCGGTACCGGCCGCGAATACTATATGTTCGTGCTGGAAGACGACGGCCAGGTGGTCGGCACCGCGTCGATCAGCGCCTCCGCCGGCTTTGAAGAGCCGTTCTACAGCTACCGCAGTGAAACCATGGTGCACGCCTCGCGCGCGCTGAAGGTGAACAACCGCATCCACGTGCTGAACATGTGCCACGACCTGACCGGCATGGTGCAGCTGTGCGGCTTCTACTGCATGCCGAATTTGTCGCTGCGCGCGCTGGAATTGCTGTCGCGTGCCCGACTCCTCTATATGGCCGCCGCGCGCGAACGTTTCGGTCGCCGCATCCTGGTCGAGATGCAGGGCATTCTCGACGCCAACGCGCAGTCGCCGTTCTGGGACGCCATCGGTCGCCGCTTCTTCAATATGGACTTCCCGCAGGTGGAGCAGGCCTTCGCCCAGCGCAGCAAGACCTTTATTGCCGAGCTGATGCCGACCTACCCGATCTACGTGCCGCTGTTGCCGGATCAGGCGCAAAACGCCATCGGCCAGATTCACCCCGATTTCGAGCGTCCGTTCAACATCCTCAGCCGCGAAGGCTTCGAGGCCGACAACTACATCGACATCTTTGACGGCGGCGCGGTGCTGACCGCCGAGGTCGACCAGTTGTTCAGCATGCGCCAGCAGCTGCGGGCGCAGGTTGAAGTGGCACCTGTGCTGCCGGAAGGCGCCGAAGAGATGGTGATTTCCAACCATCGCAGCGACCAGTTCGCCCTGGCGCAGGCGCATGCCAGCCTGGTGGACGACGTGCTGTTCATCACACCGGATACCGCGCGCGCGCTGTCGCTCGCCAGTGGCCAGATCGCCTGTGTCGCGCCGCTATTGCAAGCAGAACAAGGGAGGGTTGCAGCATGATGGTGATTCGCCCGGTCAAGGCGTCCGACCTGGACGGCCTGATGGAGCTGGCGCGCAGCGCCGGCGTGGGTTTGACCTCGTTGCCGGTGAACGAAGAGCGCCTCAGCGCCCGTATCGCCCGCTCCGAGAAAAGCTTCAGCGGCGAGGCCGATCTGGCCGAGCGCGGCTACGTGTTCGTGCTGGAAGACACCGCCAGCGGCCGTGTCGGCGGCATATGCGCGCTGGAAGCGGCGGTCGGCCTGAAAGAGCCTTGGTACAACTACCGTGTCGGCACCATCGTCCACGCCTCGGAAGAGCTGGACGTCTACACCCGTCACGAAACGCTGTTCCTGTCCAACGATCACACCGGCTACTCCGAGCTGTGCACGCTGTTCCTGCACCCGGATTTCCGCGTCAACAAGAACGGCGGCCTGCTGTCCAAGAGCCGCTTCCTGTTCCTGGCGCAGTTCCCGGAAATGTTCGGCAAGGTGGTGGTGGCGGAGATGCGCGGTGTGTCCGACGCCGCCGGTAACTCGCCATTCTGGGAGGCGCTCGGCCGCCACTTCTTCTCGATGGAGTTCGCGCAGGCCGACTACCTGACCGGCGTCGGCCAGAAGGCTTTCGTCGCCGAGCTGATGCCGAAATTCCCGGTCTACATCGACTTCCTGCCGCAGGACGCGCAGGCGGTGATCGGCCAGACCCACGACAACACCCGCCCGGCGGTGGCGATGTTGCACAGCGAAGGCTTCCGTTACGAAGGCTACGTCGACATTTTCGACGCCGGCCCGACGGTACAGGCCTACACCCGCGACATCCGCGCGGTGCGCGACAGCCGCCTGCTTGCGGCCAACGTTGGCGACAGTGCGGATAGCGCGGCAACCGGTTTCTATCTGGTGTCCAACACCGGCTTTGACGGCTTCCGCGTGCTGCTGGCCGAGCTGGCACCGGGCGCGGACAGCGTCAAACTGAGCGCGGAACAGGCGGCAACACTGAATATCAAGCAGGGCGATGTGGTGCGCGTGGTGGCACTGTCGCCGAAGGAGACTGCATAAATGGCAACGCAATTCATCAATGGCAGCTGGTTGTCCGGTAGCGGCGAGCAGCTGAACAAGAACAATCCGGCCACCGGCATCCTGATCTGGCAAGGCCAGGCCGCCGATGCGCAGCAAGTCGACGCCGCCGTGCGCGCCGCGCGTGCCGCGTTCAAAGGCTGGGCACGCACCGCGCTGGACGAGCGCCTGGCCGTCATCCGCCGCTTTGGCGAACTGCTGAACAGCAACAAGGCCGCGCTGGCGGAGATCATCGCCAAGGAAACCGGCAAGCCGATGTGGGAAGCGCAGACCGAAGTCACCACTATGGTGAACAAGGTCGAGATCTCGATCAAAGCCTATAACGAGCGTACCGGTGAGCGCAGTGCGGCGATGGGCGACGCGCAGGCGGTATTGCGCCACAAGCCGCACGGCGTGGTGGCGGTGTTCGGGCCGTACAACTTCCCCGGTCACTTGCCGAACGGCCACATCGTGCCGGCGCTGATCGCGGGCAACACCGTGATCTTCAAGCCGTCCGAGCTGACACCGTGGACGGCGCAGGAAACCGTGCGTTTGTGGCACGAGGCCGGCCTGCCGGCCGGGGTGATCAACCTGACCCAGGGCGCCAAGGAAACCGGCATCGCGCTGGCCAACCACGACGGTATCGACGGCCTGTTCTTTACTGGCAGCTCCGGCACCGGCAACCTGCTGCACAAGGCCTTCGGCGGGCAGCCGGAGAAAATCCTGGCGCTGGAAATGGGCGGCAACAATCCGCTGATCGTCGGCACGGTCGCCGATGTCGATGCCGCCGTGCATCACGTGATCCAGTCCGCCTTCGTCTCCGCCGGCCAGCGCTGCACTTGCGCCCGCCGCCTGCTGGTGGCGGAGGGCGCCGCCGGCGACGCCTTCATCGCGCGGCTGGTGCAGGTTGCGGCCAACCTTAAGGTGGGTCTGTACAACGAGGAACCGCAGCCGTTCATGGGTTCGGTGATTTCCAATGCCGCCGCCGACGCGCTGTTGGCAGCGCAGGCCAGCCTGGCCGCCACTGGCGGCAAGGTGCTGCTGGAGATGAAACGACTGT
The DNA here is from genome assembly GCF_003633895.1 of Vogesella indigofera. GTDB lineage: Bacteria > Pseudomonadota > Gammaproteobacteria > Burkholderiales > Chromobacteriaceae > Vogesella > Vogesella indigofera. The sequence continues at coordinate 120,605 of NZ_RBID01000016.1, forward strand.
CCGAAGTCGGCGCCATCCTGTCGCCGGGCATCATCGACACCACCCACGCGCAGCGTCCGGACGACGAATTCTTCGGCCCGCTGCTGCAGATCATCCGCTACCGCGATTTTGACCAGGCGATCGAACTGGCCAACGACACCCGCTTCGGCCTGGCCGGGGGTGTGCTGTCCGACGATCGCGGCCAGTACGAGCAGTACCTGCTGGAAAGCCGTGCCGGGGTGGTGAACTGGAACAAGCCGCTGACCGGCGCCTCCAGCGCTGCACCATTTGGTGGCATCGGCGCCTCCGGCAATCACCGTCCTAGTGCCTATTACGCCGCCGATTACTGCGCGTGGCCGGTAGCGTCGCTGGAATGCGACAGCCTGACCGTTCCGTCTCAACTTTCTCCGGGGATCGTACTGTGAGCAATGCTTTTGAAGTGAACTTCGACGGCCTGGTGGGCCCGACGCACAACTACAGCGGCCTGTCCTACGGCAACGTCGCCTCTACCGGCAACCAGAATGCAGCCTCCAATCCGAAGCTGGCCGCCAAGCAGGGCCTGGCCAAGATGAAGGCGCTGCACGACCTCGGCTTCAAGCAGGGCGTGCTGGCCCCGCACGAGCGTCCGGATGTGGCCTCGCTGCGGCTGCTGGGCTTTGGCGGCAGCGATGCGCAGGTCATTGCCCGCGCCGCGAAAGAGGCGCCGGCGATCCTGGCGGCCGCCACCTCGGCGTCGTGCATGTGGACCGCCAACGCGGCCACCGTCAGCCCGTCCGGTGACACCGCCGACGGTCGCGTGCACTTCACGCCGGCCAACCTGAACAACAAGTTCCACCGCTCCATCGAGCATCCGACCACCCGCCGCATCCTGCAGGCGATGTTCGCCGACGAATCGCGCTTCGCGGTGCACCCGGCGCTGCCGGCGCAGATGCACTTCGGTGACGAGGGCGCGGCCAACCATACCCGCTTCTGTCATGAATACGATGGTGCCGGCGTCGAGTTCTTCGTGTTCGGTGCCGCCGCCTTTGACAGCCGTTACCCGAAACCGGCGCGTTTCCCGGCGCGGCAGACGCTGGAAGCCTGCCAGGCGGTGGCCCGCCTGCACGGTCTGAAGGAAGCGGGCGTGGTCTACGCGCAGCAGGATCCGGATACCATCGACGCCGGCGTGTTCCACAACGACGTGATCTCGGTCGGTAACCGCAATGTGCTGTTCCACCACGAGAAGTCCTTCCTGCATCAGGCCGAGGTGCTGGCCGAGTTGGATCGCAAGTTGGCCGCGGCCGGCGGCAACTTCATCGCCATCGAAGTGCCGCTGGCGGAAGTCAGCGTCGAAGAGGCAGTGAAGAGTTACCTGTTCAATAGCCAGCTGCTGTCGAAGCCGGACGGCAAGATGATCATCGTGGTGCCGGAAGAGTGCCGCAACATCGAACGGGTGTGGACTTACCTGCAGAAGATGAGCAGCGCTGGCGGCCCGATCGACGAGGTGCGCGTGTTCGACCTGAAGCAGAGCATGCAGAATGGCGGCGGCCCGGCCTGCCTGCGCCTGCGTGTGGCGCTGTCGGCGGCGGAGATTGCGGCGGTCAATCCGAACGTAATGATGAGCGATGCATTATTTGGCACGCTTAATGCTTGGGTAGACCGGCATTATCGCGACCGCCTGTCACCGGACGATCTGGCCGATCCGCAACTGCTTGTCGAGTGCCGTACCGCACTGGATGAACTGAGCGGCATCCTGGCCCTGGGCTCGGTGTATCCTTTCCAAATGGTGTAATTAAACCCATCTGGAAAATGCATTTGCATATAGGCCATCTGCGATCATGTCGCAGGTGGCTTTTTTGTTGTGTGAGTGCAAAAGCAAATAAAATCGATTGTATCCATAATCGGTTTTTTGCTTTTGCGCGGATTTGGTGCATCGGCGGCGTATTTGTGATTCGAATTGAAACAAATTTGGTTCGTTTTCGAAAAGAAAGGAAAATTTTTAAAAATAATACGCGCGAAAAAGAACATCAAAAAAAGCCTTTGGTTGCAACGCAACATTGAATTGCGGCTAGTATTTTTTGCTGTTTTTTTTAATCAAATCAATGACTTGCATTGTGTTAAAAAAATCGCAAAAAAACCTTAATTTCTCAAGTTTTTGCGATTGACAGTCGATTGGATACGCTATCATAATCCGCTCGGCTTGTCGGACAGAAACCCAACTGCCGACCTTTGCACAGAAGACGGTAAAAGAGGGTAAACCCCGCATAAATCGTCGGGACAATCATCCTTAGGAGATCCCACCGTGGACATTTTTCTGCAACAGATCCTGAACGGCCTCGTGCTGGGCAGCATTTATGCCCTGATCGCACTTGGTTACACCATGGTGTACGGGATCATGGGCCTCATCAACTTCGCGCATGGCGAAGTCGTGATGTTTGGCGCCATGGTTACCATCACCGTTGTTACTTCCCTGATGAATGCCGGTGTCGGTCTGCCGGGTCCGATGCTGGTACTGATCGGCCTGCTGGTCGCCATTCCCGCCTGCATGCTGCTGGGCTACTCCATCGAGCGCGTAGCTTACCGCCCGCTGCGTGGCGCACCCAAGCTGGCACCGCTGATCACCGCGATCGGCCTGTCCATCGTGCTGCAGCAGGTTGCCATCCTGATCTGGGGCCGTAACTACATCCCGTTCCCGGCCATCCTGGATCACGAAACCATCGAGATCTTCGGTGCCACCATCACCAAGCTGCAACTGGGTATCGTTGCCCTGTGCCTGCTGCTGATGATCGGCCTGCTGGTCGTGGTCGAGAAGACCAAGCTGGGCCGAGCGATGCGCGCCACCAGCCAGAACCCGGCAGTTGCCAGCCTGATGGGTGTCAACGTCAATACCATCATCTCCGCGACCTTCGTGATGGGTTCGGCGCTGGGTGCCATCGCTGGTGTGATGGTTGCCACCAACTATGACCAGGCTCACTACTATATGGGCTTCATGATCGGCCTGAAGGCGTTTACCGCCGCGGTGCTGGGTGGTATCGGCAACCTGGGTGGTGCCGTCGCCGGTGGCATCCTGCTGGGCATTATCGAAAGTCTGGGTGCCGGCTATATTGGTGACCTGACCGGTGGTTTCCTGGGTTCGCACTATCAGGACATCTTTGCCTTCGCTGTGCTGATCGTCGTTCTGATCTTCCGTCCTTCTGGCCTGCTGGGCGAGAAAATGGCCGATCGCGCCTAATAGGGAGAGACAAGTGAGCATGACTATGGATACCAACAAAAAACTGGCGGTCTTTATTGCCTCCGCCATCGTGCTGGCCGTGCTGCCGTTCGTGGTCGGCAATACCCTGGGTAACTCCTGGGTGCGCACCATCGACTTCGCGCTGCTGTATGTAATGCTGGCGCTGGGTCTGAACATCGTGGTCGGCTTTGCCGGTCTGCTGGACCTGGGTTTCATCGCCTTCTACGCCGTCGGTGCCTACACCTTCGCGCTGCTGGGCTCGCCGCACTTCGACATTCACCTGCCGTTCTACATCTCGATCCCGCTGGGCGCCGGTCTGGCCGCGATGTTCGGCCTGCTGCTGGGTACTCCGGTACTGAAGCTGAAGGGCGACTATCTGGCGATCGTGACGCTGGGCTTCGGTGAAATCGTACGGATCTTCATGAACAACCTGAACGCCCCGGTGAACATCACCAACGGGCCGCAGGGTATCAACCTGATCGATCCGATCCAGATCGGCGGCGTGTCGCTGGGCAAGGCCATCGAGGTATTCGGTTTCAGCCTGAACCCGGTGCACATGTACTACTACGTGTTCCTGTTCCTGACCGTGGTGGTGGTGATCATGGTTTACCGCCTGCAGCACTCCCGTATCGGTCGTGCCTGGGTGGCGATGCGTGAAGACTCGATCGCCGCGGCGGCAATGGGTCTCAACATTCGCAACATCAAGCTGCTGGCCTTTGCGCTGGGCGCGCTGTCCGGTGGTGTGGCCGGTGGCCTGTTCGCGACCTTCCAGGGCTTTATCTCGCCGGAATCGTTCGGCCTGCTGGAATCGATCATGATCCTGGCAATGGTGGTACTGGGCGGTATGGGTCACATCCCTGGCGTGATCCTGGGTGCCGTGGTGCTGACCATTGCGCCGGAAGTCCTGCGTGACGTGATCGGTCCGCTGCAGATGCATACCTTCGGCAAAATGATTGTCGACCCGGAAAACGCCCGTATGCTGCTGTTCGGTGCAGCGATGGTGATCATGATGCTGGTACGTCCTGAAGGTATGTGGCCGTCCAAGCGTCGTGCGGCCGAATTCAAAGATGCGAAGAAAGGTTAAGCCATGTCTGAAGTTTTGCTGAAAATCGAAGGCATCAACAAGCGTTTTGGCGGCCTTCACGCACTGAGTAATGTCAGCCTGCACATCAACAAGGGCGAGATTTACGGCCTGATCGGTCCTAACGGCGCCGGCAAGACCACCATGTTCAACGTGCTGACCGGCCTGTACACCCCGGACGAAGGCTCCTTTACCTTTGACGGCAACGATCTGTTCCGTGCGCCACCGCACGTGGTGGTGAATACCGGTATCGCCCGTACCTTCCAGAACATCCGTCTGTTCCACGAGATGACGGCGCTGGAAAACGTGATGGTTGGTCGCCACATCCGCTCCAAGGCCAATGCGCTGGGTGCGGTGCTGCGCAACAAGGCCACCCGCGACGAGGAAGCCGAGATCGAGGCCAAGGCCTGGGAACTGCTGCGCTATGTCGGCATCGAGGATGTCGCCTACGAGCGTGCCAAGAACCTGTCCTACGGTCACCAGCGTCGTCTGGAAATCGCCCGTGCGCTGGCCACCGAGCCGAAGCTGCTGGCGCTGGATGAACCGGCCGCCGGCATGAACCCGAGCGAGACCGAATCGCTGAAGGCGTTGATGGAAAAGATCCGCGACGGTGGTGTCACCGTGCTGCTGATCGAACACGACGTGAAGCTGATGATGGGCCTGTGCGATCGTATCGCCGTGCTCGACTATGGCAAGAAAATTGCGGAAGGTGTGCCCGAAGTGGTACGTAAAGATCCGAAAGTGATCGAGGCTTATCTGGGAGTGGCACACGAATGAGCATTCTAGACGTCAAGAACCTGCAGGTTTCCTACGGTGGCATTCAGGCCGTCAAGGGCATCGACTTCCACATCAACAAGGGCGAGCTGGTGACCCTGATCGGTGCCAACGGTGCCGGCAAGACCACCACGCTGAAAACCCTGGTCGGCATGGTCAAGATCGCCGGCGGCAGCATCAACTTTGATGGCAAGGACACCACCAGCATCGCCACCCACGATTTCGTGCGTAACGGTCTGGTGATGGTGCCGGAAGGTCGTGGCATCTTCGGCAAGCTGACGGTGGAAGAAAACCTGCAAATGGGTGGTTTCCATCGCAACGACAAGGATGGCATCCAGCGCGACATCGAGCGCGGCTACGAGCTGTTCCCACGCCTGAAGGAGCGGCAGAAGCAGCTGGCCGGTACCCTGTCCGGCGGTGAGCAGCAGATGGTGGCGATGGCGCGTGCGATCATCTCGCAGCCGAAGCTGCTGCTGCTGGACGAACCGTCGATGGGTTTGGCACCGCTGATCGTGGAAAAGATCTTCGAGATCATCCAGATGGTGGCGGCAGAAGGCGTGACCATGTTGCTGGTGGAACAGAACGCCAAGCTGGCGCTGCAGGTATCGCAGCGCGGCTACGTGATGGAAAGCGGCAAGATCAGCATGAGCGGCCCAGCGAAGGAACTGCTGGACGACGAGCGCGTGCGTAACGCCTACCTCGGCGGTTAATCCCGTCCGGTCACGGGTGCGGCCTGCCGGCCGCCCCGTGTGTGCTTGCCCGAGGCGGATATTGCCGCCGTGTCGCGAGAACAATCACCATGCTTGACACCCTCAGCCCCGATGTCCTGCTCCGTCAGGCACTCGGGGCTTTGTTTTTTCCGCCGCTGAACGGGCTGTTGTTGCTGCTGGCCGGCGGCTACTGGCAGCGGCGGGCACCGGCGGCCGGCCGCTTGCTGTTGCTGCTGGCGCTGCTGTTGAGCTATCTGCAGGCGACGCCATGGCTGGCGATGCGGCTTAACGGCGCGCTGGAAACGTTTGCGCCGGCCACGCTGGCGCAGGTACGCACGACCGGCGCCATCGTGGTGCTCGGCGGCGGCCAGCGGCCGGCGCCGGAGTATGCGGCCAACGTGCCGTCCGGCGACAGCCTGGCGCGGCTGCGCTATGGCGCCTATCTGGCGCGGGCCAGTGGCCTGCCATTGCTGCTGACCGGCGGTGCCCCCAACGGTGGCGAGGCCGAGGCGGTGGTGATGGCGCGCGTGCTGCAGCAGGATTACGGCATCACCCCGCGCTGGGTGGAAGCCGCCGCGGAAACCACCGCCGACAATGCCCGCCTGTCTGCCGCGCTGCTGCGCGAGGCCAAGGTTGGCCGCATCACGCTGGTGACGCAGGCGTGGCACATGCCGCGCGCGCTGCCGTCGTTCCGTGCCGCCGGCCTGCAGGTGCTGGCGGCGCCGACCGGCTATAGTCGTTATGACGGCATCTGGCTGCAGCACTGGCTGCCGAGCGGGCGTGCGATGCAGGAGGTGTATCAGGCGGAGCGCGAATGGCTGGGGCTGCTGTATTATCGCTTGCGTTCCCTCATCACAGGATTAAGCACATGAACATCGGCGCGCTGATCATCGGAGACGAACTGTTGTCCGGCAAACGCCAGGACAAGCACATGCCGGTGCTGATCCGCCTGCTGGCGGAACGCGGCATGAAACTGGCCTGGGTCGAGTACCTCGGTGACGATCCGGCGCGCATCGAGGTGGCGCTGCGTCGCGCTTTCGCCAGCGGCGACCTGGTGTTCAGCTTCGGCGGCATCGGCGCGACGCCGGACGACTACACCCGCGCCTGTGCTGCCCAGGCGCTGGACGAGGCGCTGGAGATCCACCCCGAGGCGAAGCAGCTGATCGAAGGCCGCTTTGGTGCCGACGCCTATCCGCACCGCATCAATATGGGCCGGCTGCCGGCCAGCGCGCGGCTGATCCCCAATCCGGTCAACCAGATGCCGGGCTTTTCCTGCCGCGATGTGCACTTCGTGCCCGGCTTTCCCAATATGGCGTGGCCGATGGTGGCGTGGGTGCTGGACACGCAGTACCGGGCGCTGTTTTCCGAGCACCCGGACGTGGAGCAGGGCTGCATCGCCATCGAGGCGCGTGAGGGCGACCTGATCACGCTGATGCAGGAATTCGTGGCGCGCTATCCGGCGCTGCGTTTCTCCAGCCTGCCCAATTTCGGCACCGACGCCATTCCGCAGATGCACATCGAATTCGGCTTCAGTGGCCAGCCGGCGCTGGTGGCGATGGCACTGGACGAGTGGCGCAAGGCGCTGCTGGCCAAGGGTTACGAGGTGCGCGACAAGCCGGCGAGCTAGCTGCTGCGGTGCTGGCCGGCTAACGGCCGATGCGGATAACGCGGGGCGGCGCCACTGACCCGTGCGCCGCGACAAGACAAAAGGTTGGCCGCAAGCGGTGATGCTTGCGGCCAACCTTTTGTCGTTGTGGCGTAGGGCGCCGGCAGGCGCCGGTAGCTTAGTTGACGAAGCGCATCGAGAAGTCGATGGCGCGCACGTCCTTGGTCAGCTTGCCGATGGAAATGCGGTCGACGCCGGTGTCGGCGATGGCGCGCACGCTGTCCAGATCGACACCGCCGGAGGCTTCCAGCTGCGCACGGCCGGCATTGCGGCGTACCGCCTCGCGCATCTCGTCCAGCGACATGTTGTCGAGCAGGATCAGCGGGCAGGTCGCGGCCAGCGCCTCGTCCAGCTCGGCCAGGTTTTCCACTTCCACCTGCAGCGTCACATGCGGCGGGGCGATGGCGCGCGCGGCTTTGAGCGCCGCGGTGATGCTGCCGTTGGCGATGATGTGGTTTTCCTTGATCAGGATGCCGTCGTAGAGGCCGACGCGCTGGTTGGCGCCACCGCCGACGGTGACGGCGTACTTCTGCGCCAGGCGCAGGCCGGGCACCGTCTTGCGGGTGTCGTGGATCACGGCGCGGCTACCGGCGACGGCATCGACGTAGCGGCGCGTTTCGGTGGCCACACCGGACAGCGTCTGCAGGAAGTTCAGGCCGCTGCGTTCGGCGGTGAGCAGCGCTTGCGCCGGGCCGTTGATGGTGCACACCACGTCACCGTTGTCGATGCGGGCGCCTTCGGCGACGTGCCACTGCACCCGGCAGCGCGCGTCGATCTGGCGATAGCACTCTTCCAGCCACGCCTGGCCGCACAGCACCGCCGCTTCGCGCGCCACGATGCGCGCTTCACCCGGCTGGTTCGGGCACAGGGCGGCAGTCCAGTCCTTGTCGCCGATGTCTTCGGCAAGGGCAAGGCTGACGGAGTGGGCGATCAGGTGCTGGGCGGGCAAGGTCGGCATGATGGTCTGGGTCCGGGGCAAAGAGCGCGATTTTACCCCGCTTTGGCGTGGCGGTGGGGGGCTCTGCTATGATGAGGGTCTGTCGCCCGTCCCGATCCGTCGATGAATTTTCCCGATACGCTGTTTTCTCCGCCACTGCTGTGGGCTGCCACCGGCCTGATGTTGCTGCTGCTGTCACTGGCGGCGTGGCGCGTGCCGTGGCGCACACTGCCATCCGGCGCGGTCAGTGCCTGGGCGGCGGCCTGTGTGTTGCTGGCCGCGATGTGGCTGGTCAAGGCAGGCTTGCAGCCGGGGCTGTCATTTCACCTGCTGGGGGCGGCGATCTTCACCCTGCTGATGGGGCCGGCGCTGGCGCTGCTGGCACTGGCGCTGGTGCTGCTGTTGCAGGTGGCGGCAGGGCAGCTGGGCTGGCTGGCGCTGGGGCTGAATTTCTGCGTCACGCTGTTGCCGGCTGTGGCAGTGACCGCGCTGGCCCTGCGTCTGGCGCAGCGCTATCTGCCGGCACACCTGTTCGTCTATGTCTTCGTCAACGCCTTTCTCGCCGGCGGCCTGAGCCTGATAGTCGCCGCCGCCAGCGGCATGGCGCTGCTGTGGCTGCAGGGCGTATACGACTGGCCCTACCTGCTGGATAACGCGCTGCCGTTCTATTTCTTGCTGTCGTGGTCGGAGGCGTTCACCAGTGGGCTGGTGCTGTCGATCATGGTGGTGTACCGGCCGCAGTGGGTGCGCAGTTTTGATGACGCGCGCTATCTGGTGCGCTGACTGAAAGGGGAGTGTGATGCAGTTTGCGTTCTGGGCAATCCTGCTGGCCGCGGCGATGCCGCTACTGTGGGCGGTGCTGGCCAAAAGCGGGCCGGGTTTCGACAATCATCAGCCGCGGCGCTATCTCGCCGGGCTGCAAGGCTGGCGCCAGCGTGCACAGTGGGCGCAGCAGAATTCCTGGGAGGCGTTCGCGCCGTTTGCCGCCGCCGTCATCGTCGCCTACCTGATGATGGTGACCCCGCAGCAGCTGGATGCAGCGGCCGCCGTCTTCATCGTGGCGCGGCTCGGCTACGGCGTGTGCTATGTCGCCGACTGGGCCACGTTGCGCTCGCTGTGCTGGACGGTGGGCTTTGGCGTGGTGGTGTACCTGTTCCTGGCGGCAGCGCATTTGCTGTGATGCCGGTGAGTGGAAAGCAATGCGGCCAACCTTGTCCAAGGTTGGCCGCATTGCTTTGGCGATGGCTTGTTGCAGTTACGGCATGATCGGTTCGGCTTCCAGCGCCACGCCGTAGCGGGCCAGCACCGTGGCCTGTACCTTGGCCGCCAGCGCGGCGATTTGCCGGCCGCTGGCCTGGCCGTAGTTGACCAGTACCAGCGCCTGTTTGGCGTGCACGCCGGCGTCGCCGTCGCGGTAGCCCTTCAGTCCGGCCTGGTCGATCAACCAGCCGGCCGCCAGCTTCACCTTGCCTTCGCCGGCCGGATAGTGCGGCAGCGCCGGGAAGCGCGCCAAGAGCGCGGCGGCCTGCTCGTTGTCGACGATCGGATTCTTGAAGAAGCTGCCGGCATTGCCCAGCTGCGCCGGATCCGGCAGCTTGCTCTGGCGGATGGCGATCACCGCGCAGCTGACCTCCTGTGCAGTCGGCGTGCCGCTGATGCCCATCGCCTGCAGTTGCTGCGCGATGTCGCCATAGCCAGTCTTGCTGTGAGCGTGGCGCGACAGGCGAAAGCGCACCGCGGTCACCAGATAGCGGCCGGCGTGCTGCTTGAACACGCTGTCGCGGTAGGCAAAGTGGCAGTCGGCATTGGCCAGCGTCACCGCCGCGCCGCCGTGCTGCAGGTCGGCACACACCACTTCCGTGATGCAGTCCTTCACCTCCACGCCGTAGGCGCCGATGTTCTGGATCGGGCTGGCGCCGACGGTGCCGGGGATCAGGCTGAGGTTTTCCAGTCCGCACCAGCCCTGCTGCAGGGTGTGGCAGACGAAGTCGTGCCAGTTTTCGCCGGCGGCGGCCTCGATGACCACGCTGTCGCCGTCGTCGGCCAGCAGGTGGATGCCCTTGAGCAGGATGCGTACCACGGTGCCGGGGTAGTCGTCGCGCAGCAGCAGGTTGCTGCCGCCGCCCAACCACAGCACCGGTCCGTCCAGCTCGGTCAGCAGGGCCGGCAGCTGGCTCAGTTGCTGCAGCTCGGTGTAGCGGCGTGCACTGGCGGCAATGCCGAAGGTGTTGAACGGTTGCAGCGAAACGTGTTGCTGGAAGGTGATGGTCACGAAGCGGGCCTCACAAGGTTTGACGATGCAGGCGCTGCCTGCTGATATGGGAAAGGTAGCCGACCAGGGTCAGCCCCGCCACGCTGAGGCTGACCACCAGTGCCGCCCAGAAGCCGTGCACGCCCATGCGCGGCAGCAGCCAGTCGGTCAGTCCCAGCACCATGCCCAGCCCGAGGCCGAGACCCCAGAACGACACGATGTGGATTGCCATCGGCAGGGTGGTGATCTTGTAGCCGCGCAACGCACCGGAGGCTACCGTTTGCATCGCGTCGGTCAGCTGGTAAAAGGCGGCGAACAGCATCAGCGTGCTGCCCAGCGCCACCACCGCCGGGTCCGGGCTGTACATGGCGATGATCTGGTGGCGGAACAGCAGCACCAGCAGCATGGTCAGCACCGCGGCAGCGATACTGAGCGCGATGCCTAGGCCGCTGATCAGCCGCGCCTGCAGGTAGTCGCCGCTGCCGATGCTCTGGCCGACGCGGATGGTCAGCGCGGTGGCGATGCTCTGCGGGATCATGTAGATCAGGCTGGAGAAGTTCAGCACCGCCTGGTGGCTGGCTACCACCAGGGTGCCCAGTTGCGCGATCAGCAGCGCGATGAAGGAAAACAGGCTGACCTCGACGAAGAACGACAGCCCGATCGGCAGCCCCAGCTTCAGCATCGCCGGAAAACGCGACCATTGTGGCCAGCTGAATTGCTGTGTCAGGCCGTAGTCGGCCAGTGCCCGGTTGCGGGCGAGGTAGACGAACAGCGTGATGGCGTTGAACCACATCACCATGCCGGTGGCCCAGCCGCAGCCGGCGCCGCCCAGTTGCGGCAGGCCGAACAGGCCGTGGATCAGCATGTAGTTGAGCGGAATGTTCAGCAGCAGCGCGATCAGGCTCACCACCATGATCGGGCGCGGTCGGTTGAGGCTGGAGGCAAAGGCGTGCAGCGCACGGTGCATCATCGCCGCCGGCATGCCGATGGCGGTGCCGCTGATGAACAGCATTACCTTGTCCTCCACCGTGTCCGGCAGGCTCAGCCACTGGCGCAACAGAGGCTGGATCGCCAGCATCAGCAGCGCGCCGAGGCAGCCGAGCAGCAGCCCGAACCACAGGCCCTGGCGCGCGGTTTCGCCGATGCTGCGGGTTTCGCCGGCACCGAACTGGTGCGACAGGATCGGGTTCAGCGCGCTGACGATGCCCATCAGCGTGACATAGACGGTGATGAAGATGCTGGCGCCCAGCGACACCGCCGCCAGATCGTCGGTGCTGACGCGGCCGGCCATTACCGTGTCGACAAAACCGGTCGCGACCTGGGCGATCTGCGCCACCATCATCGGCAGCGCCAGATGGCTCAGGGTGCGGGTTTCTTCGCGGATGCGCGGCCAGCCGGCCTTATCAAGGTGAAACAGCATGTCAATCCAGCTCGGGAGCAAACCGCCGATTATAGCCGGATCGGCCGCGCGGCGTCCGTGCCGCGCAGCGGACTCAGGCGACGCCCGGGCGGCGCAGGTGGCAGCTGATGATCAGCGCGTTGCCGAACAGGCGGTTGATCTGCAGCGCCTGGTCGACATCGACATCCTGCAGTAGTAGTTTGCCCTGTTGCAGGCTGGCGGCCAGGCCGCGTTCGCTGGCCCAGGCCAGCAGTGTGGTCAGCTGGCGGGCGCCGGCATTGTCGCCGAGGTGGATGGCGCGCAGCTCGCCGCGCAGCGATGGGGTGGAACGGGCAGGGGTGGTGGCAAACTCGGTGTAACGGTCTTGTTCGCAGTCGTACATGGTCTCGGTCTTCCTTGTCGGTCGCCCGGACTATCCGAGCGACGCTTTAGCAGAGTTGGTTTAACGGCGCCCTGCAAGTTGTCGATTAACTCGGCGCCATGCGTTTTCACGCGGGGTACGGCTTTGCGGCAGCAGAAAACAAAAAATCCGCTGGCCAGTGGCTGCAGCGGATCGCTTGATCTGACGCTTTAGCTGGCATTTATAATGCGCCCGCAAGCTGATATCAAATCGGCGCAGAGACAACGTTACGACAGGGCACTGCCGCTTGTCAAGCCGCGGCGGCGCGCGGCTGCCGGCGGCGGTATTGGCAGGCAGGTGGAGCCAGTTTTGCGAATCGCGCTATAATCCGCCGCCTGAACGCGGACTTTGTGTCCTTTTTTTCTTTCTCAGTGTAGCCCCGATGATCCGTAAACTCATCAGTCGAATCTTCGACTTGCCTGCCAGCCTGGCCGGCAACAAGAGCAAGCCGCGTGTGCTTGCCCTGGCCCAGCACGGCGTGCGCCGTGACGCACTCAGCCATGCCGCCCTGCGTGTGGTATCGCGGCTGCAGGACGCCGGTTTCGCCGCCTATGTCGTCGGTGGCGCGGTGCGGGATCTGCTGCTGGGTGTCACGCCCAAGGATTTCGACGTGGCCACCAGCGCCACGCCGGAGCAGGTGCACCACCTGTTCCGCCGCTCGCGCATCATCGGCCGGCGCTTTCGCATCGTGCACGTGATGATGGGGCCGGAAACCATCGAGGTGACCACCTTCCGTGGCGGCGAAGTCGCCAACAAGAACGAAACCGGTCGCGTGATGGCGGACAACACCTACGGCAACCAGGTCGAGGACGCGCTGCGTCGCGACTTCACCGTCAATGCGCTGTTCTACAACCCGACCGATGAAACCATCATCGACTATCACCATGGCGTGAAGGACCTGCGCGCGAGGAAGCTGGTGATGATCGGCCAGCCGGCGCGCCGTTACCAGGAAGACCCGGTGCGCATGCTGCGTGCGGTCCGTCTGGCCGCCAAGCTGGATTTCACCATCGACGAACATACCCGCAAGCCGATTGCGGCCAACGCCGCGCTGCTGCGCAACGAGCCGCCGGCGCGGCTGTTCGACGAGCTGCTGAAGCTGCTGCACTCCGGCCACGCCTACGCCTGCCTGAAGATGCTGCGCGACGAAGGCCTGTCGCAGGGGACCTTCCCGCTGCTGGATGCGGTGATGGACGAGCCGGGTGGCGAGACCTTCCTCAAGAACGCGCTGGCCAATACCGACGAGCGCGTGCGCGCCGACAAGCCGGTTTCGGTCGGCTTCATGCTGGCGGCGATGCTGTGGGCGCAGGTGCGCAACCGCTGGCAGCAGCGCCTGCAGCAGGGTGAGCGCGACATCGCGGCACTGGTCGAGGCGATGGCGGAAGTGGAAACGCTGCAGGACAACGACTTTGCCATCCCGAAGCGCTTCTCGGCCACCATGCGCGAGATCTGGTTCCTGCAGCCGCGCTTCGAGAGCCGTGCCGGGCAGCGCCCGTTCCGCTTTGTCGAACAGCCGCGCTTCCGCGCTGCCTATGACTTCTTCTGCCTGCGCGCCGATGCCGGCGAGGTGCCGCGCGAGCTGCAGCAGTGGTGGGAAGACTTTCAGAACGGCGATACCGCCGAGCGCCAGCAGCTGGTCGACGACGTGCGCAACAGCGGTGGCGAAGCCGCCAATCCGGAGCGCAAGAAGCGCCGTCGCCGGCGCAAGCCGGCTGCCGCCGCGGGTGGCGGGGAGCCGGCGTGACCCTGGCGGTGATTGCGCTGGGCAGCAATCTGGAAAATCCGGTGCAACAGGTGGAGGCGGCGCTGCAAAGGTTGGCCGCATTGCCGGCCACGCGGCTGGTGCGCCGTTCCGCCTGCTACCGCACCGCCCCGGTCGGTTTCGCCGATCAACCCGATTTCATCAACGCGGTGTGCGAAGTCGACACCTCGCTGGATGCCGAAGCGCTGCTGGCGCAGCTGCTGCAGCTGGAACAGGACTTCGGCCGCGTGCGCAGCTTCCGCAACGCACCGCGGGTGCTGGACCTCGACCTGCTGCTGATGGACGGCGTCACGCGCGACAGCGAGTTTTTGACGCTGCCACACCCGCGCATGCACGAGCGTGCCTTTGTGATGCTGCCGCTGGCGGAAATGGCGCCCGAGCGGCAGTTGCCGCAGGGCCGGGTCAGCGACATCGCCGCTGCGCTCGACGGCAGCGGTGTCAGCCGCCTGCCACGCAGTAAATAACCCCCGGCAGCAGCGGCTGCCTCCCAAGGAGTACGTGATGACGCAACTGCGCTATGTCGTGGTGGAAGGCCCCATTGCTTCCGGCAAGGCCGCCCTGGCGCGCCGGCTGGCGGATCACTGGGCGGTGCGGCTGCTGGCGGAAGCCGCGGAGCAGAACCCGTTTCTCGAGCGTTTCTACCGCAATCCCCCGTATCACGGCCTGGCCACCCAGTTGTCCTTCCTGTTGCAGCGTGCCGACGCCGCGCGCGCGATGCTGGAAGGCGAGCTGCTGGCGACGCCGCTGGTGTCTGACTTCCTGTTCGAGAAGGACGCGCTGTTTGCCGAGCTGGCGCTGGAAGACGACGAGCTGGCGCTGTACCGCCGTATCGCGCCGGCGGTGTTGCGCGCCCACCCAGTGCCGGACCTGGTGATCTACCTGCAGGCGTCGCCGGAAACGGTGCAGCAGCGGCTGGAGCGGGGGGTGGCCAGTGGCGCGATGTCGCCGCTGCCGGCTGGCTATGTCCAGCGGGTACACGCCGCCTACAGCACGTTTTTCCACGCCTACGCGGGCGCGCCGCTGTTGATCGTCAACACCGATCATCTTGATTTGGTTGAAGGTGATGATGATTTCGGGCTATTGTTGCGCTGCATCAGCGAGATGCGAGGCCAACGCAGTTACTTCAACAAGGGTATCTGAACCCTGCCCGGCCGGAAGGCGGAGCCATCAGTTCCGCACCGCGGCCGCCCCTGCGTATCCGGGTGGTCACCCGCACCCCGGTCGCAGCTGCACGCAACGAGGAAATACAGAATATGAAAATAACCGTTAATACTTTGCAGACCATGGCCGCCGAAGGCCGCAAGATCAGCATGCTGACCTGTTACGACGCCAGCTTCGCCAGCCTGCTGGATGGCGCCGGTGTCGACATCCTGCTGATCGGCGATTCGCTGGGCATGGTGATGCAGGGGCGGGATTCGACGCTGCCGGTGACCATGGAACAGATGGAATACCATACCCGCTGTGTCGCGCAGGGCAGCAAGAACGCGATGGTGCTCGGCGACATGCCGTTCGGCAGCTACCAGGAAAGCCCGGCACAGGCGTTTGCCAATGCCGCGCGCCTGATGCAGGCCGGCGCGCACATGGTCAAGATCGAGGGTGGCGCCTTCATGGCGGAAACCGTGCGCTTTCTGGTGCAGCGCGGCGTGCCGGTGTGCGCCCATATCGGCCTCACCCCGCAGTTCGTCAACACTTTCGGCGGCTACAAGGTACAGGGCAAGAGCGAATCCGATGCCGAGCGCATCATGGCCGACGCCCGCGCGCTGGCCGACGCCGGTGCCAGCATGGTGCTGATGGAGTGCGTGCCGGCGGTGCTGGCAAAGAAGATCACCGAAGCGATCAGCGTGCCGACCATCGGCATCGGCGCCGGTCTTGATGTCTCCGGCCAGGTGCTGGTGCTATATGATGTGCTCGGCGTGTATCCGGGCAAGAAAGCGCGTTTCGTCAAGGACTTCATGGCCGAGGCGCAAAGCATCCAGGGCGCGGTCAGCGCCTACGTCGCAGCGGTGAAAGCACAGACTTTCCCGGCGCCCGAACACTGTTTCTGAGTCCGTCCCATGCAAATCATCCGTAGCATTGCCGAGCTGCGCGCCTGGCGCAAAACCGCCGGCCGCGTCGCCTTCGTCCCGACCATGGGCAACCTGCACGAAGGCCATCTGGCGCTGGTCGCCGCCGCGCGGCAGCACGCCGAACAGGTGGTGGTCAGCATCTTCGTCAACCGTCTGCAGTTCGGCCAGGGCGAGGATTTCGACGCCTACCCGCGCACCTTCGAGGCCGATGGCGACAAGCTGCGTGCCGCCGGCGTCGCGGTGCTGTTCTTCCCCGACGAGCGCGAGCTGTATCCGCGCATCAAGCAGGACTTCAACGTCGAGCCGCCGCATATCCAGAACGAGCTGTGCGGTGCCTTCCGCCCCGGCCACTTCCGCGGTGTGGCCACCGTGGTCGCCAAGCTGTTCAATATCGTGCAGCCGGACGTCGCCTGCTTCGGCAAGAAGGACTTCCAGCAACTGCACGTGATCCGCGCCATGGTCGACGACCTCAACATGCCGATCGAGATCGTGCCGGTGGATACCGGCCGTGCCGATGACGGCCTGGCGCTGTCGTCGCGCAATGGCTACCTCAGCAGCGACGAACGCGCCGAGGCGCCGCGGCTGTACCGCCAGCTGTCCGCCATCCGCGCGGCGCTGCAGGCAGGTGACAGCAATTATGCGGCGCTGGAAAAGGCCGCCTGTGACGAGCTGAACGGCCACGGCTGGCGCGTGGACTATGTCGAGATCCGTCAGGCCGACACGCTGGAGATCGCCCACGTCGGCGAGGCGCGGTTGGTGGTGCTGGCGGCGGCGCGTCTGGGTCGTACCCGGCTGATTGACAATATCGAAGTGGCGCGCTGACCCGCCGCGCCGCAAGCAACAACAGGAAGACCGAACCATGCAGCGTTCCATGCTGAAATCCAAGCTTCACCGCGTCACCACCACCCACGCCGAACTGCACTACATCGGCTCCTGCGCCATTGATGAAAACCTGCTGGAAGCGGCCGACATCAAGGAATACGAAGAAGTGCAGATCTGGAACGTGACCAACGGCGAGCGTTTCGCCACCTACGCCATCCGCGCCGAGCGCGGTTCCGGCGTGATCTCGGTCAACGGTTCCGCCGCGCGTCGCGCCGCCCCCGGCGACCTGCTGATCATCGCCTCGTTCGCCGCCTACGAAGACAGCGAGCTGGCGAATCACACGCCGAAGCTGGTGTTCGTCGACGAGCGCAACCAGATGACCGAGCTGGCGTCGCTGACGCCGGTGCAGCCGGCCTGATGCTGCCGTCGTGATCCGTTCGAACCAAGCCGCCCGCAGAGGCGGCTTTTTATTGTCTGAACACAAACGAGAAAAGGAGAAAGCATGAGTTTCCTGACAACCGATCTCTACGATGCCAACGAGGGCCGCGTGGCGGTGGTGGAGCCGATGTTCCGCGCCTACGGCGGCCGCGCCCGCTTTGCCGGGCAGGTGGTGACGCTGAAGGTGTACGAGGACAACACCCGCGTGCGCGAAGTGCTGGCCGAGCCGGGGCAGGGCAGGATCCTGGTGGTCGATGGTGGCGGCTCCAAACGCTGCGCGCTGCTGGGTGACCAGATTGCCGAGCTGGGGGTGAAGAACGGCTGGGAGGGCGTGGTGATTTACGGCTGCATCCGCGACTCGGTGGCCATCAATGCACTCGATATCGGCGTGCGTGCGCTGGATACCAACCCGAAGAAAACGGTGAAGCGCAACGAGGGGCAGCGCGACCTGGTGCTGGCCTTCGGTGCGGTGGAATTCGTGCCTGGCCACTGGCTGTACGTCGACGAGGACGGGCTGCTGCTGTCGGCGACGCCGCTGCTGTAAGCCCTTGCGGCCAACGTTGGCCGCAAGGCGTAAAAAAGCCGGCCCCGCGGGTCCGGCTTTTTTGCAATGGGCGACTTATTCGCCGACCACGTCGACGCCGGCGGGCGGGGTGAAGCGGAACTGCGCCGGGTTGACCTTGACGTTGCGCTGCAGGTTCTTGAACTGGATGCGGGTGACGTTGCCGAAGCTGTCGGCCAGCTCCATTTCCACCAGCTGGTTGGCGCTGAAGCCCATCTTGATCGATTCAAACGTGTTGTCGGCTTTTTTCGGGCTGGCGGCCAGCCATTCCACCTTGCCGGTCTTGCCGACTTCGCGCAGCTGGTAGTCGCGTTCGATGGCATTGCTGCCGGCCAGCAGCGCCGCCGGCGAATTACCCAGCGCGCCGGCCTGGTCACGGCGGGTGACCTGGGCCAGCTCCTTGTCGTACAGCCACAGCGTCTTGCCGTCGCCGACGATCAGCTGCTCGAATGGCTGGGCGTAGGTCCAGCGCAGCTTGCCGGGGCGCTGGATCTGCATGGTGCCGTGCGCGGTTTCCTGGCGCTGCTTGCCGCTCACCGTCTGGGTGAAATCGGCGGCCAGGGTCCTGGTGCCGGCGATAAAGGCCTTGAACTGGGGCAACGCGGCGGCGTGTACCGGCAGCGTGGCAGCCAGCAGCAGGCCGAGTAGGGCTTTCTTCATGTGATTCCTTTGACTGGCGCGGACGGTCGTCAGCAGTGCTACGACTGTCGCGCCGTGGCCGCGTTCAGCTGAAGCGGTTGGTAATCGGGTAGCGCCAGTCCTTGCCGAAGCCGCGATGGGTGATGCGTGGGCCGACCGGCGCCTGGCGACGCTTGTATTCGTTGATCTTCAGCAGGCGCACCACCTTGGCCACGTCGGCCTCGGCAAAGCCGGCCTTGACGATGTCGGCGGCGGACTGGTTGTGCTCGACGTAGCGTTCCATGATCGCGTCCAGCACGTCGTACGGGGGCAGACTGTCTTGGTCTTTCTGGTCGGGGCGAAGTTCCGCCGACGGCGGTCGGGTGATGATGCGTTCCGGAATGATCTCGCCCTGGGTGTTGCGCCAGCGGCACAGCGCGAATACCAGCGTCTTGGCCACGTCCTTCAGCACCGCGAAGCCGCCGGCCATGTCGCCGTACAGCGTGCAGTAGCCGGTGGCCATCTCCGACTTGTTGCCGGTGGTCAGCACCAGCTTGCCGGACTTGTTGGACAGCGCCATCAGCAGCGTACCGCGGATGCGTGCCTGCAGGTTTTCCTCGGTGGTGTCGGCCGGGAGGCCGGCAAACGACGGCGCCAGCGCGTTCATGAAGCTTTCGTACATCGGCCAGATTTCGATCTCGTCGTACTTCACGCCGACGCGCTGCACCATGTCGCGGCTGTCGTCGACGCTGATGTCGGCGGTGTAGCGTGACGGCATCATTACCGCGTGCACCTTGTCGGCGCCCAGCGCATCGACCGCGATGGCCAGCGTCAGCGCGGAGTCGATGCCACCGGACAGACCCAGCAGCACGCCGGGGAAGCTGTTCTTGACTATGTAGTCGCGCACGCCGACCACCAGTGCGCGGTACGCGCTCTCCAGTTCGTCCGGCAGCGGTGCAAGGTTGGCCGCAACGATGTCGCCATCCACCACATCCAGCAGCAGCAGTTCGTCGTCGTAGGCGGCGGCCTGCGCCACCACTTCGCCGGCCTTGTTCAGCGCGAACGAGGCGCCGTCGAACACCAGTTCGTCCTGGCCGCCGGTGAGGTTAACGTAGGCCATCGGCAGACCGGTTTCCTGCACCCGGTAGCGCATCACCTCATGGCGGGTGGCGATCTTGTTGAGGTGGAACGGCGACGCGTTCAGCGACACGATGACCTCGGCGCCGGCATCGGCGGCTTCGGCAGCCGGCTCCACCGACCAGCCGTCCTCGCAGATGATAATGCCGACCTTGACGCCGTTCTGCTCGAACACCAGTGGCGCGGCGCCGGGAGTGAAGTAGCGGCACTCGTCGAACACTTCGTTATTGGGCAGCAGCATCTTGTGGTACTGGCCCAATCTATGGCCATCCCGCAGCACGGTGGCGGCGTTGAAGCGCTCGTGGCCGAGGCGGGCAGGGTGGCCGATCACCAGCGTGATGCCGTCCAGCATTTCCAGTTCGTCGAGGCCGGCGTAGATGGCGCGGTAGAAGTGTTCGCGCAGCAGCAGGTCTTCCGGGCTGTAGCCGGTCAGTGCCAGCTCCGGCGTGACCAGTACGTCGGCACCCTGTGCCATGGCCGTCTTGGCCAGCTCGAGGATTTTGCGGGTGTTGCCGGCGATGTCGCCGACAACCGGGTTGAACTGGGCAAGTGCAATGCGCATCGGGAGAACCACCAGTAGAGAATCGATCGGCCAATTTTAGCGTTGTCTCGCCCGTACCGCATAAAAAACTTGCGCAACGGCCGACTCGCTTATACAATGCGCCTCCTCTGTTGCTTGAGCGGAAACGCCGGTGATAGGCCATCTAGGAGAGGTGGATGAGTGGTTGAAGTCGCACGCCTGGAAAGCGTGTTCAGGGTAATACCCTGACGGGGGTTCGAATCCCCCTCTCTCCGCCAGATTTCCATCGTGCCGCTGTGGCGGTGCGATATTGCAGTACGCCTCACGGAGAGGTGGATGAGTGGTTGAAGTCGCACGCCTGGAAAGCGTGTTCAGGGTAATACCCTGACGGGGGTTCGAATCCCCCTCTCTCCGCCAGTATTGAAAAAGCCAGCTGCCTGCAGCTGGCTTTTTTGCGTTTGCGCTACTGCCCCGGTAGCTGCCAGTCGCCCTTGCTGCGGAACGGCATGTCCCCTAGTCCGCCGACGCCGAACACGGTGCCGTCAATCTCGTAGCGCAGCGCCGTATGGTTGCTCGCCAGTTTGCCCAGCTGCTTCAGCCAGCCGGAGAGCGAGGTGTGCAGCAGCACCTTGACGGTATCGTTGCCCAGCGGCGGGATGCTGAACGGCTGGTTGCTGGCGCCGCGGGCAAAGTTATCGCCGTCGAGGCTGACATTGAAACGCAGTCCCTGCGCGCTGAGCGGCTGCTGGTTCGGGTTGCTGATGCGCAGCGTGACCTCGAACTCCTGCTCGAACAGCGTGGCCTTGGCGGTGGGCTGGATGTCGGCCAGTTGCACTTCCGGCTGTAGTCGCGACAGGCTGGCGCAGCCGCTGAGCAGTGCCGCCAGCAGTAGCGGAGTCAGATATTTCAGCATCGGTGTCTCCATTAATGGCGTGGTGGACAATACTCAGTGTATCTGCCCGCTTGTGACCGTGCGTTGCTGTTTTATCGATATCTGTTGCGCCACGGTTGCATGTGGTGACGCTTTGTTTCATATTGATGTGCTATTCGTTCAGGATATATGACGGTTCATGTTGCGCTGGCGCGGGTGGGCGGTCATGGTGGTGGCGAGGAGCAAGATGAACGCAGCAAAGAAAATCCGTTTGTACCTGCAGTCCGGGCAGGATGCGGCCCAGGTCGAAATCCTGCTGCAGCTGGCGTTCAGCCTGCAGACTGGCAAGCCGTTCCAGTTGCAGCCGCTGCATGACCTGGACGAACCATATTTCGATACCGCGCTGCAGCTGATCCGCGAGTGGCATCTGGATCACCACATCGCCTCGCGCAGCAAGTTGCTGGAAATGATCTACGCCCGCGGCCAACGTGTGGCCGCGCGCAATGCGCCGTCACCGGTTGTCACGGAACATTAACCTTGCGGGACTAAGCTTGCCTTGTTGCATCCTGTTTCGCTGATAGTCCCTGCAATCCTGTCGCAATTTGGCCCGCCACTGCGGGCCGTTTTCTTTTCAGTCCGCGCTCGGCCACTGCAGCTGGCCATGACAGGCCTCGTTGAGGCTGGCGATCAGTGCCGCGCCCTGCGATTCGGCAATGCTGAAGCTGAGCAGCACCGCCGCGCCGTGCTCCACCGCCAGCAGTTGCGCGTCAGCCGCCTGCAGCAGGCGGCGCAGCCTGCCTTCCAGCGGGTAGGGCGCGAGGCATTGCAGCTGCTGCTGGCGGATCAGTGGCAGCCGCACCGCCTGTTCCAGCGCGCTGGCGACGCTGTCGGTGTAGGCTCGCACCAGGCCGCCGGCGCCGAGCTTCACGCCGCCGTAGTGGCGCACCACGCTGGCCAGCACGCCCTCCAGCTGCTGGTGGCGCAGCACCTCCAGCATCGGGCGACCGGCGGTGCCGGACGGTTCGCCGTCGTCGTTGGCCGCAGAGTGGCCGCCGGCCATTAGCGCCCAGCAGACATGCGCCGCCGCCGGGTGTGCCGCTTTCAGCGCCGCGATGCGTGCCAGTGCGGCCTCACGGTCCGCCATGGGTTCGACACAGCCGAGGAAGCGGCTTTTCTTGATCTCGATCTCGCTATGGACCGCGTGTTGCAGGGTGAAGGGCATGCTGGTTCGACAGGTAAGGATCGGATGGTTGCGGCCAACCTTGATGCGCTGGCGGCAAGGTTGACCGCAAGTGGAGAGCTTGCTTCAGTTGCAGAACATGAAATCGTTCGGTTGGTCATGCAGCAGCCGACCCGGGCAGGACGCCACTTGCATGGCTACTCCATATATAGGGTGGCAAACGCTGCGAACAGTGACAGCGAGGTCGCCTGCGGGACGGCTGCAGTTGCGCCACGCACATCACGCAGGGCCGATGCGCTTGGCAGACGGGCGCGGCCACGATTGTCGCAGTTTTGCCGGCTGCGGACGAGGGCGGCTAGCGGTTCAGCGCCAGACGCAGGCCAAAGCCGACGAAGGCGAGGCCGAGCACGCGGTCGAGCAGGCGCTGCAGTCGTGGCGAGCGCAGCCAGGCGCCGGCACGTGCAGCCACCAGCGCCAGCACGCCGAACCACAGTATTCCCATCAATGCGTGGATCAGTGTCATCAGTACGCTGAGGGTAAACACGTCCTCGCCGGGGGCGATGAACTGCGGCAGAAAGGTAACGTAGAACAGCCCGACCTTGGGGTTGAGCAGGTTGGTCAGCACGCCGCGCCACAGCCATTGCCAGCCGCTGGCCGCCGTGCGCTGCGCGTCCGGCTCGCCCAGTGAGGAGGTGCGGCCACGTAGCAGTTGCCAGCCCAGCCACAGTAGCCACAGCGCGCCGCCAATGCGTAGCGCGGTATAGGCGGTTTCCGATGCTGCCAGCAGTGCACCGAGGCCAATGGCCACCAGCAGCCCCCACAACAGCACGCCGCCGCAGATGCCGATGCCGGCCAGCCAGGCGGTGCGCCGCCCTTCGTTGATCGCGGTGCGCAACACCAGTGCGGTATCGAGGCCGGGAGTGACGGTGAGGACGGCGGCGGCGAGGCTGAATAGCAGCAGGGCGTTGCTCATGGCGGGGTTTTCCGGACGGGTGCGGGATGATGATCTTGCCATGAATGGGTAAGGGCAGGGAGGGGCAGTGTTGCGTTGCTGTTGCGGTCGCCGAAGGGTGGGCTATATTTTTGTTGCGTTTCGATCGCAGGCGAAAACGTTCTTGCGTTATATTTTATATTGTCCAACAAGTTAATTTTAGATTGTATACAATAGGCAAGTTGGCAAATAAAATTGATAGAGGTGAGTTCTCATGCAGTTTCAGGCATTCGCGCGCAAACAAACCGCACTCCGTGACGCCATTACGGCAGCCTATCGCCGTGACGAGCAGGCTTGCGTCAAGACACTGACCGCCGAGGCGCAGATGTCGTCCGAGCAGGTGACCTCGGTCAAGACCCTGGCCGCCAAACTGGTTTCGAAAGTGCGCAGCGAGCGCACCAAATCCAGCGGTGTTGATGCGCTGATGCATGAGTTCTCTCTCTCCAGCCAGGAAGGCGTGGCGCTGATGTGCCTGGCCGAAGCGCTGCTGCGCATCCCGGACCGCGTTACCGCCGATCGCCTGATCCGCGACAAGATTTCCGGCGGCGACTGGAAGTCCCATCTGGGCAACAGTTCCTCGCTGTTCGTCAACGCCGCCGCCTGGGGCCTGCTGGTCACCGGCAAGCTGGTGTCGTCGCACAGTGCGCACGGCCTGTCCTCGGCCCTGACCCGCCTGATCGCCAAGGGCGGCGAGCCGCTGATCCGCAAGGGTGTCGATCTGGCGATGCGTATGCTGGGCAAGCAGTTCGTGACCGGCGAGACCATCGACGAGGCACTGGTCAACGGCCGCGAGCGCGAAGCCAAGGGCTACCGCTTCAGCTACGACATGCTGGGCGAAGCGGCGATGACCGAGGCCGACGCACAGCGTTACCTGCGTGACTACGAAGTCGCCATCCACGCCATCGGCAAGGAATCCAATGGCCGCGGCATTTACCAGGGCCCCGGCATCTCGGTGAAGCTGTCGGCAATCCACCCGCGTTACGTGCGCATGAAACACGAGCGGATGATGGCGGAACTGCTGCCACGTCTGAAACAGCTGTTCCTGCTGGCCAAGCAGTACGACATCGGCCTTAACATCGACGCCGAAGAAGCCGATCGTCTGGAGATCTCGCTGGACCTGATCGAAGCGCTGGCCAATGATCCGGATCTGGACGGTTTCGAAGGTATCGGCATCGTGGTGCAGGCCTACCAGAAGCGTTGTCCGTACGTGATCGACTACCTGATCGACCTCGCCCGCCGCAGCAAGCACCGCTTCATGGTGCGGCTGGTGAAGGGTGCCTACTGGGATGCCGAGATCAAGCGCGCCCAGGTCGACGGCCTCGACGGCTACCCGGTGTACACCCGCAAGGTCTACACCGACGTGTCCTACCTCGCCTGCGCCAAGCGCCTGCTGGCGGCACAGGACGCGATCTATCCGCAGTTTGCCTCGCACAACGCCTACACCCTGTCCGCGGTGTACCACCTTGCCGCCGGCAAGGACTACGAATTCCAGTGCCTGCACGGCATGGGCGAGAGCCTGTACGACCAGGTGGTCGGTGCCGACAACCTCGACAAGCCGTGCCGCATCTACGCGCCGGTCGGTTCGCACGAAACCCTGCTCGCTTACCTGGTGCGCCGTCTGCTGGAGAACGGGGCCAACTCCTCGTTCGTGAACCGCATCGTTGACGAGAGCGTGTCCATCGACGAGCTGGTGGAAGACCCGGTCGCCGAAGCACTGCGCCAGGGCGGTGAGCCGCATCGCAAGATCACCCTGCCACGAACCCTGTACGGTGCCGAACGTCTCAACTCGCTGGGCATGGACCTGTCCAACGAGCATGTGCTGCAACAACTGAACGACGCGCTGAATGCCGGTGCCGCGCAGAGCCTGCACCTGAAGCCGATGTTGGCCGCAGGCCCGCTGAGCGAAGGCGTGGCGCAGAACGTGCTGAACCCGGCCAACCTGCAGGACGTGGTCGGCACCATCCAGGAAGCCAGCGCCGCCGATGTCGAGCTGGCCTTGCAGCAGGCAGTATTGGCTGCGCCGCAATGGGCCGCCACCGCGCCGGCCGAGCGCGCCGCCTGCCTGGAACGCATGGCTGACCTGATGGAACAGCATATGGCCACCCTGATGGGGCTGGCCGTGCGCGAAGCGGGCAAGACCTTTGCCAACGCCATCGCCGAAGTGCGTGAGGCGGTCGACTTCTGCCGTTACTACGCGGCACAGGTGCGTCGTGAGTTCGACAACCAGACTCACCCGGCACTGGGTCCGGTGGTGTGTATCAGTCCGTGGAACTTCCCGCTGGCGATCTTCATCGGCGAAGTGGTGGCCTCGCTGGCCGCCGGTAACGTGGTGCTGGCCAAACCGGCCGAGCAGACCGCGCTGATCGCCGGTTTTGCCGTGCAGCTGCTGCATCAGGCTGGCGTGCCGGCCGGTGCGCTGCAGTTCCTGCCGGGCCGTGGCGAAGTGGTCGGCGCCGCGCTGACCCGCGACGAGCGCGTCAAGGGTGTGATCTTTACCGGCTCCACCGAGGTGGCACAGCTGATCAACCGTACCCTGGCCAAGCGCAGCGGCGAAGTGCCGCTGGTAGCCGAAACCGGCGGCCAGAATGCGATGATCGTCGACAGCTCGGCGCTGCCGGAGCAGGTGGTGGCCGACGTGATGTCGTCCGCCTTCGATTCCGCCGGCCAGCGCTGCTCGGCGCTGCGCGTGCTGTACCTGCAGCAGGACATCGCCGACAAGGTCATCACCATGATCAAGGGCGCGATGGACGAGCTGCGTGTCGGCAACCCGGCGCTGCTGGAAACCGATATCGGCCCGGTGATCGACGCCGAAGCGCAGCAGGGCCTGCTGCGTCACATCGACAGCATGAAAACCAAGGCGCGCGACTGCTACCAGGCGCGGCTGACGCCAGAGTGTGCCGACGGCACCTTCGTGGCGCCGACCCTGTTCGAGATCGACAGCGTCAGCCTGCTGCAACGCGAGGTGTTCGGTCCGGTGCTGCACGTGATCCGCTTCTCGGCGCAGGATATCGACCGCGTGGTGGATGAAATCAATGCCACCGGCTACGGCCTGACCCACGGCATCCACAGCCGCATCGACGAATCCATCGACAACATCGTCGCCCGCATCAAGGTCGGTAACGTCTACGTCAACCGCAACATCGTTGGCGCCGTGGTCGGCGTGCAGCCGTTCGGTGGTGAAGGCAAGTCCGGTACCGGTCCGAAGGCCGGCGGCCCGTTCTATGTCTACCGCCTCAGCGGCGCCAGCTGGAATCCGGAACTGGCGGCCAACCCGGTGGTGCCGGCGCTGTCCGAACTGGATCGCCTGCAGGGCGTGTTGGCGCAGTTGCTGCCGGATGCCACCGCCCAGACCCGTCTGCGTGAAGCCATCGCCTATGCCCGCCGCCACACGCCGCTGGCGAACATGGTGACGCTGCCAGGCCCGACCGGCGAGCGCAACAGCCTGCACTTCGCTGCCCGTGGCCGCGTCGGTTGCCTGGCGCTGACGCTGGAAGGCCTGCTGCAGCAACTGGTGGCGGTGTTTGCCACTGGCAACAGCGCGGTGTTGCTGGACGGCGCGCTGACCGCCGCCTTGCCGGCGACGCTGGCCGGCTTCTTCGTGGCCAAGGGCGGCGATGTCGCCAGCGCCGACGTGACGGCCGTGCTGTACGAGGGCGATGCCGCCGACCGCCTGCGCCAGACCCTGGCGCAGCGTGACGGTGCGCTGATCCCGTTGCTGACCGCGGATGAGGACGGCTACAACCTGCATCGCCTGGTTGTGGAGCGCGCAGTGAGCGTAAACACCACAGCTGCAGGCGGTAATGCCAGCCTGATGAGCATTGGTGACTAATCAGACTTGCCTGAGGTTGGCCGCATTGGAATAATGCGGCCAACCTTGGCATTTTGCCTTGGAGCGGCACAATCGTTCCGATGTCTTTCCCTGACATAACTAGAGAAGAGAAACATGCAACTGACCAAAATGACCCGCCTTTCCCTCGCTGTTGCTGCTGCGCTGACTTTGGCTGCGTGCGGCAATAAAGAAGAAGCCCCGGCCGACGCATCTGCCGCTCAATCCGGCGCCGCTGCTGGTGAAGTCGTGAAGCTCGGCTTTGCCGCGCCACTGACCGGCCCACAGTCGCACTACGGTGAAGAGTACAAAAACGGCGTGACCCTGGCGATCGAAGATGCTAACGCCGAGAAGCCAACCATCGGCGGCAAGCCGGTGACCTTCGAACTGGTGGCAGAAGACGACCAGGCAGACCCGAAAACTGCGACCCAGCTGGCGCAGAAATTCGTCGACAACCAGGTAAGCGGCATTGTTGGTCACTTCAACTCCGGCACCTCGATCCCGGCTTCGAAGATCTACTCCGACGCAGGCCTGCCACAAGTGGCCATGGCGACTGCCCCGGCTTTCACCCAGCAAGGTTACAAGACCACTTTCCGCTCCATGACCTCCGATACCCAGCAGGGTTCGGTAATGGGCAAGTTCGTGGTTGAGAAGCTGGCCGCCAAGAAGATCGTCATCGTTGACGACCGTACCGCTTACGGCCAGGGTCTGGCTGACGAATTCGAGAAGGCAGTCAAGGCCGCCGGTGGCGAAGTCGTGAAGCGCGAGTTCACCAACGACAAGGCAACCGACTTTGCCGCCATCATCACCTCGATCAAGGGCACTGCACCTGACGTGGTGTTCTTCGGTGGCGCCGATGCGCAGTCCGCCCCGATGGCCAAGCAGATGAAGCGTCTGGGCCTGAAGGCACCGCTGGTATCCGGCGAAATGACCAAGACCCCGACCTTCCTGAAGCTGGCTGGCAAGGAAGCCGAAGGCACCATCGCCTCGCTGGCTGGCCTGCCGCTGGAAAAAATGCCTAAAGGCGGTGACTACGCCACCCGTTACAAGGCTCGCTTCAACGCTGACGTGGCGACCTACTCGCCATACGGCTACGACGCGACTCGCGTGATCATTGCTGCGATGAAAGAAGCGGATTCGGTCAAGCCGGCTGACTACCTGCCGAAACTGGCCGCGATCAACTACTCCGGCGTGACTTCCGCAGCCTGGTCCTACGACCAGAACGGCGACCTGAAAGACGGTGGTATCACCGTGTACAAGGTTGAAGGCGGTGAGTGGAAGGTTATGGAAACTATTGGTGGTGCCGGCGCTGCCGCAGCCCCTGCTGCTTCCGCTGCCCAGTAAGTTTCAGGTGGCAGGACAAAAAACCGGCACAGGTTTCTGTGCCGGTTTTTTTTATGGCTGTTATTCAGCTGCTAGCGGCAGCTGCCGCCGCTGTTGTGTCGTTGCAAGGTGGGGGTGACTGAATGGCGTTGGCGGCAGGCACGGAGGCGAGAGCGGGTACGGGCTGCGGCGGGTTCGCTGCCCGCCGGCGATGCTCCGCAGGCGTGTTGCTGTGGGTATTGCGAGGGCTGGCTGGATACGACAAGAGGCATCACTACCGGGGTAGTTGATGCCTCCTGTTTTTCGCGCGTGTCCTTGAAAAGCGTAATGCTCTGCAAGGCGGGGCGATGACGCTGCGCTGCTGCGACGCTCATCGCGCCATTGACTGCGATTTCATTGCCGGCGAGCAGTGCTGTAGCGCGCCGCCTGCCGGCGTCTGCTTATGCGTCCGGTACGTTCAGCGAGTTGATGCTGAAACCGCCATCGACATAGGTGATTTCACCGGTGATGCCCGACGCCAGGTCGGACAGCATGAAGGCGGCGGTGTTGCCGACTTCTTCGGTGGTCACGTTGCGGCGCAGGCAGGACTGGTTGGCCGCCATCGACAGCAGCTTGCCGAAGCCGGAGATGCCGGCTGCGGCCAAGGTCTTGATCGGACCGGCGGAAATGGCGTTCACGCGGATGCCGTCCTTGCCCAGGCTGGCTGCCATGAAGCGAACCGAAGCTTCCAGGCTGGCCTTGGCCAGACCCATCACGTTGTAGTTCGGGATCGCGCGCACCGCGCCGAGGTAAGACAAGGTCAGTAGCGCGCCGTTGCGGCCCTGCATCATCGGACGGGCGGCCTTGGCCAGCGCCGGGAAGCTGTAGGCCGACACGTCGTGTGCGGTCTGGAATGCTTCGCGGGTCAGCGCGTCGAGGAAGTCGCCTTCCAGCGACTCGCGCGGGGCGAATGCAATGGCGTGTACCAGGCCGTCGAGGCCGTCCCATTCCTTGCCAAGGTCAGCAAACAGCTGCTCGATTTCCTGATCGTTCTGTACGTCGCAGCGGAAGACCTGTGTGCTGCCGAAGTCGGCGGCCATTTCGCGGACGCGGTCTTCCAGTTTGTCTACGACATAAGTGAACGCCAGTTCTGCGCCCTCGCGGTGACAGGCCTGCGCGATACCGTAGGCAATCGACCGGTTAGAAATCATGCCGGTAATCAGGATCTTTTTACCCTGCAAGAAACCCATGTTGAATCCTTCGTTATTTTCAAGCAAGCGCGCATTATAACCGCCTATTGTCCGACAGTGTTTGTTCTCTCTGCGCTTGTCGTGTGCGGTGTGTTGAAACAGCCCCTGTCAAGGCTTGCTGCCCGTGCCGGGTATTGCTACCATCGCCCATCAAACCTGAAATTGACAGACTTCGAGAGGAAGACGATGAGCGACCTGATCCTGCATGTGACTGATGATTCTTTCGAACAAGAAGTACTTAAGTCCGAGCAGCCGGTGCTGGTGGATTACTGGGCCGAGTGGTGCGGTCCCTGCAAGATGATTGCACCGATCCTGGATGATGTTGCCAAGGAATATCAGGGCCGTCTGACCGTTGCCAAGCTGAATATCGACCAGAACGAAGCCACTCCGCCGAAGTTCGGCATCCGTGGCATCCCGACGCTGATGCTGTTCAAGGGCGGCGAAGTGGCCGCAACCAAGGTTGGCGCTTTGTCCAAAACGCAACTGGTTGAATTCCTGAACAATAACCTGGCCTGATTGAATTGACACGCCTGTACTGATCGGCTATCTTCAAGCCAGATCTTCAAAAGTCGAGCGACCTGACACGGTCGCTCGATTCTCATCTGATTTCCCCCGTACTCATTAGCAGCGCATCCCGTTTTTTGTCCCGTTACCGGTCGACGCCACACATACCATGCATTTATCCGATCTCAAGCATCAGCACGTCAGCGAACTCGTAGAAATGGCCATCGCCAACGAGATCGACGGTGCCAACCGCCTGCGCAAGCAGGATCTCATCTTTGCCATCCTGAAGCATCAGGCCAAAAAAGGCGAAAGCATCTTCGGTGAGGGCACCCTGGAAGTGCTGCCTGACGGTTTCGGCTTTCTGCGCAGCCCGGAAGCATCCTATCTGGCCGGTCCTGACGACATCTACGTCAGCCCGTCGCAGATCCGCCGTTTCAACCTGCATACCGGCGACACCATCGACGGCGAAATCCGCACCCCGAAAGAGGGTGAGCGTTACTTTGCCCTGGTCAAGGTCGACAAGGTCAACGGTGGCCCGCCGGAAGCGGCCAAGCACAAGATCCTGTTCGAAAACCTGACGCCGCTGTTTCCGACTGAACGTCTGGTGCTGGAACGCGACATCAAGGCCGAAGAAAACATCACCAGCCGCATCATCGACCTGATCGCGC
Source organism: Vogesella indigofera (assembly GCF_003633895.1). Lineage (GTDB taxonomy): Bacteria > Pseudomonadota > Gammaproteobacteria > Burkholderiales > Chromobacteriaceae > Vogesella > Vogesella indigofera. Next base: position 151,527 of record NZ_RBID01000016.1, read on the forward strand.
CGATCGGCAAAGGCCAGCGTGCCTTGCTGGTGGCGCCGCCCAAGTCGGGCAAGACGGTGATGCTGACCCACATTGCGCACGCCATTACCACCAACCATCCGGAAGTGGAAATGATCGTGCTGCTGATCGACGAGCGTCCGGAAGAAGTGACCGAGATGCAGCGTTCGGTGAAGGGCGAAGTGGTGTCCTCGACCTTCGACGAACCGGCCACACGTCACGTGCAGGTTGCCGAAATGGTGATCGAGAAGGCGAAACGTCTGGTCGAGCACAAGAAGGACGTGGTGATCCTGCTGGACTCCATTACCCGTTTGGCCCGCGCCTACAACACCGTGATCCCGTCCTCCGGCAAGGTGCTGACCGGTGGTGTCGACGCCAACGCGCTGCAGCGTCCGAAGCGTTTCTTCGGTGCGGCACGTAATATCGAAGAAGGCGGCTCGCTGACCATCATCGCCACCGCGCTGGTCGATACCGGTTCGCGGATGGACGACGTGATCTTCGAGGAGTTCAAGGGTACCGGCAACATGGAACTGCACCTCGACCGCCGCATGGCGGAGAAGCGCACCTTCCCGGCGATCAACATCAACCGCTCCGGCACCCGCCGCGAAGAGCTGCTGATCCAGCAGGACCAGTTGCAGCGCATCTGGGTATTGCGCAAGTTGCTGTACCCGATGGACGATCTGGAGGCGATGGAGTTCTTGCTGGGCAAGATCAAGGCCACCAAGACCAACCTGGCTTTCTTTGATTCGATGCGTCGCTAAGACGCCAGGCATGACTGTTCAAACGCCAGGTTCCCCTGGCGTTTTTCTTTGCAGAAGCGAAATAATGAACTGGATGGATTTACTGCTGGATCTGGACGGCTATTCGATCATCGGCACGGTGGCGTTTGCGGTTTCCGGCTACCTGCTTGGGGTGCGCAAGCATCTCGACCTGCTGGGGGTGGTGATTGTCACGCTGCTGACCGCGATAGGCGGTGGCATCATCCGCGACATGCTGGTTGGCCGCATGCCGATGGTGTTCCTCGATAACACCAATCTGGTGGTGATCGCGCTGACCGTGCTGCTGGCGTGGCTGGTGCGGCTGCACAAGCGCGAGAACGAGGTGCTGACCACGCTGTTCATCATCGCCGACTCCATCGGCCTGGTGGCGTTCAGCCTGGCCGGGGCCAAGCTGGGAGTGGAGTTCCATCTCAATGCTTTCGGCGTGATCCTGCTCGGCTTTGTGACCGCGGTCGGTGGTGGCATCGTGCGCGACATGATGGTCAACGATGTGCCGTTCATCCTGCACAAGGATTTTTACGGCACGGTGTCGATCGTGGTGGCGGCGCTGCTGTTCGTGCTCAGCCGCTTCGGCTGGGATCATCTGCTGGCGGTACAACTGGTATTCGTCGCCGGCGTGGCGCTGCGCCTGCTGGCGCACTGGGGCGAGCTGTCGCTGCCAAAGCTGGCGGCACAGCGGAAAGGACGGGATAACTGATGTGGCCTGCCGAGTTCGAGCGTGCCCACGCCTGGTTTGCCGCGGCACTGGTGCAGATGCCGGCGGCGGCGGACGACGAGGGTCTGTTGCCGCGGCCGCAGGCGCGCAGCCAGGCGGCGGTATTGCTGGCCATCGTCTGGCAGCAGGGCGAGCCCAGCGTGTTGCTGACGCGGCGTACCGCGCACCTGCGCAGTCATGGCGGCCAGATCAGCCTGCCCGGCGGCAAACTGGAGCCGCAGGACGCGGACGCGGCCAGTGCCGCCTTGCGCGAGGCGGAGGAGGAGGTCGGCCTCTCGCCGGCGCTGGTGCAGCTGGCCGGGGTGATGCCGCCCTACATCACCATTACCGGCTACGAGGTGACGCCGGTACTGGGCCTGCTGGCGCAGCCGTTCCAGCCGGTGCCGGCACCGGACGAGGTCGACGAGGTATTCTTTGTGCCGCTGGCGCACCTGATGGATGTCGCCGCCTACCAGCGCCACGCGGTGCAGCGCGATGGCTTCAGCGGCCACTACTATGCGATCAGCTACGGTGACTACTTCATCTGGGGGGCCACGGCGGCGATGTTGCGGCGGCTGGCGCTGCACCTGGCGGCGTGGTCGCGCTGAGGCTGTCGGCCGTCGCGAAACGAAAAAACCACCGCATTGCGGTGGTTTTTTGTTTGCGGCCAACCTTGTCGCTTAGCGCTTTGGTGGGCTGAACAGCGCCGAGGTTTGGCGCGGCTTGCCGCTGCCGCCCTGGCGTGGCTTGCCACCACCGCCGGCCGGTTTGCCGCTGCCGCCGTTGCGCGGCTGGCCCGCCGGCTTGCGCAGCGGGGCATCTTCGGTCGGCGAAATGCCCAGTGCGTGCAGTGTCAGCGTTGGCTGGCGCGGGCCGTCGTCGTGGAAGTAGTTGCCGTTCGGCTCCTGCTGCGGATTGCGCTTGGGCGCGTTGTTGCGCGACTCGTTGCGGCGCGGCTCGGCGGCGGCCTGTGGCTGGCGCGGCTTGCCGGCTGCCGGCTTGGCGCTGCCGTTGGCCGCTTTGGCGGCGGCGGGCTTGCCGTTGCTGCGTGCGGCAGCCGGACGGGCGGCGTCATCACGCGGCTCGTTGCGACGGCCGTTGCTGTCGCCCTGACGCGGTTTGGCTTGTGCCGCCGGCTGGCGGCGCTGGTTGCTGCCAGCGCTGCCTTCGCGACGCTTGCTGCTGCCTTTTGGCGGCGTGGCGGTCGGGGTCAGTGCGCCGTGGATGTAGCGGCCAAGGCCGATCTCGATGGCCTGCGGTTCTTCGTTGGGGTTGGCCTCGAAGCCGGGCACGGTGAAGCGGTCCACGGTCTGCTTGGTCAGTTTTTCGATGTCGCGCAGGAAGCCCAGCTCGTCCACGCAAACCAGCGAGATCGCCTCGCCGACGCAGCCGGCACGGCCGGTACGGCCGATGCGGTGCACGTAGTCTTCCGGTACGTTCGGCAGCTCGTAGTTGACCACGTGCGGCAGTTCTTCGATGTCTAGGCCGCGGGCGGCGATGTCGGTGGCAACCAGTACCGGCAGGCTGCCGTCCTTGAAGCCGGCCAGCGCCTTGGTGCGCGCGCCCTGGCTCTTGTTGCCGTGGATCGCCATCGAGGCGATGCCGGCTTTTTCGAGTTTTTCCGCCAGGCGGTTGGCGCCGTGCTTGGTGCGGGTGAACACCAGTACCTGGTGCCAGTCGCCGCCCTTGATCATCTCGATCAGCAGCTCGGTCTTGCGGTCGCGGTCGACCAGATGCACTTTCTGGGTGATCTGGGCGTTGGTCTGGTTCGGGCGCGCCACTTCCACCAGCTTAGGCTGGTTCAGCAGCTTGTCGGCCAGGGTCTTGATCTCGTTGGAGAAGGTGGCCGAGAACAGCAGCGTCTGGCGCTCCTTCGGCAGCATCGCCAGCACTTTCTTGATGTCGTGGATGAAGCCCATGTCCAGCATGCGGTCGGCTTCGTCCAGTACCAGGATCTCGACGCCGGACAGGTCGACGGTCTTCTGGCCGGCGTGGTCCAGCAGGCGGCCCGGTGTCGCCACCAGGATATCGACCGGCTTGCGCAGCTGGGCGATCTGCGGGTTGATGCCGACACCGCCGAACATCACCATCGATTTCAGCGGCAGGTATTTGCCGTACTCGCGCACGGATTCTTCCACCTGGGCGGCCAGTTCGCGGGTCGGGGTCAGCACCAGTGCGCGCGGACGGCCCTTCTGCTTGGACGGCTGGTCCATCAGGCGGTGCAGCAGCGGCAGGGTGAAACCGGCGGTTTTACCGGTACCGGTCTGCGCTGCGGCCAGCAGGTCGCCGCCTTGCAATACTTGAGGAATGGCCTGCGCCTGGATAGGGGTAGGCTGGGTGTAGCCGGTATCGGCTACGGCACGCAACAGTGGCTCGGCAAGGCCTAGTGCGGCAAAAGTCAGTTCGGACATTTATTGTGCAATCAGGATGTCTGCCCATTGCAAAGACAATACCAATCCGGGCGGACAAAAATAGTGTTTTCAATGGAGGACCCGGCGGGAGAGTGCGGGTCTGAAGAAAAGGTCGCGGTGATTGGTGGCACGCGATTCGCTAGTGTACTCCGATTGCCGCCGTTGTGCAGCGAATCATTGACAATAAATTGCTGGTATGCGGTTTGGGTGGGGCGGGGTGCTGCATTGCAACACCCCGCCCGGTGCCGTCAGTGGCGGAAGTGGTTCACGATGCTGGAGAAATCCAGCTTGCCGTTGCCGTCGGCGACGTGGCTTTCGTACAGGTTGCGCGCCAGCGCGCCCAGCGGGTTGGCGGCGTGGCTTTGCAGTGCGGTTTCCTCGGCGAGGCCGAGATCCTTCAGCATCAGCTCCGACATGAAGCCGCCGCTGTAGCCGCGGCTGGCCGGGCTGTTCTCCATCACGCCTGGCCACGGGTTGTACAGCTCCAGCGCCCAGTTGCGGCCGGAGCTTTTGCTCATGATCTCGGACAGCACTGCCGGATCGAGGCCGTTTTTCACCCCCAGTGCCAGCGCCTCGGCGGTGCCGGCCATCAGGATGCCGAGCAGCATGTTGTTGCACACCTTGGCGGTCTGGCCGGCGCCGATGTCGCCGGCGTGGAAGATGTTCTTGCCCATTGCCGCCAACAGAGGTCGCGCCGCCTCAAGGTTGGCCGCATCGCCGCCGACCATGAAGGTGAGGGTGCCGGCGGCGGCGCCCGCGGTGCCGCCGGATACCGGCGCATCGAGAAAGCGCAGGCCGGCGTCGCTGGCGGCGTGGCCGACGCCGCGTGCGGTGTGCGCGGCGATGGTGCTGCAGTCGATCACCAGCGTGCCGGCGGGCAGGCGGGCGATCAGGCCGTCGTCACCGAGGTAGAGCCCTTCGACATGGCGCCCGGCCGGCAGCATCGAGATCACCGCGTCGGCGTTCTGGATCGCCTCGGCGACGCTGGCAGCCGCGCGGCCGCCGTTGTCGCTGAAGTGCTGCAGCGCCTCGGCGGAGAGGTCGACCCCGCTGACGCTGAAACCGGCGCGCACCAGATTGATGGCCATCGGGCCGCCCATATTCCCCAGGCCGATAAAGGCGATGTGTTGCATGTGTTGCTCCTCTTGCGTGTGTTCAGTGCAGGGCGGCCAGCGGGTGATCCTGCTCGCGCCACGGCGAGCGGAAGTGCTGCGCCACCCAGTGTTGGTCAACTGCGGCCAGCGTCGGGTGCGACCACTGCGGGTTGCGGTCCTTGTCGACCAGCAGCGCGCGCACGCCTTCGCGGAAATCCGGCGCGGCGCAGAAATTCAGCGACAGCACCAGCTCCATGCGCAACACCTCGGCCAGCGACAGATGTTTGGCGCGGCGGAAAATCTCCCAGGTGACGGCGGCGCTGCTCGGGCTGCCGGCGGCGTAGCTCCTGGCGGCGGCAGCCAGCCAAGCGTCCTCGAAGGCGGTGTGGCGCAGTGTCTGGTCCACCGCCGCCAGCGAGCCCTTGTTCATCAGCTGATGGATCAGCGGCAGGCAACGCATCACGTTGCTGTCGGCCAGCGCATCGCCGTTGCCGGCCTCCAGCTCGCCCAGCAGCGCGGTGAGCTGGCTGTGGTTGGCCGCACTGTCGGCGTGCCAGCCGGCGGCGGCGAGTCTCGCCAGCAGCGGCGACCAGCCGTCCTGCGGCAGGATGTGGTCGGCGAGATTGCACAGCAGCGCGTCGCGCGCGTTTAGCGGCGCGCCGGTCAGGCCGAGGAACAGGCCGGCCTTGGCCGGCATCCGCTGCAGGAACCAGCTGCCGGCGACATCGGGATACAGGCCGATGCTGATTTCCGGCATCGCGATGCGGGTGCTGGCGGTGGCGACGCGGTGGCTGGCGCCGGCCATCAGGCCGAGACCGCCGCCCATCACGATGCCGCTGCCCCACAGCAGGATAGGCTTGGCATAGGTGTGGATGCGGTAATCCAGCGTGTATTCGGCGGTGAAAAACGCCTCGGCCTGCGGGTTGGGCCACTGCTGCTCGGGGTCGCTCACCAGTGCCTCGCGCAGTGCGCGCACGTCGCCGCCGGCGCAGAAGGCCTTGTCGCCGGCTCCACGCAACAGCACGGCAGCGATGCCGTCATCCTGATCCCAGATCGACAGCCGCGCGTCGAGCAGGCGGATCATGTCGCCGTTGAGTGCGTTGAGCGCCTTTTCCGCGTTCAGTGTCGCCACGCCGAGGCGGTGGCCGCTGGCGGTGGGGATTTCGTCAAACAGTACGACGTCGTTCATGGTTTTCCTTCTTTGTTGTCGCCACGCAATCCACGGAAAAACACAGACAGGCGGGTCAAGAAAGCATGCTGGTGCGGCTGGCTATCCGCTTTGTTGTCGTGTTTTTCGCGGGTTCAGTGGCTAACAGGGTTTAGCGGTTTTGCCACTGCGGCGTGCGCTTCTGCAGGAAGGCCTGCACCCCTTCGCGCTGGTCTTCGGTGTCGAACAGCTTGATGAACAGTTCGCGCTCGTGGATCAGGTTGGCCGCAGGCGGAGCGTGGCGCGCGGCTTGTACCAGCGTCTTGCAGGCGGTGACCGCCACCGGGGACTGGCGGCCAACCTTTTCCGCCAGCGCCAGTGCGCTATCGCGCGCGCTGCCTTTGGCCACCACTTCTTCCACCAGCCCGATGCGCAGCGCGGTGGCGGCATCGACGCGCTCGCCGCACAGGATCATGCGCTTGGCCCAGCCTTCGCCGACCAGGTGCGGCAGGTTCTGCGTGCCGCCGGCGCAGGGCAGCAGGCCGACGGCGGCCTCCGGCAGCGCCATCACCACCTGTTCCTCGGCGATGCGGATGTCGCAGGCCAGCGCGCACTCCAGCCCGCCGCCCATCGCGTAGCCGTTGATGGCGGCGATGCTGACGCCGCGGAACGCCGACAGCGCCTCGAAGGCCTCGCCGAACAGGATGGTCATGCTGGCGGCGACGCCCTTGTCGCCGTCGGCGAACAGCTTGAGGTCGGCGCCGGCGGAGAAGAATTTGTCGCCGTCGCCGGTGATCACCAGTGCGTAGATGTCGCGGTCGGCGTTGAGATCGGCCACCAGCCGCTTCAGCGCCTGCAAGCTGTCGTAGGTCCAGGTATTGGCCGGCGGGTTGGCAATGGTGATCAGGGCGGTGTGGCCGCGTTTTTCAACGATCAGGTTGGCGTAGTCTTGCATGTTCGGTTCCTGTGTTTGCCACCTCAGTCCAGGCGTGGCTGGCAACGGCGGCCTGGTGCGGTGGTGGCGGGTGGGGCGGGCAAAGTCTCTATTTCAATCGCGGTCAGCGCAGGTTTTCCAGCGCGCCTTCCTGCAGCAGCTTGCGCGCGATGATCACGCGCATGATCTCGTTGGTGCCTTCCAGGATCTGGTGCACACGGTTGTCGCGCACGTAGCGCTCCAGCGGGTATTCCTTGATATAACCGTAGCCGCCAAACAGCTGCAGCGCCTCGTTGGAGACCTTGAAGCCGACGTCGCTGGCGAAGCGTTTCGCCATCGCGCAGTAGGCGCTGGCATCGGCGCTGCCCTTGTCCAGCTGCCAGGCGGCGAGGCGCACCATCTGCCGCGCGGCGACCAGCTCGGTGACCATGTCGGCGAGGCGGAACTGCACGCTCTGGAACTCGGCCAGCGGCTGGCCGAACTGCTGTCGTTCCTGCACGTAGCGGGTGGCGGCGTCCAGCGCCGCCTGCGCGGTGCCGACCGAGCAGCTGGCGATGTTGATGCGGCCGCCGTCCAGTCCCTTCATCGCGAAGCTGAAGCCCTGGCCTTCCTCGCCCAGCAGGTTGGCCGCCGGCACCACCACGTTATCAAAGGTGATGGCGCGCGTGGGCTGGCTGTTCCAGCCCATCTTCTTTTCCTTCTTGCCGTAGACGATGCCGGGCAGGTCGGCCGGTACCAGCAGTGCGGAGATGCCGCGTGCGCCGGCGCCGCCGGTGCGCGCCATCACCACCAGCACGTCGCTGCTGCCGGCGCCGGAGATGAAGGCCTTGCTGCCGTTGAGGATGTAGTGCTCGCCGTCACGCTCGGCGCGGGTGCGCAGGTTGGCCGCATCGGAGCCGGCGCCCGGCTCGGTCAGGCAGTAGCTGCCGAGCAGCTCGCCGCTGGCCAGTTGCGGCACCCACTGCGCCGCCACTTCCGGGCGGGCAAAGCTGCCGATCATCCAGCTGACCATATTGTGGATGGTGAGGTAGGCGGTGGTGGAGGTGCAGCCGCCGGCCAGCGCCTCGAACACGATGGCGGCGTCCTGGCGCGTCAGGCCCAGCCCGCCGTACTGCTCCGGTGTGTACAGGCCGCAGAAGCCCATCTCGCCGGCGCGGCGGATCACGTCCACCGGGAAGATTTCCGCCTCGTCCCAGTGCGCGGCATGCGGCGCCAGTTCGTTGTCGGCGAAAGCGCGTGCGCTGTCACGAAAGGCGATTTGTTCGTCGCTGAGTGCGAAGTCCATGCTTGATTCCTTTTCTGCTTCGCCGGCCGCCGCGCTTGTGGCGCGGGCTGGCCGCGGCCAACGTTGCTCTTACTTCAGCGCGATGGTGGTATGCACTTTGCCGCTGCTGGCGTCGTCGTCGAACCAGCGGCTGGTGACAGTCTTGGTCTGGGTATAGAACAGCACCACCTGCTTGCCGTAGGGGCCGAGATCGCCAAGCTTGGACGCGCGCGAGCCGGTGAACGAGAACAGCGGCACCGGTACCGGGATCGGCACGTTGATGCCGACCTGGCCGACGTCGATCTCCTCCTGGAAGTGGCGCGCCGCCGCGCCGCTCTGGGTGAAGATGGCGGTGCCGTTACCGTTGGGATTGGCATTGATGATGTCGATGGCCTCATCCAGCGTGTCGGCGGCCATCAGGCACAGCACCGGGCCGAAGATTTCCTGGTCGTAGATCGCCATCCCCGGCTTGACGCCGCTGAAGATGGTGGGGCCGACGAAGTTGCCGTGCTCGAAGCCGGCCACGCTGACGCTGCGGCCGTCCAGCTCCAGCGTGGCGCCTTGCTCGACGCCCTTGGCGATCAGCGTGGCGACGCGGTCCTTGGCAGCGCAGGAAATCAGCGGGCCGATGTCGGGGTTGGTATTGCCGGGGCCGACCTGCAGCGTTCTGGCCTTGGCCACCAGATCGGGGATCCACTGTTGCGCGTCGCCGACCAGTACCGCCACCGTCAGCGCCATGCAGCGCTGGCCGGCGGCACCGAAGGCCGCACCGGTGAGCTGGTTCAGCGCCTGTTCCTTGTTGGCGTCCGGCAGCACGATGGCGTGGTTCTTGGCGCCCATCATGCACTGCACGCGCTTGCCGTTCAGGCTGGCGCGATTGTAGACGTGGGTGCCGACCTTGCTGGAGCCGACGAAGGAGATCGCCTTGATGTCGGGGTGGTCGCAGATGGCGTTCACCACTTCCGGCCCGCCGTGCACCACGTTCAGCACGCCCGGCGGTACGCCGGCTTCCAGTGCCAGCTCGACCAGGCGCATGGTCACCATCGGGTCCTGCTCCGACGGCTTCAGCACGAAGGTGTTGCCGGTGGCGATGGCCATCGGGAACATCCACAGCGGGATCATCGCCGGGAAATTGAACGGGGTGATGCCGGCGCAGACGCCCAGCGGCTGCATCACGCTGTAGGTATCGACGCCGCCGGCGACGTTCTCGGCGTAGTCGCCCAGCTGCAGGCTGCCGATGTTGGCCGCATGCTCGACCACCTCCAGGCCGCGGAACACGTCGCCTTCGGCGTCGGCCAGCGTCTTGCCCTGCTCGGCGGTGAGGATGGCGGCCAGCTCCTTCATGTGTTCGCGGATCAGCTGCTGCAGCTTGAGGAAGATACGGGCGCGGGTGCCGATCGGGGTTTTCTTCCAGCTCTTGAACGCGGCCTTGCCGGCGGCGACGGCGGCGGCCACCTCGGCGGCGGTGGCCATCGGCACGCGCGCCAGCACTTGCTGGGTGGCCGGGTTGATCACGTCACGCCATTCGCTGGTGGTCGATTCGACGAATTCGCCGTTGATCAGCAGCTTGACGGTGGGCAGGTGCGACATGGTGTTTCTCCTTTGCGGGCGGCGTGGCGCGTGCGGCTGGTAGCCGTGGTGTTAGATAATTAGTGCACGTTGACGTAAACGTCAATTTAATCTCAATTTAGAGCAAGCGCTTGGTTTTTTGAAGGGCGCACTACAAGCAGCGCAAACCGTGCTGCCAGGCTGTTGCGTGGCGGGTACAGGCGGCGGTTGGTATTGCCTGTTATCTGTCTGCATAGACCGCTGCCAGCGGCGAAAGTGCGGCCGCCGGCAGCGGCCCGGTACGGCATTCAGGCTAGGCTGCGCGCGTCGTCGATGACCTTGCCGTCGGCGGGCAGGCTGCCGGGCGCGCACAGCACCACCTCGCCGCGCAGTTTGCACACCTCGCGCAGGCTGGCGGCAAGGTTGGCCGCAAGGCTGCTGTCGTGCTGATCGCCAACCTCGGCGTGCAGCGTCATCACGTCGAGCTGCTCATGCTGCGTCACCACCAGCCGCGCGCGCCGCACCGCCGGGTGGCGCTGCGTCACCGCGTGCACCTGTTCCGGGTGCACGAACATGCCCTTGATCTTGGTGCTCTGGTCGGCGCGGCCGAGCCAGCCCCGGATGCGCTGGTTGCTGCGGCCGCACGGCGACGGGGTGTCGATCAGCGCCGACAGGTCGCCGGTGGCAAAGCGCAGCAGCGGGTAGTCGCGGTTGAAGCTGGTGACCACCACCTCGCCGATCTCGCCGGCCGGCAGCGGCTCGCCGCTGCCGGGGCGTACGATCTCCAGCAGCACGCCCTCGTCGATGACCATGCCCTGGTCCGGTGCGGTTTCGTAGGCGATCAGGCCGAGGTCGGCGGTGGCGTAGCACTGCAGCACGGCGATGCCGCGTGCGGCGAACCAGGCACGCAGGCTGGCCGGCAGCGCCTCGCCGCTGACCAGCGCCTTGTTCAGACGCGGCAGCGCGACGCCGAGCTGGTCGGCCTTTTCCAGGATCAGTTTCAGGAACGAGGGCGTGCCGGTGTAGGTGCTGGCGCCGAGGTCGCGCAGCGCCGCCACCTGCAGCTCGGTCTGGCCGGGGCCTGCGGGGAACACGGCGCAGCCCAGCGCGCGGGCGCCGGCGTCGAGCATGAAGCCGCCGGGGGTGAAGTGGTAGGAAAAGGCGTTGTGCACCAGCTCGCCGGCACGCACGCCGGCTGCGTACAGCGCGCGGCTGAGGCGCCAGAAGTCGTCGCCGTGGCCTTGCGGCTCGTAGATCGGGCCGGGCGAGGCGAACAGCCGTGCCGCCTGTCCCGGCGCCAGCGCGGCGAAGCCGCCGAACGGCGGCGCCGCCTGCTGCGCGGCGATCAGCGCCGACTTGCGTGTCAGCGGCAGGTCGGCCAGCGCGGCTAGGCTGGTGATGCCGGCCGGCTCGATGTCGGCGAGCAGCGCGGCGTAGGCGGGGCTGTGCGCCTTGGCGTGGGCGATCTGCGCCGGCAGCGCGGCCAGCTGTGCGGCCAACCTTGCGGCGGGGGCGCGGGTTTCCAGTGTGTCGAGATAGGGCATGGTGACTCCTGTCGGGGGCGGCGAGGGCGGGCGCGTCACGCCAGCCAGCGTTTGCGGCGGCGGTAGTGCTTCACCTCGCGGAAGCTCTTGCGGCCTTCGCCGCCGAGGCCGAGGTAGAACTCCTTGACGTCCTCGTTGCTGCGCAGCTCATCGGCGCTGCCGTCCATCACCACGCGGCCGTTTTCCAGGATGTAGCCGTAGTGGGCGTAGCGCAGCGCGACGTTGGTGTTCTGTTCCGCCAGCAGGAAGCTGACGTTTTCCTGCTGGTTCAGTTCGCGCACGATCTCGAAGATCTCCTCGACGATCTGCGGTGCCAGTCCCATTGACGGCTCGTCGAGCAGGATCATCTTCGGGTCGGCCATCATCGCGCGGCCGATGGCCACCATCTGCTGCTCGCCGCCGCTGGTGTAGCCGGCCTGGCTCTGGCGGCGCGTCTTCAGCCGCGGGAAGTAGTGGTAGATGCGCTCCAGCGCCAGCTTGATCTCGCTGCGGCTGATGGCGCGGGTGTAGGCGCCGGTGAGCAGGTTTTCCTCGACGGTGAGGTGGCCGAAGCAGTGGCGGCCTTCCATCACCTGGATCACGCCCTGTTTCACCAGCTGGTCCGGCGTGCCGTGGTCGATGCGCTGGCCGCGGTATTCGATGGTGCCCTTGGTGATGTCGCCGCGCTCGGAGCGCAGCAGGCTGGAGATCGCCTTCAGCGTGGTGCTCTTGCCGGCGCCGTTGGCGCCGAGCAGGGCGACGATCTGGCCTTCCGGCACGTCCAGCGACACGCCCTTGAGCACCAGAATGACGTGGTTGTAGATCACTTCGATGTTGTTGACCGACAGCAGGTAAGGCGTTGCGGTGGCTTGCATGGGCGTAGGCTCCGTGAGGGCCGGGGCGGGGCCCCGGCCGGGTCAGCAGTGAGGTCGGCAGGCGCCGGCGCGCGCCAGGGCGGCGCGGCCGGTGCCGGCGGCATTACTTCTCGGCGGCGCAGTCACGCAGCTTCATGCTCTTTTCCTGGCTGTACTTGTCGACCGAGGCCTTGATCAGCGGCAGGGTGACGCCGGTGTCGGCCTTGATCCAGCCGGAGACCGGCTTCCAGTCCTTGCCGTCCCACTGCATGAAGCGGGTGTAGCCGCTGCCTTCGTGGTTCTGGCAGCTGGTTTTCACCTGCGGGAACATGTCGGTCACGCCCAGTTCCTGCTGCCGCTTGGCGTCGATGTTGAGGTTTTCCATGCCCCAGCGGATCTGGTCGCCGTTGAGGGTCTTGGCGCCGTATTTCTTCTGTGCCGCGCGGATCGCCTCCACCATCAGGATGCCGCTGACCACGCCGCGGTTGTAGTTGACGGTGCCGATGAAGCCCTTGTCGGAGAGATTGCCCTTGCCGGCGCCGTACACGGTCTTCTCGATGTTCTGGATCACCGGGAACTGCCTGCCGTCCAGCGCGAAGCTGCCGGCGATATAGCCCTTGGCGGCATCGCCGGCGGCGATGGCGTCTTCTTCCGAGCCGCCCCACCAGTTGGCGACGATGTTTTCACGCGGGAAGCCGACCTTCTGCGCCGATTTCAGCGCCGCCGGCGTCATCACCCCCCAGCTGCGCAGCAGCACGAAGTCCGGGCGTGCGCGGCGGATTTCCAGCCACTGCGACTGCTGCTCGGTGCCCGGTGCCGGCACTTCCACGTGCTGCAGTTCGAAGCCGTACTTCTTCGCCATCGCGTCCAGCACCGGGATGGTTTCCTTGCCGTAGGCGGAGCCGTGGTACAGGTTGACGATCTTCTTGCCCTTCAGGTTCTGCATGCCGCCGACGCGCTGGCCGAGGAACTGCACCTTGGCGGTGGCCTGGCTCCAGTAGCTGGTGATCAGCGGGAACACGTACTTGAAGGCGCGGCCGTCCTGCGCATCGGCGCGGCCGAAGCCCATGGTCATCAGCGGAATCTTGTCCTTCTCGGCGCGGTCCATGGTGGCGTAGGTGATGCCGGTGGACATGAAGTTGAACGCCGAGGCGCCGCCGTTCTTCGCCTTCAGGCGTTCGTAGCACTCCACGCCGCGGTCGTTCTTGTACTCGGTCTCGCACTCCTCGTAGGTGAGCTTGACGCCGCCGACGCCGCCTTCCTTCATGTTGACGTAGTTGAGGTAGTCGATCATGCCGCCGTAGAACTTGGCCCCGCCGGAGGCGTAGGCGCCGACACGGTAGCTGGGGATCGGAATGAACTGGTCGGCGGCCTGGGCCACACCGGCAACGGTCAACAGGGCGAGCGATACGGCAACAGCGGTTTTGTTCATGGTGATGTCTCCTGGTCTTTCTCTGTTGTGGTGCTGCTTGGGGTCATGCATCGGTTGGCCGCGACCTTGCGGCCAACCTTCAGGTCGTTGCAGGCGCGTCAGTGCGGGAACGGCCACACGCGCAGTTTTTCCTTGGCGATCTGCCACAGCCGGGCGAGGCCGTGTGGCTCGACGATCAGGAAGAAGATGATCAGGCCACCGAACAGCATCATTTCCAGGTTGGCGAGGAACTGGGTGCTGATGGTGTCGTGGAAGGCCTGACCCAGCAGGTTGAGGCAGATCGGCAGCAGCACGATGAAGGCGGCGCCGAGGAAGGAGCCGAGAATGCTGCCGACGCCACCGACGATGATCATGAACAGCACCTGGAAGGAGCGGTGCAGATCGAAGGCCTGCGCATCAACGGTGCCCAGCAGCACGAAGGCGTACAGTGCGCCGGCGACGCCGCAGTAGAACGAGCTGATGGCAAAGGCGAGCAGCTTGGTGCGCAGCATCGGGATGCCGATCACCTCGGCGGCGACGTCCATGTCGCGGATCGCCATCCAGGCGCGGCCGATGCTGGCGCGGGCCATGTTCTTCGCCGCCAGCGCCATCAGCGCCACGATGGACAGCGTCAGCAGGTACTTGCTGGCCGGGGTGTCGATGGCGATGCCGAACACCTGCATCGGCGGTGCCGAGATCACGCCGGAGCTGCTGTAGTTGGTGAACCAGCCGAACTTGGTGAACACCCACTCGATGAAGAACTGTGCGGCCAGCGTCGCCACCGCCAGGTAGAAGCCCTTGATGCGCAAGGACGGCAGGCCGAAGGCGACGCCGACCAGTGCCGCCATCAGGCCGCCGAGGAAGATGGCGAGCAGCAGCGGCATGCCCGGCATGCGCAGCATGAAGTTGTAGGTGGCAAACGCGCCCACCGCCATGAACGCCGCCGAGCCCAGCGACAACTGCCCGGCGTAGCCGGTGAGGATGTTCAGCCCCAGTGCCGCCAGCGACAGGATCAGGAAGGGGATCAGGATGCCGGACAGCAGGTAGTCGCTGCCAAGGCCCGGCAGCACCACGAAGGCGAGCGCGAGCAGGGCGGCGATAAACAGCCGGTCCTGGGCGATGGTGAGGATGGCGGAATCCGCCGCGTAGGAACTCTTGAACTGACCCGATTCACGGTAGAACATGGTTTACACCCTCTCGATATGTTTTTCGCCGAACAGGCCTTCCGGACGCACCAGCAGGAACAGCAGTGCCAGCATGTAGGGGAACCAGTTCTCGATGCCGCCACCGACGAACGGCCCCAGGTACACCTCGGCCAGCTTCTCGCCGGCGCCGATGATCAGGCCGCCGATGATGGCGCCCGGCACCGAGGTGAAGCCGCCGAGGATCAGCACCGGCAAGGCCTTCAGTACCACCAGCGTCAGCGCGAACTGCACGCCAAGGCGCGAGCCCCACAACAGGCCGGCGACCAGCGCCACGAAACCGGCGACGCCCCACACGATGGCCCAGATGTGCTTCAGCGGAATGCCGACCGACATCGCCGCCTGGTGGTCGTCCGCCACCGCGCGCAGTGCGCGCCCCAGCTTGGTCTTGCTGAAGAACAGCGCCAGCGCCGCCACCAGCGTGCCGCCGACCGCGGCGGCGAACAGGTCGAACTTGGAGATGAATACGCCGCCGACATCGAACGGCTCGTCGGCGATGCCCAGCTCCAGGCCGTGCACGTCGGTGCCCCACACCATCTGCGCCAGCCCTTCGAGGAAGAAGGACAGGCCGATGGTGGCCATGAACAGCGTGATCGGCGGCTGGTTGACCAGCGGCCGCAGCACCACCCGCTCAATGCCGACGCCGAGCAGCACCATCAGCGCCAGCGTCAGCAGCAGCGCCAGCCAGAACGGCACGCCCATCGCCTGGATCGAGACAAAGGACAGCGCGGCAAACAGCACCATCGCGCCCTGCGCAAAGTTGAACACGCCGGAGGCCTTGTAGATCAGCACGAAGCCCAGCGCCACCAGCGAATACATCACGCCGGCGAGCAGGCCGCCCACCAGCACCTCAAGGAAAAACTGCCATTCCATGTCTTGCTCCTTGCCTGATATTGCGGCCAACGTTGGCCGCACGCGGCGTTAACGGGTACCTCGAAAAACCTGCTGCGCCAGCCGATTGCTGCGTTGCATCGTCCTCGCTCCCTCGCTGTACGCCTTGTACTAACTCGGTCGCTGCGGGCGCTGCGCCTTGCGCTCGACTGGCTCGCGACGGTTTTTCGAAGTGCCCTAACGGCGATTAGTGGGAGGTGCCGAGGTAGGCGGCGATCACGTCGGCATTGCCGCGGATCTCGTCCGGGGTGCCGTCGCCGATCTTCTTGCCGTAGTCGAGCACCACCACGCGGTCGGAGATGTCCATCACCACCCCCATGTCGTGCTCGATCAGCACGATGGTGGTGCCGAACTCGTCGTTGACGTCGAGGATGAAGCGGCACATGTCCTGCTTTTCCTCCACGTTCATGCCGGCCATCGGCTCGTCCAGCAGTAGCAGCGTCGGCTCGGCGGCCAGCGCCCGCGCCAGCTCGACGCGCTTTTGCAGGCCGTAGGGCAGGCGCCCGACCGGGGTCTTGCGGATGTGCTGGATTTCGAGGAAGTCGATGATCTTTTCCACCTGCTCGCGGTTGGCGATCTCCTCGCGCTGGGTGCGGCCCCAGTACAGCGCCTGCTGGATGAAGTTGGAACGCATCTTCAGGTTGCGGCCGGTCATGATGTTGTCCAGCACGCTCATGCCCTTGAACAGCGCGATGTTCTGGAAGGTGCGCGCGATGCCCTGGCGTGCCGCCTCGTGCGGCCGCATCTTGCTGCGGGCCTCGCCGCGGTAGATCACGCGGCCCTGCTGCGGGTGGTAGACGCCGTTGATCACGTTCAGCATCGAGCTCTTGCCGGCGCCGTTGGGGCCGATGATGGACAGCACTTCGTGCTCGCGCACTTCCAGGCTGATGTTGGTCAGCGCCTTCACGCCGCCGAAGGACAGCGAGATGGCTTCGGCTTGCAGGATGACGTCGCCGATTTTGCGGTGCGGGTTCATGCGGCCTCCTTGGCGGTGGCGGGGAAGGTCTTGGCGTCGCGGATTTTCACCGTAGCGCGGATGTTGCCGCTGCGGCCGTCCTCGAACTTCACCTGTGCGTCGATGGTGCAGTCGCGCGCGTCGCTGTTGAGAGCCGCGATCAGCGGCGCGTAGCGTTCGGCGATGAACTTGCGGCGTACCTTGCGGGTGCGGGTCAGCTCGCCGTCGTCGGCGTCCAGCTCCTTGTGCAGGATCAGGAAGCGCTTGATCTGGCTGCCGGCCAGCCGCGGGTCGGTGGCGAGGTCGGCGTTCATCTTCTCGATGCACTCGCGGATCAGCTCGTACACCGGCTCCTGGCCGGCGAGGTCGGTGTAGCCGGTGTAGGCGAGGCCGCGTTTTTCCGCCCAGTTGCCGACCGCGATCAGGTCGATGTTGATGAAGGCGGTGGCGTAGTCGCAGCCGTCGCCGAAGGCGACCACTTCCTTGATCTGCTGGAAGAATTTCAGCTTGTTTTCCAGGTATTTCGGCGCGAACAGGCTGCCGCAGTTCATGCGGCCAACGTCCTTGGCGCGGTCGATGATCTTGAGATGGCCGTCCTCGTCGAAGAAGCCGGCGTCGCCGCTGTGTACCCAGCCTTCGCTGTTGCGCGTCTCGGCGGTGGCGTCGTCGCGCTTCCAGTAGCTGTGGAAGGTGCCCGGGCCGCGGAACAGCACCTCGCCGCTGTCGGCGATCTTGACTTCCACCCCCGGCACCGGCACGCCGACGGTGTCGGGCTTGACCTTGTCGTTAGGGTGCACGCACACCATCACGTAGGCTTCGGTCTGGCCGTACAGCTGCTTGATGTTGACGCCGATGGCGCGGTAGAAGTCGAACAGCTCGGGGCCGATGGCCTCTCCGGCGGTGTAGGCGAGCTTGAGGCGGGTGAAGCCGAGCACGTTCTTCACCGGGCCGTAGACCAGCAGTTCGCCGAGCTTGTAGCCGATGCGGTCCCAGAAGCCGACCGGCTTGCCTTCCAGGATGGCGGTGCCGACGCGGCGGGCGTGATCCATGAAGTAGTGGAACATCCGGTACTTGAGGCGGCCGGCGTCCTCCATGCGGATCATCACCTGGGTCAGCAGGTTCTCGTACACGCGTGGCGGGGCGAAGTAGTAGGTCGGCCCGATCTCGCGCATGTCGGTCATCACCGTGTCGCTGGACTCGGGGCAGGACACGCAGAAACCGGTGACCATCGATTGTGCGTAGGAGAACAGGTTGTCGCCGACCCACGCCATCGGCAGGTAGGCCAGCACCTCCTCGTGCTCGGTGAGGCCCTCAAGGTTGGCCGCATTGCGCGCGGTGATGATCATGCTGTCATTGGTGTGCAGCACGCCCTTGGGGTGGCCGGTGGTACCGGAGGTGTACAGCATGATGGCCGGATCGCTGCCGCGGCCGAGGTCAACCATGTTCTGGAACAGCTGCGGGTGCTCGTCGTGCTGCACGCGGCCGGCGCCGAGGATTTCGGCGATGTCGTAGAGGCCGCTGTGCTGGTAGTGACGCAGGCCGCGCGCATCGTCGTAGACGATGGCCTGCAGTGTTGGCAGGCGGTCGCGAATTTCCAGCAGCTTGTCGACCTGTTCCTGGTCCTCGACCACCGCCATCGCCACTTCGGCATCGGACAGCACGAACACCATTTCCTCCGCCGCCGAGTCCTGGTACAGCGGCACCGGCACGCCGCCCAGACACTGCGCCGCCATGATCGCCATGTACAGGCGCGGGCGGTTGTCGCCGATCACGGCCAGACGGTCGCCGCGCTTGAAGCCTTTGCTGGCAAGGCCGAGGGCGAGGGCGCGCACTTCGGCCGCCACTTGCTGCCAGCTCCAGGTCTGCCAGATGCCGAGGTCTTTCTCACGCATTGCCGGGCGCGCGCCACGTTGCTGGGCATGCGCCAGCAGCAGCTTGGGGAACGTGTCTGCCGTGTGGCCATGCGCGATGGCGGGGCGGACAGTTTCAGGCTTGGCCATTCTCGTGTCTCCTCTTGTATTTTTGGGGCGGCAGCAGGCTGCCACGGGTGGTGCGTGGCCCGGGAACGGGCGGGGGTGATGCCGGGTAAAATCAGACAGGCTTGTGGCCAGTGGGAATGCGGAAGGCTTGTGGCCTTTGCGTTGACGTAAACGTTAACTTGGTGTGACTAAGCTAAAGCAAGCGCTCGGTTTTATGCAAAGGGTTTTTATGAAAGGCGGGTTTACTGCGTTGCGTCATGTTGTGCTTCCGTCACAGCGGTGGACGCCGCGTGACGGAAGTTGCTGATTTTGCAGTAGAAAATGCTCAGTAGGCGTAGAAGCCCTTGCCGGATTTGCGGCCGAGATGGCCGGCGGCGACCAGCTGCACCAGCAGCGGGCAGGTGCGGTATTTCGAGTCGCGGAACTCGCGGTGCAGGATGTCCATGATGGACAGGCAGGTGTCCAGCCCGATCAGGTCGGCCAGCGCCAGCGGGCCGATCGGGTGGTTCATGCCCAGCTTCATCACGGTGTCGATGTCCTCGGCGGTGGCCAGGTTTTCGTACAGCACGAAGGCGGCCTCGTTGATCATCGGCATCAGCACGCGGTTGGACACAAAGCCGGGGCCGTCCTTCACCGTCACCGGCGTCTTGCCCAGCTGCAGGCTCAGTGCGTGGATGGCGGCGTGGGTGGCGTCGTCGGTTTGTAGCGCGCGGATGATCTCCACCAGTTGCATCAGTGGCACCGGGTTCATGAAGTGCATGCCGATCACCCGTTGCGGCTGCGGCACCCAGGCGGCGATGGTGGTCAGCGAAATCGACGAGGTGTTGCTAGCGAGGATGGTGTCGGGGCCGACGATGCCGGCCAGTTCGCGGAAAATCTGTTCCTTGATGGTGGCGTTCTCGGTGGCGGCCTCGATCACTAGCTGGCAATCACCGAGTGTGGCAAGGCCGGTGCGGCCTTGGATGCGTGCCAGTACTTCGCCGGCGCCGGCTTCAGTCTGCACGCCTTTCTTCACCAGTCGCGCCAGGCTGCTGCCGATGCTGGCGAGGCCGCGTGCCACGGCGGCATCGCTGACGTCGGCCATCACCACGCTAAAGCCGGCCTGGGCAAAGACCTGGGCAATGCCGTTGCCCATGGTGCCGGCGCCGATAACGCCAATCTGCTTGAATTCCATCGCTGTTCTCCTGGTTGGGGTGCTCTAAAATTATTTCCAGTTTACGTTAACGTCAACTAAAGTGATAGCAAGGGCGCAGAATTGTGGCGCAGGCGGCGTGCTTTGTTGCCGGCGCAGGGCGTTGCCGGATGTCCGGCAGGGGCCGGCCGTATTACAATTGCGGGTGGCCGACAAGAGCCGATTATCTGGACAGTTAAGCAAGGGGGTTGCCGTGGTTGTCACTGCTGATCGTACATTCAGCATTTCCGAGTTGGCGCAGGAGTTCGATGTCACCACCCGGGCGATCCGATTTTACGAGGCCGAGGGCCTGCTGACGCCGGAGCGCAAGGGGCAGCGCCGCATCTATTCGCGGCGCGATCGGGTGCGGCTGATGCTGACGCTGCGCGGCAAGCGCATCGGGCTGTCTTTGCAGGAGATCCGCGAGTTGTTCGAGCTGTACGATGCGGCCAACACCGACGAGCCGCAGCTGATGAAATTCGTCGACATCCTGTCGCGGCGCGAGCGGCAGCTGTTGCAGCAGCTGGACGACATCCAGCTGGTGCTGAAGGAAATCGGCCAGCTGCGCGGCCAGTGCGAGCAGTGGATGGAAAAGCGCACCGGCGGGTTGCCCGATCTGTAGCCGGCGCAGGCCGGTTTTTGTGTTTGTGCCACAGCCGCTGCGATGCGGCTTGTTTTTTGTGGTTGGTTTACGTTAACGTAAACGTATATTTCACCGCAGAGGAACCGGATGATGCAGAACGATGCAATTGTGATTGTCGGAATGGCGCGCACCGCGATGGGCGGTTTTCAGGGCAGCCTGTCCGGCCACAGCGCCAGCGAGCTGGGTGCGGTGGCGATCCGGGCCGCGGTGGAGCGCGCCGGTGTGGCGCCGGAAGCGGTGGAAGAGGTGATCATGGGCTGCGTGCTGCCGGCCGGCCAGGGCCAGGCCCCGGCGCGGCAGGCGGCGATCAAGGGCGGCCTGTCGCTGGCGGCGGGTGCCACCACCATCAACAAGATGTGCGGCTCCGGCATGAAGGCACTGATGCTGGCGCACGACCTGCTCAAGGCGGGCAGTAACACGGTGATGGTGGCCGGCGGCATGGAAAGCATGAGCAACGCGCCGTACATCATCCCGAAAGCACGCGGCGGCCTGCGCCTGGGCCACGGCGAGCTGAAGGACCACATGTTCCTCGACGGCCTGGAAGACGCCTACGACAAGGGCAAGCTGATGGGCGTGTTCGCCGAGCTGTGCGCGGAAAAGTACGGCTTCAGCCGCGCGGCACAGGATGAATTCGCCATCGCCTCGCTGACCCGTGCCCAGCACGCGATCACCAGCGGTGCGTTCAGCAGCGAGATCGCGGCGGTGACCGTGCTTGGCCGCAAGGGCGAGGAAGTGGTGGCCGAGGACGAGCAGCCGCTGAAAGCCAATCTCGACAAGATCCCGACGCTGAAACCGGCGTTCAAGAAGGACGGCACGGTGACCCCGGCCAACGCCAGCTCCATTTCCGATGGCGCCGCCGCGCTGGTGCTGATGCGCGAGAGCGAAGCCGCCGCCCGCGGCCTGACGCCGCTGGCACGCATCATCGGCCACAGCACCCACGCCCACGAGCCGGCGTGGTTCTCCACCGCGCCGGTGGGTGCAATGCAGAAGCTGCTGGCCAAAACCGGCTGGACGGTGGACGACGTCGACCTGTTCGAGATCAACGAGGCGTTCGCGGTGGTGACCATGGCGGCGATGCACGATCTGGGCCTGCCGCACGCCAAGGTCAATGTCAACGGCGGCGCCTGCGCGCTGGGGCATCCGATCGGCGCCAGCGGTGCGCGTATCGTGGTGACGCTGATCGCGGCGCTGCAGGCGCGCGGGTTGAAGCGTGGCGTCGCCAGCCTGTGCATCGGCGGCGGCGAAGCCACCGCGCTGGCGCTGGAACTGGTGTAAGGGGCGGACCATGCTGCTGACGACAGAACAGGAACAGGTGGTCGATGCGGTGCGCGACTTCGTGCAGGGCGAAATCGCCCCGCACGCCGCCGCCTGGGACAAGGCGCACAGCTTTCCGCGCCAGGCACTGCAGGGCCTGGGCGAGCTGGGCTGCTTCGGCCTGACCGTGGCGCCGCAGTGGGAGGGCGCCGGTTTCGACTACGTGACCCTCGCCGCGGTGATCGAGGAGATTGCCGCCGGTGACGGCGCGCTGTCCACCATCATCTCGGTGATCAACTCGGTGGGCTGCGGCCCGATCGAGCGCTTCGGCAACGACTGGCAGAAGGACACCTTCCTGCGTCCGATCGCGCGCGGCGAGTGGATCTCGGCCTTCTGCCTCACCGAGCCGGATGCCGGCTCCGATGCCGCCGCGCTGCGCAGCCGCGCGCTGCGTGATGGCGACGACTACGTGATCAACGGCGTCAAGCAGTTCATCACCAACGGCAAGCATGCCGATGTCGCCATCGTGTTCGCGGTCACCGATCCGGCCGCCGGCAAGAAGGGCATCAGCGCCTTCCTGGTACCGACCACGGCCGCCGGCTACACCGTGGCCAAGGTGGAAGACAAAATGGGCCAGCATGCGTCCGACACCTGCCAGATCGTGTTCGACAACGTGCGCGTGCCGGCCAGTCATTTGCTGGGCAAGGAAGGCGAGGGCTACAGGATCGCGCTGGCCAATCTGGAATCCGGCCGCATCGGCATCGCCGCGCAGTGCCTGGGCATGGCGCGCGCGGCGCTGGAGTTTGCCACCCGCTACGCCACCGAGCGCCAGACGTTTGGCCAGGCCATCATCCGCCATCAGGCGGTCGGTTTCCGCCTGGCTGAAGCGGCGGCGCGGCTGGAAGCGGCGCGGCAGCTGGTGCGGCACGCGGCGGCGCTGAAGGATGCCGGCAAGCCGTGCCTGAAGGAGTCGAGCATGGCCAAGCTGGTGGCCTCCGAGATGGCCGAGGCGGTGTGCTCGGCGGCGATCCAGACGCTGGGTGGTTACGGTTACCTGTCCGACTACCCGCTGGAGCGCATCTACCGCGACGTGCGCGTGGCGCAGATCTATGAAGGGACTTCCGACGTGCAGAAGCTGGTGATCGCCCGCGCGCTGGAGGACGAAGTCCGCTGATTTTTTGAGTGGGTCGTTGTTAGGGTTGGCCGCAGCGCATGCTGCGGCCTTTTTTATGGCTCAGCCGCTTGCGGCCAACCTTGCGGCCGCCGCCGCGCGCCGCCGGGGTTAGGGCGTGATCGGCAGGATGCCGGTTTCCTTCACTTCTTCCATCACCACATAGCTGCGCGATTCGTTGGCCTGCGGCAGCTTCAGCAGGATGTCGCCGAGGATGTTGCGGTACATCGACATGTCCGGCAGCCGTACCTTCAGCAGGTAGTCGTACTCGCCGGATACCAGATGGCACTCCAGTACGTCCGGCAGCTTCTGCACTTCGCGGCGGAAGGCGTCGAAAATGTCGCCGGACTTGGCCGACAGCTTGATCTCGACAAATACCAGCAGGCTGGCTCCCAGCGCTTGCGGGTTCAGTTTCGCGTGATAGCCTTCAATGACCCCTTCGCGCTCCAGCCGGCGCACGCGCTCGGTGCACGGGGTGGTGGAGAGGCCGACTTTTTCCGCCAGCTCGGTCATGGCGATGCGGCCGTTTTCCTGCAGGTGCAACAGGATCTTGCGGTCGATGCGGTCCAGCTGGCGGGACAGGTTCAAATTGCTGCGCTGCGTTTTCACTAAATAACCACCGATTAACAGGTAAGTTGACTTCCGTTTAGCTGTAACTAAGTTGAAAAAACTGTCTTGCAATCAATATACTACGCAAATTCACTGAAAGTGCAAATGCGCTTTTGGATCCCGGAAAAACAGGCTCCGGCCTGATGAGACAGCATAACTGGCAGGAGAGATCATGAAAGTAATCGTGCTTGGCGGCGGCGTTATCGGTATTTCGACCGCATGGTATTTGGCAAAGGCAGGCGTGGAGGTGACGGTGATCGAGCGTCAGCCCGGCCCGGCGCTGGAAACCAGCTTTGCCAACGCCGGCCAGATCTCTCCGGGCTATGCCGCACCGTGGGCGGCGCCGGGCATCCCGATGAAGGCGGCCAAATGGCTGTTCCAGAAGCACGCGCCGCTGGCGATCCGCGTTGACGGCAGCACCTACCAGTGGGAGTGGATGGCGCGCATGTTCGCCAACTGCAACTATCAGGACTACAACATCAACAAGGGCCGCATGATGCGCCTGGCCGAGTACAGCCGCGACAAGATCCGCGAGCTTACGGCCGAGACCGGCCTCAACTTCGAAGGCCGCACCGGTGGCACGCTGCAGCTGTTCCGCAGCCAGCAGCAGGTGGACGCGATGGGCAAGGACATCGAGGTGCTGAAGGAGTGCGGTGTGGAGTACCAGGTGCTGGATGCCGACGGTTGCGCCCGCGTCGAGCCGGCGCTGAAAAAGACCAAGCACAAGCTGAAGGGCGGCCTGCGCCTGCCCAACGACGACACCGGTGATTGCCAGCTGTTCACCTCGCACCTGGCGGAGATGGCGGCGGCGATCGGCGTCAAGTTCCTGTGGGGCAAGAGCATCGAGGCCATCGAGCACTACGGTGACAAGGTCACCGCCGTGCGCGTCGACGGCGAGCGCCTGACCGCCGACCACTACGTGGTCGCCACTGGCAGCTACTCGCGCGAGATGGTGAAGGCGCTGGGCATCGACATCCCGGTGTACCCGGTGAAGGGCTACTCGCTGACGGTGCCGATCACCAACGCCAAGGGCGCACCGGTGTCCACCGTGCTGGACGAGACCTACAAGATCGCCATCACCCGCTTTGACGACCGCATCCGCGTCGGCGGTATGGCCGAACTGGCCGGCTTCGACCTGAGCCTGAACCCGAAACGTCGTGCCACGCTGGAAATGGTGGTCACCGACCTGTATCCAGACGGCGGCGACGTGTCGCGTGCCGAATTCTGGACCGGCCTGCGTCCGATGACGCCGGACGGCACGCCGATTATCGGCGGCACCCGCTTTGCCAACCTGTCGCTGAACACCGGCCACGGCACGCTGGGCTGGACCATGAGCGCCGGCTCCGGCAAGGTGCTGGCCGACCTGATCACCGGCACGCAGCCGGAAATCCTGATCGACGGCCTGTCGATGCAGCGTTACGCCAAAGGCGGCGAGACGCTGGTGGTGCCGATGGCACGCCCGCTTGCGGCCAACGTATAAGGATCATCATGCGTCCGTTGATTGCAAGCATCCGTCTCGATCATTTTCGTCACAATTACCTGCTGGCGCGCCAGCAGCACGGCGGCCGCGCGCTGGCGGTGGTGAAGGCCAATGCCTACGGCCACGGCGCGGTGCGCTGTGCGCAGGCGGTGGCCGATGTTGCCGACGGCTTTGCCGTGGCCTGCCTGGAAGAGGCGCTGCAGCTGCGTGCAGGCGGCATTAGCGGCCCGATCCTGCTGCTGGAAGGCGTGTTCGAGCCAGCCGAGCTGGCCGAGGTGCTGGCGCACGGGCTGTGGCTGGTGGTGCAGAACCGCGAGCAGCTGGACATGCTGCTGGCGACGCCGGCCGACAAGCCGTACCGCGTGTGGCTGAAGATGGATTCCGGCATGCACCGCGCCGGTTTCTTCCCCGCCGACTACGCCGCCGCCTATCAAAGGTTGGCGGCAAGCGGCAAGGCTGACGCCATCGTCAAGATGACGCACTTTGCCCGCGCCGACGAGCCCGGCTGCGACGCCACCGCCCTGCAGCTGGCCGCTTTCGATGCCGCCACCGCCGGCCTGCCCGGCGACAGCAGTGTCGCCAACTCCGCCGGCATCATGATCCACCCGCACGCGCACCGCGACTGGGGGCGCCCCGGCATCATGCTGTACGGCTCGACGCCGCTGCCGGACGGCCATGCGGCCAACGTTGGCCTCAAGCCGGTAATGCGGCTCGCCAGCCGCGTGTTCGGCGTGCGCGAGCTGGCCGCCGGCGAGCCGGTCGGCTACGGCGCCAGCTTTGTCACCACGCGACCGACCCGTGTCGGCCTGATCGCCGGCGGTTATGCCGACGGTTATCCGCGGCTGGCGTCCACCGGCAGCCCGGTGGCGGTCGACGGCCAGCTCAGCCGCATCATCGGCCGCGTGTCGATGGACATGATCACCATCGACCTGACCGACCTGCCGCAGGCCGGCATCGGCAGCGAGGTGGAATTGTGGGGCGAGCAGATCAGCGTCAATGCCGTGGCCGCCCATGCCGGCACCATCAGCTACGAGTTGCTGTGCAATGTGAAACGGGCACACTTGCAGTATCTGGACTGAGCGCGACCGGCCACGGTGGTTGCACTGAAAAATGCCCGGCTTCGTGCCGGGCATTTTTGCTGGCGACAATGTCGCGAAATGTAACGGAAATCTGGCGGCGGCTTGATATTTGGCAAACGAGTGCACCGCCTGTGTCATGATAATGGCTTCTCGACGTCTTCTGCCTGCTTGCGGAGCCCATGACCATTTTCCATTCCACGACCTGGGTCAAACTGCTGGGCTTGTTGCCCGGCGAGCTGAACCCGAACGAAGCCAGCTGGCTGGTGACGCCGCAGCATCACATGCCGCTGATGAGCAATCGTCGCGCGCAGATGATCCTGAACCGGGTGCGCCTGTTTGCCAGCCTGTTTGCGGTGCTGACCCCGCTGTGGATGTTCGTCGATCTGCTGGTGCTGCCCAATCCGCTGGCGTGGCAACTGGCGCTGCTGCGGCTGGGCGCCACCGGCTGTTTCGCCTTCATCGTCTACTGCTACCGGCCGGAGGTGACGCTGTTCAACGCCTGGCGCGGCATGGCGATGCTGTTTGCCATCCCCACGTTGTTCTACGTGGTGTCCTACGTGCTGCTGACGCACTACCAGCTCACCGGCGCCTCGGCCGCGGTCGGCACCGGTTACGCCTTCCTGCCGTTCATCCTGCTGGCCGGCTTCGCCATTTTCCCGCTGACGCTGCTGGAGAGCGTGATCTTTGCCGCGCCGATCCTGGTGGCGCACGTCACCGCCGGCTATTTCCAGTTCTCGGTGGTGGACTGGCCGTCGTTCTGGGGCGCGTTCTGGCTGCAGGGGCTGATCGCCGGCGTGGCGGCACTGGCCGGCGTCTGCCAGCTGGCGTTCATGATCGCGCTGGTGCAGCAGGCGGTGCGCGATCCGCTGACCGGTGCCTTTTCGCGCCGCAGTGGCGAGGAGGTGCTGGAGCTGCAGTTCATCCTGGCCAGCCGCAGCGGCAGCCCGTTCTCGGTGGCCTTCATCGACATCGACCATTTCAAGGCGATCAACGACCAGTTCGGCCACCAGCAGGGCGATGTCATGTTGAAGCAGTTTGCGCAGACGCTGACCCAGGGCCTGCGCAAGGGCGACGTGCTGGTACGCTGGGGCGGCGAGGAGTTCCTGCTGTTGCTGCCGAACATCGATTGCCGCCAGGCGATGCACGCCTTGCAGCGCCTGCGTCGCAACGGCTTCGGCCTGCGGCCGGACCAGACACCGCTGACCGCCAGCATCGGCGTCGCCGACATGCTGGAGGAGGGTTGCAACGACTGGCGCCAGCTGATCGAGATTGCCGACCAGCGCATGTACGCCGCCAAGCAGCAGGGCCGCAACCGCGTCATCGCCGGTAGCGAGCCGGTGGCTAGCCTGCAGCCGGCCCTGGCCTGAGTCGCCGGCTGTCACGACAACGCCCCCGCATGCGGGGGCGTTTGCTTTGGGGCCGCCGTATCAGATCAGGCCGGTGGCGGGAGCTGGGCGCCAAGCTGCTCGCCCCACTGTTGCAGTTGTTCCAGAATCAGCAGCTGCTGCGCATCGGCGCCATCACGCAGGGTGGCGATTTCCTGCTGGAAAGCGGCAAAGGTGCGCCCCGGCGGCGTACCCAGATGCAGCTTGCGCGCGCACCACTGCTGCCAGTGTTGACGTTCTTCCGCGCTGAGGCTGTCGGGGAAGTTGCGCGCGCGATAGCGGTACAGCAGGCGTTGCAGCTGCGGGTCGTCGAAGCTTTCGCGCGCCGCGGCCAGCGCCGGGGCCGACAGGCCGCGCAGGCGGTTGAGGGTGCGCCGGTCCTGGTTGGAGACAAAGCCGCCGTACAGGTTTTCATCGACATCCGGTGTCTCGCCCGGCTCGCGGCGGAACACCTCGCGCCACAGCGGCGCGAAATCGGGCAACGCCTGCGCGTGGGCGGCATGGCGCTGCACCGCCGCCATGTCGATGCCCAGCTGCTGCGCCCGTTCCGCGCGCAGCACGCGCAGATCGCTGATCACGAACGGCGACTTGTTGATGTGGATGCTCTTGATCGGCAGCCGGCTTTCCCCCTCCGCCAGTTCGCTGCTCTTGGTGAACAGCCGGCGGCGAACGTTGGCCGCATCCAGCGCCAGCAGTTCGCGCGGATCGTGCGCCAGATCCCAGACCAGCACCTCGTTCTTGTTGCTCGGGTGTTCCGCCAGCGGCCACACCAGCGCCAGATTGCCGCGCTCGCCACCGAACATGCCGGAGACGTGAATCAGCGGCACCGGCTGGTGCAGCTGCAGCTGGTGGCGCACCGCATCCTTTTGCCGCAGGCTGAGGCAGAACGCGAACAGCCGCGGCTGTTTGTCACGGATCAGCCGTGCCAGTGCGATGGTGGCGCGCACGTCGGACAGCGCATCGTGGGCGGCATCGTGGGCGAGGCCGTTGGCGGCGGTCAGGTGTTGCAGCTTGAAGCTGGGCAGGCCGTTGTCGTGGCGCGGCCAGTTGATGCCTTCCGGGCGCAGCGCGTAGGTGGCGCGTACCACGTCCAGCAGGTCCCAGCGGCCGCAGCGGTTTTGCCACTCGCGGGCGTAGGGGTCGATCAGGTTGCGCCAGAACAGGAAGCGAGTGACTTCGTCGTCGAAACGGATCGAGTTGTAGCCGACGCCGATGGTGCCGGGCTCAGCCAGCTCGCGTTCGATGGCGGCGGCAAACTGCTGCTCCGGTACTCCGAGCTCGGCACAGCGCTGTGGCGTGATGCCGGTGAGCAGGCAGGCTTCCGGCGCCGGCAGGTAGTCGCGGGCCGGCTGGCAGTACAGCATCACCGGCTCGCCGATTTCGTTGAGCTCGGCATCGGTGCGGATGCCGGCAAACTGCGCCGGGCGGTCGCTGCGCGGCACCGCGCCAAAGGTTTCGTAGTCGTGCCAGAAGAAGGTCGGGGCTGACATGCTGGTTCCGCATCCACTAAAAGCGTGATTGTCGCACTGCAGCTGTTTGCGGCCAACCTTGCGCCGCTCGGGCGCATGGCACTATGACGATTTCCCTCCTATTCTGAATGGCGGCTCATGCTGCTGTGCAGTCATGGCCCGCGTCGATCAACCCCGCGCTGTCGGTGACCTATGACGCAGATACCGGACAAGTTGGCCACGGCGGACATCCAGTTGCTGTTGTCGCGGCAGCAGGGGCTGCTGTGGCTGGTGCAACAGCTGCCGGACATGGCCTGGCTGAAGGATGCCACCGGGCGTTACCTGGCCTGCAATCGCCGCTTCGAGGCCTTTGCCGGCGTCAGCCGCCAGGCCATCATCGGCCAGAGCGATACCATGGTGCTGGGGCCGCAACAGGCGGCGGCACTGAGCCAGGCCGACATCGCCGCGCTGGCGGCGGAAGAGCCGTTGTCCAGCCAGCAGTGGCTGGTGTCCGCGGAAGACGGACAGCGGATCCTGCTGGAGATCGTGACCACGCCGCTGCAGGCCGAGGACGGCGTGTTCGGCGTGCTCGGCACCGCGCGCGACATTACCCGCCAATACCTCAGCGATCTGGCCTTGCGCGCCAGCCAGGACCGTTTCCGTGCCATTTTCGAAAATACCGACGCGCTGGCGATCCAGGGCTACGCGCCGGATGGCACCGTGCTGTACTGGAATCACGCCTCGGAAGCGTTGTACGGCTATAGCGCCGCCGAGGCGCTGGGGCGCACCCTGTTCGAGCTGATCATCCCGCCGCCGGCCAGGACGCACGTCGAGGCCGAGGTGGCGTGGATGTTCCGAGAGCGGCGCGGCGTGCCTGCCGCCCGCCTCGGGCTGCAGCACAAGGATGGCCATATCGTGCAGGTCTATTCCAGCCACGCGATGGTGGAGTCGCCGCAGAGCGGGCTGACTCTGTTCTGCCTCGATATCGACCTGACCGCGCTGGTCCGCGCCGAGGCGGCGTGGCGCGACAGCGAGCGGCGCTATCGTGTGCTGTTCGACGCGTCCGGCGACGGCATCTTCGTGCTGCACGGGCAGATCATCGTCGACTGCAACCAGGCGGCGGCGGAGATCTTTCACTGCGAGCAGGCCGACCTGACCGGGCTGTCGCTGGAGGCGCTGTCGCCGTTGCGGCAGGATGGCGGCGTGTCGTCGCGGCAATTGCTGGGCAGCTATCTGCATCCCGACAGCGATAGCCCGGCGCGCCGTTTCGAGTGGCGCCACCTGCGCCGCGACGGCAGCGAGTTCGACGCCGAATGGATCGTGACGGCGGTGGAAATTGCCGCAGTGCCGCATTGCCTGGTGTCGTTCCGCGATATCACCGAAAAGAAGAAATCGGCGCAGCTGATCTGGGAGCAGGCCAACTTTGACTCGCTGACCGGCTTGCCCAACCGTCACCGCTTTCTCGACCGTTTCGCGCTGGAGTTGCGCAAGAGCGAGCGCAGCAACGGCCAGCTCGCCCTGTTGTTCATCGACCTCGACCACTTCAAGGAGGTCAACGATACCTTGGGGCACCGCGCCGGCGACCTGCTGCTGAAAGAGGCGGCACTGCGGCTGCTGGGCTGCCTGCGCGAGACCGACACCGTGGCCCGCCTCGGCGGCGACGAGTTCACCATCGTGATCAGCGACATGGACTCGGAGCAGTCGCTGGAGCGGGTGACGCAGCAGGTGCTGCAAAGGTTGGCCGCACCGTTTTGCCTTGGTGACGAGCAGGTGTACGTGTCGGCCAGCATCGGCATCACGCTGTTTCCGCAGGACGGCGACAATATCGACGTGTTGCAGCGCAATGCCGACCAGGCGATGTACGCGGCGAAGAAGGCGGGGCGCAACGGCTACTGCTATTACGCGGCGATGCCCAGGGCCTCGCTGGCCTGATCCGTCGTGCGGCCGGCTCTGC
This sequence comes from Vogesella indigofera, assembly GCF_003633895.1. Lineage (GTDB taxonomy): Bacteria > Pseudomonadota > Gammaproteobacteria > Burkholderiales > Chromobacteriaceae > Vogesella > Vogesella indigofera. The sequence continues at coordinate 182,404 of NZ_RBID01000016.1, forward strand.
CGCGGCAGATGGCAAAACGCCCGTCACAATCTGTGACGGGCGTTTTGTTGTCGGGTGCCGGCTGAGGCTTCAGCTCAGGTCAGGGCTGGTCAGGTCAAGTCCTGGCGCAGCGCCTCGGTAAAGCTGAGCCCGGCCAGCTCGCGCATGCCGCGCGAGATGTAGTACAGCACCGCCATCATCATCACCAGCGACGGGATGGCGATCATCGGGTAGCTCAGCAGTGTCATGCGCCCCAGCTCCTCGTTGAAGGCTTCGGTGCCGGACGGGCTGGTGACGATCCACTTCGCCAGCACGTAGTTCATCACCGAGGAAAAGAAGAAGGTGGCGCTGAGCAGGTAGGTCGCCTTTAGCAGGCGCGCCTCGAACTGGCGGGTGTTGCCGCGCTGTTCCAGGTGCTGCTGTACCTTGGCGACGTCGATCACCGCCGGGGTGTAGAGCACGGTCTTGATCAGCGGGTAGCGGGTGCGTGTCGAGGCCAGCACCGCGATGCCGATCAGGCCGGGAATGGCGGCTTCCTTCACCGCCAGCCACTGCGCATCCAGATGCAGCAGGCCGATACCGCCGGTGAGCAGAATGCTGACCAGGCCTAGGATGGCAATGAAGTTGGTCTTGCGGTTGCGCAGCAGGTCGTACAGCCCCCAGCCCAGCGGAAAGACCAAGGCCAAGAGCAGCGCATTGGCGGTGCCAAGGTACTGTTCCGCGCTGAGCTTCATCAGGATCAGCGAGGGAATCACGATGTTGATGATCAGCTCGAGGAACTGATTGTTTTTCTTTGCTGCGGCCATGGTCGTCCTGTGGCAATGGGCAAGCCTGCGACCGTTATCTGGCGCAGGGCTGGGTTTATTCGGCTACAAGGGAGTTAGAGCGCGTGCGGTGGCGATGGTTCGCGCGGCCGCCGGGCACGGTGGTGACATTCTAGCGGTTGTTGATGGCGCGGGCCAAAAAAACAGGCCCTGCCTGCCACCGTTGTCGGTGGCGGGCAGGGCCGTGTTGCGTCGTGCGATCAGCTGGCTTGCGATTGCAGGTAGTTGTTGATGCCCATGGCCTTGATCAGGCCCAGCTGCTGCTCCAGCCAGTGGGCGTGGTCGACTTCGGTGTCGTCCAGCAGCTTGGTCAGGATGCTGCGGGTGACGAAGTCGTGTTCCTTCTCTGCCAGCACGATGGCCTTTTTCAGGGCGGCGGCAACTTCGTATTCCGTTTCCAGATCGTTGGCCAGCATCGACGGCACGTCCTTGCCAATGCGCAGCTTGCCGCGCGGGGCGATGTCCGGCACGCCGTCGAGGAACAGGATGCGTTCGATCAGCATCTTGGCGTGGCTCATTTCCTCGTCGCGCTCGTGGTGCAGACGCTCGTACAGCTTGCTGTAGCCCCAGTTGCCGTACATTTCGCTGTGGATGAAGTACTGGTCAACCGAGGTCATTTCTGCGGTCAGCAGGGTGTTCAGGGCTTCGATGATTTTCTTGCTGCCTTGCATGGTGCCGCTCCTCAGTCTTCCATTTGCGATTGCAGGTAGTTGGCGAGGCCAACGTCCTTGATCAGGGTCTGCTGGGTTTCCAGCCAGTCCACGTATTCTTCTTCCGCTTCCAGCAGCTCGGTCAGCTCTTCGCGGGTAACGTAGTCTTCCGCTTTTTCGCTGAGGGTGATGCTCTTGCGCAGGTCGCCGATATGGCCGCTGACCAGGTCGATGTCACAGGCCAGCATTTCCTCGACATTCTCGCCGATCATCAGCTTGCCCAGTTGCTGCAGGTTGGGCAGGCCTTCCAGGAACAGGATGCGCTCGATCAGCTCGTCGGCGCGTTTCATCGCCTTGATCGACTGCTGGTAGAAATGCTTGTTGAGGCCGTTCAGTCCCCAGTTCTTGCACATGCGGGCGTGCAGGAAGAACTGGTTGATGGCGGTCAGTTCGTTGCACAGCACGGTGTTGAGCGCCTTGATTACGGCTTTGTCGCCTTGCATGGGAGGGACTCCTTCATCATAAATCGTATTGATATATTTTAATTCAATATCTGATAAGGGCAAGGTATTAATCGTCTTTGAAAACGGCGGATTATTTTCTGACGGATATTTCTTTTAATAATCAAGCCTTGCCGTGGTTATTTATTTTATGGGTTCAATTAACCATTTTACCGGTAGGTGCAAATCAACTGAAAATCAGTTTTATTTGACTATCGTTAATGGCAAGTGTTAATCCGTCAGGGGGCAGCAAGCGCCAGCATGGCAGCCGGTCATGACATGCAGAAGTCGCAATTTCATGGCGCGACGCCTATACCGGTAAAACCATGTCCAATTCTTGCCGGGGAGTGACCAGATGAGCCTCAATGTGCTTGCCGTTTGCGGCAGTTTGCGCCAGAAATCCACCAACAAGGGCCTGATGCGTTATGCAGTGGCCAACGCACCGCAGGGCATGCAGATCGTGGTCGCCGATCTGTCGGAGGTGCCGTTCTACAATGCCGACATCACGGTCAAGCCGGCGACGGTGGTGACGCTGTTGCAGCAGTTTGCCGCGGCCGATGCCTTGCTGCTGGTGTGCCCGGAGTACAACTACTCGATGGCGCCGGCGCTGAAAAACGCGCTGGACTGGGCATCGCGCGAGCCGGACAACGCGCTGCTCAGCGGCAAGCCGGCGGCGATCATGGGCGCGGCCGGCGGCATGGGCAGTTCGCGCGCGCAGCACCACCTGCGCCAGAGCGCCGTGTTCCTCAATCTGCATATCCTGAACCAGCCGGAGGTGTTCGCCAACGCGTTCAGCGCCTCCTTCGACGGCGACGGCAATCTGGTGGACGCCGCGATCCAGGAGAAGATCCGCAAACAGCTGGCGGCGTTGCAGGCCTGGCACCGGCAGCTGAAGGGTTGAGCCGGGCGACGGCCATAAGAGCCACTAACAAAACCTCGCAGCGCACCTGAGCCAAGGCGCGCCGACGCAGACAGTACAAGTCGTACGGCAAGGAGGCGCAACGCAGGATCAGGGATTTTGTTAGCGGCTCTAAAAGCAAAACACCCCGCCGCGGCGGGGTGTTGGCGTTGCGGCCAACGTTGGCCGCAGGCATGGGGGGTGTTAGTGGCGCTTACTGGATGATGCCGCCGCCGAGGCAGATATCGCCGTCGTACAGCACGGCGGACTGACCGGGGGTGACCGCCCACTGCTTGTCGCGGAAGGTCAGCGTGGCACGGCCGTCGACGATCGGCGACAGGCTGCACGGCGCGTCGGCCATGCGGTAGCGGTTCTTGGCGGCGTAGTCGCCGGCGGCCGGTGGCTGCGGCAGCGTCCACGACAGGTCGTCCATCGCCAGCGTCGACTTCAGCAGCAGCGGGTGGTCATGCCCTTGCACCACGATCAGCTTGTTGCCGGGAATGTCCTTGCCGGCGACGAACCACGGCTCGCCGTTGCCATCCTTGTTGCCGCCGATATTGAGGCCCTTGCGCTGGCCGAGGGTGTAGAACATCAGCCCGACGTGCTCGCCGACGGTCTTGCCGTCCGGGGTGATCATCTCGCCCGGCTTGGTCGGCAGGTAGCGCTGCAGGAATTCGCGGAACGGGCGCTCGCCGATGAAGCAGATGCCGGTGGAGTCCTTCTTGGCGGCGGTCGGCAGCCCGGCTTCCTCGGCCAGGCGGCGCACCTCGGTCTTGCGGATGTCGCCAAGCGGAAACAGCGCCTTCGCCAGCTGGTGCTGCTGCAGGCGGTACAGGAAGTAGCTCTGGTCCTTGGTGTGGTCGACGCCCTTCATCAGGTAGTGCACGCCGTCCTGTTCCAGCTTGCGCGCGTAATGGCCGGTGGCGATGCAGTCGGCACCCAGCTCCAGCGCGTAATCGAGAAAGGCCTTGAACTTGATCTCGGCATTGCACAGCACGTCCGGATTGGGGGTGCGGCCGGCGGAGTACTCCTTCAGGAAGTAGGAGAACACGCGGTCCTTGTACTCCTTGGCGAAGTTGACGATCTCCATGTCGATGCCGACGATGTCGGCCACGCTCATCGCGTCCAGCGCGTCCTGCTTGATGGAGCAGTATTCGTCGTCGTTGTCGTCTTCCCAGTTCTGCATGAACACGCCGATCACCTCATGCCCCTGCTGCTTCAGCAGCCAGGCGGTGACCGACGAATCCACGCCGCCGGACATGCCGACGACAATACGTTTTTTACCCGTCACGGAGAAAATCCTTCCTTCCAAATAGCAAGAGGCACCACCACCGGCGGTGCCCCGAAATCCCGGAACCAGCTGTCGATCACCCAATCCTGGCCTGATGTCACGTCGCGCACGGCCACCGCCGCGTGATGGTCGAACAACAGTGGCGCACGGTGCACCTGGCCCAGCAGCTGGTGGTGGCGCAGCCAGCCCTTGCCGGCCAGCAACTGCAGCAGCACCAGCACATTATGGCTGTGATCGAGACAATCCATGCGGCCAACGTTGGCCGCATCCTCGTGATTGCCGCCGCGGTCGCTGGCAATCGGCGCCTCGCGCGCCGCGCGCTGGTAATAGGACAACACAATGTCCTGTAGTGCTGCGCGCTCATCGGCGGCTTCGGCGGCCTCGTCCAGCCGCTGTTTAAACCAGATCAGGGCAGAGTCGTCCACTTCAATGCGCTGCGTGCGATCGCAGCCGTAATGGTAACAGAGCGTCAGCACCTCCGCATCGGCGGCCACGGCCGGCAGCGCCGCGAGCAGCGCAATCGACAGCCAGCGCATGAGGGGTGGCATCGGCTCAGCCTGGCAAGTGGTGGTGGATCAGATCGAGGCTGGCGCGCTGGCCGGCAAGGTAGTCCTGCAGGCAGCGTCCGACCAGCGGGCTGCGCCACAGCGCCGCGCTGGCCATGATCTCGTCCGCGCTCAGCCATTCGGCGGCGAGGATGCCGTCGTCCAGCCGCTGCGCCGGATCGTGCGCGCCGGCGTCACCGCAGAAGGCGAAGCGCAGATAGGTGATGTCGCTGCCGGTCTTGTCCGCCAGATAGATGCCGACCAGTGCCCGCGGCGTGAAGGCGTGGGCGGTTTCCTCGCGCGCTTCGCGCACCACCGCCTGCAGCAGGGTTTCGCCGTATTCCAGATGGCCGGCCGGCTGGTTGAGGCGGACGCCGTCGTCGGTCTGCTCGCGCACCATCAGGAAGCGGCCGTCGCGCTCGATGATGGCGGCGACTGTGGTATTCGGTTTCCATTGCGTGCTGCTCATCGCGGATTTGCCTTCCTCTTAATTGACAATCGTTATCATTGTCTTCTAGTATGGATATCAAGATCAATTCTTATTCAGGATTCATGCCATGTACGTCTGCCTTTGCCACGGAGTAACCGATCGCGATATCCGCGCCGCCGTTTGCAATGGTGCCACGCGCATGAGCGATCTGGCGCGCGAACTGAAGGTCGCCACCGAGTGCGGCAGCTGTGCCTGCCAGGCCAACCAGATCCGCAAGCAGACACTGCTGCAGATCAGCGAGCCGGAACTGGCCGCCGCCTGAACCCGGCAATCTCCCGCAGTCACCACAGCCCGTCAAGCACCTGACGGGCTTTTTGCTATCCTGAAAACAGCACGCCTGCTGCCAGTACCGGGGAACACGCGTACAATGCGCGCCAAACCTTACGGAGAACGAACATGACCGAATTCAACGAAGTAGATCTGGAGCGTCTGGAAACGCTGCTGACCCCGCTGTCGCAGGCCGGCACCACCATGCGCCCGGACGAAGTGCAGGGCTTCTTCTGCGCGCTGGCGTGCGGCCCGGACAAGCTCACCATCGACGACTGGCTGGAAGATGTGCTCGGCGATGCGCCGGCCTTTGAAAGCGCCGACAGCGAAGCCGAGATCAAGGCGCTGCTGCAGAAGTACTACGATGCCGCCGCCGAGGCGCTGGCCGACGGCGACCTGCCGGAACTGACGCTGTACAGCGAGGAAGAGGGCGAAGCGCCGGACTTCCGTCCGTGGTGCAATGCCTTCATGTACGCGCTGGACGTGGTGCCGACCGACTGGTTCGACGCCGCCGACGACGAAGGCTTCGAAGAGCTGCTGATGCCGGTGATGGCGCTGGGCGGCATGTTCGATGCCGACGGCGACGAGCCGGCGATGATGGAATTCACCGCCGCCGAGCTGGAAAGCTTCAAGAGCGAGCTGGACGAAGCGGTGCTGGCGGTGTACGGCTACTGGCGCGCCAAGGAGCAGGCACCGGTGACCATGCGTCGCGAAGGCGACAAGGTTGGCCGCAATGATCCGTGCCCGTGCGGCAGCGGCAAGAAGTACAAGGCCTGCTGCGGCCAGAACTGATCGCGCCGGAACACGCCGCCTGACGGACTGCGCGCAGCCCGCAGGCGGTTTTTGTTTGCCGGCGGCGCCTCGTCCCGCCCTTGCCATCTGGCGCCATCCCGCGCTGTTTTTCCCCGACGGATACCCATGACCGAACCCACGATTGCCCCCGACACCGCGTCCGAAGACGCCATCGGCGCGCTGAACGCCTATCTGCAGCAATACCACGCCACGCTGGTGACCACCGAGGGCAGCTACGCCGTCTCGGTACAGGGGCAGATCAAGGTCGGCAAGCGCACCGTGCCTTATCATCTGGTACCGGACGCCGGCTTCCTCGGCAAAACCGGCAAGTGGCGCAAGCTCGACGCCGCCGAACGGCTGGCGCTGGTCCAGCTGCGCTGGAACGACGAGGCGCGCGAACGCCTCGAGGCGCAGCTGCTGCGCTGCGCCGGCCAGGTGATGACGCTGGCGAACGAGCACCGCGTCGATCCGCAAAGCGCCCTCAACGCGCTGCAGGCCAAGTACGAGCTGGCGCGGCTGCGCTGCGAGCTGGCGCTGGACCGTATCGCGGCACTGGTGGCGACCCGTGCCGCCGCCAGCCAGGCGGAGAAGACCCGCAACGCCATCAACCTGTCGCTGTACCCGGAATCGTTCACCCTCGCCGCCGGCATGCAGCGCCACTTCATCGCGGTGCTGGGGCCGACCAACTCCGGCAAGACCCACGCCGCGATGGAACACCTGGCGCAGGCGAAGACCGGCGTCTACCTCGCGCCGCTGCGGCTGCTGGCGATGGAAAACTACCAGCGCCTGCTGAATGCCAACGTCGCGGTCAGCCTGATCACCGGCGAGCAGCGCAAGCTGCACCCGCACGCCAGCCACGTGGCCAGTACCGTGGAAATGCTCAACCCCAACCGCGCGGTGGACGTCGCGGTGATCGACGAAATCCAGCTGCTGGACGACCCGGATCGCGGCGCGGCGTGGACGGCGGCGGTGTGCGGCGTGCCGGCGCAGACGGTCTACCTGCTGGGCGCGCTGGAAGCCAAGGAGGCGATCCAGTCGCTGGTCAAGCGCGTCGGCGGCACGCTGGAAATCCGCGAGCTGCAGCGCAAGTCGCCGCTGGAAATGGAAAAGGCGCCGCTGGGCAGCCTGAAAAACCTGCGTGCCGGCGATGTGCTGATTGCCTTCTCGCGTCGCGAGGTGCTGAACTGGCGCGACCAGGCCATCGCGCAGGGGCTGAGCGTGTCGGCGATCTACGGCAACCTGTCGCCGGAAGTGCGCCAGGCGCAGGCCGAGCGCTTCATCGACGGCGAGACACAGGTGGTGGTCGGCACCGACGCCATCGGCATGGGGCTGAATACCCCGGCGCGGCGGGTGATCTTCACCACCTCCAGCAAGTGGGACGGCTACGCCGAAGGCACCATCGCCGCCGCGCTGGCCAAGCAGATCGCCGGCCGTGCCGGCCGTTTCGGCCAGCACGAGACCGGCTATGTTGCCGGCTTCGACGGCAAGACGCACAAGGTGATCGCCGCCTTGCTGCAGCAAAAGCTGGAGCCGCTGCCGAGCACCGGTTTCTACGTGGCGCCCAACCTGTCCTACCTGCAGCAGATCGCCGAAGCCAGCGGCCAGGAGCGGCTGCAGGCACTGCTGGAGCTGTTCGCCAAGCACATCAACGTGCACGACGAATTCTTCCTGCCGGCCAACCTCAGCGACCAGATCGAGAAGGCGAAGTGGCTGGACACGCTGAAGCTGCCGCTGGAAGACCGCTTCCTGTTCAGCCTGTGCCCGGTGTCGACCAAGATTGCGATGCTGGAACAGGCGCTGCAGGACTGGGCCGAGTGCCGCGCCAAGGGCAAGCAGGCGTCGCTGCTGCGCATGGAAGGCCGTGGCGGCCGCAACGAGTTGCAGTTCCTCGAGGACACCTGCAAGCTCTACTCCGCCTACGCCTGGCTCAGCTACCGCATGCCGGAGACCTTCCCGCACGGCGAGTTGGCGCAAAGCCTGATGCAGTCGACGTCGGAGAAGATCGACGCGCTGCTGCAGGTGCAGAACACCCGCCACCGCCAGCAGCGCAAGCCGGCGCACAAGCCGACCCACATCACGCCGCCACAGCGCAGCGGCCAGCCCAAGACTGGCCGCAAGCCGCGCACTTGACGTCTGCGCGTTGAAACGCCAAACGCCCGCCGGAGCAATCCGGCGGGCGTTTTGTCTTGTGGCGGGGCTTGCGGCCAACCTTGGCTGGCTGTGTCATGCCCGGCTGCGGCTCAGGCCGGCAAGGCCAAGATCAGGCGCCTGCCTTGCCTGCCTTATCTGGCGCGATGGCGTGCAGAGGGGGCCGGCGTTTGATGTACATCATTGCGCATTGCGGATGGGGATCTAGGTTTAAGGGATCACGGCGTATGGCCGGCTGCTACCGGTGGCGGGCGAGGTGCCGTGAGCGAGAGAAACCGGCGGATGCGTGTTGCACGCGGCTGTGTTCTGACGGTTTTCTGCCGCCTTCATCGTTAATGATCTCAACGACACGGGTGTCAAACGCGCGGATTTGCTGCTGGCAGAGTCAGCGCTAATGGTGACGGGTCCGAGTTGCCTGCCTGAAGGAAATCACATGAAAACCATGAATCTGAAGCCTGCCACGCTGCTCATCGCCAGTCTGGCGGCCATGTCGTCCTTCGTCCAGGCGCAGACCCTGGACAAGATCCTTGAAACGAACAGGATCACCGTGTCCTACCGCGAAGCGGCCGTTCCGTTCAGCTACCGGCCCGCCGAGCACAAGCCGATGGGCTTTGCGGTGGACCTGACCGAGGCCATTGTCGGCGACGTGCGAACAAGGCTGAACAAGCCGGGTCTGGTGGTGGCCTATATGCCGGTCAGCGCCCAGGATCGCATTCCCTTGCTGGTGAACGGCAGCTATGACCTGGAATGCGGTTCCACCACCAATAATGCCGCCCGCGGCAAGGTCGTCGCGTTCGCGGTCAGCCATTTTTATGCCGGGACCCGCTTGCTGGTGAATACGGGCAGCAAGATCAAGAATTACGCCGACCTGGCTGGGCAAACGGTCGCCACCACTGCGGGCAGTACCAACGAGAAAGTCGTTCGCAAGTACAGCACCGACCACAATCTGGGCATGCAATTCGTGCTGGGCAAGGATTACGCCGAGTCGCTGGCCTTGCTGGAAAACAATAGCGCGGCCGCGCTGGCGCTCGACGATATCCTGCTGTTCGGCTTGCGCGCCAACGCCAAGGATCCGGCCGCGCTGAGCGTCGTCGGCGACACCTTGCAGGTCGAGCCCTACGGCTGCATGCTGCGCAAGGATGATCCCGAGTTCAAGAAACTGGTGGACGGCAGCATCGCGCGGCTGATGCAGTCCGGCGAGTTTGAGCGGCTGTACCAGAAGTGGTTCGAGTCGCCGATTCCCCCGAATGGCATGGTGCTGAACATGCCGATGAGTGATCGCCTCAGGGCCAATCTCAAGGCGCTCAGTGACCAGCCGGAGCAGTAAGGCGCGGCGGGATCTGGCCGCAGCCGTGCGCTGGCTGGCCATGCGGTGACCGCTGTTTTGCAGCCTGGCAACGCGGCCATGGTGTTGCCGCGGCACGGCGCGACGGTTCTCCCCGCAGATGGTTGGCCGCAAGCCACGCTATTGATGCAGGTGCGCTGACTGGCAGAACGCCCGCCGGAGCCATCCGGCGGGCGTTCTGTCTTGTGGCGGTGGCTTGTGGCCAACCTTGTGGTCGCGCCGGTTCGTTTGCGCCAGCGTTTACATCCGGGCATGCAATAGGCCAAATCATGCAAATGCGCTGTCTATAATGGTTCAACGCTCGTCACCCTCTTCGTTACGGCATGCGACGCAGCGTCTTCTGCTTCTTAATCCTGCACGAGGAACACATCATGAAACGCTTTCAGCGCACGCTCGCCCTTGTTGTCTGCTGCTCCATGCTCAATGTCAGCCTGCTGCAATCCGCCCAGGCCGCCATGGTGAGCACCGAAGAAGTGGCCCGCCTGGCCGCGACCACCACCCCTGATTCCGGTCACGCCCGCCTGGCCGCGGTACTGGCCCGTGACAACGTGCGTGGCGAAATGGAACGCCTTGGCATCGACCCTGCCAGCGCCCACGAGCGCGTCGCCGCGCTGACCGACGAGGAAGCGGCCAATTTGGCCGACCAGATCGACAAGGCGCCCGCCGGCGGCATCATCGGCGCCATCCTGTTTGTGTTCTTCGTGCTGGTGGTCACCGATATCCTCGGCTTTACCAAGGTGTTCCCGTTCACCCGCTCCGTGCGCTGAGCGGCAAGCCGATGCTGACAACGCTGATCCGGCAGTTGGGGGCGCTGCGGCTGGCGCTCCCGGCTGCGCTGTGTGCGCTGCTGCTGGTCGCCTGCGCCAGCACGCCGCTGCAGCCGGTCACGCTCGCGCCCGGTGAGCCGACCCGCGCCGAACTGGTCGATACCCCGTTCTTTCCCGACGACAGCCATTTCTGCGGTCCGGCGGCGCTGGCGACCAGCCTGTCCGCCGTCGGGCTGGCAACCACGCCGGCGCAGCTGGTGGGGCAGGTGTTCCTGCCGGGGCGGGAAGGCTCGCTGCAGATCGAGATGCTGAGCGGCGCGCGGCGGCAGGGGGCGGTGGCGATGGTCATCCCCGGCACGCTGACGGCGCTGAAACAGGAAATCGATGCCGGCCATCCTGTGGTGGTGCTGCAGAACCTTGGCCTGTCGTGGGCGCCGTCCTGGCACTATGCGGTGGTGGTCGGCTACGACCTTGAGCGCGGCCAGCTGCTGCTGCGCTCGGGGCCGATGCGGCGGCAGGTGATGACGCTGCGCACCTTCGGTCATACCTGGCAGCGCAGCCAGTACTGGGCCTTCGTCGCGCTGCCGCCGGGGCGTTTGCCGGCAAGTGTCGCGGAGCCGGACGCGACGCGGGCGCTGGTGGCCTTCGAGCGCAACGCCAAGCCGGCCACAGCGGTCACCGCCTATCGCGCGGCGCTGCAACGTTGGCCGCATAACACCACGCTGGCGATGGGGCTGGGCAATGCGCTGTACGCCAGCGGTGATTTGCCGGCCGCGGCACAGGTGTTCCGTGACGCCGCCACAACGCACCAGCTGGCCGCCGCCTACAACAACCTGGCGCGCATCCTGCTGCAACAGGGCCATGCCACCGAGGCCAGGCAGGCGGCGGAGGGCGGGCTGGCGCTGGCCGGCCCGCTGCGCGCGACCCTGCTGGACACGCTGCGCGACATCGAGCAGGCCGCCACGTCGCAGCCCGGCTCCTGACGCGGCGCGGTTCCCGCTTCAACCTCAACGCGGCAAGCTGAATCGCTGGCCTGCTCGCGACCAGCGGCCGCGGTGCGTGACCAGCTCACACTGCGGCCAACCTTGCCGTCACCGCTTGTGCTCAGCCCGGCTGCCGGAACGGCAGGTGCTCCGCCATCTCATCCTGATACTGCGCCACCGCCTGCTGTTCGCGCTGCAGGAAGTCCGCAATCATGCCGCGCAGGCGTGGGTCGGCGATGTGGAACGCCGACCACGTCGCCTGCGGCACAAAGCCGCGGCTGACCTTGTGCTCACCCTGGGCGCCGGGTTCGAAGTGCTGTAGCCCTTCGCGGATGCAGTAATCGATGCCTTCGTAGAAGCACAGCGCAAAGTGCAGGCTGTGGTAGTCCGCCGCCGCGCCCCAGTGGCGGCCGTACAGGGTGTCGTTGCTGCGGTAGCAGATGGCGGCGGCGACCACCGCATCGCTGGCGTCGCGCGCCAGGAACACCACCAGCTGCCGTGCCAGCGTGCGGCCAAGCTCGCGGAAGAAGCCAAGGCTGAACGCCGGGTGATTGCCGAAGCGGCAGAAGGTTGACACGTAGTGCGGGTAAATTTGCTGCCACAGCGCGGCGTCGATGTCGTCGCCGTGGCGAGTCTCGATGCGCAGGCCGGCCTCGGCGACGCGGCGCCGTTCGCGTTTCACCTTCTTGCGCTTGTCGGCGGAGAAGGTGGCGAGAAAATCGTCAAAGTCGCGGTAGCCGGCGTTGTGCCAGTGGAACTGGTAGCCGCGGCGCAGCAGGAAGCCCTGGCTCGCCAGCGCCGCGCGCAGGGCGGCATCGTCGTCCAGATACAGGTATTGCAGCGAGGACGCCTGTTCGCCGGCGGCCAGCTGCAGGCTGGCGTGCAGCAGCGCGCGGCTGACGCTGGCGCGGTCGGCATCGCGGTGGATCAGCTGCCGCGCGCCGCTGGCCGGGGTGTAGGGAATGCCGCACACCAGTTTCGGGTAGTAGCGCTGGCCGAGACGCTGGCAGGCGTCGGCCCACGCCCAGTCGTGCGAGAAATCGCCGAACGAGTGTGTGCGCAGGTACAGCGGCTGCGCGCCGAGCAGGCTGCCGTCGTCGGCGTGCAGCGTGACGTGCGCCGGCTGCCAGCCCAGTGCCGGCGCCACCGCGCCGTGGCGTTCCGCCGCCGCCAGGAAGGCGTGGCTGAGGAAGGGCGAGCCGGTGACGTTGAGCGCGTCCCAAAGGTTGGCCGCAATGTCGTCGATGGTGGTGTGGAAGCGGCAGTGCATCGCGGGCCTCAGGGGCGGCGCCACACGCTGGCCAGCCACGGTTGCTGTTCGCGTGGCAGGCCCGGCGGGCGGTAGTAGTGTTCCAGCTCGGCAAAGCCGGCCCCCTGCAGCAGCGCCTGCCATTGCGGCCAACTGTGCCAGCAGCCGTAGCGCTCGCCCTGCCAGCCTTCCTCGCCGTTGCCACGTGGGTTGGAGCAGAACAGCACACCGCCGGGCTTGAGGGTGGCGAACAGCTGCGCCAGCACCCGCGGCAGCTCGGCACCGGGAATGTGGAACAGCGCAGCATTGGCGAACACGCCGTCGAAGTGCGCCGCCGGCAGTTGCAGCTGCAGGAAATCCTGCTGCCACACCTCGCAGCCGCTGTACTCGCGCGCCATCGCCACGAAACGCGCCGCGCCGTCCAGCCCGATCGCCAGGTGGCCCAGTTCATGAAACGTCTTCAGGTCGCGGCCCGGGCCGCAGCCGAAATCGAGGATGGTCTGTGGCGCCGGCGGCAGGTGGCGCAGCAGGCTGGCGATGTTCTGGCTGACGTCGTGGTCGCGGGTGCCTTGCCAGAAGTCGTCGGCATTGTGCTGGTAGTACGCCAGCGTGCGCTGGCTGATGCGCGGATCGGTAGGCATGGTGGGCTAACGGGGTGAGGGTGATGGTCAATTGTAAGCGCTGCCGCGGCGGCGGTGGGCAGGCGTGGCGCGCCTGTTCTGCTAAACTAGCGCGATTTCCACCTTGCCGGACGTAATCGTCATGCATGTCAGCTTTCAACACCGCCGCCAGCGCCTGCTGGCGCAATTGGGCGACGCCATCGCCATCCTGCCCACCGCGCCGGAAGTGATCCGCAACGCCGATGCCCACTATCCCTACCGTGGCGACAGCCATTTCCTGTACCTGACCGGCTTTAGCGAGCCGGAAGCGGTGCTGGTGCTGGACGGCAAGGCCGGCAAGGCGCTGCTGTTCTGTCGCGACAAGAATCCGGACAGCGAGATCTGGGACGGCTTCCGCTACGGCCCGGCCGCGGCGGCAGAGGCGTTCGGCTTTGACGAGGCCTACAGCATCAGCGAGCTGGATCAGCGCCTGCCGCCGCTGCTGGCCGAGCACGCGGCGCTGTACTGGGCGGTGGGGCGCGACAATGGCTGGGACGCGCGCATCGCCGGCTATCTGCAGCAGGCACGGCAGCAGGCGCGCGTCGGCAAGGACGCGCCGCAGCAGTACGGCGACCTGCTGGCACTGATCGACGAGATGCGCCTGATCAAAGACGAGCGCGAAATCGCCGTGTTACAACAGGCCGGCCGCATTTCTGCCGAAGCGCATGTCCGCGCGATGCAGGCCTGCCGCCCCGGCATGATGGAATACCAGATCGAGGCCGAGCTGCTGCATCACTTCGTGCGCCACGGCGCGCGGCAGCCGGCGTACGAGAGCATCGTTGCCGGCGGTGCCAACGCCTGCACGCTGCACTATGCGGCCAACAATGCCCGCCTCAACGACGGCGATCTGCTATTGATCGATGCCGGCTGCGAGTTCAACGGCTACGCTGGAGACATCACCCGCACTTTCCCGGTCAATGGCCGCTTCAGTGGCGCGCAGCGCGACGTGTACGAGGTGGTGCTGGCGGCGCAGCTGGCGGCGGTTGCCGCGGTGCAGCCCGGCGCGCGGCTGGATGCGCCGGCCGACGCCGCGCTGCAGGTGCTGGTGCAGGGCATGCTGGACCTGAAACTGCTGGCCGGCAGCGTGGCCGGGGTGATCGAATCCGGCGACTACCGCCGCTTCTACATGCACGGCATCGGCCATTTCATCGGGCTGGACGTGCACGATGTCGGCGCCCGCCGTCCGGGCGGGCAGTGGCGCAGCTTCCAGAGCGGCATGTGCACCACCATCGAGCCGGGGCTGTACATCCGCCCGGACGACCGCGTGCCGGTGGCATTCCACAACATCGGCATCCGTATTGAAGACAACGTGCTGGTGACCGACGACGGCCACCAGGTGTACACCGACGACGTACCGAAGCGCATCGACGACATCGAAGCGCTGATGCAACCCCATTGACTCCGAACGAGGCCGCCGCGACAGGCGGAACGAGCATGCAAGGCGTACCCGAACATAGTGAGATTGTCATCGTTGGCGGCGGACCGGTCGGCGCGCTGGCGGCATTGCGGCTGGCGCAGGCCGGCCGTGACGTGACGCTGATCGAGGCGCGGGCCAAGGATGCGCCGCTGCGCGATGCGCGCGCGCTGGCGCTGTCGTGGTACAGCCGCCAGCAGCTGGCCGCCGCCGGCGCCTGGCCGGACGAGCTGCCGGCGACGGTGATCGACAGCGTGCACGTGTCGCAGCAGGGCGGTTTCGGCCGCACCGTGCTGACGCAGCAGGATCTGGGTTTGCCGCATCTGGGCGCGGTGGTGGACTACCCGGCGCTGACCGCGGCGCTGGCGACGGCGCTGGAGCAGGCCGGTGTGCGTGTGCTGTGGCAGGCGCGGGTGACCAAGGTCGCGTCGCTGGCGCGCTACGCCAGCGTGACGCTGACGCTGAACGAACAGCAGCACCTGCTGACCTGCCGGCTGCTGGTGCTGGCCGAGGGCGGCGCGCTGGCCGAATCGCTGCCTGGCATCCAGCGCCATGTGCACGATTATCAGCAAAGCGCGGTGCTGGCGATGGTCAATGCCAGCCAGCCGCACCGTAACATGGCCTACGAGCGCTTCTCGGCGCAGGGGCCGTTCGCGCTGCTGCCGCACGGCGAGCAGATGATGCTGGTGTGGACGCGCAGCCACGAGGAGGCGGCGCGACTGCACGCCGCCGACGGCAGCGTGCTGCTGGCCGAGTTGCAGCAGGCCTTCGGCGAGCGGCTGGGCAAGTTTGTCAGCGTCGGCGAACGCGCGGTGTTCCCGCTGGCGCTGCGCCAGCTCAACAGCGTGCACAGCGGCCGCGTGGTGATGATCGGCAATGCGGCGCAGACGATGCACCCGGTGGCGGCGCAGGGTTTCAACCTCGGCCTGCGCGATGCGGTGGGGTTGGTGGCGGCGCTGCAAGGCGCCACCGATCCGGGCGATGCAGCACTGCTGCGCCGTTACGGCGCCGCGCGCCGCGTCGACAGCCACGCGGTGGTCGGCTTCACCCATGGCCTGGTGCGGCTGTTCGACGGTCAGGGCACGGCGGTGAAGGCGCTGCGTGGCTTGGGCATGACGGCCATTGACGCGCTACCGCCGCTGCGCAAGGCGTTTGCCGGGCATCTGGTATTCGGTGTCGGCGTCTGATGCGGCCAACGTTGGCCGCAGGCATCGGCAGCCGGACACAATTGAAAGAGAAACATGTCGGACAAGTTTGACGTAATCGTGGTCGGTGGCGGGCTGGTTGGCGCCGCTCTGGCGTTGGCGCTGGATAAGCAGGGCAAGCGGGTGGCGCTGGTCGAAGGCCAGGCCGAACGCTTTGACGCGTTGGAGCAGGGCTGGGACGCGCGCATCTACGCGGTCAGCCCCGCCAACCGCGCCTTCTTGCAGCAGCTGGGCGCGTGGCCGGATGCCTCGCGGCTGGGCGTGATCGGCAGCATGGATGTCCGGGGCGACCAGGGCGGCCAGATCGCCTTTTCCGCCGCCGATGCCGGCGCCGAGGCGCTGGCGTGGATCGCGGAAAACCGCTGGATGCTGGCCACGATCTGGCAGCGGCTGCAGCAGGCCAGCGGCGTGACGCTGCTGAGCGGGGTGCGGCCGCAGCAGCTGCGCCACAGCGCGCGCGAGGCGGCGATCGTGCTCGACGACGGTCGCGAGCTGCAGGCGCAGCTGATCGTCGGCGCCGACGGTGCCAACTCCTGGGTGCGGCAGCAGAGCGGCATCGCCGCCAGCATCAAGCCCTACGGCCACAGCGGCGTGGTGGCCAACTTTGCCTGCGAACTGCCGCACGGCAATATCGCGCGGCAGTGGTTTCTCGGTGATGGCATCCTCGCCTGGTTGCCGATGCCGGGCAATCGTATCTCGATGGTGTGGTCGACCAGCCAGCCGGAGCCGCTGCTGGCGCTGGATGGTGCACGACTGGCGGCGGCGGTGGCCGCGGCCGGTGATCATGCACTGGGCGAACTGACGCTGCTGTCGCCGGCGGCGGCCTTTCCGCTGCGCCTGATTACGCCGGACAACGTGATCGCGGAGCGGGTTGCACTGGTCGGTGATGCTGCCCATACCGTGCATCCGTTGGCCGGGCAGGGCGTCAACCTCGGTTTCCAGGATGTGGCAAGGTTGGCCGCCGTGCTGGCCGGCGCCCGCGATTGCGGCGAATGGCTGACGCTGCGCCGCTACGAACGAACGCGCAAGGAAGCGGTCAGAACCATGCAGCTGACCTGCGACGCGCTGTTCCAGCTGTTCCATGCCAAGCAGGCACCCGGTCTTGCCTGGCTGCGCAACGCTGGCCTCAACCTGACCAACCGCCTGCCCCTGATCAAAAAACAACTGGCCCGCCACGCGGTGGGTTTTTAACCAGAAGAAAGCACAACCATGATTCTGCCTATGCGCCGTCTTGCCCTCGCCACCCTGATGATGCCCTTGCTGGCCTGCTCCGCCTCCGCCGAAACGCCGGATCAGGTGCGCGCCGCCTTCAAGAGCAAGTTCCCGCAGCACGAGGTCAGCAGCGTGCAGCCTGCGCCGGTGGCGGGGCTGTTCGAGGTGGTGGTGAAGATGAAACAGCAGGGGCGCGCGCAGTACAGCGTGGTGTATACCGACGCCAAGGTAGACCACCTGATCACCGGCGACCTGATCGACACCAAGACCCGCACCAGCGTCACCGAAGAGCGGCTGGCGGAGCTGAACAAGGTGACCGTGGAATGGGCGAAGCTGCCGCTGGACAAGGCAATCAAGGAAGTGCGTGGCAAGGGCGAGCGCAAGCTGGTGGTGTTCTCCGATCCGGATTGCCCGTTCTGCAAGAAGCTGGAGCGCGAATCGCTGAGCCAGCTGGACAACGTGACGGTGTACACCTTCCTCTACCCGCTGGCACAGCTGCACCCGGATGCTCCGCGCAAATCGCGCCAGATCTGGTGCAGCAGTGATCGTGCGGCAAGCTGGCTGGGCTTCATGCGCCAGGGCAAGGCGCTGAGCGGCAGCGACAAGTGCGCGACGCCGCTGGCTGAAATCGCGACGCTGGGCGAACGCCTCGGCATCAGCGGCACCCCGGCGCTGGTGTTCCCGAACGGCGAGCTGGTGGCCGGCGCCATTCCGCTGGCCGAGATCGAGCGTCATCTGGCGGCAAAATAAAGCACGCTAGCCGTGCGAGGACGGGAAAGTGTTTGCCGGCATCGTGATCGACCGTGCGGCAAGGCTTTCCCGTTTTGCTTGGGTGCTGTTTATTTCAAATGCATGGATTGCTGAATCAGGAAATACCGCATTCCAATTTATGCATATTAATTATCCTGGCTGGCTTGTTGCTATTTGTAGCACCAGCACGGGTGCTTTTAAATCACCGTTGACAATGATGACGGGACAACTAGGCTGAAAACAGCGGCGGCAAGGGGCGAGGGCGGATTCCGGGCCGGCTGTTGCCGATAAACCCGCTGCGCGCTGTGGATGAAGCTACGCCTTGGTGGCCGGTTTTCGGCGGTGGCCACGCATTTTTGCTGCTGTTTTACGCTCAAGCTGGCAAAATTCATTACACTGCTGCAGTGAGCGCATTGTTTTTAAAGCTGTTTTATAGAAATTTCAATTGCCGCTATGGCTTGTTGCGGCGTGATGCTTCGCATTCAACCGGAATTGAACGTAATTTATGACGTTTATAAAAAAATCGATGACGACAAGCAAAGGTTTTACCCTGATTGAATTGCTGCTGGTGGTGGCGGTCGTCGGCATCCTGGCGGCGATTGCCATGCCGGCCTATTCCGGCTACATCCAGAAAAGCCGGCGTACCGATGCGACGGTGGCGATTCGCGCGGTCCAGTTTGCGCAGGAGAAGTATCGCGGCAACAACACCACATATGGCACGCTGGCCCAAATTGGCATGCCGGCGACGACCGAGAGCGGCTACTACACCATTGCCGTCAGCAGCGCCACCGCCACCGGCTATGTGGTGACGGCAACGGCGGTGTCCGGCAAATCGCAGGCCTCGGATTCCGACTGCACCGCGATCCAGCTGCAGCAAGCGGCAGGCAGCATTACCACCACGCCTAGCGCGTGCTGGAGCAAGTGACATGAAGCGTCCGGCTTGTACGGCAGCAGGTGTTGGCCGGGGCTTTACCCTGATCGAGCTGGTGGTGGTGCTGGCCATCACCGGCATCCTGATGGTGATGGCGGTGCCGGTGCTGAATGAGCAGATCGACAAGCGCCGCCTGGTGGCGGTGGCCGATGCCATTTATGGCGACATGCAGTATGCGCGCTCGGAAGCCATCCGCAACAACCAGAATGTGCAGATCAGCTTCAGCAGTGGTGCCAGCTGGTGCTACGGCATGGTATTGGGGGCGACGGCTTGTGACTGTTCGGTGGTGGCCAGTTCCAGTACCGGTTATTGCGCGCTGAAACGGGTGGATTACCTGGACTTCCAGAAGGTGTCGATCCCGGCTTCGGCGGGGATCAGTTTCAGCGGCAACAAGACCGGATTCGACCCGGTGCGCGGCGTGGCACTGGGTACCGGTCACGTGATCATGGAGTCGGCGCTGGGCAAGCAGGCACAGGTGAACCTGGCGCTGCTTGGCCGCATCAGTGTCTGCGCGCCGGCGGGCGTCGGGCTAACGGGGACCTATCCGGCATGTTGAAACCTACTCGGCAGCGCGGCTTCACCCTGATCGAGCTGATGGTGGCACTGGTCATTGGCCTGGTACTGATGCTGGGGCTGACCACCTTCCTGATCAACAACATTCGCAGCAATAGCGACACGCTGAAGGCGATCCGCCTGAACCAGGAAATGCGCGCCACCATGATGCTGATGAGCCGCGAGCTGCGGCGTGCCGGGTACTGGGCCAGCACCGCGTCCAGCACCAACCCGTTCCAGACTATGACCACTTCGACCGCCGGCTGCGTGCTGTATAGCTATGACCGCAATGCCACGGCATCGGCAACGGTGCCCAGCGATGTGCAGTACGGCTTTTTGCGGGCGAGCGGCGCGGTGTACATGCGCAGCAGTGGTTCGAGTTACAGCTGCACCCCGGGGGCCAACAATGTCTGGGAGGCGGTGACCGATGATAATGTCACCAATATCAGTGCCCTGAGCTTTGTGCCCAGTAGCGCCTCCGGCACCATCGCCATCACTCTGGTGGGCGAGCTGAAAAATGCCAGCGAGGTCAGGCAGACGCTGACGGAAACGGTCAAGCTGGAAAATGGCCCGCTTACCTTCAATTGAGGGCTGCACTATGCGCAACGCAATCATGATTCTCGCATTACGGCGGCAGCAAGGCATGGCCACGCTGACCATGTCGCTGGTGGTGCTGTTTCTTGCCAGCCTGATGGTGTTTTATACCAGCTCCGGCATGCTGTTCGAGATCAAGACCGGCAACAACCAGCTGTACCAGTCGAAGGCGATGGAAGCGGCCCGCGGTAGCGTGGAGCACTCGATGGCGTGGCTGGTCAACAGCAGCAATACCAGCAGTCTGGCGTGGACTACTGATGCCACCGGCCCGGCCGGTACCAACCAGAAAGCGACGGCGGCATCGTTCCCGTCTTCGGTCAGCAGCCAGACTATCGGTGGTTATACGGTAGCGGTGTCGCTGTGGCGCAATTCTGCAACGCCGACGATTCTGGAGGTGAGTGCGGCCGCCAGCGGGGATGCCAATGCCATCATCCGCCAGCGTATCCGCCTTGGCACGACCACGGTGACCACGACTACACCGAATACGCTGAATATTGCCACGGTGGCACCGATCGTGATTAACGGCAAGTTATTGGATGTTGTAGGGACTCCGGATGTGTATCCAAGCACGATTGGTGGTGTCGCCATTGCGACATCGTCTACTAATTCCAACGATATTCAAATCGGGCACTTGGATTTAAATGGCGGGACCATAAGCTATGGTGCATTCACTGGTGATGCATGGAGCTTTGTTTTTCCTAACACCACCAAGGCACAAATGAAAGCGGCGGCTGATTTCGAGAAGATATATTATTACGATGCTGCGTTGCAGCCGCCAAATCCGTGGCATACCAGTATAGGTACAGCAAGCAATCCGGTGATTTTGATTTTTGATACTGGTGCAGGTTGCCCGACAATCAATGGCAATGTGGCAATTTATGGTCTTGTTTATTTTGCCAATGCCTGTGTTGATAATGGCTGGGGTGGCGTTGAAATTCATGGCAGCATGGTTGCGGATGGCACCATTACAAAACTAAATGCAAATGCGGAATTTACTGGCTGGTCGGTAAGTAGTGGTACAGGGGTCATTACCCTGCCTCCAACCACGACTACCAGTACTGCGCAAACTTTTGCCAAGTTGGCCGCATCATGGAGAGACTTCTGATGACCCGTGTTGGTCACCAAACTGGCTTCAGCTTGCTGGAGATGCTGATCACCATCATCGTGCTGGCCAGTGGCCTGCTCGCCATCGGCAGCATGTATGGCGCGATACTGAACGCCAATACCCTGTCCAAGCAGCGCAGCGAGGCGGTGGTGCTGGCGGAGAAGAAGCTGGAAGAGTTAAGGGGGCAAAGTTACGCCACTCTGGTGTCGGCAACGGATACGGTTACTGCCGCCAGCTCCAGCGGCAGTAGCGCCAATTACCAGCGCAGCTGGTCGGTTGCTACCGCCAGTGGCGGTTTGGCTTACAAGGATGTCGGCGTGACGGTCACGTGGACGGACAATAAAAACCAGTCGCAGAATATCGTGCTGTCGACCCGCATCAGTAATGTCAGTGCCACGCCGGTGACGATTCCATAAACAGCTGGCGGCTTTTATTCGTCTGCCAGTGCCGGCTATCGTAAAATATTCGAGATATTGCCAATCATAAAAGCAGGGCGTAACTGACCGTTACGCCCTGCTTTTATTTTATTGCCAGCTTCTTGTGGCCGGAAGGCTGCAACAAGGAGCAAGCCGCGCTTCAATTTGGTGGCTTACGCCTTGACCACATTGGCTGCTGCTTGCAGGTACTTGCCACGGCTGTCGACGATCAGGTCGCCATGCTTGCTGATCAGCTCGTAGTCGAAACGGTCGTGATCGGTGGCCAGCAGGATGCAGTCGTATGCGGCCAACGTTTCGGCGCTCAGCGGCACGCTGGACAACTCGAAGTGGTGCTCGCGCATCTTCGGGAACACCGGCACGTGCGGGTCGCTGTAGCTGATCTCGGCGCCCAGATCGCGCAGTTTTTCCATCAGGAACACCGACGGGCTTTCGCGCATGTCGTCCACGTTCTTCTTGTAGGCGATGCCCAGCACCAGGATCTTGCTGCCGTTGATGGCTTTCTTGCGCTGGTTCAGCGCCGCGGCGATCTTGCTGATCACGTAATCCGGCATCGACGAGTTCACTTCGCCAGCCAGCTCGATGAAGCGGGTGTGCACACCGTACTCGCGCGCCTTCCAGGTCAGGTAGAACGGGTCGATCGGGATGCAGTGGCCACCCAGACCCGGGCCGGGGTAGTAGGGCACGAAGCCGAACGGCTTGGTGGCGGCGGCGCGGATCACTTCGTGGATGTCGATGCCCATCTTGTCGGCAACGATCTTCATCTCGTTGACCAGGCCGATATTGACCGCACGGTGGATGTTTTCCAGCAGCTTGGTCATCTCCGCGGCGCGGGTGGACGACACCGGCACCACCTTGTCGATCACCGCGCTGTACAGCGCCACGCCAACTTCCTGGCAGGCTTCAGTCACGCCGCCGCACACCTTGGGAATGGTGCGGGTGGTGAAGTCGGGATTGCCCGGATCTTCACGCTCCGGGGAGAACACCAGGAACGCATTCTCGCCAATCTTGAAACCGCGCGATTCGATGCGCGGCAGCAGCTCTTCGTCGGTGGTGCCCGGGTAGGTGGTCGATTCCAGCGACACCAAGTGGCCTTCGCGCAGATAAGGCACCAGGCTGTCGATGGTGTTGAGGACGAAGGACAGGTCCGGCTCGCGGTACTTGTTCAGTGGCGTCGGCACACACAGGATCAGCGCGTCGGCTTCCGGGGCGCGGCTGAAATCGGTGGTGGCCTCGAAACCGCGCTCGCGTGCCAGCTGGATGCTGTCGGCACTGATATGCTCGATATAGCTTTTCCCTTGCTGCAGGCTGTCGACCTTGTTCTTGTCAATGTCAAAGCCGAGGACCTTGTAGCCGACTTCGGCAAAGCGCAGCATGAGCGGCAAGCCGACATAACCCAGTCCGACGATGCCGATCACGGCAGACTTGTCCTGAATGCGAGAGAGGAAGTTCTGTTTCACCAAGAGTCCAATACACAAAGCAGTGCCCATCACGGACACTGTCTAAAAGCGGAAAAAGTTAGTGCCGAATTGTGCTACCAGCCCCTGAAAAGAACAAGCTTGGCAACGCTTTCGCCGCGTATTTTCTGTGGCAGGGCATGGGGGAGGGACGGACTGTCCGCATTTGGCGGGCAAAACGGATCTGGGCGTTGGCGATATGCGGTAAAAGCGGACAAGGCCGGTCATGGTTAGCCCATGACCGGCCTTGTTGGCTTTGTGCTGGCTGCGGCCACAGTTTGTCGTGCGGCGCGAGAGCTGGCGGTGTATCAGGCCATCAGCGATTTAACGACATTGATGTAGTTCTGCATCGCTTCCTCGGCGCTTTGGCCCTTCAGCTTTTCCCACGAGTCGTACTTGGCACGGTTGATGAAATCCATCATGCCCGGGCGTTCGCCGGTGACATCGCCGGCAGTGGCTTGCTTGAACAGGGAGTACAGCTGCAGCATGGTCTGGTTGTCCGGGCGTTCGGCCAGGGTGGTGACATCTTTCTGTGCTTGTTCAAACTGGGTCTTCAGATCGGACATGTGGACTCCTTGTGAAAGTGAGCGGCACTCTATGGTGGCCGGCTAGTTGATGTGTTGTTTGCCCTGCGCGGCAGCGACGTTGGGCTGCCAGGCTGCTTATAATTTACCATGAAACGATCGTTTCAAAATGGCCTGATTGCTTGTGCTGGCCTTGTTTTTGTTGTCGCCAAGAAGAGTGCTAAGCAGTTTCATTCTTGTTGAGTGGTAAGGGCGTCTTTTTTTGTCGAATCTTTCAATTCATATGTAATTTTTTGTTTCAAAGTATGGAATTTGTGCTGCTTGCCGGTTCGATCTCGGTTTACTGTAAGTAAATGGCGGTATCGTAGCGTGGCATGATCGTTGCTCGTTACCGCGGCTATCAGGCAATCGTACTGTTTCTGCTAAGGGAAGATGAATGACGGATGGCTCAACGCCCCCCGCCGACCAGATGCAGCAGCTGCAAGCGCAGCTGGCTGCGGCACTGGCTGAAGTTGCCCACCTCAAGGAAAAGCTGGATGCGGCGCTGGATGGCACCGGCATCTGTATCTGGCAGGGGCGTCCGCAAAGCGGCGATTTGACCGTATTCAACTACCAGAATTTCGAGATCGGCGACATGGCGCCGCACTTCGGCCTCTGGCTGGCCAAACTGCATCCGCACGACAAGCAGGCGGTACTGGATAACTACTACGCGCACCTTGCCGGCAAGACCCCCTGCTACGAGGCGGTGTACCGCACCTTGACCCCGGATGGTAGCGTGTGCTGGCTATGGGATCGTGGCCGGGTGGTGGAGCGGGATGACGCCGGCCAGCCGCTGCGCATTCTGGGCGCCCACCGCGACATTACCCTGGAGAAAGAGCACGAAGCGCAGCTGGCGATGCAGGCGCGGCTGGATCCGCTGACCGGGCTGGCGAACCGTCGCGGCCTGCTCGATTTCCTGAAGAGTATCGATCGTCGCGGCGGCAGTTACGCGCTGGCGATGGTGGATGTCGATCACTTCAAGCAGTTCAACGATCTGCACGGTCACGATATCGGTGACCGGGTGCTGATGGCCATTGCGCGCAGCCTGTCGGCGCCGTTATCCGATTACGACCTGTGCGGGCGCTGGGGCGGGGAGGAGTTCCTGCTGGTGCTCGGCAACGCCGACATGGCTGCCGCCAACGACGTCATCGTGCAGCTGCACCAGGCGGTGCAACGCTTGACGGTCAGTTCCGGCGAGCAGGACTTGTCAACCACGGTCAGTATCGGCCTGACCGTGCACCAGCCGGGTGAAAACTTCGATGAGGTGCTATTGCGTGCCGACCGGGCGTTACTGAGCGCCAAGCGCAAGGGGCGCAACATGGTCTGCCGCCGTTAGCGGTGCTGGCCGGGTGCGGCAAGGGGTTTGGGAAGCGTGTTAGGCTTGCCGCGATGACACAGAAAAATGCCCCCGTTACGGCAAGCGCCGTAACGGGGGCATTCACGTTCGGATGACGCTGCTTAGTTCAGGCCTGGCATGGTGTAGCCTTCGATCTTGGCGGCGCTGACCAGCTTGGTCAGGTAGTCGTGCATCGCCTGACGGCCAGCCATTTCGTTCAGGTATTGCCCCAGGCGATCCTTGATGTCTTCAAAGGCGATCTGGCCACCTTCGCTACGCTGGTTGACCTGGATGATGTGGTAGCCGAACTGGGTTTGCACCAGGTTCGGGGTGATCTGGCCGGCGTCGGTGCCGAATACCGCCTGTTCGAATTCCGGCACCATCTGGCCGTGGCCGAATTGGCCGAGATCGCCGCCCTGCTTGCCGGACGGGCAGGTGGAGTGCTCGCGTGCCAGATCGGCAAAGCGCGACGGGTTGGCCTGTACTTCAGCCAGCACGCCTTCCGCCTTGGCGCGGGCCAGGGTGGCGGACAGCTCGTCGCCGCTACCCAGCGGGAACAGGATGTGGCTGGCCTTGGCGCTGTCGCCTTGCTTGAATTGCTGCTGGTTGGCTTCGTAGTAGGCGATGCAGGCGGCTTCGTCGGCCGGAACGAATTGCAGTTCCTTGTCGAGCAGGGCGCCGATGGCCTGACCTTCGTTGGCGGTATCAAAGCCGCTTTCCTGTGCCTTTTGCAGCAGCAGCTGGTGCAATACCAGTTGCTGGATCGCGGCGTCGCGCGGGCTAGGCGTATCGGCGTGGTTTTCCAGCTCGGCTTGTACCATTGCGTCGGTAATTTCAACGCCGTTAACGATGATGGCCATGAGGTGTCCTGTCTGATGGTGGCACCGTGGTGCCGGTTTTGAAATAAGTGCAATGCAGGTGGGGCTGACGGCAGGAATCTCAATCCCGCGCCGCCGATTTCTCTGCCACTGCTTGCGGCCAACCTTGTCCGGGGGGCATGAGCGGCAAGACCGGGCGCGGCATTTGGCCGACGCTAGACGGCGGCCCCGTAAAACTGCGCGCTATCTTAGCACGCTCGGCTCGCCTTTCCTTGTCGTGTGTCACGTGGTAAGGCCAGCAGCTGGGAGGCGTTTGCCAGGGCCGTTCGCCATGTGGTTTAGCGCCGGCGCTACTGCTGCTGGCAGGCCAGTACCGCGCGCACGGTATTGAGGTGGATGGCGACGGTGTCGCTGATCGGTTCTGCGTAGCCGCCCGCCATCACCACCGCCAGCGGCCACTGTCGCGCCTCGCACAGCGCCAGTACCTGCGCATCGCGCGCCTGCAGTCCGGCCATGCTCAGCTGCAGTCGTCCGAGGCGGTCGCCCTGGTATGGGTCGGCGCCGGCAAGGTAGAACACGATGTCCGGTGCAAAGTTGGCCGCAAGCTGCGCCAGCGCCGGCGTCAGTGCCGCGAGGTAGGCCGCGTCGCCGCAGTCGTCGGCAAGGTCAATATCCAGCGTCGACGGGCTGCGGCGGAACGGAAAGTTTTTGGCGCCGTGCAGCGACAGCGTGAACACCGAGGCGTCGCCGGCGAAGATGGCGGCGGTGCCGTTGCCCTGGTGCACGTCAAGATCGATCACCGCCGCGCGGCGGATGCGGCCTTCCTGCTGCAGCACACGGATGGCGACCGCGACATCGTTGAACACGCAAAAGCCGCTGCCCTGCTGGCGGTTGGCGTGATGGGTGCCGCCGGCCAGATTGATGCCGTGGCCGTGCAGCAGCGCCGAACGCGCCGCGGCCAGGGTGGCGCCGGTGGAGCGGGCGCTACGCTCGACCAGCGCCGCGCTCCACGGCAGGCCGATTTCGCGCATGATCACCGGGGCGATGCTGCCGTCGAACATGGCCTGGATGTAGTCCGTATCGTGGGCCAGTGCCAGCTCCGCTGGCGTCGCCGCGGGTGCGGTGGCCATGTGTCCGGTGGCGATGGCCTCGACCGCGCTGGCCAGCAGCGCATACTTCTCTGCCGGGAAGCGGTGGCCGGCGGGCAGCGGTAGCGGGAACTGGTCGGTGCGGTAGATCTGCATCAGTCGGCCTTGAGCAGGGCGAAGCGCGGCACGCTGTGGCCGTCGATGGTGACCGTTTCACAGAACATCGCCAGTGGCCGCACCCACAGCTTGCCTTCGCCGTACAACGGGCGGTACACCACCAGCTGCTCGCCGCTTTCGGAGTGGGTGGCGACATCGATGACCTGGTACAGCTGGTCCTTGTAGTGGCGGTAGGTGCCGGGTACGACGGTGGTGGGCATGGCGGCTCCGGTGACAGACGAATGAGATGAGGGGGCAAGGTTGGCCGCAATGGCAGCCGTCGCCGGCGGCTTAGTCCGGCAGGTGGCAGCTGCGCCCCTGCTCCAGGTGTTTGACCGCGCTGACGATCAGGTAGTCCCGGCCGTGGCGCGCATCGTACTTGGCAAACAGCGCGAGATAGGTCGGCCGCTGCGGATCGAGGCCGGCATTGAGCAGGCCCGGCAGCACCGGCTGAGGGTTGCCCTCGGCATCGACCAGCAGGTAGCGGTTTTTGGCTGCATCGCAGCGGGTGAGTACCAGCTGCGTGTCGTGGCGGCTGACGGTGCCGATGAACAGGTCGTTGCCCAGCGCCGGCAGGCTGCACAGCAGCAACAAGGTGGCAATACGCAGCATGGCATGCTCCTTGGTGACGGCGTGCGGCCAACCTTGGCCGCACGCGCCGGTTTACCAGAGGACCTTGACGGTCTGTTCGCCCAGCCAGTCCTGCAGCGTCAGCAGCAGGCCGTCGTCGAGGCGCACGCCCCACTCCGGCGGCAGCATCAGGTCGCCGCGCGCTTGGCCGTTGTTGTAGCTGATGCGTACCGGGCAGCCGGCGTCCTCGCTGCGGTACGGCGTCAGGATGTTGCGCAGGGTGGTGACGTCGTGGCGCTTGTCCATCTGCACCGCCAGGCTGCGCGCATAGCGGCTGCGCGCCTCGCCCAGCTCGTACACGTTGTCGGCGATGATGCGCAGGCCGCCGGAGAACTTGTCCTCGCTGACCTTGCCTTCCACCACCAGCACCACGTCGTCCTTCAGTCGGGTGCGGTTGGCGTCCACTGCCTCGGCAAACAGGCTGACCTCGATCTTGGCGGTGCCGTCGTCCAGCTGCACGAAGGCCATCTTGCCGCGGTTGCCGACCTTGGTGCGGATGCCGGTGACGAAGCCGGCCAGCAGCTGCGGTTCGCGCTTGGGGCTGAGGCGGTTCAGTGGTGTCTTGATGAAACCGCGGACCTCTTTTTCGTAGGCGGTGAACGGATGGCCGGACAGGTAGTAGCCGATGGCGATTTTTTCT
Source organism: Vogesella indigofera (assembly GCF_003633895.1). Taxonomy (GTDB): domain Bacteria; phylum Pseudomonadota; class Gammaproteobacteria; order Burkholderiales; family Chromobacteriaceae; genus Vogesella; species Vogesella indigofera. The sequence continues at coordinate 210,676 of NZ_RBID01000016.1, forward strand.
TCCGACAGCTGTACCGCCGGCGTCCACGGCTTGCAGTCCACCATTTCCACGCCGGGGGCGATGTCGTCGTCGAACATGTCGAACAGGCCGCCCTGGTTGGCATTGGCCGCTTCCTGGTCGGCGGCGGTCATCGCCAGGCCGACGTTGGCGAACAGCTTGGCGCGGTTGGGGTCGATGCTGTCGAAGGCGCCGGCACGGATCAGCGATTCGATCACCCGCTTGTTGACCAGCTTCTTGTCGGTGCGCTGGCAGAAGTCGAACAGGCTGGTAAACGGCCCGCTGGCGTTGCGCACCGCTACGATGTGGTCGACCGCCGATTCACCGGTGCCCTTGACCGCGCCCAGCGCGTAGCGGATGTGCTTGCGATCGACCGGCACGAAGCGGTAGAAGCTGTGGTTGACGTCGGGCGGCAGGAATTTTAGGCCGTTCTTGCCGTCGATACTGTCGTCGTAAAAGATCTTCAGCTGGTCGGTGTTGTCCAGTTCCGACGACATGGTGGCGGCCATGAAGGCGGCGGTGTGGTGCGCCTTCAGCCAGGCAGTCTGGTACGACACCACCGCGTAGGCGGCGGTGTGCGACTTGTTGAAGCCGTACTCGGCAAACTTGGCCATCAGGTCGAACAGCATTTCCGCCAGCTTCGGGTCGTAGCCCTTGAGCTTGGCACCCTCGGCGATCTTGCCGCGGTGTTCGGCCATCTCTTCCGGCTTTTTCTTGCCCATCGCGCGGCGCAGCATGTCGGCGCCACCCAGGGTGTAGCCGCCGATGATCTGCGAGATCTGCATCACCTGTTCCTGGTACACGATCACGCCGTAGGTCGGATCGAGGCAGGCCTGCAGGTCGGGGTGGTAGTAGTCGACTTCCTGTTTGCCGGCCTTGCGCAGGATGAAGTCGTCGACCATGCCGGAGCCGAGCGGGCCGGGGCGGTACAGCGCCAGCACCGCGATGATGTCTTCGAAACGGTCCGGCTTCAGCTTTTCCAGTAGCCGCTTCATGCCGTCCGATTCAAGCTGGAACACGCCGGTGGTGTTGGCCTGCTGCAGCACCTTGTAGGCGGCCGGGTCGGTGAATTCCAGCAGGTTGATGTCGGTGGTGAAGCTCGGGTCCAGCGCCTTGATGTAGCGCACCGCCAGGTCGATGATGGTCAGGTTGCGCAGGCCGAGGAAGTCGAACTTCACCAGCCCGATCTGCTCCACGTCGTCCTTGTCGTACATCGATACCGGCACGGTGTCGTCGCCGGCCGCCTGGTACAGCGGGCAGAAGTCGGTCAGCTTCCCTGGCGCGATCAGCACACCACCGGCATGCATGCCGATGTTGCGGGTCATGCCTTCCAGCTTTTTCGCCAGCTCCCACAGCTCGCGCAGTTCTTCCTCGTTTTCCAGCCGCTGCTTCAGCACCGGCTCCATCTCCACCGCGTCGTCCAGCGAGTACTGCTTGCCCGGCGCCGCCGGGATCAGCTTGGACACGCCGTCGCAGAACATGTAGGGCAGGTCCAGCACGCGGCCAACGTCGCGCACCACCGCCTTGGCGGCCATGGTGCCGAAGGTGGCGATCTGCGACACCGCCTCGGCGCCGTAGGCCTGGCGCACGTACTCGATCACGCGGTAGCGGTTGTCCTGGCAGAAGTCGATGTCGAAGTCGGGCATCGATACCCGTTCCGGGTTGAGGAAGCGCTCGAACAGCAGCGCGTAGGCCAGCGGGTCGATGTCGGTGATGCCGAGGCTGTAGGCGACCAGCGAGCCGGCACCGGAGCCGCGGCCCGGCCCCACCGGGCAGCCGTTGTTCTTGGCCCAGATGATGAAGTCGGCCACGATCAGGAAGTAGCCGGGGAAGCCCATGTCGATGATGGTCTTGCACTCGATTTCCAGGCGGGCGTCGTATTCCGGGCGCCGGGCGGCGCGGACTTCCGGATCGGGGAACAGTTTTTCCAGCCGCGTTTCCAGCCCTTCGCGCGACAGGTGCACCAGATAGTCGTCCAGCGTCATGCCTTCCGGCGTCGGGAAGTCCGGCAGGTAGTTCTTGCCCAGCTGTACGCTGATGTTGCAGCGTCGGGCGATCTCGACGCTGTTCGCCAGCGCCTCCGGAATGTCGGCAAAGCGCGCCAGCATCTCGTCGGTCGACAGGAAGTACTGGCATTCGGCAAAGCTCTTCGGCCGCCGCTTGTCGGACAGGGTGTAACCCTCGGCGATGCATACCCGCGCCTCGTGCGCCTTGAAGTCGTCCGGCTCCATGAACTGGATCGGGTGGGTGGCCACCACCGGCAGCCCGGTTTCACCGGCCAGCCACAGCGTGGACTGCACGATGTTCTCGATCTGCTGGTTGTCCAGCCGCTGCAACTCAAGGTAGAAGCCGCCGGGGAACAGGCGCGCCCAGTACTCGGCGCGGGCGCGGGCTTCGTCGGGGTTGCCGTTGGTGAACGACACGCCGATATCGCCGAGATGGGCGCCGGACAGGCACAGCAGGTTGCTGTTGTCGCCGTGCTCCAGCCATTCGCGCTTGATCTCGGCGCGGCCGCGGTACTGGTTGCCGGTGTAGGCGGCAGCCAGCAGTTCGGACAGGCGGCCGTAGCCGGCGCGGTTTTTCACCATCAGCATCAGGCGGAACGGCTTGTCGCGATCGTCCTCGTTTTCCAGCCAGATGTCGCAGGACACGATCGGCTTGATGCCCTTGTTGCGGCAGGTCTTGTAAAACTTGACCATGCCGAAGATGTTCATCAGGTCCGACATGCCCAGCGCCGGCATGCCATCCTTGACGGCACGCTTGACGGCGTCATCAAGGCGCACGATGCCGTCGCTGATGGAGAATTCGGAATGGAAGCGGAGGTGGACAAAGCGCGGTGAGTTCATCGCGCCATTGTAGCGGGGCAGGGCACGGGCGTCATGCCCTGTTGCCGCTGCGTGGCGCGCCGTACTGCGTCATCCGGCGCGGTGCTGCGAGTGGCGACTCATGGCCGCAGCTGCGGCGGATCTTCGGGGTAGGCGTCGGGGTCTACCCGAGGTGGCTGGAAGCCGTTGATCTGGCGGGCGGATTTTTCCAGCAGCAGCACGATGCTGGTGTTGAGCGCGCCAAAGCCCCAGGCGATCAGGAAAAACACCGAGTAGGCGGACAGCTTGTCGGCAAACAGCTGCGCACCGTGCAGGGTCAGCTCCTGCGGGTCGAAGATCGAGAAGAACAGGCCGGTGGCGAGTGCGGCAATGATGAAGGATGGCCAGAACAGCAGGATGGCTTGGCGCATGATGGTGGTACCCCGGTGGTTGCCTCATTTCAGCCTAGCGGCCGCCACTGCAAAAAGCAAAAACCGCGCATGACGCGCGGTTTTTGCGGCAGCTGGCAGCCTTATTTGACGCGGTTGGCGTACATGAAGTTTTCCATCTTGCTTTCGGCAAGGTTGGACCAGCCGTGCTGCAGGGTGCGGAATTTCTTCCACTCGGTATAGATCTTCCGGAAGTCCGGATTCTTGGCGGCCTCCTGCTCGTACAGTTCGAAGGCGGCCTTTTGTGCTGCCTTCATCACGTCGGCCGGGTACTGGTGCAGCTTGGTGCCTTTTTGCAGCAGGCTGACTAGGGCCACCGGGTTCTTGGCGTCGTACTCGGCCTGCATGCTGAGGTTGGCCTCGGCCGCGGCGGCTTCGAAGGCGGCCTTGTATTCGGCCGGCAGCTTGTCCCATTCTTTCTTGGAGACGTAGAAAGAGATGTTGGGACCCGGCTCCCAGAAGCCCGGGTAGTAGTAGTGCTGGGCCACCTTGTAGAAGCCGAGCTTCTCGTCGTCGTAGGGGCCGACCCATTCGGTGGCGTCGATGGTACCTTTTTCCAGCGCCGGGTAGATGTCGCCGCCGGCCAGGGTCTGCGGTACCGCGCCCAGCTTGGCCATGATTTCGCCGCCGAAGCCCGGAATGCGCATCTTCAGGCCCTTGAGGTCGGCCAGCGACTTCACTTCCTTGCGGAACCAGCCACCCATCTGGGTGCCGGTGTTGCCGCCCGGGAAGTTGACGATGTTGTACTTGGCGTAGAATTCGCGCAGCAACTTCATGCCGCCGCCGTAGTACAGCCAGGCGTTCTGCTGGCGCGAGGTCAGGCCGAACGGCATGGTGGTGTCGAAGGCGAAGGTCTTGTTCTTGCCGACATAGTAGTAGCCGCAAGTGTGGCCGCACTCGACGGTACCGTTCTGTACCGCATCCAGCACCTGGGTGCCAGGCACGATCTCGCCGCCAGGGAAGCTGCGGATCTGGAACTTGCCGCCGGTCAGCTCGGCCACGCGCTTGGACAGCTGCTCGGCGCCGCCGTAGATGGTATCCAGGCTTTTCGGGAAGCTGGACGCGAGGCGCCAGCGGATGGTCGGGCTTTCGGCAGCCAGTACCGGTGCCGATACCCCGGCGCCTACCAGGCCGGCCGCGCCGGCTTTTTTCAGAAACGAACGTCTTTCCACCGTGATCTCCTTTGTGTTGTGCTTGCTGTGTGTCCCGGGCGATACGTGCCGCCAGAGGATGTTGTTGGTAATGCGCTTACGCTTTGGTGAGCGAGGCATGTTGCCATTGGCATCATGCCTCGCTTGCCGCTTATTGGCCAGTCAGTTCCTTGAGCAGCGCGTCCGACTGCTGGCTGTCGCTCTCGGCGGCGGAGGTCTCGCTGGCCGGGATTTCGATACCCTGCGGCAGGTCGCTGCTTGGTGCCGTCTCCATCTGTTGCATGATCGACGCCGCATCGTCGGCGTTGGTCTTCACCTCGGCGTGCAGCGAGCCGGTAACCAGCCCCGGGAAGGCGATCAGGGCGCCGACCATGATCAGCTGCATCACCACGTAAGGCACCGCGCCCCAGTAGATCTGCGTGCTGCGCACTTCCTTCGGTGCCACGCTGCGCAGGTAGAACAGCGCGAAGCCGAACGGCGGGTGCATGAAGGAGGTCTGCATGTTCACCGCTAGGATGACGCCGAACCACACCAGGTTGATGTCCAGGCTCTGTGCCACCGGCGCCAGCAACGGCACCAGGATGAAGGCGATCTCGAAGAAGTCGAGGAAGAAGGCGAGGAAGAACACCATGATGTTGACGGTGATCAGGAAGCCGGTAGCACCGCCGGGCAGGCTGGTGAGCAGGTGCTCGACCCATTTGTCGCCGTCAACGCCGAGGAAGGCGATGCGGAACACACGGGCGCCGATCAGGATGAACACCACGAAGGTGGACAACTTGACGGTGGAATCCATCGCCTGTTTCAACAGCGACATGTCCAGACGGCGGTTCATCATCGCCAGGATGATGGCGCCGACCGCGCCCATGGCGCCGCCCTCGGTCGGGGTGGCAATACCGAGGAAGATGGTGCCCAGTACCAGGAAGATCAGCAGCAGCGGCGGGATCATCACCAGCACCACGCGCTTGCCCAGTGCCGCGCCGCGCAGGGTGCGGGCTTCCGGTGGCAGCGCCGGTACCCACTGCGGTTTCACCATCGACACCATGAAGATGAACACTGCGTAAAACACGCACAGCAAGAGGCCGGGCAGCATGGCGCCGGTGTACATGTCACCGACCGAGGTGCCCAGCTGGTCCGCCAGCACGATCAGCACCAGCGACGGCGGGATGATCTGTGCCAGCGTGCCGGAGGCGGCAATCACGCCGGTGGCGATGCGGGTGTCGTAGCCGTAGCGCAGCATGATCGGCAGCGAGATCAGTCCCATCGAGATCACCGAGGCAGCCACCACGCCGGTGGTGGCGGCCAGCAGCGCGCCGACGAAGATCACCGCGTAGGCGATGCCGCCGCGCATGGTGCCGAACAGCTGGCCGATGGTGTCCAGCATATCTTCCGCCAGCCCGGAGCGTTCCAGAATCAGCCCCATGAAGGTGAAGAACGGGATTGCCAGCAGCGTGTCGTTGCGCATGATGTCGTAGACCTGATTGGGCAGGGCCTGCAACAGCTCGGGGCGCAACAGATCGAAGTGAATGCCGATCCAGCTGAACAGCAGACCGACAGCGGACAGGGCAAAGGCAACCGGGTAGCCGATCAGCAGGAAGAAGATCAGCGACACGAACATGATCGGGGCCATCAGATCGAGACTCATGCCGGCTCCTTGTGCGGATCGTTGGACTTGATGGCCGGATTGGGAATCAGACCCTGCAGGAAGGCAACGCGCTTGATCAGCTCGGACAGGCCTTGCGCCATCAGCAGCGCAAAACCGACCGGGATCAGCAGGAACACCGGCCAGCGCACCAGGCCGCCAGCGTCGGACGACATCTCGCCGCTGTTCCAGGCGTCGATGAACATCGGCCAGCCGAAGCTGATCAGCAGGTAGCAGACCGGCATCAGGAACAGCAGGGTGCCGACAATGTCGACCACGGCCTGACCGCGCTCGGACAGCTTGCCGACCAGCAGGTCGATGCGGATGTGTTCGTTCTTTTGCAGGGTGTAGGCGGCTGCCAGCAGGAAGATGGCAGAAAACAGGTACCACTGGATTTCCAGCAAGCCGTTCGAACTGATGTTGAACAGTTTGCGCACCACAGCGTTACCCGCGCTGATAAGCACGACCACCAGGACAAGCCAAGACGCAGCCTGACCGATGCGTGCGTTGATCGCGTCGATAAGACGCGACAAGGCAAGCAGCAATTGCACTGTTTTCTCCTAATGTGTTGTGAGGCTCTGTGGCCTTGTTCTTTTGCGGCGCTCTCCAACGCCGCCACCGTCTAGCGGTGTGTGCCTATAAGAGCATAGTCATTTGCCCTTGCAAAGCGGCATGACATAGGGGATTACCCTTGCTTGTGCCAGCCCAGGGTCAGGCGCAGGTGGTCAGGCGGGGTGGTGATGGACTTCAGTTGCAGGTGACGGGCGAGGGATTTGCCCGGGAAAGACTGTTCCTGCCAGCGGGTAAACGGTGGCAGTTGATCGAGGTGGACAACGATGTGTTGCGGCTGGATGTCGAGGAAAGCCAGCTCTGCGGCCAACCTTTGCAGCAGGTGGCTGCCGAGGCCGGCGTCGAGTGCCGTCAGCAGCAGGGTGCCAAGCGCGCGCCGGATCAGGCCGCTGTCGTGCGGCGTGCCCTGCAGCCGGTAGTGGATCAGCAGGGTGCGCCCTGGCCAGTCGATGTCGCCAAAGTGGAACAACAATTGCAGGCGGGCATGCACCGGCTGTTGTATCTCCAGCGCCAGTACGCTCTCTTCGGGTTGCAGCTGCAGGTCGAGTACCCGCAGTTGTGGACCGTTCAGCCGCTGTTGCAGGCTGGCCAATAGCAGCGCCGCCGGCAGCGAGGCACCGTCGCGGTGCAGTTTGGGCCGTAGCGACTGCCACTGCTGCCAGCGTTACCGCCAGGGCGCGGTGCGCATCAGGTTTAGCCGAACAGGGTGCGTGCACCCTCGAAGCGGCTGGCGAAGTAGCGGTTGTCCAGTCGGTCGACGCGGATCACGCTGTTGCTGCGTGGCGCGTGCACGAACTTGCCGTCGCCGATATAAAGCCCCATGTGCGAGAACGGCCGGTTCATGGTGTTGAAGAACACCAGATCGCCGACCTGCAGCTGGTGGTTGCCGATCGGCCGCGCCAGCGCCGCGATTTGCGCCGCATTGTGCGGCAGCCTGATGCCGGCGGCGTGCTGGTAGATGTAGGCCACCATGCCGCTGCAGTCGAGGCCGGCCTCCGGGTTGCTGCCACCGAACTGGTAGTCGATGTCGAGCAGGCTTAAGGTGTAGAGCAGGATTTCGCGGCTGACGCCGTCGGCCTTGAGTGCCGACAGGTTGCTGGCCGCCGGCGGGCGCGGCTTGGGCTTGACGGCGGTTTTCGAGGGAGTGCTGGCGCAGCCCGCCAGCAGGACGAGTAGCAAGAGGGCGGGCCAGCGGCGGGTCATGACTGTTTGCTCTCCAGGATTTCCCAGCGTTCGAGTTTTTCCAGCAGCAGCAGTTCGATTTCCTCGATGCGCGCCTGCCACTGGCGCGCGTCCTGCGGTGCATCGCGGTACACGTTCGGGTCCAGCAGCTTCTGGTTCAGCTCGGCCTGCTCGCCTTCCAGTGCCGCGATTTCCGCCGGCAACCGCTCCAGCTCGCGCTTTTCATTAAAGCTCAGTTTTTGCGTGCGGTTGCTGCGATCGCGCTCGCTCTTGGCGGCCTCGACGCTGGCCGCAGCCTCCTTGCGCGGTGCCTCCTGCTTCAGCGCCGCCATGCGCGCCTTGGTATCGAGCCAGTCCTGATAGCCGCCCGGATACTCTTCCAGCTTGCCGTTGCCCTCGAAGGCGATCACCTGCGTCACCACGTTGTCGAGGAAGGCTCGGTCGTGGCTGACCAGGAACACGGTGCCGTTGTACTGCTCGATCAGTTCTTCCAGTAGCTCCAGGGTGTCGATGTCGAGGTCGTTGGTCGGTTCGTCCAGTACCAGCACGTTGGCCGGATGGGTGAACAGGCGCGCCAGCAGCAGGCGGTTGCGTTCGCCACCGGACAGTGACTTCACCGGGCTGCGCGCGCGCTGCGGCGAGAACAGGAAGTCTTCCAGATAGCTCATCACGTGCTTTTTTTGGCCGCCGATTTCGACGAAGTCGTTGCCCTGGCTGATGATGTCGGCGACGCTGGTCTCTTCGTCCAGCTGGGTGCGGAACTGGTCGAAGTAGGCGACTTCCAGCTTGGTGCCGCGCTTGATGCTGCCGCTGTCGGCTTCCAGCTCGCCCAGGATCAGCTTCAGCAGCGTGGTCTTGCCGGCGCCGTTGGGGCCGATCAGGCCGATCTTGTCGCCGCGCAGGATGCGGGTGGTGAAATCCTTGATCAGTTGCTTGCCGTCAAAACCCTTGCTGACGTGCTCCAGCTCGGCCACCAGTTTGCCGGAGCGTTCGCCGGCGTCGAGCTGGAAGTTGACTTGGCCGACACGCTCGCGGCGCGAGGCGCGTTCGCGGCGGATCTGTTCCAGACGGCGCACGCGGCCCTCGTTGCGGGTGCGGCGCGCCTCAATGCCCTTGCGGATCCACACCTCTTCCTGCGCGTGGAACTTGTCGAACAGGCGGTTCTGCTCTTCCTCGATCGCCAGCTCTTCCGCCTTGCGCACCTGGTAGGCACTGAAGCTGCCGGGGTAGCTGCGCAGGATGCCGCGATCCAGCTCGATGATGCGGGTGGCGACGTTGTCGAGGAAGCGACGGTCGTGGGTGATCAGCAGCACGCTGCCGCTGAAGTTCTTCATCAGCCCTTCCAGCCACTCGATGGCGCTCATGTCCAGGTGGTTGGTCGGTTCGTCCAGCAGCAGCACGTCCGGGCGCGAGGCCAGGGCGCGCGCCAGCGCCACGCGTTTTTTCCAGCCGCCGGACAGGTCGCTGACCAGCGTGTCCGGGTTGAGGTCGAGGTGCGACAGCGTGGTGCTGATCAGCGCGTCGAACTGCCAGCCGTCCCGTGCTTCCAGCTCCTGCTGGATGTGGGTCATGCGCGCCAGCACCTGCTCATGGTTGGCCGCAGGGTCGGACAGCTGCTGGGTGATGTGGTGGTAGTCGGTGAGCAGCTGCTGCAGCTCGCCCAGCCCCTCGGCCACCGCCTCGAACACGGTGTGGCCCTCGCTGAATAGCGGCTCCTGCGGCACGTTGGCGACCTTGAGGTCGCCCTGCTGGTTGATGCGGCCGTCGTCGAGCTTGATGCTGCCGGCAATCGCCTTCAGCAGCGAGGACTTGCCGGCGCCGTTGCGGCCGATCAGGCCGACGACTTCGCCGGGCTCCAGCGAGAAATCCACTTTGTCGAGCAGGGCGTGGTGACCAAAGGCGAGGCAGGCTTTTTCTACGGTAATCAGGGCCATGATGGTATGCGGGAGGCTGTCTTCTTATTGCAATGGAGCGGATTGTAGCATGTGGCTGCATCGCCCTTCGCCTCGGGGGCGGTCGCTGTTACAATGCGCGCCAACCGAAGACCTGCGCTGCAGGTCAATGCGAAAGGATTTGCCATGTACTTTGTTGATCGCTCCGTTGCCGTTATCAAGCCCAAGGCCCCGTTTCTGGCGTGGCTGAATGCCGTACCGGACAACGACATGATCGAATTGTCGCTGGACGCGCTGCGTGCCGACTGCACGGTGATCCTTTTGCCCGAATTCGACGAGCCGGAAGAGGCGATCAGCCACATTGATGAAATGTTCGACAAGCTGTTCCGCATCGAGCTGTCGTCGTGGTACGAGGACGAGGCGCTGTGGCCGCAGGACCGCTCGCTGAAAGCCTTCTGGGAGTGGTTCGACGTCGAGGTGCACTCCACGCTGCTGGACACCGTCGACGCCGACATCATGAATTCCCCGGTCGACGTTGACGAAGACTGACCGCCGCCGCGATGCACGCTAGCCGGGTCAGCCCCATTGCCGCCACGCTGGCGCCGTCACGCCTCGCCGTCGCACTGGTGAGCGTGGCGCTGCTGTTGCTGCTGGCGGCACTGTCCTTTCTGGAACGCGACCTCGCGTTGCTGGTGTTGCTGGCGGCCGCGGGCTGTGGCTGGCAGGTGCTGCGCCAGAGCGGCATGCTGCGGCCAACCTTTGACGGCTTTGCCGTCGACATGCGCGGCGTGCTGCAGCTGCAGCAGGGCGGCCGGGCCTGCCGCGTCCGCCTGCTGCCGGCCAGTATCGCGTTGCCGCTGCTGGTGGTGCTCAGCGTGAGCGACGACAACGGTCGCCGCTACCGGCTGCTGGTATGGCCGGACGCGGTGCCGGCCGACACCCACCGCGCGTTGCGCGTCTATGTGCGCTGGTGCCGCGGCGCCGGCAACCCTGAAACTGAACGGATGTAATCAAGCATGGCAAGTTTTGACACCCTGAACGACTGGCTCTCCCATCTGGAATCGATCCACCCCGCCACCATCGACATGGGCCTGGCGCGGGTCAGCGCGGTGCGCGATGCGATGGGCTTGCGGCCAACGTTTCCGGTGGTGCTGGTTGGCGGCACCAACGGCAAGGGCTCGGTCTGCGCCATGCTGTCCACCATGCTGGAGCGCGCCGGCTTCAAGGTCGGCACCTACTCCTCGCCGCACATCCTGCGCTACAACGAGCGCGTGGCCATCAATATGCAGCCGGTCAGCGACGAACGCATCGTGCACAGCTTCGCCGCCATCGAGGCGGCGCGGGGCGAGACCACGCTGACCTATTTCGAGTTTGGCACCCTGGCGGCGATGCACACCTTCATCGACGAGCAGGTTGATGTCGCGGTGCTGGAAGTCGGCCTCGGCGGCCGTCTCGACGCGGTCAACATCTTCGAGCCGGAGGTGTCGGTGGTGGTCAGTGTCGATCTCGACCACCAGAGCTATCTTGGCGACACCCGCGAGCTGGTCGGTTTCGAGAAGGCCGGCATCTTCCGCGCCGGCAAGCTGGCGATCTGTGCCGACCCCAACCCGCCGCAAAGCCTGCTCGAGCATGCGGCCAACCTTGGCACCGACCTCAGGCTGGTGGGCAAGGATTTCGGTATCACCCGTCTCGATCACCAGTGGTCGTTCCACATGGGCGAGGTGCACCGTCACGCCCTGCCGGTGCCGGCGCTGCGCGGCGAGTACCAGATGATCAACGCGGCGGCGGCACTGGCGGCGCTGGAAGGGCTGCGGCCACTGCTGCCGGTCGGCATCGGTGCCATCAAGCGCGGCCTGCTGGAAGTCGACTGGCCGGGCCGTTTCCAGGTGCTGCCGGGACGGCCGCTGACCATACTCGACGTCGGTCACAATCCGCACGCCGCCCGCGCGCTGGCCGACAGCCTGAAGCGCATGGCCTACGCGCAGAACCGCTTCGCGGTGTTCTCGATGCTGTCGGACAAGGACCTGCCGGCGGTGGTGGCGGCGCTGAAGGACGAGTTCGACGAGTGGTTCGTCGGCGGTCTGGATATGCCGCGTGGTCAAACCGCTGCGGCATTGACAAGCCAGCTGCATGAGCAGGGCGTGGCCAAGGTGAAACCGTTCGCCTGCGTGGCCGATGCGTGGCACGCGGCTTTATCGGCGGCAGGGGAGAATGATAGAATCGTGGTCTTCGGATCCTTCCACACCGTCGCCGAAGTGATGGCTGCGAAATCCACTCACGCCTGAGGACGCCAGATGTCTCTTTCCGCACACGATGAACTGCTGATGCTGCGCAAACGGGCGCGTCGTCGCCTGGTCGGCGCCATCGTGCTGGTGCTGGTGGCCACCACCGTGTTGTGGAATGTGCTGGACGCGCTGCCGGAGCAGGAAATGAAGCCGGAACAGGTCGAGATCTCCGGCCTGCCAGCCTCGGCGCCGACGCCGGCCCCTGTTGCACTGCCGCCCGTGGTGGCCTCGGCGCCGCAGGAAACCGACATCCTCGCCACGCTGCCGCCGGAAGACAGCGTGCTGGCACCGCCGCCCGCCGCCGAGGCCAGCCGTCCTCCGGCTGTCGCCCCGGTTGCTCCGGCTGTCGCGCCGGCCGCGGTGGTGACGCCGCCTCCGGCACCGAAGCCGGCCGAGCCGAAACCGGTGACGCCGAAAGTGGCCGACAAGAAACCTGAGCCGGCAGTCGCGGAGAAAAAGGCGGCGCCGGATCCGGCGGCGATTCTGGAAGGGCGCGAGGCGGAAGCCCCGCGTGCGGCGGCTACTGCGGCGACTGCGGCGACTGCCGAAAAATACCAGGTACAGCTGGCTGCGCTGTCCGATGTGGACAAGATCAGCGCGCTGAAGCAGCGCCTGTCCGCCGTCGGCGTTGCCGCCCGATTCAGCAAGGTGCAGACCAGCAAGGGCGAGGTGACACGGGTGCGTGTCGGCCCGTTCGGCAGCCGTGCCGAAGCCGATGCCGCGTTGCGTAAACTGGAACGGGCCGGCGTGTCGGGCATTATCGTCACCAAATGATGCTGACGGCTCTTGACTGGCTGATTCTTGCCATCATCTTAGGTTCCATGGCCGTGGCGCTGTTCCGCGGCCTGGCCGCCGAGCTGCTGTCGCTGTGTTCGTGGCTGCTGGCATTCTGGGTGGCGCGCAGTTTCGCCCCGGATCTGGCCGGTTTCATGCCCTTGGGCGGTCAGGGTATACAGCTGATTGCCGCCTTTATCGTGCTGTTGCTGCTGACGTGGCTGGCAACGGCGCTGTTTCGTGTGACCCTGACCGCGCTGATCGATGCGGTCGGTCTGGGTGGCGTCAACCGTTTTCTTGGCGTCGTGTTCGGCCTGGCCCGTGGCCTGCTGCTGGTCACGGTGCTGGTGATGCTGGGTGGGATGAGTACCATGCCGCAACAGAGTTTTTGGCACGACGCCTTGCTGGTGCAGCCTTTCGAGACGGTGGCGATGGCTGCCCGACCGTGGCTGCCGGATACGCTGGCGCACGCGGTGCACTTTTTTTAGCAGTACCAAGAGGGGTGATGGCGCGATCCGCTGTCACCCCTTGTTTTTACTCGTGTTGTCTGGGGATGAGCTATGTGTGGAATTTTGGGGGTGGTGGGTCAGTCACCCGTAAACCAGCTGTTGTATGACGGTTTGCAATTGTTGCAGCACCGTGGTCAGGACGCAGCCGGGATTGTTACGGCCAATGGCAAGACCTTTCACATGCACAAGGGCAGCGGCCTGGTGCGGGACGTGTTCCGCACCCGCAACATGCGGTCGCTGTTCGGTAATGCAGGCATTGGTCATGTGCGCTACCCCACAGCCGGCTCGGCATCCAGCCTGGCCGAGGCGCAGCCGTTCTATGTCAACTCGCCGTTCGGTATCGTGCTGGCGCACAACGGCAACCTGACCAATACCGACGAACTGAAGCAGGACATGTACCGTAATGACCTGCGCCATATCAACACCAACTCCGACTCGGAAGTGCTGCTCAACGTGTTCGCGCACGAGATCGCCGCCCGTGTCGAGAACGCGACGCTGACTGCGGATGCGGTGTTCGGGGCGGTGGAGGCGGTGCATCGCCGCGTCAAGGGTGCCTATGCCGTGGTGGCGATGATCGCCGGTTACGGTCTGGTGGCGTTCCGCGATCCGCACGGCATCCGCCCGATGGTGATGGGTGCCACCGAGGTTGACGGTAAGGCCGAGTACATGTTCGCCTCCGAATCGGTGGCGCTGGACTGTTCCGGCTTCAAGGTGCTGCGCGACGTGCAGCCGGGCGAGTGCGTGTATGTCACCTTCGACGGTGACATGCAGGCGCGCATCTGCGCCGAGAACACCCAGCTGGCGCCGTGCCTGTTCGAGTACGTGTACTTTGCACGTCCAGATTCGGTGATCGACGGCGTGTCGGTCTACCAGTCACGCCTGGTGATGGGCGAGATGCTGGCCGAGAAGATCCGCCGCCAGTACGCGGACATCGACATCGACGTGGTGATCCCGATTCCGGATTCCAGCCGCCAGAGCGCGATGCAGCTGGCCAACGCGCTGGGTCTGCCGTACCGCGAAGGCTTCATCAAGAACCGCTACATCGGCCGTACCTTCATCATGCCGGGGCAGGCGGTACGCAAGAAGTCGGTACGTCAGAAGCTGAACCCGGTGCCGCTGGAATTCGCCGGTCGCAACGTGCTGCTGGTGGACGATTCCATCGTGCGCGGCACAACCTCCAAGGAAATCGTGCAGATGGCACGCGATTCCGGCGCCAAGAAGGTGTACTTCGCCTCGGCCGCGCCGGCGGTACGCTTCCCCAACGTGTACGGCATCGACATGCCGACCCGTGCCGAGTTGCTGGCTACCGGGCGCAACGATGCGCAGATCGCCGCCGAAATTGGCGCCGATGCGGTGATCTACCAGGAGCTGGAGGCGCTGGAGCACGCGGTGCAGAGCCTGAACGGCGAGCTGAACGTGTTCGAGGCTTCCTGCTTCAGCGGTTGCTACATCACCGGTGACATCAGCGAAGCCTATCTCGATGCCATCGAGGCGGCACGCAAGAAGGGCAAGGCGGCCAGCGAGCAGAAAGAGGAAGACAGCAGCAACCAGATGGTCGATCTCAACCTGAATGTTGCCGAACAAAACCTGATCTGAATTTCTATATAACGACAAGGGTTGGCTGTTGCGGCCAACCCTTGTTATTGTTGAAAGTCTTTCAGCCATACGCCGTACGAGAGCCCACCATGTCGCGCGAAGACACCTGTCCCCCCTTGCATCCCGAGACGCTGGCCATCCGCGCCGGCCGCGAAACCAGCGAATACCGCGAACACAGCCAGAGCCTGCACCTGACCTCCAGCTTTACCTTTGATACGGCCGCACAAGCCGCCGCCATGTTCATGGGCGAGATCGAAGGCTATACCTATTCCCGTTTTACCAATCCGACCGTCAGCGCTTTCCAGCAAAGGTTGGCCGCAATGGAAGGCGGTGAGCGCGCGATTGCCACCGCCAGCGGCATGGCCGCGATCCAGGCCACCATGCTGACCCTGCTCAAGGCCGGCGATCACGTGGTGTCGTCGCAGAGCCTGTTCGGCTCCACCATCAACCTGTTCAACGGCATTCTCGGCAAGTTCAATATCGAGACCACTTATGTCGACGCCTCCGATCCGACGGCGTGGCGGGCGGCGGTGAAGCCCAATACCAAGCTGTTCTTCCTGGAAACACCGTCCAACCCGCTCACCGAGCTGGCCGACATCGCCGCCGTCGCCGACATCGCGCATGAAGCCGGTGCCTTGCTGGTGGTCGACAACTGCTTCTGTTCGCCGGCGCTGCAGCAGCCGCTGCAACTGGGCGCCGATCTGGTGGTGCACTCTGCCACCAAGTACCTCGATGGCCATGGCCGGGTGCTGGGCGGGGCGGTGGTCGGCAACGACAAGCTGATCGAGCAGATCTACCTGCACGTGCGTACCGCCGGCCCGACCCTGGCCGCATTCAATGCCTGGGTGCTGCTGTCCGGTCTGGAAACACTGCACCTGCGCATGGAAAAGCACTCCGCCAATGCGCTGCAGCTGGCACGCTGGCTGGAACAGCAGCCGTCGGTGGCGCGCGTGTTCTACCCAGGGCTGGAAAGCCATCCGCAATTCGCGCTGGCGCAAAAGCAACAGCGCAGCGGCGGGGCGGTGGTGTCGTTCGAGGTCAAGGGCGGGCGCGAGGCGGCCTGGCGAGTGGTGGATGCGGTGCAGGTCATTTCGCGCACCGCCAACCTCGGCGACGTCAAGACCACGCTCACCCATCCGGCATCGACCACCCATGCACGCATCACGCCGGAGGCGCGCGCGCGCGCCGGCATCAGCGAAGGGCTGTTGCGGGTTGCCGTCGGTCTGGAGCATGTCGACGACCTGCAGGCGGATCTCGCTAGAGGCTTGTAATAAAAAACGTTTGTTTCAATCGAACGGCAGTCTAGACTAAGGGCTGCCGTTTTACTTGTGTTTACCGCGGGAGGCTTCAGGAATGCATTTCTTGACAGGCATCAAATTAAAACGTAAGTTTCAAACGCTTGTTCTAAAATCATGATGGACAAGGCGACGCAATTACTCAATCCGATGAAAGTGCAAGACGACATGGAAGTGAACAAACCCGATACCGCAACTCGGATTCTCGATGTTGCCGAGCGGCTGTTTGTCGAACATGGCTTCGAGGCCACCTCACTTCGCATGATCACACAGCAGGCTGAAGTCAACCTGGCCGCTGTGAACTACCACTTCGGTTCAAAGGATGCGCTGTTCGAATCGGTATTCATGCGCAGGATCGGCCCGTTTGTGGCTGCCTGTCTGGCCGAACTCGACGCGCTGGAACAATCCGGACAAGCCCTGACCGCCGAGGCGTTGGTACTGACCTTCATCAAGCCCTGCCTGATGTTGTCAAAAGACCCGACCAAGGGCGGGGCGCTGTTTGTCCGCTTGATGTCGCGCACGCTGGTGGAAAACCACCGTCTGCTGCGCGAGGCACTGAACCAGCAGTACAGCGTGTTTGTACAGCGCTATACCAGTGCCTTCCAGGCAGCTTTGCCGCAGTTTGAAACCGAAGACATTGCCTGGCGCATGCATTTTGCCTTTGGCGTGATGTTCAATGCCTTCGCCGGTAATGATGTGCTGAAGATCTTTGTCCGCAGTCAGGTGGTCTCCGCCCGTGACCCGGACATGGTGGTCAAGCACCTGGTGCCTTTCGTCGTAGCGGGGTTGACGGCGCCCGTCTGATTGACTCCACGAGGTCAACACGAGGGTAACCATAATGACATCTGCTATTGTTCTGATCCTGCTGCTCGGGGCGCTCGCGTATTTCCGCGCTCCCGTGCTGGCGTGGACTGTCGTGATCGCAGGCTGGCTTGCCAGCCTGCAGCCAGTCTGGGGCTGCCAGGTCCCGCTTGCGGTGTGGGTGCTGTTTGCCGTCATCGCGCTGGTGCTGAATCTGGTGCCGCTGCGCCGCGCCGTGTTCACCGGCCCGGTGTTCTCCGTCTTCAAGAAAATCACCCCTGCCATGTCGCAAACCGAGCAGGAAGCGATCAACGCCGGTACCGTGTGGTGGGATCGCGACCTGTTTTCCGGCAAGCCGGACTGGAACCGTCTGCTGTCCTTCCCGGACCCGAGACTGACTGCCGAAGAGCAGGCGTTTCTGGATGGCCCGACCGAGCAGCTGTGCAAGATGGTCGACGACTGGAAAATCACCCACGAGCTGAAGGACCTGCCGCCAGAAGTATGGCAGTTCATCAAGGACAACGGCTTCCTGGGCATGATCGTCAAGAAAAAGTACGGCGGTCTGGAGTTCTCCAATTACGCCCACGCCAAGGTGGTGACCAAGATCGCCACCCGCGGCGGCACCGCGGCGGTGTCGGTGATGGTGCCGAACTCGCTCGGCCCCGGCGAACTGCTGCAGCACTACGGTACCGAAGCACAGAAAGACTACTATCTGCCGCGCCTGGCCAAGGGCGTGGAAGTGCCGTGCTTCGCGCTGACCAGCCCCTACGCCGGCTCGGACGCCGGGGCGATTCCAGACTATGGCATCGTTTGCCGTGGCAGCTACACTGACCCGCGCAGCGGCCAACGTTTTGACGACGTGCTCGGCCTGCGCGTGAGCTGGGAGAAGCGCTGGATCACGCTGGCGCCGGTAGCCACCATTCTCGGCCTCGCGTTCAAGATGTACGACCCGGATCATCTGCTGGGCGACAAGGAAGAACTGGGCATCACCTGCGCGCTGGTGCCGACCGAGCACGAGGGCGTCTGCATCGGCCGCCGCCACTTCCCTGGCGGTGCCGCGTTCATGAACGGCCCGACCTGGGGCAAGGATGTGTTCATTCCGCTGGAGTGGATCATCGGTGGCCGCGATTACGCCGGCCAGGGCTGGCGCATGCTGGTGGAGTGTCTGTCGGTAGGCCGCTGCATTTCGCTGCCGGCGATGTCGGTCGCCTCCGGCAAGGTGGCGTCCTATACCACCGGCGCCTATGCCCGTATCCGCGACCAGTTTGGCCTGTCGATCGGCAAGTTCGAAGGTGTGGACGAGGCGATGGCGCGCATCGGTGGCTTTACCTACCAGATGGAAGCGTCGCAGGATCTGGCACTGACCGGCCTCGATATCGGCGAAAAACCGTCGGTGCTGTCCGCGGTGCTGAAGTATCACAACACCGAGCGCATGCGCAAAACGCTGAACGACGCGATGGACATCCATGGCGGCAAGGCAGTGGTGCTGGGGCCGCGCAACTATCTGGCGCGGGCCTACCAGGCGATCCCGATTGCGATCACGGTGGAAGGCGCCAACATCCTGACCCGCTCGATGATCATCTATGGTCAGGGCGCCATCCGCTGCCATCCTTTCGTGCTGCGCGAGATGAAGGCGGCGATGAGCAATGACGCTGCCGAGTTCGACAAGGCCATCACCGGCCACATCAACTTCGTGATCAGCAACGTGTTCCGTTCGCTGTGGATGGGCCTGACCGGTGCCAAGCTGGTCGGCAGCCCGAAAGGTGGCGAAGTGGCCGCCTACTACAAGCAGCTGACGCGTTTCTCCAGTGCCTTTGCGCTGCTGTCCGATATGGCGATGTTCAGCCTCGGCGGTTCACTGAAGTTCCGCGAAAAGCTGTCGGCGCGGCTGGGTGACATGCTGTCCAACCTGTATATCGCCTCTGCCTGCCTGAAGCGTTTCGAGCGTGATGGCGCGCCGAAGGAAGACCTGCCGGTGCTGCAGTGGGCGGTGGAAAATGCGCTGTACGACCTGCAGCAGGCGATGGATGGCTTCCTCGCCAACCTGCCAAGCCGCACGTTGGCCGCAATCCTGCGCAAGGTAATCTTCCCGTGGGGGCTGACCATGAAGCCGGCCAGCGACCACACCGGCACCAAGGTGGCGCGACTGCTGATGGAGCTGGGCCCGACACGCGAGCGTCTGACCCGCGGCATCTTCGCGCCGAGCGACGAATCGGATCCGGTCGGCGTGCTGGAGCCGGCACTGAAGGCGATGCTGGAGACCGAGCCTCTGGAACAGAAGTTGCGCAAACTGGGGCGTGATGGCAAGTTCAAGACTGTCACCGCGCGTGAGCGGCTGGCAGAAGCGTTGCAGTCCGGGCAGATTACGCAGCAGGAGTTTGACGCCGTGACGCGTGCGCGCAAACTGAAGCGCGACGTGATCATGGTCGATGATTTCGACATGAAACTTGAGCAGCATGATGACAAAATGCTGCAGCGGCTGATCTTCTGATCGGCTAAACAATAAGGAGTCGGGCGGCAACGCCCGTCTCTGTCGATGGCACTCTGTCGACAGAGCGCCATCGAGAGAGACAACATGACCCCATCCCCACAGCAACAACCCGAAGTCGTCCGCGTGCCAGTGCTGCGCCTGCGCGCCGAGCCGCGCAGCACCAATGCCCACGGCCGTGTCCACGCCGGCTGGCTGATGTTCCAGATCGATACCGCCGGCGCCATCTGCGCCGAAAGGCTGGCCAAGGGGCCGGTGACGACGGTCGCGGTCAATGCCTTCCAGCTGACCAGTCCCATCCATGTCGGTGACGTGGTGTCACTGTATGCCGAGTGTTTCCGTCTCGGACAGAAGTCGGTCACGCTGAAGGTGACGGTGGAGGCGGAGCGTCTTGGTGGCGAAGTGGTGCCGATTACCGAGGTGATTGCCACCTACGTCGCCATCGATGCCGATGGCAAATCCAGAATCATTTCCTGAGTGCATTTGATGTGTTGTTTCATTGAAACGAATGTTTGGAACGAATGCTCGAAAAAGCTGGATAACAGCTTCGTCTCTAGGTAGTATCGGGCCAGATCGTCAATCAAACAGGCGTTCGGAACAGCATGAATAACAATGCACAGAGGGAATAACACATGAAACTGAAACACGTCAGCTTGTCCGTCATGATGATGGGTGCAACCACTGTTGCAATGGCTTCCGGCTACCACTTCGGTACCCAGTCGGTCAGCGCCCAATCCACCGCCAATGCCAGTGCCGCCGAAGCGGCCAATGCATCCACGATCTTCTACAACGCGGCGGGCATGACCAAGCTGGAGGGGACCAACTTTTCCGGTGCCTTGAACCTGGTTGCGCCGAATGCCAGATATAGCGACGCCAGTGCTACCTATCCGACACTGGCTGTAACACCAACGAATTCAACGGTCAAAGGTTCGACCAGTGGCAAGATCACTGAAGATTTGGTGGTGGTGCCTCAGCTGTATATGACACACCAACTGAGCGACAAAGTGACGGTTGGCTTGGGTATTTATGTGCCATTCGCTTCTTCCACCGAATATCAGCGTGATTCGGTGTTGCGTTACAACCTGAACTCTACCGAACTGACCACCATTGATGTCAACCCTACCGTGGCCTTCAAGCTCAATGACCAACATTCGGTCGCGGTCGGTGTCCTTGCCCAGCACGCCGAGGCAACCCTGCGCCAATACGCCAACTTCGGCTATGCGCTGGCTGGTGGCAACCTGGCGCTGCCGGGTTCGGTGGCCGGTAACGGTGCAGCCGACGGCTATGCCGATGTCGAGGGTGATGACTGGGGCTTCGGTTACAACCTGGCCTGGATGTGGGACATCAATGACAACACCCGCGTCGGTGTGAATTACCGCTCGGAAATCGAGCACACGCTGGAAGGTTCGGCCAAATGGACCAAGCCGGCCGCTGGCTATGCCGCCTTGAATGCCGCCGGTTTTAAAGATTCGGAAGGCGCCAAGGTTGACATCACCACTCCCGAAGCCTTGTCCGTGCACGGTATGCACAAGCTGAACAGCAAAACCAACCTGTTCGCCGACGTAACCTGGACCAAGCACTCCCGCTTTGATAAAGCGTTGCTGGTTTATGAAAATGCAAAAACCGGGCAGGGCAACACGACTTACCTGACCCCGGCCTGGAAAGACACCTACAAGCTCTCGCTGGGTGGTTCCTATCAGTACACCGAGCCGCTACAGCTGCGCGCCGGTATCGCCTACGACAAGTCGCCGGTGCCGAATGATGACCGTCGTCTGGCGACCCTGCCGGACAACGACCGTATCTGGCTGTCCTTCGGTGGCAAGTACGACCTGAACAAGCAGTCCTCGATCGATTTCGCCTACAGCTACATCAAGATCAAGGATGCCAAGGCCAATGTGAACGGTACCTGCGTGGCTCAGGGGCAAACGACCTGCGTTTCCAGTCAGACCAAGGGCACCGTCAACTACAAGTCCAGCGCCCAGATCCTGGGGGTGCAGTACAACCACCGTTTCTAAGCCGCGAGGCTTTGCGGCCAACGTTTGACGTTGGCCGCAACAGGCACGGCGACCCTGTTGCCGTGTTTTTTTCGGGAAGTGCTGAACCATTATTCAGATACTGTGATTCAGCCGATCTTTCCCGTTGGATGGCTTACCCGGAATCTATAATCCGTGAAGCCGCAACCATGTTTGTTCGTTAAGACAACCGAGGAAACCATGTCTCAGACCAAGTTTATCGTACGCAAGGTCGCCGTTCTCGGCGCCGGCGTGATGGGGGCGCAGATCGCCGCCCATCTGGTTAATGCCAAGGTGCCGACCGTGCTGTTCGACCTGCCGGCAAAAGACGGCAACAAGAACGGGATCGCACTGAAAGCCATCGACGGCCTGAAAAAGCTCAAGCCGTCACCACTGTCCAACAAGGATGCGGTCAACTACATCCAGCCGGCCAACTACGAAGACCATCTGCACCTGCTGAAAGAGTGCGATCTGGTGATCGAGGCAATCGCCGAGCGCATGGACTGGAAAACCGACCTTTACGCCAAGGTGGCGCCGCATCTGGGCGAGCACACCATCTTCGCGACCAATACCTCCGGGCTGTCGATCAACCAGCTGGCCGCCGGCGTACCGGCCGAACTGGCGCCACGCTTCTGCGGCGTGCACTTCTTCAACCCGCCGCGCTACATGCACCTGGTGGAAATCATCCCGTGCGTGGGCTCCGATGCCGGCATGCTGGACAACCTGGAGCGCTTCCTGGTGACCACGCTGGGCAAGGGCGTGATCCGTGCCAAGGACACCCCGAACTTCGTTGCCAACCGCATCGGCGTGTTCTCGATGCTGGCCACCATTGCCAATGCCGAGAAATTCGGCATCCGCTTTGACGTGGTCGACGACCTGACCGGCCCGCGCCTCGGTCGTCCGAAGTCCGCCACCTTCCGCACCGCCGACGTGGTCGGGCTGGACACCTTCGCCCACGTGGTGAAAACCATGGACGACACGCTGCCGAACGACCCGTGGCACGCCTACTTCAAGTCGCCGCAGTGGCTGCAGCAGCTGATCGCCGACGGTAGCCTGGGTGCCAAGACCAAGCGCGGCATCTACAAGAAGGAAGGCAAGCAGATGTTTGTCTTCGACGCTGCCAAGGGCGAGTACGTGGGCGCCGGCGAGAAGGGCGACGAAGCGGTCAAGGCCATCCTCAAGATCGAGAACCCGGCCGAGAAGTTCAAGCAGCTGCGTGCCAGCAGCCATCCGCAGGCGCAGTTCCTGTGGGCCTGCTTCCGTGACGTGTTCCACTACATTTCCTACCACCTCGGCGATATCGCCAACTGCGCCCGCGATGTCGACTTCGCCATCCGCTGGGGTTTCGGCTGGTCGGTCGGCCCGTTCGAGACCTGGCAGGCGGCCGGCTGGCAGCAAGTCGCCGGCTGGATCGATGAAGACATCAAGGCCGGCAAAACGTTGGCCGCAGCGGCGCTGCCGGCCTGGGCGCTGGAAACCGACCGTGCCGGCGTGCACTTTGCCGATGGCTCCTTCGATGCCACAGCCGGCAAACTGGTCGGCCGCTCCACACTGGACGTGTACCAGCGCCAGCTGGCACCGGCCAAGGTGCTGGGCGAAACCGCCGGCCTGCTGGGCGAGACCGTGTTTGAGAACGAGGGCGTGCGAGCCTTCACCACCGGTGACGACGTGCTGGTGGTGTCGTTCAAGTCCAAGGCCCACGCCATCGGTCCGGACGTGATCGACGGCGTCAACACCGCCATCGACATCGCCGAAGCCCGCTTCAAGGGGCTGGTGATCTGGCAGACCGAAGAGCCGTTCTCGGTCGGCGCCGACCTGCAGTCGATGCTGCCGGCGTTCATGATGGGCGACTGGGACGCGATCGACACCATGGTGCGCCGCTTCCAGACCACCTCGATGCGCCTGCGCTACAGCCACATCCCGACCGTCGCCGCGACGCAGGGCTATGTGTTCGGCGGTGGCTGCGAATTCGCGATGCACTGCGACAAGGTCGTCGCCGCGCTGGAATCCTACGTCGGTCTGGTCGAGGTCGGTGTCGGCCTGCTGCCGGGTGGCGGTGGTTGCAAGGAGTTCGCGCTGCGTGCGGCGCAGAACGCGCAGGGCGACGTGCTGGCGGCACTGAAGGACTACTTCATGGCCATCGCTACCGCCAAGGTCGCCACCAGCGGCCACGAGGCGCAGGAAATCGGCTTCTTCCGCAACAGCGACAGCGTGGTGTTCAACGCCTACGAGCTGCTGTACGTCGCCAAGCAGCAAGCTCTGGCGCTGTATGAAACCGGCTACCGTCCGCCGCTCAAGGTCGCCGGCTTCCCGGTCGCCGGTCGCGCCGGTGCCGCCTCGATCAAGGGTCAGCTGGTCAACATGCTGGAAGGCCACTTCATCAGCCAGCACGACTTCACCATCGCCGCGCTGATCGCCGATGTGATGACCGGTGGCGACGTGGAGCAGGGCACGCTGGTCAACGAGCAGTGGATTCTGGATCTGGAACGCAAGGCGTTCATGACCCTGCTCAAGTCCAGCAAGACCCAGGACCGTATCGCCAACATGCTCACTACCGGCAAGCCGCTGCGTAACTGATACCGCCGAACAGCGGCCGGAGGGCAGCGTGCGCGCCGCCGCTCCGGCCTGAAGGAGATTGCAAAAAATGGTTAAACAAGTACAGGAAGCTTACATCGTCGCCGTGACCCGCACGCCGGTAGGCAAGGCACCGCGTGGCATGATGCGCAACGTGCGTCCGGACGACATGCTGGCGCACGTGATCAGCGGCGCGCTGGCACAGGTGCCGACGCTGGACCCGAACCTGATTTCCGACTGCGTCGTCGGCTGCGCCTTCCCCGAGGCGGAACAGGGCCTGAACATGGCGCGTATCGGTGTGCTGCTGGCCGGGCTGCCGAACACCGTCAGCGGCATCACCATCAACCGCTACTGCTCCTCCGGCATCAACGCGGTGCAGATGGCCGCCGACCGCATCCGTCTGGGTGAGGCCGACGTGGTGATCGCCGCCGGTTCCGAATCGATGTCCATGGTGCCGATGATGGGCAACAAGGTGTCGCTGAACCCGGCGATCTTCGCCAAGGACGAGAACTACGCCATCGCCTACGGCATGGGCCTGACCGCAGAGAAGGTCGCGCAGCAGTGGGGCGTGTCGCGTGAAGACCAGGATGCGTTCGCGGTCGAGTCGCACCGTCGCGCCATCGCTGCCATCGACGGCGGCAAGTTCAAGAGCGAGATCACGCCGCTGGAAGTGACCTACCGCACGCCGAACCTGGAAACAGGCGAAGTGATCAGCACCACCCGCGTGCTGGACACCGACGAAGGCCCGCGCCGCGAGACCACGCTGGAAGGCCTGGCCAAGCTGAAGACGGTGTTCGATGCCAAGGGCAGCGTCACCGCCGGCAACTCGTCGCAGATGTCCGACGGCGCCGGTGCCGTGATCCTGGTGTCCGAGAAGATACTGAAGCAGTTCAACCTGACGCCGCTGGCCCGCTACGTGACCTTCGCGGTGAAGGGCGTGCCGCCGGAAATCATGGGTATCGGCCCGAAGGAAGCGATTCCGGAAGCCTGCCGCAACGCCGGCATCACCCAGGATCAGCTGAAGTGGATCGAGCTGAACGAAGCCTTTGCCGCGCAGGGTCTGGCGGTGGCGCGTGACCTGGAGCTGGACATGGGCCTGGTCAACCCGCACGGCGGTGCCATCGCGCTGGGTCACCCGCTGGGCGCTACCGGCGCCATCCGGACCGCCACGCTGGTGCACGGCATGCGCAATGCCGGCATGCAGGGCTACGGCATGGTGACCATGTGCATCGGTACCGGTATGGGTGCCGCCGGCATCATCGAAGTGCTGTAAGCGTAGCGTTGCGGCCAACGTTGGCCGCAGAGCGCCACGAATGCCCCGCCCTTGGCGGGGCATTTTTCATGGCTGCGCGGGTGGCGGCGGTTGCCCGCGCCTTGTCGCGCCCACATGTCCGGCGCGCTGCGTGGCCGGCTGGCGCCAGTCGTTGGCGCTGACGCTTGCCGCCCGGCCGGCATAACGGATGCTGACGACGCTGTAGCCGATTCGGTTTATAATCGACGTCATTTTTCTGCATCGATAAAGACCGAATTCACACCATGACCACTGAACTTGCCAAAAGCTACGAGCCGGGCGACATCGAACGTCGCTGGTACGATCAATGGGAACAGTCCGGCTACTTCAAGCCGCACATGGACACCAGCAAACCCGCCTTCTGCATCCAGCTGCCGCCGCCCAACGTGACCGGCACCCTGCACATGGGCCACGCCTTCAACCAGACCATCATGGATGGCCTGACGCGCTACTACCGCATGAAGGGCGACAACACGGTGTGGATTCCGGGTACCGACCACGCCGGTATCGCCACCCAGATCGTGGTCGAGCGCCAGCTGGCCGAGCAGGGCATCAACCGCCACGACCTCGGCCGTGAAGCCTTCACCAGCAAGGTGTGGGAGTGGAAGGAGCAGTCCGGCGGCACTATCACCAGCCAGATGCGCCGCGTCGGCTGCTCGGTGGACTGGGACCGCGAATACTTCACCATGGACGACGTGCGCGCCGATACCGTTACCGAGGTATTCGTGCGCCTGTTCGAACAGGGCCTGATCTACCGTGGCAAGCGCCTGTCCAACTGGGACCCGAAACTGGGTACCGCCATCTCCGACCTCGAAGTGGTCTCCGAGGAAGAAGACGGCTTCATGTGGCACATCAAGTACCCGGTAGTGGGCAGCGACGAATTTGTGACCGTCGCCACCACCCGTCCGGAAACCCTGCTCGGTGACGTGGCCGTGGCCATCAACCCGACGGACGAGCGCTACCAGCACCTGCTGGGCAAGATGCTGGAACTGCCGCTCACCGGCCGCCAGATCCCGGTGATCGCCGACGACTACGTCGATGCCGCCTTCGGCACCGGCTTCGTCAAGATCACCCCGGCGCACGACTTCAACGACTATCAGGTCGGCAAGCGCCACAACACCCAGCTCATCAACGTGATGAGCCTGCAGGCGACCATCCTCGCCAAGGCGCAGCTGTTCGGCTTCGACGGCACCGCGCAGGGCACCATCGACCTGCCGGCCGCCTACGCCGGCCTGTCCACCGCCGACGCACGCAAGGCGATGCTGGCCGACCTCACCGCGCAGGGCCTGCTGCTGGAAGCCAAGCCGCACAAGCTGATGGTGCCGCGCGGCGACCGTACCGGCTCGGTGATCGAGCCGCTGCTCACCGACCAGTGGTTCGTGGCGATGAGCAAGGTCGGCGACGATGACGCCACCGGCAAATCCATCGCCCAGAAAGCCATCGACGCCGTCGAATCCGGCGAAGTGCGCTTCATCCCGGAAAACTGGGTCAACACCTACAACCAGTGGATGAACAACATCCAGGACTGGTGCATCAGCCGCCAGCTGTGGTGGGGCCATCAGATCCCGGCCTGGTATGACGAAGACGGCAACATCTACGTTGGCCGCAACGAAGCCGAGGCGCAAGCCAAGGCGCCGGGCAAGACCCTGCGCCGCGAACAGGACGTGCTGGACACCTGGTTCAGCTCCGCGCTGGTGCCGTTCTCCACCATGGGCTGGCCGGAAGACACCCCGGAACTGCGTGCCTTCGTACCGTCGCAGGTACTGGTCACCGGTTACGAGATCATCTTCTTCTGGGTGGCGCGCATGATCATGATGACCACTCACTTCACCGGCAAGGTGCCGTTCAAGGACGTGTACATCCACGGCATGGTGCGCGACCACGAAGGCAAGAAGATGTCGAAGTCGGAAGGCAACGTCATCGACCCGGTCGACCTGATCGACGGCATCGCGCTGGCGCCGCTGGTCGACAAGCGCACCACCGGCCTGCGCCGCCCGGAAAAGGCACCGCAGATCGCCAAGGCCACCGAAAAGCTGTTCCCGGACGGCATCCCGGCCTACGGTACTGATGCGCTGCGTTTCACCATGGCCAGCTACGCGACGCTGGGCCGCTCGGTCAACTTCGACTTCAAGCGCGCCGAAGGCTACCGCAACTTCTGCAACAAGCTGTGGAACGCCACCCGCTTCGTGATGATGAACGTGGAAGGCAAAGACTGCGGCCAGGACGAAAGCCTGCCGCTGGAATTCTCTTTCGTCGACAAGTGGATCATCGGCCGCCTGCAACAGGCCGAGCTGGACGTGACCGAAGCGCTGGAAACCTACCGCTTCGACCTCGCCGCGCAGACCGTGTACGAGTTCATCTGGAACGAATACTGCGACTGGTACGTCGAGTTGGCCAAGGTACAGCTGCAGACCGGCAACGAGGCACAGCAGCGCGCCACCCGCCGCACCATCGTGCGCGTGCTGGAAGTCGCCCTGCGCCTGACCCATCCGCTGATGCCGTTCATCACCGAAGAACTGTGGCAAACCGTCGCCCCGCTGGCCAACGCCAAGCACACCGATTCCATCATGGTCGCCGCCTGGCCGGTTGCCGTGCCCGAGAAGATCGACGCTGCGGCCAACGCGCGCATGGACGCGTTCAAGGACCTGGTCAACGCGGTGCGCAACCTGCGCGGTGAAATGGGCATCGGCCCGGCGGTGAAGGCGCCGCTGTTCATCGAAACCGCCGACGCGTCCATCGCCGAGTTCATCCCGTACCTGAAGCTGCTGGCCCGCCTGACCGAAGGCAGCATCGTGTCCGCCTTGCCGGAAGACGACTCCCCGGTCGCCATCAGCGGCGATGCCCGCCTGATGCTGAAGGTGGAAGTGGACAAGGCCGCCGAAACCGCACGCCTCACCAAGGAAATCGGCAAGGTCAGCGCCGAGCTGGAGAAGCTGACGGCGAAACTGGAAAAACCGGGCTACGTCGACAAGGCGCCTGCGCATCTGGTGGAGCGCGACAAAGCGCAGCTGGCTGAGCTGAATGACAAGCTGGAGAAGGTGAAGGGGCAGTTGGTGAAGCTCGGGTAAGATTCTTTTTTAAGAAATAGGGGCGAAAGCCCCTTTTTTTTGGATATTTAATATGACAATATTGTCGAGTATTTCGCTTAAAAATTACAAATGCTATAGAGAAGTGCAGAGTTTTTCGCTTAAAGACGCAACTTTCTTTATTGGTGGAAATAATGCAGGTAAGTCAGTTGTTTTGAAGGCGATACGTTGCTTTTTCAATTACGATGAAATGAATGTTAATGACTTCAATCAAACTGAATTAAGATCAAGAAAAGCAGGTGCAAATTCTCTGGAAATTGAGTTGTCTTTTGATGTGAGAGGTATTAGGAGCGATGCGAAATTTATCAAAGATTTAAGAAATAGTACTAAAAATAGTCAAGGACTTTTGAGTGTTGTAAAAAGGGCAATATATCGAGAGGTTAGTGATACGGTTGAATTTTATTATCAAGCTCGCTTGGATGATGAATTTGGTGGGCAGTCGTATTTTGATCTCAATGACAGTGTTGAGAATTTTTTGTCAAAATTCTCGGTTTCATATTTGCATCCCCAAGAGGCAGATAGGCTTTTGATGGAGGCGCAAGAAAAGTTAAAAATAAGGTTGCTCTCAAAGTTTGGTAGAGGCGCTGCACGCTTTGAGGCCATTGAAGGTTTGCAAAAGTCGTGGAATGAAATGAGGGAAGAGGCAAATCGAGATTTATCTGTAAATCTGACTGGCGAGCTTAGGAAGATTTGGCCTTAATCTACTGCAACGGTAGAGCTTCCACAGACTATTAATGAAATAGTTGCCATTTCTGAAATAAAATTTAAAGGGATGGATGCATTTCCGGAGGTCTCGCTTTCTGAGCAAGGTAATGGAATTCAATCAACTGTTCTTTATCAAACACATTATCTTTTAGATAGTGATAGAACTATTCATCGGGGTCGTTTGCATTTTCCGATTTGGTTGATTGAGGAGCCGGAGACGTTTTTGCACGCAGATATAGCATATAAACTAGGGAAATTGCTAGTTTCAGATGAGTGGCTTGGTGCTATTCAAATGGTTATTACTACTCACTCACCATTGATATTAGCGGCATCATCTTCGTCGGGTGATAATATTAGCTGGAGTCTGTTGAATCAAGGTCAGTTGGAGTTTTCTAAAGAAGTGTCTGAATTAGATGCAAGTGACTTTGATAGGGTTGGCGCCTGTCTTGGAGAGCCAAATTTTGAGGTTTATTTCAATGCTTCTAAGTTTGAAGATAGCTTGATTATTGAAGACTCTCGTGCTTTGACTGCAGATGTTTTAGTTAAGTCTGGTGTGCCGGTTACTAAGAGATTGACTGGGTCAAGTGAATTAAAGAAATACGTTGACACTCTCAGGGTTTTAGATTTAGATGTTTCATCTCGTGTTATTTTTTTGTTGGATAATGATAAAGGAGCAAGAGAGTTTAAATCTATTTTGCGTGAGGAGTGTGTTGAGGCGAGGCTGAATGGTTTTGTGCTTTACAAGATAAAAGACTATCTTTTTGTCATTTTGTTTCCGGAGGATATGGCAGTTGAGGATATGTTCTCAGAGTATGATGATAGTCTTTGTTCTGATGTGGATATTCTTTATGATTTCAATGAACATGCTAATGATGGTGGCGCCACGGTGACAAGGGCAGTGCCGCCGGATCTGTCTAGGGCGCATGCTGAAATTCGAGGAAAATCTAAGGTTGGATCTGTTTCAGAAGCAAAGCGACAAATTGCAAAGTGCCAAGATGTTAAAGATAGATTTTGGGTGCGGGTGGAAAAAGAAGAATTAATGATTGATAATCTATGTTCTGAATCTATCAGAAATCTGCTAGTTGTTTCTGGGTGGCGTGGCTTAAATTAATCGGATGCTTAGATTTTTTGTCGCATATGATGGTGTGCATCAAAAACGATAGGTTGGATTGAGTGAAGTGAAGCTTAATGTTCTCCGTATCGTATTTTAAGATGAACTGTAATCCATATGAGTTACAGCACGGTAGGTTGTGCTGAATGAAATGAAGTCCAACATTCATCGTGTAAAACCAAGGTTGGTTGTAGAGTGTTACTGGTTTGCGCTCAACCTTGTTTTTGAATGTGGTATCCGCTGCGCGGATATTTTTTTATTTGCCGCTTTCCGCGCGGCGGCGGCTTACTTTCTTTTGCTTCGCCTAAAAGAAAGTAAGCAAAGAAAAGGCGACCCGAAGGGGCAAGAATTCCCGTGCAAACTGCCGCCATCCCGGCGCCGCCCATACGCTTCGCTCAAAAGAGGGCGGCTTGTTTCCGGGCTGGCGGCAGTTTGCACGGCTTGCCCCAACGGGACGGGCGCGCCGGTTCGGTTTTGGCTGACGGTTGACGGTGTCCGGTGTTGACGCGGCAGATGGGGGGCGTGGCGGGTCGATTCTGGCTGCCGTTTGGCGGTGACGGTAGTTGTAGGTTGGCGCTGAGCTTGCGAAGCCCAACGTTCACCGCGTCAATCAAAGGTTGGCCGCAAGCCCGTAGGGTGCGTCACCCGGCTCGCCGGGCGACGCACCGTCGATGCTCAAACGTTGGCCGCAGTGGGTAGCCTGGATAAGCCGTAGGCGCATCCGGGGTTGGAGCACGGGTGAAGGCACAGGCAATGACGGATGCGGGTTCCCGGATGCGGCTTCGCCTTATCCAGGCTACGGTGTTGTGTCGCCCAACGCCTGCCGCGCGTTTTTCAACGTTGGCCGCGTACCATTTCAGACCTGTAGGGTGTCGTCACCCGGCTTGCCGGGCGACGCACCGTTGATGCGCAAACGTTGGCCGCAAACCATTATCGGTTTGCGGCCAACGTTGTTTTGCGCTTGGTTACGCCGCAGCCATGCTCAGGCCAGCAGGCGGCAATGCCATTGCTTCAGATCGGCGGGAATGCCGAGGTCGCGCGGGTT
This sequence comes from Vogesella indigofera, assembly GCF_003633895.1. GTDB lineage: Bacteria > Pseudomonadota > Gammaproteobacteria > Burkholderiales > Chromobacteriaceae > Vogesella > Vogesella indigofera. The sequence goes on from NZ_RBID01000016.1 coordinate 241,932, forward strand.
GCCGAAGGGGGGCCACGGACTGTGGCCTTCGGCCAGCGCTCTGGCGGCTTCTTCCGGGGTCGGGTAGGCGGCCAGCGCCTCGCCCTCGTGCATGATGTGGTAGCTGCCATCGAGCGGCACGATCTCGAAGGGGCCGTAGCGTGTGTCGTAGGTCCAGCATTTCATGATGATGCCTCCTTACTTTTAATGGTAGTCGACATGGCGCGGTGCGGCAGATTGAGCTGCATAAAATGCAGTTCGATACTTATTGGCCCCGAAGGTTGGCCGCAAGATGGCTTGTAGTGTTTGCCGACATGGCAACGATGACTGCATGACGAGGTTATAATACGGCTTCCTGTCCAAAAAACTGCACCTCATCCATGATCCTGAAAGAAAAGACTTTTACCGAAGCCCGTGACTGGAAGCAGGCGGCGGGTGACGCGGCTGAAAAAGAGATGGCGTTTTATCTGCGCCGCTATTTCGGTGACGACAGCGAGGTGTATGTGCTGAACGATATCCGGCTGGAGATGGATGGCGATGCGGCGCAGATGGACCATGTGCTGATTCATCCCGCCGGATTGACCATCATCGAGAGCAAGAGCGTGGCCGGCAAGCTGCAGATGAAGGCGGGTGGCGAGTGGCTGCGCTGGTATGACGACCGCTCGTCCGGCATGGCGTCGCCGATTGTGCAGGCCAAGCTGCAGGCGGAGTTCTTGCGCAAGTTTTTGCGCCGCATGGCCAAGCAGCCGCAGGTCATTGATGCGCTGGCTATCGATTTCATGATCGCCATTTCCAGCAAGGGTCAGTTCATCGCCCCAAGGGCGAGACGGTGGCCGAGGTATGCAAGGCCGACTTGGTGGGGGAGCGTATTCGCGCCAAGGTGGCCGGGGCGGTGGCATTTCCGGCGCCGTACCGCAAGATTCTGGGCGAGTACATGAGCCGGATGCATACGCCCAGGGCGCAGCCGGCGCCAGTTGCGCCTGCACCGGTAGCGGAAGCGCCGGTGGCGCGGGAACCGGCTCGCGAGTATGCGGCGACACTGGTCGAGGTGGTGATGGCCGCGTCGGCCAGTCCGCTAAAGCCGGCCGCAACGCCGCCGGTCGCGGCGCCGGCGTATCGTCATCTGGATTACATCGGCGACAAACTGCGCCAGGCCGGCTTCTGGGAACGGCTGCTGCGTGACGAGGGGCCGCAAAAGGAATATGTGACGTATTGCAAGGCGTGTGCCTCGCAGCAGCTGGAATTTCGCTATGGCAAATATGGCTACTATCTGAAGTGCCTGGCGTGTGGCGAGAATACCGGCATCAAGCCGGACTGCCGTTTGTGTGGTCGTCAGGCCCGGCTGCGCAAGGAGAGCGAGTTGCTGTATGTCGAGTGCGAGGCCTGCAAGCTGAGCGAGGTGCTGCACCGCAATGACCGGCCGCTGCCGAATCTGCCCTGAAGTAGCCCGTGTGCCGCCAGTCGCGGTAATGGTCTGTACCTGAAGGTTGGCCGCAAGCGAAAAACGCTTGCGGCCAACCTTTTTGCATCTGCGCGGTCGTTGCGCGCTGTCGCTGCGTGATGGGGCAGCGCTTGCCGCCGCCGCGCCTCGCTTCATTCCGGCGGGGTTTTGCCGCCGCGCAGCGCCTGCAGGATGTCCATCGGGAACACGATGGTGGAGCTCTTGTCGCCGGCGATCTGCGTCAGCGTTTGCATGTAGCGCAGTTGCATTGCTTCCGGTTGCTGAGCCAGCATGCGCGCCGCGCCCAGTAGCTTTTCCGATGCCTGCAGCTCGCCCTCGGCGTGGATGATCTTGGCGCGCCGTTCACGTTCGGCCTCGGCCTGGCGGGCGATGGCGCGGATCATCGATTCGTTGAGGTCGACGTGCTTGATCTCGACATTGGACACCTTGATGCCCCAGCCGTCGGTCTGCACGTCGAGCGCCTTCTGGATGTCCAGATTCAGCCGTTCGCGCTCGGCCAGCATCTCGTCCAGTTCGTGCTTGCCCAGCACCGAACGCAGTGTGGTCTGCGCCAGCTGGCTGGTGGCCTCCAGGAAGTTGGCGACTTGGATGATGGCGCGTTCCGGATCGACCACGCGGAAGTAGAGCACGGCGTTGACCTTCACCGACACGTTGTCGTGCGAGATCACATCCTGCGACGGCACGTCCATCACCACCGTGCGCAGGTCGACGCGCACCATCTGCTGCACGCCGGGGATCAGCAGGACCAGCCCCGGCCCCTTCACCCGCCAGAAGCGGCCGAGCATGAACACCACGCCGCGCTGGTACTCGCGCAGGATGCGGAACGACGACGCGATCAGCAGCAGTACCAGTAGTGTCAGGATCAGTATTAACAAGCCACCGCCCATTTCGTAACTCATGGTGATTCTCCTTTGTCGGTGTCGCTGCTTGGCGTCACCTCCAGTAGCAGCCCTTGCCGTGCCGTCACCCGCACCGGCTGGCCGCGTTTCAGTGGCGTCGCACTGTGCACGCGCCAGCATTCGCCGCGGATGCTGGCCCAGCCTTCGCTGTCCAGATCGTCGAGCATTTCGCCGTGGCTGCCGATCAGCGCCACTTCGCCGCCGACTTGTGGCTGGCGGCGGGCCTTGAGCGCCATGCCGCTGACCAGAAACACGAACAGGCCGGAGATGGCCGCCAGCGCCACGATCAGCCCCAGTGGCACGCCGAGGCCGGGCTGTTCGGTATCGACCAGCATCACCCCGCCGATGACGAAGGCGACGATGCCGCCCAGTCCCAGCGTGCCGAAGCTGGGCAGGAAGGCCTCGGCGATCATGCAGCCCAGCCCCAGCAGCACCAGCGCCAGCCCGGCGTAGTTGACCGGCAGCATTTGCAGCGCGTACAGCCCCAGCAGCAGGCAGGTGGCGCCAACCACGCCGGGCAGCACGAAGCCGGGATTGGAAAATTCGAACAGCAGGCCGTAGATGCCCAGCAGCATCAGGATCATCGCCACGCTGGGGTCGGTGATCACGCCCAGGAAGCGGCTGCGCCAGTCCGGTGGCAGGGTGATGACTGCGGCGCCGGCGGTGTGCAGCACCCGTGTGCCGCTGGCCATCGGCACGCTGCGGCCGTCCAGCCGCTGCAGCAGGTCGGGGATGTCGCGCGCGGTGAGATCCACCACCCGCAGCGCCAGCGCGTCGCCGGCCGACAGGCTGACGGCCTCGCGCACCGCGCGCTCGGCCCATTCCACGTTGCGACCGCGCAGCTGCGCCAGGCCGCGGATGTAGGCGGCGGCGTCGTTCACCTGTTTGCGGCTCAGTGCATCCTGGTTGCTGCTGGCCGGGGCGCTGCTGTCGGGCTTGCCGGCCTTGTCCGGCGGGCCGGTCATGCCGATCTGCACCGGGGTGGCGGCGCCGAGGTTGGTGCCGGGGGCCATCGCGGCGATGTGGCTGGCGTACAGGATGTAGGTGCCGGCGCTGGCGGCGCGGGCGCCGCTGGGGGCGACGAAGCTGGCCACCGGCACCGGCGAGGCGAGGATGGCCTTGATGATCTGCCGCATCGAGGTGTCCAGCCCGCCGGGGGTGTCCATCTGCAGTACCGCCAGCTGCGCGCCTTCGCGCTGCGCACGCGCTAGGCTGCGGCCAACATGGTCGGCGCTGGCCGGGCCGATGGCGCCGCTAAGCGGGATGACGACGACCGGTGCCGGCGTGGCCGCTGCCGTCAGGCCAGGCAGCAGGGCCAGCCAGACCACGGCGATGAACTGCCACAGCTTGCTCATTGCAGGACTCCGCGCCATGGGGGCGCTGCTTTCAGTCTAGACCATGGTGCCGCTCGCCATGCGCGGGCGCGCGCGGTCTGCCGCGTGGCCCTGCGGCCGGGGCAGTGTCAGTTTGCGAGGCTGGATTGCGGTTTGCGCGATGCGTTCGCGCTTGCAGGCTGGCGTGCAGGTGTTTAGCGCCCGTTCGCTGTTGGCGTCGGGGTGAGCTTCATGACGTGGTGAGGGGCGAGTGGCTCGCCTGCTGCTGCCTGGCGCGGGAGTCGTGACCAGGCAGCGTAAGGGGCTCGTTACTGGTGGACGGGGTAAAAGCGGGCGGGGTTCAGTGCGGGGGTAGCAGAGGAGGGGTGTCGCCAGCGTGTTTCTTCAGCTGCTTGGCGGCGCGTTTCTCCTTCGGCGTGTGCTGTGCCTGCTTTTTCGCTTCCTTGGTGCTGTGTCGGATTTTGCCCATGATGCTGCTCCTTGGCGAAGTCGCGGCGGGAGGTCGCGGCTCATACCGCAGTATAGCCGCTGATCGCCGGCTGACCATGTGCCGATGCGGCGGTCTGGTGTGCCGGTGCTGTCGTTAATGGTCTGTTCTGTAACGGTTTTTCGGTGCAGTGTCTGTGTGCCGCTTGCCGGCTGCGCGCTGTCGGGTGTGGCGCTGTCTGCGGCCAACGTTGGCCGCCACAAACAAAACCGCCGTCACGGCAGCGTGACGGCGGTTTTGTGGCCGGGCACGCAGTGCGCGCCCGGTGCTTGTAACGGCGTGGCGGCTTACTTGATGCCGCCGTTGCCGATGACGCCGCCGACGGCCGCGCCACCAAGGGTGCCGAGGGTGTCGCCGCCGGTCAGGACCGAGCCGGCCACGCCGCCGATGGCAGCGCCGATGGCGGCGTTACGCTGGTTCTGGGTCATGCCGGCGCAGCCGGTCAGTGCCGCGATGGCGGCCAGCAGGATCAGCGAACGGGTCAGGGTTTGTTGCATGGTGTACTCCTAGAATGGGGCTGGTGGGGAATGGGCCAGCTGATGCTGTTCACCGCACTTAGAAGGCATACTGGTGGCCAAGTTCCGTACCGCTGGCGAATGGCGGCGCATTTCGCCGCTACCAGCCGCCGCCGGCCGTTTGCGCGTGGCCGGCCAGCGCTGCGGAACGCTCCGGCACCGGGCCGGTCCCAGCCTGTCCCTTACTGTCCACCAAGGAGTCTGCGTTGCTGAAATCCTCACTCATGCGCGGCCTGCTGCTGTTGCTGCCGCTCACGCCGCTGCCGGCGCCTGCGCAGTCGCTGCCCGACTATCCGGCCACCTATCGCGGCGAGCTGCCGTGTGCCGATTGCGCCGGCGTCAGCTGGCAGCTGGATCTGTGGGACGAGCGCTATTACACCCTGCGCCAGGTTTATCGCAGCAAGCCGCAGCCGCTGCAGCACGACCAGATGGGCGTCTGGCGCATGGAGGATGGCCGGCTGCATCTCAGTGCCGCCAACGAGGCGCCGCTGCTGTTTGCGGTGCGCAACAAGCGGCTGACCAAGCTCGACAGCGACGGTCGCCTGATCGTGTCGCGCCTCAACTATTCGCTGCGCCGCGCGCGCCAGTTTGCGCCGATCGAACCGCGGCTGCAGCTGAGCGGCCTGTACCAGTACATGGCCGATGCCGGCACCATCGAGCTGTGCGAGCTGGGCATGCGCCTGCCGGTGGTGGCGGAGGGCGACAACGTCGCGCTGGAGCGCGCCTATCTGGCCACGCGGCAGCGGCCGGGCGAGCGCCTGCTGGTGCGGATGGAGGCGACGCTGGCACCACGCCACGACGAGGCCGGCTACCGGCTGAGCGTGATTCCGCAGCGCTTTGGCAGCATCAGCCAGCGCCAGCGCTGCGATGGCGCCGTGCCGGACACCACCCTGCAACGGCTGCAGCAGGAGCGCTGGCACTTGCGCACGCTGGCGGGCAAGCCGATCGCCGCCAATGTGGCACGGCCGTATTTCGAGCTGGATGCCGCCACGCAGCGGGTGAGCGGCGTGGCCGGTTGCAACCGCTTCGGCGGCAGTTACCGTCTGTCGCCGGCCAAGCTGCGCTTCCGCCAGCTGGCCAGCACGCGGCAGGCCTGCCCGCAGCCGCAGGAGATCGAGCCGGCCTTCCTTGCCGCGCTGAAATCAGCGAGGCGCTGGCAATGGCAGGGCGGCGACTTGCTGTTGCTGGACGAGCACGGCCAGCAGCTGGCGAGCCTGATGCCGCTGCTGCCCTAGGGTTGGCCGCGGCGGCTGACGCAGGTCATTTCACTGGCATGGTGCTGATGGTATGTTGTGTGGCCACGCGTCGCGGCCGAGCGGCACGTGCTTTGCACAAGGGGAGAGAAGATGAGATACCGCTCAACGCTGCTGCTGGCCTTGCTGGCACCGCTGCTGGCACAAGCCGGCGAGCCCAGCCCGGTGGAGAATGCCGTGGATGCCAAGATCAAGACCTGCATGGCACCGCTGAAGAAGGTGGCCAGTTTTATCGTCAAGGACGGCGGCCATGCCTCGCACGATATCTGGAATGACAAAGACGCCGACCGCCGGCCGTTTTCCAGCCTGATCGCCAAGAAGTATTCGGATGGCGACAGCCACGTGTCGATGAGCGTCGGCCCGGACAAATCGGGCCGGTGTTCGGCGGAATACAACGAAACGGCGTACTGGCCGAAGGCCTGCACCGTGCTGCGCGAGGAAATCTACGGCGAGTTCAAGTATCACGCATCGCTGAACGAGAGCACCACCATCCTGCGCAACGACGACAAGTCGGTGTACGTGTACCTGACGCCGCAGATGCAGGGCAACGGTTGTCTCAGCACTCGCCGCGAGGTGATTTACTACTGAGCGGCCGTTGCCAGGGTTGGCCGCAGCGTTGCGGCCAACCCTGGGCACAACCCAAAAAACGCGCCATCCCCGGATGGCGCGTTGTCGTTGGCGGATGGTGTACTGCGAGTGCCCGGACCGGCTCAGTTGCCCTTGCCTTTGCCGCCACCGTTACCGCCGCCACCGCCGTTACCCCCGCGCTGGCTGCCGCCACTCTTGCCCTTGCTGCCGGGGCTGCCCAGATCAACGGTGCTGCTCTTGCTGGCCGGGATGGCGGCCCGCACGCCGGGAATGGCCGGCGCAGTGCCGGAACGGGTGGTGACCGGCTTGCCGTTGATGGTCAGCGATGCGCGCACGCGGTTGAGATCGCCCTGGGTGATGCCCTTGATCGCCAGCAGGTCACGGCTGCTGCTAAAGGTGGTGCTCAGCTGCGCGTCGACGATGCGCTGCGCATCGGCGGTGCTGAAACCGGCGGCCACCAGCTCGTCGTAGCTGGCGTCGTTGATGTCCAGCGCCATGGCCGGCGCCGCCAGCAGGCTGAGCAGGATGATCAGTTGCTTCATGGTGTCCTCCCGGATAAGCGACAGTGCAGTATAGTTCGCGCCGCCGCGGGCGCCGGCCTTGTTGCGTCGGCGTGTCCGGCATGAAAAAACGCGCCATCGGTGATGGCGCGTTTGCGGGGCGATGGGGCGGTGGCGCTTACTGCGCCTTGGCCACGAGACGCCAGGCGTGCAGCAGCGGCTCGGTGTAGCCGGACGGCTGCGCGCAGCCCTTGAACACCAGGTCGCAGGCGGCCTTGAAGGCAACGGATGTCTCGAAATTGCCGGCCATGTTCTGGTACAGCGGGTCGCCGGCGTTCTGCTGGTCCACCACTGCCGCCATGCGCTTGAGCGTTTCCATCACCTGCGCCTCGCTGGTGATGCCGTGGCGCAGCCAGTTGGCAATGTGCTGGCTGGAGATGCGCAGCGTGGCACGGTCTTCCATCAGGCCGACGTTGTGGATGTCCGGCACCTTGGAGCAGCCGACGCCCTGGTCGATCCAGCGCACCACGTAGCCGAGGATGCCCTGCGCGTTGTTGTCCAGCTCCTGCTGGATTTCGGTGGCGCTCCACTGAGGGTTGGCCGCAACCGGAATGGTCAGCAGCTCGTCCAGCACGTCGATTTGCTGGCCTTCCAGCCCTTGTTGAACCTGTTGCACGTTGACCTGGTGGTAGTGCAGCGCGTGCAGCACGGCGGCGGTGGGCGACGGCACCCAGGCGGTGTTGGCGCCGGCTTTCGGGTGGCCGATCTTCTGCTTCAGCATTTCTGCCATCAGGTCCGGCATCGCCCACATGCCCTTGCCGATCTGGGCGTGGCCGCGCAGGCCGCAATCGAGGCCGACCTGCACATTGCTGCGCTCGTAGGCGGTGATCCACTTGCTGGTCTTCATGTCGCCCTTGCGGATCATCGGGCCGGCTTCCATCGCGGTGTGCATCTCGTCACCGGTACGGTCGAGGAAGCCGGTGTTGATGAAGGCGACGCGGTGGCGCGCGGCGGCGATGCAGGCCTTGAGGTTGACGCTGGTGCGGCGCTCCTCGTCCATGATGCCCAGCTTCACGGTGTACTGCGGCAGGCCGAGCAGGCTTTCCACCGCGCCGAACAGCTCGTTGGCGAACGCCACTTCGTCCGGGCCGTGCATCTTCGGCTTCACGATGTAGATGGAGCCGGCGCGCGAGTTGCCGCGGCGCTGCTGGTCGTGCAGCGCGATCAGGGTGGTGACCACCGCGTCCATGATGCCTTCCGGAATCTCGCGGCCGTCGCCGTCGAGGATGGCCGGGTTGCTCATCAGGTGGCCGACGTTGCGGATGAACATCAGGCTGCGGCCGTGCAGGCTCAGCGTGTCGCCAGCCGGCGTCTGGTACTGGCGGTCGGCATTCAGGCGGCGGGTGATGGTTTTATCGCCCTTGCTGACTTCCTCGACCAGATCGCCCTTCATCAGGCCCAGCCAGTTGCGATAAACGACCACCTTGTCGTCGGCATCGACGGCGGCGACGGAGTCTTCGCAGTCCATGATGGTGCTGATCGCGGCCTCCATCACGATGTCCTTGACGCCGGCTGCGTCCTGCGCGCCGATGGCGCTGTTCTTGTCGATCTGGATTTCGAAGTGCAGGCCGTTCTGTTTCAGCAGGATGGCGCTCGGCGCGGCGGCGTCGCCGTTGAAGCCGATGAACTGGCCAGGCTGCTTCAGGCCGCTGCGGCTGCCGTCGTTCAGTTGTACCTGCAGCTGGCCGGCGACCACGGTATAGGCGGTGGCGTCAAAGTGCGAGCCGTTCTCCAGCGTTGCCGCCTGGTCGAGGAAATCGCGACCGAAGGCGATCACCTTGCCGCCGCGTACCGCGTTGTAGCCGCCGGCACGGCTGGCGCCGCCGTCTTCGCTGATGGCGTCGGTGCCGTACAGCGCGTCGTACAGGCTGCCCCAGCGCGCGTTGGCCGCGTTCAGCGCATAGCGCGCGTTCATCACCGGCACCACCAGCTGCGGGCCGGCCTGTTCCGCGATCTCGCTGTCGATGTTGCTGGTGCTGATCTGCGCGTCGGCCGGTACCGGTTTCAGGTAGCCGATGCCGGTGAGAAAGGCCTTGTAGCCGGCCATGTCGGCGATCGGGCCGGGATGGGCGCGGTGCCAGGCGTCGATCTCGCTTTGCAGGCGGTCGCGCTCGGCCAGCAGCGCGCGGTTCTTCGGCGCCAGCGTGTGCACCAGCGCATCAAAACCCTGCCAGAAGGCGGCGGCATCGACGCCGGTGCCGGGCAGCGCTTCCTGTTCGATGAAGTGGTAAAGGTTGGCCGCAACTTGCAGGCGGTGGCTCTGGATACGCGCAGTCATGAAGTTTCTCTCTGTGTTGTCTTGCGTCGGATGAGGACGCTTTGCTTAAGCGGATGATCCGAGTGTACTGATGTCAGGGTGAGGGTAAAAGCGCCAATAATCGATAACATCTTTTACTTTTAGTTGGGTAATGCTACAGCCAGCCGGCGCGGCGGAAGCGGCGCCACAGCAGCACATCCAGCACCACCATGCTCAGCAGTGACAGCGGGTAGCCCAGCGGCGTGCGCAGCTCCGGCATGTAGTCGAAGTTCATGCCGTAGATGCCGGCGATCATGGTCGGCACCGCGAACAGCGCGGCGTAGGCGGCCAGCTTCTTGCTGATGCTGCTTTCGTCCAGCGAGATCATCGCGATATTGACCTGGATGGCGGTGGCCAGCAGGTCGCGCTGCGATTCCACGGTATGCAGGATGCGCGACAAGTGATCGTCCACGTCACGGAAATATTCCGGCAGCTCGTGGCACGGTGGCGGCACGCGGCCACCGTACAGCCGCGCAGTGGCCTCGTGCAGCGGCGCGGCGGCGTGGTGGACGGTGATCAATTTGCGCTTGAGCGCGTACAGCGCCGCGATATTGCGCCGCGCCGAGCCACCCTTGAGAAACAGCCGGCCTTCGATGCTGTCCAGCTCGTCTTCCAGCTGGTGGATCACGGCCAGGTAGCGGTCGACCACCGCATCCATCAGCGCGTACAGCACGAAGCCGCTGCCGTGCGCCAGCAGGTGCGGCTCGCGCTCGCAGCGTGCGCGCACGTCCTGGAAGCCCTTGCGCGTCTGGTTGCGGATCGACAGCAGGAAGTTGCGGCCAACGAACAGGTCGACCTCGCCGACGTGGATGCCGTTCTCGCGGTCCGGCTCCAGCGTCTTCATCACCAGAAACAGGGTGTCGCCGTATTCGTCCAGCTTCGGGCGCTGGTGGCCGTGCAGCGCGTCCTCCACCGCCAGCGGGTGCAGCGCGAACTGGTGGCCGAAGTGGCTGATTTCGTCCGGGGTCGGGTCTTGCAGCGCGACCCACACCAGGCAGTCCGGCTTGGCCAGGTGTTCGGGAATGGTGTTTACCGGGATGTCGCCGAGTTTTTGGCCGTTGTGGTAGGCAACGCAGTTGATCAGCATGACGGGCCTTGTGGTGGTCGGCGCCGGCCGCCGGCAGGGCAGGCGGCGCCGGATGGGGATGGCAATTGCGGTGCCGCTCTTGAAAAAAGCGTACCGTTGCGGCACTTGTTACGCATCGTATGCTAATTGTGGAGTGCTGCCGTGGCTAGCCCAGGTTTATTGCAACGTCTTACCCCGCTGTCCGGGTTGTGGCCGTTTTTACGGCCGTATCGCGGCCGTGCACTGCTGGCCGCGCTGGCGCTGCTGGTGGCGGCCACGGCCACGCTGCTGCTGCCGGTGGCGTTCCGCTACCTGATCGACCACGCCTTCGTGCAGCGCGAGGCGGTCGACGGCTACTTTCTGGCGCTGTTGGCGCTGGCGCTGGTACTGGCGCTGTTCACCGCGCTGCGTTTCTATCTGGTGTCGTGGCTGGGTGAGCGCGTCACCGCCGACGTGCGCAGCGCGGTGTACCGCCACGTGATCCGCATGAGTCCGGAATACTTCGAGACGCTGCAAACCGGCGAGGTGCTGTCGCGGCTGACCACCGACACCACGCTGGTGCAGACCGTGATCGGTACCAGCCTGTCGATGGGGCTGCGCAACATCCTGCTGATGCTGGGCGGGCTGGTGATGCTGGCGGTGACCAGCCCCAGCCTGACCGGCTACATCCTGGTGACGCTGTTGCTGGTGATCCTGCCTATCCTGATCTTCGGCCGCCGCGTGCGCGCCTTGTCGCGCTCCAGCCAGGACCGCATCGCCGATTCCAGCGCCATGGCCGGCGAGACGCTGAACGCGGTGCAGACGGTGCAGGCCTTCGCGCAGGAGGCGCGCGAAACCGTGCGTTTCGACGGCTCGGTGGCGCTCAGCTTCGACACCGCGCTGGCGCGCATCCGCGCCCGTTCGCAGCTGACGGCGGTGGTGATCATGCTGGTGTTCGGCGCGGTGGTGTTCGTGCTGTGGCTGGGCGCACGCGCGGTGCTGGCCGGCGAGATGTCCAGCGGCCTCTTGGCGCAGTTCATCCTCTACGCGGTGGTGACCGCCGGCGCCATCGGCGCGGTGGCCGAGGTGTGGGGTGACCTGCAGCGTGCCGCCGGCGCCACCGAGCGGCTGATGGCACTGCTGGCACAGCGCTCGCCGGTACAGCCGCCGGCGCAGCCGCTGCCCTTGCCGGCAACGGGCGACGGCCTTCAATTGCAAGACGTCGGCTTCGCCTACCCGTCACGCCCCGGGCAGCCGTCGCTGTCCGGCATCACCCTCGCCATCCGCCCCGGCGAACAGGTGGCGCTGGTCGGGCCGTCCGGCGCCGGCAAGACCACGCTGTTCCAGCTGCTGCTGCGCTTTTACGATCCGCAGGTTGGCCGCATCACGCTGAACGGCACCGATATCGCGCAGCTGAATCCGCAGGCGCTGCGCCGCCACATCGGCATCGTGCTGCAGGACACGGTGATTTTCGGCGCCAGCGCGCTGGAGAACATCCGCTACGGCCGGCCCGACGCGACGGACGAGGAGGTGTTCGCCGCCGCCCGCGCCGCCGCCGCGCACGAATTCATCGAGCGCCTGCCGGAGGGCTATCACAGCTATCTGGGCGAGCGCGGCGTGCGCCTGTCCGGCGGCCAGCGCCAGCGCATCGCCATTGCGCGCGCCATCCTGAAAAACCCGCCCATCCTGCTGCTGGACGAGGCCACCAGCGCGCTGGACGCCGAATCGGAACAGCTGGTGCAGCAGGCGCTGGAGCGCGCCGCCGCCGGGCGCACCACCATCGTCATCGCCCACCGCCTGGCCACCGTGAAGCAGGCCGACCGCATCGTGGTGCTGGAGCAGGGCCGCATCGTGGCGGAGGGCACCCACGCCGAGCTGCTGCAGCGCTCGCCGCTGTACGCCAGGCTGGCCGCCTTGCAGTTCGGGCTGGCCGAGGTGGCGGCCTGAGCTGCGGCCAACCTTGTTGCGAGAGGCAAGGGCGGCGATAATCGCGCCTTGATTGAATGAGGACAGATCCGAGCATGCTGATTAGCGAATCCAGGGTAGAGCGTTTGGTGGTACACCGTGTCGGCAATCCGGCGCGCGGCGAGCCGTTGCAGCTGTCGCACAAGGCCATCGGCGTGGACGAGGCGGTGTCGGCGCTGATTCTGGACGGTTACCTGAAGGGCATCGTCTCCGACAAGAAGAAGTACCAGTTCTTCCACGAGACCGATCTCAACCTCAACGAGCTGTATCACTACACGCGGCAGTTTTTCCGCGGCGACGTCGATTTGCTGGAGGTGTCGCAGCGCATCGCCAAGCACCTGTTCGCGCGTTCGCAGCACCCGAACATCGCCGCCGGCGACCTGCTGGTGATCCTGTTCTCCGGCCTGGGCGAGGCGGACAGCCCGCAGCGCGCGCTGGGTGTGTTCAAGGCGGAAATCCAGGAGGATTTCCTGACCATCGTCGAAAGCGGCGAGGTGTTCGACATCAGCCACGCCAGCGGCATCAACCCGCGCCTGATCGACAAGGGCGCGCTGATCCTGGAAAATGGCCCGCTGCTGTACGCGGTTGACCGGCAGGGCCACGAGGCCAAGTTCTGGCTCGACGATTTCCTGCAGGCGATGCGGGTGCCGGATACCAGCAGCAGCAGCAAGCTGGTGGCCGAGGTGATGGAGCAGATCTCGGAAGAGATCGAAGACCCGCTGGCGCAGGTGCGCTTCAAGGACGAGGTGATGACGCTGTGCAAGACGGTGCCGGAAGTGTCGCCGCGGCAAATGGGCAGCATGGCGGAGCGCTACGTCGAGCCGGAGCAGATCGGGCGCCTGTTCGACAGCGCCGCCGAGAATTATGGCTTTGCGCTGGAGAGCGACGTGCGGCTGCCGGCGCAGGGCATGGCGCGGCGGCTGGAAAAGAGCTGGAGCAAGGTTGGCGTCGGCAATGGCATCAGCCTGCTGCTGCCGTCCGATCTGAGCCTGCAGAACGTGCAGACGGTGAAGGGTGACAACGGCGAGCTGCAGATCACGCTGCGCCTGCTGCAGAAGCAGTAAGAACCTGTTCAATGTCTGCTGCGACTTGATCGCAATGGGGCGATACGGCGTTAAAAACGCCTTCGGAATGCTCATTGACTCCATGTCAACTCTGCTTCCTCTGCCGTTTTCGCCTTGTCTCGCTCTAGCTCGCGAGACCTTGAACAGGTTCTAAACCTCCGGCCCGCACGGGCCGCAGACAATAAAAGGTTGGCCGCATCGCTGCGGCCAACCTTTTTCATTGGCGGCTGGCTATTTCAGCGTCTGCAGGTATTTGTACACCGTGGCGCGGCCGAGACCGAGCACGTTGGCGATGTAGTGGGTGGCGCTCTTGCCGTTGAAGGCGCCCTCGGCGTACAGCGCCTCGACCAGTTCCTTGCGGTGCTGGCGCGACAGGGTATTGAGCGCCAGTTGCCGCTCCTGCAGCCAGCGGTGCATGAAGGTGTTGATGCGCTCCTGCCAGTCGTCACGGAACAGCTCCGCCGGTTGTTCCACCAGCCCGGCACCCTTCAGCAGCATGCCCAGCATGCCGTGCATGTCCTCGAACACCGCGATATTGAAGTTGATGCACATCACCCCCAGCGCGGCGCCGGCATCGTCAAACAGCACCGAACTGACACAGCGCATCTTGCGACCGTCCCAGTTCACCTTTTCATACGGCCCGACGTAGCGTTCGCCGATGGTGCGCTCGATTTCCTCCAGTGCTGATTCGTCGCCGATCTCGCGCCGAGACAGGTTGTTGGCGAGGTAGAGCACGCGCTGGCTGTCCAGATCGTGGATCACCACTTCGGCATAGGGGAAGAACAGCTTGGCGATGCTGTCGGCGAGGTGGCTGTAGCGCGACAGCAGCAATTGCTGCGGCGTGGGGCTGGGCGTGGGCGTCATGGTCGGGTCGTGCGCAACGGCAGGGACAGCGATAGTGCCTGATGCGGCGGGCAGGGCACAAGCCTTGCGCCCGCCGGCCGCCGCCAGACCGTCCGCGGTGTGCCGGCGCGGACTCATTGCGCGGCCTGGGCCTGTTGCAGCAGCGCGCAGGCGATGGCGATGTCCTGCAGCCCCATGCCGATGGAGCGGAAGAATACCGGGCGCTGGTAGTCCGGCAGCGCGCAGCGCTGGCTGACCAGATCGGCCAGATCACCGACGATGCGGTCGCGCTGCCAGCTGCCCTGCTGGCTGGCGAGTACCATCTCGCCGGCGCTGTCCGGCGTGCTGTGCTTGTGGTCGCAGTACACGTCCATCGTGGCGAGGCTGGCCGGTGCCACCTCGTGCGCGTTGACGGCGTTGGTGCTGATCGAGGTGATCAGCGCCGGTTTGCTGAGCGTGGCCGGGTCCAGCACCGGGCTGGCCGAGGAGGTGCACAGCATGATCACGTCGGCGTTGTCGCAGGCGGCATCGACGCTGCTGCTGATTTCGATGCGCACATCCAGCGCCTGCAGTTGCTGCTGCAGTTCCGGCTTGCTGGCGAGGTCCGGCGCGTACACGCGGATGCGCTGCCAGTCGCGCAGCGGCAGCACGTGGCGCAGGTGCGCCTGGCCGAGTGCGCCGCAGCCGATCAGCGTCAGCTGGCGGCTGTCTTGCCGCGCCAGCAGGTCGATGGCCAGCGCGCTGGTGCCGGCGGTGCGTTCCACCGTCAGCAGGCCGGAATCGCAGAACAGCAGCGGCTGGCCGGTTTGCATCGACATCAGGCTGGTCCAGGCGCTGATCACCGGGCGGCCGTCGGTGACGATATAGGGCGACAGCTTGGCGCCGAACACGCCGGCATCGGCCAGCACGCCCTGATAGGTGATGACGTCGCCGGCGCCTTGCGGGAACAGGGTCAGCGTCTGCGCCGGCTGCACCGCGCGCTGCTGCGCCAGTGCCTGGAACAGCGCGCTCAGTGCGGCGCGCACCGGCAGCGTCGGCAGGTAGTCGCGCACCTGTTGCTGGGTGAGGAGCAGGGGGGCGGCGTGGTGGTCGATGTGGTTCATGTTGGACTCTCGTATTGGTGTGGTCGGGCGCGGCCGGGTGGTAGACCGCGGCGGGCAGGCTTGTTTGTTGTATTAAATTCCATTGTGGAAAAAAAGTCTACAAATTGTGCGATTACCAATTCCACAGGGTTTTGCGTATGTTTTTTGATGTTGATTTGACGTCAAGTTATTGTTATTTAAGTAATAAGTTGCAATTTGCGACATGGTTTTGTCATGATGAGATCGGCTTTGATTGCCGTGTCTGGCGGGTGGCGGCCAGATTTTTTATAAATTAATTGTCCAAAGTGGAAAAAATGTCTATCTTGTGACCGAGCCAAAGCAAGACGTGAACGCAGCCCTGCCGGCTGCCAAACCACGCAGGCGCCATGGCCTGGCCAGGCGCAACGGGACGGGACGTTACCCGCTACAGGAACAAAGGAGACATTTCATGATCAGCAAACGCGTTCGCAATGCCGTTTTCCCTCTGCTGGCCTGCCTCGCCGGTACCGCCATGGCGCAGGGTGCGCCGCTGCGCATGGGGCTGGAACCGTTCTACCCGCCGTTCGAGAGCAAGCAGGCCGACGGCCAGCTGGTCGGCTTCGACATCGATGTCGGCAAGGCGATCTGCGAGCGCATGGCCGCCAAGTGCAGCTGGGTGGAAACCTCGTTCGAGGGCCTGATCCCCGGCCTGAAAGCGAAGAAATTCGACGCCATCAACTCGGCGATGAACATCACCGCCAAGCGCCGCGAGTCGATCGACTTCACCGCCCCGATCTACATCGTGCCGATCCAGATGGTGGCGCGTCGCGACAGCAAGCTGACGCCGACCGTGGCCAGCCTGAAAGGCAAGACCGTCGGCGTGTTGCAGGGCGCCACCCAGGAAGACTTCGTGCGCAAGCACTGGGAGAAACACGGTGTGAAGGTGGTGGCCTACCGCGACCAGGCGCAGATTTTCCTTGATCTGGCCGCCGGCCGGCTGGATGCCGGGGTGCAGGAAGCGCAGACTGCGATGGAAGGCTTCCTCAGCAAGCCGCAGGGCAAGGACTTTGACTTTGCCGGCGGCGTGATCAGTGATTTCGCCACCCTCGGCGAGGGCACCGGCATGGGTGTACGCAAGGGCGACCCGCGCAAGGCCGAGCTGGACAAGGCGATTGCCAGCCTGAAGCAGGATGGCACCCTCAGCAAGCTGTCGCACAAGTACTTCCACCGCGACATTATCGCCAAGTAAGCGGCGTGCAAGGTTGGCCGCAGGCTGCGGCCAACCTTGCAGATTCCGTTGCCATGGCCACTGGCCGCAGCGCCCATGGCAACTGCATCTGAAAGAAGCAAAACATGGATTTCGACATCATCGTCCTCGGCGCCGGCATGATCGGCGTCTCCAGCGCCATCGCCCTGCAACAGCGCGGCCTGCGCGTGGCGCTGCTGGACCGCCGCGCCCCCGGCGAGGAAACCAGCCACGGCAACGCCGGCCTGCTGGAACGCGCCGCCGTGGTGCCGTATGGCTTCCCGCGTGACCTCGCCAGCGTGCTGCGCATCGGTCGCAACCGCTCCACCGACGTGCGCTACCAGCCGTCCAGCCTGCTGCAGAGCACGCCGTGGCTGTGGCGCTACTTCCGCGCCTCCGCGCCGCATCGCCTCGCCGCCGCCGCGCGCGACATGCTGCCGCTGATCAGCCGCAGCCTGGACGAACACGCCACGCTGATCGCCGCGGCCAACCTGCAGCAACTGTGCAGCGACGACGGCCTGTACGAGGCCTACCGCAGCGAGGCGGGCTTTGCCGCCGAGGCCGCCAACGCCCGCCGCATCGCCGCCGAACACGGCCTGCAGCTGCAGATCCTGGACGCCGCCGCACTGCGCGCCGCCGAGCCGGGCTTGGGCGAAGGCTTTGCCGGCGCGGTGCACTGGCGCGACCCGCAGCGCATCAGCGATCCGGGTGCGCTGACCCGCGGCTATGCCCGCTATTTCGAAAGCCTGGGCGGGGTGCTGTTGCAGCAGGAAGCCACGTCGCTGGTCCCGGATGGCAGCGGCTGGCAGATCGGCACCAAACAAGGCACGCTGCGCACGGCGCAGGTGGTCGTCGCCATGGGGCCGTGGTCCGACGACATGTTCCAGCCGCTGGGCTACCGCATTCCGCTGCAGACCAAGCGCGGCTACCACATGCACTACCAGCCGCTGGGGCCGGGGCTGAGCTACACCGTGGCCGACGTGGAAGGCGGCTTCGTGGTGTCGCCGATGCAGCGCGGCCTGCGCATCGCCACCGGTGTGGAACTGGCGCGACGCGATGCCGCGCCCAACTACGCGCAGCTGGAGCAGGCCGAGGTGCTGGCGCGCGGACTGTTTCCGCTGGGTGAGCGGCTGGACGCCACGCCGTGGCTGGGCAGCCGCCCGTGCCTGCCGGACATGCGCCCGGCGCTGGGCGCCGCACCACGTCATCGCGGGTTGTGGTTCAACTTCGGCCACGCCCACCACGGTCTGACGCTGGGGCCGGTATGCGGCCAACTGCTGGCGCAGGTGATCTGCAACGAGACGCCGTTTACCGACCCGGCACCGTATGCGCCGGCGCGCTTTTTGTAACCGTCACCGGATGCGCAATGACAAAGCCCGCCAATCATGGCGGGCTTTGTCATTGCGGCCAACCTTGCACAAGGTTGGCCGCAGATTTTTTGACAGGCGGGCTCAGCACTCGACGATGTTGACCGGTACCTCGATCACGTTGATCGCCAGCCCGCCGCGTGCGGTTTCCTTGTACTTGGTGCTCATGTCGCGGCCGGTGTCGCGCATGGTCTTGATCACCCGGTCCAGCGACACGAAGTGCTGGCCGTCGCCGCGCAGCGACATGCGCGCCGCGTTGATGGCCTTGATCGACGCCATCGCGTTGCGCTCGATGCACGGCACCTGCACCAGGCCGCCGACCGGGTCGCAGGTCAGGCCCAGGTTGTGTTCCATGCCGATCTCGGCGGCGTTTTCCACCTGCTCCGGCGTGCCGCCCAGCACTTCGGCCAGGCCGCCGGCCGCCATCGAACAGGCGGAGCCGACTTCGCCCTGGCAGCCGACTTCGGCGCCGGAAATGGAGGCGTTGAGCTTGAACAGGATGCCGATAGCGCCGGCGGTGAGCAGGAAGCGCACGATGCCGTCGTCGCTGGCGCCGGGAATGAAACGTGCGTAGTAGTGCAGTACCGCCGGGATGATGCCTGCGGCGCCGTTGGTCGGCGCGGTCACCACGCGGCCACCGGCGGCGTTTTCCTCGTTCACCGCCAGCGCGTACAGGTTGACCCAGTCCAGCACCGTCAGCGGGTCGCGCAGTGCCGCTTCCGGTGACGACAGCAGCTTGCGGTGCATGTCGGCGGCGCGGCGCTTGACCTTCATGCCGCCGGGCAGGATGCCTTCGCGTTCGCAGCCGCGCTTCACGCAGGCCTGCATCACGTGCCAGATGTTGAGCAGGCCGCTGCGGATCTCGTCCTCGCTGCGCCACGCCAGCTCGTTCTCCAGCATGATCTGGCTGATGCTCTTGCCGTGGCGCTGGCACAGCGCCAGCAGCTCGGCGCCGCTCTTGAACGGGTGCTTCAGCTCGGTGACGCCCGGTGGCACGAAGCCGGCGTCGATCGCCGCCTCGTCGACCACGAAGCCGCCGCCGACCGAGTAGTAAGCACGCTTGGACAGGCTGCTGCCGTCGGCGGCAAACGCCTCGAAGATCATGCCGTTAGGGTGATAGGGCAGCGCCTTGCGCTTGTGCAGGATCAGGTGTTCGGCTTCGATGAAGTCGATCTCGTGCGTGCCCAGGAGCGCGATGCGCTTGTTGTTGCGGATGGCGGCCAGCATGCCGTCGACGGCATCGGTGTCGACCAGATCCGGGTATTCGCCCTGCAGCCCGAGCAGCACCGCCACATCGCTGCCGTGGCCTTTGCCGGTGGCACCGAGAGAACCGAACATTTCGGACTTGACCGCGGCGGTCTGCGTCAGCAGGCCGTCCTTTTCCAGCCGGGCGACGAATTGCCGCGCCGCGCGCATCGGGCCGACGGTGTGGGAGCTGGACGGGCCGATGCCGATCTTGAACAAATCAAAAACACTGATTGCCATGTTGCTTCTCTTGAGGTGGTGCCTGCGGCGCAGGGCTAGTTTTCATTATAGTCGGGCGCCATCCGCTGGACGGCGCCCGCTGCTGCTTGAACCTGTGCACGATCTGCTGCGCTTCGGCGATACCGCGTTGAAAACGGCTTCGGAATGCTCATTGACCTGATGTCAACTCCGCTTCCTCAGCCGTTTTCGCCTTGTCTCGCTCTAGCTCGCGAGATCGTGCACCACGTTCTTAGCGGTAAACCGGGAAGGCGGCGCACAGCTCCGCCACCTGGCGTTTCACGCGGGCGGCGACATCGGCGTTGTCGATGTCGTCGAGGATGTCACACACCCAGTGCGCCACCTGGCCGGCTTCCGCTTCCTTGAAGCCGCGGCTGGTGATGGCCGGGCTGCCGATGCGGATGCCGCTGGTGACGAACGGGCTTTGCGGGTCGTTCGGTACCGCGTTCTTGTTGACGGTGATGCAGGCGGCACCCAGTGCGGCGTCGGCGGCCTTGCCGGTGAGGCCCTTGTCGATCAGGCTCAACAGGAACAGGTGGTCATCGGTCTTGCCGGATACCACGGTGTAGCCGCGCTGCTGGAACACCGCCACCATGGCGCGGGCGTTGGCCAGTACCTGTTTCTGGTAGTCGACGAATTCCGGCTGCAGCGCCTCGAGGAAGGCCACCGCCTTGGCGGCGATCACGTGCATCAGCGGGCCGCCCTGGATGCCGGGGAAGACCAGCGACTGCAGTTTCTTTTCCAGCTCCGGGTTGGATGCAGCAAGGATCAGGCCGCCGCGCGGGCCGCGCAGCGTCTTGTGGGTGGTGGTGGTCACCACGTGCGCGTGCGGAATCGGGTTCGGGTACAGGCCGGCGGCCACCAGGCCGGCAACGTGCGCCATGTCGACAAAGAAATACGCGCCGACGCTGTCGGCGATCTGGCGCATGCGCGCCCAGTCCACGATCAGCGAATAGGCGGAGAAGCCGGCGACCAGCATCTTCGGCCGGTGTTCTGCGGCCAACCTTTGCACTTCGTCGTAGTCGATCTCGCCGGTGTCCACGTTGATGCCGTACTGCACCGCGTTGTAGATCTTGCCGGAGAAGTTGACCTTGGCGCCGTGGGTGAGGTGGCCGCCGTGCGCCAGGCTCATGCCCAGCACGGTGTCACCCGGCTGCAGCAGCGCCATGTACACCGCGGCGTTGGCCTGGCTGCCGGAGTGCGGCTGCACGTTGGCGTAGTCGGCGCCGAACAGTTGCTTGGCGCGGTCGATGGCCAGCTGCTCGGCGACATCGACGTGCTCGCAGCCGCCGTAGTAGCGCTTGCCGGGGTAGCCCTCGGCGTACTTGTTGGTCAGCTGGCTGCCCTGCGCCTGCATCACGCGCGGGCTGGTGTAGTTCTCGGAGGCGATCAGCTCGATGTGGTCTTCCTGACGTTGTGCCTCGGCCTGCATCGCGGCCCACAGTGCGTCGTCGAAACCGGCAATCTCCATCTCTTTGGTAAACATCGTGCATTCCTTTTTCTTGGCGCGAACGGCAAAGGTTGGCCGCAACCGCGCTGGTAGTGGCGGCAGGGTCGGGCAGGGCGTTGACGCATGGATGTGCGGCGTAAAGGACAATGGCGCCCGCCCGGCGTCTGCCGGACGATGCCCCCTCTGTCCCTTTGCCTGAGAGATTGCGGCGCACGGTGTACCCACCGGGCCATGCTTCCTTCGGCGAGATCCGGCCTTGCGGCTGATCTACTCTCCAGAGTGCCAGACGTCGCTGCAGTTCTTTTGCCTGAGAGTTTCCGGGGCGATTCCCCTTCGGCGCTGTCAGCGAATGACAGTCTCTCCTGCAGCGGCTTGATTGGCTGGTCGCAATCTAGTGAAGCGGCGCGCGGCTGTCAACGCATCGACGACAGTATTCAATGTGCTGTTGCAACAAAAAACCCTGCCGCAAACGCGCCAATCCAGTCGGATCGGGCGTTCGGCAGGGTTTGCACTGCAAAACCGTATGCTTATATAAGGTGCGCTATCGCGGCGTGAATCAGACGCTGGCGACGGTAAAGCGCTGGCGGTGGTGTTGCGGCTGCAGCGCTTCGTCCACTACCGCCACGGCGAGGTCGGCGTCGCTGATGCCGGCCGGTGCTTCGCCTGCCATCAGCAGCTCGTTACCGCCGAGACGGTACTGGCCGCTGCGCGCGCCCGGTGCCAGCAGTGCCGGCGGCGACACGAACACCCAGTCCAGCTGTGTTTCCTGTTGCAGCAGGTTCAGCGCCTGGCGCGCGCCCTCGGCACCTTCCTTGTACTCCGCCGGGAAGTGCGGGGTGTCGATCAGCTGCAGGCCGGGGGCGACGAACAGGCTGCCGGCGCCACCGATCTCGATGAAGCGCGGCACACCGGCGGTCTTGACCCCGGCGACGATGGCCTGGTGGCCGGCGAGGAACAGCGCGCGGATGTCGGCCTTGTCCCAGCCGGGGTTGAAGGCGCTGATCACCACGTCGTGGCCGGCCACGGCACGGGCCACCGCGTCGGCGTCGTAGGCATCGGCGGCCACCACCTCAAGGTTGGCCGCAGCGCCGATGCGCTCGGGACGGCTGGCGATAGCGGTAACGGCGACATTGCGCGACAGCAGTTCTTTCAGGATGGCCGAGCCGACAAAGCCGCTGGCGCCGATCAGTGCGATTTTCATGAGTGCTCCTTGCTGCCCGCTGACGGGCGGTGATTGATGAGGGCAGTGTAATTGCCGGTTCACATTCCGATAATCCGTCGTAAAATTGATTGATTGTTAAGTTGAAATAATGAATATGGACGAATTGCGCAGCATGGCGGTGTTTGCCCGGGTGATCGAGAAAGGCTCGATGAACGCGGCGGCGCAGAGCCTCGGCATCACGCCGTCGGCGGTCAGCCAGCATCTGCGGCGGCTGGAGCAACGCCATGGCGTCACCTTGCTACAGCGCACCACGCGCAAGCTGACGCTGACCGAGGCCGGGCAGCTGTTCTACCAGGGCTGCGCCGCGATGCTGGCGGCGGCGCGGCAGGCGGAGCAGCAGCTGTCGGCGCTGCGCGATGCGCCGGTGGGCGAGCTGCGCATCTCCGCCCCCAGCGGCCTGGCCGGCGGCGTGCTCAGCAGTGCGCTGGCACCGCTGTTGGCGGCCAACCCCGGCCTCAGCCTGCGGCTGTTCTTTCACGACGAGATGGTGGACCTGCTGGAGTTGCAGATCGATCTCGCGATCCGGGCCGGCAAGCTGAAGGATTCGTCGCTGGTGGCGCGCCATCTGGCCGACTGGCACTTTGTCATTTGTGCGTCGCCGGTCTATGTTGCAAAGCATGGCCTGCCGCAAACACCGGCCGAGCTGTTGCAACACGACTGGGTCGGGGTGGCCGCGCACGAAGGCCTGAGCCGCTTGCAGTTGACGCGCGGGGCAGAAACGGTGACTTTATCGATGCCGCCGCGTATCAGCAGCAACAATATCCTGTCGGCGCGTGCCTTTGTGCTGGAAGGCCTGGGTCTGTCCTTGCAGCCGGAGCCGGAAGTGCGCAAGGAGCTGGCCGCAGGTTTGCTGCAGCCGGTGCTGAGCGAGTGGAGCCTGCCGGAGTTGCCGTTGTGGATGGTGACGCCGCGGCGCGAGGGGCAACCTGCAAAAGTGCGACATGCAATGTCGGCATTGCAGGCGGCCTTGGGTGGTGAACGCCGTCTTTGACATTGGCAAGGGCGGTTTGTTGCCGAATTTTTGCAGTATTGTTGTATAAAAATGCGGTGTAATAGGGATTGTACGCAGAATACAAAATTCCGTTGTTAACGAAATGCCATGAAATGGCTTTGTGAATATAAACAAATAACCATAGGTGTGCTTAGTAGTACTATGCCGCACCATAACTTACAAAATTCAGTGGGGAATACACATCATGATGTCATTGCGTACTCGCCTGATGGCCTTCGTGCTGCTGGTACTGACGGTACTCGCGGTCATGTTCTGTGCCGTCGCGTACTGGAAAATGAGCGACGCCCTGTCCAGTGCCATCCGTAACGAAATCAATCAGGCCGCCAACAGCAAGGCGAGCTTTGTTGCCGAGTGGGTGTCCACCCGCCAGAAGATCGTCGCCTCGGCGCTGCCGCGCTTCGGTACCGGCGAATTGCAGCCGGTGCTGGACCAGGCGCGCGATGCCGGTGGTTTTGACGACATGTACATCGGTCAGCCGGACAAGACCATGACCCAGTTCACCGGTGCGCCGAAAGTACCGGAAGGCTACGACCCGACCGGGCGGCCATGGTATCTGGCGGCCAAGGATGCGACCGGCCCGATCGCGTCGCCACCTTATATCGATGCTGCCACCAAGCGTCCGATCATCACCTTCGCCCAGGCACGCAAGGATGGTGGCCAGCTGGTGGCCGTGGCCGGTGGTGACGTGACGCTGCAGCGCGTGGTGGACGAAGTGGTTGCCGCCAAGCTGCCGGGTGACGGCTATGCCTTCCTGGTGACCGGCGACGGCACCGTGATTGCGCACCCGGAAAAAGAATCCGGCCTGAAAAAGATCGGCGAGGTGGTGGCCGGCTACGACATGAACGCGGTGAACAAGGATGGCCAGATCGTGGACGTGTCGATCAACGGTGACGCCACCCTGACCGCGCTGTATCCGGTGGGCAAGACCGGCTGGTTCCTCGGCGTGATGGTACCGGTGGCCGCCGCAATGGCTCCGGTGACGCAGCTGCTGATGGTGATGGTAGGCCTGCTGGTGATTGGCCTGGTGGTGTCCGGCATCTTCGCCTACGTTGGCGTGGCGCGCATGCTGTCCGGCCTGTCGGTGCTGCGCAATGCGATGCGTGAAGTGGCCAGCGGCCACGGTGACCTGACCAAGACACTGCCGGTCGGCAACCGTGACGAAGTCGGCCAGATTGCCGAAGCCTTCAACCAGTTCGTGGCCAAGCTGCGCGAGATGTTCCTCACCGTGCGCGACGAATCCGATTCGCTGGCGCGCGACGCTGCCGACCTGAACCGCGTGGCGGAGCAGATCGCCCAGGATTCGCGCGTGCAGTCGTCGGAACTGTCGTCGACCGCCGCCACCATCGAACAGATCACCGTCAGCATCAACCACATTGCCGACCACGTTGGCGAAACCGAAGTGCTGGTGTCGCGTTCGCGTGACAACTCGCTGGATTCGCACCGCGCGATGGCGGAAGTGGCGCGCGAGGTGGAATCCATCGTCGGTGCGGTGTCGTCGCTGCAGGGCGTGATGTCCAACCTGTCCGGCCAGTCCGAGCAGATCAAGGGCATTGTCGGCGTGATCCGCGACATCGCCGACCAGACCAATATGCTGGCGCTGAATGCAGCGATCGAGGCGGCGCGTGCCGGCGAGCAGGGCCGCGGCTTTGCGGTGGTGGCCGACGAAGTGCGCAAGCTGGCCGAGCGTACCGCCAGCGCCACGGTGCAGATCGCCGAGCTGATCGATACCGTGATCCAGAAAACCGGCGAGGCGATCAACCATGCCGACGCCACCAACGCGAAAGTGGAAACCGGTGTAACCCTGTCGCGTGAAGCGGCCAGCAAGGTGGAGCTGATCAAGGGCAACGCCGAAGAGATCTCGACCCGCATGGGCGAAATCACTTCTTCCACCGCCGAGCAGGGTATCGCCACCAACGAAATGGCGCGCAGCGCCGAGCGAGTCAACTCGATGGCGCAGCAGACCGACAGCAGCCTGCAGGAAGCGCTGGCGACGATCCAGGTGCTGGCCAGCCGCGGCGACCAGCTGAAGGCACTGGTATCGCAATTCCGTCTGTGATACATCTTGCATGCAGCAAGCCCCGGCCTGTGCCGGGGTTTTTCTTTTTGTGGAGTCTGTTCAATGTATGCCAATCCTTTTGCCCGTTTTCAGGATGTCCCCGTCGTGCTGGACGGCGCGATGGCGTCCGAGCTGGAGCGTCGCGGTTGTGACCTGAATGACGCGTTGTGGTCGGCGCGGGTGCTGATCGAGCAGCCGGAGCTGATCCGCCAGGTGCATTTCGACTACTTCGCCGCCGGTGCCGATGTCGCCACCACCGCCAGCTACCAGGCGTCGTTCAGCGGCTTTGCCAAGCGCGGCCTGGACGAAGCCGCCGCCGCGGAACTGATGCAGCGCTCGGTGCAGCTGGCGCAGCAGGCGCGCGACGAGTTCTGGGCCGATGCGGCCAACCATGCCGGGCGCCTGAAGCCGCTGGTGGCGGCCTCGGTGGGTCCGTACGGCGCGATGCTGGCCGACGGTTCCGAATACCGTGGCGATTACGGCCGCAGTGAAACCGAGCTGATGGATTTCCATCGCCCGCGCATTGCCGCCTTGCTGGCCGCAGCGCCGGATCTGCTGGCGTGCGAGACCATCCCGTGCGCGGTGGAAGCGCGCGCCATCGCCCGCGTGCTGCAGCAGGACTTCCCGCAGACCGCGGCATGGATCAGCTTCTCCTGCCGCGATGACGCCAACCTGAGTGATGGCACGCCCTTGCTGGCGGCGGTGGCCGAGCTGGAAGCCTATCCGCAGATCGTGGCGGTGGGCGTCAATTGCACCGCGCCGCGCCATATCGTGCCGCTGCTGCAAACGTTGGCCGCACAGACCGGCAAGCGGCTGCTGACCTATCCCAACTCCGGCGAAGCCTACGACGCGGTGACCAAGACCTGGCACGGTAGCAGCGATCCGCTGGCCTTTGCCGAGGCGGCGCGGCAGTGGCGGCTGGCCGGCGCCAGCTGCATCGGCGGCTGCTGCCGCACCTCGCCGGACGACATCCGCGCGCTGGCCGGCTGGCTGCGCGGCTAAGACTGTTCGGCGGCAAGCTCAGCCACGGCGACCATTTGGTCGCCGTTTTTCATGGCATCTACTGCAGCAGCGGGCCGGCGGCGAGCAGGCTGCCCAGCGCCATCAGCAGCAGGCCGATGCCGCGGTTGAGCCACAACTGCATGCCGAGCAGGCGCTGGCGCAGACCGTCCTGCGCCAGCAGTACCGCCACCAGCGCAAACCACAGCACGTGCGCCAGCGACATGAACAGGCCGTAACCGAGCAGCACCGGCAGCGGCGTGCTGGCGGCGACGACCTGGGTGTAGGTGCTGATCACGAACAGCATGGTCTTGGGGTTGAGCGCATTGGTGAGGAAACCGTTGCGCAGCGCGCGGCCATGGCTGTCCGGCGCCGCCGCCTCGTTGACGGCGCCGCTGCGGAAGGTGCACCAGCCGACATACACCAGATAGCCGGCGCCCAGCACGCGCAGCAACTGCAGCAATAGCGGCGTCTGTTGCAGCAGGCTGGCGCCGAGCAGGGTGTACATCACGTGCACCTGCACGCCGAGGCCGATGCCGAGCGCGGCGGCGAGGCCGGCGCGTTTGCCGTACAGCAGGCTGTTGCGGCTGATCATGGCGAAGTCGGCGCCGGGGCTGATCACGGCGAGCAGGGTAATGGTCATCACGGCAAACAGTTCAGTCATTGCGTATACTTTCGGTGAGTTTGGTGCTGGGTAAACGGACGACTGTCATTGTCACGCTTTGCCCTGACAATGAATAACGATGGTTTCTGCCTGATTTACGTGAGAAAAACTGACCTATGAGCTTTGCCGCACTGCCGTCGCTGAACGCCTTGCGCGTGTTCGAGGCCGCTGCCCGCCACGGCAGCTTCGTGCGTGCGGCTGACGAGCTGTGCGTGACGCACGGCGCGGTCAGCCGCCAGATCCGCCTGCTGGAAGAGCCGCTGGGCGTGACGCTGTTCGAGCGCCGCAACCGCGCGGTCTTCCTCAGCGCCGCCGGCACCCGGCTGTTTGCCGCCTGCGGCGAGGCGTTGCACACCCTGCAGCAGGCGGTGACGCAACTGCAGCCGGCCGCCACGCCGCCGCTGGCGGTATCGTGCGAGCCGACGCTGGCGATGCGCTGGCTGATTCCGCGCCTGCCGCAGTTCCATGCGCTGCATCCCGATATCGAGGTCCACCTCAGCGCCGCCGGCGGCGCGGTGCGGCTGGAGAGCGGCCATGTCGAGCTGGCGATCCGGCGCGAGGACTTTGCCTTGCCGGCGCACTATTGCGTGCAAAGGTTGGCCGCAGAGCATGTCGGGCCGGTCTGTCGCGAACAGGCGGAGGCGGTACGGCTGCACACCCGTTCGCGGCCGCAGGCGTGGCCGGAGTGGCAGCGCTTGCAGCCGGCGGCGGCGGTGGCGCTGGCCGGCAGCCGCGAGTTCGAGCACTTCTACCTCAGCCTGCAGGCGGCGCTGGCCGGGCTGGGGGTGGCAATGGCGTCGCTGTTCATGGTGGCCGACGATCTGGCGGCGCAGACACTGCAGGCCCCGGCCGGCTTTGTCGCCGACGGCAGTCACTACGTGCTGCTGTCGCTGCAGCCGCTGGCGCAGGATGCGCGGCAGCAGGCGTTTGCCGTGTGGCTGGCGGACTGCATGCGGCAGACGCTGACCTCGCATGCAAACAGGATAATCTGAGCGTGGTGACTCAGCATTTATATTGCGTCGAATGAATGGTTATGCCGTTATGTGTGCAAAATTTTGCCATTCACGGGTTTTTTGATCTGGATTCATTGCCTTTGGTGCACGGCTGACTACAATCCGCGGCTGACATATTGCACTGCGGAATAATTCGAGATGACGAGCGCCAGCCACACCCTGTTGGATCCCGAAACCAACGACGTTTCCCACACCCTGCTGGAAGACATTCTGGCCATCCTGGTCGGCACCCTGCTGGTGGCCTTCGGCGTGGCGATGTTCAAGCAGGCCGGCCTGCTCACCGGCAGCACCGCCGGCATTGCCTTCCTGATCCACTACCAGAGCGGCATTCCGTTCGGGGTGGTGTTTTCGCTGATCAATGTGCCGTTCTACTGGCTGGCGGTGAAACGCATGGGCTGGGCGTTCACCATCAAGACCTTTGTCGCGGTCAGCCTGCTGTCGCTGTTCTCCGGGCTGCACGCGCAGTTTGCCCATTTCGGGCCGCTGGACCCGTTCTACAGCGGCGTGGTCGGCGGCCTGATGATGGGCATGGGCTTTATCGCGTTGTTCCGCCACAAGGCCAGTCTCGGCGGCATCAACATCCTAGCGCTGTACCTGCAGGACCGCCACGGCATCCGTGCCGGCAAGCTGCAGCTGGGTGTCGACCTGCTGATCCTGCTGGCGTCGCTGTTCATGGTCAGCGTGCCGGCCTTGCTCGGCTCCATCCTCGGCGCGCTGGCGCTGAACATGGTGATCGGTTTCAATCACCGGCCGGACCGCTATATCGCGATGTAAACCGCAGAAGCCGTTCACGATCTGCTGCGCCTGTGTGATCCTGCGTTGCAATTGGCCAAAAAATGCTCATTGATACCACGTCAACTGCGTTTTTTTGGCCGATTTCGCCTTGTCTGACTTTGGCTCGCGAGATCGTGAGCCGCTTCTTAGAGCCTGTTCAGAGTCTCGCGAGCTAGAGCGAGACAAGGCGAAAACGACTGAGGAAGCGGAGTTTACATGGGGTAAATGAGCATTCCGAAGTCGTTTTCAACGCCGTATCGCCGAAGCGCAGCAGACATTGAACAGGTTCTTAGGTGCCGGGCAGCGGCGGCAGCCGGCGCAGGTGCAGCGCGATGGCCAGTGCCGCCAGCAGCAACAGGCTGAGGCAGGCGGCCACGCCCGGCCAGCGGTGCGATTCCCACAGCACGCCGGACAGCGTGCCCATCACGCTGGAGCCGGCGTAGTAGGCGGTCAGGTAGCATGCCGACGCCAGCGCCCGTGCCTGTAGCGCGCGGCGCCCGACCCAGCTGCTGGCCACCGAGTGCGCGCCGAAAAAGCCGAAGGTGAACAGTGCGACGCCGCCGACCACCAGCAACAGCTGCTGCGGCAGCGTCAGCAGCAAGCCGGCCGCCATCACCACGATCATCAGCCACAGCACATTGCGCCGCCCGAGGCGGTCGGCGAGGGTGCCGGCCCACGCCGACGACCAGATCCCCACCACGTACAGCAGGAACACCAGGCCGATCTGGCTCTGGCTGAGGCCGAACGGCGCCTGCAGCAGGCGGTAGCCGAGGTAGTTGTACAGGCTGACGAAGCAGCCCATCAGCAAAAAGGCGGACAGGAACAGCCACGGCAGGCCGGCATCGGCAAAATGACGGCGACCGTTGTGCCACAGCTGCGCCAGACTGCCGCGAGCCGGCTGGAAGTGGCGCGATGGTGGCAGCTGCTTCCACACCAGTGCCGCCGCCAGCAGCCCGAGGCCGCCCAGCACTGCCAGCGCCAGCCGCCAGCCGGCGACATCGGCCAGCAGCGCCGCCAGATAGCGGCCGCTCATGCCGCCCAGCGCATTGCCGGCGATATACAGCCCCAGCGCCTTGCCCAGCGAGCTGGCTTCCACTTCCTCACTCAGATACGCCATCGCCACCGCCGGCAGGCCGGCCAGCACCATGCCGAAGGCGGCGCGCGACCAGACCAGCGCGCCAAAGCCCTGCGTCAGCGTTGCGGCCAACGTCAGCAGTGCCCCGACCAGCAGGGCGGCCACCATCAGCGGCTTGCGCCCGAGGCGGTCGGCCAGCAGGCTGGCCGGGATCAGCATCAGCGCCATCGACAGCGTACCGGCAGAGAGCACGGTACTGGCGTGGGCGGCGCCGCTGCCGAATTCGGCCGAGAACAGCGGCAGCAGTGGCTGCACGCCATAGAGCATGGCGAAGGTGGCAAAGCCGGCGCAGAACAGCGCCCAGCCGGTACGACGGTAGGCGGCGGAGCCGGTGACCAGCTTGCCGGGGGCGGGGGCGGCCGGCGTGACGGAGCAGGGGGATGGCAGGGGGGCGCAATAGCTGGACATGGCAAGGTACCGGGCAGAAGACAGGCTGATGCTAGGCTTGGCCAATCTGGCAGTCCAATATATATTTCAGTGGTAATTCATATCTAGAAGCGATTAATGGAACTGCGCCATCTGCGTTATTTCGTCACCGTGGCCGAAGAGTTGCACTTCACCCGTGCCGCCGAACGGCTGCACATCGGCCAGCCGCCGCTCAGCCAGCAAATCCAGGCGCTGGAGGCCGAGCTGGGGGTGCAGCTGTTCCAGCGCAGCAAGCGGCGGGTGCTGCTGACCACGGCCGGCGAACGCCTGCTGTTGCGGGCGCGGCGCCTGCTGGCCGATGCCGAGGCCGCCGCCGAGGAAGCGCGCCGGGCCGGTCGCGGCGAGGTCGGCGAGCTGCGCATCGCGTTCACCTCGTCGATGCCGCTGGCCGGCGTGCTGCCGGACAGCCTGCGCCACTATCGCGAACGCTATCCAGCGGTCAGCCTCAAGCTGGAGGAAATGTTCAGCGGCGACCAGTACCTCGCGTTGCAGCAGCAGCGTCTGGATGTCGGCTTCGTGCGCTACAACGGCGACGAAATGGTGCCTGGCATCCGCCGCCGCGAGCTGCGCCGCGACCGGCTGTGCGTGGTGATCCGCCGCGACCATCCGCTGGCGGCGCGCGCCCGGCTGGCGTTTGCCGAGCTGCGCGACGAGGGCTTCATCGTCTACCCGCCGGGGGTGTCCACCGGGCTGCCGGCGCTGATCCGGCAGCTGGCGCAGGCGGCCGGCTTTCAGCCGCGTATCGCGCAGACCTCCGGCGAGGCGATGACGCAGATCGCGCTGGTCGCCGCCGGGCTGGGCATCGCCATCCTGCCGTCGCCGCTGGCCTGCGTGCAGCTGGACGGGGTCTGCTACATCCCGCTCACCGACGCCGCCGCCTACCTGTCGATGGCGGTGGCGACCCGCGAGCAGGAATCGTCGCCGCTGGTGGCGGCGTTTCTGGATGTGCTGCCAACGTTGGCCGCAATCGCGTCGTAGCGGGTGCTGCGGGTGAAAAATGGCGCCGTAGCGCTGCTGGGCGCAGTGATCTGCGCCACGTTGCCGCCTCGGCGTGGCGGCCGTGCCGCGTGCGGCTTGATCCACGGCAACACTGGCCGGCAGCGGGGTTCGTAACTATGGTAGTAACACCGGCTTTGCTGTATTTTTAGCCTCACGCCGCGTGTGGTTGCAGCACTGGAGCAGGCCGTTTCGGCGGCAGATAACGATAAGAAAAACAAAGGAGGGCGTGTGAACACGTTCGATGAAAGCACCACGGTGCTGATTATTGAGGATTCGCATACCGTGCGGCAGTCGCTGCGCGCGATGCTGGCCCAGGTCGGCATCGCCCGTTCCGAGGCGGCGGTCAATGCCGCCGACGGTTTGCAGCGGATACGGCGCAAGCAGTTCGACGTCGTGTTGTGCGACTACAACCTGGGCGACGGCATGAGCGGGCAGGAGCTGCTTGAGCTGCTGCGCCGCAGCAATGCCTATCCGCTGACCTCGGTGTGGATCATGATCACCGGCGAGCGCAAGTACGAACGTGTGGTCGCCGCCGCCGAGGTGGCGC
Organism: Vogesella indigofera; assembly: GCF_003633895.1. Classification (GTDB taxonomy): domain Bacteria; phylum Pseudomonadota; class Gammaproteobacteria; order Burkholderiales; family Chromobacteriaceae; genus Vogesella; species Vogesella indigofera. Next base: position 273,675 of record NZ_RBID01000016.1, read on the forward strand.
CGGACGACTACATCCTGAAGCCGTTTTCCAGTCAGACCCTGTTCGACCGCCTGCGCCTGGCGCTGCAGCGCAAGCTGTTCCTGCGCCCGGCCCACCTCAAGCTGCTGGCCGGCGAGGTGTCGCAGGCGCTGCTGATCCTGCGCCAGCTGGAGAGCATTGCCGAAAACAATGTGCAGGTGATGGACGTGCTGCGGCTGATGGCGGAGACCTATATGCTCAACGACCAGTTCAGCGAGGCGCGGCAGGTGTACGAGAAGATCCTGGCGATGAAGGCGATCCCGTGGGCGAAGATGGGCATGGTGCGCATCCTGAAGGAACAGGACGACATCGAGCAGAGCACGGTCATCCTCAACGAGATCATCGCCGACGCCCCCAACTACACCGATGCCTATGACGCGCTGGCACAGAACCTGACCCACGGCGGCCAGTTCCAGGAGGCACTGTCGATCCTGGAAAAGGCGGTGGCGCTGTCGCCGCGCAACTTCCAGCGCCTGTGCGCCTGTGGCGAGACGGCGCTGAACGTCGGCGATCCACTGAAGGCGGCCACCTATCTGGAAAAGGCGGTGCTGATCGGGCGCAACAACAGCGCCTTCGGTCCCGGGGTGATGGTCGACCTGCTGCAGGCCTACAGCGAGGGCGAGCAGCTGGAGAAGATGGACCGCCTGTCGCAGGAGCTGGGCGGCCTGCTCAAGGGCGAGGCCGACCAGTTCCTGCTGCTGGTCTGTCGTGCGCTGTCGACGCTGGGGCGCAAGCGCTATACCGATGCCATGGCGTTGCTGCGGCAAGCGGCGGCTTTTCTGCTGCTGCCGCAAACCGGCTGGCGCGACGCCACCCGCTTCATCGAGGCGGTGGCCCGCCTGCCGCAGGACATCGACGGCTACTGTGCCGGCGAATGGCTGCAGCAGCTGGCCTTGCGCTTCGTGAAGAACCACCAGGACGTCACGCTGATGACCGCGCTGTCGCGTGACAACCAGGTGATGATCGCGGCGATCGAGGCGGCGCATACCACGCTGCAGGCGGCCAACGATCAGGCGGTGGCGATGGCGAAAAGCGGCCAGAAACAGCAGGCGGCACTGATGCTGTACGGCGTGGCGACACAGACCCGCAACGACCGTCTCGGCATGAACGCCTGTTCGCTGCTGCTGCAGGACAGTGCGCCGGAGAGTCTGGACAAGGTGTTGCAGCTGATGAAATGGCTGCCGCAGGACCACGAACGGGTGCAGGGCTTCAACGCCATTCTGTCCAAGCGCGAGATCCTGTCCGAAGGCTGAGCCGGCGGCAGGTCACGAAAAAGCCCGGATCGGTGATCCGGGCTTTTGCATGCGGCGGGGCGGTGGCGGTTTAGAGCGTGTTCACGAACTCGCGAGCTAGAGCGAGACAAGGCGAAAACGGCTGAGGAAGCGGCATGTGTCCAGATTTAAACAAGCATTCCGAAGACGTTTTTAACGCAGTATCGCTCCCTTGAGATCAAGTCGCAGCAGATCGTGTACAGGCCTTAGCTGACGAAGCGCATCTTGTAGCTCTTGGCCTTGATCTTGCCGACCGACAGCCGTTCCATCGCCTGCTGTGCGATGCCGCGTTCCAGTGCGACGAAGGTGCAGAACTCGAACACCATGATCTTGCCGACCTGGCTGCCGGCAATGCCGCCTTCGCCGGTCAGCGCGCCGAGGATGTCGCCCGGGCGCAGCTTGTCACGCTTGCCGCCGCCGATTTCCAGCGTCAGCATCGGGGGCAGCAGCGGGCCGCCTGGAGCCGGCTTCAGCTCGCTGACTTCACCCCAGATCAGCGGCGCCTTCTGGTATTCCTCTACCGCCGAGGCGCGGCGCGCGTCGCTGGGGCTGACCAGGGTCAGCGCCAGGCCGTGCTTGTCGCCACGGCCGGTGCGGCCGATACGGTGGATGTGGATTTCCGGATCGTGCGCCACGTCGACGTTGATCACCAGGTCGAGGTCCTTGATGTCCAGGCCGCGGGCGGCGACGTCGGTGGCGACCAGCACCGTGGTGCTCTTGTTGGCAAAGCGCGCCAGGATCTGGTCGCGGTCGCGCTGTTCCAGTTCGCCGTACAGCGCCAGCGCGGAGAAGCCGGCCTGTTCCAGTTCGGCTACCAGCTCCTTGCAACGCAGCTTGGTGTTGCAGAACGCCAGTGCCGAGCTGGGGCGCACGCTTTGCAGCGCGCGGGCGACGACGTCCAGACGCTGGTCCGGGTCGATCTCGTAAAACCACTGCTCGATCTTGCTGTCGTCGTGCAGCGATTCCACCTTCACCTGCTGCGGGTTCTTCATGAACTGCTCGGCCAGCTTGCGGATATTGTCCGGATAGGTGGCGGAGAACATCAGCGTCTGGCGCTGGCGCGGGCAGGCGCGCACGATGCCGACGATTTCCTCGATGAAGCCCATGTCCACCATGCGGTCGGCTTCGTCCAGTACCAGCGTTTTCACACCGCTGAGGTTCAGCGATTCGCGGAACAGGTGATCCTGCAGCCGGCCGGGGGTGCCGACCACGATGTGGGCGCCGTGCTCCAGCGAGGCGCGTTGCGGCGCCATCGGCGTGCCGCCGCACAGGGTGATGACCTTGATGTTGTCGATGGCGCGCGCCAGACGGCGGATTTCCTGCGCCACCTGGTCGGCCAGTTCGCGCGTCGGGCACAGTACCAGTGCCTGCACGCCGAACCAGCGCGGATTCAGGCTGTTGATCAGGCCCAGTGCGAACGCCGCCGTCTTGCCGCTGCCGGTCTTGGCTTGCGCGATCACGTCACGGCCATCGAGGATGGCGGGCAGGCTTTCGGCCTGGATCGGCGTCATGCTGTGGTAGCCGAGGCTATCCAGATTGGAGAGCAGGTTTTGCGGCAGGGAGAGCGAGGAGAATTTGGCTTTGTTCACAATGACTTGGCGTTGATTAATCAGCAAGGGGCGGAGTGTAGCAGCAAGGGCGGCTGCGGCCAACCTTTCAGCGGTGACGGGTGGCAAATCGGTGGCTGGGCGCAGGTAGTACTAAGCGGCCTGTTGTGCGGACTTGTCTGGCTGGCTGGCGGGCGTGGATAGGAATGTCAGCCGGCCCCAGATGCGAACAACCCCGCCGTAGCGGGGTTGTGCACGATGACGGCAAGGTTGGCCGCACGCTTCAGTTCAGGCGCAGCGGCACGTACAGCGTGCTGTCCTGGCGGCGTACCAGCAGCGCGATATTGCCCTTGGCGTTTTGCAGCGCGCGTTCGAAGCTGCGGATGTTGCTGATCTCCATCTGGTTCAGGCCGATGATCACGTCACCGTTCTGCAGCCCGGCCTGCGCCGACACGCCCTGTGCCTGCTGGATCACCAGCCCGCCGCGTACGCCCAGTGCTTCCTTGTCTTCCGCGCTCAGCTCGGACAGGGTCAGCCCCAGCTGGTCGAAGCGGTAGCTCTGTGGCAGCGCCGGGCTGTTGTTGCCCTGTGGCGTGGCCAGCTGTTCGCCCGGCAGCTCGATCAGGGTGGCGTCGATATTGCGCTCGCTGCCCTTGCGCCAAACGCCCAGCTTGATGGTGGCGCCCGGCGGCTGGTCGCCAACCATGCGCGGCAGGTCGCGCGAGTTTTCCACCACCTGGCCGTTGAGGCGCAGGATGATATCGCCCACCAGCAGGCCGGCCTTGCTGGCCGGGCCTTGCGGCTCGACACGCACCACCAGCGCCCCGCGCGGCCGGTCAAGGCCGAAGGACTGTGCCAGCTCTTTCGACACTTCCTGGATATGCACGCCCAGCTGGCCGCGGCTGACCTTGCCGCTGGTCTTCAGCTGGTCGGCCACCTTCATCGCCAGGTCGATCGGGATCGCGAACGAGATGCCCATGAAGCCGCCGGAGCGGCTGTAGATCTGCGAGTTGATGCCGACCACTTCGCCCTTGAGGTTGAACAGCGGGCCGCCGGAGTTGCCGGGGTTGATCGCCACGTCGGTCTGGATGAAGGGCACATAGCTCTCGTCCGGCAGGCTGCGGCCCTTGGCCGACACGATGCCGGCGGTGACGGTGTTCTCGAAGCCGAACGGCGCGCCGATGGCGGCCACCCATTCGCCGACTTTCAGCGCGTCCGGGGTACCGATCTTGACGGTCGGCAGGTTGGCCGCGTCGATCTTCAGCACCGCCACGTCGGTGCGCTTGTCGAGGCCGATCAGGCGCGCGCGCATTTCACGCTTGTCGGTGAGCATCACCTTGATCTGGCTGCTGCCGCTGACCACGTGGGCATTGGTGAGGATGTAGCCGTCCTGGCTGAACACAAAGCCGGAGCCGAAGGACACGCTGTCCTGCGCCGGCGCCGGGTCCTGCTGCGCGTTCGGCGGCATGAAGCGGCGGAAGAATTCGTACAGCGGATCGTCTTCCGGCACCGGAATCGGCAGCTCGCTCTGGCGCGGGGTGCTGTCGGCGCGGCTGGCCTGGATGTTGACCACGGACGGGCCTTCGCGCTCCACCAGCAGGGTGAAGTCGGGCAGCAGCATGGCGACCTGGCCGTTTGCCTGCGCCGGAATGGCGACGGTGGAAACCGGCTTTTCGTCTTTGAACAGGCCTTCGATCTTGCCGCAGCCACCCAGGGCAGCGGCGATGGCGGCCACGATGAGCAGCCTTGTGTACGGATTCACCTCGGTATTCCTTTTAATGGTGTACTTTGCAGATGAGGTTTTGTCGCAAAACTTCAACTGGCAGGGAACTATCATAGCGGTTTTGCCGGATATTCGCAGAGGTCCGCGATGATGCAGCGCCAGCATTCCGGCTTGCGTGCCTTGCACACGTAGCGGCCGTGCAGGATCAGCCAGTGGTGGGCGTCGAGCCGGTATTCGGCCGGAATCAGCCGCACCAGCTTGTCCTCCACCTCGCGCACGTCCTTGCCGGGGGCGATGCGGGTGCGGTTGGCGACGCGGAAGATGTGGGTGTCGACGGCGATGGTCGGTTGGCCGAAGGCGGTGTTGAGCACCACGTTGGCGGTCTTGCGGCCAACCCCGGGTAGCGCCTCCAGCGCCTCGCGCTGCTGCGGCACCTCGCCGCCGTGCTGTTCCAGCAGGATGCGGCAGGTGGCGATGGTGTTCTTCGCCTTGGTGCGGTACAGGCCGATGGTCTTGATGTACTCCTCCAGCCCTTCCACGCCCAGCGCCAGCATCTTGTCCGGCGTCGGCGCCACCGGGAACAGCAGCCGGGTGGCCTTGTTGACGCCGACGTCGGTGGCTTGCGCCGACAGCAGCACGGCGATCAGCAGCTGGAACGGCGTCGCGTACTCCAGCTCGGTGGTGGGGTGCGGGTTCTGCGCCTGCAGGCGGGCAAAGATCTCGGCGCGGATGGCTTTGTTCATTCGGTACTCGCTACGCTTGAAGTCGGGGATGCCGCCTGGCTGGCACGCCGGGTGGCGCTGCGGCGGGCGCGTTCGTCCAGCCAGTTCTTGGCGGCGATCAGCAGCGCGAGGCCGATGAAGCCGCCCGGTGGCAGCATCGCCAGCAGGAACTGGTAGTTGGCCTCGGGCAGCACCAGGTGCAGCACCAGCGCGTGGCCGGCGTCACCCAGCAGCAGGTGGGCGCCGTCAAACAGCGTGCCCTTGCCCAGTGCCTCGCGCAGGCCGCCGAGCAGCAGCAGCACCAGCGTCAGCCCCAGCCCCATCATCAGGCCGTCCAGCGCCGCCGCGCGCACGCTGTTGCGCGAGGCAAACGCCTCGGCCCGCGCCAGCACGATGCAGTTGGTGGTGATCAGTGGAATGAAAATGCCGAGCACCAGGTACAGGCCGTGCAGCCAGGCGTTCATCGCCAGATCGACGCAGGTGACCAGCGTGGCGATGATGATGATGAACACGGGGTTGCGGATGTCGTTGGGGATCCATTGCCGCGCGGCGGCCACCGCGCTGCCGGAGAGGGTGGTCACCAGCGTGGTGGCCAGTCCCAGCGCCAGCGCGTTGACGGCGGTGTTGCTGATCGCCAGCACCGGACACAGCCCCAGCAGCTGCACCAGGCCAGGGTTCTGTTTCCACAGCGCGTTGTGGCAGATGTCGCGCCAGCGGCTGGCGCTTGCGGGTGTGGTCATGGCGTATTCCGGGGGAGCAGGGTGGCACGGTACTGATGGAAGGCTGCCACGGTGCGGCCAACCGCGGCGGTGACGGCGCGGGCGGAAACGGTGGCGCCGCTGACGTAGTCGAATTCGCCGCCATCCTTGCGCACGCGCCACGCCGGCAGGTTGGCCGCGCCCTTGCTGCCGAACTGGCGTGCCCATTCGCTGCGCGCGAGGTCGATGTAGTCGCCAAGGCCGGGGGTTTCCTGGTGCTTGACCACCCGTACCGCGTGCACGCTGCCATCCGGCAGCAGGCCGATCAGCAGGCGGATGCGGCCGCTGTAGCCGTCCGGCGCCACGTTTTCGAATACCAGACCGCTGACGCGGCCCTGGCGGCGTGCGGTATAGAACGCCAGCGCTTCAGGGCTGCCGAACGCCTGCTGGATGGCCGGTGGCAGCGGCTGGCGGCTGGCGGGCAGCACGTTGTCGAAACTGGCCGCGGGCAGTGTCTGCGCCAGCAGCGCACTCTGCGCCGCCATCTCGTTGGCGGCGACGATGCGGTGGGTGGCCAGCCAGGTGCCGCCCAGCAGCAGCGTGGCGGTGGCGGCGAAGCCGGCCAGGATCAGCGCGCTGCGTTGCGCCTGTTGCCACGGGCGGCGCATCAGGAACGCCCCTTGCGATGGCCGAACACGGCCGGCCGGGTGTACTGGTCCAGTAGCGGCACCGTCATGTTCATCAGCAGCACGGCAAAGGCGATGCCATCCGGGAAGTTGCCGAACACGCGGATGACGTAGGTCAACAGACCGACGCCAAAGCCGAAGATCAGCCGTCCCTTGGGTGTGCTGGCGCCGGACACCGGATCGGTGACGATGAAGGCCGCCGCCAGCAGGGTGCCGCCCTGCAGCAGGTGCAGCAGCGGCGACGCGTACTGTGCCGGCTGCCACAGCCATAGCGGCAGCGCCAGCGTCAGCAGCCCGGCCAGCATCGCCACTGGCGTCTGCCACGGGATCAGCTTCTGCCGCCACAGCCACAGGCCGCCTACCAGCCAGCCCAGCGCGATCAGCCCCTGCGCCGACGATTGCGGCAACAGCCCGGCCAGCGCCTGGCCCTGGCGCAGCCCGGTCTTGAGCACGTCCAGCGGCGTGGCGCTGCTGATCGCGTCCGGCACGCTGCCGGGCGCCAGCGTGTGCAGGAAGATCCACTGCCACTGCGCGGTGGCGTCCAGCGGCAGCTGCGGGCTGCCCCATTGCGCCATCTGCGCCGGGAACGACACCACCATCAGCGCGAAGCCGGCCATCGCCGGATTGAACGGATTGTTGCCGAGGCCGCCGTACAGCTGCTTGGCGACGATGATGGCGAACAGGGTGGCGACCACGATCATCCACCAGCCACCCAGCGGCGGCAGCGACAGCGCCAGCAGCCAGGCGGTGACGATGGCGGACAGGTCTTTCAGCGCCGGCCACACCGGCACGCCGCGCAGGCGCAGCATGGCGGCCTCGGCACCCAGTGCGGTGAGGCTGGCCAGCAGCAGTTGCAGCAGTATGCCGATGCCGTTGCAGTAGACGGACAGGGCGATGCCGGGCAGCAGCGCGGCGAGGACCTTCAGCATCACCGTGGAGACGGTGGCCGGTTTGGCGATATGGGTCGAGTGGATGGCGGTCATGAGTCGGGTTGCTGGTTGGCCTTGGCTTGATCGGCGGCAGCCTTGCGCGCGGCGGCGCGGGCCATCGCGGCGGCAATGGCCGCCTGCTTTGCGTCGTCGAGCCCGCTGCTCTGCGGTGTCGGGGAAGGTGGCTGGCCGCTGGCGGCCTTGGCCTCGTCGGCGGCGTTCTTGCGCGCGGCGGCGCGGGCCATTGCGGCGGCGATGGCCGCCTGCTTGGCGTCGTCGAGCCCGCTGCTCTGCGGAGGCGGGGTCGGTGGCTGGCCACTGGCGGCCTTGGCTTCGTCGGCGGCGGTTTTGCGTGCGGCGGCACGGGCCATTGCCGCGGCAATCGCCGCCTGCTTGGCGTCATTCAGGCCGCTGCTATGCTGTTCCGGCAGTGGCGCCGCTTCGCGCTGCGCGGCGGCCCGTGCCATGGCGGCGGCGATGGCCGCCTGTTTCGGGTCGGCGGCGGGTGCAAGGTTGGCCGCAGCACTGTGGCTGGCCGCCTGGCGTGCGGCGGCCTGGGCCGCCTTGTCGGCGAGGCGTTGCGCCTTTTCCGTCTTGTCGCGCTGCAGACGGAACTGGCGGAATTCGTGGCGCTGCCGCGCCAGATTGGCGGCATTCTTGTCGCGCTCGGCGCCCCAGATCTCGCTCTTGGCAAAACGGTAGTAGTCGACCAGCGGGATCTGGCTGGGGCAGACATAACTGCAGGCGCCGCATTCGATGCAGTCGAACAGCTGCCACTGCTGCGCCTTGTCGAAGTTCTTGGCCTTGGCGAACCAGAACAGGTCCATCGGCTGCAGCGATACCGGGCAGGCGCTGGCGCAGTCGCCGCAGCGGATGCAGGGCTGCGCCGGCGGCCGCGGCGGGAACAGCGCCGGCGACTTGACGAGCAGGCAGTTGCCGGCCTTGGTCAGCCCGGCAGCAAGATCGGGCAGGGTGAAGCCCATCAGCGGGCCACCCATCACCACCTCCTTGCTGTCGTGGTGCGGCCGCGCCAGCGCCAGCAGGCTGGCGAGCGGGGTGCCGATCAGCGCCTCGACGTTGGCCGCAGCGTCCACCGCGCCGGTAAGGGTGACGATGCGGCTGATCAGCGGCTCGCCGTGCAGCACCGCGCGGCCGATGGCGTAGACGGTGGCGACGTTGAAGCACTGCACGCCGTGTTCGGTGGCGCGCACGCCGTGCGGAATGGCCTTGCCGGTCAGCACGTGGATCAGCTGCTTGGCGCCACCGCTGGGGTATTTGGTTGGCACTGCCACCACGCGGTAGCCGTGCATGGCGGCGGCGGCCTGCATCGCGGCGATGGCCTGCGGCTTGTTGTCCTCGATGCCGATCAGCACCTGGCGTGCCTGTAGCGCGTGGTGGGTGACGGCGATGCCGTCGCAGATGGCGTCGGCGCGCTCGCGCATCAGGCGGTCGTCGCAGCTGATATAGGGCTCGCACTCGGCGCCGTTGATGACCAGCGTTTCCAGTTGGCTGACGCCGAGTTTGAGGTGGCTGGGGAACACCGCGCCGCCGAGGCCGACGATGCCCATCTGCGCCAGGAAGTCGCGGATCTCGGCGCCGCTGCGCTGCGCCCAGTCGTGCAGCGGCTGGCGCTCGATCCAGCGCTCCTCGCCGTCACTGTCTAGGGTGATGGCCAGCTCCGGCAGGCCGGACGGGTGGGCAAACGGTTGCGGCGCGATGGCGCTGACCACGGCGGAAGTCGGCGCGTGCACCGCGGCCGACAGGCGGCCGTCGGCGGTGGCGATCAGCTGGCCCTTGGCGACACGGTCACCGACGGCGACGCAGGGGCGCGCGGCATTGCCCATGCTCTGGCGCAGCGCGACGTGCAGCTGCGGCGGCAGCGGCGCCTGGCGGATCGGTGTGGCGCTGGATTGCGCCTTGTTTTCCGGCGGGTGGATGCCGCCGGGGAAGTCGAACAGCGGCATCATGGCTTGGCTCCGCTGCTGACGTTCCTGATCGGGATGGTGGGGTAGCGCCACTTCCAGTTGGTGAGTTCGCTGCCCGGCGGAATCATGCGGATGCAGTCGACCGGACACGGCGCCAGGCACAGCTCGCAGCCGGTGCACTCGCTGGCGATCACGGTGTGCATCTGCTTGGCGGCGCCGAGGATGGCGTCCACCGGACAGGCCTGGATGCACAGGGTACAGCCGATGCAGGTAGCCTCGTCGATCAGCGCGACCGCCTTCGCTTTCGGCTGCGGCGCGCCCTCGCCGAACGGCTTGAACTCGACGCCGAGCAGCTCGGCCAGCTTGCGGATGCCGTCCTCGCCACCGGGCGGGCACTTGTTGATGTCGTCGCTGCCGGCGGCCAGCGCCTCGGCGTAGGGGCGGCAGCCGGGGTGGCTGCACTGGCCACACTGCGTCTGCGGCAGGATGGCGTCGATCTTGTCCACCAGCGGGTCGGCCTTGACGCGGAAGCGTACCGAGGCATAGCCGAGAATGGCGCCCAGCAGCAGTGCCAGCAGCAGCATCAGCGCCACCGCGATCAGCAGTTCGCTCATTACACCAGTCCCCCGAAACCCATGAAGGCGAGGCTCATCAGCCCGGCGGTGACCAGCGCGATCGCGGTGCCGCGAAACGGCAGCGGTACGTCGGCGCCTTCCAGTCGTTCGCGCATGGCACCGAACAGGATCAGGATCAGCGAGAAGCCGAGCGCGGAGCCGAGGCCGAACACCAGCGCCTCGGCAAAGCTGTGCTGTGCCTGCACATTGAGCAGCGGCACGCCCAGCACCGCACAGTTGGTGGTGATCAGCGGCAGGTAGATGCCCAGCGACTGGTACAGCACCGGGCTGGTCTTGTGGATCACCATTTCGGTGAACTGCACGATGGCGGCGATCACCACGATGAAGGACAGGGTGCGCAGGTACGCAAGATCGAGCGCGACCAGCAGCAGGTTGATCAGGTGGCTGCTGCCGGAGGCCAGCGTCAGCACGAAGGCAGTGGCGGCACCCATGCCGATGGCGGCTTCCAGCTTTCTGGACACCCCCATGAACGGGCACAGCCCGAGCATGCGCACCAGTACCACGTTGTTGACGAGTACGGTGCTGACCAGCAGCAAAAAGTAGTGTTGCAAATCCATTCCGGGGCCCGGTAAGCGTTATCCGCGGATTATCCGTGTTCACCGGTGCCGCTTCAACCTTGATCTGGATAAAGCGGCAGCCGGTTTTTGCCACGGTGGAGCAAATCTTGCTTGTCCACGCCAACGCGACTGTGTCACTGTATGCCTGTATACAGTTGCCAAAGTGGCCGTCCGCAACACGGGCGGCCGTTTTCCGCCAGCGCGGCGCTACCCCGCCGCCGCCGGCGTGACGGTGAGATGCCGGAATAAAAAAACGATAAGGAAGCAAGGATGAAGCGTGCGATCAGCATCGGCACCCGTCTGGTCTGGGCCCAGGTGGCCCTGATGTCACTGTTGGTGGTCGCCCTGATGGTGCCGGCCTATCTGTTTTCGCAAAAACTGCTGTTCGAGCGCACCCAGGCGGTGCAACAGCAGCTGATCCACCAGTCGGCCAATATGGCGGCCGGCTTCGACGACGCGCTGAAAATCTCCGCCCAGCAGTTCGAGCGCATGTTCATCGCCAGCTTCAGCGGCGCCTTTGCCGTGGCGACCGAGGAGAAGGTCGATACCGGTGGCCAGCTGCTGCCGTCGCTGAAGGTGGGCGGGGCGCTGCTCAACAACAATCACGACCTCGCCGGCGAGTTCGCGGTGCGCAGCGGCAACCCGGCCTCGGTGCTGGTCAAGGACGGCGACGACTTCTACCGGGTATCGACCTCGCTGCTGACCGCCGACGGCCGCCGCGCGGTCGGCAGCAAGCTGGAGCGCAGCAGCCCGGTGTATGAGCGGCTGAGCCGCGGCATGCCGTTCCAGGGCAAGGTGGTGATGTTCGACAAGGAATACGTGGTCAGCTACAGCCCGCTGAAAAACGAGAACGACCAGGTGATCGGTGCCACCTCGGTGGCGCTCAGCGCCAGCGAGGGCGTCGGCGGCCTGCTGGCACGGCTGTCCAAGGTCAAGCTGGGTCAATCCGGCCATATCGTCATCATCGGCGCCGACAAGAACAGCAGCGAATTCGGCCGCTTCGTGCTGCACCCGAAACTGACCGGCCGCACCATTGACAAGGACGTCGATGCCGGCGGCCAACCTTACCTGGCCGAGATGCTGAGCCAGGCCAGCGGCAGCCGCACCGTGCGAAAGCTGGACGACAATGGCAAGCCGGCCGAGCACATGCTGACCTGGCAGCGCTTTGACGCCTGGGGCTGGGTGATTGTCAGCGAGGAGCTGACCTCCGAGCTGCAACGCGACAACAACATCCTGCTGCAGGGCCTGATCGGCGGCTGTCTGTTGCTGGTGCTGCTGCTGTCGCTGTCGCTGTGGCTGCTCACCGGCCGGCTGGTGGCCCGGCCGGTGCGGCTGCTGGTCAAGGCTGTCGGCGAAGTGCGCGACAGCAGCGACCTGACCCGCCGCCTCGACATCCCGCGCCGCGACGAAATCGGCGAGGTGGCCGGCGCGCTCAACAACCTGCTGGAGAGCTTCCGCCAGTCACTGAACCGCACCCGCGCCCACGCCGAGGAGCTGGAAGCCGCCGCGCACGAGCTGGCCGGCAAGGCGGAAACCGCCGCCGTGGCCGCCGGTGAACAGCGCGACAGCGCCGGCGTGATGGACAGCCATGCCCGTCAGCTGAATGACGGCGTGCACCGTATCGAACACGTCGCCGGCGAGGCCAGCCGCGCCGCGCGCGCGTCCAGCGATGCCGCCAGCCAGGGTAGCCAGAGCCTGGTGGCGGCGGTGGACGAGGTCAACCGCATTGCCAATACCCTTGGCGCCGCTGAAGGCAGCCTGCACAGCCTGGAAGGCAGTGCCAGCCAGATCACCAGCATCATCGCGGTGATTCGCGATATTGCCGACCAGACCAATCTGCTGGCGTTGAATGCCGCGATTGAGGCTGCCCGTGCCGGCGAATTCGGCCGCGGCTTTGCCGTGGTCGCCGACGAGGTACGCAAGCTGGCAGAGCGCACCAGCCAGTCGACGCAGGAAATCGGCGGCATGATCGGCGCCATGCAGCAGGCGACGCTGGCGGCGGTGGACGCGATGCGGCAGTCGGTGACGCTGGCTGCCAACGGCGCGGCGATCACCGGCGAGGCCCGCCACGCCATCGACAGCATTCTCGACGCCTCGCGCGAAACGATGGCTGTGGTGTCGCGCATCCACCAGCAGCTCGGCGAGCAGCGGCAGAGCGTGGAGGAGATCGCGGCGCAGGTGGCGACGGTGGCGTCGCAGGCGCAGGTCGGCAGCGAGGCGGCGCAGCGTTCGTCCGAGACGGCGCAGCACATGACCGGCCTTGCCGATGCGCTGCGCGACGAGGTCAGCGTGTTCCGTACCTGATACCGGATCGCTTGCGGCCAACGTTGGCCGCAACGCGCCAGGCCCGTGTTCTGCCGAGAGGCGGACACGGGCTTCTTGCTTTTTGCCGGCTGCTGCCGTCATTTGGGCTATGGTGGTACAAGCTGGTCAGCATTGCGGTGGCGCGATCGCTGCGCCGCTTGATCCCGGACAAAAACGCTGCGGGTGCCGCTTGAAAAGCCATGCGTGATGCCCAAGTTTGTCATCATCAAACTGCAAGCAAGGAGCCTGTGATGCGTTTCGACAAACTCACCACCAAATTCCAGCAAGCGCTGGGCGATTCCCAGAGCCTGGCACTGGCCGGCGACAATGCCTATATCGAGCCGCAGCACCTGCTGCTGGCGATGCTGGACGACGCCGACAGCGGCATCGTCAGCCTGCTGGCCCGTGCCGGCGTCAATGTCAGCGCGCTGAAAGGCAGCCTGCGCGACGCGGTGGCGCGCCTGCCCAAGGTCAGCGGTACCGGTGGCGAGGTCACCGTGTCGCGCGACCTGACCAATCTGCTGAACCTCGCCGACAAGGCGGCGATGAAGCGCGGCGACCAGTTCATCGCCAGCGAGCTGTTCCTGCTGGTGCTGGCCGAGGACAAGGGCGAGACCGGCCGCTTGCTGAAGCAGCACGGCGGTAACAGCGCGGCGATTCACGCCGCGGTGGAGGCGGTGCGCGGCGGCGATGCGGTCAACAGCGCCGATGCCGAAGAGCAGCGCGAGGCACTGAAAAAGTACACGCTGGACCTGACCGAGCGCGCGCGGCAGGGCAAGCTGGATCCGGTGATTGGCCGCGACGACGAGATCCGCCGCGCCATCCAGGTGCTGCAGCGCCGCACCAAGAACAACCCGGTGTTGATCGGCGAACCTGGCGTCGGCAAGACCGCCATCGTCGAGGGTCTGGCACAGCGCATCGTCAACGGCGAGGTGCCGGAAAGCCTGAAACACAAGAAACTGCTGGTGCTGGACATGGCCGGGCTGATCGCCGGCGCCAAGTTCCGCGGCGAGTTCGAGGAACGGCTGAAGGCGGTGCTCAGCGACATCGCCAAGGACGAGGGCAGCATCATCCTGTTCATCGACGAGATCCACACCATGGTCGGCGCCGGCAAGGCCGAGGGCGCGATGGACGCCGGCAACATGCTTAAGCCGGCGCTGGCACGCGGCGAGCTGCACTGCCTCGGCGCCACCACGCTCGACGAGTACCGCAAGTACATCGAGAAGGATGCCGCGCTGGAGCGCCGCTTCCAGAAAGTGCTGGTTGACGAGCCGACGGTGGAAGACACCATCGCCATCCTGCGCGGGCTGCAGGAAAAGTACGAGATTCACCACGGCGTGGACATCACCGACCCGGCCATCGTCGCCGCCGCCGAGCTGTCGCACCGCTACATTACTGACCGTTTCCTGCCGGACAAGGCCATCGACCTGATCGACGAGGCCGCGTCCAAGATCAAGATGGAGCTGGACTCCAAACCGGAGGAAATGGACAAGCTCGATCGCCGCCTGATCCAGCTGAAGATCGAGCGCGAGGCGGTGAAGCGCGAAACCGACGAAGCGTCGAAGAAACGCCTGCAGCTGATCGAGGAAGAAATCGGTGGCCTGTCGCGCGAGTACGCCGACCTGGAAGAAATCTGGAAGGCCGAGAAAGCCAGCCAGCAGGGTAGCCAGTCGATCAAGGAAGAGATCGAGCGCCTGAAGGTGGAAATGGACGAACTCAAGCGCAAGGGCGACTGGCAGAAGCTGGCCGAGCTGCAGTACGGCAAACTGCCGCAACTGGAAGGTCGGCTGAAGGATGCCGAAGCCGCCAGCAGCGGCGACAGCAAGCCCAACCGTCTGCTGCGCACCCAGGTCGGTGCCGAGGAAATCGCCGAGGTAATCTCGCGCATGACCGGCATTCCGGTATCCAAGATGCTGACCGGCGAGCGCGAGAAGCTGCTGCACATGGAAGAGGTGCTGCACCAGCGCGTGGTGGGCCAGGACGAGGCGGTGACCGTGGTCGCCGACGCCATCCGCCGCTCGCGCTCCGGCCTCGCCGACCCGAACCGTCCGTATGGCTCCTTCCTGTTCCTCGGCCCGACCGGCGTCGGCAAGACCGAGCTGTGCAAGGCGCTGGCCGGCTTCCTGTTCGACAGCGAGGAGCACCTGATCCGCGTCGACATGTCGGAGTACATGGAGAAGCACTCGGTTGCCCGCCTGATCGGCGCGCCACCGGGCTATGTCGGCTACGAGGAGGGCGGCATGCTCACCGAGCAGGTGCGCCGCAAGCCGTACAGCGTGATCCTGCTCGACGAGGTGGAAAAGGCGCACCCGGACGTGTTCAACGTGCTGCTGCAGGTACTGGACGACGGCCGTCTGACCGACGGTCAGGGTCGTACCGTGGATTTCAAGAACACGGTGATCGTGATGACCTCCAATATGGGCAGCCAGCACATCCAGGCCATGGCCAGCGACGACTACCAGGTAGTAAAACTGGCGGTGCTGGCGGAAGTGAAGTCACATTTCCGTCCGGAATTCGTCAACCGTATCGATGAACTGGTGGTGTTCCATGCCTTGGCGGAAGCGCAGATCAAGTCCATCGCCCGCATCCAGCTGCAGCGGCTGGAACAGCGCCTGGCCAAGCTGGAGCTGAACCTGCAGGTGAGCGAGGAGGCGCTAAGCCTGATCGCGGACGCCGGTTTCGACCCGGTATACGGCGCGCGGCCGCTGAAACGGGCGATCCAGAGCGAGATCGAGAACCCGCTGGCCAAGGCGATCCTGGCCGGGCACTACCTGCCGAAGGCAACGGTGATGGTGGATGTGCGCGGCGGGCAGCTGGTGTTCGACTAAGCCGGCGAGCGCTTGACGCGGTATTGAGCAAGGTTGGCCGCAAGCCTGTTTGGCTTGCGGCCAACCTTTTTTCGTTGCTGCTTAACGGCGGATCACGCTATTGCCCGGCTCGAAATTGCTGCTGCGGATCGGGCTTTGTGCGCTGATGTAGGCCTTCAGCATGTCGGCATCAACAAAGCCGGTGTCGACAAAGCCGGGTTTGCCGGCGAGGCGCGGGTAGCCGTCGCCGCCGGCAGCCATGAAGCTGTTGATCGCCATGCGGTAGCGCCTGGCCGGGTCGATGGGCTGGCCGCCGATGCTGGCCTGTTTCACTTCACCGTTCTCGATCAGCAGTTGCACGCCGGCGAACTGCGCGAAGGCACCGGCGCCGGCGCTCATTTCCGCGGCGGCGGCGAGGTAGTCCAGCGCTTCCTTGCCGCTGAAGTCGATGAAGGTGAGGGTGCTGCCGAACGGGAACACCTTCAGCACGTCCTTGTAGCTGATCCTGCCGGCCGGCAGCGAGTCACGAATGCCGCCGGAGTTGACCACCGCAAAGTCGGCGCGGGCCTTGTCCATCATCGCCAGCGCGGTAAACACGCCGAGACTGGTCGGCTCCTTGCGTACCTGGCTGCGGTCACCGTTGAGCTTGCCGTCGCTGCTGCCCACTTCCACGCTCAGCGCCGCCTGGCCCTTGTCCTGATACGGCTGCAGGAAGCTCAGTAGCGCAGGGTTCTCGGCGATCTCGGCGGTATACGGCACTTTCTGGCTGCTGCCGTCGGCGCGCTTGACCGTCTGTTTCAGGTTCACCGGCAGCAGCTGGTATTGCAGCAGCGTCAGCTCGCCGTTGCGATACTGGAAATCGGCGCGGCCAACGTACTTGCCCCATTCGTGCGCCTGCACGATCCAGGCGCCGTTCTGGCGATCCGGCGCGCACGGCTGGCCGGGGACGTAGGCATCGTTGCGCACGTTCTCGGCCTGCATGCACACCGGGTTCTGGCTGTGGCCGCCGACGATGAGGTCGAAGCCCTTCACCGCGCGCGCCATCTCCACGTCGCCCGCGGCATTCACGCCGTGGACGCCGTTGGTGTAATGCCCCATGTGGGTGGCGGCAATCACAATATTGGCGCGCGCCTTCAGCTCCGGCATCAGCGCGGCGGCCTCGGCGGCCGGCTGGCGGAATTCCACGCCCTTGACGTTGTCGGGGCTGACCAGCTTCCAGGTGTCGTCGGTGGTCAGGCCCATCACCGCTACCTTGACGCCGCCGAGATTGAAGATCTGGTAAGGCTGGAACAGGCGCTGTCCGTCCTTGTAGACGTTGGCCGCCAGCATCGGGAAGTTTATCCAGCGCTGCTGCTTCTGCAGTACCGCCAGCGGCTTGTCGAACTCGTGGTTGCCGACCGCCATCGCGTCGTAGCCCAACCGGTTCATGCCCTTGAAGTCCGGCTCGGCGTCCTGCAGGTCGGATTCCGGTACCCCGGTGTTGACGTCGCCGCCGTCCAGCAACAGGCTGTAGCCGCCCTGGGCCTTGACCTCGGCGCGGATGCCGTCGATCAGCGTCTTGCGTGCGGCCATGCCGTACTCACCGTCGCTATTTTTCCAGAAACGGCCGTGGTGATCGTTGGTGTGCAGGATGGTGATGCGGTAGGTCTTGTCCGGCTGGTAGCCGCCCAGGCTGCTGCAACCGCTGATGCCCAGTGCCAGCAGCGACAGGCCGATGGTGGTGATGCGTGCCTTCATCTCGTTAACCCCTCAGTAAACGCGTGATGACGAAAAAATGGCAGGACATCGAGTCCTGCCATGCTTTGCATCATTAACTTAGCGCATCTGCGGGGATCATGCTATCCCGAATGCTTATTTCGCCCAGCTGTCTTTCAGGCCGACGGTGCGGTTGAACACGATCTTGCTGCCCGGCTGGTGCTGGTGGCGGTCGGTGACGAAGTAGCCGATGCGCTCGAACTGGTAGCGCGTTTCCGGCGCCGCGTCGCGCACCACCGGCTCGATGTAGCCGGTGATGGTCTGCAGCGAGTCCGGATTCAGGAACTGCATGAAGTCGACGTATTCGCCGTCATCGCCGCGCACCGCGTCCGGACGCGGTTCGTTGAACAGGCGGTCGTAGAGGCGCACTTCCGCGGTCACGGCATGGTCGGCCGCCAGCCAGTGGATCACGCCCTTCACCTTGCGGCCAACCGGGTTCTGCCCCAGTGTGTCGTGGTCGATGGAGCATTTCAGCTCGATCACCTTGCCGTCCGCGTCCTTGATCACTTCGTCGCACTTGATTACGTAGCTGTAGCGCAGGCGCACTTCGCCGCCGACGGTGAGGCGCTGCCATTTCGGTGGCGGCACTTCGGCGAAGTCGTCACGCTCGATGTAGATCTCGCGCGCGATCGGTACTTCGCGTTCGCCGAATTCCGGGTGGTGCGGATGGTAGGGTGCGCTGCGACTGGCGGTGACGCCGTCCTGATAGTTGGTGAGGGTGACCTTGATCGGGTCCAGCACCGCCATCACGCGCGGCGATTCGTTTTCCAGCATCTCGCGCACCGCACCTTCGAGAATGGCCAGGTCGATGATGTTTTCACCGCGCGACACGCCGATGCGCTGCGAGAACAGGCGGATGCCGGCCGGGCTGTAGCCGCGGCGACGCATGCCTTCGATGGTCGGCATGCGCGGGTCGTCCCAGCCGCTGACCTTGTTGTCGGTGACCAGCGCGTTCAGCTTGCGCTTGGAAGTCAGCGCGTACAGCAGCTCCAGACGCGAGAATTCGTACTGGCGCGGGTGGCAGCCGATGCTGATGTTGTCCAGCACCCAGTCGTACAGCGGGCGGTGGTCTTCGAACTCCAGCGTGCACAGCGAGTGGGTGATGCCCTCGATCGCGTCCGAGATGCAGTGGGTGTAGTCGTACATCGGGTAGATGCACCACGCGTCGCCGGTGCGGTGGTGATGCGCGCGGCGGATACGGTAGATCACCGGGTCGCGCAGGTTGACGTTGCCGGAAGTCATGTCGATCTTCAGGCGCAGCGTCTTGCTACCGTCGGCGAATTCGCCGTTCTTCATGCGCGTGAACAGGTCGAGGTTTTCCGCCACGCTGCGCTCGCGGAACGGGCTGTTCTTGCCCGGCTCGGTCAAGCTGCCGCGGTATTCGCGCATCTGTTCGGCATTGAGATCGCAGACAAAGGCGTGGCCGGACTGGATCAGCTCGATGGCGTAGTCGTACAGCTGCTGGAAGTAGTCGGAGGCATAGCGCACGTTGCCGTTCCACTGGAAGCCGAGCCAGGCCACGCTGTCCTTGATGGCCTGCACGTACTCGTCGGATTCCTTCTCCGGGTTGGTGTCGTCCATGCGCAGGTTGCACTTGCCCTGGTAGTCCTCGGCCAGGCCGAAGTTGAGGCAGATCGACTTGGCGTGGCCGATGTGCAGGTAGCCGTTGGGTTCCGGCGGGAAGCGGGTAACGATGCTGCTGTGTTTGCCGGAGGCAAGGTCTTCATCGATGATGGCGCGGATGAAGTTGCTGATGACGGGCGCGTTGTTTTCTACGGACATGGTGATGAATTCGGTCGGCAATAATCTGATCTTGCGATTGTACCTGATTCGCCTGTTGCCGCGCAGTGCTGCTGCAGTGCGGCGCTATTTGATCCGCATCAACTGTGCGCCAGCCAGCTCATGACACTGACAACGGCGGGGGCGTAGCATGTTTTGTATTACCCCACCGTAAAGAGTCGCACCATGAATGACGAAAACAGCAAGGAACAGCCGGTGAACCAGGAAGCCGACAGCGTGGCCGCCGAGCCGCAAAAGCCGGCACCGGCACGGCGCCGCAGCGCGGTGGCCAAGGCGCGCGAGGCGGCGGCGCGCGAAATCGAGGCCATCAGCCATGCGCCGGTGGCGCTGCAGGTGGCGCACGCGCCGCACGGCAGCATCGAGGACAGCACCAGCGCGCCGTTGCCGGCGGATTTCCCTTATCGCAGCCGCATCAAGCGCGACGATTACGAGCGGCAGAAGGCCGCGCTGCAGGTCGAGCTGCTGAAGGTGCAGAACTGGGTCAAGGAAACCGGACAGAAGATCGTGGTGCTGTTCGAAGGCCGCGACGCCGCCGGCAAGGGCGGCACCATCAAGCGCTTCATGGAGCACCTCAACCCGCGCGGCGCACGGGTGGTGGCGCTGGAAAAACCGACCGAGCAGGAGCGCGGCCAGTGGTATTTCCAGCGTTACATCCAGCATCTGCCCACCGCCGGCGAGATGGTGCTGTTCGACCGCAGCTGGTACAACCGTGCCGGCGTCGAGCGGGTGATGGGCTTCTGCACGCCGCAGGAATACCTGGAATTCATGCGCCAGACGCCCCAGCTGGAACGGATGCTGGTCAACAGTGGTATCCACCTGTTCAAGTTCTGGTTCTCGGTCAGCCGCGAGGAGCAGCTGCGCCGCTTCATCTCGCGTCGCGATGATCCGCTGAAACACTGGAAGCTGTCGCCGATCGACATCCAGTCGCTGGACAAGTGGGACGACTATACCGAGGCGAAGAAGGCGATGTTCTTCCACACCGATACCGGCGACGCGCCGTGGGCGGTGATCAAGTCCGACGACAAGAAGCGTGCCCGTCTCAACTGCCTGCGCCATTTCCTGTGGCAGCTGCCGTACCCGGACAAGAACCTCGCCATCATCCGCCCGGATGACAAGATCGTCGGCGCGGCCGGCAGCGTGTTCGAGGCGTCGGAGAAGGAACTGGACCACTTCTGATCCGCCACGGCCGCGGCGGCGCATGAGGGCAGGGCGCTGTTGCCGGCACGAGGATGACCAAGGTTGGCCGCAATGGCGTGTGCTGTTGCGGCCAAGCTTTTGTCGTTTGTACCTTAGTGCGCTGCCAGCAGCGCGTCGGCCAGCCGTGTGCCGCTCAGATAGGCATCCTCGACGCGCTGGCCCAGACACCAGTCGCCGGCGACGCCGACGCCATCCTGCAGCAGGAAGCCGTCCGGTAGCGGATTGGCCGCCTGCGCGTACAGCCAGCGGTGCGCGCTCAGCTGGCGTGGTGACACGCTGCCGGCGCAGTGCCCGGCCAGCGCCGCGCACAGTACCTGCGCCACTTGCGCCGGGTCGTCGTCCACGTGCTGCGCCGACCACGCGGGGCTGGCATGCAGCACCCAGCTTTCCATCGCCGGCCGCGCCGGCTTGCTGTTGTTGCGCGCCACCCACGACAGCGGGCCCTCGCCGATGAAGGCGGCGTCGAAAGCCAGCGGCAGCGGGCTGTCGCTGAGCAGCATCGCCGCCCAGCACGGCTGCATCTCGACGGCGGCAGCCCGTGTTTGCAGCGCCGGCAGCGCGGCCAGCAACGGCGCCGCTTGCGCCGGCGGTATCGCCAGCACCACCTGCTGCGCCTGCCACTGGCTGCCATCGTCAAAAGCCAGCTGCCAGCCGCTGCCGTTACGTTGTAGCGCTAGCAGGCGCAGCTGGTGCTGCACCGGCAGCCCGCCAGCCAGCGCGCGACACAGCGCGCTCATGCCCGGGGTGCCGACGAAGCGTGCCTCCGGCACCAGCTCACGCGGCTGGCCGGCCACCACGCGGCCGGACCAGGGCGCGCACCAGCCGGCCTGCTGCCAGTGAGCCAGCGCGGCGACAAACTCCGGGGTGCGGGCGGTGAAGTACTGCGCGCCATGATCGAAGCTGAAACCGTCGCCGCGACGGGTGGCCATGCGCCCGCCCATGCCTTTGCTCTTGTCGAAGACCACCACCTCGCGTCCGGCCGCCGCCAGCTGCCGCGCACAGCTGATGCCGGCCATGCCGGCGCCAATTACCGCGATGTCACACCGTTTTGCTGTCATCCGTCGTCGGCCTTTCTTGCCGCAATGTCGTCATTCACGGCGGGCATTGTCGGTTCGTATCGCGTTTTTGTATAGTACAAATATCGGATGGGCAAAAAAATGCGGCCACCGTTGGCCGCAGACGGTCCGGCTGCTGTCAGCGCGTCAGCTGTTCCACAGCTTCAGCAGGAAGGCGGGGCGCACGCCGGCTTCTTGCGGTGATACCGGCTGGCTGATGACGTAGTCGGCAAGGCCGGTGTTGCGCGGCATCGGCTCGCCGTACACCTCGCCGTTGGCCGCGCGCACGCTGGCAACGCGCGGCTGGGTGTTGTTGCCGTCGGCGGCGCGGTGGGTGACGATGGCGATTTCCTGGTTTGCGAGGCGCACGAAGCTGCCCGGCGGGTAGATGCCCAGTTCCTTGATCAGCAGCGCGACAAAGCGCGAATCGAACTCGCTGAATTCGCCCTTGTACAGCCGTGCCAGCGCGATCGACGGCAGCCGCCCGGCGCGGTGCGCCTGGCTGATCAGCAGCGAGGTCAGCACGTCGGTGAGGCGGATCAGGTGCGCACCGGGGTCGATCTCTTCCTTCTTCAGGCCGTAGGGATAGCCGGCGCCGTTCCATTCCTCGTGGTGCTGCTGCACCAGCAGGTGCCAGCGCTCGTTCTCCACGCCCAGATCGCGCAGCAGCGCGGAGGACAGCAGCGGGTGGCCGTACATCTGCTGTTGCTGCTCGTTGCTGAGCTTGGCCTGCTGCTTGGTCAGCTCGCTGTGCAGTCCGGTGGCGGAGATGTTCATGGTCAGCGCCGCGCACAGCAGCACCTGCATCTCGTCGGCCGGCAGCTTCAGGCGCCGCCCCAGCACCGCGAGGATGGCGGCGGTGTGCAGGCTGTGGGTGCTGCCGTAGTCCTGGAACGGCACCAGCAGGCAGGAGGCGATCAGCCCGTCCGGCTGTTGCTCTGAGAGCGTGGCCAGCCGCTGCGCCACCTGCGTCACTTGCGCTTCGAACTCGCTGACGTGGAAGTAGTGGTTGAGCAGGCCGCGCATCTTGTGCGCCAGGCTGTCCATTTCCACCAGCGGGTTGCGGCCGCGGCTTTCGCGCTCCTTGCGCTGCTGTTCCTGCTGCTTTTCGCGGCGTTCGCGCAGCTCGCGCTCGGCGGCGGCCATCTTGGCGTCCTTGCTGATCTCGCCATTGGCCAGCAACCGCTGTTTCTGTTCCTCGGTCAGTACGTAGTGGCCGCGCTTGACCAGCAGCACGCCGCTCTTGTGGTACACGTCCATCTGCAATTCCTTGCCGACGATGACGTGGCTGGCACTCAATTTGGTAGTTGTTATCTCACTCATAAGCTACGAGCCCGGCCCTTGTGATGACGCATCAGTGTGTGGGTGCGAATGGTCTTGTTATGGTGTTGTCCGGCGCGGCCGCGGCGCTGATGCCAGCGTGCGGCGGCCGCAGCGTCGTGATCAGCGCAGGTTTTTCGGCAGCTCGTCCCACAGTTTCAGCAGCCGCTTCACCGATACCGGATACGGCGTCTTCAGCTCCTGGGCGAACAGGCCGACGCGCAGCTCCTCAATATGCCAGCGAAACTGTTGCAACGCCAAGCTGGCGCCGCCGCGCTCGTTTTCTTCCGCCATGCGCGCTTCCCATTTCTGCCACAGGTCACGGATTTCGGCACCGCGCTGGCCGTCGCGCTGCGCGTTGGCCGGCTGCTTGTCCATGCGCAGGCTCATCGCCTTCATGTAGCGCGGCAGCTGCGGCAGTTGCTGCCACGGCGTGGCGGTGAGGAAGCCCTTGTACACCAGTCGCGCCAGCTGTTGCGTCAGCTCGTGGCCGAGGCGGTGCTTCTGCAGCTTGGGCAGCAGCGCCTGGTATTCGGCGGCGATCTGGTTCAGGTAGCTGGTCACTGCCTGCGTCACCGCCGGCAGCCGGGTGCGGGCGCGCGCCTTCTGCTCGTTGAATGCCTTCTCGGTGCGTGGCGCGTCGTCG
Source organism: Vogesella indigofera (assembly GCF_003633895.1). Classification (GTDB taxonomy): domain Bacteria; phylum Pseudomonadota; class Gammaproteobacteria; order Burkholderiales; family Chromobacteriaceae; genus Vogesella; species Vogesella indigofera. The sequence goes on from NZ_RBID01000016.1 coordinate 297,270, forward strand.
TCGCCGATAAAGGCGCGGTCGCAGATGGCGGTGATGGCGTCCTGCAGCAGCTCGTCGACATTGCACACATTGCGCAGCTGCAGGCCAAGCTGGGTCATGCCCGGCAGGCCCTTGTTCAGCTGCTTCATGTGCTCCTTCAGCTGGTACTGCAGCAGGCGCACCACGCCGCGGCGGTGCTCAAGGTTGGCCGCGGTCTCGGTGTCGAACAGGCGGATCGCCACCCGCTCGCCCTTGGCGTCGGTCTCGATGGTCAGCGCCGGGAAACCGGTCAGCTGCTGGCGGCCGCGCGCGAACTGGATCGCCTGCGGCAGCTCGCCAAAGTCCCACGCCTCGACATTGTCGCGCTCGAATTCGGCGCTGGTGTCGCGGAAGGTCAGCTGCGCCGCCTGGCCGAACTGCTTCTGCAGCGCGAGCAGGTCGCGGCCCATGCCGATTTCCTGCTTGCCGTCGTCGACGATGCGGAAGTTGAACAGCAGGTGCGCCGGCAATTCGGCCTGGCTGAATGCCAGCGGATCCACCTTCAGCCCGCCGGTGTGGCGCAGGATGAAGTGCGCCAGCTGTGGCGCGATCGGCTGCTGGGTGTCCGGGTTGCCGAGCAAGAACTGGGTCACGAAATCCGGCACCGGCACGCAGCAGCGGCGGATCTGCTTCGGCAGGCCCTTGATCATCGCCTGCAGCTTTTCGCGGATCATGCCCGGCACCAGCCATTCGAACTCCGCCGGTTGCAGCGTGTTGAGCACCGCCAGCGGCAGGTCGATGGTGACGCCGTCCAGTGGGTGGTTCGGTTCGAAACGGTAGCGCAGGCGACAGCGGCTCTCGGCCAGCTCGCGCCATTCCGGGAACTGGTTTTCCGACACGTGCTCGGCGGCGTGGCGCATCAGCTCGTCGCGGGTCAGGAACAGGATTTTCGGGTTCTGCTGTTCCGCTTCCTTGCGCCACGCCTCGAAGCTGGCGGCGTCGACTACGCCTGACCCAAGACGCTCGGCGTAGAACGCAAACAGCGCGTCCTCGTCCACCAGAACGTCCTGGCGCCGCGCCTTGTGCTCCAGCTGTTCCACCTCGCGGATCAGCTGCTGGTTGCGCTGGAAGAACGGCGCGTTGCTCACGTACTCCATCGCCACCAGCGCGCCGCGGATGAACAGCTCGCGCGCCTCGATCGGCGCGATGCGGCCGTAGCTGACCGGGCGGCGCGCGATCAGCGTCAGGCCGAACAACGTCACCCGCTCGCTGGCCACCACCTCGCCGCGCGATTTTTCCCAGTGCGGCTCGAAGTGGTGCAGCTTGACCAGGTGCGGGGCCACCGCCTCCACCCACTCCGGCTCGATGCGCGCCACGCAGCGGCCGTACAGCTTGGTGGTTTCCACCAGCTCGGCGGTGACGATCCATTTCGGGCGCACCTTTTTCAGGCCGGTGCCGGGGAATACCAGGAAACTGCCGCCGCGCGCGCCGGTGTAGTCGTCGCTTTCCTGCGACTTCATGCCGATATTGCCGATCAGGCCGGTGAGCAGCGCCTTGTGCAGCTTCTCGTAGGCCACCAGGTCGGCCTGCGCGCGTTTCTTCGGCGTGGTCTCAAGGTTGGCCGCAACCGCCGCCGGCGCGTGCGCCTTGTCTTTCTCGATCAGGTTCAGCTCGCTGGCGATGTCGGCCAGCTGCGCGTGCAGCTCGCGCCACTCGCGCATGCGCAGGTGCGACAGGAAGTGCTCGTGACAGAGGTTGACCAGCTGGCGGTTGCTGGTCTTGTTGGCCAGCGCATTGCTGAAGAAGTCCCACAGGTGCAGGTAGGACAGGAAGTCGGACTTCTCGTCGTTGAAGCGCGCCTGCGCGCGGTCGGCGGCCTCGCGCGCCTCGAACGGCCGCTCGCGCGGGTCCTGGATCGACAGCCCGGCGGCGATGATCAGCACCTCGCGCACGCAGTGGTGCTCGCGCCCGGCCAGCAGCATGCGGCCAACCTTGGGGTCGACCGGAATGCGCGCCAGCTCGGTGCCGACCGGGGTCAGCTGTAGCTGCTCGTCCACCGCGCCCAGCTCCTGCAATACCTGGTAGCCGTCGGCGATCAGGCGGCTGGACGGCGGCTCGATGAACGGGAATTCGTCGACCTTGCCCAGTCGCAGCGCGGCCATGCGCAGGATCACCGCCGCCAGGCTGCAGCGCACGATTTCGGGGTCGGTAAACGCCGGGCGGGCGTTGAAATCGTCCTCGGCGTACAGCCGCACGCAGACGCCGGCCTCGATCCGGCCGCAACGGCCGGCACGCTGGCGCGCGGCGGCCTGCGAGATTTTCTCTACTTGTAATTGCTCGACCTTGGCGCGCGGGCTGTAGCGCTTGATGCGGGCAAGGCCGGTGTCGATCACGTACTTGATGCCCGGCACGGTGAGCGAGGTCTCGGCCACGTTGGTGGCCAGCACGATGCGGCGGCCGCCGGAGGGCTTGAAAATCTTCTGCTGGTCTTCGTTGGACAGTCGCGCGAACAGCGGCAGGATCTCGTAGTGGCGGATGCCGCTGCGGCGCAGCTTGTCGGCGGTGTCGCGTATCTCGCGCTCGCCGGGCAGGAACACCAGGATGTCGCCGGCGCCGTGGCGCGAGATTTCGTCGACGGCGTCGACGATGGCGTCTTCCATCTCCACCTCGCGCTCGTCCTCGTCGCGCTGCTTCAGTGGCCGGTAGCGCACTTCCACCGGGTAGGTGCGGCCGGACACTTCCAGCACCGGCGCGCCGTCGAAGTGGCGGGCGAAGCGGTCGGCGTCGATGGTGGCCGAGGTGATGATGATCTTGAGATCGGGCCGGCGCGGCAGCAGCTGCTTCAGGTAGCCGAGCAGGAAGTCGATGTTGAGGCTGCGTTCGTGCGCCTCGTCGATGATGATGGTGTCGTAGGCTTCCAGGTAACGGTCGGTCTGCGTTTCCGCCAGCAGGATGCCGTCGGTCATCAGCTTGATCACGTTGCGCTCGGACTGCTTGTCGTTGAAGCGCACCTTGAAGCCGACATGGGTGCCCAGCTCCGATCCCAGCTCCTGCGCGATACGCGTCGCCACCGAGCGTGCGGCCAACCTGCGCGGCTGGGTGTGGCCGATCAGGCCGTACACGCCGCGCCCCAGCTCCAGGCAGATTTTCGGCAACTGCGTGGTCTTGCCGGAGCCGGTTTCGCCGCAGATGATCACCACCTGGTTGGCCGCAATCGCCGCCTTGATGTCGTCCAGCTTCTGGTTGACCGGCAGCGCGTCGTCAAAGGTTGGCCGCGGCCGGTGTTCGGCGCGCACGGCGGCGCGGCCGGCGGAGCGGGCGATCTGCGCGGCGATGTCCTGCAGTAGCTTGTCCGACGGCTGGTTCTTGCGCAGGCGCTGCTCGACATCCTGCAGCTTGCGTTTCAGCGGCTGGCGATCGCGCAGCAGGCAGGTGGACAGGGCGGCTTTCAGGGCGGCTGGTGTGGCGGTGGTGGTCATGCGTGGCTTCTAAAGAGCGGGCTGCGGAAGGGCGAGAGTATAGCAGAGTGGCATGGGGGCGAGACGGGCGGGCGGTGTCGGCCCGCCTTGGCATCAGAACCTGTTCAATGTCTGCTGCGACTGATCTCGACGTGGGGCGATACGGCGTTGAAAACGTCTTCGGAATGCTTGTTATATCCAGCTCAACGCCGCTTCCTCAAGCCGTTTTGCCTTGTCTCGCGTGAGCTCGCGAGACTTTGAACAGGCTCTCAGGCGGCGAAGTGTTGTTCCAGATAGCCGCGGATGGCTTTCGATTCGTACAGCCACTGCACCTTGCCGTCCTGCTCGATACGCAGGCAGGGCACCTGGATCTTGCCGCCGCCTTGCAGTAGCTCGTCACGGTGCGCGGCATTGTTTTTCGCATCGCGCAGCGCCACCGGTACGTTGAGGCGGTGCAGCACGCGGCGGGTCTTGACGCAGAACGGGCAGGCGCGGAACTGGTACAGCGTCAGTCCGGCGGCGGCGGCATCAACGCGCTGCTGGCTGGCGGCATCGCGGCGCAGCTTGCGCGGGCGGGTGAGGTAATCGGCGGCAACTATGGTGTTGCCTAGTACGAGGCGCAGGGCTTTGATCAGCATGGCGGAATCCAGTCGGAAAATTGGCCGCCAGTGTAGCGGCTGCACCGGCCGGCGGCCAGCGTTTGCCGCGCTGCAACAGACGCTAGTCGGCGATCAGCAGCGGCACGCCACTGTGCTGCAGGCTGGCCAGCTTGTGCGGCTCGGCGTCGGCCTCGATCACCAGCCGGCCGATGTCGCGCATGGCGGCCACCGCGAACGGCGACGCGGTGCCGAGCTTCTCGTTGGTGACGGCGAGCACGATCTGGTTGCACTGGCTGACCAGCACGCGCTTGAACGCCGCTTCCTCGGCGATGGTGGTGCCGACGCCCAGTTCGATGTCCACCGAACAGGTGCCGAGAAAGCATACGTCGGGGCGCATGTCCTGCACCGCCAGCGTCGGGATGCTGCCCAGTGTGCCGCCGACGCGGTGGTCCATGCGCCCGCCGATCACCAGCACCTCGAACTGGCTGCGGCCGAACAGTACCGCGGCGATCGGGATCGAGTTGGTGGCCACCGTCAGCGGCATGTCCGGCAGCGCGCGCGCGATTTCCAGATTGGTGGTGCCGGCATCGAGGAACACGAACTGTCCCGGCTGCAGCAGGCGTACCGCCGCTGCGGCCAACCTTGCCTTGCGCGCCACGTTTTCGTGGCTGCGCTCGATAAAGCTGCCGGTATTGGGCGTCATCGCGATGGCGCCGCCATACACGCGCTGGCAGATGCCGGTGGCGGCCAGTTCGCGCAGGTCGCGGCGGATGGAGTCCTCGGACACGCCCAGCGTCTGCGCCAGTTCGGCGGCCAGCACGCGGCCTTCCTGTTGCAGGCGCTGGCGGATGTACTGGTGACGGTCGCTGGGCAGGGCGATCGCCGGCGGACGTTCTTTGCGTGCTTCGGTGGTCATGAGGGCAGCCTCGGTGAAAACAGGCAACATCGTGCAGTAGTGTGCAGTCTTGGTCAAATTGTGCACGATCTTTAGCACTTTTACTGCCGATTTATGCACGATTGTTTGCGTGTTTATTCGTGAAAGTGCACAATCATGCCTGTTGTTGCCATTTTTTCTCTGGGGGAGACTGACATGTTCCGCGCCATTGCCACCGATCTTGACGGCACCCTGCTGGATGCCGAATCCCGCATTACCCCGCGCAGCGTCGCCGCCCTGCAGCGCGCCCACGCTGCCGGCTGCCGGCTGATCATCGCTACCGGCCGCCACTACCGCGACGTGCAGTTCCTGCTGGACGGCATCGAGCTGCCGGTCAGCGTGATCAGCTCAAACGGCGCACGGGTACACGCGGCGGACGGTACGCCGCTGGCTGCGGCCAACCTGGCGCCGGCGCTGGTGCAAAAGCTGGTGCAGCCGGCGCTGGTGCGCGACGTGGAGCTGGCGCTGTATCTGGATGACCGCAAGCTGGCCTGCCGCTACACCGGCTCGCTCAACGGCTATCTCGACCGCGCCGAGGTGCACGCCAGCCTGGCGGACTACCATGGCCGCGACGTGGCCAAGATCATCTATTGCGGCGATCCAGCGCAGCTGCGACTGGTGGAGCAGGACATCCGCTACCGCTTCGACGGCCAGCTGGCGCTGACCTATTCGCAGGACTGCTATCTGGAAGTGATGGCGCCGGGGGTGAGCAAGGGCCAGGCGCTGCAGCAGCTGCTGGCCGGCATGGGCATCGCGGCGCAGGATTGTGCGGCGTTTGGCGATGCGATGAACGACGTCGAGATGCTGCAGCTGGTCGGCCACCCGCACCTGATGGCCAATGCCAGCCAGCATCTGCAAGAGCAGGTGCCGGACGGGCAGCGCATCGGCCACCACGCCGAGTCGGCGGTGGCGGCATTGCTGGAGAGCCGCTTCGCCGCCTGCGGCGTCTGAGAACCTGTTCATGATCTGCTGCGTTGATGTCAACGTGGCGTACCGCGTTGAAAACGGTTTCGGCATGCTTGTATATCTGGATAAACGCCGCTTCCTCAGCCGTTTTCGCCTTGTCTCACGCTAGTTCGCGAGACCGTGAGCACGTTCTGCGCACGGCCGCAGACCTTTAAATGAAAAAGCCGCCCGGCAGCAGCCGGGCGGCTTTTATTTTGGTGCGCTGCGTTCAGGCAGCGATGCCGCGGAACTGGCGCACGCTGTCGCCCAGCTCGGCCATCAACTGGTCCAGCCGCACCGTGGCGTGGGCGATGGTGTCGGTTTCGCCGGACAGGCTGCGGGTGGCGTCGCCGACGGCGCTGATGTCGCCGGCAAACTGGGCAAAGCCGTCATTCTGGCTCTGCTCCGCCTGCGATACCTGGCGCAGCAGGCCGACCAGTGCGTGGGTGTCACCGATGATGCCGGATAGCCGTTGTTGCGCGTCGACGGTGTTTTCGCGGCCGCTGCGCATTTGCGCGTTGCCTTCGCGGATCGCCTCGATCGCCTGGTTGGTGCCGTTCACGATCAGCTGGATCTTCTGCTCGATGTCCAGCGTCGCGCCCTGGGTGCGTTCGGCCAGCTTGCGCACCTCATCGGCGACCACGGCGAAGCCGCGGCCCAGCTCGCCGGCGCGGGCGGCCTCGATCGCCGCGTTCAGCGCCAGCAGATTGGTCTGGTCGGCAATGTCACGGATCAGTTGCACGATGCCGCCCACCTCGGTGCTGCGCTGGCCGAGGTCTTCCATGCGCTCGGCGGCGCGGGCGATGACGCTGCCGGCCTGGTTCAGCTGCTGCACCGCGGCGTCCATCGCGGCGCCGCCGGCGCTGGCCGCCTGGCCGGCGGTATCGGCCATGCTGGTGGCGCTGAGCGATTGCTCGGTGTTCTGGCTGGTGGTGACCGCCATCTGCTGTGCGATGGCGACCATGGTGTCGGCGCGCTGCCGCTGCTCGGACATGGTGCGCGCCATCAGCTGGGTGCTGCTGGCGATGTCGCGGCTCTCGCTCTCGGCGGCGTCGAGTAGGCGGGTGACCTGCGCCATCATCTGCTTCATCGCCGCGGTGGCGCGTTCGGCCTCCTCGCGTGCCGATTCCAGCTTTTCGAAGGAGCGCGACTTGGCGCGTTCGTAGGACAGCCCCAGCGCCAGGATCACCAGCGTCAGGCCGATCAGCGATTTGGCCTGCAGCGCCGGCAGCTCGCTGTGCGGGATCGGCGACGCCGGGATGTCGCCGGCGGCGCTGAGCGCGAACATCAGCCCGATCATGGCAAAGCTGAGCAGCGTCCACACGATGCCGGAGCGGCGGCCGCTGACGAAGATGGCGGCAAACGGGATGATGGCGAACCACATGATGCTGGTGGAGAGGATGCCGCCGTTGACGTACACCATCCAGCTGACCATGCCGAACATCGACAGCACGATGCACTCGGCGACAAGGCGCAGCGCGCCGCTGAGCTTGAGCAGCAGCGGCCCCAGCAGCAGCGCCAGGCCGCCGATGAGGATGCCGCTGCCCATCGCCGGGTGATGCAGTTTGAAGTAGGAGAGGGCAAACAGCGGGGCGATGGCGCCGGCCAGCAGGCCGACACTGGTGACGGTACGTGCCCGGATCAGGGTGTCCGGGGATTGCCGGACGCTGTCCGGAATGAACCACTCGGTGATGCTGTTCAAAGACATCTGTGTTTCCTCGCGTTGTGTCGTGCGCTGTGGCCTGATGGCGCGGGCACGTTTTATCGTTATGTTTTTATAAAAGCGGGATCGATACTAAAACAGTTGTTTGAAACCATCAAGAAAGCATGGCGGGCGTGCTTTCTTTTGTTGCGTCATGGGTTTACAAGGTTGGCCGCAATGAAAAAACCCGATCATGCAGGCATGATCGGGCGGGGTAGGCGGGGGGGGGGGCGACCGGAGTTTAGCGGCTGAATTGGTCGGCCTGGATCGCGGTCAGCGCGATGGTGTAAACGATGTCGTCCACCAGTGCGCCGCGCGACAGGTCGTTCACCGGCTTGCGCAGGCCCTGCAGCATCGGCCCGACCGACACCACGCCGGCGGAGCGCTGCACCGCCTTGTAGGTGGTGTTGCCGGTGTTGAGGTCGGGGAACACGAATACGGTGGCGCGGCCGGCCACCGGGCTGTCCGGCGCCTTCTGGCGGCCGACCGACTCTACCGACGCCGCGTCGTACTGCATCGGGCCGTCGATCAGCAGGTCCGGGCGTTTCTCGCGCGCGATGCGGGTGGCCTCGCGCACTTTTTCCACGTCGTCGCCGCTGCCGGAGGAGCCGGTGGAGTAGGAGATCATCGCTACCCGTGGCGGAATGCCGAAGGCGGCGGCGGAGTCCGCGCTCTGGATGGCGATATCTGCCAGCTCTTCCGCGCTTGGGTCCGGGTTGACCGCGCAGTCACCGTACACATAGACCTGGTCCGGCATCAGCATGAAGAACACGCTGGAAACCAGCTTGGCTTCCGGCGCGGTCTTGATCAGCTGCAGCGCCGGGCGGATGGTGTTGGCGGTGGTGTGGATGGCGCCGGACACCAGGCCGTCGACCTCGTTCAGCGCCAGCATCATGGTGCCCATCACCACGTTGTCTTCCAGCTGCTGCTCCGCCATCGGCGCGTTGAGGCCCTTGCTCTTGCGCAGCTCCACCATCGGCGGCACGTAGCGGGCGCGGACCTCGTTGGGGTCGACGATCTCGATGCCGGCGGGCAGGGTGATGCCCTGCGCCTCGGCCACCTGCAGGATCTCCTGGCGTTCGCCCAGCAGCACGCAGCGGGCGATGCCCTTCTCGTGGCAGATGGCGGCGGCGCGCACCGTGCGCGGCTCGTTGCCTTCCGGCAGCACGATGCGCTTGGCGGCGCGGCGCGCCTTTTCCATCAGCTGGTAGCGGAACGCCGGCGGCGACAGCCGTTTCTCGTGGTGCTCGCCGATGCGCTGGCGCAGCTGGCTGGTGCTGATGCGCTCGGCGACGAAATCGACCACCCGCTCCATGCGCTCCATGTCGTCGGCCGGCACCTGCCGGCTCATGGTCGAGATCAGGGTCGCGGTTTCCAGGGTGTTGGTGTCGATCGATAGCACCGGCAGGCCGCTGGTGAACGCCTTGTGGCACAGCTGTGCCACGCGCGGATCCGGTGCCGCGTCGCAGGTCAGCAGCAGGCCGGCCAGCGGCACGCCGTTCATGGTCGCCATCGCGGTGGCGAGCACGATGTCCTCGCGGTCGCCGGGGGTGATGATCAGCGCGCCGGGCTTGAGTAGTTCGACGATGTGCGGCACCGAGCGTGCCATCACCGAGATGCTGCGCACGCGGCGGCGCGTCAGCTGGCCGGCGTGCAGCAACTTGGCTTTCAGGTAGTTGGCCACGTCCAGCGTGCGCGGGGCCAGCAGCTCCGGCTCGAACGGGATGCCGCCGAGGCAGGCAATGCGCCGGCTCTGGATCAGGCGGCTGGATTCGGTGATCTCTGCGGCCAACGTGGCCGGGTTCTGCCCCGGACGCAGGCGGTTGAGGATGTAGCCGGCCACCTGCCGCGGCTGGCCGCCGAAGGCCTGGATGGTGATCTCCAGCTGCTCCGCCAGCGTGTGGCTGGGCAGCTGGTCGGCGGCGCCGACCAGGATTACTTCCGCCTGCAGCGTGCGCGCGATCTTGCTGTTGATGTAGGTGGTGAACACCCGTTGCTGGTCCTGCACCAGGCCTTCCACGATGACCACGTCGACGCCGGCGGAGGCGCGCTGGAACAGGTGCACCACCTCTTCCATCAGCTGGTCGAGCTGGCCCTGGCTCAGCAGGTGCTCGGCGTGGTCCATCGGTAGCGGCTCCGGCGCGTTGAGGCGGCACAGCTCGCGGGCGAAGTGGGTGGAGCGTTCCGGCTCGCTGGTGTCGCTGCCCTGGGCGATCGGCTTGACGAAGCCGACCTTGAGGCCATCCTGTTCCAGCGCGCGGATCAGGCCCAGCGAGACCGAGGTCAGACCGGCGTCAACGCCGATCGGGGCGATCAGAAAAGTATGCATGGCTGTTCCCTCAGGCCGCCGGCTCGCACAGTGCGGCGGTGTCCAGCGCGATCATCAGTTCTTCATTGGTGTTGATGACCAGCGCCGGGGTGCTGCCGGCGCGGGTGATGCGGCCGGCTTTGCCGCGGAAGGCCGCATCGTTGGCCGCCGGGTCGAGCGCGAGGCCGAGGAAGCCGAGCAGCTTGATCACCTTGGCGCGCAGCAGTGGCGAGTTTTCGCCGATGCCGCCGGTGAACAGCAGCGCGTCGAGGCGGCCCAGCGCCACCGTCATCGAGGCGATCTGCTTGGCGAGGCGGTAGGCGAACACTTCCAGCGCGATCTGCGCGCCGGTATGGCCGGCGGCGGCGGCGTCTTCCAGTTCACGGCAGTCGCTGGACAGCTCGGACAGGCCGAGCAGGCCGGACTGCTTGTTGAGGATGTCGGAAACACCCTGGATGTCGGTGTTCAGTTCTGTGGCGAGGTAGCCGAAGATGCCCGGGTCGATGTCGCCGCAGCGGGTGCCCATCACTAGGCCTTCCAGCGGGGTCAGGCCCATGCTGGTGTCGACGCTCTTGCCGTTCAGTACCGCGGCCACCGAGGCGCCGTTGCCGAGGTGGGCGCAGACGAAGGCGGATTCCGCCAGCGGTTTGCCCAGAATCGCCGCGGCTTCGGCGGTGACGTAGCGGTGGCTGGTGCCGTGGAAGCCGTAGCGGCGCACGCCGTGCTCGCGGTACAGCGCCATCGGCACCGCGTACAGGTAGGCCTGCTCGGGCATGCTCTGGTGGAAGGCGGTGTCGAACACCGCCACCTGCGGCAGGTGCGGGAAGCAGGCCTGTGCGGTGCGGATGCCCTGCAGGTGCGCCGGGTTGTGTAGCGGCGCGAGGCGAGCGCAGTCCTCGATGGCAGCAATCACGCTGTCGTCGATCAGAGTGGACTGCTTGAAGGTCTCGCCGCCGTGTACCACACGGTGGCCGATGGCGATCACGCTGCCGGTCAGCTCGCGCTCGTCAAAATAGGACAGGATCGCTTTCATGGCGCCGGCGTGATCGCCTTGCGCCAGGGTCAGTTCAACTTTCTTGCCGTCCTGCTTGAAACTGATGCAGGCGTCGGCGAGGCCGAGCTTTTCGGCAATGCCGGTCACGGTGGTGCGCTGGCTGGCGGCATCGATCAGCGCAAATTTCAGCGACGAGCTGCCGCAGTTGATGACAAGTGTGTGGTTGGTCATGTCGGGTCCGTTAGCATGAAGACGTCTGATGGAGGTCTGTGCCGGTGTTGCGTTCTTTTTATTGGGGTGCTGCTGCGCCTGCGCCGACAGCGTTTGGCCGCCGGCAGGGACACTGATGATAACCGGTGATTATCCGCTATTTTGGTGCAATGCACCATCGGGGATTCCCTTGCTGTCGATGTTGCCCGATGCGGGCTGATTATGTGGCGGCTGTTTGACAAGACAATGAATAGAAAAGGGTTTTGCCACGTAATTTGATCAGATGCCGGCTATGGCGGTTTCTTTTGCAAAAAGCCTGATCCAGCGCAATTGTGCGGCTAAAAAGTGCTTGCCCCGGGGGGGGATTTAGCCGACAATCCCGCCCCTGACCGCTTGGGCGGATCACGGAAGTCCGTGTTCTGGCAAGTGTTTTTTATAGCACTCCGTAAACTCGTTAAGAGCGAGATTCGGCTGGTCTTATATCTTCTTCCACGGAGGTGTGGGAATAATGTCTGATCTGGCTTCGTCCCAGTTGCTGAAAGCTTCTGCTGCGCAGTTGCCTGTCTTTACCTACTTTGATCCGGCGTACTACGCGCTGGAACAACAAGTCCTGTTCGCCAATGCCCCGCAGTATTACGGCCACGAACTGATGGTGCCGAACGCCGGCGACTATCACACTCTGGACTGGCTCGGCCACGGCAAGATGCTGAAAAATGTCGATGGCGACATCAAGCTGATCTCCAACGTCTGCCGCCACCGCCAGGCACTGATCTACAAGGGGCGCGGCACCGGCAACCACATGGTGTGCAACCTGCACGGCTGGACCTACGACAACGGCGGCCAGTTGATCGGCGCGCCGCACTTCCCGGAAACGCCGTGCCTGAATCTGAACCAGACCGAGCTGACCCGCTGGCAGGGCCTGCTGTTTGATGCCAAGCGCAACGTTGGCCGCGACCTGGAACAGCTTGGCGTCGCCAAGCACATGACTTTCGAAAACTACGGTTATCACAAGTCGCTGACCACCGAGTACGACTTCAACTGGAAGACCTTCATCGAAGTCTACTCCGAGGACTACCACGTCGATCCGTTCCATCCAGGCCTCGGCAATTTCGTCGATTGCGCCGACCTGAAGTGGGAGTGGGGCGATCACTACCACGTGCAGACCGTGGGCGTGAAGAACGCTCTGGCCCGCTCCGGCAGCAAGGTGTACGGCAAGTGGCACGAGGAAGTCATCAAGCGTTACGCCGACCAGCAGCCGGAATTCGGCGCCATCTGGCTGACCTACTACCCGAACATCATGGTGGAGTGGTATCCACACGTGCTGGTGATCAGCGTGGTGATTCCGCGCGGCCCGGAAAAGTGCACGGTGATCACCGAGTTCTACTACCCGGAAGACATTCTGTGGTTCGAGCCGGAGTTCATCGAGGCGGAACAGGCGGCCTATATGGAAACCGCGGTCGAGGACGACGAGATCTGCCTGCGCATGCACGAGGGCCGCAAGGCGCTGTGGCTGCGCGGCGAGAGCGAGGTCGGGCCGTACCAGTCGCCGACCGAAGACGGGATGCAGCACTTCCACGAGTTCTATCGTCGGCAGATGGGTGAACATCTGGCTGGCTAAGACCGTGTTTTGTGCGGCACAATAAAAGGGCGCGGATTTCCGCGCCTTTTTTTGTCTGCCGGGCCATCATGCCATTTGTATTAAGCGTACTGTTTTCCGTGTTGTTCTCCGGGTTGGCCACTGCGGCGACCTATCGCAATCCCTACCTGGGTGTCACCATCAATGTGCCGGCGGCGTGGCAGGTACGGCCGCATAGCGACGAGATGCTGCGCATCGTGCCGCCGCGGCAGGAAGACCGCGAACGCGGCGGCGTGCAGGTGCAGGTCAGCCGCCAGCTGTTGCGCGGCAAGGAGCCACTGAGCCGCCTGGCGGCGCGCTATCGCCGGGCCGACGACACGCGCGAGCCGGCGCAGACGGTGCGCCTCGACCGGCTACGCGGCCGGCTGGTGCTGTCCTATCGCGAAGGGCTGTACGTGCAGAACGGGCTGTGGATCGTCAGCCAGCAGCTGGTGGTGTGGCAGCAGCAGGGCAATGGCCGCTACATCAAGGCGCACTGCAGTGCCAATGCCGCGGAATATGCGCGCTACCGGCGCGTGTTCGCCGATATCTGTCTCGGTCTCGCGGTGGCGCGGAAGGCGGAGGCGGGCGCATGAGTCGTCTCGGTTCCGGCTGGATGGTGGTGGCGGCGCTGTGCTTCGCGCTGATGAGCCTGTTTGCGGCGCAGGGGTCGAGCACGCTGCCGGCGTTCGAGGTGCTGTTCTATCGCACCTTCATCGGTTTGCTGGTGTTGCTGCCGCTGATGTGGCGACGCGGCGAATCCTTGCGCAGTCCGCACTGGGGCGCCCATGCGCGGCGCAGCCTGATCGGCTACCTGTCGATGGCGATGCTGTTCTATGCGCTGAGCCGGCTGCCGCTGGCGGCGGCGGTGACCCTCAATTACACCTCTTCCTTGTCCTTTGCCCTCTGTTGCGTGCTGTTGCGCCGCGAGCGGCTGCCGCCGGCGGTGTGGTTTGCGCTGTCGCTGGGTTTTGTCGGCATCGCCTGCATGTTGCGGCCAACGTTTGACGCCGGGCAGTGGTTTGCCGGGCTGATGGGGCTGGGTTCCGGCCTTGGCGCCGGGCTGGCGCTGTTCCATGTGCGCGAGCTGGGCGAGTTGGGCGAGCGGCCGTCGGTCACCGTGTTCTGGCTGTTCTTCCTGTCGTCGCTGTTCGGCCTGCTGGTGGTGCTGTTCAATGGCGGCTTTCATGTGCTGAACGGGATGCAGCTGGCGCAAATGCTCGCCGTCGGGCTGATGGGGCTGGCCGGGCAGCTGGCGATGACGCGTGCCTACAAGGAAGGGCGCAAGTTCGTGGTGTCCAGCCTGGCCTACCTGACGGTGGCGTTCTCGGCGCTGATGGGCTTGTTCCTGCACCAGCAGCAACTGCCCTTGTTGTCCTGGCTGGGCATGACGCTGATCATCGGTAGCGGCATTCTGGCGGCGCGTCGCTAGATGGCCGGCGCCTTGTGGATGGTGCTGGCCGCGGTCAGCTTTGGCCTGATGGGTGTGTTCGTCAAGCTCGGTGCGGCGTCGCTGGACACTGTGGCGCTGGTGTTCTGGCGCACGCTGTTCGCGGTGTTGCTGCTGGGTACGGTGGCGTTGCTGCGGCGGCAGCGCTTCGCCACGCCACAGCTGGGGCGCCACCTCAAGCGCGGCCTGATCGGCTACACCGCGCTGCTGGCCTACTTCTATGCCATCGGTCATCTGCCGCTGTCGACGGCGGTAACACTCAACTACACCTCGCCGATGTTCCTGGCGCTGCTGTCGGTGCTGCTGCTGAAAGAGAAGCTGTCGCGGCACGCGCTGCTGGCACTGCTGCTCGGCTTTGTCGGGGTCGCGCTGCTGTTGCGGCCAACCTTTGACGGCGCCGCGTGGCAGGCCGGGCTGCTGGGGCTGGGCTCCGGTCTGCTCGCCGGCTGGTCCTACCTGCACGTGCGCGAGCTGGGGCAGGCCGGCGAGGCGGAGTGGCGCACGGTGTTCTACTTTGCGCTGATCTCGACGCTCGGCGGCGGCCTGTTGCTGCTGGGACGGCCGTGGCAGCCACTGACTGCGGCCAACCTGCCGTGGGTGCTGGGTCTTGGCGCCACCGCCACCGTGGCACAGCTGGCGATGACGCGGGCCTACAAGGTTGGCCGCAAGCTGCTGGTCGCCAATCTGTCCTACCTGACGGTGGTGTTTTCCGCACTGTTCGGTGCGCTGGTGTGGCAACAGCAGCTGGGTGCCGGCGAGTTGCTGGCGATGGCCTTGATTATTGTCAGCGGCATTCTGGCCGGCAGGCGCTAATATTCGGAATGCCAGTCCCTTCAATCCACTCTCACACAGGAGCCGCACCATGATTTCCATCCGCGAACAAGATTACGGTCTGGACGTTGCCCTCTACAACGAATTCACACTCGGCGACTTCAAGCTGTTCGAGGAGGCGCTGCTCAAGCGCAGTGGCGAACACGGCAAGCCGGACGTGCTGCTGGATCTATCCGGCATCAAGGACTTCACGCTGGATATGGCGATGGAGGAGATTCGCTTCATGCGCGCTCACGAGAGCGAATTCGGCCGTTTTGCCGTGGTGGCCGACGACACCTGGATTCGCTTGGCGGCGCACCTGTCCGGCCTGCTCACCCGCGTCCCCGCCGAATACTTCAATACGGTGGAAGATGCGCAGGCCTGGCTGAACAATCCGGTCACCGCTTGATTTTCCGGCGTATGCCGTTACAGTAGCGGCTTCCGTTTTCCGACAAGAACAACGCCGCATGTTGAAAAGTATCGCCAGCCGCCTCGCGACGGAACTCACCGTCCGCGAGGCGCAAGTCACCGCCACCATCAATCTCATCGACGAAGGCGCCACCGTGCCCTTCATCGCCCGTTACCGCAAGGAAGTCACCGGCGGCCTGGACGACACCCAGTTGCGCCTGCTGGCCGAGCGTCTGGTCTATCTGCGCGAGCTGGACGACCGTCGTGTCACCATCCTGAAAAGCATCGCCGAGCAGGAAAAACTTACCCCGCAGCTGGAGTCGGCGCTGTACGCCGCCGACAACAAGACCACGCTGGAAGACCTGTACCTGCCGTACAAGCCGAAGCGCCGCACCAAGGCGCAGATCGCGCGCGAAGCCGGGCTGGAGCCGCTGGCCGACAGCCTGCTCGTCGACCCGACGCAAGTGCCGGAAACGTTGGCCGCAGGCTATGCCGATGCCGACAAGGGTGTGGCCGATGCCAAGGCGGCGCTGGATGGCGCCCGCGCCATCCTGATCGAGCGTTTTGCCGAAGACGCCGCGCTGCTGGGCCGGTTGCGCGACAAACTGTGGAACGAGGGCGAACTGGCGGCGACGGTGGTCGCCGGCAAGGAATTGGAAGGCGCCAAGTTCGCCGATTACTTCGCGCATCGCGAGCCGCTGAAGTCGACGCCGTCGCACCGCGCGCTGGCGCTACTGCGCGGCCGCAACGAAGGTATCCTGTCGGTGGCGCTGAAATACCAGCCGGACGATACGCCGATCACGCAGCGCTCGGCCTACGAAGAGCTGATCGCCGCGCAATTCGGCATCAAGGATGCCGGGCGCGCCGCCGACAAGTGGCTGCTGGACGGTGTGCGCCTGTGCTGGCGTGCCAAGATCTTCCTGTCGCTGGAGCTGGAGCTGGTGTCGAAGCTGAAAGACGCCGCCGACGCCGAGGCGATCAAGGTGTTTGCGGCCAACCTGCACGACCTGCTGCTGGCGGCGCCGGCCGGCCCGCGCGCCACCATCGGCCTGGACCCCGGCCTGCGTACCGGCGTGAAAGTGGCGGTGGTCGACAATACCGGCAAGCTGCTTGATACCGCCACCATCTATCCGCACGAGCCGCGCCGCGACTGGGAGCGCTCGGTGGCCATTCTTGGCGCGCTGGCGCACAAGCACCAGGTCGAGCTGGTCGCCATCGGCAACGGCACCGCCAGCCGTGAAACCGACAAGCTGGCGCAGGACGTGATCAAGGCCTTCCCGCAGCTGAACCTGACCAAGATCGTGGTCAGCGAGGCCGGCGCCTCGGTGTACTCCGCCTCCGAACTGGCGGCCAAGGAATTCCCGGAGCTGGATGTGTCCCTGCGCGGCGCGGTGTCGATCGCCCGCCGTCTGCAGGATCCGCTGGCCGAGCTGGTGAAGATCGATCCGAAATCGATCGGTGTCGGCCAGTACCAGCACGACGTCAACCAGAGCCAGCTGGCGAAGAGCCTGGACGCGGTGGTAGAAGACTGCGTCAACGCGGTCGGCGTCGACGTCAATATGGCGTCGGTGCCGCTGCTGACGCGCATTTCCGGTCTTAACAGCACGCTGGCGGCCAACATCGTCGCCCATCGCGACGCCAATGGTGCGTTCAAATCACGCAAGGAATTGCTCAAGGTCAGTCGTCTCGGCGAAAAAACCTTCGAGCAGGCTGCCGGCTTCCTGCGCATCAGTAATGGCGACAACCCGCTGGATGCCTCCTCGGTGCATCCTGAGGCCTACCCGGTGGTAGAGCAGATCGTCAGCAAGACCGGACGCGCGGTAAAGCAGATCGTCGGCGACTCGGTATTCATCAAGGGGCTGCGTGCCAGCGATTACACCGACGAACGCTTCGGCTTGCCGACGGTGATGGACATTCTGAAAGAGCTGGACAAGCCGGGGCGCGATCCGCGTCCGGAATTCAAGACCGCCACCTTCCAGGATGGGGTGGAAAGCCTGAAGGATCTGCAGCCGGGCATGGTGCTGGAAGGGGTGGTCACCAACGTCGCCAACTTCGGCGCTTTCGTCGACATCGGCGTGCACCAGGATGGTCTGGTGCACATTTCGGCGCTGTCCAACAAGTTCATCGACGATCCGCGCAAGGTGGTCAAAGCCGGTGACGTGGTCAAGGTCAAGGTGCTGGAGGTCGACGTGTCGCGCAAGCGGGTCGCGCTGACCATGCGCCTGGATGACGAAGTCGGCACCGCGGTGCGCAGCGGCGCCGGGCGTAGCGACACTAATCGTCGCCAGAATGCCAAGCCGGCGTCGGCGGATAATAGTGGTGGCGCCATGGCGGCCGCTTTTGCCAAATTGCGCGGTAAATAAGCCGGATTAAGCCGGTTTTCCGGTTTGCCGGAGTTGCTGAAGGTTGGCCGCGAGCACTGCGGCCAACCTTTTTCATTTTGCTTGGCGGCGGGGTGGCTATGGAATCAAGGACTTGCCGCTTTGGTGTCAAAAAGTCCGTTTGCGGGTGTTGACGCGGCTGGCGGATTTCGCTATAGTTCGCCTCCTCAGCTGACGCCGCAAACGAAACGCGACGCAGCGCTGCTCTTTAACAGAACGAATAACCGATAGGTGTAAGTGTCTGGCTTAGCCAAATACTTGCACTGTCAAGATTCTGAGAAACGA
>NZ_RBID01000017.1:0-36501 GCF_003633895.1 Vogesella indigofera
CCCACGCCTTCCCATTCCGAACAGGACCGTGAAACGCCTTAGCGCCGATGATAGTGCAGATACCTGTGTGAAAGTAGGACACCGCCAGACGCCCCCTTAAACAAAGCCCAGCTTGAGACATCAAGCTGGGCTTTGTGCTTTGTGTGCGCGGAAAACGCTTTCTCGTGATCCTTGAAAGCAAAGCAAAGTTGGTCTGTCCCGCTCCCCATGGACAGCGGGTTAAGCACTAAGCACTGAACGACGGCGTTCGAATTCAATCGGAGTCAAATACCCTAGGGTCGAATGACGTCGTTGGTGATTGTAAAAGCGGATGTAATCAAACACATCTGTACGTGCCTCCTCGTAGCCTCGGTAGTGGGTCAAATAAACCCGTTCCGACTTCAGAGAACGGAAGAAGCTTTCCATCGCAGCATTATCCCATCCGGGCCCACGAGCAGCAGTTTCCAGTCCGACGACTGTGTCGTGTCATGTCAGTACACCCCAGTGGCTACTACGCCTGGAAAGCGTCCCCGCATTCACCCCGTGCCCGCGAAGACCAACGCTTGCTGGGGCAAATCAAGCAGGCTTGGCTAGAGAGTGGCGGTGTCTATGGCTACCGCAAGGTGTATGGCGATCTGCGGGCTCTGGGCGAGCGCTGCGACAAACACCGCGTGGCCCGGCTGATGAAGCAGGAGGGACTACGTTCGCAGACGGGCTACCACCGACGTCCGGGGCATTACCGTGGCCGGCCCGCAGTGGTGGCGCCGAACCACCTGCAGCGCCAGTTCACCGTGGATGCGCCGAATAAAGCCTAGGTGACCGACATCACGTATATCCGTACGCATGAGGGGTGGCTGTACCTGGCTGTGGTGCTCGACCTGTTCTCGCGACAGGTCATTGGCTGGTCGATGCAGTCACGTATCGATAGAGAGCTGGTGCTGAATGCCTTGTTGATGGCGGTATGGCGATGCCAGCCCAAGCAGGAGGTGCTGGTGCATTCCGATCAGGGGAGCCAGTTCAGTAGCTACGACTGGCAGGACTTCTTGAAGGCCCATCGCTTGGTACCCAGCATGAGTCGGCGGGGGAACTGCCACGACAATGCCGTGGCGGAGAGTTTCTTCCTGTTGCTGAAGCGGGAACGCATCAAGCGAAAAACCTATCACGACCGGGAGGAAGCCCGACGAGACATCTTCGATTACATCGAGATGTTCTACAACCCGAAGCGCCGGCATGGTTCCGCAAATGTGCTATCGCCGGTAGAGTTTGAGAAGCAATATTTCCAACGACTCAAGAGTGTCTAGAGAAGCCGGGGCGATTCAGTCGATTGAAGCTGAGGTAAGAAATGGCTGTGCTCGTCTTGCTTGAAAATAAAGCAAAAAAAGAGCGTTGCGGCAAGGGGGAACCACAACGCTCAGGAAGAAACACGTCAGCAACAGTATTGCCCGCCGTGTTCTTCATCCTAGACTAGATGGCCTGAATTGCGAGAAGGAATTGCGCTGTGACGGGCCTGGCCAATGCCTCAGGTGCGTGGCAGGGTAACGCCGACTTGTCCCATGTACTTGCCGGCGCGATCCTTGTAGGAAACGTCACAGATTTCGTCGGACTCGAAGAATAGCACCTGCGCCACACCCTCGTTTGCGTAGATTTTTGCTGGCAGCGGCGTGGTGTTGGAGAACTCCAGCGTGACGTAGCCTTCCCATTCAGGCTCAAACGGGGTGACGTTGACAATGATGCCGCAGCGGGCATAGGTCGATTTTCCCAGGCACACGGTCAGAACCGAGCGCGGAATCTTGAAGTATTCGACGGTGCGAGCCAAGGCAAAGGAGTTGGGCGGGATGATGCAGTAGCCCTTGCCGGATACCTCGACAAACGATTGTGGATCGAAGTTCTTCGGGTCGACGATGGTGCTGTTGATATTGGTGAAGACCTTGAATTCATCGGCGCAGCGAATATCGTAGCCGTAGCTCGATGTGCCGTACGAAATGACTTTCTCGCCGTTAACCTGCTTGACCTGCTCGTACACGAATGGCTCGATCATGGCCTGTTCTTCAGCCATACGACGGATCCACTTGTCGGATTTGATGCTCATCTTGTTGTTTTCCAAGGCGCTTGAATTAGCTGCGGATTTTACCGTCCATGCCGGCAGTGGGGCTACCGGCAAGTATCAAGAAATATTGAATAGCTTGGTAAAACAGGCAATTTCCAGTACCTGGCGCACGGTCTCCCGGCAGTTGACCAGTGCCAAGCCCTTGCTAGCGCTGCTGGTGCGTTCTTTCAGCAGTAGCAGCATGCCCAGTGCCGAGCTGTCCAGATAGGGTACCTGATCGAAATCGACCTCAATTTCGGTGATGTCATTGTTGTCGAGCAATTCTTGGCTTGCTTGGCGGAATGCCTTGTGGGCATTGAAATCGAATTGGCCAACAAGAAAGATGCTGCCAACATGGCCGCGCAGTTTAACAATAGGTTTCATCATGGAGTCATTGCCATTCATGGTTCGCCAGCCTGTGGAAGGACAACCGAGAACACGGTGCTGTCATCTTCGCGATGATAGCTTAGCTCGCCCCCCAGTGCGTCAATTACCCGCTTGGTGATGGCGAGGCCAAGACCGGTGCCGTTCGCTCTGGTCGTGAAAAAGGGTTCAAAGATACGGGGTACCAGCTCTGGAGCAATGCCTGGGCCGTTGTCTCTTATTCTGAATGTAAGACAGTTTTCGCGGTTCAGCACCTCCAGCGTGATCTTTCCGTCGGCCGGTACGTGTTGCAGTGCATTTTCGAGCAGGCCGATCATGGCCGCTGCCAGCTCTTTGGGGCGGCAGTTCAGCGACGTTTGCTCCAGTGCCGCGGCATGAATCTGAAAGTGCACGCCATGGCCCTCGCACTGTGGCGCGAAGGACTGCTCCAACTCGTGTACCAGTTCGGGTAGCGGGTAGCGGGTGATCTGTTCGCTGGAGGTGTTCTGGCGCACAAAGCCCAGCATTTCCTGGGTGAGTCCCTCCAGCGCTTGCAGGCGGTCGACAATCTTACGTGAAAACTTTAGTCGTTCCTCGGCTGAAAGTGTTGGCCGCTCCAGGTTCTTGGCGTAGAGCAGGGCGGTGGCCAGTGGGGTGCGCAGCTGATGGGCCAGCGATGCGGCCATTTGCCCCATGGAGGCGAGCTTGTTTTGTTGTGCCAGTTGCTCATGCAGGTGGCGCAATGTGCCCACGTCATGAAGGAGGAAGATCGTCGACCGGTCGTCTAGTGGGCAGGTTTGCAGGGTCAGGTAGCGTGTCCGGCCGCTATGCGGGTCGGCAAGGTGGATTACGCCGTCTGCATCCATCTGCCGCAGTAGTGCTGCTTCGTTCCAGTGCGCGTCTCTCTGCAGTCCGGGCAGCATCGTTTTCGCTGCATTGTTCAATGAGATGATCTGTTTTTTTGCATCGGTTTCGATGACACCGGCAGGTAATTCATTGACGAGGGTGGCCAGTCGCTGTGCCAGCTGGGCGTTGGCTTGCGACTTTTGCAGTAGCTCATCATTGGCTTGGGTCAACTGAGTGTTCAACTCTTCAACTTTGATCTCAAGCTGTTGGTATGCTTTGATCAACTCATCGGTTACCGCATTAAAGTGGGCAAATGTTGCGGCCAACGTTTCCGGGGTGGTATTTGTTGATAGATTATTCGACATTAAGCAGGCGCCATTTGTAAAGGCTAGTTAAACCGTATGATAATCCTACCCCTGTGCGCGGGATGTGATGGTGCTGGACTCCTTATGGAGCACAGGCGATACTACCCGGAGTGTTGCCATTCTGGAATGTAAAGCTTGACGCAGGCTGGCATGAATGTCTTTGTCGTAAGAAATGAATTTTTCCTCGGAGGTTTCCGTGTCTGAGCTTCTTAAAAAAATCGATGCCCGCACCAAGCTGGCAGGAACGAACAAACTGGAAATTCTCTTGTTCTCTCTTGGGGTTGACCAAAGAACGGGGCGCAAGGAGACCTTCGGTATCAATGTTTTCAAAGTGCGTGAAGTGATGCGGACCCCGGAAATCACCTCTGCGCCGGAAATGCCGTCTTCCGTCGAAGGTATGGTTAGTCTGCGTGGCAGCCTGGTGCCGGTGATCGATCTGGCACGCTACGCCGGCATCGTCAGCGAGAAACGCCCGGAAATCATGATCGTGACCGAGTACAACGGTCATACCCAAGGCTTTCTGGTCGAGGCGGTAGATACCATCCTGCGTCTGGATTGGGCAGCAATGCGGGTGCCGCCGGAGATGATTACCAACCGGATGGGCGGTCTAGTCACTGCGGTCACTGAGCTGGATGGCGGTACGCTGGTCATGATGATGGACGTTGAAAAGGTGCTGGCGGAAACAGCCATGTACGGTGACGAGCACCAGTTCATTGGCATCGATCCGATTAAAGAGCCGCGCATGGTGTACTTTGCCGATGATTCGGCGGTTGCTCGCAAACAGATCCAGCAAACATTTGAGGTCATGAACATCAAGTATGCTTCGGCTATCAATGGAATGCGGGCATGGGATGACCTGCAGCGCATGGCGTCGCAGGCCGAGCTGGCCGGGCGCAAGTTGAGCGATGTCGTGAACCTGGTGCTGACCGACGTCGAGATGCCTGAGATGGACGGTTATATGCTGACCAAGCTCATCAAGTCCGATCCGCGCTTCCATGGCATTCCGGTGCTGATGCACTCCTCGCTGTCGGGGCAATCCAACCAGAAGCTGGGTGAGTCGGTTGGCGTCGATGCCTATGTATCCAAGTTCGAGCCACAAAAGCTCTCGATGAAAATCCGCGAGATGCTGAAGATTTGAGCTGATTTGCGCTTTATTTAAGGAGTGGCCATGTCCGCATCTGATGCCTCTTTGCTAGCCAATATCGATGCCCGTACCAAGCTGGCGGGATCGAACAAGATGGAAATTCTGCTGTTTTCGTTGGGTACCCGCGAAACATTCGGGATCAACGTGTTCAAGGTGCGTGAAGTGTCGCAGACGCCTTTCGTCACCAAAACCCCCAATATGCCGTTTGGTGTCGAAGGGGTATTGTCCCTGCGCGGCAACATCATCCCCGTGATTTCGCTGGCCAAGTTCATTGGTTGTGAATTGGCGGAGGGTGGCTACAACACCATGATCGTCACCGAGTTCAACAAAAGCACCCAGGCTTTCTTGGTGGATTCGGTGGATCGCATCATTCGTGTCGATTGGGACAAGGTGCGCGCGCCTGAAAACGTGATGAATACCACCCAGCAGACGCTGATCACGGCGGTGACCGAGCTGGATGACGGCAAGCTGGTCTCCATTCTGGATGTTGAGCAGATCCTGTCCAGCGTTGTCGGCGAGACCCGTTTGCCGGATATTCCACAGGCGGCGCTGGAGGATGACCAGTATGTCTTCTTCGTCGATGATTCGGTGGTGGCGCGGAAAGAGATTTCCAACGTGATGGACAAGATGTCCCTCAAGTATCATCAGGCAAACAACGGCAAAGAGGCGTGGGACAAATTGCAGGTGCTGGCGAACAGAACTTGGTCCGACTCCGAAAGCCTGCACGACAATCTGAAACTGATTCTGGTCGATGCGGAAATGCCGGAAATGGATGGTTATGTGTTGACCAAATTGATCAAGTCGGATGCCCGGTTTTACGGTATTCCGGTGGTGATGCACTCGTCCCTGTCATCCAATGCCAACCGGGCCATGGGCGCCAGTGTCGGTGTTGATGCCTATGTCGCCAAGTTTGACCCTGCGGTGCTTGCGGATACAATCATTCCTTTCCTTCAGCGCTAGGAACAAAATAAGCTGGGAATTGATATCAGCTCAGGAAAAAGCCAATGATAGATAAGAATATGAGATTTCTGGTTGTTGATGATTTCTCAACAATGAGAAGGATTGTGCGCAACCTCTTGAAGGAATTGGGTATTACCAATGTCGACGAAGCCGAGGATGGTCAGGTTGCATTGCACAAGCTGAAGACACAGCACTTTGATTTCATCGTGTCCGACTGGAACATGCCAAACATGACCGGCATCGAACTGCTGCGTGCGGTGCGGGCTGATCCACAGCTGAAAACGCTGCCGTTCCTGATGATTACCGCCGAAGCAAAACGCGAAAACATCATCGAGGCCGCAACGGCTGGAGCCAGTGGCTACATCGTGAAGCCGTTTACTGCCGCGACACTGGAAGAGAAGATGGGCAAGATCTTCCAGAGCCTAAACAAATAAAAGCAGCCTGTACTGTTGCCAGGAGAAATTGTCGTGCCGGATCATCTTCTTGAAAGTGGCGATTCGCCAGAGCTGGAAGCTCTATTTGAAAGCATTGCCAAACAGCAGGCCTCTCAGCAGGAGGCACCCTCGGCAGAGGTTGATGGTGCGAATCCCCAGGCCGCATTGGCAATTTATGCCCAGGTCGGCCAAATGACCCGCAAGCTGCACGATGCGCTGCGTGAGCTTGGTTACGACAAGTCCTTGGAAAAGGTGGCGGATGCCCTTCCTGACGCCAAGGACCGCTTGGGTTACATCGCCACGCTGACGGCCAATGCCGCGGAGCGGGTGCTGAATGCAACCGATATTGCCCGTCCGATCCAGGATGAGCTGCAGTCCCAGTCCGCAAGCTTGTCGGGCCGTTGGGACCAGCTGTTTGCCAACCAGTTGTCGGTTGACGATTTCAAGTTGTTGGCTGCAGATACTCGCCGCTTCCTGGCCCAGGCGCCACAGCAGACGGCGGCGACCAATGCCCAGTTGCTGGAGATCGTGATGGCGCAGGATTTCCAGGACTTGACCGGGCAGGTGATCAAGAAGGTCATGGACATGGTCAAAACGCTGGAAAGCGAGCTGCTGACCGTGTTGATCGAGTACCTGCCAGCCGAGAAAAAAGTGGAGCTGGGTACCGATCTGCTGCAAGGTCCGGTCGTGAATCCTGATGGCCGTTCCGACGTGGTAACCAATCAACAGCAAGTGGATGATTTGCTGGAAAGCTTGGGTTTCTAAGCCGCGCGATCGTCTAGGCCGTCTACTGCGGGCCGATAATGAAAAGGAAGTCAAAATGAGCGACTTTGCAGGTATGGAAGATCTGATGCAGGATTTTCTGCTCGAGTCCACGGAGCTGTTGTCCGATGTCGACAACAAGCTATGCGAGCTTGAGAAACGGCCTAATGACAAGGCGTTACTGAATGATATCTTCCGGGGCTTCCATACCATCAAGGGCGGAGCCGGCTTTCTGAATGTGTCGGCAATGGTGACCATCTGTCATCGTACCGAGAACCTTTTTGACAAGCTGCGCAACGGCGAGTTGCCGCTGTCGTCAGAGTTGATGGATGTGATCCTGGATGCGACGGGCGTGGTGCGCGGCATGTTCACCACCTTGTCGCAAGGGCTGTCGCCGGCCGCGCCTGATGCCGGCTTGCTCGCGGCTTTGGACAGTGCGCTGGCAGGCAACCTGGTGCCTCCCGCTGCACCCGTGGCTGCACCGGCTGCGGCACCGGCTGCGGCCGCCAATACACCGGACTGGAATGTGTTGCACGCGGCAGTGACCAAGACCGGCGCTTCCGCTGCAGCGACACCGGCTGCGGTTGCAGTGGTAGCGGCGCCGGTTGTCGAGGCCGTAGTCGAGACGCCGGCGGTGCCAGTCGTGGCCGCCAAGCCGGTACCGGCAAAGATGGCGCCACAACAAGGCATGGCCAGTGCGCCGCCGGAAAATACCATTCGTATTGATACCGTTCGTCTGGACCAGGTGCTGAACCTGTCCGGTGAAATCGGCCTGACCAAGAACCGCCTGACCACGCTGCGTACCGAAATCCTGCAGGGCAATATGGAGACGCATACCCTGCGCTCCCTCGACGAGGCGATCAGCCAGCTCGACCTGCTGGTCAGCGATCTGCAGAATGCGGTGATGAAGACCCGTATGCAGCCGATCGGGCGCCTGTTCCAGAAGTACCCGCGTCTGGCGCGGGACCTGGCGCGGCAATTGGGCAAGGAAGTCGAACTGGTCATTACCGGCGAGGAAACCGAACTCGACAAGACCATGATCGAGGACTTGAACGACCCGTTGGTACACTTGGTGCGCAATGCGGTCGATCACGGCGTGGAGTCCTCCGAAGAGCGCATCAGCGTCGGCAAGAAGCCGCAGTCGCTGGTGCAGCTGTCGGCCGAGCAGGTTGGCGATCATATCGTTATCGAGATCACCGATGACGGCAAGGGGATGAATCCCGAGGCGCTGCGCCGCAAGGCCATCGAAAAAGGCCTGATCGATGCGGAAACGGCCAACGGTCTCGACGAGAAGCAGTGCCTGCAGCTGATTTTCCTGCCGGGCTTCTCCACCAAGGACCAGATTTCGAACGTGTCCGGCCGCGGTGTCGGCATGGACGTGGTACGCACCAATATCCAGAAGCTGAATGGCCGTATCGACATCAACTCCGAGCAGGGTGTCGGCACCAAGATCAGCATTTCGCTGCCGCTGACGCTGGCCATCCTGCCGGTGCTGGTGGTGCGTGCCTGCAACCAGCCATTTGCCGTGCCGCTGGCCATGGTGCGCGAAATCATTCCGATCGATGTCGCGGCGATCCAGGAAGTATCGGGGCGGCCAACCATCGTGGTGCGCGACGAGATCCTGCCGTTGAAGACACTGGCCAATCTGCTGAACTGGGCGCCGACACAGAAGCCGCAATTCGGTGTGCTGATGCAGTCCGCCGAGAAGTCCTTCATCCTCGCCGTCGACTCCTTTGTCGGTCGTGACGATGTGGTGATCAAGCCACTGCAGAACATTCGCCCGAAAGGCGTTGCCGGTGCCACCCTGTCCGGTGACGGTTCGGTGGTGCTGGTGCTGGACATGGAAGACTTGCTGATGGGGCAGGCGGATGCACCGAGTGGTGGCGCGATGATGCTTCGCAACGCTGACAACTATTCTTACTGAGCCTGCTTGCAATGTCCGTATCGGCTTTTTTGGGAAGACAGCCTGTTCTGAACCGTAACCAGCAGCTCATCGGCTATGAGCTGCTGTTCCGTGAAAGTGAAACCTCGACCGAAATCGGGCGGCATGCCGAGCTGGATGCCGATACCGAGGTGCTGGTCAATACCCTCAACCACATGGGTACCAGCTGGCTGATCGGCAACAAGCTGGCTTTCATCAATGTCGGCGAGTCGATGATCGGCAGCGACTTTCTGGAGTTGCTGCCGCCGCGGCGGGTAGTGCTGGAAATCTCCGGCAAGCTGACGCCTTCCAACGAGCTGCTGTCCCGTGTCCGTCACCTGCGTTCCCTCGGCTTCGGGGTGGCGCTGGATGGCTTTTCGTTCGAATCGCCGGCGGCGGCCTTTCTCGACCTGGCCAACTACGTCAAGCTGGATGTGCAGTCGATGGATGCACAGGCCTTCCAGACGCTGGCGGTACGTTTGCGCAGCTATCCGGTGATCCGTATCGCCGAGCGCGTCGAGACCTATGAACACTACCATCTGGCCCGCGATCTGGGGCTGGACGGCTATCAGGGCTACTACTTTGCCAAGCCGGAAACCCTGTCCGCCAAGGTGATACACCCCAGTTTTGCCAATACCCTCAAGCTGTTGAACCTGCTGCGTCAGGATGCGGCGCTGAAAGAGGTGGAGGCGGTGCTGAAAACCGACGTTGCGCTGTCCTTCAAGTTGCTGCGCTACGTCAACTCGGCCGCAGCCGGGCTGAATACCACTATCAGTTCGTTCTCGCATGCCTTGACGGTACTGGGCTACAAACGCCTGTACCGCTGGCTGACGCTGCTGCTGGTGACCAGTTCGGAAAACGGCCTGATGCCGGCCGCGCTGCAGAAAACAGCGGTGTCGCGCGCGCGCATGATGGAGTTGATCGCACTGGAGTCCGGTCTGCCTTCCGATGTCGCGGACAGTTTCTTCATCACCGGCATGTTTTCGTTGCTGGACGTGATTTTCGATATGCCGATCGCGCTGGCGCTGGAGCATCTCAACCTGCCGGAAGAGATTTGCGAGGCGCTGATGGTGCATGCCGGCCGTTATGGCCTGTGCCTGGAACTGGTGCTGGCGATGGAAGCCGGCACCGACAATCTGCCGCAACTGGCGCAGCGCCTGAACATCGAGGCCGAGGCCTTGAACCTGTTGCACACCAGTGCACTCTCTTGGGTGGAAGAGCTTAGTCTATAATCACCCCTCTGTTTCTCTCGGTTAACTCAATCATGAAGTATCTGGCTATCGATACGTCGAACACGCATGTTTCGATTGCGGTCGCTGTGGACGAGCGTTTTTTCTCGGCAACCTTGCCGGTGGTGAATGGCCATTCCGAAGAAACCCTGCCGCTAATCCAGCGCCTGCTGACCGATAGCGGCATCGGCTTGGCCGAACTGGACGGCATCATTTACGGCCAGGGGCCGGGTGCCTTTACCGGTTTGCGCATCGGTTGCGGCATTGCGCAGGGACTGGCGCTGGCGCATGACTTGCCGCTGATCCCGGTGCCGACGCTGGACGTGATTGCCTTCCAGTCCGGTGTGCCGGCGGTGCAGGTGGTGATGGATGCGCGCATGAACGAGGTCTACACCGCGAGCTATCGCGACGGCGTGGCGCTGACGCCGATCACGCTGCAGGCGCGGGGCGAGTTGACCGTTCCCGCCGATATCCCGGTGCTGGCGGGCGACTGCGCACAGGAGCTGACCTGCCCTGGCAAGACAGTGTACGAGCTGCGTCCGGATGCGGCCAGCTATATCCGGCTGGTACGCCGTGGCGGCTATGCTGCCGTGGCGCCGGAGGCGGCGGGGCTGCTGTATATCCGCGACAAGGTGGCGCTGACCGCCGCCGAACAGCAAGCACGCAAGCATGGCTGAGCTGCGCCGGCTGTCCGATCCGGCCTTGGCCGAAGCGCTGCACGGGCTGGAGGCGGCGGTGTGCGCACATCCGTGGGCCACGGCGGTCTACGCGCAAACGCTGGCCTCCGCCAGCGAACGGGTGCAGGTGCTGCAGCCGGCAGACGCGTGGCTGGCGGTGCTGGTTTCCGAGCAGATTCTGGACGAATTGCATATCCACAATATTTTCGTGCCGCTGGCCATGCAGCGTCGAGGCCATGCCCGCGCCGTGCTGCAGGCGGCCTTGGCCGAGGCGCAGGCCGCCGGTGCCAGCCGCTGCCTGCTGGAGGTGCGCGCCGGCAATGCCGCGGCCATCGGCCTGTATCGCTCGCTCGGTTTTGTCGACTGCGGTGTGCGCAAGGGCTATTACCGGCATGAACACGGCCGCGAGGACGCGCTGCTGATGGAGTGCCCGCTATCATGAGCCGCCAACATCTGCTGCTTCGCGAGCTGGGGCTGGCACCACGCTGGCGCTTGCGCCATGGCGTGGCGCCGGAGCCAGTATTGACACCGGTCTTGGCACCGGTTGCGGCCAACCTTGTGCCTGCTGCCGCACCCGTGGTGCCAGCGGTCGCCGCTCCGGTGGTTGTGCCGGCGGTGGCAGCGGTGCCGGCGCCTGCCGTTGTCGAAGCGGCCGCGACCGCGTTGCCGGAGTGGGCCGCCTTGCAGCAGCAGGTAGCAAGCTGCACCGCCTGTGGCCTGTGCCAGACCCGTACCCAGGCGGTGTTCGGCAAGGGCAATCCGCGGGCGCGCATCATGCTGGTCGGCGAGGCGCCGGGTGCGGAAGAGGACAAGCAAGGACTGCCGTTCGTCGGTAAGGCCGGGCAACTGCTGGACAATATGCTGGCTGCCATCGGTCTGAGCCAGGACGATGTCTTTATCGCCAATGTGCTGAAGTGTCGCCCGCCGGGCAACCGTAATCCGGCCGTCGACGAAATGGCCGCCTGTGCCGACTACCTGCGCTGGCAGATTGCCCACGTCCAACCGGAGGTGCTGGTGACGCTGGGCCGCTTCGCCGCCCACGCGCTGTTGCAGAGCGATGCCGCCATTGGCGCGCTGCGACGCGAGACGCACCAGTATCAGGGCATCCCGTTATTCGTCACTTTTCATCCTGCGTATCTGCTGCGCAGCCCTGGCGAAAAAGCCAAGGCGTGGCAGGATCTGCTGGCTATCCGTCGTGCGCTGGCCAAAAAGGCCTGATGTGGCGCAGCGACCGTTCCCTTCTTCTGGATAATTCAAGTCAATATCATGTGGTTCCGACAACTTAGTTTTTACCAGCTGCCTGCCCCGGAGCAGATTGTGGCCAGCAAGCTGGCCGATGCCCTGAATGCCCGTCAGTTCCAGCGCTGTTCCGGCCTCGACTGGTTCAGCGAGGGCTGGGTCGCTCCGGCCCCCCATCTCGACGAGCCGCTGTATGTGCAGCGCGAGCGCTTGCTGCTGTCGCTGCGTCGCGAGGACAAGGTGTTGCCGGCCGGCGTAATCCGCGACTTCCTGGATGCCAAGCTGCGCGACATCGAGCAGCAGGAGCTGCGCAAGGTTGGCCGCAAGGAAAAGCTGGCGATGAAGGAGCAGATCACCGACGACCTGCTGCCGCGCGCCTTCACCCGTACCAGCCGCACGGCCGCCTATTTCGATCTGACGCGTGGCTGGCTGGTGGTGGACAGCGGCTCCGCCAGCAAGGCGGAAGCGTTGCTGAGTAATCTGCGCGAGGCAATGCCGCCGCTGCCGGCCACGCTGCCGCGCACGGTGCTGTCGCCGCACACGCTGATGACCGACTGGCTGGCGGCGGGCGAGGCCAGCGGCGACTTCGTGCTGGATTCCGACTGCGAGCTGAAGGACAGCTCGGAAAACGGCGCGGTCGTGCGCTGCACCCGCATGGATCTGACCGCCGACGAGATCCGTCAGCATATCGCCACCGGCAAGCAGGTGACCCGCCTCGGTCTGATCTGGCGTGAGCGCATCCGCTTCACGCTGACCGATACCCTGCAACTGAAAAAGCTGCAGTTTCTCGACGTGCTGCAGGAAGAAGCCAGCCAGGCGGGGGACGACGCCGCCAGCCTGTTTGAGGCGACCTTCCTGCTGATGAGCGAGGAGCTGGGTGAGCTGATCGACGATCTGGTGCAGGCGCTGGGCGGCTTGCAGGATGCGGCCAACGTTGCGCCTCCGGCTGCTGCGCCGACCGCATCGGCACCGCCAGCCGCCGCCGCGGCGCCTGGCACGGTCGACGTGCCCTGGGATTGATGTCGTGTGCCTGCCGCCGTTGGCGGCAGGGTGCCTTGCTAGCGTGACCATCATGAAAAACGCCTTGCACCGACCGGTGCAAGGCGTTTTGTCATGGTTTGCCGGATGCGGCTTACAGCCCGCCGTCCTCGACGCGCAGCACCTGGCCTGGCTGGATCTGGTTGGCAACCAGCTGGGTGTTCCAGCGCTGGATGTCGCTGTGATGGATGCCGAACTTGCGGGCGATGCTGAATACGGTATCGCCGGCCTGCACCACGTACTCGGTCGATTTGCGTGCCGGCTGCTGATAGGCAACGGTGCGCAGTGGCGATGTCACGCTAGCGGTGACGTTGCCCAGCGGGGCGCCCAGCACGCGCAGGTTCTGCCCCAGCTTGACCGCGTCGCTGTTCAGCGTGTTCAGGCTTTTCAGCTCGGCCACGCTCATGTTGTAGCGACGCGAGATGTTGTACAGCGTGTCACCGTTGGCAACGACATGGTTTTCAACGCGGGTGGCCGGGCGCAACGGCAGCTCGGGAGCGTCGCTGGCGCTGGCCACTACGGTCGGTGCCGGTTTGGCGCGCGGAGTCGGCGCGGCTTGCGGTTTGCTGACCGGCTGGCTCAGTGCGACGGTAGTGCTGTTGCCACTGGTGGCGGCAGGCGCGACGACGCTGCTTGCCACGACGGCAACGGGAGTGACGCTAGCGGCAGGGCTGTTGGCGGCAAGGGCGACGACTGGCGCGGCTACCGGTACGGCAACGGGGGTCATCGGGCTGTTTGCCGGCGTGCTGGCGGCGGGGCTGCTCACGACGCTGGCGACGGCGGGCGCGATGGCTGGTGTCACGGTGGTTTGAGTGGTCGCGGCAACGCTGAGGCTCGCGACGCGTACCACTGGCTGTTCACTGCTGCTGACCGGGTTGCTGGCCAGCAGCACCGGCGCGCTGGCCGGGGCGATGTCACTGGCTTCCAGTGTCGCCGGGGTATCCTGGTTACGGGCGGCAACCAGCACCGGACGGCCGGCGTTGACGGTGCGGTTGCCCTGCAGGCTGTTGGCGACCAGCAGCTCGTTCGGGTTCATGTCGAATTGCTGTGCCAGCTCGGTGACGCTGAGGTCGCTCTCCGGTACGTGCACCTGCCAGGTCAGCAGCGGCTTGTCCCATTTGGCCAGGTTGGTCTCGAAGCGGTGCAGCTTGGTCGCCGGCAGCAGCATCTGGCGGCCGCTCTTGTGGGCATACACCGGCAGGTTGAACGCGGGGTTGAGTTCCTTGAACTCGGAGACCGGCATTTCCGCCAGCTTCGCCGCGATGTCGATGTTCATGTGCTTGCCGGTGCTGACGGCGACAAAGGCCGGCTTGTTGGGCAGCACGTCGATGCGCAGGCCGAAGTTCTCCGGCTGCGCCATGATGTTGCGGATGGCGAGCAGTTTCGGCGCGTAGTTGCGCGTCTCGGCCGGCATCACGATGTTTTCGTAGGTTTCGGTTTCGCCCTTGGCGCGCACGCGGCTGATCGCCTTGCTCAGATTGCCCTGGCCCCAGTTGTAGGCGGCCAGCGCCAGGTTCCAGTCGCCGAAACGGTTGTACAGCACCTGCAGGTAATCCAGCGCAGCGCGGGTGGATTCCACCACGTCGCGGCGGCCGTCATACCACCAGGTCTGCTCCAGTTCGTACTCGCGGCCGGTGGCCGGCATGAACTGCCACAGGCCGGCGGCGCCGACCGGCGAGCTGGCGCTCGGTACGAAGGAGCTTTCCACTACCGGCAGGAAGGCCAGTTCGGTCGGCATGCCGCGTTTTTCCACCTCGTTCATGATGTGGAACAGGTATTTGCGGCTGCGATCGAGGGTGCGGCGCAGGTATTCCGGGCGCGCGGTGTAGTACTTCTCGTGGCGGCGTACCAGCTCGGGATTCACCTCCGGCAGCTGGAAGCCTTCGCGCGCGCGTTGCCACACGTTGTCGCCGTTGCGCAGCAGGCTGGTGTTGATCAGCATCATGTCCAGACCGGCGGCCAGGCCGTCGTCGACACCGGGCGTGCTCCAGCCCGGTATCGTCACGCTAGTGGTCGCGTGGGCGGCGGGCAGGGCAAGGAGAACGGCGAGGGCGAGCGGGGTAAATTTTTTCATGGCAACGGCCTGATCGGAGCATATCGGGCGATGCTACCACGCCCGCCTGCGACGTCAATTATGAAGCGCTATGTTGTTCATTTAATTTCTTAATTTTTGTGTCTTTCACGACAAAACTATTTGCCAGGCGGATGAATGGCCATTCAGCTGGTGCGGAAGTCATTTTTCCATTGCCGCAGGGTGGCAAATACACTCAGCGCGTCATTGCCGCCCCCCGGCTGATGGTGGCGCGCGGCGCGGCGGATGCCGGCCTCGCCGCAACGCAGGAACGGGTTGTGCTGCAGCTCGTCCGCCAGCAGGCAGGGCAGCGTCGGCAACTCCTGCTCGCGTCGTGCGCTGTCGCGTTGCCAGCGTTGCTGCAGCGCCGGGTTGTCCGGCTCCAGTGCCAATGCAAATTGTAGATTAGCCAGCGTGTATTCGTGTGCCGGATAACACAGCGTCTGCGCCGGCAATGCGGCCAACCTTTGCAGCGAGGCGTGCAGGCTTTCTATGCTGCCGTCAAATACGCGGCCACAACCGGCGGCAAACAGGGTGTCGCCGCAAAACAGGTGTTGGCCGCAATGAAATGCCAGATGGTTGGCGGTGTGGCCGGGGACTTCGTAGACCTGGCAGTCCAGGCCCAGTGCCGGCAGCCGGCTGCCTTCCATCACCGGCACGCTGACGCCGCTGACACCGGCCGGGCCGTACACCGGACAGTCCGGCCACTGCGCGTGCAGCGCCGGCAAGCCGCCGATATGGTCGTGGTGGTGGTGGGTGATCCAGATCGCGTGCAGCCCAAGTTGCGTCTGCGCCAGAAACTGCTGCACCGGGGCGGCGTCGCCGGGGTCGACCATGATCGCGGCGCGGTCGTCGTGCAAAACCCAGATATAATTATCAGAGAACGCCTTGAGTGGGGTAATGCGTACAATGTCGGCCATGAATGATCCTGCAATGATGGAAGAGTTCGCTGACTGGCTGGCCAGCGCCGAACTGGGACAATACCTGCTGGCGCAGGAACAGGCTTTCTTCGACAGCGCGGTGGCCGACGTGTTCGGTTTTCGCGCGCTGCAGATCGGCCTGTGCCAGCACGATTTTCTCGCCATGAACCGCATCCCGTGGAAGGGTCTGGCGGCGGCCTGCGGCGAGCCGGGCGTGGTCTGCGATCCGGCCTTCCTGCCCTTCGACAGCAAGAGCCTGGATCTGGTCATTTTGCCGCACGGGCTGGATTTTACCAGCCTGCCGCACCAGGTCCTGCGCGAAGCGGCGCGGGTGCTGGTGCCGGAAGGGCGGCTGATCATCACCGGTTTCAATCCGGCGTCGCTGTGGGGCGTGCGCCGCTTGCTGCAGGGGCGGGAGGACAACCCGTGGCGCGGCAACTTCGTGTCGCTGCCGCGCATCCGCGACTGGCTGAAATTGCTGGAGCTGGAGCACGAGGCGACCTCATTCATGGCATACTCGCCGCCTTTGGCGCGCAAGGACTGGCTGGCCCGCTGGCAGTTCATGGAAAGCACCGGCGCACGCTGCTGGCCGCTGGCCGCCGGCGTCTATGGTGTCGTCGCCGTCAAGCGCCAGCGCGGCCTGCGCCTGATCACGCCGCGCTGGGCACCGGCCAAGCCGGCCCGGGCGATGCTGGTCGCCGGCGGCAACGACCGCAACCCGCTTACCCGTAGCTCTGATAACGAGACATTGCATGACTGACGAGATCGTCGAGATTTACCCTGATGGCGCCTGCAAGGGCAATCCCGGCCCCGGTGGCTGGGGCGTACTGCTGCGCTACAAGGGGCAGGAAAAGGAAATGTTCGGCGGCGAAGCCGGCACCACCAATAACCGCATGGAGCTGCTGGCGGTGATCCGCGGCCTGGAAACGCTGAAGCGCAGCTGCCGCATCGTGGTGTACACCGACTCGCAGTACGTGCAAAAAGGCATCTCCGAGTGGATCCACGGCTGGAAGACGCGCGGCTGGAAGACCGCCAGCAAGGAGCCGGTGAAGAATGCCGACCTGTGGCAGCAGCTGGATGCGCTACGCAACAACCACCAGGTGGAGTGGCGCTGGGTCAAGGGCCACGCCGGCCATGAATTCAACGAGCGCGCCGACCAGCTGGCCAATGCCGGCGTCGACAGCCTGCGCCGCTAGCCATCTGTCCGCCTGCGGCCAACCTTGAACCCCATCCGATACCATCATGCGCCAAATCATTCTTGATACCGAGACCACCGGCCTGGAGCCGAGCCAGGGCCACCGCATCATCGAGTTTGCCGGCCTGGAAATGGTGGACCGCAAGCTGACCGGTCGCCACCTGCACCTGTACATGCACCCCGAGCGCGAGATTGACCCCGACGCCGAGCGCGTGCACGGCATCTCGCTGGATTTTCTCGCCGACAAGCCGAAGTTCCACGCGGTCGCCGACGAGCTGGTGGACTTCATCAGCGGCGCCGAGCTGATCATCCACAACGCGCCGTTTGACGTCGGCTTCCTCAATGCCGAATTCAGCCGCCTCGGCATCGCGCCGGTGGACAAGCTGTGCGCGCTGGTCACCGACACCCTGCGCATGGCGCGCGACACCTTTCCCGGCAAGCGCAACAGCCTGGACGCCTTGTGCGACCGCTTCGAGATCGACCGCAGCAACCGTACCCTGCACGGCGCGCTGATCGACTGCGAGCTGCTGGCCGAGGTCTACCTGTGGATGACCCGTGGCCAGGAAAGCCTGATGATGGACGCCGGCCCCGGTGACAACGAGGGCGGCACCGGCCTCAACCTGGCGTTCGAGCGCAAGCCGCTGACGGTGCTGGCGCCGACGGCCGAGGAGCTGGCCGCGCACCAGGAGTACCTCGACCTGCTCGACAAGACGGTGAAGGGCAGCTGCCTGTGGCGCAGCATCGAAAGCCCGGCGCCAGCGCAATCATGAGCGATTGCATCGCGCTGGTCCCGGCCGCCGGCCACGGCAGCCGTTTTGGCGCCGCGACCCCGAAACAGTACCTGCCGCTGGCGGGTCGGCCGCTGCTGGCGCACACGCTGGACGTGCTGTGCCGCAATGCGGCGATCAGCCGCGTGGCGGTGGTGATCTCGCTCGGAGACGAGTGGTTCGACAGCTTCGACTGGCCGCAGCCCAAGCTGGAAGTGCTGCGCGTCGGCGGCCCCAGCCGTGCCGAGAGCGTGGCCGGCGGCCTGGCGGCGCTGGCGGCCGACGCCGACGACTGGGTGCTGGTGCACGACGCGGCGCGGTGCTGTCTCAGCGACAGCGCTTTGCAGCGCCTGATCGACAGCCTGCAGGGTGACGCGGTCGGCGGCCTGCTGGCGCAGCCGGTGGCCGATACCGTCAAGCAGGCGAGTCCGCAGGGCCGCGTCGCCGCCACCGTGCCGCGCGAAGGTCTGTGGCTGGCGCAGACGCCGCAGATGTTCCGCGCCGGCCTTTTGGCCGAGGCGCTACAGGATGCGGCCAACCCGGCGATTACCGATGAAGCCTCCGCCATCGAGCTGCTCGGCCATGCGCCGCGGCTGGTGGAGGGCGAGGCACAGAACTTCAAAGTGACGTGGCCGCAGGATCTGGCGCTGGCTAGCGCCATCCTGGCGGCACGCAAAGGATAAGCAGATGACGCCATTTCGTATCGGTCAGGGCTACGACGTGCACCGTCTGGTCGAGGGCCGCCCGCTGATGCTCGGCGGGGTGCACATCCCGCACGACAAGGGCCTGCTCGGCCACTCCGACGCCGACGCGCTGCTGCACGCCATTACCGACGCGGTACTGGGTGCGGCGGCGCTGGGCGATATCGGTCGTCATTTTCCCGATACCGACCTAGCATTCAAGGGTGCCGACAGCGGTCTGCTGCTGCAGGAGGCGATGCGTCGCGTGCGCGCCGCCGGCTGGCAGCTGGTCAACGTGGACAGCACCATCATCGCGCAGGCGCCGAAGCTGGCGCCGCACATCGATGCCATCCGTGCCCGCATCGCGCAGCTGCTGGACATCGACGTGGCCTGCGTCAATGTCAAGGGCAAGACCAATGAAAAGCTCGGCTACCTCGGCCGGGCCGAGGCGATCGAAACGCAGGCAGTGTGCCTGCTGGTGCCGCAATAATTCCTCATTCCGGAGAACACTCAATGGACCAGAATCAACTGAAACAGCTGGTGGCACAACAAGCCATCAAATTCGTGCCGGATGACTGCATCGTCGGCGTCGGCACCGGCAGCACCGTCAACTTCTTCATCGACGAACTGGCCAAGATCAAAGGCCGCATCAAGGGTGCGGTGTCCAGCTCGGTGGCCAGTACCGAGCGCCTGAAGGCGATCGGCATTCCGGTGTATGACCTGAACACGGTCGGCCCGGACGAGCTGCCGGTGTATATCGACGGCGCCGACGAGGTCAACCACCACCTGCACATGATCAAGGGCGGCGGCGCGGCGCTGACACGCGAGAAGATCATCGCCGCGGTGGCGCAGCAGTTCATCTGCATCGCCGACGAGAGCAAGTACGTGTCGGTGCTGGGTGCCTTCCCGCTGCCGGTGGAAGTGATCCCGATGGCGCGCAGCCACGTGGCGCGCGAGATCGTCAAGCTCGGCGGTCATCCGGAGTGGCGCATGGGCGTCACCACCGACAACGGCAACATCATTCTCGACGTGCACGGCATGCAGATTGCCGAGCCGGTGAAGCTGGAGCAGCAGATCAACCAGATCGTCGGCGTGGTCACCAACGGCCTGTTCGCGCAGCGCCGGGCCGACGTGCTGCTGCTGGGGACGGCCGATGGTGTGAAGGAATTCAGCTAAGTCCGGCCACGCTTGCGGCCAACGTTGGCCGCAAGCACTGCGTTACCGTCCATCTTGCTGCAACAGAACTGTCATGTTGCGCGTCTATCATGGCGCGCTTGAAGCCGAAAACCAACGAGGTCGCTCATGCCTGATCACATTTCCAAGCAGTTTGATATGGAGCTCGAAAATATCCGCACCCGCGTGCTGCAGATGGGGGGACTGGTCGAGCAGCAAATCCGCGCCGCGATGGAGGCGTTGCAGGACGGGGATGTGGATCGTCTCGACCGCGTGATCGCCGACGATGCCAAGGTCAATGCCTTTGAAGTGGCGATCGACGAGGATTGCCAGCACATCATCGCCCGCCGCCAGCCGGCCGCCAGCGACCTGCGCATGGTGATCACGGTGATCAAGACCATCACCGATCTGGAGCGCATCGGCGACGAGGCGCAGAAGGTGGCGCGCGTCGGTCGTTCGCTGTACCAGTCGTCGCGCTATCCGACGCCGCGCTTCCGCGAGGCCGACAAGATGGCCAAGTCGGCGCTGGCGATGCTGCACCGCGCGCTGGACGCGTTTGCCCGCCTCGATACCACCGCCGCGGTGGAGCTGGCCGAAGAAGACATGATGCTGGACGAGGACTATGCCTCCGAGCTGCGTTCGCAGATCACCTACATGATGGAAGATCCGCGCACCATCACGCTGTCGATCGATACCCTGTTCATCTGCAAGGCGATCGAGCGCATCGGCGACCACGCCAAGAACATTTCCGAATACGTGGTGTATCTGGTGAAGGGCAAGGACATCCGTCATACCTCGCTGGAAGACAAGAAGCGCGAGACCCTGCCGCAAGAACCGGTCTGATTTTGCGTGCAGTAGTCCAAAGGCGGCGGTAACATCGGTTACCGCCGTTTTTTCATTTCCCAACCCGTTTCCAAGAAGGGGTGATTCTTGAACAGTACTACGCCCCCCTATGATGTATTGGCCACCGTCGACCTCGGTTCCAACAGCTTCCGGCTGCAAGTGTCGCGCGTGGTGGATGACCAGCTGTATCCCCTGGATGTATTGAAGGAAACCGTCCGTCTGGGCGGTGGCCTCACCGAAGACAAACTGCTGCAGCAGGACACCATCGACCGCGCGCTGGCCTGCATGGCGCGCTTTGGCGAGCGGCTGCGCGGCTTCGAGCCGCGCCAGGTGCGCATCGTCGGCACCAACACCCTGCGCGTGGCGAAGAATGCCCCGGCCTTCATCAGCGAGGCCGAACGGCTGCTGGGCTTCCCGATCGAGATCATTGCCGGGCGCGAAGAAGCGCGCCTGATCTACCTTGGCGCCGCGCACAGCCTGCCGGCCACCAAGGAGCGCCGGCTGGTGGTCGACATCGGTGGCGGCTCTACCGAGTTCATCATCGGCAGCCAGTACAAGGCGCACGTCACCGAGAGCCTGCCGCTGGGCTGTGTCACCTACAGCCTGCGCTATTTCCCCGGCGGCAAGATCAGCAAGGCCGCGTTCCGCGACGCCGAGCTGGCCGCTGCCAGCGAGATCCAGCGCATCACCCACGCCTATCCGCAAAGCGAATGGCAGCTGGCGGTCGGCACCTCCGGTACCGCGCGTTCGCTGCGCGACATCCTGGAGATCAACGACTGGACCAGCGGCGAGATCACCCTTGGCGGCATGTTGCGCCTGCGCGAGGAGTTGCTGCGCTTCGGCTCGTTCAAGACCATCGACCTGAACGGCCTCAAGCCGGACCGGGCGCCGGTGATCTGTGGCGGCCTCGCGGTGATGATTGCGGTGTTCCAGACCCTGCAGATCGAGCGCATGATCGTCACCGATGGCGCACTGCGCGACGGCGTGCTCTATGACCTGCTGGGGCGACAGCAGGAGAAGGACATGCGCGATGCCACCATTGCCCAGTTCAAGCGCCGTTATCACGTCGATACCGCACAGGCGGAGCGGGTGCTGCGCCTGGCCGAGCAGTTTTACGGCATGGTGGCGCCGGACGGCCCACTGCTGAAATGCCTGAACTGGGCGGCCAAGGTGCACGAGATCGGCCTGTCGATCGCGCACACCGCCTACCACAAGCATTCCGCCTACATCCTGCAGAACGCCGACATGCCGGGCTTCTCGCGGCGCGAGCAGAGCG
Organism: Vogesella indigofera; assembly: GCF_003633895.1. Lineage (GTDB taxonomy): Bacteria > Pseudomonadota > Gammaproteobacteria > Burkholderiales > Chromobacteriaceae > Vogesella > Vogesella indigofera. The sequence continues at coordinate 21,969 of NZ_RBID01000017.1, forward strand.
AGCTGGCCACCATCGTACTCGGCCACCGTGGCGACATGGGCAAGATGACGCGCGAGATCGCCGATCCGGAACTGTGGCACGCGGTACTGGCGCTGAGGTTGGCCGCACTGTTCTGCCGCAGCCGCAACGATGTCGATGGCCGGGCGGTGCAGAACGTGCAGCAAACGATGAACGGCTATGCCATCACCATCGACGGCGACTGGCTGGAAGCCAACCCGCTGACCACCAGCGCCTTCGGCCAGGAAGTCGGCCAGTGGCGCCGCGTCGGCATGTTGCTGGAGTTGCGTCCTGCCTGATTGCTGGAAATTGTTGAAAATGCCATGGCTTTGCGATAAGTTTTTATTTTGATCTATGCGGATTGGAATGCCATGGCCAGCAAAACCACCACCAGTCGCCGCCTGATTACCCCGAAAAGCTGGGGCATCCGTCAGCCGGAGCTGATCGATACCCCCGGCCGCGACCGGGTCTGTTCGCGCTGTTCCGGGCGCGGCCTGACCGAGGTGCGCACCATCGCTGGCATGATGATGCGCTGTCCGCGCTGCAAGCAGCTACAGTTCTAAGCGTTGCCGGCAAAAGAAAAGACCACCGCGTGCGGTGGTCTTTTGCTTGCTGCGGGCCGGGAAATCAGGCGCGCTTCTTGAATTCGTTGGTGCGGGTATCGATTTCGATCTTTTCGCCGGTGTTGACGAAAGCCGGAACCTGCACTTCGAAAGTGGTGCCTACCAGGCGTGCCGGCTTCAGTACCTTGCCGGAAGTGTCGCCACGGACGGCTGGCTCTGTGTATTCCACTTCGCGAACCACGGTGGTCGGCAGTTCTACGGAGATGGCCTTGCCGTCGTAGAAGGTCACCTGGCATTCGTCTTCCATGCCGTCAACGATGTAGTTCAGGGTGTCGCCCAGGTTGTCGGCTTCGACTTCGTACTGGTTGAACTCGGCGTCCATGAACACGTACATCGGGTCGGCGAAGTAGGAGTACTGGCAGTCCTTGCGATCCAGTACCACCACGTCGAACTTGTCGTCGGCACGGTATACCGCTTCGGAACCCGCACCCGTCAGCAGGTTTTTCATCTTCATTTTCACGACCGAAGCGTTACGGCCGGATTTGCTGAATTCAGCTTTTTGTACAACCATCGGCTCGCCGCCGACCATGAATACGTTACCTGCGCGGAGTTCCTGAGCGGTTTTCATGCGTTTAAGTCCTAAAGTCTTGAATCGGAATCGGAAAACGATTCCCTTGGAAACCGGTTATTGTAGCTGCTTTTCGGTGAACTGCACCAGTCGTGTGGCGAGGTCGCCGTGACGCAGTTGCATTTGTGGCCAGCTGCGGGCGTGGTGTTGCCATTCTGCCAGTACTGCCGGCAGCGCCTGCCAGACCTGGCCGATGTCCTGCTCGCGGTTCCAGCCTTGCCACAGCGCGTGGATTTGCTGCCGAGCCGCCGGCGACAGTGCGGCGCTGTAGCGTTGTAAAAAAGCCTCCAGCTTGACCAGGTGCGCGTCTTCGTCCTGGCGATAGATATGCCACAGGAACGGCCGCGCCGCCCACTGCGCGCGCACGAAGCTGTCCTCGCCGCGCACGATGTTGATATCGCACGACCACAGCAGCCGGTCGTAGCCGTGCTGATCGGTCAGTGGCAGCACGTGTAGCGTCAGTGCGCCGCGTTGCAGCACGTCGCCGGCCTGCGGCCGCTGCGCGAGGCCGAACGCGGCGGCGACATCCGGCAACACCTTGCCCTGCGGCACCAGCAGCCGCAGCGGCTGGCTGCCGGCGGCGCAACTGGCCAGCCACTGCCGCGCGGCGGCGGACTCGTAGCAGAACAGGCTGACGCGCAGCTCGCCGGCGCGGCGCGGCGGCACGCCCAGCTGTTGCCAGTAGGCATCCTGCAGCGCCGTGTCGGCCTGCCACGCATCGCGCTGCGCCGGCAGTGCCCGTTCGCAGAGCAGGCCGCCGGTATCGTCGCCAAAGCCGGGAAAATAGAAGTGCTTGGTCAGCGGCAGCTGCGGATGCGGCGAGGCCAGGCCGTGGCAGCCGGCGACCCAGTCTTCCGCCGACAGGTATTCCAGATTGATCCATACCGGCTTGCGCGCCCGGCCGACCATGGCGGCCAGATAACTGTCCGGCAGCGGGCAGCCGAAAGCCTCGATCACCACGTCGGCGGCGTCGGCGGCAGGGAAGTCCTGCGCTGGCCAGAGGCGGATGCTGACGCCGTCTAGCTGCTGCTGCGCCAGCGCCGGCTGCAGGCCGGGGGCGATGCGGGCAAAGCTGGCCAGGTCGTCCACCCACAGGCGCACCACGAAGCCGTACTCGTGCGCCAGCTGCCGCGCCAGGCGCCAGGTGACGCCGATGTCGCCGTAGTTGTCGATCACGGTGCAGAAAATGTCCCAGCGTTGCGCCATGCTGCTCTCCTTACAATGGCTGCGCAGCATAGCGCAGCCGGCGCCGGCGACAAAGCGTTGCGGCCAACCTTGCACACAAGGTTGGCCGCAAGCCGTGACGGCGCTGCCGCTTAGAGCCTGTTCACGATCTGCTGCGACTTGATCCCAATGGGGGCGATACCGCGTTGAAAACGACTTCGGCATGCTTGTTTATATCTGGATAAACGCCGCTTCCTCAGCCGTTTTCGCCTTACCTCGCGTGAGTGCGCGCGATCGTGAACACGCGCTTACACGTGCAGCAGCAGGAAGCGCCGCTCCCACGGGCTGATCACGTCGAAGTACTCGCGGTACTCGGCTTCCTTGATCGCGCTGTAGGTCTGGATGAAGTGGTCGCCGAACAGCTCTGCCAGCGGCTGGCACTTGAGCAGCATGTCGATGGCGTCGTCGAGGTGGCGCGGCAGCTGGTGTGGCTGCTCGTAGGCGCTGCCGGTCAGCGGCGCGCTCGGCTGGATGCGCTGCTGCATGCCGAGGTAGCCGCAGGCGAGGCTGGCGGCGATCGCCAGATACGGGTTGACGTCGACGCCGGCGAGACGGTTTTCCACCCGTCGCGCCTCGGGGCCGGAGTGTGGCACGCGCAGGCCGCAGGTACGGTTATCAAAGCCCCAGCTGAGGTTGATCGGCGCCGAGGTGAAGCGCGACAGACGACGGTAGCTGTTCACGTACGGCGCGAAGAACGGCATCGCCGCCGGCAGGTAGGTCTGCAGCCCGCCGATGAAGTGCAGGAAGGCGTCGGACGGGCTACCGTCGGTGTTGCTGAAGATGTTGTTGCCGTTGGCATCGACCACGCTCTGGTGGATGTGCATCGCGCTGCCGGGCTGGCCCTGCATCGGCTTGGCCATGAAGGTGGCGTACATATTGTTGCGGATCGCCACCTCGCGCACGGTGCGCTTGAACAGGAACACCTGGTCGGCCAGCTGCAGCGGATCGCCGTGATCCAGGTTGATCTCCATCTGTGCGGTGCCCATCTCGTGGATCAGCGTGTCCAGCGCCAGCCCCTGCGCCTCGCACCAGTCGTAGATCTCGTCGAAGATGTTGTCGTATTCGTTGACCGCGTCGATGGAAAAGCTCTGCATCCCGGCCTCGGTGCGCTTGGTGCGGCCAACCGGCGGTTTCAGCGGGATGTCTTCGTCGGGCTCGACCTGTACCAGGTAGAACTCCATTTCCGGCGCGACGATGGCGGACAGGCCTTGCTCTTCATACAGTTTAAGGATGCGCTTGAGCACGTTGCGCGGCGCGAGGTCGGCATCCGTGCCGTCGAAATTGACGCAGTCGTGGATGATCTGCGCGGTCGGCTCCTTCGCCCACGGCACCGGGCGCACGGTGCTGGCGTCCGGGATCAGGCGCATGTCGGGGTCGGCGACGGAGGTGAAATCCTGCTCGGGAAAGTCGCCGGTGACGGTCATCGACAGCACGGCTTCCGGCAGGCGCAGGCCCTCGGCGGGGTTGTACTTGTGGCGCGGCACGATCTTGCCGCGCGCCAGCCCGGTCATATCCGGGATCAGGCATTCAACTTCGGTAATCCGGTTTTCGTCCAGCCATTGCTGGATTTTCTGCGCGTCGTTCATCGGGTAGTCCTATGGCGATCAGGTGTGGGCGCCGGAGCTGGTGCTGCGGCGTTCGTGGTTGAGCAGTGCGTCACGGCGGCGCGCCAGCGTCAGGAAAGCCTGCGCGGCATCGAGGCGCAGGTCGCAGGGTTGCCGCAGCAGCGGCTGGCGTGCATGGCACGGCCAGGCGAGATCAATCAAAATGCGTTCCTCTTCAGGGTATAGAATGCTTGATGAAAGCCGCAGCCTGGACTGCGGTGTTTAAAATTATGGTCACGCTTCGCCATGCTATGAGCGGCGCGGCGCGACTGCAACCTTCGTCCGCCTTGCTGGCAACCGGTTGTGGAATAAAGCCCACAGCCGCGGTCGCGCTAGCTGCGGGCGGGCACTGCCTATTTTTGCCGGACTGTTTAATGATGAGTGAAACCGCTGCCCAAGCTGCCGCCACGCCCGCGCGCTGGCCCCGTCGTCTGTTGTGGAGTGCCGCCACCGTGGCCGTGCTGCTGGGCGGGCTGTGGGCCGGGGTGCCCAAGGCAGTGGACTACGCCGCCGGCAACTGGGCGCAAAAGCTTGGCCGCAAGTTGACGCTGGGCGAGGTGGAGTTTGCGCCGTGGGCGTGGCGGCTGACCGTGCACGATGTGCGCCTGAACGATCGCGACGGCACGCCGCTGTTCAGCGCCGCGCGGCTGCATGTCGATGCCGAGGCGCTGCCGCTGCTGATCGGCCGCTTCGAGCTGGCGGAGCTGACCCTGGACACGCCGCGACTGTGGGCGGCGCGCAATGCGCAGGGCGAGTGGAACTGGACGCGCCTGCTGCGCGACGCCGCCGGCCCGGACACCGAACCGGACGAGGAGGCCAGCGAGCCGCCCAAGCTGCTGCTGACTCAACTGGCGCTGAACAAGGGTCAGCTGCTGCTGCACGACCAGCTGGGCGGCGACGTGCAGCGCCAGGTGCTGCCGCTGGACTTCCAGCTGAAAAACCTGTCCACGCTGCCCAACAATCACGGCCGCTACCGCCTCGCCGCCGAGCTGGGCGACGGAACCCGGCTGGACTGGCAGGGCAGCCTGCTGTTGCAGCCCTTGCAGTCGGACGGGGTGCTGAAGGCGTCCGGCTTTACCCTTGCCAGCGTGTGGCCGTACGTGCAGCCGCATCTCAAGCTGGCGCCGCCGCAGGGCAAGCTGAGCGTCAGCCTGCCGTACCACTTCGATCTGGCCGGCAAGACGGTGCGGCTGTCGGCCAAGGGCGTTGCGGCCAACCTTGCGGCGCTGGCGGTGACCGCGCCGGGCAGCGGCAGCAGCTTCAAGCTCGGCCAGCTGGCGCTCAGCGGCGGCGAGTTCGACCTCGCCAGCCGCCGGCTGACCGTGGGCAGGCTCAGCCTCGCCGGCGGCGAGCTGGACACCGTGCTCGACAGTCTGGGGCAGCCGGACTGGTTGGCGGCCTTGCCTTCCGCCGCCGCACCGGCCGCGGCCAGCGTGAAAACCGCCGCGACGGCCAAACCGGCGGTAGCTACCACCAAGCCGGCGGGAGGCTGGACCGTGAGCCTGCCGGCCATCCACGTCGACAACTGGCAGCTACGCGCCGAGCATCGCGGTTTTGTCGCGCCGCTGGCCGCCAGCGTGCGGCTGGACAGCCTGCAGGCGGCAGTGGCGGTGGCGGCGGATGGCAGCGTCAGGGTCGACAACGCCACGCTGGCGCTGTCGCAACTGAGCGCCGCCAGCCAGGGCAAGCCGGCGTTCGCCAGCCTGGCGCGGCTGCAGCTGGCCAGCAGCCAGCTGGATCTGGGCAAGCGGCAGCTGACGCCGGGTGACATCAGCGTCGCCGGGCTGCAGCTGGCCATCGCCCGCAACAAGGCCGGGCAGCTGGACATCGGCGAGGCGCTGCGCCCGCTGCCGGTCACCACCACCACCGCCGCGACGCTGGCCGCCGCCAGTGCCGGCCAGCCGTGGCAGGTCCGCTACCCGCAGCTGACGCTGGCGCAATCCGCGCTCAGCTGGCGCGATGCCGGCCGCAGCCAGCCGGTGAGCGTGGCCTTGCAGGATGTCAGCGCCAGCGTCAGTGGCGACCCGCAGCAGGGCTTTGCCGTGCAGCTGGCGGCGGCGCTGGGGCAGGGCCGGCTGCAGCTGGATGCCACGCTTGCGGCCAAGCTGCAGGACATCAAGGGCAAGCTGCGCGCCAGCCGGCTGCCGCTGCGTGACGTGGCGCCATACGCGCTGGACAACACCGTGCTGCGTTTTGGCGGTGGCGAGCTGTCGGCCGATCTCGGCTTTGCGCTGCAGGGCAGCCGCTGGCAGGCCGACGGCAAGGCAGCGCTGGACAAGCTGGCGCTGTTTGAGCCGGGCCGGCGCGAGGTGCTGCTCGGCTGGCAGCAGCTGGCCGTCAGCGGCATCAAGGCGCAGCCGGACAGGATCAGCCTCGGCGACGTGCGGCTGGTGTCGCCGCAACTGCGGCTGATTCTCGATGAAAAACGGGTGCCCAACTTTGCGCACCTGATGAAGCCGCAGCCGGCGGCCAAGACTGCGGCCAAGGCGGCGCCCGCCGCCAAGGGCGATAGCGGCGACAAGCTGCCGCTGGTGGAGGTGCGCGCCGTCCGCGTGCGCAATGCGCGCATGGACTTTGCCGATCTCGGTCTCAACCCCAGCTTTGCCACCCGCATCCATTCGCTGTCCGGCACCGTGCTCGGCCTGTCCAGCCGCCCGGGGCGGCGCGGCACGGTGACGCTGGACGGTCGCGTCGACCAGTTCGGCGACGTGCGCATCCGCGGCGCGCTGTCGCCGCTGGCGGTGACCAACGATCTCGACATGGTGCTGAACTTCCGCAACATCCCGCTGGGCAGCCTCAACCCGTACTCGATGACCTTTGCCGGCTGGAAGATCACCGATGGCAGCCTCTCCACCGAGCTGCGCTACGTGCTGAAAAACCGCCAGCTGCAGGGCGAAAACCGCATGGTGATCGACCACATCCAGCTGGGCGAGGAGGTCAGCGACTACGACGGTACCCGCCTGCCGCTGCGCCTGGCGGTGGCGCTGCTGGAGGACAGCGACGGCCGCATCGACCTGTCGCTGCCGGTGGCCGGCAGCCTCGATGCGCCGGACTTCTCCTACGGCCACCTGGTGTGGCAGGCGTTCCGCAACATCGTGGTCAAGATCGTCACCGCGCCGTTCCGCGCGCTGTTTGGCGGCGAGGGCTTTGACGACATCTACGCCGACGCCGGCGACGACCGCATCCCGCCGCCGGAGCGCGAGAAGCTGCTGAAGCTGGCCGAGCTGCTGGTCAAGCGGCCGAAGCTGGCGCTGGCCATTGGTGGCGGTTATGACGTGGAGCAGGACAGCCGTGAGCTCGCGCGCTACCGCGTCGACAGCGACATCCTCAAGCGTGCCGCCTACCAGCTGCAGGCCGACGAGCCGCTGCCGCTGCCGGACATGGGCGATCCGGCGATCCGCAAGGCGGTGGGCGATGGCTACGCGGTGCAGTTTGGCCGCTTTGCCTGGTTGAAGCGGGTGGCCAGCGAGAAGGACACCGCCGAGCGCGCGCAGTCGATGCGCGGCGAGCTGCTGGCGGCGCAGAAGATCGACGATAGCGCGCTGCAGGCGCTGGCCCGCGCCCGTGGCGAGGCGGCACGGCAGCTGCTGCTGACGGCGAAACCGGAGCTGGTCGAGCGCATCAGCGTGCTGGACGCCGACAAGGTGAAGGCCGACAAGGATGGCGTGCCGCTGCTGCTGAAACTGAAATAAGCGCCTGCTTTTCCGCTTGCGGCCAACCTTGTCACAAGGTTGGCCGCAAGCGTTTGGTACGCTGTGTTGCGGCTGTTGTATGCCTGCCGCACAGGGTTGGCCGCAGGCTGCTCAGTGGTGCCCCTTTAATGAAAATCAAGGGCGTGAAGTGCTGTATCTAGTAGACTGAAACTTTCAAGACACCACATCTAGCGGGGGCGGCATGAACCGGGACAATAGCGTAGCGTTTGCGGAGCAGGATATTTCACGCGAGGTATTGCTGGAAAAATACGCCAAGAACGGCGAACAGTCGGTCAGCGAAGTGCGCCAGCGCGTGGCGCAGGCACTGGCCGAGCAGGAGCAGGATCCGCAACGTTTCGCCCCGCTGTTTTTCGAGGCGCTGGACAACGGTTTCATCCCCGGCGGCCGCATCAATTCCGCCGCCGGCACCGATCTCAAGGCCACGCTGATCAACTGCTTCGTGCAGCCGGTCGGCGACGCGGTGTCCGTCAGCGAGCACGGCAAGGTCGGCATCTACGAGGCGCTGCTGCAGTCGGCGGAAACCATGCGCCGTGGCGGCGGGGTCGGCTACAACTTCAGCCGCATCCGCCCCAAGGGTGCGCGGGTGAAGGGCACCAACAGCCGCGCCTCCGGCCCGGTGTCGTATATGCGCGTGTTCGACCGCAGCTGCGAGACGGTGGAATCCGCCGGCGCGCGCCGCGGCGCGCAGATGGGGGTGCTGGATGTCAGCCACCCGGACATCGAGGCCTTCATCCACGCCAAGGACGGCGGTGACCTCGCCAACTTCAATATGTCGGTGGGGGTGTCCGATGCCTTCATGCAGGCGGTGGAGGCCGACGGCGACTGGCAACTGACCCACGCGGTGGCGCCGGCGTCGGATGCCTTCCCCGACAGCTTCCAGCGCGAGGACGGGCTGTGGGTGTACCGCAGCGTGCGCGCCCGCGACTTGTGGCAGCAGATCATGGCCTCGACCTACGACCACGCCGAGCCGGGCGTGCTGTTCATGTCCAAGATCAACGCCGACAACAACCTGTCCTACTGCGAGGTGATCGAGTCCACCAACCCGTGCGGCGAGCAGCCGCTGCCGGACTACGGCTGCTGCGACCTGGGCTCCATCAACCTGTGCAAGTTCGTGCGCCAGCCGTTCGGCGACGCGCCGGTCTTCGATTTCAAGGCCTTCGAGAAGGTGGTGCGCACCTCGATCCGCATGCTGGACAACGTGCTCGACCTCACCGTGTGGCCGCTGGTGGAACAACAGCGCGAGGCGCAGAACAAGCGCCGCGTCGGGCTGGGCTTCACCGGGCTGGGCGACGCGCTGATCATGCTCAAGGTACGCTACGACAGCGAGGAAGGCCGCAGGTTGGCCGCCAGCATTTCCGAGCACATGCGCGACGCCGCCTACGACGCGTCGGTGGATCTGGCCATCGAGAAGGGCGCCTTCCCGCTGTTCGACGCCGACAAGTACCTGGCGGCGCCGCACTGCGCCAGCCGCCTGCCGGACAAGCTCAAGGCGCGCATCAAGAAGCACGGCATCCGCAACTCGCACCTGCTGTCCATCGCACCGACCGGTACCATCTCGCTGGCGTTTGCCGACAATGCCTCCAACGGCATCGAGCCGCCGTTTTCCTGGTACTACACCCGCAAGAAGCGCATGGCCGACGGCACGCAGCAGGAATACCTGGTCGAGGACCATGCCTACCGTGTGTACCGCATGCAGGGCGGCGACACCAACGCGCTGCCGGAGTATTTCGTCAGCGCGCTGCAGATGAGCGCGCTTGATCACATGCGCATGGTGGCGGCGGTGGCGCCGTACATCGACACCGCCATCTCCAAGACCGTCAACGTGCCGGGCGACTACCCGTTTGCCGACTTCGAAAGCCTGTACCTGGAAGCGTGGCGCGCCGGGCTGAAGGGCATCACCACCTACCGCCCCAACAGCGTGCTCGGTTCGGTGCTGTCGATCGAGCCGACACCGGCCGCCGCCAGTCAGCAGCTGCCGCAGGATCTGGGCAACCAGAACGACCCTGACCGTCGCATCACCCTCAACACCGCGCCCAGCCCGGCGCTGGCCAGCCTGAAATGGCCGAACCGGCCGCGGCTGAAGCACGGCAACCCGTCGTGGACCTTCATGGTGGAGGGCGAGGAGGGCGATTTCGCGGTGATGGTCGGTCATATCGATGGCGAGGCACCGCTGCCGTTCGAGTGCTGGGTCAACGGCGACGTGCCGCGCGGCCTCGGCGCCATCGCCAAGACGCTGTCGATGGACATGCGCTGCCGTGACCGCGCCTGGCTGGGCGCCAAGCTGGATGCGCTGGCCGCCACCCGTGGCGACCGCCACTACCGTGCCGAGCTGGGCGACGCGCCGGTGCAGAGCAGCGCCGCCGCCGCCGCGCTGGCACGCGTGGTGCGCCACCGCATCGAACAGCTGGGCGCGCTGACGCTGGCCGCCGACGCCGCCACCCCGGTGATGGACGCGCTGTTCGCACGCAAGGAGCCGAAATCCGGCACCGACGGCACCATCAGCTGGTCGGTGGATGTCAGTAACCCGCAGACCGGCGACGATTTCGTGCTGTTCGTGAAGGAGCTGGTGTTGCCCACCGGCCAGCGCCGGCCGTACTCGATGTGGCTGGCCGGCCACTATCCGCGCGAACTGGACGGGCTGTGCAAGATGCTGAGCCTCGACATGCGGGTGATCGATCCGGCGTGGATCGGCATGAAGCTGCGCAAGCTGCTGAGCTACGCCGAGCCGCAGGCCGATTTCTTCGCCCGCGTGCCGGCCAGCGACAAGTCGCAGAGCTGGCCGTCGACCGAGGCCTATCTGGCACGGCTGATCATCCATCGCTACGCGATGCTGGGCATCCTCAGCGAGGACGGCGTGCCGGTGGAAGACATGGGGGTGATGGTGCCGGAGCAGGGCGACCTGTTCGAAAGCGCGGTGGTCAACGTGGCCGCGGCACCGATGGCCGGCAAGGCCTGCCCGGAGTGCGGCAACCGCGCGCTGATCAAGAAGGACGGCTGCGAATTCTGCACCGCCTGCGGCCATGTCGGCGCCTGCGGCTGAGCGTGCCGGCCGCGGCCAACACGCCGTCCCTAGGGTCTATGGCCGCTAGTTAAACAACACCGCCCCCGACGATGTCGGGGGCGGTGTTGTTTTGTGGCTTGCGGCGCGGCTCAGGGCTGTGCTGCCGCTCGTTACCGGTGCCATGATGCTGGCGTTGCGGCCAACCTTTAGCAACGGCCTTTCTTCGCTTGCCCCGGCGGGCAGAAGCCGCCACCGCGATGGTAGTGATCATCGTAGACAGGCTCGACCACCACCGCCGGCTCCAGCACGATGGGGGAGCGCAGCTTGACGCGCGCGGGCTGTACCACACAGGCCGACAGGCTGCTGGCGGCGATCAGGGCAAACAGGATGGTTTTCATGTTGGTTCTCGCTATGTCAGTGACGGGCCGCCATGCGTGGCGACACCGGGAATCGGTTGCGGACAGGGCCGGCATCTGCCGGCCCTGCTGTCCTGAGTGTTGCGCGCCATGACGGGCATGGCGCACTGGTTTAGCGACGCCGGCTACCGCGGCGATCACCGTCGCGCCAGTCGCCGCCACGCCAGTCGTCACCGCGATAGTAGCGGTCATGGCCGTAGTAATCATCGTGGCGATAGGGGTACAGCGGCCGTACAACACAGCCGCTCAGCACGCTGGCCAGCAGTATGAGCATCAGCAGTTTCATGATGTCTCCTCCAGGAGAGCTGTCGCGGCACCGTCGCAAAGCGTTCCGGTAGCATCGGCAGTCAATCTTGTTTCAGCATAATCGAAGCCATTGCCGCCAGATAGCCGGCATTTGCTAACAAATATTAATTGTGTACAGCTTGTGTGACACCGCGGTCGCTTGCGGCGGCACGGCTTGGCGTTGCCGCGGCGCGCGGACCGCCCGCTAACGCTTTGTGGTGGAGGCGCTGCCGTTTTGGCATAAGCTGAAACAGGCACGCCATGTGGCGTGACAGCGAACGGGGGCGACGATGGCGATGCAGACGCAACACGGCCTGACGGCCGACGATACCGCGTGCCCGCTGCGGGTGTTCGTGATCAGCGATTTCCCGCTGCTGCTGGCGGGGCTGACGGCGCTGCTGACCACCCAGGCGCCGCGGCTGGCGCTGGCCGGCAGCGCTGCGGTGACACCGTCGCCGCTGACGGCACTGACGGCCGCCGAGGCCGACATCGTGCTGCTGGATCTGGATGGCGACGCCGAGACTAGCCTGGCGCTGATCCGGGCCTTGGCCACGCGCGGCGACAAGGTGCTGTTGCTGACACGGCAGCAGGAACGGGCGCGGCAGGACCGCGCCATCATGCTTGGCGCCCGCGGCCTGCTGACGCGGGACACCGACGCGGCGCAGCTGCTCACCGCCATCGAGAAGGTCCATCACGGCCAGCTGTGGCTGGATCGCGACGCCACCGGGCGCATCTTCGACGCGCTGTCGCGGCACGGTGCCATGCCGGCGCCGGACGCCGCCCCCGCCATGCCCCCGCCACTGAGCGAGCAGGAACAGAAGATCGTCGCCATCCTGATGGCCAACAGCGGCGAGCCGGCCAAGCTGATCGCCGGCAAGCTGCACATCAGCGAGAGCACGCTGCGTAACCATCTGACGGTGATTTACAAGAAGTTCGGGGTGAGCAATCGCCACGGCCTGCTCGGCTACGTGTTGCAGCACGGCCTGCTGCTGCCCGCCTGAGCCGGTATGGCAAGGTTACGGGAGCTGTCTCTGGGCTATGCCGGAGCTTGCTCCTGCCAATAACGGGATGTTTCTCCCGTAGATTAAAAAGTTCCGCTTACTACACTTCCTATGTCATGACCGGTGTCGGGGCGTCAGCACCATGCCGCCAGCCTGATGCGCCACACGCATCCCGCCCGTGCCGGGCAAGGTTGGCCGCAAGCCAGCCGCCGCCGCTCATGTCACCGATTCCGCCGTTCTTGCCAGCACGCGCAAGCGGCGCGCTCGTCATCCGGCCGGCGCAGATCATTCAGGGAGCACATCATGGCCATCAGCAGCGTTTCCTACACCAAGACACCGCAAGCCGGCGACGACTCCTACTGGTACACCGAGGATGAACTGCTGGCGGCCAGTAATTACAACAGCAGCAGCAACGTGCTGACCCTGAACGTGATGAGCAATGATCTGGGCGGCAATGCCAAGAAGCTGTACTCCATCGATGATGGCAGCGGTGCACTGAGCGACCTGCTGACGAGCAATGTCACCACCGGCTGGGAAACCACGCTGGGCGGCAACCAGATCCGCATCAACGCCGGCAAGATCGAGTTCAAGTTCGCGACCGGGCTGGACTCCCTCGCCGTCGGCGACACCCGGCACGATTCCTTTGTCTACGCCATCCAGCTGGGCAACGGCACCATCAGCTACGCCACCGTCACCGTCGATGTGATGGGCAGCAATGACGGCCCGCGCGTCAGCGCCGCCGTCACCGCTGGCGGCAACGAAGGGGGCGCCGACTTCGAGGTCGACCTGCTGCAGGGCGCCAGCGACATCGATACTGGCGAAACCGCCACCCTGCAGGCCAGCGGGCTGAGCTTCAGCGTCAACGGCGGCCTGAGTTCGAGCACGCTGCCGGCCGGCTTGACGCTGGCCGGCAACAAACTGCTGGTCGATGCCGACGGTAGCGCGTTTGACCACCTGGCCGCCGGAGCCAGCGAAGTCATCACCGTCAGCTATTTCGTGGAGGACGTTCACGGTGCCAAAGTGGCGCAGACCGCGACCATCACCATCACCGGCACCAACGATGCGCCGCTGGCGGTGGCCGATACCGCCGCCGGCACCGAGAACCAGCTACTTAACATCGACGTGCTGGCCAACGACACCGACGTCGATGACGGCCACGTGTTGAGTCTGGTCAGCGCCAGCGCACCGGCCGGCATGGGCACAGCCAGCGTGGTGGACGGCAAGGTGGTGTTCAACCCGGGTACCGACTTCGACCATCTGGCCAAGGACGCGGTGGTACACGTCACCCTCAGCTACACCATGACCGACCAGTTCGGTGCCGAGTCGGGCAGCACGGTGGACGTCACCGTCACCGGCACCAACGACGGGCCAGTGGCGGTGGCCGACAGCGCTGCCGGCACCGAAAACCAGCTGCTCAACATCGACGTGCTGGCCAACGACACCGACGTCGACGACGGCCACGTGTTGAGTCTGGTCAGCGCCAGCGCACCGGCTGGCATGGGCACAGCCAGCGTGGTCGGTGGCCAGCTGCAATTCGATCCGGGGACCGACTTCGACCACCTGGCCAAGGACGCGGTGGTACACGTCACCCTCAGCTACACCATGACCGACCAGTTCGGTGCCGAGTCGAGCAGCACGGTGGACGTCACCGTCACCGGCACCAACGACGGGCCAGTGGCGGTGGCCGACAGCGCTGCCGGCACCGAAAACCAGCTGCTCAACATCGACGTGCTGGCCAACGACACCGACGTCGATGACGGCCACGTGTTGAGTCTGGTCAGCGCCAGCGCACCGGCCGGCATGGGCACAGCCAGCGTGGTGGACGGCAAGGTGGTGTTCAACCCGGGTAGCGACTTCGACCATCTGGCCAAGGACGCGGTGGTACACGTCACCCTCAGCTACACCATGACCGACCAGTTCGGTGCCGAGTCGGGCAGCACGGTGGACGTCACCGTCACCGGCACCAACGACGGGCCGCTGGCGGTGGCCGACACCGCCGCCGGCACCGAAAACCAGCTACTCAACATCGACGTGCTGACCAACGACACCGACGTCGACGACGGCCACGTGTTGAGTCTGGTCAGCGCCAGCGCACCGGCTG
>NZ_RBID01000017.1:36506-296434 GCF_003633895.1 Vogesella indigofera
GCACCGAAAACCAGCTACTCAACATCGACGTGCTGACCAACGACACCGACGTCGACGACGGCCACGTGTTGAGTCTGGTCAGCGCCAGCGCACCGGCTGGCATGGGCACAGCCAGCGTGGTGGACGGCAAGGTGGTGTTCAACCCAGGTAGCGACTTCGACCACCTGGCCAAGGATGCGGTGGTGCACGTCACCCTCAGCTACACCATGACCGACCAGTTCGGTGCCGAGTCGAGCAGCACGGTGGACGTCACCGTCACCGGGACCAACGATCTGGCAAGCATCACGGGGACGGCCAGTGGTGGCGTGCAAGAGGCTACCGCTTCCTCTGCCGGCGTGCCGACGACCGGCGGTGTGCTGCTGCTCAGCGATGTCGATGACGGCGAAGCGGTGTTCCAGCTGCCGGCCAGTCTGGACGGGGTGTACGGCAGCTTCACGCTGGATACCGGCAGCGGGGTGTGGAGCTATCAGCTGGACAACAGCAGGGCGGCCACCCAGGCGCTGAATAGCGGCACCACGGTCTACGATACGCTGCTGGTGAAGTCGTACGATGGCACGGCGCAGCAGACCATCACGGTTTCGATCCAGGGTGCGACCGATAACTCGGCACCGCAATTCCTCAGCAGCGGCGTGCTGGTCAGCATGTTTGAGCATTTGCTGAATGCGGCGACGAGTCCGACCGGTTTTGCTTCCGCCCTGCTGGGCAGTGTCCTGGCCAGCGATGCCGATGGCAATGCCTTGACCTATAGCCTGCTGTCGGATGCGTCCGGCGGTGGGTTCCAGATGTCGGCGGGCGGGGCGGTGTCGGTCAAGGATCTGTCGCTGCTCGATTACGAGTCGGCGGCGCTGATTCCGGGGGGCGGTGGTGCCCGGGGCTATGCGCTGGAGGTGGCGGTCAGCGACGGGATTGCCGCACCGGTGACCACTACCCTGTATGTCGAGGTCAAGAATGTGACGACCGGGCTGACTGGTGGCAATCAGACTGACTATCTGGATGGTGGCAGTGGGGGCGAGACCCTGATCGGAGGCGGGCAGGCGGATGTGGTCTTCGGCGATGGCGGTGATGACACGCTGACCGGCGATACAGGCACCGGTGCCGAGAAAGCCGACCAACTGTTTGGCGGTGCCGGCAACGACCAGCTGTTCGGCAATGGCGACAGCGACATGCTGCGCGGTGGCAGCGGCAACGATGGACTGACCGGCGGGACGGGCAGCGACACCTTCGTCTGGTCGCTGGCCGACATTGCCGGCGGGCCTTACACGGACACCGTCAAGGATTGGGGCGCCGGCGGGACCGCCGACAAGCTGGACCTGCGCGACCTGTTGCAGGGCGAGCATGCCAATGCACTGTCGCTGGATGGGTATCTGGATTTCAGTTACGCCAGCGGCAATACCACCATCGCGGTTCATTCCGCCGGGGCCGGCACGGCGGTGACGCAGTCGATCGTGCTGGAGAGTATCCAGCTGGCCGGCGCCGACGATCAGGCCATCATCAGTAATCTGCTGAGCAGCAACAAGCTGGTGGTCGATGTCTGAGTGAGGGCAGGGTTGTGGTCATGGCCCTCTGCGCGAGAGGGGGCTTTGTCGCCGGGTGCTGACCGGCACGAGGGGGAGAACAAGGTTGGCCGCAACACTGCGGCCAACCTTGTTCATTTTTTGTCCTGGCGTAATGACCGTCGCCGGATGGGAGCGGCACAGGCTTGGCCGCAATCGACCGCCCCCCCGCTCACAACAAAGCGGTTTGGATATGGCCGCGCTGGCGATATGCTATGCGTTTGGCCTGATGCCGGCGGTGCGCTGCCGCGGCGGGAGGGCCGTTTCCTGGATAAACAAGCATGGCTCTTCCCGTGACGCCCTCCGGCGTGGCGCATCCGCGCCTGATCTTGCTGGCCATCTGCCTGGTGGCGTTGATGAGTACCGCCGGGGTGGCGATGCCGTACCCGATTCTGGCGCCGATCTTCGTCGATGCCGCCGCCGACGGTTTCAACCACTTTGCCGGCCTGCCGCCCAAGCTGCTGCTGGGCATGGCGCTGGCCGCCAACCCGCTGGGCATCCTGATCGGCAGTACCTTCATCGGCGCGCTGTCCGATCGTCTCGGCCGACGCCGCGTGTTGCTCAGCACGCTGTCGCTGACCTTGCTCGGTTACCTGCTGACGGCGTGGGCGCTGGATTTGCGCTGGTATCCGCTATTCGTGTTCGCGCGCTTTCTGACCGGCCTGACCGAGGGCAATGTCGCGGTGGCGCGCGCCATCGTCGCCGACCTGCATCCGCAGCTGGATCGCACTCGCAGCTTCGCCATCCTCAACGCAGTGCTGTACATGGGCTGGCTGGTGGGGCCGATGATCGGCGGCTTCACCCTGCCGCTGGGCGAACCGGTGCCGTTCCTGATCGGCGCGCTGACGCTGCTGCCGTGTCTGGCGATCCTGCTGTGGGTGCTGCCGGAAACCGGTCGCGCCGCCGGGCTGCAGGGGGTGTCGCTGTGGCAGACGGTGCGGCAGCAGCAGGCGTTCCGGCTGTTGCAGCAGGATGCGCTGCTGGCCGGGCTGTTCTGGATGCAGCTGCTGTTCGCGCTGGGGGTGAACGCCTTTTACGAGTTCTATCCGCTGTGGCTGGTGGAGTTCGCCGGCCTCGGCAGCAGCGGCATTGCCTGGGTCACCGCCGGGCTGTGCCTGATGATGTCGCTGGCCAGCACCGTGTCCGGCAAGCGCGGCCTGCACCATGATCCGCTGCGCCAGGCGCGCAAGTCGGCGGTGATCTTCGCGCTGGGGCTGTTGCTGCTGTCGCTGTTGCCGGATGGCCCAGGCGTGGTGCTGGTGGTGTTGCTGGGGCTGCCGCTGGCGATCTACAACGCGGTGCTGCCCAGCTGGTGCGCCGAGCGTTTCGAGCACCACGGCCAGGGCAGCGTGATGGGGCTGCTGTCGACCATCTTCTGCATCAGCAATGTGCTGATCGCGGTGATCGGCGGCCTGCTGACGTTGCTGGACACGCGGCTGACGCTGGCGCTGGGCGCGGTGATGTGCGTGCTGGCGGTGGTGCGCCTGAACCGGCTGATCCGCCAGGCGGCACGCATGCCGCAGCTGGCCGGCGCCGGGGGGTGAGCACGCGGGCGTTTACGGCGCGCGCGCCTTGTCCGGCAAGTCGGCAATGTGGGGGTTGAGTTGCAGCAGCAGCGCCCGTGAACGCGGGCTGTCGGGCAGTGCGATATAGGTCAGGTTGCTGGCGAGGATGCCGGCTTCTTCCAGCTCGCCCTGATTGAGCGCGGCGATGCTTTCGCGGATGCCGATCAGGTAGTCCAGCCGTCCCAGCCGCAGCTTGTCGACATTCTGCGCGTCGCGCGCCGCCTCGTCGGCCAGCAGCCGCTTCTCGTCGCGGGCGCGGCTGAAGGCGTCGCTGTAGAACCAGCCGGACAGCACGCCGACGCGCTTGCCGTACAGCGAGGCAATGCCGCTGTACGCTGCCATGGCGTGGCCCTTGCGCGCATACACCACCAGTTCCTCGCGGTAGATCGGTTTGGAGAACAGGTATTTGCGTTGCCGCTCCTCGTTGCGGTAGATGCCGGCCACGCCGTGGCTGCCCTGTTCCAGATAGGCCAGCGCCCGCTTCCACGGTATCGCCTCGATGCGCAGGGTCAGTCCGGCGCGCTCGCCCAGCTGGCGCAGCGTCTGCGCGTACAGCCCCTGCGCCACGCCTTGACCGTCGACATACATGAACGGCGGGTTGTGGGCGTCGATGGCAAAGCGCAGCACCTCGCGCGCCTGGCTCAGGCTGCACAGCAACAGCAATACGGCGGTGGCAAGACGGGAGGCGGACATCGCGGAATCCTTGGCTGATGACGACGGGGGCGGCCGCGAAAGTGATCGCCGGCATCCTTTGATGATAAGAAGATAACGGCGATATCCCAAGCCGGCAATGCGCACCGCCCGCACCAACGGCATTGCGGCCAACCTTGAACCCAAGGTTGGCCGCAATGTCATGAAGCGGGAGCGGGGTGAAGCGTTTACAGCACCAGCTTGGCGCCGATCAGCGCCATCATCAGCGCCAGTGCCGGACGCAGCCAGCGCTCGGCGACGCGGCGGGTCAGGTGGCTGCCGAGCCAGATGCCGGGCAGCGAGCCGATCAGCAGCTGCGCCAGCAGGCCGTAGTCCATATTGCCCATGCTGGCGTGGCCCAGGCCGGCGACCAGGGTCAGCGGCACCGCGTGGGCGATCTCGGTGCCGACCAGGCGCGCGGTCGGCAGCAGCGGGTACAGCGCGAAAATCGCCAGCGTGCCCAGCGCGCCGGCACCGATGGAGCTGAGGGTGACGATCACGCCCAGCACCACGCCGGTAAACACGGTGGCCTTGGTCGGGATGTAGCCTTCCGGCCGTGCCGGCATGAAGCGGGCAATCTGGCGCAGGATCCATGGCTTGAACAGGATCGCCAGCGCGGTGAGGATCAGCGCAAAGCCGAGCATCACCTTGATCAGGCTATTGGCGGCCTGGGTGTCCAGCTGCAGGTAGTGCAGCACGATCACGGTCAGCAGCGACGCTGGCACGCTGCCGATCGCCAGCAGTTTGGTGATGTGCCAGTCGATGTGCTTGTGCTTGTGGTGCACCCACACGCCGCCCATCTTGGTGATACAGGCGTACAGCAGGTCGGTGCCGACCGCGGTGGCCGGATTGATGCCGAACCACAGCAGGATCGGTGTCATCAGCGAGCCGCCGCCGACGCCGGTCAGGCCGACGATGAAGCCTACTGCCAAGCCTGCAATGATGTAACCCGGATCCATGCCGTCTGCTTTCTGCCAAATCGTGATCAGGCAGCCATGCTAACCGAAGGGTTTATAACCGCTTAGATGTTTTAAGAGATTAGTTATTCGGTAAATGAATAAGCTGTGCACGGCAGGCGGACGGCGGCTCACCGCCCGCTGCTGCACCACAGCAACAGCGCGGTCAGCAGCAGCATTGCGGCGAAACACTGCTTCAGCCGCGCCTCCGGCAAGCGGTGCGCCAGCGCCACGCCCCAGGAGATAGTCGACAGGCCGCCAACGGCGAGGGCGATGCCGGTGGCCCACTGCACCTGGCCGGAGCCGGCATAGGTCAGCAGCGCCACCAGCGCGCTGGGCACCACCAGCGCCAGCGCCATGCCTTGCGCCACCGCCTGCGGCAGGCCGAAACCGCGCACCAGCAACGGCGCGGCGATGATGCCGGAACCGACACTGAACAAGCCGCCGCAGGCACCGCCGAGCACGCCGACCGCCGGCAGGTAGCGTTGCGGCCAACCTTGCACCGCCTGCGGCCGGGCGCGGCGGCCCTGGCGCCAGAAGTAGTACGCCAGCCACAGCAGGAAGGCGGCGAACACCTGCTGCAGCCGCTGCTGGTCAAGCGCCACCGCCAGCCGCGCCGCCGGATAGGTTGCCAGCATGGCGCCGGCACCCATCGCCAGCGCGGTGCGCAGCGGGAACGGATGGCGCTGGCGGTAACGCCAGAACGCCAGCAGCACATTGGGCACGATCATCACCAGCGCGGTGCCCTGCGCCAGCGCCTGCGGCTGGTGATAGGCCAGCACCAGCAGCGGGATGGCAATGATGCCGCCGCCGATGCCGAACAGGCCGCCGACGGCGCCGAGCAGCGCGCCCAGCAGCAGGGTGGCAAACAGCAAAAGCAGGTCCATGGTTGGCTCCGTCACGCGATGACGCCAGTTTAGCGCCGCCATTCATGTTTATAATTCAGATTGAATTAATCCATTCTTTACCTGAAAGCAACAATGGACGCGATGGCCGATTTGACCCTGGTCGCCAGCATTGCCCGCTGCGGCAGCCTGACCGCGACCGCGCAGGAGCAGGGCGTCACCACCCCGGCGATCAGCCGCCGGCTGGCGGCGCTGGAGCAGCGGCTGGGCGTGGCGCTGTTTGCCCGCACCACGCGCACGCTGCTGCTGACGCCGGAGGGCGAGCGCTACCTGCAGGCGGCGCGCCGCATCCTGGACGACATCGGCGAGCTGGAGCGCTCGCTGCGCGGCAGCCACGCCGAGCCGCAGGGGCTGTTGCGCGTCAACGCCACCTTCGGCTTTGGCCGCCGCCACATCGCGCCGGCGATCGCGCTGTTTGCCGCGCGTCATCCGCAGCTGTCGGTGCAGCTGAGCCTGACCGAGCGCATGCCGGCGCCGGGGGAGGGCAGTTTCGATGTCAGCATCCGCTTCGGCCCGCCGCCGGATGCGCGGCTGTGCGCGCAGCGCATCGTGCACAACCGCCGCATCCTGTGCGCGGCGCCGGCCTATCTGCAGCAGGCCGCGCCGATCCGCCAGCCGCAGGACCTCAGCCGGCAGCAGTGCCTGTTCGTGCGCGAGAACGATGCCGTCTACGGCCAGTGGCAGTTGCAGTGCGACGGCCAGCAGCAACGGGTGCGGGTCAGCGGCCGGCTGAGCGCCAACGACGGCGAGAGCGTGGTCGGCTGGGGGCTGGCCGGCCACGGCGTGATGCTGCGTTCGGAGTGGGATGTCGGCGCGGCGCTGGGCGACGGTCGCCTGCAGCGGGTGCTGCCGCAGTGGCAGGGCACGCCGGCGGACATCTACGCGCTGTACCCGCCGGCGCTGACGCTGTCGGCGCGGGTGCGGCTGTTTGTCGATTTCCTGTGCCAGCATTTTGCGGAGGCGGCGACCGGCGCCGTTACGCGCGACAGCAAATAAATCGGCATCCGCCTGAACTTTTCAGCGCCGGGCGTGACCAAGCCGTAGCAAGCGTCGTCCTGACGTTTTCTCCTCTGATTGTTTCGCATTGACTTGACCGCGCCGCGCAAGCTGGCGCGGCTTTTTTTTGTTCAGTTTTCAGTGAAACCGAACTTTGGATGTTCGTTTTTGATTACAGCAAGGTGACAAACCGAACGCTGATGGCGGGGCGGGGGCGCATCACTTCCATGCCATTGGCGTTAACGATGCGCGTGCGACAGCGACGACGGCCGGCGAGCTGCGAGCGGAACAAGTGTTTGATTTTGCTGGAGGAGAAAAACGGGCAAAAAAATTGCGCGGGGTTTTACGCCCGCGCCAAGTCTACAAAGGAGAAATAGAGGAGAAACTATCAAGAAGCAATTGCTGCATCCCAACGAGTACGGATTATCCGGATCGTGTTTGTCGCTGTCAATGTATACAATCTGCAATAACGCAAAAAATATAACATTTTGTCGCGCTTTGAACACATCGCGTGTTGGAAAGTGAAAATCTAGCGCTTGCTTGCTGCGCTTGATGCGGCGCATCACGCCAAGCTGTGCCACAATATCGTCTTTGCCAGATTTGTCCGGTTGCCTGTGATGAGCGATATTTCCCTGCAGTTGCCTGATCCGCGTCAGTACCCCGAATCCTCCCCTTCCAATATGTTGATCCACTACACGCAATCGATCGTGAACGCGCGTAGCGAGGACGATCGTGCCATGTGGCGTGCCTCGCTGCGCGCCGCGCTGGTCGAGATGCTGGAACGCGAAGAACTGTTATCGCTGTCCGTTGCGCTGGCGATGGTGACCTCGCAGCAGATCTACCGCGAGCTGTGGGACGCGCTGCGCGATGCCGCCGAGCGTCCGGACAGCGGCCGCCACGCGGTGATCTTCGCCGTGCCGCTGGTGCTGGTGATCGGCAGCAAGGGCAAGGCCACGCTGCCGGAGCGCATTGCCGACGTCGATACCCTCAATGCCTTGTTCCGCCAGCACGGCCTGTTCGCCGACGGCGCCGAGGTGTTCCTGTCCGGCAAGCTGCTGCACCCGGACAATGTGGTCGGCATCCATTCCGCCCAGATCTACCGTTACACCCGCCAGCTGGTGGACGCCGCACGCGGCCTGCCGCTGGAATTGCCGGCGGCGCCGATCGTGGCCAAGGACGAGGGCGTGTTCCTGCGCTACCTGCTCGGCGTGGCCATCCGTGAAGACGGTGCCGAGGCACCGGTGAAACTGGGCGGCAATGTCGGCGCCTGGGGCGTGCCGGTGATGAAGTTCATCGGCGAGCAACTGAAGACCGAGGGCGTGACCCTGTTCCCGATCCCGCGTCCGCCGATGCCGCTGATGCAGGCCATTGTTGCGGCCAACTTTGCACGGCTGGAAGTGGCGCTGCAGGTATTTGCCAGCACCCAGATCCGCCAGCTGCGCGACCTGGGCCAGGAGCCGGTGGCGATCATGTCGGCGCACGACAACGGCGAGTTGCACATCACCGTGTCGGCCACCGGCAACGAGAAGGACTGGGGCGGTTTTGTGTGGCCGCTGGCGGCACAGGACGACGTGGCACAGATCGAGACCAACTTCCGCCTGCTGATGGCGGAGTGCCAGGTCGGCGACGTGCGCGTGGTGGACGGGGTGCAGCCGGAAAGCCGCGACGGCATTCCGCTGTTCTTCACCGCCGACGACTGGCCGCCGCAGCCGGTGACGCTGCAGTAAGTCATTGAAATGGCAGGGGCAGCATGAAACGCTTTCATGCCAAACCTGCCATTTGTTCATCACGGCGCCGCGCCGGATGAGGTAAAATAGCCGCCTTGCAGTGTTGACGTTTGCCCTGCCGCCGCCGCGCGACAGGCTAAACGTCAAGACTGCCTTTTAGTTCAAACCCTCCAGATGGAAGAGTCAACGATGTTTGCTGATCTGAAAATTGCCCAGTTTGACCCGGAACTCGCAGCTGCGATCGGCGCGGAAGTCCAGCGCCAGGAAGACCATATCGAGCTGATCGCCTCCGAGAACTACACCAGCCCGGCAGTAATGGAAGCCCAGGGCTCCCAGCTGACCAACAAGTATGCCGAAGGCTACCCGGGCAAGCGCTTCTACGGCGGTTGCGAGCACGTTGACATCGTCGAGCAACTGGCGATCGACCGCGTCAAGCAGCTGTTCGGCGCCGAATACGCCAACGTGCAGCCGCACTCCGGTTCGCAGGCCAACCAGGCGGTGTACTTCTCCATCCTGAAGCCGGGCGACACCGTGATGGGCATGAACCTGGGCCACGGCGGTCACCTGACCCACGGCAGCCCGGCCAACCTGTCCGGCAAGCTGTTCAACATCGTGGCCTACGGCCTGAACGAGAACGAAGAAATCGACTACGACGACATGGAGCGCGTAGCGATGGAAACCAAGCCGAAGCTGATCATCGGCGGCGCTTCCGCCTTCGCACTGCGTTTCGACTTCGAGCGCATGGGCCAGATCGCCAAGAAATGCGGCGCCTACTTCATGGTCGACATGGCGCACTACGCCGGCCTGATCGCCGCCGGTGTGTACCCGAACCCGGTACCGCACGCCGACTTCGTGACCTCCACCACCCACAAGACCCTGCGCGGTCCGCGTGGCGGCCTGATCCTGGCCAAGGCCGAGTTCGAGAAGTCGCTGAACAGCAACGTGTTCCCGACCCTGCAGGGTGGCCCGCTGATGCACGTGATCGCCGGCAAGGCGGTGGCGTTCAAGGAAGCACTGCAACCGGAATTCAAGGCCTATCAGGAACAGGTGCTGAAGAACGCCGACGCCATGGCCAAGACCCTGGCCGAGCGCGGCCTGCGCATCGTGTCCGGCCGTACCGAGAGCCACGTGTTCCTGGTTGACCTGCGTGCCAAGGGCCTGACCGGCAAGGCGGCCGATGCCGCGCTGACCAAGGCGCACATCACCGTCAACAAGAACGCGATCCCGAACGACCCAGAAAGCCCGTTTGTGACTTCCGGCATCCGTATCGGTTCGCCGGCGATCACCACCCGCGGCTTCAAGGAAGAAGAAGCCCGCATCGTCGCCAACCTGGTGGCCGACGTGCTGGACAACCCGACCGACGAAGCGGTACTGGCGCGCGTGGCCAAGGAAGCCACCGAGCTGTGCCACCGTTTCCCGGTGTACAGCAAGAAGTAAGTCACCGTCCCGACGGTAGACGACAAAGCGGCCTGCGGGCCGCTTTTTTCATGCGGCCAACGTTGGCCGCAGCGTGGGCCGGGCAGGGGGCGGGCAGCTTGCTGCCGGCGGGCCGCTGCTTGTGGTGAGCGGTGCGGCCGCCGCTTACGCTGCGCTGCGGCACGGGCTGCGCGGCAGTGCCGATTGCTGATAACATCAGGCTATTGAAACCAGCAGGATTGTAAAGCCATGAAATGCCCGTTCTGCGGCTGTGCCGATACCCAGGTGGTTGATTCGCGTGTCAGTGACGACGGCAACAGCATCCGCCGCCGCCGCCGCTGCATGGGCTGTGAAAAGCGCTTTACCACCTTTGAAAACGCCGACGTGCGCATGCCGCAGGTGGTGAAATCCGGTGGCCACCGTGCTGAGTTCGACGTCGAGCGGGTGCGCACCAGCTTCCTGCGCGCGCTGCACAAGCGGCCGGTACCGACGCCGCTGGTCGACGACGCCATCGACCGCCTCTGCCAGCGCCTGCTGCAGCTGGGCGAGCGCGAGGTGTCCAGCCGCCAGATCGGCGAGATGGTGATGAACGAGCTGGCCCGGCTGGACAAGGTCGCCTACGTGCGCTTTGCCTCGGTGTACAAGAGCTTCCAGGATATTGCCGAGTTCAGCGACGCGATCAAGGAAATCCAGAAGCGCGACTGAGTGTCGCCGCCAGCCTCCACCGCGATGGAATTGCCGATGAGCATATTTACTGCCGACGATCACCACTACATGCAGCAGGCGCTGCGCTTGGCCGAGTCCGCCACCCGCCGCGCGGCGCCCAACCCCGGTGTCGGCTGCGTGCTGGTGCGCGACGGGCAGATTATCGGCGAGGGCGCCACGCTGGCGGTGGGCTCGGACCACGCCGAGATCCAGGCGATCAAGGACTGCTACGCGCGCGGCCTGAGCCCGGTCGGCGCCACCGCCTACGTCACGCTGGAGCCGTGCAGCCACCACGGCCGCACCCCGCCGTGCGCCGGGCGGCTGATCGCGGAAAAGCTGGGCCGCGTGGTGGCGGCGATGGTCGATCCCTATCACGAGGTCGCCGGCCGCGGCATCGCCATGCTGAACGCCGCCGGCATTGCCGCCGCCGCCGGCTGCCTGCAGGCGGAGGCCGAGCGCGTGCATCGCGGTTTTCTGTCGCGGGTGACGCGGCAGCGCCCGTTCGTGACGCTGAAGGGCGCGGCGACGCTGGACGGCAAGACCGCACTGCTCAATGGCGTCAGCCAGTGGATTACCGGCGCCGACGCGCGCCGCGACGTGCACCGCCTGCGTGCGGCCAACTGCGCCATCCTCACCGGCAGCGGCACGGTGCTGGCCGACAATCCGCAGCTGACGGTGCGCGAGGTGGCGTGTACGCGCCAGCCGCTGCGGGTGGTGGTGGACGGCGCGCTGCAGACGCCGACGAGCGCCGCGATCTACGACTCCACCGTGGCGCCGACCTGGCTGGCCACGGCGGTGAGCGATCCGACCCGCCACGCGCCCTACCTGGCACGCGGCGTCAGGCTGCTGCCGTGCGCGGCGGACGATGGCCGTGTCGACCTGGCGCAGCTGCTGCAAGCGCTGGCCGCCGACGGTATCAACGAGCTGATGGTGGAGGCGGGCGCCGGCCTAGGCGGCGCGCTGGTTGCCGCCGCGCTGGTGGACGAGGTGGTGCTGTACCTGGCGCCGTATCTGGCCGGCGACGCCGCACGCGGGCTGTTTGCCTGGCCGGCGCTGACCTCGCTCGACGACAAGGTACCGCTGACGGTCCGCGACCTGCGCCTGGTCGGGCGCGATATCAGGGTTACCCTCACTTTTCCGCCGCGCTGAGTAGCGGTTCAATGCCTGCGCCAGCGGAGATCAATGCGGCGATACGGCGTGCTGGTTTATCTCCAGCCAAACGCCGCTTCCGCCGTCGTTGTTGCCTTGTCTTGCGTGAGCG
Organism: Vogesella indigofera; assembly: GCF_003633895.1. GTDB lineage: Bacteria > Pseudomonadota > Gammaproteobacteria > Burkholderiales > Chromobacteriaceae > Vogesella > Vogesella indigofera. Next base: position 48,281 of record NZ_RBID01000017.1, read on the forward strand.
GGCGAGAGCTTGAACCGGTTCCAAACGCGTCATACTGTTGCAATCCATTTTCTTCCGACAAGGTATGCCATGCTGATTCCGGCCGAGCGTCTCCACCGCCTGGCGCACGCCACCCTGTGCGCACTGGGTTCCACCGCCGACGAGGCCAGCGTGGTGGCCGACCACCTGCTCGCGGCCAACCTCAAGGGCCACGACAGCCACGGCGTCGGCATGCTGCCGTTTTACGTCGACAGCGTCGCCGCCGGCACGCTGCAGCCGAACCAGCCGGCGTGGCTGCTCAACGATTGCGGCGCCATCCTGCAGTTCGACGGCGAGCGCGGCTACGGCCAGCGCGTGGTGCGCGAGGCGATGGACGCCGCCATCGAGCGCGTCGGCCACAGCGGCATCGTGCTGCTGACGGTGCGCAACAGCCACCACATGGGCCGCATCGGCAGCTACGGCGAACAGGCCGCCGCCGCCGGCAAGGTGGCGCTGTTCTTCGTCAACGTCACCGATTTCCCGCAGCCTCTGGTGGCGCCGTTCGGTGGCTCGGCGCCGCGCTTCGGTACCAATCCGCTGTGCATCGCGTTTCCGGCCGGTCATCGCGAGCCGGCGTTCATCCTCGATTTCGCCACCAGCATGGTCGCCTACGGCAAAACGCGGGTGGCCTATCTCGCCGGCCAGCACTTTGACGAGGCGGTGATGCTGGATGCCGCCGGCCAGCCGACGGCCGATCCGGCCGCACTGCACGAAGCGCCGAGCGGTGCGCTGCGCCCGATCGCCGCCCACAAGGGGGGCGGGCTGGTCGCGGCCATCGAGTTCCTTGCCGGGCTGTTGTCCGGCGGCGGCACGCTGCAGCCGGACAACGCGCGGGAGGGCGGCATCGTCAACAACCTGACCGCGATCCTGATCGATCCGGAGGCGGTCAGCGATCTGGACTGGCTGCGCGCCGAGTACGACGCGATGGCCGCCTACATCCGCAGCTCGCCGCCGCCGCCCGGGCAACCGCCAGTGCTGCTGGCCGGCGAGCCGGAGCGGCAGCGCGAGGCGCAAAGGTTGGCCGCAGGGGTGGAAATTTCCGATAATGAGTGGGCGGCGATCGTGGCGGCGGCCCGGCGTGCCGGGGTCATTGATGCCGATCAGTAGTGGCGGCTGAAAACACGTTATGCTTGGCGCGCCTGGCCTTGTTGCCCGCAGTGGTAACCAGGCCAGTGCTGTATCTGGCGCAGTCGTTGTCATAAATGAGGTTGTCATCGTGGGTGATATTGCTGTCAGGGCGCTGGACGCGTACCTGAATCTGCTCGAACAAAAAGGTGCGGCGGTGGAGGTGGTGCTGTTCCGTCGAAACATCCTGCGCCGGCTGGTGCAGATCCTGCGCGGCCAGCCGCGCAACCGCGATGTCTATCGCAGCGCGATCAATGCGCTGCTGTCGATCTGCCCGCCCGGCGACCGCCCGGCGGCGATGACGGCGGCGCGCGAGTACTACTATTTCTGGCTCGGCGACCTGCAGCAGCTGGCGCAGATGAATGCCCGCGCCGGCTTTACCACCCATCACGTGCGGTTGCCGGTGCTGGCCTCGTTCGCCGACCTGCAGCAGCGCATGAGCGATGAAAACTTTGCCAGCTTCCCGCCGTCGCTGGACATCTATCTGGGCAAGCTGTACGAGCTGGGCGCCGACGACGAGGTGCTGGCCGAACGCGCCGGGCTGATCAAGCCGCTGTTGTACCTGCTGCACGGCCAGGCGCATCATCCGGACAGCTTCCGCACCGCGGTCGACGCCATGCTGATGCACCTCACCGACAGCTACGCGCGCGACAGTTTCCTCACCATCTCCCGCGAATTCTTCTACTACTGGATGACCTTTCCCGACGCCGGCGTGCGCCACAAAAAGGCCTCGCTCGCCTGAGTGATCAGGGCTTTTTATGTGTCGCCACATGGCTGGATGATTGATTGCTGCCGCTTGTGCTGGCATCATTGGGCATAATATTCCAAGAAAGTCACGCCATGACCACACCTGCCTACCAGCAAGTCGTTGCCGCCTTTACCCGTCTGTACCGCTACCAGCATCTGGCCGCCATCGCCGGCTGGGACCAGGCGGCGATGATGCCGCCCGGTGGCAACGAGGCGCGTGGCGCGGCGATGGCCGAGCTGCAATTGCTGATGCACGGCCTGCTGACCGCGCCGGCGCTGCAACAGGCCTTGCAGGCGGCGGCGCAGGAAAGCCTGTCCGACGCCGAGCAGGCCTCGCTGCGCGAAATGCGCCGTGTGTGGCAAAGCGCCAACCTGCTGCCGGCGCGGCTGGTGGAGGCCAAGTCGCTGGCCGGCAGCCGCTGCGAACACGCGTGGCGCGAACAGCGCAAGGGCAATGACTGGCACGGTTTCCTGTCCAATTTCCGCGAGGTGGTGCAACTGGCGCGCGAAGAGGCGCAGCTGCTGGCCGACGCCAGCGGCAAGTCGCGCTACGACGCGCTGCTGGACAAGTACGAACCTGGCATGAGCAGTGCCGAGCTGGAGCGCATCTTCGGCGACGTGAAAAGCTGGCTGCCGGGGCTGATCCGCCAAGTGATGGACAAGCAGGCCGGCGAGACGCTGATCCCGGCGCAGGGGCCGTTCGCGGTGGAGCGGCAGCGCGCGCTGGGGGTCGAGATCATGGGCCTGCTCGGTTTCGACTTCAACGCCGGGCGGCTGGACGTGTCGGTACACCCGTTCTGCGGCGGCGTGGCCGAGGACGTGCGCATCACCACCCGCTATCGCGACGACGACTTCATGCAGAGCATGATGGGCATCGTGCATGAAACAGGCCACGCCCGTTACGAGCAGCGCCTGCCGCGCGCGCTGGTGCAGCTGCCGGTGGGCCAGGCGCGCTCGATGGGCATTCACGAAAGCCAGAGCCTGGCGTTCGAGATGCAGCTGGGGCGCAGCCCGGCCTTCCTGCAGCTGATCGCGCCGCTGGTGAAGAAGCATCTGGGCGAGCAGGACGCCTTCGATGCGGCCAACCTGGCGCGCATGTACAGCCGCGTGCGTCCTGGCTTCATCCGCGTCGACGCCGACGAGCTGACCTATCCGGCGCACGTGATCCTGCGCTTCGAGATCGAGCGCGCGCTGATCGAGGGCGACATCGAGGCGGAAGACATCCCGGCGCTGTGGGATGAAAAGATGCAGGCCTATCTCGGCGTCGATACCCGTGGCAACTACCGCGACGGCTGCCTGCAGGACATCCACTGGACCGACGGCAGCTTCGGCTACTTCCCCAGCTACACCCTGGGCGCGATGTACGCGGCGCAGTATTTCGCCACCCTCCGTCGCCAGGAGCCGGCGCTGGACGCGCGCATCGCCGCCGGCGAGCTGGCGCCGGTGTTCGACTGGCTGGACGCCAACATCTGGTCGCAGGCCAGCCGCTGGGAAACCGGCGAACTGGTGCGCCGCGCCACCGGCGAGGCGCTCAATCCGGCGCACTTCCGCGCCCATCTGGAGGCGCGCTACCTGTAAGCGGCGAGACGCCTGAGCGGGACGTGACTGCGGCCAACCCTGGTGACAGGGTTGGCCGCAGTGTTTTTGACGCGGTGTGGCTGCTGGCTCAGTTGGCGAATTGCGTTTCGCACGGTTGTCCGTCGCCGTCACCGTCCATCCGGGTGTCCGGGCAGTGTTGCAGGAAGTAGGCGGCCTCCTGCAGCGTATTCATCTGCGAACAGTGCTGGCGGCCGTCGCAGCGGAAGCCGGCAGTGGTCGCTGCCGGCGTGGTGGCGGGCCGGGAGGTATCGATTGCGCGACTGGCCGGTGCCGCGCTGCTGCGGCCGGCATAGCTGGCGTAGCCGGCGACGCCGGCGGTAAGCAGCAACAGCAGCACGATGCCGTGCACGCGGCTGTGGTGCTGACGCGGCGCGGCCGGCGTCAGCACGTAGTCGAGTGGCGGCAGCGGCGGGCTGGCGGCGGGCGGTGCGGTGAACACCTTGCCCTGCACTTGGCGGGCCGACACCTTGCCGTTGGCCGCCTGCTGGCGCTGGAAGTAGACCACAAAACCGACCTGTGGTCGCACGCCGCTCGGCGGGCAATCGGAGAGGTCGAAGAACAGTTCTTCCCTGGTGTGATCCTGGGTGATGAAGCCGAAGCCTTTGTCGTCGTGCCAGCGGCTGATGGTGCCGTGATAAAGCATGGGAAAGTGCCTGGTCAGGTGGGTGGCCAATCCCGTATTTTAATGTCATTTATGCTTTATGTGTTTGCTTTGTCATTATTTGCCGCAGCTGGCGGCCAGCTCGCCGACCCGCGCCAGCGCGCTGACAAAGCGCTCGTCCAGCGGCTGGCAGCAGGACACCCGCAGCGCGTTGCGGTAGCGGCCGCTCGGCGAATACAGCGGCCCCGGCGAGATGCTGATGCGCTGCTGGATCGCCAGGTCGAACAGCTTCACCGTGTCGTAGCCGTCCGGCAGCTCCACCCAGATCAGGAAGCCGCCGCTGGGGTGGGTGGCGCGGGTGCCGGCCGGGAAGTGGTCGGCGATCAGCGCGCGCACCTTGTCGATGTGCAGCGTGTAGCGCCGCTTCAGCGCGCGCAGGTGGTGGTCGTAGCCGCCGGACTCCAGGAAGGCGCCCAGCGTCTCGCACAGCACCAGCGGCTCGGCGATGGAGGTGGCGAACTTCAGCTTGCGCAGTTCCTCGGTGAAGCGGCCGCCTTCCATCCAGCCGACGCGGAAATCCGGCGCCAGCGTCTTGGTGTAGCTGGCACAGACGATGACCCAGCCGTCGCTGTCGTAGGCCTTCACCGCCGGTTGCAGCGCGTCGCCGAACTGCAGCTCGGCGTACAGCGCGTCCTCGATCAGCGGCACCTGGTAGCGATTGACCAGTGCGGCCAACCTTTTCTTGTGTTCGGTGGGCATGCTGCAGCCCAGCGGATTGTGCACGTTCGGCATCGCGATGATGGCGTTGAGGCGCTTTTCCGCCAGCAACATCTCCAGCGCCTCCAGCGACAGCCCGGATTGCGGATCGGTGGGGATCTCCAGCGCCTTCAGCCCCAGGCTGGCGAACAGCGGCAGCAGGTTGAAGTAGGTCGGCGACTCGATGCCGACGGTGTCGCCGGGGCGGCACACCGCGCGCAGCGCCAGGTTCAGCGCCTCCATCGCGCCGTGGGTGAGGATGATGTTGTCGGCCTGCAGCGCCATGCCCAGCTCCAGCCCGCGCCGCGCGATCTGGGTGCGCAGCCGTTCCGAGCCCGGCGGCAGCGCGTAGTTGCTGACCAGGCCCGGGTTCTTGCGCAGCACCTGGCCCATCAGCCGCGCCAGCTTGCCGGCGGGGTAGAAGTCGCCGCCGCGCGGGCAGGCCAGCGCCATGTCGATGTAGCCCGGTGTCTGCTGCGCCTTCAGCGCGGCGCCGATCAGGTCCAGCACCGCGCCGTCGGTGCCCTGCGCCGGACCGGCGGCCTGGCTGCTGCTGCGCGCCGGCGACGGCAGCCGCGAGCGCACGTAGTAGCCGGACTGCGGCCGCGCCTCGACCAGGCCGCGGTCTTCCAGCACGCGGTAGGCGGCGACCACGGTATTGAGCGACAGCTGGCGGCTGTGCGCGGTCTTGCGCACCGAGGGCAGGCGCGAGCCGGGCGGCAAGGTGCCAAGGTTGATGGCGCCGGACAGGTCGTCGGCGAGTTGCTGGTACAGGGTGCTGCTATCCATGGCGGCTTTCCTAAGAACCTGTTCAATGGCTGCTGCGCTTTGTGGAACGTTACACGGTGAGTACGCCTTCGGCATGCTGCGTGCTCCCGTTGAATTCCACTTCCCCTGCCGTTTTTGCCTGGTCTCGCGTGAGCGCGCGAGACTTTGCACAGGTTCTGATACGGGCATGACAGTGGGCGGGAGAACGGGGGGTGACAGTTGCCAGTATGCTGCAACTGTCACCATGACAATAATAAATTCTTGGCACTGTATCCGGCAACTGCTGTTGGCTACGATGGAACGGTCTACTACTTGTTGCGGGAGCGTGTGATGCTGGGTCTGCCTTTATTGAGTTATGTGTCGCTGATGTCGATCACGCCGGGGCCGAACAACCTGATGTTGGCCGCATCGGGGGTCAACTTCGGCTTTCGCCGCAGCGTGCCGCACCTGCTGGGCATCAGCATCGGCCATGGCGTGCAGGTGTTGCTGGTGTCGCTACTGCTGGGCTGGGTGATGGCGTGGCTGGATGACTGGCGCCTGCTGCTGACGCTGGCCGGCTGTAGTTACCTGTTGTGGCTGTCGTGGCAGGTGTGGCTGGCGGGCGAGCCGCAGGCGAAACAGCTGGTGCGGCCGATGGGCTTTGTCGCTGCCGCCGCCTTCCAGTGGGTGAATCCCAAGGCGTGGGTGATGGTGATCAATACCGCCTTGCTGTTCTTGCCGCTGCAGGCGCAGCTGTCGCACGCGCTGCTGCTGGCGCTGGCCTGTGCGCTGATCAACTTCCCGTGCATCTGCGTCTGGGCCGGGCTGGGCGAGGCCTTGCGCCGCCATCTGTCGCAAGCGGCGGCACGGCGCTGGTTCAATGGCATCATGGCCTTGTTGATGGCGCTGACCGCGCTGTACCTGCTGTACGACGAATTACAACTGGCCGGGGTGCTGTGACATGACGGGAAAACTGCTGGGCCTGCTGGGCGGCATGAGCTGGGAATCGACCGCGCACTACTACGCACAGATCAATCGCCGGGTGCGCGACGCCCGCGGCGGGCTGCACTCGGCGCCGCTGCTGCTGCACAGCATCGACTTCGCGCCGCTGGCCGAGCTGCAGCGCCACGGCGAGTGGGCGCAGGCCGCCGAGCTGCTGGGCGAGGCCGGCCGTGGCCTCGCGCAGGCCGGTGCCGGGGCGCTGCTGATCTGCAGCAACACCATGCACCAGGTGGCGGTGCCGGTGGCGGAGCGGGCCGGGATCCCGCTGCTGCACATCGCCGATCCCACCATCGCCGCGCTGCGTGCGGCCAACGTTGGCCGCGTCGGCCTGCTCGGCACCCGTTTCACCATGGAGCAGGCGTTCTACCGCGAACGGCTGCAGGCGGCCGGGCTGCAGGTGCTGCTGCCAACGGCGGCCGAACGCGACGAGGTGCATCGCGTGATCTTCGACGAGCTGTGCCAGGGCCGCCTGCTGCCGGCGTCGCGGGCGCGCTATCTCGACATCATCGCCGCTCTGCAGGCGGCGGGGGCGGAGGCGGTGATACTCGGCTGCACCGAGATCGCCATGCTGCTCGACGGCTGCCAGGCCGCCTTGCCGCTGCTGGACACCACCGCGCTGCATAGCGCGGCGGCCGCCGACTGGCTGTTGCAGCCAGACAACGCCGCGCGCTGAGCGCAGGCCGGCTATGCCGTCAGCCGGTGCGACCAAGCGCGCGTCATGCTGTTAGGCTTGAGGCTTGTCGCCATTGCCGGGGAGTCGTGCATGTTCCGCAAACTGTTGGCGCTGGCCGCCATCACCCTGTCCGCCCCGGCCTCGGCCGCGGTGTTCACGCTGTGCGCCGAGGCGTGGCAGCCGTTCATCTACCAGAATGCGCAGGGCCAGCCGGTGGGGCTGGCGGTGGACGCGCTGGGCCGTGCCGCGCGCGCGGAAGGGCACCGCATCCGCTACCTGTTCCTGGCGCCGGCCTCCTGTCTGCGGCTGATGAAGGAGCAGCGCATCGATATCATGGCCTTTGCCACCGCCGAGGGCAGCCCGCCGGGCTGGCTGCAGACGCAGCAGCCGCTGGTGTACTGGGTGCTCAACGCCTGGGTGCGTGCCGACAATCCGCTGCACCACTATCCGGGGCTGGGCCATTTCAGCGCGCATAAGGTGGCCTTTGTCGACGTCTACGACTATCCGCCGGCGATCGCGGCAAAACGCGACTGGCAGCGGGTGGCGGCCAACGACTCCACCACCGCGGTGCGGCAGCTGGCGGCCGGGCGGGTGGACGTGATCTTCGAGGACGCGGTGGCGCTGCAGGATGTCGACCCGTCGCCGCACGGCAAGATCCGGCGCCTGCAGCCGGTGGTGGCCAGTGTCGCGCAGCCGTTCAGCTTCCGCCCCGGCCTCGAGCTGTTGCGCGATGCGGTGGATGGCGAGGCGCAGCGGCTGAAGGGCAGCGGCGAGCTGGATCGTTTCTACCAGCGCCATTTCGGCAGCACGCTGGCGCAGGTCAGTGCCAGCGTCGCCGCCAGCCCGTAAGCACCACTTTGTTGTGATGGGTCGCAATGGCGCGATCCGGCGTTGCAAACGGCTTCGGCATGTGGGCGTGCCGCCGGGCCAACACCGTTTCCCCCACCGTGTTCGCCCTGTCCCGCACTTGAGGCGCTAGCGGCTCAGGCCTTGCGCCGCGCGTTGAGGATCAGCAGCGCCAGTACGCCGCCCGCCAGCCCCCAGAACGCGGAGCCGATGCCGGCCAGCGACACGCCGGAGGCGGTAATCAGGAAGGTGATCAGCGCCGGCTCGCGCATCGCGTCGTCCTTCATCGCGGTGGCGAGGCCGCCGGCGATGGTGCCGAACAGCGCCAGCCCGGCGATGGCCAGCACCAGTGCCTTGGGAAACGCTGCGAACAGCGCGCCGACGGTGGCGCCGAAAATCCCCAGCAGCAGATAGAACGCGCCCGCCGCCACGCTGGCCAGATAGCGTCGCGCCGGGTCTTCGTGCGCGTCGCGGCCCATGCACAGCGCGGCGGTGATCGCCGCCAGATTCACCGCGAAGCAGCCGAACGGCGCCAGCAGCAGGTTGACCACTCCGGTGCCGGTCATCAGCGCCGAGATCGGCGGCCGGTAGCCGTTGGCGTGCAGGGTGGCGACCCCGGGGATGTTCTGCGACGCCATGGTGACCATGAACAGCGGCAGGCCGACGCCCAGCAGCACGCCGGGGTTGAACTGCGGCGTGGTCCACAGCGGCGTGGCCAGCGTCAGCGTGACCTCGCCCAGCTGCAGCAGGCCCTGTGTCGCGGCGATGGCGCAGCCGAGCAGCAGCACCAGCACGATGGCGTAGCGCGGCAGCAGGCGCTTGGCCAGCAGGTAGGCGACGAACATCGCCAGCACTAGCTCGAGCTGGGTCTGCATCGCGCCGAACACGTTGATGCCGAACTTGACCAGGATGCCGGCCAGCATCGCCGCCGCCATCGGCAGCGGGATGCGGTTGAGCGCCTTCTCGAACCAGCCGGTGACGCCGGCGAGCACGATCAGCGCCGCCGAGAACACGAAGGCGCCGATGGCCTCCGGCATGCTGACGCCGGAGAGCGAGGTGATCAGCAGCGCCGCGCCCGGCGTCGACCACGCGGTCACCACCGGCACCTTGTAGCGCAGCGACAGCCCGATGCAGGTGATGCCCATCGCGATGCCCAGCGCCATCAGCCACGAGGCGATCATCGCCTGGCTGGCGCCGGCGCTGCGTGCCGCCTCGAAGATGATCGCCGCCGAGCTGGTGTAGCCGACGAGGACGGTGACAAAGCCGGCGCTGAGGGCGGGCAGATCGCGACGTTGCAGCATGGGGACTCCGTGAGCGCGCGCCTTAGCGGCCGCGCATGAAAAGATTGTCCAGATCGCGCATCGACAGCCGCGACCACGTTGGCCGGCCGTGATTGCACTGTCCGGAGCGCTCGGTGGCCTCCATGTCGCGCAGCAGCGCGTTCATCTCGGTCAGCGTCAGCTGGCGGTTGGCGCGCACCGCGCCGTGGCAGGCCATGGTGGCCAAGAGCTCGTTGCGGCGCTCGGTCAGCACCTGGCTGAGGCCGATCTCGCGCACATCCTTCAGCACCGCGCGCGCCAGTTCCACCGGGTTACCATCCTGCAGCCACACCGGCACGCCGCGCACCGCGATCTGCGTCGGCGACAGCGGCGCCAGGTCGATGCCGAGGCGCTGCATCTCGGCGCCGTGTTCGTGCGCGGTGGCGACCTCGAAGCGGTCGGCGGCGAACGACACCGGCAGCAGCAAGGGCTGCATCGGGATCGTGTCTTCTTCTAATGCATTTTTCAGCCGTTCGTAGACGATGCGCTCGTGCGCGGCGTGCATGTCGACGACGATCAGGCCGTCCTCGCACTGGCTGAGGATGTAGACGCCGTGCAACTGCGCCAGCGCGAAACCGAGCGGCGGGATGCCGTCGCTGGCGTCGGGCAGCGCGGCAAGCTTGGCCGCAGACAGCGGCGCGGCCAAAGTGCTGCCGGCTATTGGGCTGCCGGCCGTTGGGCTGCTAATCGTCGTGCTGCCGGCCGGCGTGTCGGTGACGGCCGGTGTCAGGCCGCGCTCTTCCTCGCGCAGCCCGGCAAACTGGCGCTGGTAGCCGCCGATCGCCTCGCGTGCCACGTGCAGCGGCATCGCCTGCTGTTCGTAGCGCGGCTGCTGGAACGGCATCCGCTGCGGGCTGTCGCCAGCGCGCGCGGCGGCGGTGCCGAAGGCGGCGAGCGTGTCTTCGTTGCGGCCAACGTTGGCCGCACCGGCAATGTCATTGCCTGCCGGCTGGCCATCGTCCAGCGTCACCGCCGGGCTGGCGCCGGCGGTGGTGCTGGCCAGCGCCTTGTGGATGCTGTGGAACAGGAACTGGTGGATGCCCTGGCTTTCGCGGAAGCGCACCTCGATCTTGGTCGGGTGCACGTTGACGTCGACGTTGGCCGGGTCCAGCGTGAAGAACAGTGCGTAGGCCGGGTGGCGGTCGTGGTGCAGCACGTCGCGGTAGGCCTGGCGCAGCGCGTGCTGCGCGATCTTGTCGCGCACGAAGCGGCCGTTGACGTAGAAGTACTGCGCGTCGCGGCTGGCCTTGGAGTAGGTCGGGCTGGCGACGAAGCCGGTGAGCGTCAGGCCGGCGGCGCCGGTGTCGACCGGCAGCGAGGCTTCGACGAAATCCTTGCCCAGCAGCGCGCCGACGCGCTCGGCCAGGCTCTGTTGCGGCAGGCGCCACACCACCTTGCCGTTGTGGCGCAGGATGAATTCGACCTGCGGGTGCGCCAGCGCGATGCGCTCGAAGGTGGCCTCGCAGTGCGCGTACTCGGTGTTCTCGCTCTTCAGGAATTTGCGCCGCGCCGGGGTGTTGAAATAGAGGTCGACGATTTCGACGCTGGTGCCGGGCGCGTGCGCGGCCGGCTCCACCGGGTGCAGCGTACCGTCGATGGCGACGATCTGGTGCGCGTGCTCGGCGTCGTGCGGGCGGCTGGTCAGCGTCAGCCGCGACACCGAGGCGACGCTGGCCAGCCCTTCGCCGCGAAAGCCGAGGGTGGCGACGTTTTCCAGGTCGTCGAGGCTGCCGATCTTGCTGGTGGCGTGGCGGTCCAGCGCCAGCGCCAGGTCGGCGGTGGCGATACCGCCACCGTTGTCGGTGACGCGGATCAGCTTGATGCCGCCCTGCGCCAGGTCGACGCTGATGCGGTCGGCGCCGGCGTCGAGGCTGTTTTCCAGGATTTCCTTCAGTGCCGACGCCGGCCGCTCCACCACCTCGCCGGCGGCGATCTGGTTGACGAGGTGGTCGGGCAGTTTCTGGATGCGTTTCATGGTGTCAAAACCTTGTTTGCCACAGCAGCCACGGCAAGCAGCCGCAAGACCGGCTCAGCCGTGTGGGGCGGGCTTGTTGCCGTGTTGGCTGTGGCAGGAAAAAGTCACGCCTTGCCGGCGGCGCGGCGGTGGCGGATCACTTCGATGATACCCGGCAGCATCGACACGATGATGATGCCGAAGATCAGGTATTCCAGGTTCTTGCGCACGAAGGGCAGGTTGCCGAAGAAGTAGCCGGCGTAGCTGAAACCGGCCACCCACAGCACGGCACCGATCACGTTGTAGCTGAGGAAGTGGCGGTAATCCATGCGCCCGATGCCGGCGACGAAGGGGGCGAAGGTGCGCACGATCGGCACGAAACGGGCGAAGATGATGGTCTTGCCGCCGTGGCGCTCGTAGAAGGCGTGGGTCTTGTCCAGGTATTGCGGTTTCAGCAGTCGCGGAAAGCGGGCAAACAGCCGCATGCCGACATGTTTGCCGATGGCGTAGTTGACGCCGTCGCCGAGGATGGCGGCCACGATCAGCAGCACTACCAGCAGCTGCACGTTCATCTCGCCCATCGCGGCGAGGGCGCCGGCGACGAACAGCAGCGAATCGCCGGGCAGGAACGGTGTCACCACCAGCCCGGTTTCGCAGAACACGATCAGGAACAGGATCAGGTAGATCCACGGCCCGTAGCTGGCGACCAGCTGGGTCAGGTGCACGTCGATGTGCAGGATGAAATCGAGCAGAAAAGCGATCAGTTCCATGGCGACTCGGGGCAGGTAAACGTCAAAAAAGGTTGGCCGCATTGCCTGCGGCCAACCTTGCTCAGGTGCGGGGCGCGACGCGTCAGACCACCGCTTCTTCTTTCGGCTTCACGATCTTGATCATGTGCTCGCGCTTGACGCCCAGCGCCAGCGCCAGCGGGCTGGCGACCAGCACCGAGGAGTAGATGCCGAACACGATGCCGATGGTCAGCGCCATGGCAAAGCCGTGCAGTGCCGGGCCACCGAACAGCAGCATCGCCAGCACCACCGTCTCGGTGGAGCCGTGGGTGATCATGGTGCGGCTGATGGTGGAGGTGATCGCGTTGTCGATCACTTCTGCGGTGCTGCGGCCGCGCATGCCCGGCTTGCGGAAGTTCTCGCGGATCCGGTCGAACACCACCACCGATTCGTTGACCGAGTAGCCCAGCACCGCCAGCACGCCGGCCAGTACCGTCAGGCTGAATTCCCACTGGAACAGCGCGAAGCAGCCGATGATGATCACCACGTCGTGCATGTTGGCGATGATCGCCGACACCGCCAGCCGCCACTCGAAGCGCAGCGCGAGGTAGATCACGATGCCGAGGCAGACCAGCAGGATCGCGGTCAGGCCGTGGCTGACCAGTTCTTCGCCCACGCTGGGGCCGACGAACTCGACCTTACGCAGCTGCACGCCGGCGTCCCCAGCCTTGAGCAGACCCATCACCTGCTCCGACAGCTTGGCCGAGCTGGTGCCTTCCTTGCTCGGCAGGCGGATCAGCACGTCGCGGCTGGTGCCCAGGCTCTGCACCTGCACTTCGCCCACTTTCAGCGTTTCCACGCGATGGCGGATGTCGGCGAGGTTGGCCGGCTGCTGGTACTGCACTTCCATCACCGTGCCGCCGGTGAATTCCACCGACAGGTTCAGCCCTTTGCTGAACAGGAAGAACACCGCCAGGATGAAGGTCACCAGCGAGATCGCGGTGGTGAGCTTGCCGTAGCTCATGAACGGGATGTCCCGTTTGATGCGGAAAAACTCCATGTTTCTTGATCCTTACTTGGTTTCCGGCTTCCACACCTGGCCGATGGACACGGCAGTCAGGCGGCGGCGACGGCCGTACCACAGGTTGACGATGCCGCGCGATACCAGCACCGCGGAGAACATCGAGGTCAGGATGCCGAGGCAGTGCACCACGGCAAAGCCGCGTACCGGGCCGGAGCCGAATACCAGCAGCGCGATACCGGCGATCAGCGTGGTCACGTTCGAGTCGAGGATGGTGGCCCAGGCGTGGGCGTAACCGGCCTGGATCGCCGACTGCGGCGGCACGCCGTTGCGCAGCTCTTCGCGGATGCGTTCGTTGATCAGCACGTTGGCGTCGATGGCCATGCCCAGCGTCAGCGCGATCGCGGCGATGCCCGGCAGTGTCAGCGTCGCCTGCAGCATCGACAGCAGCGCGATCAGCATGAACAGGTTGACGCCGAGCGAGGCGACCGAGATCAGGCCGAATACGCGGTAGTACAGCACCATGAACACGGCGATGGCGGCAAAGCCCCACAGCGTGGCGCTGAAGCCCTTCTCGATGTTTTCCTTGCCCAGGCTCGGGCCGATGGTGCGTTCCTCGATGATGTTCATCGGGGCCGCCAGCGAGCCGGCGCGCAGCAGCAGGGCCACGTCGTTGGCTTCGGCCGGGTTCATGCTGCCGGAGATCTGCACGCGGCCGCCGCCGATTTCACTGCGGATCACCGGTGCGGTCACCACTTCGCTCTTGTTCTTCTCGACCAGTACCATCGCCATGCGCTTGCCGATGTTTTCTGCGGTCAGGCTGCGGAAAATCTCGGCGCCGGTGCTGTCGAGGCCGATGTCCACCGAGGCGCCGCCATTCTGGTCAAAGCCGGGCTGGGCGGAGTTGATGTTGTCGCCGGTCAGCTCGACATCCTTCTTCAGCAGGATCTTCTGGATGCCCTGCGAGCTGGCTTCGTCCAGCAGCTCGTAGCCGGTCGGCACGTTGCCGGCCATCGCTTCGGCGACGCGCGACGGATCGTCTTCCACCATGCGTACCTGCAGCGTGGCGGTACGGCCGAGGATGTCCTTGGCCTTGGCGGTGTCCTGCACCCCCGGCAGCTGCACCACGATGCGGCTCGGGCCGGCTTGCTGGATCACCGGTTCGGCGACGCCCAGCTCGTTGACACGGTTGTGCAGGGTGGTGATGTTCTGCGACACGGCGTCGCTCTGGATGCGGGTGATCTCTTCCGGCTTCAGCGCGAGGCTAAGGCGGAACAGCTGGTCGTCACTGCTGAAGGTCAGCGACGGCAGGCTGCGCGCCAGCTTGTCGGCGGCGGCGTTCAGCGTTTCCTGGTCACGCAGCTGTACTTCCAGCGCGGTGTTGCCGGTGCGCTTGATGGCGCCGTAGCGGATCTTGGCGGTTTTCAGCTCGCGGCGGATGTCGCCGGCGTAGCGTTCCATGGTCTTGTCCACGGCCGCCTGCATGTCGACTTCCAGCAGGAAGTGCACGCCGCCGCGCAGGTCGAGGCCGAGGAACATCGGGTTGGCGTGCAGCTTGCTCAGCCATTCCGGCGATGCCGCCAGCAGGTTCAACGCGATGATGTAGGTGTCGCCCAGCGCTTGCTGGATGATGTCGCGCGCCTTGATCTGCGTATCGGGATCGTTGAAGCGCACTTTCAGGCTGTTGCCGTCAAGGAACAGGCCGGCAGGCTTGATGCCCTGTTGCTGCAGTACGGTCTCCACCCGCGCCATCAGTGCCGTATCGACGGTAGCCGATTGGCGGGTGCTGGAGATTTGCACGGCAGGGGTTTCGCCAAAGAAATTGGGCAGGGTGTAGATTGTCGAGACAATCAGTACTACCGCAATGACGAGGTATTTCCAGATCGGGAAGCGGTTCATGGAGGCGGTAACAGGAAAAAGGGCCGCCAGGGCGGCCCATTGGGATTACAGGGACTTGATGGTGCCTTTTTCCAGCTTGGCGGCAACGGCGCCACGCTGGACATTGATTTCCACGCCGTTGGCAATCTCGATCGCCAGGTACTGGTCACCAGCCTTGGTCACGCGGCCAACGATGCCACCTTGAGTTGCCACTTCGTCACCCTTGTTGATTTCGGCCAGCATCTTCTGGTGTTCTTTCATTTTCTTCTGTTGCGGACGGATCAGCAGGAACCAGAACAAAACGAAAATCACGATCATGGGCAAAAAGCCCATCAGGTCGAGGCCGCCGGCGGCGGAAGTATTGAACATCGATTGAGTCTCCCTGTTTTAAGTTGAATGCGGGTATTACGTGTGCAAGTGGCCGATTGTAGCCACGCTGCGGCTGATTTCCAACCATTGTGCCGAGATGCCGCTTTTGCAAGCGGCATGGCGGCGCGTGGCACGACATTACACAGACAGCAGTTGGCCGCGTCAGTTCACACCGCGGGCGCGGCGCTCGTGGAAGCCGGCCTTCCAGTCTTCAAACTGGTCGGCGTCGATGGCGTCGCGCATCTCCTGCATCAGTACCTGATAGTAGTGCAGGTTGTGGATGGTATTGAGGCGGGCGCCGAGAATCTCGCCGGTGCGGTGCAGGTGGTGCAGGTAGGCGCGGCTGAAGTGGCGGCAGGCGTAGCACTCGCACTGCTCGTCCAGCGGCTTCTTGTCATCCTTGTAGCGCGCGTTCTTGATCTTCAGGTCGCCCCACTGCGTGAACAGCCAGCCGTTGCGCGCATTGCGCGTCGGCATCACGCAGTCGAACATGTCGATGCCGTTGGCGACGCCGTGCACCAGGTCTTCCGGGGTGCCGACGCCCATCAGGTAGTGCGGCTTCTCCGCCGGCAGCATGTCCTTGAGTTCGGTCAGCATGCGGTACATTTCCGGCTTCGGCTCGCCCACCGACAGGCCGCCGATGGCGATGCCGTCAAAGCCGATCTGCATCAGGCCGTCCAGCGATTCCTGGCGCAGGTCCTTGTACAGGTTGCCCTGCACGATGCCGAACAGCGCGTTGGGGTTCTTCAGTTCGTCGAAGGCGCGGCGCGAACGCTCGGCCCAGCGCAGACTCATGCGCATCGACTTGGCGGCGGTGGCGTGGTCGACCTGGCCCGGGGTGCACTCGTCGAAGATCATCACGATGTCGGAGTTGAGCACCTTCTGGATTTCCATCGACTTTTCCGGCGACAGGAACAGCTTGTCGCCGTTGACCGGGCTCTGGAAGGTGACGCCTTCCTCGGTGATCTTGTTCAGCGCGCCGAGGCTGAATACCTGGAAGCCGCCGGAGTCGGTGAGGATAGGCTTGTCCCAGCCGATGAACTGGTGCAGGCCGCCGAACTTCTCGATGATGTCGAGGCCGGGGCGCAGCCACAGGTGGAAGGTGTTGCCCAGAATGATCTGGGCCTTGATGTCGTGCAGCTCGTGCGGGCTCATCGCCTTCACCGAGCCGTAGGTGCCCACCGGCTGGAACACCGGGGTCTCGACCTTGCCGTGGTTCAGTTCCAGGGTGCCGCGGCGGGCGCCACCCGATGTCTTGTGCAGGGTAAACTTCAGCATGTGCTTGATAATAATGGCTGGAATCGGAAATTTAGCCGCGCAGTATACACCCCGTGTGCGGCCAGAGGGTGAGCTTTGCACGCAAATGGCTTGCATTTGCCGGCGCCGGTTGGTAATATCGGCAGCCTTGATTGCAGGCACGTAGCTCAGTTGGTTAGAGCACCACCTTGACATGGTGGGGGTCGTTGGTTCGAATCCGATCGTGCCTACCAAATTCAGTTTGGAGTATTAAATGTTCAAGCGAACTACCACCACCCGTATCTCGCGATAAAACCGAGCCATACGGGGGGCCTTTAAAATTAAAGGAACACTCCAAGCAAACCAAAAAGTGCGGCTCAAGCCGCACTTTTTTTTTGGATTTTTGTCGTCCACCTTCACTTTAAAGCTGGAGTTGCTATGCCTGACATTCGCCTGCCCGACGGTTCCATCCGTTCCTTCGACAAGCCGGTAACGGTGCACGAAGTGGCTGCGTCCATCGGTACCGGTCTTGCGCGCGCGGCGCTGGCTGGTCGCGTGGACGGCCAACTGGTTGACACTTCCTATCTGATTGCGGCCAACGTTGATCTGGCCATCATTACCGAGAAAGACGCGGACGGCCTGTCCATCATCCGTCACTCCACCGCCCACCTGCTGGCGTATGCGGTGAAAGAGCTGTTCCCGGAGGCGCAGGTCACCATCGGGCCGGAGATCGAAAACGGCTTTTACTACGATTTCGCCTACAAGCGTCCGTTCACGCCGGAAGACCTGGTGGCGATCGAGAAGAAGATGACCGAGTTGGCGAAGAAGGACATCCCGGTCGAGCGCTACGAGCTGCCGCGTGACGAGGCGATTGCCTACTTCAAGAGCATCGGCGAGGCGTACAAGGCCGAGATCATCGAGTCCATTCCGCAGGGTGAGGTGCTGAGCCTGTACCGCGAAGGCGAGTTCACCGACCTGTGTCGCGGTCCGCACGTGCCGTCCACCGGCAAGCTGAAGGTGTTCAAGCTGATGAAGGTGGCCGGTGCCTACTGGCGCGGCGACAGCAACAACGAGATGCTGCAGCGTATCTACGGCACCGCCTGGCAGAAGAAGGAAGACCTGGAGCAGTACCTGTTCATGCTGGAAGAGGCGGAAAAGCGCGACCATCGCAAGCTGGGTCGCCAGCTGGACCTGTTCCACCTGCAGGACGAGGCGCCGGGCATGGTGTTCTGGCACCCGAAAGGCTGGGCGCTGTGGCAGAGCATCGAACAGTACATGCGCAAGACGCTGACCGAAGCCGGCTACCAGGAAATCCGCACCCCGATGGTGATGGATCGCGTGCTGTGGGAAAAGTCCGGCCACTGGGAAAACTACCGTGAAGGCATGTTCACCACCGAGTCGGAAAAGCGCGACTACGCGGTGAAGCCGATGAATTGCCCGGGCCACGTGCAGGTGTTCAACCAGGGGTTGCGTTCCTACCGCGACCTGCCGATGCGGCTGGCCGAATTCGGTGCCTGTCACCGCAACGAGCCGTCCGGCGCGCTGCACGGCATCATGCGTGTACGCGGCTTCGTGCAGGACGATGCCCACATTTTCTGTACCGAAGAGCAGATCATCGAGGAGGCGCGTGCCTTCAACGAGCTGACCATGGCGGTGTACAAGCGCTTCGGCTTCGACAAGGTGGCGATCAAGCTGTCGTTGCGTCCGGAAAAGTACGCTGGCACGCTGGAAACTTGGGATCGTGCCGAAGAGGGCCTGCGCGAGGCGCTGCGCGCCTGTGGCGTGGAGTGGGAAGAGCTGCCGGGCGAGGGCGCGTTCTACGGTCCGAAGATCGAGTATCACATCAAGGACGCGCTGGGCCGTTCCTGGCAGTGCGGTACCCTGCAGCTGGACTACGTGCTGCCGGAGCGTCTCGGCGCCGAGTATGTCACCGAGGATAACGGCCGTGCCCGTCCGGTGATGCTGCACCGCGCGATTCTGGGTTCGCTGGAGCGTTTCATCGGCATCCTGATCGAAAACCACGCCGGTGTTTTCCCGCTGTGGCTGGCGCCGGTGCAGATGGTGGTGATGAATATCACCAGCGCACAGGCCGATTATGCTGCGGATGTGGCAACCAGTTTGCGTAAACTGGGTTACAAAGTCGATCTTGACTTGAGAAACGAAAAGATCGGCTATAAAATCCGCGAGCACAGCCTGCAGAAGCTCCCTTACCAGGTCGTCATCGGCGACAAGGAAAAAGAGGGCGGGCTGGTGGCCGTACGTGCTCGCGGCGAGGATCTGGGTCAGATGACTCTGCAAGCCTTTGCCGACCACCTGCAAGCCGCGATGGCTCAGGTCTGAGTGCCTACGGGTACGATCACTAAACTACAGGAGTATTGGCTATAGCTCAGGAACGCGAACCACGGATCAATGGCGAAATTACCGCCCGCGAGATCCGTCTGGTAGGAGAAGAAGGCGAGCAGCTCGGTATCGTCAGTCTGCGTGAAGGTCTGGCGCTGGCGGAAGAACGCGACGTTGATCTGGTGGAAATTTCGCCGACGGCCCAGCCGCCGGTGGTCAAGCTGATGGACTACGGCAAGTACAAGTACGAGCAGTCCAAGAAGCGCCACGAAGCGAAGCAGAAGCAGAAGCAGATCCAGATCAAGGAAATCAAGTTCCGTCCGGGTACTGACGATGGCGACTACAACGTCAAGCTGCGTAACCTGATCCGCTTCCTCACTGAAGGTGACAAAGCCAAGGTAACCCTGCGTTTCCGTGGTCGTGAGATGGCTCACCAGGATATCGGTCTCGCGCTGCTCAAGCGCGTGGAAGCCGATTTGGCGGAAGTGGGTACGGTCGAGCAGTTCCCGCGACTGGAAGGCCGCCAAATGGTCATGATGATTGCCCCGAAAAAGAAATAATCGGGTATAATCATCAACTTCTTCACGGCAGGCTCGCCTGCCGTGTTGATTTTGTAGGCCGGTAACGGCCTGCAGCAAAAGCGTGACGCAGTGGTTTTAAGTGCCTTTGGCCACCCTGGGTCTAATCTAACGAAAATTCAGCAGGAGCATTCCATGCCGAAAATGAAAACCAAGTCGAGCGCGAAGAAGCGTCTCAAAGTATTGGGCAACGGTGGTGTCAAGCGCTCTATGGCGTTCAAGCGTCATATCCTGACCAAGAAAACCACCAAAACCAAACGTCAATTGCGCGGTACTGCCATGGTAGATAGCACCAACATGGCTTCCGTTCGCAAAATGATGCCCTACGCTTAAGGAGATAATTCATGCCACGCGTAAAACGCGGTGTAACCGCACGTGCTCGTCACAAGAAAATCTTAGCTCTGGCGAAAGGCTATCGCGGCCGCCGGAAGAACGTCTATCGCATCGCCAAACAGGCGGTGATGAAAGCCGGTCAGTACGCCTACCGCGACCGTCGCCAGAAAAAGCGTCAGTTCCGTCAACTGTGGATTGCTCGTATCAACGCCGCTTCGCGTGAAAACGGCCTGCCATACAGCAAGTTCATGAACGGCCTGAAGAAAGCGCTGATCGAAATCGACCGTAAGGTCCTGGCTGATCTGGCCGTGTTCGATAAGCCGGCATTTGCTCAAATCGTTGAAAAAGCAAAAGCCGCCCTCGCTTAAGCGCTGGATACTAAAAAGGGAGGCTGATGCCTCCCTTTTTTTTCGATCTTCCCCAAGATGGCTGACTCGAGCGCGCCCCGTTCCGGTCAGTTTTCTTACGCATACTGGTGCGACCCATGAGCAATGTTGACGTGATTCTCAAGGAAGGTCTGGCGGCACTCGATGCTGCTGCCGATCTCGTTGAACTGGAACAGGTCAAGGCCCGCTATCTTGGTAAAAGCGGTGCCCTGACCGAGCTGCTGAAGCAGCTGGGCAAACTGTCGCCCGAAGAGCGCAAGAGTGCCGGCGCAACCATCAATGCCGCCAAGCAGGCGTTCGAGACCCGTCATAACGAAGTGCGCGACGGCTTCAATGCCGCCAAGCTGGCCGCACAGTTGGCCGCAGAGTCGCTGGATGTGACTCTGCCGGGCCGTGGCATCTCGCCGGCCGGCCTGCACCCGGTGACGCTGACGCTGGAGCGTATCACCGGCCTGTTTGCCACCATGGGCTTTGAAGTGGCCGACGGTCCGGAAATCGAAAGCGACTTCCACAACTTCCAGGCGCTGAACATTCCGGAAAACCACCCGGCGCGTGCGATGCAGGACACCTTCTATGTCGAAGGCGGCGACGTGTTGCGTACCCATACCAGTCCGATCCAGGTGCGCTACATGCTGGATAACCAGCCGCCGATCAAGATCGTGGCCCCGGGCCGCGTGTACCGCGTGGATTCCGACGCTACCCACTCGCCGATGTTCCACCAGATGGAAGGCCTGTGGATCGACCAGAACGTGAGCTTCGCCGACCTGAAGGCCACCATCACCGAGTTCCTGCGCCGCTTCTTCGAGCGTGACGACATGCAGGTGCGCTTCCGTCCGTCCTTCTTCCCGTTCACCGAGACCTCGGCCGAGATCGACGTGCTGGACGAGCAGGGGCGCTGGCTGGAAGTCGGCGGTAGTGGCATGGTGCACCCGAACGTGCTGCGCAATGTCGGCATCGACCCGGAAAAATACACCGGCTTCGCCTTCGGTATCGGCCTCGACCGCTTTGCCATGCTGCGTTACGGCGTGAACGACCTGCGTTTGTTCTTCGAGAACGATCTGACGTTCCTGAAACAATTCAACTGATCGCGACGGAGACTCATCATGCAATTTTCCGAACAATGGCTGCGCAGCCGCGTTAACCCGTCGCTGAGCACCGACCAGCTGTCCTACCTGCTGACCATGGCCGGCCTGGAAGTGGAAGAAGTCAACGCCGCCGCCCCCGCTTTCAGCGGCGTGGTGATTGGCGAAGTGAAAGAATGTGAAAAGCACGAGAACGCCGACCGCCTGCGCGTGACCAAGGTCGATGTCGGTACCGGCGAGCTGGTGCAGATCGTGTGCGGCGCCCCGAACGTGGCCGTAGGCGTGAAGGTGCCGTGCGCGCTGCCGGGCGCCATCCTGCCGGGCGATTTCCGGATCAAGCCGACCAAGATGCGCGGCGTGGAGTCCGGCGGCATGCTGTGCTCCGGCAAGGAGCTGGGCGTGCCGGACGAGGCCGATGGCCTGATGCTGCTGCCGGCCGACGCGCCGGTAGGCCACAACATCCGCGACTATCTGGGTCTGGATGACAGCCTGTTCACGCTGAAGATCACGCCGAACCGTGCCGACTGCCTGTCGGTGCGCGGTATTGCCCGCGAAGTGGCGGCACTGACCGGCAGCGCGCTGACGGCTTGGGACATCGCCGCGGTGGCACCGCAAACCGACAGCAAGCTGACGGTCAGCATTGCCGACAACGCACCGTGCGGCCGCTATGTTGGCCGCGTGCTGAAGAACGTGAACGCCGCCGCGCCGACGCCGGAGTGGATGAAGCGCCGCCTGGAGCGTTCCGGCCTGCGTTCCATCTCCGCCATCGTCGACATCACCAACTACATCCTGCTGGAGCAGGGCCAGCCGATGCACGCGTTTGATCTGGACAAGATCGACGGCGGCATTACCGTGCGCATGGCCGCTGCCGGCGAGAAGCTGGTGTGCCTGAACGAAAAAGAAATCGAGCTGACGCCGGAGCTGATGGTGATCGCCGATGCCGCCAAGCCGCTGGCCATCGCCGGCATCATGGGCGGCCTCGACAGCGGCGTGACCACCGCCAGCCGCGACATCTTCCTGGAAAGTGCCTTCTTCCAGCCGGAAGCCATCGCCGGCAAGGCGCGTGCACTGGGTTTCGGTTCCGACTCCAGCTACCGCTACGAGCGTGGCGTGGATTTCGCGCTGCAGACCGAAGCCATCGAGCGCGCCACCGCGCTGGTGCTGGACATCTGCGGTGGCGAGCCCGGCCCGCTGACCGAAACCGTGTCGGCGCTGCCGGCGCGCGCCAGTGTGGCGGTGCGTACCGCCCGCGTTGCCAAGGTACTGGGCGTGACCCTGGCTGCAGACGAGATCGCCGCCATCTTCACCCGCCTCGGCCTGTCGTTCGAGCAGAACGCCGACGGCTTCGTGGTCAGCGCGCCGAGCTTCCGCTTCGATATCGCGATCGAGGAAGACCTGATCGAGGAAATCGCCCGCGTCTATGGCTACGACAATATCCCGGCCAACGCCCCGGTCGCCGCGCAAACCATGCTGCCGCAACCGGAAGGCCTGCGCGTGCGCAGCGAGGTGCGCCGCCTGCTGGCCGGCCGCGATTTCCAGGAAATCGTCAGCTACGCCTTCGTGGAAGAGAAGTGGGAGCGCGATTTCGCCGGCAATACCAACCCGGTACGCCTGATCAACCCGATTGCCAGCCAGATGAGTGTGATGCGCTCCAGCCTGATCGGCGGTCTGGTGGACACCCTTGCGGCCAACCTTAACCGCAAGCACAGCCGTGTGCGCGTGTTCGAGATCGCCCGCGTGTTCCACAAACAAGCCGACGGCAGCGTGCAGCAGCCGGAAGTGGTCGCCGGCCTGGCGCACGGTAGCCGTGTCGACGAGCAGTGGGGCAGCAAGGCCGAGCGCGTCGATTTCTACGACATCAAGGCCGACGTCGAGGCGCTGCTCTATCCGCGCGTCGCCGAATACCGCAAGGCCGCGCACCCGGCCTTCCACCCGGGCCGTTGTGCCGAGGTGCTGCTGGATGGCGCCGTGGTCGGCGTGCTGGGCGAGCTGCACCCGCAGTGGGTACAGGCTTACGGCCTGACCAACGCACCGGTGCTGTTCGAGCTGGCGGCCTGCGCCGCCGAACAGGTTGGCCGCGTCAAGCTGGCGCCGGTCAGCAAGTTCCAGCCGGTGCGTCGTGACCTGGCGCTGGTGGTAGCGGAAGAGGTGAGCGCCGCCACGCTGCAGCAGGCGATGCTGGCAGTCGCGCCTGAGTCTGTGCGCGAGCTGGCACTGTTCGACCTCTACCGCGGCAAGGGCGTGGACGAGGGCAAGAAGAGCCTGGCGTTCCGCATCGTGCTGCAGGCGGCCGACCGCACCCTGGTCGACGATGAAGTCGAGCAAGTGGTGGCCGCAATGCTGGCGGCCGCCGAAGCGGCCGGTGCCGTACTGCGCGCCTGATTCATTTCTGTTGGCCACCCGCCGGGCGGGTGGCGTTTTATCTGATGTTGTAGTGAGGAATTGTCATGACTTTGACCAAAGCCGAGTTGGCCGATCTGTTGTTCGACAAGGTGGGCCTGAACAAGCGCGAAGCCAAGGACATGGTGGAGTCGTTCTTTGAAGAAATCCGCTCCACCCTGGAAACGGGCACCAGCGTCAAGTTGTCCGGTTTCGGTAATTTCCAGTTGCGCGACAAGCCGCAGCGCCCGGGGCGTAACCCGAAAACCGGCGAAGAGATTCCCATCACCGCCCGACGCGTGGTAACTTTCCATGCAAGTCAGAAACTCAAGGGAATGGTTGAACAACATCATGCAAATACCCAAGGCTGAGCTTCCTGCCATTCCGGCCAAACGCTATTTCACCATCGGTGAAGTCAGCGAGCTGACCGGCGTCAAGCAGCATGTACTGCGCTATTGGGAGCAGGAGTTTTCCGAGCTGCGCAACGTCAAGCGCCGCGGCAACCGTCGCTACTACCAGCACCGCGAGGTCTTGCTGGTGCGTCGCATCCGTTCCCTGCTCTACGACGACGGTTTCACGCTGCATGGTGCCCGCCAGCGCCTGGAAGGCGATCAGCCGGCCCCGGCCACCGCCGGCGAAGTGCGCAAGGAGCTGCAGGCCATCCTGGACTGGCTGGATCTGAGCCTTGGCAAAGACTGAATAACTGTTTATAATTTTTGCCTTGAGTCGGAGTGTGGCGCAGCCCGGTAGCGCACTTGCATGGGGTGCAAGGGGTCGAAGGTTCGAATCCTTTCACTCCGACCAAAAAATCATTCAAAGGCCACTTGCTTGCAAGTGGCCTTTATCATTTGTTCTCAATATCGCTTTCTCCGTCTCAGTCACCGGGAGCCGCCATCATGATCGCCACGCCGTGTATCGGAGTCTGCTCCACCGCCGTTGGCGACGAGGTCTGCTTCGGCTGCGGCCGGAGTTTTGCCGAGGTCTCCAACTGGCTGGCGCTTGATGATGGTCAGCGTGCCGCCATCCAGGCGCAGCTGTCACGGCGCAAGGTCTGGCTGCAGATGGCGATGCAGAGCGGTGGCCGGCTGCAGGCGATCCTGCCGGCGCAGCAGCAGGCCACGCTGGCGCTGACGCCGTCGCTGCTGGTCACCCTAGGTTGGCCGCAGCAACGGCAGGGTCGCGGCTATGTGCCGCTGCTGACCCACGACGGCCGCAGCTATCTGCTGCCGGTATACCGCGATGACTGGCTGCGCCTGTTCTGGGACTGCCTGTTTGATGCCGACTGCGCGCCGTTGAACTGAGCGTTCCTTGTCTTCGCCTGCCGATCGGCGGCAAGATAGCGACTCGATCGGGAGCAGGGGGATGCCGCATGGCGCAGGACAGCAGCTTGAGTTCATTCTGGGACAGCCGTTACCAGCAGCAGGTGACACCGTGGGAGAGCGGCCAGCTGCCGGCCGGGTTCGCCGCGCTGGTGCAGACGCTGCTGCCGCTGGCGCATTCGGTGTTGCTGCCCGGTTGCGGCAGCGGCTACGAGGTCGCCTACCTGCAGTGCCAGGGCTTACAGGTGGCCGCGATCGACTTCAGCGCCGAGGCGGTGGCGCGGGCGCGGGAGCAGCTCGGCCCGCTGGCGCCACTGGTGCGGCAGGCCGATTTTTTCAGTGACGAGGTCGACGGCAGCTGGGACTGGGTGTACGAGCGCGCCTTCCTGTGCGCGTTGCCGCCACCGCGCTGGCCGGCCTATGCCGAGAAAATGGCGCGGCTGGTGAAGCCGGGCGGTTATCTCGCCGGCTACTTCTTCTTGCGGCCAACCTTGAAAGGTCCGCCCTTCGGCGCCGAGCTGACCCAGCTGCAGGCACTGTTCCAGCCCTGGTTCACCCTGCACCAGCAAACCCCGGTGAGCGGCTCCTTGCCGGTGTTCGCGCCGGACGAGTATTGGCTGTGCTGGCAGCGATCCGATGCACACTTGACGACGGTCATTTGATTTAAGATGGCCGCTGTATTTTTCTACAGAAACAGTGTAAAAACGACCGACAATAAGTGCAGATAGGCACGCGTGCTAGCAACAGGAGACATGAAGGATGAATTGGTTCTGGCGGACTTATTACCTGATGGAAAAATCGTTCTGGAACTCGCTGACCAAGAAACTGTGCAGCTTTTTCTTCATCAGCCTGTTTCAATTGATCCTGATTGCCTACGTTTACTTGGCACTGGACGACATCCGCCAGCTGGTCGGCGGCCAGGAGCTGACCGAACCGATCCGCCAGCAGATCTTCTCGTTGCTGGACAAGACCATGATCTGGTCGTTCGCCATCTGGTGCGTGTCGTTGGTGTTCATTGCCTTCATGGTCTGGTATCTGCGCTTCCTGATCGTGCGGCCATTGCAGATGATCATCGCCATCTTCCACGAGATCGGTGCCGGCGAGGGCGATCTGTCACGCGAGATCCCGACCATCACCTACGACGAGATCCGCGACCTGTCGCTGTCCTATAACGAATTCCTGAAGAAGATGCGCGAGATCATCAGCAATGTGCGCATCATGACCATCCGCATCGCCATGGACTCCACCCGCACGCGCAAGAACATCGGCGAATCGCTGAGCAGTGCCAAGCAGCAGGCGGAGCTGGCCAGCCAGGTGCGCGATTCCAGCGACAAGACCACCGCCGGCATCAACCAGGTGTCGGCCGAAACGCAGTCGATTTCTACCACCACCGTCGGCAACTTGGCGATGGCGCGCGAGTCCTACGCCGAGCTGCAGGACGCCGCAACGCGGATAGGCGAGATCAGCGGCCGCGTCGGTGCCTTCAACACCACCGTGGTGGAGCTGAACAACCGCTCGGCCAGCATCAAGACCATCGTCGACCTGATCAAGGACATCTCGGAACAGACCAACCTGCTGGCGCTGAATGCGGCGATCGAGGCGGCACGCGCAGGCGAATCCGGTCGCGGTTTTGCGGTGGTGGCCGACGAGGTGCGCAAGCTGGCGGAGCGGGTGCGGGTAGCGACCGAGGAAATCTCCGGCAATATCGACGGCATGCTCAATCTGGTGTCGCACACCCAGGAGGCGACCGCGCGCATCAATACCGATACCGCGCAGGCGCTGGACGTGGTCAATCGTTCCTCGCAGCACTTCGGTCGCATGATGAGTGATTTTGAAAACATGGCCAGCGGCCTGACCGAAATCGCCGGCACCATGGAGCTGTTTGCCGGCACCAACCTGCAGGTCAACCGCAATGTCTCGGAAATCCACGGCCTGAGCACGGTGGTGTCCACGCACCTGGCGCAGTCGGAAGACGTATCGGTGAAGCTGTCGGTGGCGGCGGAGCAGGTGCAGGAGCTGGTGTCGCGCTTCGTGATCGGCGAGGGCGAGCTGGATGCGGTGATCGGCGTTGCCCGGCACGCCCGCGATAACCTGGCGGAAATGCTGGAGCGGGCGCAGGGCGAGGGCCTCAACATCTTTGACCAGCGCTACCAGCCAATTCCCGGCTCCAATCCGGCGAAATTCCATACCGCCTACGACGACAAGCTGGCACCGGCACTGCAGAAGATCTACGACCAGGTGGTGCAAAAGACCAATGGCGGCCGTTTCTGCCTGCTGGTCGATACCAACGGCTATGCGCCGACGCACAACAGCTTCTATTCCAAGCCGCTGACCGGCGATCTGCAGCAGGATCTGGTCGGCAGCCGCGACAAGCGCATCTTCAACGATCCGACCGGCATCAAGTCGGCGAAGAACACCCAGCCGTTCCTGCTGCAGACCTATATGCGCGACACCGGCGAGATCCTGTCGGAGA
The DNA here is from genome assembly GCF_003633895.1 of Vogesella indigofera. GTDB lineage: Bacteria > Pseudomonadota > Gammaproteobacteria > Burkholderiales > Chromobacteriaceae > Vogesella > Vogesella indigofera. The sequence goes on from NZ_RBID01000017.1 coordinate 75,790, forward strand.
TTGCGTTGCCGATCCGGCTCGCCGGCCGGCACTGGGGCGCGATCCGCGTCGGTTTCGACCCGTCGGCGCTGCTGCAGGCGGACTGACACACTGCCCATGACAAAACGCCCGGATCGTCACGATCCGGACGTTTTGTTTGGCTGCGTGTTCCGGGCCTAGTGCTTGCGGTGGCAGGCATTGGGACAGCTGGCGCAGCGCTCGGACAGGCCGACACATTCCAGCGACTGCTTCAGCGAGCACACCGAGCGGCGGCAGGCGATGAAACGGATGTTCTCCTCGTTGGCCAGCTGGCGGAAGTGCTTCATCACGTTGTGGCCGAGGAAATCGGTGAACAGGATAAGCAAGTCGGTGCCTGCCGGCAGGCGGTCCACCTTGCGCTGGTGCGAGCTGTTGCGCCCGCTGAGGTGCTTGTTGATGGAAATACCGAAGTTGTCCAGTACGCCAGGAATATTGCCCAGTGTATCGGCGCCGACCAGCATTGCATTCATGATGAGACCTTTCACTGTATTTCTAACAATGATATTTATTCTCATTTGCAAATGCAACTCAAAGTTGCATGGCCGGCGCCAACGTTGCATTTATGCCAAAGCAGTAGCCTAGAACTCCTTGCCGGCCAGCCAGATCGACCAGATCAGCCACAGGCTGTTGAAGAACGCCACCATGAAGCCGAGAAAGCCGAACAGCGGCAAGCCGAACAGCGTCGGGCCGCCATCCACCGTCATCACGATCGAGGAGCCGATGATCAGACAGCCGGTGACGATACCCATCGTCAGCCGGTTGACGCTCTTGTCCAGCTGGTGGCCGAACTGCTCCAGCCGCTTCAGGTCGAGATTGATGCGGAACTTGCCGTGCTTGATGTCGCGGCCGATGCGGATGATGTCGCGCGGCAGGCTGGCCAGCATGGCGAAGCCGTCGCTCAGCGTTTCGCGGCCGCGCTTGAGCAGTGCCTCCGGACGGTAGCGTTCGATGATCAGCTTGCGCACGAACGGGGTGAGGTGTTCCACCAGCTGGAACTGCGGCTCCAGCTGCCGGCCCAGTCCCTCCAGCGTGATCAGCGCCTTGAACAGCATCGCCATGTCCGCCGGCAGCAGGATGCCGTGGTTGCGGATCAGCGCCATCAGGTCGTTGATCAGCTGCGACATGTTGAGGTCTTTCAGCACCACGTGATCGTACTGGAAGAAAATCTCGCCGATGTCCTCGGCAAACTGCTCCTCGTCCACCGGCACGCTGCCGGTCCAGCCTATCAGTACCCCCATCATCGCGTGCTCGTCGCGCTGCGCCATCGCCGCCAGCAGGTCGACGATCTCGTCGCGGCGACGGTGCGACAGGCGGCCAACCATGCCGAAGTCGATGAAGGCGATGCGGTCTTCCGGCAGGAAGATGACGTTGCCGGGGTGCGGGTCGGCGTGGAAATAGCCGTTGAGCAGGATCATCTTCAGCACCGCGTCGGCGCCACGTCGCGCCAGCAGCGACGGATCCAGCCCTGCCGTCGGCAGCGCGCTGACCGGTGAGGCACTGAAACCGTCGATGAAGTCCTGCACGTTGACATCGGCACGGGTGTACTCCCAGTACACCTTGGGAATGCGGATATAGGGATCCTCGGCAAAGTCGCGGGCAAAGCGCTCCATATTGCGGGCTTCGGCGGCCAGATCCAGCTCGCGCTTCAGCGAGCGGGCAAACTGCGCCACGATGTCGGAAGGCATGAAACGGCGCGCGTCGGGGAACTCCAGCTCGATCAGATGGGCCAGATGCTCCAGGATGCGCAAGTCGGCATCGACTTTCTGCACGATGCCGGGGCGGCGCAGCTTGACCACCACCTCGCTGCCGTCGTGCAGCGTGGCGCGGTGCACCTGCGCGATGGAGGCCGAACCGATCGGCACCATGTCGAAGCGGGCGAACAGCGTTTCCGGCGCCTCGCCCAGCACTTGTTGCAGGTAGGGCGCCAGCAGTGCCTCCGGTATCGGCGGCACGGTATTTTGCAGCTTTTCGAATTCATTGATCCATTCCGGCGCGAACAGGTCGACGCGGGTAGACAGGATCTGGCCCAGCTTGATGAAGGTGGGGCCCAGTTCCTCGAAGGCGAGGCGGACGCGGATGGGGGCGGGGATGGCGTCGGCGCTGTCCGGCAGGCGCAGGTTGAACCACTCGCCGGCCTTTTCCACCGCCGCCGGCAGCCGCAGGCGCTGCACGAATTCACCCAGTCCGTGCTTGAACAGCACCGCGCTGATTTCGCGCAGGCGGGGCAAGTCGCGCATGGCTATCAATGTTTCTCTGAGCATTTTTTCTGACCCGTTATGACGGCTTTACAGTGCCGGTTCGCTTCGTTACAGTGCAAGCCTATGAAATTGCATCTTCACCTGTTTGCCATCATTTTGGCCGGATTTATGTCGTTTGCCCATGCCGAACCGGAATCCGGGGTGGGCAACAAGCCGAATCTGGGTATTTTCGCCGATCCGATTGCCCAGTTTGCCGCGCCTGGCGAAGAAGCCGTGGGTGACCTGCTGCTGCAGGCGATGAGCCTGATGGGCGTGGCCTACCGTTTTGGCGGCAGCAGTCCGGAAACCGGCCTCGACTGTTCCGGTTTCATCCAGTACGTATTCCGCAAGTCCCTGCGCGTCAACCTGCCGCGCACTTCGGCCGAGATGGCGCGCGCCGGTCGCGTGATCGAGCGCGACGAGCTGGCGCCGGGTGATCTGGTGTTTTACAACACGCGCGGTTTCCAGTATTCCCACGTCGGCCTCTATCTGGGCGGCAACAAGTTCATCCATTCGCCCCGCACCGGCAAGTCGGTGGAGGTGGTCAACATGGCCAACAGCTACTGGTCGCAGCGCTTCAACGGCGCCCGGCGGGTGAACCGTGGCGGTAGCGAGTGGAAAGAGCCGGTGACGGCGCGCGCGGCCGACAGGCCGCCAGCGGAGAAAAAGCTGGCCGAGAAGAAAGTGGCCGAGAAAAAAACTACCGACAAGAAGTCGGCCGACAAGCCGGCAGCGGAGAAGAAGGGCAGGAGCAGTACCCGCGCCGAACGGCGCAAGGTGGCGCGCGAGCAGGAAGCGGAGCGCAAGACCGCCAGTCGCAAGAAAAGCGAGCAGAACCCGCGCAAAAAGAAAAAACCGGACTGAACGGACGGAACATTTCGGGATGGCGACTATCCATTCCCTTTTTAGCTTGCAGCCCGGATTGCGGGCTGCAGGCTTTTTCAGCAAGGTAAAACGGTCATGAGTTTGCAACTTCCCACCTGGTATGCCCCGGACGGCAGCGTGGTGTCCTGCACCGAGAAGATCAAGGTGATGACGGAAAATCTGCAGGAACTGGGCCAGATGGCGCAGGACGCGTTCGAGGACGCCATCCTGATGGGCTGCGATGAACAGCAGGTGCGCGCGTTCCTGGTGGACATGATGCAGCGCCTGGAAAATCCCTACCAATCCTGAGCCCCCAATTCTGAGCAAGGTATCGATGTCTTTTCCTTTCGAGATGTTTGTCGGGCTGCGCTACCTGCGCGCGCGGCGTCGTAACGGTTTTATTTCCTTCATCTCGCTGATGTCGGTGCTGGGCATCGCGCTGGGGGTGGCCGCGCTGATCGTGGTGCTGTCGGTGATGAACGGCTTCCAGCAAGAGATCCGCGGCCGCATGTTGTCGGTGGTGTCGCACGTCGAGGTCGGCAGCTACGACGGCCGCGTCGCCGGCTGGCCAACGTTGGCCGCAACACTGACGCAGCAGCCGCACGTGCTGGCCGCTGCGCCCTACGTCAATGCACAAGGCCTGCTGTCCAGCGGCGGTTCGGTCCGCGGCGCCATGGTGCGCGGCATCGTGCCGCAGCAGGAAGACAAGGTCATCGACCTCGGCCAGCAGATGCAGCGCGGCAAGCTGACCGATCTGCAGCCGGGCAAGTTCGGCATCCTGCTCGGTTACGAACTGGCGCGGGCGCTGGGGGTGGAGGTGGGCGACAAGGTGACGCTGATCACGCCGCAGGGCAATGTCACGCCAGCCGGCATGATGCCGCGCCTGAAGCAGTTCACTGTCACCGGCGTGTTCAAGATCGGCATGTTCGAGTACGACTCGTCGCTGGCGATGATCCACCTGCGCGACGCGCAGGTGCTGTTCCGCATGGGGCAGGACGTGTCCGGCGTGCGCCTGAAACTGGACGACCCGCTGCAGGCACCGCAGGTCAAGGCGGCGCTGAACGGCCAGCTGGCGGCCAACCAGGTGGCCAGCGACTGGACCGACATGAACAGCAACTACTTCCGCGCGGTGCAGATCGAGAAGCGCATGATGTTCATCATCCTGACCCTGATCGTGGCGGTGGCGGCGTTCAACCTGGTATCGACGCTGGTAATGGTGGTCACCGACAAGCAGGCCGACATCGCCATCCTGCGCACCCTGGGCGCCAGCCCGGCCAGCATCATGCAGATCTTCATGATCCAGGGCTCGGTGGCCGGCGTGCTCGGCACCCTCAGCGGCGTCGCCGGCGGCCTGCTGCTGGCCTTCAACCTGGACGTGATCCTGCCGGCGATCGAAAGCGTGCTCGGCATGCGCCTGCTGTCCAGCGAGGTGTACCTGATCGACTACCTGCCGTCCGAGGTGCAGCTGTCGGACGTGGTCACCATCGCCGTCATTTCCCTGGTGTTGTCGCTGCTGGCAACGCTGTATCCAAGCTGGCGCGCGGCGCGTACCCGCCCGGCGGAGGCACTGCGTTATGAGTGAAGTCCTGTCCTGCCGCGATCTGGGGCGTGTCTACCGCGAGGGCGAGCTCGACGTCAGCGTGCTCGCCGGTATCAACCTGTCGGTGCAGCAAGGCGAGCGCCTGGCCATCGTCGGCGCCTCCGGCTCCGGCAAGAGTACCCTGCTGCATCTGCTGGGCGGGCTGGACCGCCCGACCAGCGGCGAGGTGCTGCTGATGGGGCAGGCGATCGGCAGCCTGTCCGAGCAGAAGCTGGGCGAGCTGCGCAACCGCAGCCTCGGCTTTGTCTACCAGTTCCACCACCTGCTGCCGGAATTCAGCGCGCTGGAAAACGTGATGATGCCGCTGTTGATCCGGCGCACGCCGCGCCACGAAGCCGCGGCAGCGGCGCAGGCGATGCTGGCGCGCGTCGGTCTCGGCGCGCGGCTGCAGCACAAGCCGGGCGAGCTGTCCGGCGGCGAGCGACAGCGCGCGGCGATGGCGCGCGCGCTGGTGACCAATCCGGCCTGCCTGCTGGCCGACGAGCCGACCGGCAACCTTGACCGCGCCAATGCCGAGGCGGTGTTCGAGCTGATGCTGGAACTGAACCGCACGCTGGGCACCAGCCTGATCATCGTCACCCATGATCACGCGCTGGCACACCGCGTCGGCAAGGTGCTGACCCTGACGCCGCAAGGCCTGAGCGTTGCGGCCAACCTTGAGCACGAAACATGATCAATACCGTGAATGACATGCTGGACGGCTGGACGCCGGGGGTCACCCTGCACCGGCTGGGCCAGGTGATCCAGGGCGAAACCGGCTGGCAGGAACTGCTGGTCGGCGTCGCCGCCTTGCTGTGCGCTTGGCTGTGGGCGCGTCAGCTGTACCGCCGCTATTTCCAGACCGCGCAGGCGCAGGAGTGGTCGTTCGGCAAATACCTGCTGTACCGGCTGGTGTATCCGCTGTCGGCGCAGTTGCTGACCCAGGCCCTGGCGCTGGGCTGGCAGCTGCTGCAGGGACAGTCGTCGGTGATCCTGATGCTGTCGGCGACGCTGTTGTTCTGGCTGTCGCTGATCCGGGTGCTGACCGCCATCGTGCGTCACGCGCTGCCGGAGGGCAAGGTGGAGCGCCACTCGGAACACCTGCTGGCGATGCTGCTGTGGCTGGCCTTTGCCGCGTGGGTGACCGGCATCGATACGCTGGCGCTGAGCTGGTTGGAGTCGGTGCGCTTCCGCGTCGGCAAGAACGAGCTGAACCTGCTGATGATCCTGTCGGCGCTGTTGTGGGTGTCGGTGATCCTGGTCGGCGCGCTGTGGGTCAGCAAGCTGATCGAGAAGCGGGTGATGAAGCTCGGCGACATCGACATGAACCTGCGCTTCGTGATCAGCAAGCTGGCGCGCACGCTGCTGATCATCGGCGCGGTGATGGTGGCGCTGCCGATCGTCGGCATCGACCTTACCGTGCTGTCGGTATTCGGCGGCGCGCTGGGCGTCGGTCTCGGCTTCGGCTTGCAGAAGATCGCCAGCAACTACGTGTCCGGCTTCATCATCCTGCTCGACCGCTCCATCCGCATCGGCGACCGGCTGATGGTCGACGGCCGCGTCGGCTACGTCAGCAAGATCACCGCACGCTACGTGGTGCTGAAGGGGCTGGACGGCAGCGAGGTGCTGGTGCCGAACGAGGCGCTGATCGCCAACACTGTGATCAACCAGTCCTATACCGACAAGCAGATCTGGATCAGCATGCCGATCCAGGTCGCCTACGACACCGATCTGGAACTGGCGCAGCGCCTGCTGCGCGAAGCGGCCGAACACCCGCGGGTGATGACCGAGCCGGCGCCGAACGCCTTCGTCACCGCCTTTGCCGAGTCCGGCATCAATCTGGAAATCGGGCTGTGGGTGAAGGACCCGGAAAACGGCATCGCCGGTCTGCGTTCCGACATCAACCTGCGCATCTGGCAGCTGTTCAAGCAGCACCATGTGCAGATCCCGTATCCGCAACGCGAGTTGCGGGTGGTCAACCAGGCGGTGGTGGCACCACCGGTCGAGGCCAACGCATGAGCTGCCAGACACTTGCCGTCATTGATGACGATGCCGCGGTACGGCAATCGCTGCTGTGGCTGCTGGAAAGCGACACCCTGCGCGTCACCGGTTTTGACAGCGCCGAGGCCTTTCTCGCCGCGCCGGACAATACCGCCTTCAACTGCCTGATCGTCGACCTGCGCCTGTCCGGCATGAGCGGCATCGTGCTGCTGCAAACGTTGGCCGCATGGGCGTACTGCCCGCCGGTGGTGATGCTGACCGGCCACGGCGACGTGCCGCACGCGGTGGCCGCGTTCAAGCTGGGGGTGGTCGATTTCCTGGAAAAACCGTTCGACGACCAGCGCCTGCTGGCGCAGGTCGAGCACTGCCTGCAGCAGGACCGCGTCGCGCGCGAGCAGCACCAGCGCGAATCGCGGCTGCACCAGACGCTGGCGACGCTGACCGAACGCGAAAAGGAAGTGATGCAGCTGGTGCTGGCCGGCCTGCTCAACAAGCAGATCGCCGAGGCGCTGCACATCAGCATGAAGACGGTGGAAGTGCACCGCGCGCGGGTGTTCGACAAGATGGGCGTCAAGTCGGCGGTGGAACTGGCCGGCCTGATCGCCAGCTTGGCCGGCGCGGCGGGCAAGCCATGAGCAAGCCAGCGAAGCAGCCGGTATCGGTGCTGGTGGTGATCCACAGCGCCGACGGCCAGGTGCTGCTGATCGAACGCGCCGACCGTCCCGGCTTCTGGCAATCGGTGACCGGTAGCCGCGAAGGCGACGAGCGCCTGTGCGACACCGCGCGGCGCGAGGTGTTCGAGGAAACCGGTATCGATGCGGCCAACCTGGTGCTGAGCGACTGGCAGCAGCAGAACGTGTACGAAATCTACCCGCACTGGCGCCACCGCTACGCGCCGGGGGTCACGCACAACACCGAGCACGTGTTCAGCCTGCAGTTGCCGGCACCGTGCGCGGTGCGACTGGCCGCCGCCGAGCATCTGGCCTGGTGCTGGCTGCCGTGGTCGCAGGCGGCCGACAAGGTGTTCTCGCCGTCCAATGCCGCGGCGATCCGCGCGTTGGGGCAACGGTTGGCAAATGCTGAAGATGGCTGAATCATTCTCAAGTATTTTGCATAAAATCCTTGCCGGTCTTGCCGGCACTCGCCATCATGAAGCGTACCAACCAATATAAAGGCAAGGCCAAGTCATGACTGTTGACTTCTCCCGGCTGCGGGCGCTGATCGTCGATGACCAGATGCTGGTGCGCACGCTGGTGGCGCAGGCGCTGCGTACCATGGGCTTTGCGCCGGAAAACCTGTCGCAGGCGGTGGACGGCTCCTTCGCCAAGCGCACGCTGGAAGCCAAGCCGATCGACATCGTGCTGTGCGATGTGCAGATGGAGCCGATGAACGGCCTCGACGTGCTGAAAGACCTGCGCTGTGGCCGCACCAACAATCCGCCCAATCTGCCGTTCGTGTTCCTGTCCGGCCATCCGGAAAAGAGCAATATCGTCGTTGCCGCGCAGCTGCATGCCGACGGTTTCATCATCAAGCCGCCCAAACCGGCGGACATGGAGAAAACCCTGCGCCTGGCGCTGACGCGGCCACGGCCGGACATCGACCCGTTCTCCTACTACAAGGTGGCCACCGGCACCGCCTTCGACCGCCACGTGTTCGGCGAGCTGGTGACGCAGGCGTCGCTGCTGCTGGACGAGAACGACAAGCCGATGCAGCGCCTAGGCCTGGGCGCGGTGAAACCGGGAAGCCGGCTGGCGCGTGATCTATACAACAAGACCGGGCAGCTGCTGTTGCAGCGCGGCAGCGAGATCACCAAGACGCAGCTGCGCGTGCTGCGGCAGTTTCCGGAGCGCTTCGGCGTTGACGATATCGAGATCAGCTGCGAGCCGGACAGCGACATCACGTCACCGCCCCCGACCGCCTGAGCCACGCGAGGTCCGCCATGAGCAAGCAAGGCCAGCTGCAGCAGCAAACCGCCGGTATCGGCCAGGCGGTGATCCTGATCGTGGTGATCCTCGGCTCGCTGCAGCTGGTGGCCTCCGGCCTGCTGATCCGCTCCGGCGTGTACAACTACCGGCAGGCCAGCCAGCACGCTACGCTCAATGCGGCCAACCTTGACATCTTCCTGCTGGCCTCGGCGATCAACCGCGAAAACCAGCTGCAGCTCGGCCTGCTGGCGCTGACACGCCCGGCCAGCCGCCGTGAAAGCGCCGAGCTGCAGCTGGCGCGCACCGCCACCGACCAGCGCCTGCAGATCGCGCTGCGGCGGCTGTCGCAGCCGCTGGCCGACGACAGCAATGCCGCGCTGCTGCAGTTGCAGGAGCGGCAGCCGCACCTGCGCCAGCGGCGACAGGAGGTGGACAAGGTGCTGGCACGACGGCCGGTGCTGTTCGACGAGAATGCCATCTTCGGCTGGAAGCTGTCGGTTGGCACCTGGCAGGATGCCATCGACAAGGTGTTGCGTCTGGACGCCTTCCTGCTGTCCGACGGCGCCGACGACCGCCTGAACCGGCTGGCGGAAACCAAGTACCAGCTGTGGCAGCTGAGCCGTTCGCTGGAGCAGGAAGGCAACGCGCTGATCATTCGCGCGCAGCTGGCGCGCAAGCTCAACTCTACTGACGAATACGAACTGCTGCGCAGCCGCGAGCGCGCCTTGCTGCTGCTGGAGTCGTTGCGCTACAACACCGGCTATCTCGGTGATGCCACGCTGCGCCAGCAGTTGGCGGCGCTGGCGACCCAGACCTGGCTGCTGCACCAGAGCGCCGACCGGCAGCTGCTGGCGCTGGAGCAGGGGCGCGCCGCGCCGGCTACCGCGCACGAGTACAAGACGGCCGCGCAACAGGTCAACCGCAATCTGGGCGTCTTCTTTGCCGAGCTGACCCGCGCCGCGGCCAACCGTGTCGACGAGCAGCAGCAGCGCTACGCGCAAAGCCTGGCGCTGAACATCTCCTTCGCGGTGCTGGCGCTGCTGCTGTACGCCTACCTGCTGCTGCGCATGCGATACCGCATCCTGCGCCCGCTGCAGCGCATGCAGCGGGTGCTGGATGCGGCGGCGGACGCGATCCTGACCGTCAATGCCAACCACCGCATCGAGGTGGCCAACTACGGCGCCGAGAAGATGTTCGGCTTGCCGCTGGCGGCGTTGCAGGGGCTGTCGCTGGACGACATCCTCAGCGTCGACGGCGCCGATGCCGACTGGCTGGATGACGAGGGCCGCTTCGACGTGTCGCGCGCCGGCAGCGGCCGCCGGCACGATGGCAGCCGCTTCTTTGCCGCGATTACCGTCAGCCCGCTGGTGGACGGCCGCGACGGCCGCCACAGCCGCCGGCTGCTGATCATCCGCGACGAGCACCAGCGCACCATCGCCGAGCAGTCGCTGGCGCGCAGCATGCAGCTCTTGTCGGCGATCCAGCGCGTGGAGAGCCTGCTGTTTGCCCGCAGCCCGCGGCAGACGGTATTTCGCGAGGTGCTGCGCATCCTGCTCGACTACTTCGGCGTCGCCGAGGGCCTGGTGCTGTCGCTGGAGGCGTCGCGCGACAAGTCGGCGTCGTTCCGCATCCAGGCGCGGCTGGGCAACAGCAAGGAGCCGCCGTGGGTGGAGCGCTTCCGGCAGCTGCCGCTGGCGGTCGCCCTGCAACAGGGGCCGCTGCAGCAAACCATCTCCGAGGATGGCTGGACCTTCCTGCCGATCCAGATCGACAGCCGCACGGTGATGGTGGCCGGCATCGCCATCGACTCGATTGCCGAGGCCCACTACCAGGCATTGCAGCCGCTGCTCGGCGCCTGCGGCAGCATCGTCAGCTTCTATGCCGAGGAAGACCGCCGCCGGGCCAGCGAACGCAACCTGCGCGAAGTGCTGCAGCTGGAAGAGGCGATCTACAGCGCGTCACCGGTTGGGCTGATGCGGCTGGACAACAACTACCACATCGTGCGCGCCAACCGCGCTGGCGAAGCGCTGTTCGGTACCCGCGAGGACGGGCTGCAGGGCGTGCCCTTGCGCGAGCTGCTCGGCAGCGACGAGGCGTGGCAGCAGCTGCAGGGCCGGCTGGAAGAGGTGCGCCACCATGACCGCCACCTCAATATCGAGATCGAATGCGTGCAGGTCAGCGGCAAGCCGATCTGGGTGCTGTTCGCCGGCCAGCTGCTGTTCCCCGGCATGGCCGAGGACGGCGTGATCCTCGCCTGTTTCGACATCACCGGCCGGCGCGAGGCGGAGGAGGGCGTGCTGCGCGCGCGCGATGCCGCCGCCGAGTCGCGCCAGCAGCTGGAGCTGGCGATCGACTCGCTGGATGACGCCTTCGCGCTGTTCGACGCCGGCGACCGGCTGGTGCGCTGCAACAGCCACTTTGCCCGCCTGGCCGGTGCCGGCAGCACGCCGGAAACGCTGAAGGGGCAGTCTTTTGCCAGCGTGCTGCGTGCCAGCCTGATCGCCGGCGAGCAGCCGGAGCCGGGCTACGAGGAACACAGCTGGTTCGTGGAGCGGCTGGCGCGCTACGGCCGCGAGGCGTCGTCGTTCGAGCTGCGCTGGAACGAGCGTTGGCTGCAGCAGGCGTCGCGGCGGGTGCCGGACGGCGGCGCGGTGTGCGTGCTGACCGACATCAGCGCGCTGAAACAGCAGCAGGCCGACCTGCTGCTGGCGCGCGATGCGGCCAACGCCGCCAGCCGCGCCAAGAGCGCCTTCCTTGCCGCGATGAGCCACGAGATCCGCACCCCGATGAACGGCGTGCTGGGCATGCTGGAGCTGCTGTCGCTGACGACGCTGGACGAGGCGCAGCGCGACGCGGTGGATACGGTGCAGGAGTCGGCGCACACCCTGCTGCGCCTGATCGACGACATTCTGGATTTTTCCAAGATCGAGGCCGGCAAGCTGGAGATCATCCCCGAGCCGGCGTCGGTGCGCGCGCTGATGCAGCGCGTGCATCACCTGTACACGGAGCTGGCGCAGCGCAAGCAGCTGTGGTTCCTGCTCGACATCGACGAACAGGTGGCGCCGGCACTGCGCTTCGATCCGCTGCGCCTGCGCCAGATCCTGCAGAACTTCTGCAGCAATGCGCTGAAATTCACGCAGCAGGGGCAGGTGACGCTGCGCGTGCGCTGCCTGGAGAGCAGCGCCAGCGAGCAGTGGCTGCGCTTCGAGGTGGCCGATACCGGCATCGGCATCGACCGCCAGCAGCTGGCGCAATTGTTCGAGCCATTCACCCAGGCGGAAAGCAGCACCGCGCGCCGCTTTGGCGGCACCGGTCTCGGGCTGACCATCTGCCGGCGCCTGTCCGAGCTGATGGGCGGGGTGGTGGCGATGGACAGCGAGCCGGGCAGCGGCACCGTCGCCTCGCTGGAGATCCGTTTCCCCTTGTGCGACGCCGCCGAGCTGCCGCTGGCGAGCGAGCTGGACCACGCCGCCATCGTGGCCGCGACCGCGGGTTTGATGCGCGACATGGCGCCGGTGCTGTTTGTGGAAGACAATTCAATCAACCGCAAGCTGACCGTCAAGCAGTTCGAGCTGCTCGGCTACCCGGTGGTGACGGCGGTGGACGGGCTGATGGCGCTGAGCCTGTGGCAGCAGCAGACCTTCTCGCTGGTGCTGACCGATTGCCACATGCCGCAGATGGACGGTTACGCGCTGGCGCAGGCGATCCGCAGCCAGGAGGCGGCCCAGGGCCGCGCGCCGGTGCCGATCATCGCCTGCACCGCCAACGTGGCGAAGGAAGAACTGGACAAGACCCGTGCCGCCGGCATGGACGATTTTCTCAGCAAGCCGCTGGGGTTGGCGGCGCTGAAGGACATGCTGCACAAGTGGCTGGGCGACGTTGCCCTGCCGCCTGTGCCGCTGGCAACGGCGGTGGTCGCGGCCACGCCGGCGGCTGCTGCGGTCGACCGCCAGGCGCTGGCGATGTACAGCGCCGGTGACTGGTCGGTGGAGCAGGCGATTCTGGACGAGTTCATGCAGGGCAACGACGAGGATGTCGCCGCCCTGGCGCGGGCGGTGGCCGCCGGCGACGCGGTGCAGATCGCCTGGTCGGCGCACCGTATCAAGGGCGCCAGCCGCATGGTCGGCGCCATGGCGCTGGGCGATGCGGCCGAAGCACTGGAAAAAGCGGGACGTGCCGCCGAGCTGGCGGCGATCCCGGCCCTATGGCAGCAGTTCAATGCAGCGCAGGCGGCGGTGGCCGCCTGGCTGGAGGAGCAGGCCTCGTGCCAAGCAAGCGCCTGAGCGTGGTGACCTTCAACCTGCACAAGGGGATGTCGCCGTTCAACCGCCGTTCCCACATGCAGGAAATCGCCAGCGCCCTGCAGCAGCTGTCCGCCGACGTGCTGTTCCTGCAGGAGGTGCAGGGCCGTCATGCCGGGCGCGAACAGCGCCATGCCGGCTGGCCGCAGCACGACTTCCTGGCCGCGGCGCTGACCCATTCCGCCAGCTATGGCATGAATGTGCGCTACGACCACGGCCACCACGGCAATGCGGTGTTGTCACGTTTTCCGCAGCAGCTGGCCGCCAATCACGACATCTCGGTCAACCGTCTGGAGCGGCGCGGCATCCTGCACACCGTGATCCAGCCGGAAGGTTGGCCGCAAGCGGTGGCCTGCCTCTGTGCCCACCTCAACCTGCTGGCGCGCGACCGTCGCCGCCAGTACCTGACGCTGCAGCACTACATCCAGCAGCATGTGCCGGCCGGCATGCCGCTGATCCTGGCCGGCGATTTCAACGACTGGCGCGGCGAGGCCGACAGCTGGCTGGGGCGCGGCTGCGGCCTGCAGGAAGTGTTCGTGCAGCAGCAGGGCCAGCACGCGCGCACCTTCCCGGCGCGGCTGCCGCTGTTGCCGCTGGACCGCATCTACGTGCGCGGTCTGCACGTCAATCAGGTGGCGGTGTGTCGCGGCCAACCCTGGTCGCACCTGTCCGATCACCTGCCGCTGTTCGCCAGCCTGTCGCTGGCGTCCTGAGCCGGCGACGCGGTCTTACTCGGTGTCGCCGTGCTTGAACCACAGCGCATCCGGCAGCTGGCCGAACACGCTGCGCAGCCCCTCGCCCCAGCCCTGACGCAGCGCCAGAAAGTAGGGGTCGTCCTCGGTGACGCGGTGGCGCGGTGCGAAGTCGAAGTCGTCGCGTTGCTGCCACAACAGGTCGATGGGCAGCCCCACCGACAGGTTGGAGCGGATGGTGGAATCGAACGAGATCAGCGTGCACTTGATCGCCTGCGCCAGCGACGTGTCGTGGCGGATCACCCGGTCGATGATCGGCTTGCCGTACTTGGCTTCGCCTATCTGCAGGTAGGGGGTATCCACCGTGGCCTCGATGAAATTGCCCTGCGGGTAGACCTGGAACAGCCGCGGCGGCTCGCCCCTGATCTGGCCGCCGACCAGAAAGCTGCAGCCGTAGTCCACGCCTTGCGACTGGGTGTGGCCGTCGCCATCGCGCGCCAGCACCTCGCGCACCGTACTGCCCACCAGCTCCGCTGCCTGGTACAGGCTCGGCACCGTGTGCAGGTTGGCCGCATCGTGGCTGAGCCGGCTTTTCAGCAGGCTGACCACGCTCTGGGTGGTGGCCAGGTTGCCGGCGTTCAGCAGCACGATCTGCCGCTCGCCCGGCAGCGCGATCACGTTCATCTTGCGGAAGGTGGCGACGTGGTCCACCCCCGCGTTGGTGCGCGAATCGGAGGCGAAGATCAGCCCCTCGTCCAGCACCATGCCGACACAGTAAGTCATTGCTGATCCGCCTCCGTTACCCGCGCGTGCGCCTGCAGCGCTTCGCTGCCGCCACCACGGCGCACGCCGCGTACCGGGCTGGCGTCGGTGTAGTCCAGCCCCACCGCCAGCTTCAGGTGGTGGCGGTCCGGCTGCTGGCGGTTGCTGATGTCGAAGCCCAGCCAGCGCCCGGCGGCGTACACCTCGGCCCAGGCGTGGCTGGCGACGTGGGCGTCGCGATCGGTCAGCAGGTAGCCGCTGACATAGCGTGCCGGCAGCCCCAGGCTGCGGCAGGCGGCGATGAACACGTGGCTGTGGTCCTGGCACACGCCGGCGCCCAGCGCCAAGGCCTGCGCGGCGCTGGTTTCCGCCTGGGTGGCGCCGCTGGTGTAGGGCATGGCGTCGGCCACCGCCAGCATCAGCGCGGTCAGACCGCTCTCGGGGTTGGCCGCAATGGCGTCGGCGTGGCCGGCGGCCAGCGCGCGGATGGCATCGTCCGGCTCGGTCAGCGCGCTGCCGCGCAGGAACACCGCCGCCGGCAGCGCCTCGGCGCCGTCTTCGCAGTCGTCACAGGTTTCCACCACGCCGTGCGCACGCAGGCGGATCTCGCTGTGCGGGGTGTCCAGGGTGAGCACGTGCAGGATGTTGCCGTAGGCGTCGGTGCTTTCGCTGGCCGCCACCGGCAGTTCCAGCTGCCAGCTGATGATGCGCTGGTGGCGGTTTTGCGGCGGCGTCAGGCGCAGGTACTGGGTGCTGTGGCTGACGGTCGCGTCGTAGCGGTACACGGTTTCGTGGGCGATGGTGAGTTGCATGCTGCCTCCTGTGGGTAAGTACCGGCTCGCGATCGGCGCTGGCGCCATCGCGGGCAGGGGCTAGGCGGAAAAGGAAAGTTGCCAGTAGGCCACGTCCAGCCAGCGGCCGAACTTGCGGCCAACCTGTTCGAACAGCGCCACCTGCTTGAAGCCCAGCGTGCGGTGCAGCGCGTCGCTGGCCGGGTTGGGCTGCGCCACGCCGCCGATCACGGTGCGCAGCCCCTGCGCAGCCAGTCGTTGCAGCAGCTCGCGGTACAGCAGCTTGCCCAGGCCCTGGCCGACGGTGGCCTGGCGCAGGTAGATGCTGGCCTCCACCGCGTGGCGGTAGGCCGGGCGCGTGCGCCAGCGGCTGGCATAGGCGTAGCCGAACAGCTCGCCGTCCTCGGTTTCGGCCACCAGCCACGGCAGGCCCTGCGCCTGGGTGCCGGCGATGCGCTCGGCCATGTCGCCGACACTCACCGGCTGCTCCTCGAACGAGATGGTGCTGTACTCGATGTACGGGTTGTAGATGGCGCAGATGGCGGCCGCGTCGTCCGGCGTCGCCTCGCGGATGATCAGCTCGCTCATGCCGCCTCCAGATAGGCGCCGTGCACCGCGTTGCCCAGCGCATGGATCTGGCTGAGGAATTGCGCCAGATAGGCATGCAGGCCGGCGCCGAGAATGCTGTCGATCTGGTCGTAGCTCAGCTCGGCGTGCAGCGTGGCGGCCAACCTTTTGGCGCGATGGCCGGTGTCGCCCTGGATGCGCGGCAGCAGCTCGGCGATCTCGTCGACGCAGGCGCGCAGCGAGCGCGGCACGTCCGGACGCAGGATCAGCAGCTCGGCCACGCGCCGCGCGCTGAGGGTGTCGCGGTACAGCTCGTGGTAAGCCTCGAAGGCGCCCAGCGAACGCAGCAGCGCGCCCCACAGGTAGAAGTCGGCGGCGCTGTCGTCCAGCTCGTGGCCGATCAGGTGCGATTTCACGTCGATCAGCCGTGCGGTGTTGTCGGCGCGCTCCAGAAAAGTGCCCAGCCGGATGAAGGAGAACGCGTCGTTGCGCTGGATGGTGCCGTAGGTGGTGCCGCGGAACAGGTGTGAGCGCTCCTTCACCCAGTCGAAGAAACCGGCCAGCGGGCGGCCCTCGAACGCCATCTGCCGCGCTTCCAGCCAGCTGGCGTTGATGCTTTCCCACATCTCGCCGGTAATCTTGCCGCGCACCGCGTGGGCGTTCTCGCGGGCGAATTTCAGGCAGCTGATGATGCTGGCAGGGTTGGCCGCATCGAAGGTCATGAAGTGCAGCACGTCGGCGGCGCCAAGCGCCGGGTGGCGCGCGCGGCAGGCGTCCAGCGCGCCGGTGGTGGCCAGCGCGGCGGCGATGTCGGCGCCACCGCGCGATTGCGGCAGCATCGACAGGCTGTGGGTGACATCCAAGAGGCGCGCCAGGTTCTCGGCGCGTTCCATGTAACGGCTCATCCAGTACAACTGGGAAGCGGTGCGCGACAGCATCATGATCAATCCTCCAGTATCCAGGTGTCCTTGGTGCCGCCGCCCTGCGACGAATTCACCACCAGCGAGCCTTCTTTCAGCGCCACCCGCGTCAGCCCGCCGGCCACCATGCTGATCTCGCGGCCGGACAGCACGAAGGGGCGCAGGTCGATGTGGCGCGGCGCGATGCCGGCTTCCACGAAGGTGGGGCAGGACGACAGGCACAGCGTCGGCTGCGCGATGTAGTTGGCCGGGTCGGCGATGATGCGCTGGCGGAAGTCGTCGATCTCGGCGGCGCTGGCGGCCGGGCCGATCAGCATGCCGTAGCCGCCGGCGCCGTGGACCTCCTTCACCACCAGCTCGGCCAGGTTGTTCAGCACGTGGTCCAGCTCCGCCGGGCGGCGGCACATCCAGGTCGGCACGTTTTGCAGCAGAGGCTCCTCGCTCAGGTAGAAGCGGATCATGTCCGGCACGTAGGGGTAGATCGACTTGTCGTCCGCCACGCCGGTGCCGATGGCATTGGCCAGGATCACGCCGCCGCTGCGGTACACCGATAGCAGCCCCGGCACGCCCAGCATGCTGTCGGCGCGGAAGGCCAGCGGGTCGAGGAAGGCGTCGTCGATGCGGCGGTAGATCACGTCCACCTGCTTGTGGCCGGCGGTGGTGCGCATGTACACGCGGTTGTGCTTCACGAACAGGTCCTGGCCTTCCACCAGCTCCACCCCCATCTGCTGCGCGAGGAAGGCGTGCTCGAAGTAGGCGCTGTTGTGGTGGCCGGGGGTGAGCACCACCACGGTGGGGTTCTCCGCCAGGCTGGCGTGGCGCAGGGTGTTGAGCAGCAGGGTGGGGTAGTGCTGCACCGGCGCCACCGCGTGGCTGGCGAACAGCTCGGGGAACAGCCGCATCATCATCTTGCGGTTTTCCAGCATGTAGGACACGCCGGAGGGCACGCGCAGATTGTCTTCCAGCACGTAGAAGTTGCCGTCGTTGTGGCGGATCACGTCCACGCCGGTGATGTGCGCGTAGATGCGGTGCGGCAGGTCCAGCCCCTGCATCGCCGGCTGGTACTGGCTGTTGGAGAACACCTGCTCGGCCGGGATGATGCCGGCCTTGACGATGTGTTGTTCGTGGTAGATGTCGTGCAGGAAGGCGTTCAGCGCGGTGACGCGCTGGCGCATGCCGGCTTCCAGCGTCTGCCAGTCGCTGGCAGGGATGATGCGCGGCACGGTGTCGAATGGGATCAGCCGCTCGGCGCCGGAATCGTCGCCGTACACGGCGAAGGTGATGCCGACGCGGTGGAACATCAGGTCGGCTTCGGCGCGCTTGCGCGCCAGCGTCTGCGGTGACTGCGAGTGCAGCCAGTGGGCAAAGTCGCGGTAGTGCGGGCGGATACCACCGCTGGCGAGCAGCATTTCGTCATAGTGGTGCGCTTCGGGCAAGGTCAGTGCATGCATGGCGCGGTCTCCTGCTGTTCATCGTCATGAGCAGTTCAGCAAGCCGCGTGCCAGTGTTTGCCCTATCGAAATGCCTGTTACGTCACGGCAGCTTGCACCGCAATGATGCAGGCATCGGCGGCGCCGTAAATCATGTGTCATGGTGGTGCGTCATGCCCCGTTCGCGTGCCGCGCCAGCCGCAGCGACAGCCCTTGAAACGTTGCTGGCATGCTCTTATGCTGCTGTTTACTTTATCCAGATAGCGCCATGCCATGCACGCTTCCCCTGTTGCGGCCAACCTTGCCACGCCGGCCGATCCGCTGGTCGCCAGCGACCACGCGTTGCCGCTGGCGGTGCTGCTGCAGCGCTCGCCGGCGCGCTGGCAGCTGCTGCTGGCCTGGCTGCTGTCGCTGGCGGCCTGCCTGTGGCTGGGGGTGGTACAGCTGTATGGCGGCTGGTATGGCTACAGCGTCCACTTTGGCGAGCTGGATTTCGTGATCAGCATCTACCCGCCGCTGACCATCGCCACCTTGTGGGTGTTGTGGTTCGGCTACGCCTGGGGCGCCAGCCTCGCCTATTTGTCCACCTTGCTGGTCGCCTACCTGTCCGGGTTGCCGCCGGGCTGGGCCTTGCTGTTTGCCTGTTCCAATCCGCTGGGGCTGCTGGTGATGTCGCTGGTGTACCGCCACGTCAAGGTGCGCTATGTGCCGTCGTCGCTGCCGGCCATGCTGTTCTTCGTCACCATCTGCTTCATCTCCGCCGTGTCCAGCGCCACCGGCTCCTTCATCTGGAGCTACAGCAACAAGCTGTCGGCGATGGGCGCCTTCGCGGTGTGGCAAGGCTGGTGGTCGGGCAATTTCCTGCAGACGGTACTGACCTGCGGGCCGCTGCTGTTGCTGGGCACGCCGGCGGTGCTGCGCTGGCGCGAACAACGTTGGCCGCAGCGCGCCGCGACGGCACCGGCGCAGCGCTGGGTGGGGCTGGTGGCGGTGTTCGCGTTGTGTGGCGTGCTGGGCTTCCTGTGGCTGTCTTTCTGGCTGGCGGACCGCAGCGTGGCGGCGCAGGTCGGCGACAGCGCGCAGGCGTGGCAGCAGCGCGCGATGCTGTATCGCGACTCGGCGATGGCGGTGTACTGGGTGCTGTCGGTACTGATGCTGGCGCTGGTGTTCCTTGGCTACCGCTTCTTCCGCCAGCGCACGCTGCAGCTGCAGCAGGCGGCGCAGAGCGTGGCCTTCGAGCGCGACTGGGCACTGCAGCGGCAGCAGGAGGCGGAACACGCGCATCAGGCGCTGCAGACGCTGAACCGCGAGCTGGCGGTGCGCATGGCCGAGGTGGAGCAGCTGCAGCAACAGCTGCAGGAACAGGCGCGACGCGATCCGCTGACCGGGCTCTACAACCGCCGCTACCTGCACGAACGGCTGCCGGTCGAACTGCAGCACGCCAGCCATCTCGGGCAGTCGCTGTGCCTGGTGCTGATCGACCTCGACCACTTCAAGGCGGTCAACGACCAGTACGGCCACGCGATGGGCGACGCGGTGCTGAAGGCGCTGGCGACGCTGTTTGCCGGTCGCCTGCGCGCCGCCGATTTCGCGGTGCGCTACGGCGGCGAGGAGTTCTGCCTGGTGCTGCCCGGCTGCGACATCGTCGGCGCCGCCGCCTGCGTCGCCGAGCTGCAGCAGGCCTACGCCGGCTGCCGCGTGGCCGGCGACAGCAACGCACTGCAGGGGCTGCACTTCTCTGCCGGCATCGCCAGCTATCCGGCGCACGGCAGCGACGAGGAGGCGCTGCTGCGCGAGGCCGACTCCGCGCTGTACCAGGCCAAGGCCGCCGGCCGCAACTGCGTGCGCTATCGCGGCTGAAGCCCGGCCATGCGGCGGCGGGCTTGCCGCCGCGCGCGCGGACAGGTACAACGGCGCTTTGTCTACCGTGTTGCCATCCTCATGACCCCATCCGATATCCGTGCCGCCGCCATCGCCCTCGCGGCCCGCCGCCTCAGCGGCACTCAGGGCCCGCTGCTGGCCGACGCCCAGGCCCCGCAGACGCCGGACGACGCGCTGGCGATCCAGCAGGCTGTCTCCGGCCTGCTCAACGACGCCATCGGCGGCTGGAAGTGCGGCCTGCCGGACAACGACAAGATCGTCGCCGCGCCGATCTACGCGACGACTATCCACACCGCCGCGCCGTGCCCGGTGTGGCTGCGCGACGGTGCGGTGCGCGTCGAGCCGGAGCTGGCCTTCGTCTTCGACGGCGGCCTGCCGCTGCGCGCCGAGCCCTACACCGCGGCCGAGATCCGCGCCGCCATCACCCGCGTGCATCTGGCGCTGGAGCTGATCGACAGCCGCTACCAGCCGCTACCAAAGCCGCCGTTCCTGCAGTCGCTGGCCGACGGTCTGGTCAACCAGGGCCTGCTGCTCGGGCCGCAGGTCGAGCGCGACGCCGCCTTTGCGGCCAACGTACTGGGGCTGGTGCTGAATCAGGGCGAGCGCGAGGAAACACTGGCCGGCGTGCACCCGGCCGGCGATCCGCTGGCGCCGCTGTACTGGCTGCAGGGCTTTCTCGCTGAACGCGGCGAGGCGATCCTGCCGGGGCAGGTGGTGATCACCGGTTCCTATGCCGGCGTGCTGACGTTGGCGCCGGACAGCGAGGTGACCTTGCGCTATGGTGAGCTGGGTCAGCTAAGCGCCTGTTTTAGCGCGCGATAAGGGCAGATGGCAGCGTGATCGCGTGCCGGCGGGCGCTGCCAGTGTTTGGCACTGGATACAATATTTAAATTGCTGAAAGTTATATTAAAACTAATATTTGCAATTTTGCGACATAAGGGTAATATGGTGCATCGCAGCGATTGACACAAACGAATGTATATTGTTCAATTGTGTACAACAACTTGATTAACGCCGATTTGAACACAGCTTGCGGGCGTAAAACAGCTAAAGCGTGGGGATTGTTTTATCAAACGATTCTCCCAATTTTCGATACCGAAGATTCCACGTGATAAAGCCCGCCAGCGCAAACCCGGCGGGCTTTATTGCTTCGGAGTCCAGGATGATTCACCTCAAAAACGTACACAAGCGCTTCCGTCGCCCTGAAGGCGGCTGGTTTGACGCCGTGCGCGACACCACCCTCCATATCAAGGCGGGCGAGATTTTCGGCCTGATCGGGTTTTCCGGCGCCGGCAAATCCACGCTGCTGCGACTGATCAACCTGCTGGAACGCCCCGACCACGGCAGCGTCAATGTCGACGGCCGTGACCTGACCGGCCTGTCCGCCGCCGAGCTGCGCCGCGCGCGCCAGAATATCGGCATGGTGTTCCAGCAGTTCAACCTGATGGCCAACCGCACCGTGGCGGCCAACATTGCCTTTCCGCTGGAGATCGCCGGCTGGAGCCGCGCCGACATCGATGCCCGCGTCGCCGAGTGCCTCGATATCGTCGGCCTCGCCGACCGTGCCGGCCACTACCCGGCGCAGCTGTCTGGCGGCCAGAAGCAGCGCGTCGGCATCGCCCGCGCACTGGCGCCGCGGCCGCACGTGATCCTGGCCGACGAACCGACCTCGGCGCTGGACCCGAAAACCACGCAGTCCATCCTCGATTGCCTGCAGGACATCAACGCCCGTTTCGGCGTTACCGTGGTGATCGTCACCCACGAAATGCACGTCATCCGCTCCATCTGCCACCGCGCCGCCTTGCTCGATGCCGGTGAAGTGGTCGAGCTGCTGGAAGTCACCGACAAACAGGTCGCGGCGCGTTCGGCGCTGGCCAAATCGCTGCTGGAGGTCGCATAAATGGACGAACAACTGACTCTTGCCCAGGCACTGGCCAATCTGTCCGATCTGGCACCGGAAATCTGGCAGGCCAGCGCGGAAACCGGGCTGATGCTGGCCATCGGCCTCTCCGTCGCCATCGTGGTCGGCGGCCCGCTCGGCATCCTGCTGTACCTGACGCAGCCGGGACAGCTGTTCGCCAACCGTGCCGTCAACGGCGTGGTCGGCTGGTTCGTCAACCTGGTGCGCTCCTTCCCGTTCATTATCCTGATGGTGTCGCTGGTGCCGCTGACGCGGCTGCTGGTCGGCTCCACCATCGGCCCGATTGCCGCCGCGGTGCCGCTGTCGTTTGCCGCGATCCCGTACTTTGCGCGGCTGGTGGAGCAGACGCTGCGCGAGATCCCGCGCGGCGTGATCGAGGCGGCAGAGGCGATGGGCGCCAGCCCGGCGCAGATCATCTGGAAAGTGTTGCTGGGCGAGGCCCGCGCCGGCCTGATCTCCAGCCTCACCATTCTCACCATCAGCTTCCTCAGCTACTCGGCGGTGGCCGGCGTGGTTGGCGGTGGCGGCATCGGTGACCTGGCCATCCGTTACGGCTACTACCGCTTCCAGACCGAAGTGATGGTGGCGATGGTGCTGCTGCTGGTGGTGATCGTGCAGATCATCCAGTTTGCCGGCAACCATCTGGCGGCCCGCCTCGACAAGCGTTAAGCACTCTATTTAAAGCGGCGGGCGTTCACGCAGACGCCACGCCATTGGACAAAGACTCTCACAAGGAGAACACCATGCGCAGACTCGTACTGAAATCCATCGCTGTTGCCGCCATCGGCCTGACCGCTGCGGCCAACGTTTACGCTGCCGACCCGGCGAAAAAGGAAATCACCATCGGCACCACCGTTGGCGACTTCGGCGACCAGGTGAAGCAGCAGATCAAGCCGCTGCTGGAAAAGCAGGGCTACAGCGTGAAGCTGGTGGAATTCACCGACTACGTGCGCCCGAACCTGGCACTGCAGGAAGGCTCGCTGGACGTCAACGTGTTCCAGCACAAGCCTTACCTCGACAACTTCGCCCGTGAAAACAAGCTGCAGCTGAAAGAAGTGTTCCAGGTGCCGACCGCACCGCTGGGCATCTACAGCGGCAAGCTGAAATCGCTGAAGGACGTGAAAGTCGGCAGTACCCTGGCGGCACCGAACGATCCGTCCAACTTCGCCCGCGCGCTGGTGATGCTGAACGACCTGGGCTGGGTCAAGCTGAAGAAGGGCATCAACCCGCTGACCGCGTCGGAAAAGGACATCGAAGTCAACGTCAAGAAGATCAAGATCGTACCGCTGGAAGCCGCGCAACTGCCGCGCTCGCGCGCCGATGTTGACTTCGCGGTGGTGAACGGCAACTACGCCGTCAGCTCCGGCATCAAGCTGACCGAAGCCGTGTATCAGGAAAAGAGCTACGCCTACGTCAACTGGGGCGTGGTGCGCGCGGCTGACGCCGCCAAGCCATGGGCCAAGGACGTGATCGCCGCCTACAACTCGCCGGCGTTCCGCGCCTGGGCGAAGCAGAAGTACGCCGGCTACAAGTTCCCGGCCAACTGGAAGTAAGCGTTTTATCCGTACCGGCCTGCAAGACAGCAGCCGGTACGGCGGTTTTCCTTGAAACACTCCTGGCATTCAAGGCTGCTCGGCGGATCCTGCGATCCGCCATTTTTTTTGTCTGCAGGGAATGCGTGCGCGGTTGGCTTGCTATTGGCCTTGCCGTATTGCCTGCCGGCGAGTGTCACTAATTTGCGACGATGGCCGCCTGCCTCTCCGGCGCGCGATCGATAATCGTTGTTATGATCTCTGATTGATGTGATTATTTTCATTAAATCAAATTATGAAAATAAATATTCAATGATTGAACCTACATTGCATGACTCCCCCTTAATGCAGACGCTGCAACAGGCGTTGTCGTCTCTGTCTCCGGCCTTGCGCAAGGTTGCGGATTTCTTGCTGCGCCACCCGCTGCTGGCGGCGACGCATTCCATTGAGGAGCTGGCGCAGGCAACCGGTGTTTCTGCGGCAGCGGTCAACCGGCTGGCCAATAGCCTCGGTTATCAGGGGTTTGGCGGTCTCAAGGCGGAGTTGACCGCGGCTTTGCAAGAAGCCGTGTCGCCGGTAAGCAAACTGCGTCAACAGATCGGCATGCAGGCGGATGACCGGGTTTCCTTGTCTTCGCTGCTGTCTGCGACAGCATCCAATCTGGCATTTACTGCCGATCGCAGTGGCGCCTTGCAGTTTGAGCTGGCGGTAGCGCTGCTCGCCGCGGCGCGGCGGGTGTTCTGTCTTGGCTTTGGCAATAGTGCCTATCTTGCCGGACTGGCTGCGGCCAACCTGGCGCCTTTTTGCGATGCCCAGGCGATCAGCCTGGAAGGCGGTAATGAAAATGCCGCTTATCGCTTGGCGACAATCCGGCCAGAGGATGTACTGCTGGCGATCAGCTTGCCACGCTATTCCCGGGATACGGTGCAGCTGGCGCGTTTTGCCGTCGATCGCGGGGCGACGCTGCTGGTGATCACCGACTCGCCGGCCTCGCCGCTGGCGGCGCTGAGTTCGCACGTGCTGTATGCGGTTGCCGACCATCCCGTACTGGCCGCGTCAGGTACTGCCGCACTGGCCCTGATCGAGTCGCTGGTGTCCGCGGTGATGGTGCAGAACAAGGAGGCGGTGCGTCTCAGTGCCGAGCTGTCGGAAAGCATGCTGCAATACCTGTACTGGAATGATTCTGCCCAACCGCCGAAACGCGGTTGAGCGAATGCGCCTGCTGTAAAGGGCAGTGGGCGTGACTGCACCGTCCGGCTAGATCCGGCGGGCAAACAAAAAGCCGCGGCTTGTCCGCAGCCACAAAGCACTTTTATCAACAAGAGAAACAGGAGCTTCGTTCATCCCGCCTGGCCCTGATCCGTGTTGCCGCCTGCTGCTGCATCCGGCAGACGTACTGCGTGTGCGTCGGTCTGGCAGGCTGTTGCCCGGTCCTCGGCTGGGGCGGGTGGCAGCTCAGGAGAAATGATGAAACAGCACACTATCAAGATGGGCGGCCTGCTGGCTGCGCTGGCACTGGCTTGGCCGCTAGCGCCGGTGCCGGCGCAGGCAGAGGGGCATCTGCTGGCCGTCGGGGGCATGCTGCGCGCAAGTAACCAGCCTGTGTACCAAAAATTCATCGAACTGGCCGGCGGTGTGAGCAATGCCCGTATTGCCATCATGCCCACTGCCAGTGGCAGCCAGAGTTCGAGCAAGCGTTTTCGTGGCGAGCTGATCGCGCTGGGGGTACCGGAGGCCAATATCAGCATCGTCAATATTGATCGCAAAAACTATCAGGACACCATGAACGACCCCGACACGGTGAAGCCGCTGACCCTGGCCAGTGCCGTGTGGTTCGTTGGCGGCGATCAGGCCCGGATTGCTCGTGCCCTGTACAACGGGGATGGCTCGCCATCGCTGGCCTTTCAGGCGATTCGTGCACTGAAAGAGCGGGGAGGGGTTGTTGGCGGTAGCAGTGCCGGTGCCAGCATTCAGGGTGTGTGGATGCCGACGGCCTATGGTGTGGTCATGGATACGCTGGATTTCGGCGTGGCTGCGCGTGGCAATATGCGTGGCACGGCGGTGCTGAAGGGAAGCGGCCTGTTTGATGGTGTGATTGATCAGCACCTGGACAAGCTGGAGGAGACCACCTCCGGCCGGGCGCTGCGCATGGCGAGCTATCTCACCAGCCGCAACCTGAAGCGGGGTTATGGTCTGGATACCAATACGGCGATGTGGATCAAGCCAGATGGCACCATTGAGGTGCTGGGCGAGGGCTATGTCACGGTGATGGATGTCTCGTCGGCCAGCAACCGCTTTGGCATCTATGGTAGTGAAATCCGTAATGTCCGGCTGGCGATGCTGGGCAGCGGTGACCGTTACGACCCGGCACGTGATGTCATTGTCCCTGATCCGGGCAAAGTAGCGATCAAGGCCGGTGACGAGTATCTGAACGGCAATGCGCTGATCCCGGACCTGTCTGCCGTCAACAGCGTCGGCCGCGCCGTGATCTATGGTTTGGCCGACAACAAGGCCAGGCAGCAGCAAGGTTTGCTGACACGCTACAACCCGGCCAATGGCTATCACTATGGTTATCGCGTCAATTTCAGCAAGGGCGAGTCGTTTGCGGCTTGGAGCCGTTTTGTCGATTCGCTGACCAATTACACGGTGCGCGATGTGCGCATGGATATCGAGCCGGTGGATGCGATGCTGGGTCATCCGTCGCGCACATTGCCTGTCGATATTGGCCGCAGCAAGCAGCAGCAGGCGATTGCCGCGGTCGTGTTCCGCGGCCTGATGACGACCGATGCTCAGCGTCGTTTCGAGCCGCAGCGTGCCATTACCCGCGCCGAGCTTGCCAATGCGCTGCAGATGACGCTCAACGGCGAGCTGAAGGCGGCGGAAAAGCCGTTGCTGTCGGATGTTGCTGGCGATCACCCTTTGCGCGAACAGATTGAGATCGTGGTGAGCAATGGCTGGATGAGCGGTTATGACCGCTTCTGGCCGCGGCAGGCGGTGACCCGTGAAGAGTTTGCGCTGGCGGTAAAACGGCTGGCGGAGGTTTTCCAGCAGCGTTCGCTGGCGCAACGTGCCACATTGCTTGATGCTGCCCAACTGGGTAAGGGCTACGATGAGGCTGCGGAGCTGGTGGTGGGCGAAGGGTTGCTTGCGGCGCCAGGCGGGCATTTCAATGGCAAGGCGCCCGTGATGCGCGAAGAGGTGGCGCGCGTGCTGGCCCAGGTGACCGGAATCGCCTCCTGAGTGCAGGCGGCCGGCATGGCTGCATTCACGCTGACAAAATGACAGCCCCTAGCGGGATAAGCGGCAGGGGCTGTTTACATGCAGCAAGCCGGAGTGCTGCGTGTCAGGCGGCATGCTACGGCTTTGCGGGCTTAGCCGCGCATGCGGCGCAGCACCTCGTCCTTGCCGATCAGCGCCAGCACCGCATCCACCGATGGTGTCTGCGCGGTGCCGCAGACCAGCACGCGCAGCGGCATGCCCAGCTGGCCCATCTTGATGCCTTCGTCGGCGCAGAACGGCTTGAACAGCTCGTGGATGCTCTCCGCCGTCCAGCTGTCCAGCGCGGCCAGACGTTCGGCAAAGCGCAGCATGCGCGCGTGGCTGTCGGCGGACAGGTGTTTTTCCACGTCGGCGGCGGCAGGCGTGCGCTTGGCGTAGAAGTAGTCCACTTCCACGGCCAGCGCGTTGAGGTCCTGCACCCGTTCCTTCACCAGCGCGATCACGTCAGCCAGTGCCGGGCCGCTGGTAGTGTCAACGTTGGCCGCAGCCAGACGACCGGCGATCAGCTCGGCCAGGCGCGTGTTGTCGGCGGCCTTGATGTACTGCGCGTTCAGCCACAGGAATTTCTCGTGGTTGAAACGGCTCGGCGAACCGCTGACCGCTTCCAGCGTGAACCACTCCACGAACTGCGCCATGTCGAACAGCTCGTCGTCGCCGTGACCCCAGCCCAGGCGCGCCAGGTAGTTCAGCAGCGCTTCCGGCAGGATGCCCTTGTCGGCGTAATCCACCACGCTCACCGCGTCGCGGCGCTTGGACATCTTCTGACCGTCCTCGTTGAGGATCATCGGCAGGTGGCCGTACACCGGCAGCGGCGCGTTCAGTGCCTTGAGGATGTTGATCTGGCGCGGGGTGTTGTTGACGTGGTCGTCGCCGCGGATCACGTGGGTGATGTTCATGTCCCAGTCGTCGACCACCACGCAGAAGTTGTAGGTCGGGCTGCCGTCCGGGCGGGCGATGATCAGGTCGTCCAGCTCGGTGTTGGCGAACTCGATACGGCCCTTGACCGCGTCATCCCACGCCACCACGCCATCCAGCGGGTTCTTGAAGCGGATCACCGGCTGCACGCCGGCCGGTGGCGGCGGCAGTGTCTTGCCGGCTTCCGGGCGCCAGCGGCGGTCGTAGCGCGGCTTCTCGCCGTTGGCTTCCTGCTGCGCACGCAGCGCTTCCAGCTCTTCCTTGCTGCAGTAGCACGGGTAGGCATGGCCGGCGGCGAGCAGTTGCTGGATCACTTCCTTGTAACGGTCAAAGCGCTGCGTCTGGTAGAACGGGCCTTCGTCGTAGTCGAGGCCGACCCAGTGCATGCCGTCGAGGATGGCTTTTACCGATTCCGGCGTCGAGCGTTCCAGGTCGGTGTCTTCGATGCGCAGCACGAAGGTGCCGCCGTTTTTGCGGGCAAACGCCCAGGAGAACAGCGCGGTGCGGACACCGCCGATGTGCAGGAAGCCGGTCGGGCTGGGGGCAAAGCGAGTGCGGATCATGTCGGATGGCCAGCGAAAACGAGAAAGGGCGTATTGTACGCTGCCGGCAAAATGACGGGCAAACCATCGCCACCGCCGATGCCATTTTTGCGGCGTGCGCCTGATCCGGCGCGCTGGCGGCAGGCTGCGGCCAACGTTGGCCGCCAATGCAAAAAGCCCGTTACCGAAGTAACGGGCTTTTCCTGTTCTGGCGTCCCCACGGGGAATCGAACCCCGGCCGCCGCCGTGAAAGGGCAGTGTTCTAACCGCTAAACTATAGGGACTGAAGTGGTGGAGATAAGCGGGATCGAACCGCTGACCTCTTGCATGCCATGCAAGCGCTCTCCCAGCTGAGCTATACCCCCACTGGCTTCGTGTCACAGTGCTGCATCACGAATTGGCGTGCACTTTAACGTCTGGTTTTGAGCAAGTCAAGCCTGTTTTTAAAAAAATATGCGCTTTTGGCATGTTTTAAATGGCAGCTTATTGATTTTAATGCTGTTATTGATTTTTGCATTGCGGCGCGCCGATTGGTAATGACCGCGCCATCGGGCTTTGCGCGCGGTTGCCGGCGGCGAAAGCGTGCAAAAGGTGGCCGATCGTTAAATTGTGGCCGCTTTGCCGCCGGCGCCGATGTTTCGCTGCCATCCCGCCAGCGGCGCGCTTGCTGCTGGCACGGTTGCTGCGCTTGCTGCTTATCTCGTGGTGCGCCTTGCGCGATGACCCTGTCGCGTGCTGGCAGTGCTGGCTACATCTTGGTTCATTCTCCGTTTTCATCCTCCTGTTGCGCTGTTTGTGCTGCTGCCGGTGCGGCTTTTTGCCGTGCCGGCGGCCAACGCTAGCGCTGTGCTTTGGCGCCGCGTTGGCGGGTGATTTGCGCCCGGTTTTCAGCGCAACCAGCCGTTCGAACGGGATAAAGATGAGTGGAATGACCCGTTGCAAAATTTCCAAAGATATTGCCGGTAAAGCTGTCATTTATCTGATTGATGAAATGATGTTTGTCTAATTAAAACAAAGACATATATCTTGCGTGCTATTTTTTGAATCGGCCGAAAAACGGGGCGGTAACTCCTCAGCAACTATGTATAGTAGCGACGTCATCCGATAGGTTCGGACGTGGAATCACGGTGTCAGCCTTGTGGCCAGACTATGTGAACTGACTTGACTGTTTGTATCTGACATCCTTCGGCTATTGATTTTAATAGTGGCTGTTGCAAGTAAAACAACAAGTGTCAGCAAGACGAATGGCCGGCGCCAGCGCTTGCCGACGGGATGCCAAAAAGGGGGCGCGTCCTGTTGTGCGGGTGGCTGGTGTCATCGAGACAGCACGCCGGACCTATCGGCGGATACGAAGCAAGGCTTGGTTGTGGCGTGTTGCCTGCGGCCGGGAGCGGACACGATGTGGTGTCGCTTCCGGCTGCTGCCGCCACACAGGAAAAGGGTATTGCCGGATCGGGCAGGGCGCTGAGCGCCGCCGGCCGGCAGCCCGGGTTACACGAAAGGAAATTATGTCTATTGCAGCAGCGCCAGTTTGGCCGCGCCTGATGGCCCGCACCGGCACCATGTTGTCACTTGTCTTGACCCTGTTTGCCGCCCCCGGCATGGCCCAGAGCAGCAAGGCCCTGCCGCAGAACCAGGGCACCGCGACGGCAGCGGCTGCAGTGGAGCGCGAGGGTGAGCTGGAGGTGATCCACGTTCACTACTTCGACAAGACCACCGGCAACCGCTACTACCTGAAAACGGAAGAGGGCCGTGTCGAGCTGAAGTTCAAGGGCAAGGGCCCGCGCCAGCCGAGCGGCACCAAGGTGCGGGTGAAGGGTTCGCTCAGCAACAATGTGCTGGCGCTGGACAGCACCGGCAGCACCAGCTACCAGGTGCTGGCACTGGCCGCACCGAATACCTTTGGCGAGCAGAAAACCGCGGTGCTGCTGGTCAACTTCCAGGACAACCAGACGCAGCCGTATACCGCGAGCCAGGCCAACACCACCGTGTTTGGCAGCAGCAGCGATTTCATCAAGGAAAACTCGTCGCAGCAGACCTGGCTGAACGGCAATGTCTTCGGCTGGCTGACGCTGCCGATCAACCAGACCTGCAGCCCGGACAACGTGGCCGCCTACGCCAACCAGGCCGCCAAGACCGCCGGCATCGACCTGACGCAGTATCCGCGCCGTATCTACGTGATGCCGAAAAACACTGCCTGCACCTGGTCCGGCATGGGCACCGTCGGCGGTTCGCCGTCGTCGTCGTGGCTGAACGGCGCGCTGTATCGCGGGGTGGTCACGCACGAGATGGGGCACAACTTCGGCCTGTGGCACTCGCACTCGCTGGATTGCGGCGCGACCACGCTGGGCAGCAGCTGCAGCCGCAGCGAGTACGGCGATGCCTTCGACACCATGGGCAATGGCGGCGTGCACTACAACGCGTTCCAGAAAGAGCGCCTGGGCTGGCTGAATTACAACCTGTCGCCCGCCATCGCCACCGTGGAAAGCGGTAGCACCACCGTTACGCTGACGCCGTACGCGGCCGCCGGTAATGGCATCAAGGCCGTGAAGGTGCTGAAGGGCGTGGACGCCACGACCGGACAGAAGAGCTGGTATTACGTCGAATTCCGCCAGCCACTTGGCTTCGACAGCGACATCTCGCGCTTCCCGCAGGCGGTCAATGGCGTGCTGGTGCGCACCGGTACCGACAACAGCGGTGACACCAGCGACCTGCTCGACCTGACGCCGAACAGCTCGGCCACCGATGACATCAGCGATTCGCCGCTGGCGGTGGGCAAGACCTTCACCGATAGCGGCAGCGGGGTGAGCATTTCGCTGCTGTCGCTGAGCAGCAGCGGTGCCACGGTGAGTGTGGCGACCGGCGGGCAAACGCCGGTGCAGCCGGTGTGCACCCGTGGCAATCCGAGTGTGGCATTGACGCCGGGGCAAAGCCCGTCGCTGGCTGCCGGCACGGCGGCAAGCTTCAGCCTGAGCGTGACCAATACCGATTCCAGCGCCTGCAGCAGTTCGCAGTTCAGCCTGGCGGCCACGGTGCCGGCCGGCTGGAGCAGCCTGCCGCTGTCGACGCTGACCCTGGCGCCGGGTGCCAGCACCAGCACCACCCTGAGTGTGACGTCGGCAACGACCGCGGCAGCCGGTTCCTACGGCTTCAGCGTCGTTGCGGCCAACGTTGGCAGCACGAGCTACCGTGCCACGGCCAGCGCCACGTATGTGGTGGCCAGCAGCACGACCAGCACCAGCAACAAGCCGCCGGTGGCGGTCAATGACAGCGGCGCGACCAGGGTCGGCACTGCCGTCAGGATGGTGGTGCTGGGCAATGACTACGATCCGGAAGGCAAGCCGCTGCAGGTGAAGACCGTGGGCGTGCCGGCGCGTGGCAAGGCGGTGCTCAATAGCGACGGCAGCATCACCTACACCCCGAACGGCAAGTTCAAGGGCAGCGACAGCTTCAGCTACAGCATCAGCGACGGCGCCGCCAGCGCCAGCGCGGTGGTGTCGGTACAGGTTGCCAGATAAGGCGGCACCGTCTTATCGCCAACAAAAAGCCCGGCTTGCGCCGGGCTTTTTTTGATACGCCAGTCTGGTTTACAGGCAGGCGCTTGGCAGGTTGTTGTTGTAGTTGTCCAGTCGAGTCGCCAGGCTACGGGCCAGGCTGGCGTCAGTGGCGCTGACCTTGCCGGTGTAGCCGTAACCAGTGAACTGGTACTTGGTCAGCAGCGCATTGGCTGCCACGATAGCCTCGCTGACTTTGGCGCAGGTTGTTGCCCCTGCTGCGTAGTTCAGTTCAGCCGCTACCAGTTGCGCCGCCATGTTGAACAGCGGGTCGCTGGCTTTCTTGGTACCGCTAAAGGTGGACTTGTTGAGCAAGCTGACTGCCTTGCTGCAATCCGGTGCCACGTCAGGGTTGGCCACATCACCATGCAGGTAGAAGCTGTTTACCTGGATACCGGTAGGCTCAGCCAGGGCCATGGTTTGGTCGAGAACAGGTGCTTGCTTGCCGCCACTTTGTTTGCAGGAAGCCCAGTTTTTCCAGTAGCCGATGGTGTGGGCCTGGCCTCCCGGCGGTGGTACGTTGTCGATGGTGAAGCTTACAGACTGACCGGCAGCGGCGCTAAAGCCGACGCAAGTAGTGCTGTTGTCACCGCCATTGGGTGGCGAGAAGGCGCCGGGCATGGAGGACAGAGAAGTTGTCCAGCCAGCCAGGATACCCTGTTCGCACAGCTGGTAGTCGCCAGGAACCACCTTGTCAAAGGTAATGGTGCCACCGTTGCCGGCATTGGCCTGCAGGGTTTGCAGGATGGTGCCGTCAGCTGCGGCCGATGCGCCGGTACGCAGACTGAAGGTGAACACTTCACTACCAGTGATGGGTGCGCCGTTGAAGGTCTTGATTACCTGCACTTCGGCCCGCTTGGTGTTCTTGAACAGGCAGGAGAACACTTTGCCGGCATCGGCTGGGTAATTGACGGTAAAGGAGCAGGTTGTGGCAGCAGGGTCACTGTTGACACTGTTCAAGTCCCAGCCACTCTTCAGCGTTTCGGTCACGGTGTAGACACCTTCGGAAAGCGAGAACGGCTGGCCGCCTGCTTCGAACGCTACTGCACCACCACCGGCATCAGCCTCGGCGAGGACGCCCGTCCCGGCACCAGGGCCAGTCAGGGTAAAGCTCCACTTGAAGTCGGCATCACCGGATTGCAGCACCGGATCGGTGACTTTCTGCACTTCGGCGGTGGCCGGACCAAATGCCCGCTTGTTGGCGAACACGGCAGTGCCCAGGCAGATCGGTGTGCTGTCGGTGACAGTCAGGTCGACACTGCGCGAGTTGCTGGTCGCATCGGCAAGCACGCCGATCGCTTCAACGTTGGCCGCATTGACGAACACGGTTTCCTCAACCACTTGATAGGTATCCGGTACCAGTCCGGTCAGGGAGACCGATTTGGTGGCACCACTATCGCCGAAGTTGAATACCAGCTCTTTGCTGTCCTGGTAGGTCGCATCACCCAGGCGGGTAATGGTGAAGCGGATCACGTATTTCTCGCCCGCTGCCAGGAACGACATCGATTCCGCGTCGATGCTCTTGTCGATCTTCAGCTCTGCAGCCGAACTCGACACGATGGCCACATTGACTGGGCCGGAAACCTGCGGGCTGCCATCTTTCGGTGTCAGTGTCGCAGTGTCAGTCAGGGTGCCGGAAGTGATTTTCTGGCCATTCAGGTGAATGGTCTTCATGAATACAACCGAACCGCTGCTGCTTTGTTCGCCGGATGTCCAGTTAACCGGACCGACAGTTTTGGTACCCAGTACATAAGCCGGATTGAAGCTGCCGGCGACGCTGCCGCCCAGGCTATCGACCGAGAACTGCAGGAAATTGCCAGTGATCGACTCGGTGTCGGTGATGACCGCGGTGGCGTTGGTGGTGGTGCCGGTGCTGATGGCGGCACTGGCGGTGGCGGTGGTGTTACCCGGTACCGCTATACCGGTTGCCTTGTCGATGTAGGTCGCAGTGGCCACATCGTTGAAGGCACCCTGATCGCCATCACTGGCTGGCAGAGTCTGCTGGTTGGTGAGCACCAGTACTTCGGTCTTGGCGGCCACATCAACCTCGCCCGAGTTCGCGGTACTGCCGACCTGGGTGGTTGGGGTCAGGCCCTTATAGATCTTGTCGGAGACACTGACGGTGATGGTGCGCGATGCCGGGTTCTTGGCGTAGACGTTGGTAGTGACGGTGATCATGCCGTTGATGGCGGCCGAGCGCGTCCACTGGATGGTGATTTCCACCGGTAGCTGGTCATCAAAACCTTCCGCGCAGACGTTGCCGAACGAGACATCGGTCGGGTTGGCCTGTTTGGTGATGTTCCAGCTGTAGTCGGTGTCCTGACTGGCAGTCATATCCTTGCGCAGTTCTTGCGGCAGGATTTCTTTTACCGGAATGGACACGTCACGGGCGCCGATACCGGCAGTGCCGAAGGCCTCATTGGCCAGGTTGGCGTGCAGCGACGATCCCGGGTACAGATGCGAACCCAGTGCCAGCCGCGCATAGTAGTCAAACACGCAAGTGCTGTTCTTGTCCTGGCTGATGGTGACTAGCCGGTACAGCGACTTGTCGGTACCGCCGATGCCGGGTTCGAGCACCATCTGGGCGCTGATGTTGGTGATCGAGCAGGTGCCGCTGGAGAGCGCCACGTTCTTGGTCAGCGTCGACAGCACGTCGTAGCCGGGCTTGCCGGCATCTTCATGATCGACTACCACCGCGATGGTGTAAGTCTGGGTTGCCGGCGCAGAATTACCGGCATCGACCGTCAGCCGATACGGCACCAGATCCAGCTCGTTCCAGCCTTTGCCGAGGTTACCGCTGGTGTAGACGTCGTCGGGGCAGACAAACTGGCCGCTGCCATTAGGCAGGGTGATGTCGCCGTTGTTGCGGCAACCTTCCAGCGTGTTCTGGATACCGACAGGCGCTGCTGCGGCGGCAGGATTGGTGGTCAGCAGCAGGAACAGCGTGCTGAACAGCAGGGCGAAAAACCTGAATAGGGGTTGTTTGAAACCCGCCGTGCGACAGATGGCGGATGTGTGTATTCCGGAAGCTTTGTGCAGCTTCCCGAGGCCGTTGGGACTCATGTTACACCTCCTTTGAATCTTCAAAGGCGGTTCCTTGCCTAGGAATCGCGCGAGATCCCCTCCTGCGTACATTAGAAAAAAATACCGCCAGTACTGTTCTGCCGCTTTTGTTCGATACCAGAGGCTGCAGCTTGCCAGCCAAATTACGACCCTCTCCGGCAGTGTCTGCCGCGAGTGGCCGGTGCGATTACAGAACACGCTAACCGAGGTTTGCCTCCTTCCTTTTTTTGGCGGATTGGTACGCTGTATCGTAGGTCATTGTGACAATAGATTCAACGGAATATTTAAAATATGGCGGCAGCAAAATGGCAAGGATTTCCTGCCGCCATCAGCATTTTTGGGGCTTGATCAGTACTCGGGAGCGGCTTGGGGCCGCTGTTGATTGCGTGCATAGTTGCCCAGCACGCGCGGTACATACTGCATGGTCTCCTGATAAGGCGGCACGCGGTTGCCATAACGTGCCACCGCCTGTTCGCCGGCGTTGTAGGCGGCCAGCACCAGCCTGAGGTCGTTGTCGAAGCGGCCCATCAGCTCGCGCAGGTGTTGCGCGCCGGCGCGGACGTTCTGCTGCGGGTCGTACAGGTTGGTCACGCCGTAACGTCCGGCGGTGGCCGGCATCAACTGCATCAAGCCAATCGCGCCCTTGGGCGACACCGCGCGCCAGTTGTAACCGGATTCGGTGGCGATGACCGCGTGCAGCAGGGCGGCGTCCAGGTTCAGGTTCTGCGCGGTGCTGTCGATCAGCTGGCTCCAGCGTGCGCGCTGGCTGGCGCGGTACTGCACGCCCGGCGCGCGCTTGCCGGTCGTGACTTCAGCGCTGTCGCGCGGCGTGCTCAGTGCCAGCCGGTAGCGCTTGTCCTGCGGCACATTGCTGAAGTGCGTGGTGCCGTCGGCATCGGTAAAGGCATAGATGTTGGCACCGGCGATGGGCGCAAGGAGCAGCAGCAAGACGGTCAGCAGCGCCGGCCTTTGCCGGCAGCGAAGCGGCCCGGCCCGGGGCAAGCAAACAAGGGTTGCCATGATGGTTTCCTCTGGTGGGTGGGAGGTCAGAAACTTCCGCTACGGAAGCGATAGCCCTTGTAGTTCAAGATCACGCCATCGGCCTGGATGCTTTCCAGTGTCATGCCGGCCACGACGTCGTCACCGGCGCGCCGTACCCGGTCGTTGATGATCACCAGTCGTTCCGAATCTTCGGCGGAGGAGGAAAAGCCGGAGATCACGACACTGTCACCAATCTCTTTTTGCAGGGCCGCCGGCAGCTCGCGCAGGTTGAACACGCGGTTGTCGATGCGGCTGACGGTGGCTTCGGCCGCAGGCGCCGGGGCCGCCGTTGTTTGTGCGGCCGGCTTGCTTGCCGCCGCGACATGGTTTTCCTTGCGACTGGGCGCCGGGGCGGCCGGCGCTGGCAGCGGCGTCAGCTCGGCATCACTTTGCCTGGCCAGCGGCAGACTGTTCGCCGGCGGCAGGTAAGCCACCGTCGCTTCGGCTGGCTGCGGGGTATTGCGGTTGAGGGCAACGCTGCTGTTGTCGGCCGCCTGCGGCGTGGCCGGCCGGATTGTCGCCAGTGCCTGCCAGCCGAACAGCATGCCGGCCGCGGCGATGCCGCTGCCCAGCAGCAGTATCAGTAACAGGTAGCGCCAGCGCGGTTTGCCCGGCGTCGGCTGGATGCTCTGCGCGGCGTGGATGGAGTGCACGGTCGGCGTGCTGTGGCGTTGTCGTTCCTGATCGGCCTTGAGCAAGGCGTCGAGTATGTAGGACATGATCACTCCCTCCGGATGGTGACGGGCGCGGTGGCGCTCAGGTGTGGCGAGTCAGGATTACCGGCCTGAGCCAGCCGTATCAGGGTCAGCGGCCCGGCGATGCCGTCGCCGGGCAGATCGTGCTGCAGCTGGAAGTCGCGTACCCGCGCGGCCAGCCCGGCATCGTAGCTTGCGGCCAACGTTGCGCCGCCGGCCGCCGGTAGCTGGCCGAGCTGTTGCCGCAACCAGGCGACCGCCAGGCTGCGGCTGCCGGGCGCCAGCGGCTGCTGATAATGCGGCGGCGGCATCCACAGCACGGTGTAGCGTCCGTTCCATGCCTGTGCCAGCGCCGCCAGCGTCAGCTCGTGCTGTTGTTGGCCGATGACCACCCGCGCCTGTTCGCCTTGCAGCGCCAGCAAGGTCAGGTGCTGCAGCTGGCCGGCGGGCTGGTGCAGCTGCAATACCGCCGGCAGGTTGAGGCGGCGCAGGCTGTCCAGGTCACCACTGCCGCTCAGACAGCGGGCGCCGAACAGTTCGGCCTGCTGGCAGGCGCCGGCTTCATCGCTGACCGGTGCCGGAATCCGCCATTGCCCCAGCAGCGTGCGGTACGCCAGTGCCTGCGCGAGGTCGGCGGCCGGCAGGCGTGCCAGTGCGGCGGTGGGGCGGGGCGCGGCAGCGGTTGCGGCGGGCTGTGCCGGCGCAGGGGTACGGGTTGCCGTGCTGCGGGCAGCGGTGGCTGCGGCCGGCGGGGGCGAGTGCTGGCCGGCCGGTTGTGCGCCATAGAACAGCACGGTGGCGACCGCGACGGTGCTGAGCAGGGCGCCGCTGGCGAGGGCCAGCTTGTGCCATGGGCGGATCGGGTTGCTGTTGAACACCTCCCGTGCCGCCTGCCGCACCGTGGCACGGTCGACGCGGGGTTTGCCCTGCGCGTAGCTGCCGAGCAGGGCGCGGTCGCACAGCACGTTCAGCTTGCGCGGCACGCCGCCGGTACAGGCAAACAGCTGCCGCATCACCGCCGGCGGGAACAGGTCGAGATGGCTGCCGGCCACGCTCAGCCGGTGCTGGATATAGGGGGCGATCTCGTCGCGTTGCAAGGGGCCGAGGTGGTAACGGGCGACGATGCGCTGCGACAGTTGCCGCAATTCCGGCCGTGCCAGCTTGTCGCGCAGTTCCGGCTGCCCCAAGAGGATGATGTGCAGCAGCTTGCACTCGTGCGTTTCTAGATTCGTCAGCAGCCGCACCTGCTCCAGCACCTCGTCGCTCAGGTTCTGCGCTTCGTCGATGATCAGCAGCGTGGTGCGTCCCTGCGCGTGGGCGGCCAGCAGGTGCTTGTTGATGAGGTCGATGCAGGCCTTGTTGCCGTGCTCGGCGGGCAGTGCGATCTGCAGCTCTTCGCAGAGGGTGGCCAGCAGCTCCGGCACGGTGAGCTTGGGGTTGATGACGAAGGCGACATCGCAGTGCGCGGGCAGTTGTTCCAGAAAGCAGCGGCACAGCGTGGTCTTGCCGGCGCCGACCTCGCCGGTCAGCAGCACGAATCCGCCTTCGCCCCTGATGCTGTACATCAGGTGGGCTAGCGCTTCGCGGTGCTGCTGACTCATGAACAGATAGCGCGGATCGGGCGCGATCGAGAACGGCGAGTCGGCAAGGCCATAGTGACTGGTGTACATGGCGCGACCTGTTGTGATGTGCTATCCGATATCAGTACGGTTGAAAAAAAGTATAGTTTGCTACCCGGTATTTGCCGCGAATTGCCGGCCGCTGCCGGCCATTTCTTAAAGTACGCCACCGCTGGCTC
Source organism: Vogesella indigofera (assembly GCF_003633895.1). GTDB lineage: Bacteria > Pseudomonadota > Gammaproteobacteria > Burkholderiales > Chromobacteriaceae > Vogesella > Vogesella indigofera. Next base: position 114,098 of record NZ_RBID01000017.1, read on the forward strand.
CGTGTTTCCGGTTACAGCTGCCGGCGCTGCTTTTTCCCCCTGCCTTGCGCCATGCGGATTGGGCCTCGCGCGCATCTGGCCTGCCGCTATCGGCACCCCATCCGTTATCGCTAGCGAAAGCCATATGCGTTGTCTTTGCATTGCATCTAGCACTGAAGAATGGATGGCGAAAGCCGGCGTGGCCCTCTATAAATGTATTTATCTAAATTCTGTTGTAAGCATGATTGACAACTGGGTCAAGTAGCTTACTGCGTGGCAGGCCGCCGTCAGGGCTGGGCTGGCCGGCGGATCGAGGCGTGAAATCTATGTATAGCCTTTCTCGGAAGCGATTCGGCAGCGCGGGGTTCACCTTGCTGGAATTGCTGGTGGTGCTGGTGATCATCGGCCTGCTGGCCGGCTATGTGGCGCCACGCTATTTCGCGCAGGTCGGCAAGGCGGAGGTGAAGACGGCGCAGGCACAGGTGGACGCGCTGGAAAAGTCGCTCGACCAGTACCGGCTGGATACCGGCCGCTATCCCACCACCGAACAAGGGTTGGCCGCACTGTACTCGCGCCCGGCCGACGAGCCGAAGTGGCAGGGGCCGTACCTGAAAAAGGCGCCGCCGCCGGACCCGTGGGGACGGCCCTACCAGTATCGCCAGCCGGGAGAGCGCGGCGAATATGACTTGTACAGCTACGGCAAGGACGGTCAGTCCGGTGGCTCGGGCGAGGATGCCGATATCGGCAGCTAGGTCAGGAACATCATGTATTTCGAGATCAAGGCCATCAACCATGATGGCGAGGTAGCGGTACTGGTGCTGGAAGCCGGCAGCGATGGTGAAGCCGTCAGCCAGGCGCAGGACCAGGGCTATGCCGTGCTGGCGGTCAGGCAGCGCAGCTTCTCGTGGACATGGTCGCGTTCCGGCTTCCAGCTGGCGCTGTTTACCCAGGAACTGCTCGCGCTGCTGGAGGCCGGGCTTGCGCTGGTGGAGGCCATCGAGGCGCTGAACGAAAAAGAATCACGCCCGGAGTCGCGCCGCATCCTGAGCCAGATCATCCAGCGCCTGCACGAGGGCCTGTCGCTGTCGGTGGCGCTGCAGCAGTTTCCGGAGACCTTTCCTTCGCTGTATGTCGCCACCGTGCGCGCCAGCGAAAAAACCGGCGACCTGCAGAATGCGCTCGGCCGTTACCTCGCCTACCAGACCCAGGTTGATGCGGTGCGCAAGAAAGTGATCAGCGCCTCCATCTATCCGGCGCTGCTGATCCTGGCCGGTGGCGCGGTGCTGCTGTTCCTGATCGGCTACGTGGTGCCGCGCTTCGCCCAGGTCTACGAAACGATGGGCAGCGACCTGCCGCTGTTCTCGCGCTTGCTGCTGGCCTGGGGCAATTTGTTTCAGACCTATGCCGTGTTCCTGCTGCCGGCGCTGTTGCTGCTGCTGCTTGCGGCCGGCTACCTGCTGACCCGCCCCGAGGTCATCCGCCGGCTGGGCGAGTTGCTGTGGAAGATCCCGTCGCTGGGCGAGCGCATGCGGCTGTACCAGCTGGCGCGGCTGTACCGCATGCTGGGCATGCTGCTGGTCGGCGGCACGCCGGTGGTGCCGGCGCTGGCGATGGTGTCCGGCGTGTTGCAGACCTCGCTGCGGCTGCGGCTGCAGCAGGCGGCGCGGGATATCAGCGACGGCAAGCCGATTTCCGGCGCGCTGCACAGCCACGGACTGACCACGCCGGTAGCGCTGCGCATGCTGCGCGTCGGTGAACGCAGCGGGCAGATGGGCAGCATGATGGGCCGCATCGCCGGCTTTTACGAGGAAGAAATGGCACTGGCGGTGGAGCGCTTCATGCGCATGTTCGAGCCGGTGCTGATGGTGTTCATCGGGCTGGTCATCGGCATCGTGGTGGTGCTGATGTACCTCCCCATCTTCGAGCTGGCCGGGAGCATCCAATGAGCCGCGATCTTTCCCTTCCCGAGCCGGCGGCGTTCAGCGCCAGCCAAGTGCAGCAGGCGCGCGACGACGCGCAGCGCTACCAGCGGCCGCTGCTGGCGGTGCTGGAAGAGGGCAGCGGCCTGCCGCCGGATGCCTTCGTGCGCCACCTCGCCGCCACCGCGCACTACCCGGCGCTGGCGATGGCCGACATCGAGCAGCTGCAACCGGCCTTCGACGTGATCGCCTACCCCGACGCGGTGCGCCAGGAGTGCATGGCCTGCCGCAGCGCCGACGGCGAGCTGCGCATCCTGTTCAGCAACCCGTTCGATGCGGCGCTGCAGGAGTGGGTGCATTGCGCGGTGCAGCCGGCCGCCAGCTGGTATCTGGTGCACCGCGGCGATCTGGCCGCCTTCCTCACCCGTTACGAGGAGTCCTGGCGCGCCATCGACGTGCTGCTCGGCTCTGCGGCCAACCATGTCGAAACCACGCAGACGCTGGAGGACATTTCCTACAAGTCGATCAGCGAGGACACCAGCCAGGTGGTGAAACTGGTGCACTCGGTGATTTACGACGCGCTGAAGATGGGCGCCAGCGACATCCACCTGGAGTCGGGCGGCAACGGGCTGGTGATGAAGTACCGCATCGACGGCGTGCTGCTGACCGTGGGCAGCCTCAACGGCGCCGATCTGGCCGAGCAGATGGTGTCGCGGGTGAAGGTGATGTCGGAGCTGGATATCGCCGAGCGGCGCATCCCGCAGGACGGGCGCTTCAAGATCGCGATGCAGGGACGCGAGGTCGATTTCCGCGTCTCCATCATGCCCAACATCCTCGGAGAGGACGCGGTGCTGCGCATCCTCGACCGGCGCACGCTGACCGACAGCCAGCAGGAACTGCGACTGGACAGCCTCGGCTTCGACAGCCAGTTGATCGGCGAGATCCGCCGCTACATCAGCGAGCCCTACGGCATGGTGCTGGTTACCGGCCCGACCGGCAGCGGCAAGACCACCACCCTGTACGCGGCGGTGACCGAGATCAACTCCGGCAGCGACAAGATCATCACCATCGAGGACCCGGTCGAGTACCAGCTGCCGGGGGTGCTGCAGATCCAGGTCAACGAGAAGAAGGGGCTGACCTTCGTGCGCGGCCTGCGCTCCATCCTGCGCCACGACCCGGACAAGATCCTGGTCGGCGAGATCCGCGACCCCGAGACGGCGCAGATCGCGGTGCAGGCGGCGCTGACCGGCCACCTGGTGTTTACCACCGTGCACGCCAACAACGTGTTCGATGTCATCGGCCGCTTCATCCACATGGATATCGAGCCGTACAGCTTTGTCTCGGCGCTGAACTGCATCTTCGCGCAGCGCCTGGTGCGGCTGAACTGCCCGTTCTGCTCGCAGCCGGAGCAGCCGACGGTGGCGCAACTGCTGGCCGCCGGCCTGCCGGCCGAACTGGCCACGCACGACGGCTTTCGCAGCGGGCGCGGCTGCGGCCACTGCCGCGGCACCGGCTACAAGGGGCGCAAGGCGATCGGCGAAATGCTGCGCCTGACCGACGAGATCCGCGAGCTGATCGTGGCGCGCGAACCGATCCGCCACATCAAGGAAGCCGCGCGTCGCAACGGCACCCGTTTTCTGCGCGAGGCCGCGGTCGACATGGTCAAGCGCGGTGAAACCACACTACAGGAAATCAATCGTGTCACTTTCGTTGCATGAGCGAATCGGCTTGTCGCTGGCGCCGGAACGCGCGGTCTGGCTGCGGCTGTCGCGCGGCCTGCGGCCACGGCTGGTCGAGCGCGCGGTGGCCGCTTGCCCGCCGGCGGAGCAGGGGCCGGCGTGGCGCCCGGCGCTGGCCGCCCTGCGCGGCTTGCTGCAGGAGCAGCGCCTGCCGCCGCGCGCAGCAACGCTGGTGCTGTCCAACCATTTCGTGCGCTACCAGCTGATCCCGTGGCGCGAGGGGCTGGACACCCCGGAAGAGTGGCAGGCGCTGGTGCAGCACGCCTTCCGGCAGGTATACGGCGATGCCGCCGCGCAGTGGCTGTACCGCTGGAGCGGCAGCGGCTACGGCGGCCCGCTGCTGGCCAGCGCCATCGACAGCGAACTGCTGCAGGAAGCCGCTGCGCTGGCACAGGAGGCCGGCCTGCGGCTCGCGTCGGTGCAGCCCTATTTGATGGCGGCCTGCAATCACTGGCGCGGCCAGATCAAGGTTGGCCGCGGCGCCTTCCTGCTGGCGGAGCCGGGGCGGGTGGGGCTGGCCTGCTTTGACGAGCGCGGCTGGAGCGACCTGGTGTTCGAGCCGCTGGACGGCGACATCGCTACCGCCTTGCCGGCGGTATTGCCGCGCATGCTGTTGCGCCTGCAGCGCAGCCCCCTGCCGCTGGAGGTGTTCGCCTTTGCCGGCGACGGCAGCGCGGTGGTGTGGCCCGAGCCGCAAACGCTGCGCCTGCGCCCGCTGGCGCTGCCGTCGGCGCTGGCCGCCCTGTCCGCGGCGGACCGGGCCGCCTGCAGCATGGCGCTGCTGGGAGACTGAACATGCGCGCGATCGATCTCGACTACGTCAAAACCCGCCACCACTACGGCCGCGGCCTGCTGTTGCTGCTCGTGCTGGCGGCCTTGCTGCTGCAGGGCGGCTACTACGCGGCCCTGCAGCAGCAAGTCGCCAGTCAGCAGCAGATGGTCGCGCGCAACGAGATGGCGCTGCAGCGGTTGCAACCGCGCGCCACCGCCGCCGTGGCACCAGCGCTGCAACGCGAGATCGCCCGCGCCAACGAGGTGTGGGCGCGGCTGAACCAGTCGTGGCCGCAGCTGTTCGACGCGCTGGAGGCGGCCAGGAACAACGAGGTCGCCTTGCTGGAAGTGGAGCCGGACAGCCTGCGGCAGACGGTGCGCATCACCGCGGAAGTGAAGCGGCGCCCGGCGATGCTGGCCTATATCGAGCGCCTCGGCCAGCAGCCGGCACTCGGCGACATCACCCTGCTGGAGCACCACGTCAACCAGCAGGACAAGGAGCTGCCGATCCGCTTTTCGCTGTCGGCACAGTGGAGGGCCGGCTCATGAACACGTTCTGGCCCCGGCTGAACTACCTGCGCCAGCGCGCGGGCTGGCCCTTGCTGCTGCTGGTGTTGCTGGTAATCGGCATGCTGCTGTTCCACACCATGCTGACGCGGCCGTTGCAGGGCCAGCTGACGCAGCTGCAACAGCAGGCGCAACAGCAGGAGCGCGACATCGTGCGCCTGCGCTACCAGCGCAGCCACCCGGTGGCCAGCCCGCAACTGCGGTTGCAGCGCTTTTATCGCGCCTTTCCGCACCAGGCGACCGCGCCGCTGTGGCTGGAGAAGATCTATGCCGCCGCCGAAGCGCAGCAGCTGGCGCTGCCGCGCGGCGACTACAAGGTGCTGCCGGACCGCAGCGGGCAGCTGCTGCGCTACGAGGTGCAGCTGCCGGTGCGCGGCAGTTACCGACAGCTGCGCGCCTTCGTGGCGCAGCTGCTGGCCGAGAACCCGACGCTGTTGCTGGCCAACCTGCGCTTCAAGCGTGACAGCATCGGCCAGCCGCAGCTGGATGCCGCCATCCACCTGGTGCTGCTGCTGAGGGAGAGCTGACCATGCTTGCACAACGACAACGCTGGTTGCTGCTGGGGGGCGCACTGCTGCTGACCCTGCTGCTGGCGGCCGGCATCGGACAGCCGGAGAGCGAGACCGGGGCGGTGGTGGTCGAGCCGGTGGCCGCGCGTCCGCGCGGCAGCCGCGTCGCAGCCGCACCGCCGGCCGAGCTGCAGGTCGGCAGCCTGGCCAGCCTGCCGCGCGATCTGGGCGCGGGGCGGGTCAAGGATCTGTTCCCGGTGCAGAGCTGGTATGTGCCGCCGCCGCCGCCGAAACCGGCGCCGCCGAAGCCGCCGCCATTGCCGTTCACCTATCTGGGCAAGGCGGTCGACGATGGCCAGGTGACCGTATTCGTGGCGCAAGGGGAACGTAATCTGGTGGTGAAAGCGGGCGATGTCATCGACGGAGTGTACCGGGCAGACAGCATCCTGCCGCCGGTGATGACGTTCACCTACTTGCCGCTGCAAATGCAACAGACCTTAGAGATCGGAGTGGCAAATTGAAACGCTTACTCTTTCGGCTGCTCATCCTGTCCGTGTTCGCGGGATGTGCCAGCAACAAGGCTTTCATGGAAGGCAAACAGCTGCTGCTGGACGGCCGGGCGGAGGAGGGCTTTGCCCGCCTGGAAGAGGTCGTCAAGCAGTCTCCGGACAATGTCGAGTACAAGAGCTACCTGTACAACCAGCGCGAGCGCTTCATCAACCAGTGGCTGGCGCAGGCCAATACCGTGCAGCTCAACAGCCAGTTCGACGACGCGGAGATCCTGTACCGCCGCGTGCTGAACCTCGACCCGCAAAACCAGCGCGCGCAGGCCGGGCTGGATGGTCTGGTGCAGGAGCGGCGCCACCGGCTGATGCTGGACGAGGCGCAGGCGCAGCAGCAAAAAGGCGAGGTGGCCCCGGCACTGGCCACGGTACGGCAGGTGCTGGCCGACAACCCGCGCCATCGCGACGCCAGGATCATGCTGCGGCGGCTGGAAGAGCAGGGCGGCAACGACAGCATCGTCAGCCCGCAGCTGAAATCGGCGCTGGCGCGCCCGATCACGCTGGAGTTTCGCGACGCGTCGCTGAAAGCGGTGTTCGAGATCATCTCGCGCACCGCCGGCGTCAACTTCGTCTACGACAAGGACGTGCGCGCCGACCTGAAGGCCACCATCTTCGTGCGCAACACCACCATCGAGGAAGCGGTGCAGCTGCTGCTGGTGTCCAACCAGCTCGACCGCCGCGTGCTCAACGACCGCACCATCATGATCTACCCCAACAACCCGGCGAAGCAGAAGGACTACCAGGAGCTGGTGGTGAAAAGTTTCTACCTGGCCAATGCCGAGGCCAAGGATGCGGCCAACCTGATCCGCACCCTGCTGAAGACGCGCGACATCTTCGTCGATGACAAGCGCAATCTGGTGGTGATGCGTGACACCCCCGAGGCGGTGCGGCTGGCGGAAAAACTGATCGCGTCGCAGGATCTGGCGGAGCCGGAAGCGATCCTGGAAGTGGAAGTGCTGGAGGTCAACCGTGCCCGGCTGCAGAACCTGGGCATCGAATGGCCGGGCCAGGTCGGCTACGGTCTGCTGCAGGGCGGTACCACCACCGCGGTGCTGGGCACCGGCGGCAACACCATCTCCGAGGTCACCACCCCTGGAAATACCGTGGCGCAGGGCGTGATTGACCTGCGCGCCAACCCCAGCCGGCTGACCACCTTCATCGCCAACCCGGCGCTGCTGGTCAACCTGCGGGCACAGGACACCAACGCCAACGTGCTGGCCAACCCGCGCATCCGCGTGAAGAACCACGAGAAGGCGAAGATCCACATCGGCGACAAGGTGCCGGTGTTCACCAGCACCGCGGTGGTCAATGCCGGCATCGCGCAGTCGGTGTCCTACCTCGATGTCGGCGTCAAGCTGGAGGTGCAGCCCACCATCGGCCTGGACGAAGACGTCACCATCGATGTCGGGCTGGAAGTCAGCAGCATCGTCAAGCAGGTGAACTTCGGCGACAGCATCGCCTACCAGATCGGCTCGCGCGCGGTGGATACCATGCTGCGCCTGCGCAACGGCGAAACCCAGGTGCTGGCCGGCCTGATCCAGGATGAGGACAGAAGTTCGGTGACCAAAATCCCGGGGCTGGGTGATTTGCCGCTGCTCGGCCGCCTGTTCTCCACCAATAACGACAACCGCTCCAAGTCGGAAATCGTGTTGCTGATCACGCCGCACATCGTGCACAACCTGGCGCTGCCGGCCCGCAATATTTCCGAATTCCGCGCTGGCACCGAAAGCAGCATCGGCGGTATGGGCGCGGTCGGCGGCGCACCGTCACCGATCCCGTCTTCGGGTGTGAGCAGTCGCAGTGTGCCGCCGGCCGTGCCAGCGGTGCCGGGCATGATCCCGTTGCCGGGCATCGTGCCGTTCCAGCCGACACCGGCGCCGAGCACCGCACCGGCCCCGGTACCGATTCCGCCGCCGGCCGCACCGGCCCCGGCGCAGTAGCCGGACGGGGAGGGAAAATGAAGGCGCCAGCGCAAACCGGCGGCCACCGCGCCCGCGGATTCACCCTCATCGAGCTGGTGGTCACCGTGGCGATCGTGGCGCTGCTGGCCAGCATCGCGCTGCCGCTGGCGGAGCTGACGGTGCAGCGCGGTAAGGAGCAGGAGCTGCGCGTGGCGCTGCGCCAGATCCGCGACGGCATCGACGCCTACAAGAAGGCGGTCGACGACGGTCGCATCCTGAAGGCGGCCGACGAAAGCGGCTACCCGAAGACGCTGGCGGTGCTGGTGGAAGGCGTGCTCGATCCCAAGGACCCGGACAAGCAGAAGAAGATCTATTTCCTGCGCCGGCTGCCGCGCGATCCGCTGGCGGCCGACCCGCAGCAGGACGCCGCCGAAACCTGGGGGCTGCGCAGCTATGACAGTGAGGCCGACGCCCCGGAAGAGGGCGAGGACGTGTTTGATGTCTATTCCAGGGCGGATGGCAACGGGTTGAACGGCATCCCGTACCGGCAATGGTGATAACGCGGCCGCCGTGGTGTGCCGCGTGCGGCAGGGAAGATCGGGCGTGTCTATGAAAATGCACCAAGCGCGTGGCTTTACGCTGATCGAGCTGATGGTGGTGATGAGCATCATCGCCCTGTTGCTGACCATTGCCGTGCCGCGCTATCTCAGCAGTGTCGAGCGTTCCAAGGAAGCGGTGTTGCACAGCGACCTGTTCATCATGCGCGAGGCCATCGACAAATACTACGGCGACCGCGCCAGGTATCCGGATGCGCTGGAACAGCTGGTGACCGACAGGTACCTGCGCAGCCTGCCGCAAGACCCGTTTACCGAGAGCAGCACGACCTGGGTGGTGGTGCCGCCGGACGATCCGGCCAAGGGCGGGGTGTTCGACGTCAAGAGCGGCGCCGAAGGCGAGGCACAGGATGGCAGCCGCTATCAGGAGTGGTAGCGCGCGTCGCCGTGCCCGGCGGGCGCCGGCTGCCGGCCAGCGCGGCTTCACCTATCTCGGGCTGCTGGTGCTGATCGCGGTGATCGGCTGGATGTTGGCCGCAACCGGCGAAGTGTGGTCCACGGTGCAGCAGCGCCAGCGCGAGCAGGAGCTACTGTTCGTCGGCAACCAGTACCGCGAGGCGATCCGACTGTATTACGAGCGCTCGCCGGCGGCGGCCAAGCGCTACCCGCCGACGCTGGCCGACCTGCTGCTGGACAAGCGCTATCCCACTGTCCAGCGCTATCTGCGCCAGCTGTATCCCGACCCGATGACCAGCAAGCCGCAGTGGGGGCTGCTGCGCGCGCCCGACGGCGGCATCGCCGGCGTCTACAGCCTCGGCGGCGGCGTGCCGTTCAAGGTCGACCAGTTCGAGCAGCGTGACGCCGCGTTCAAGGGTGCGCGCAGCTACGCACGCTGGCAGTTCAGCTACCAGATCGTCGGTGGTGCCGCACTGCAACCGGATGCGGCCAACGAGGATGGTGAGAGTGAGCAGCCGTTCGACGCGCCGGCCGACAACGCCGATACCGGTGCTGACGGTTGAGCGTCGATTGGACGCGATGCAATCTGCCGGGATGGCCCGCACGCCGGTTCTTCACGATGCCCCGCCGGGGTTGATCGGCCTCCGGCGTGCGCCACATGTCTTCAAATTCCCTGGATGGCAGATGATGTTGTGCGGCTGGCCGATCCGCTCGTCCTGCTCGGATCCACAGGCGCTGATGAAGGCCGGGTTGGCCCGCAGGATCACGCCCTTATGCTTGGTCATGCAGACCAGCGGGCGATGGAACTCCCGCGGGTACGCCTGCCCGGTCACCGGTTGATGGTGTCGCCTGCTGCGCTTTCGTATCGGGTTATGGGCGTCATGGCACGCTTGCCGTCATCCGGCAAGCGGTCCGGCGTGTGCCAGGATCTTCTTTTGTAACCGTAGCAGCAGGTTTTTCTCGGACAGGCTCAGGACGGAAAATGTCCGCTCGGCCTGCTCGTGCAGGCGCGGCAGCAGCGCGTCCATTTGCGCGATGCCCCGCGCCGTCAGTCGCAGTTCGACGGTGCGCCGGTCATGTGCACTCCGGGAGCGCCGGATCAGCTGCATGGCTTCCAGCTCGTTGCCAATACGGGAGACGTTGGTCGGCTGTTCCCCGGTGCTTGCCGCCAGCGCGGAGGGGGTCATCACTCCATCCTGCGCCTGGTACAGCACCAGCAAGGTGGCGTAGGTCACCGGGGTCAGGTGGGCCTCGCGCAGCGTGTCGTGCATGTCCGCCAGCATCACCTTCCATAAGCATTGGAGCTGGTGAACCAGTTCCATGCTTTGTGGCGAATTGGGCGGCAGGCCGGGCTTGCTGCGGGCGAGCAGCGCTTCGGCAGCCCGGACGGTACGCCGTCCGGGCTTGGCGGGATGGCTCATGGTGCGGTCCATTGGTATCGGCCTCAGTGCACGTTGCTGGTATCGGCGACGCGGGTGGGTCTGGGCGCGAGCCAAACCACACAGGCCGCCACCACGAACGACAGGCCGCTGATCCAGAACACCTCATTGGTCGACAGCATGATGCTTTGACTGTCCACCAGATAATTGAGCAGGTTGCGTGCCGGCTCCGTTCCGAAGACCGTTCCCATCGAATGTACCGCTTCGCCGCCGGCATCGGACAGGCCGGTCAGCACGTCGTGGTAGTACTTGGCCTTGTCCTCCCAGGCCGTGGTCACCAGCGAGGTGGCAATCGCGCCGGACATGGTGCGCAGGAAGTTCATTAGACCGGCGGCGGCGGCCATCTCGTGTTCTTCCACGCTGGACATGGCCAGGCCGATCAGCGGCACGAAGAAGAACGGCATGCCGAGCCCTTGGAAGAACAGCGGTAGCGCCACTTGCACGAAACTGATGTCGGTGGTGGCAAAACTGCGGAACAGCGTCACCGCACCCAGCCACATCACGCCCATGAACACCAGTGGCCGCGGATCCATGCGCGTGGTCAGCTGCGCCACCAGCGGTGCGGCCAACACGGACAGGATGCCGCTGATGGCCTGCGCGATGCCGGCATCCGTCGCGGTGTACCCCATATAGCTTTGCAGCCATTGCGGGGTGAGCACGGTGGCGCCGAAGAACGAGCCGAAGGCGAGGGAAATGGTCAGCACGCTGACCCAGTAACCACGGTGGCGGAACACGCGCAGGTTGACCACCGGGTTGCGCTCGGTGAGCTCCCAGATCAGGAAGGCGGCGAAGCCGATCACCGCGACGATGGCCAGCGTCACGATTTCATTCGACGCAAACCAGTCGTGGTTCTTGCCTTCATCCAGCATCAGCTGCAGCGCCGCGACCCAGATCACCAGCAGTGCCAGCCCGATGCTGTCAATGCGCGAACGCTGGATGGCGCTTTCGTGGCGCTTCAGCATCTGCCAGGCGATGTAGCTGCAGATCAGCGCGATCGGTACGTTGATGTGGAAAATCCACGGCCAGCTCACCTGGTCGCACAGCACGCCGCCCAATAGCGGCCCCAGCACCGGCGCCACCAGCGTGGTCATACTCCACAAGCCAATGGCCGTACTTTGTTTCTCTTTCGGGAAGATCTGTTGCAGCAGGGTCTGCGACAACGGCATGAGCGGGCCGCCGGCCAGACCCTGCAGCACGCGGCAGGTCAGCAGCATCTCCAGCGAACTCGACATGCCGCACAGCATGGAGAACAGGCCGAACAGCAGCATCGAGGTCACGAACAGGCGCACGGTGCCGAAGCGTGCCGTCAGCCAGCCGGTCAGCGGTACGGTGATGGCTTCTGCCACCGCATAAGAGGTAATGACCCAGGTGCCCTGGTTGGCAGCCACACCTAGGCCGCCGGCGATATTGGGTACCGAGACATTGGCGATGGTGGTGTCGAGCACCGCGATGAAGTTGCCCGCCGCCAGCGCCCCCGCGGCCAACCATAACTGGGCGCCGCTTAGCGGCGCGGGCGTAGCATGGGTTGTCGTTGCTGACATCATGGCTTCCTTAGTTGTCGCGGGTGTCGATGGTCGCGGTCATGGACAGGCCCACGGACAGCGGGTGTGCCTTGAGTTCGGCTGGATCCAGCGCAATGCGTACCGGCAGACGCTGTACCACCTTGATCCAGTTGCCGGTAGCGTTTTGTGCCGGGATCATGGCGAAGGCCGAGCCGGAGCCACCGGCCAGGCCCACGACCTTGCCGTGATAGACCGCCTTGCTGCCATACAGGTCGGACGTCAGCTTGACGGCTTGGCCGAGACGAACCTTTTCAAGTTGCACTTCCTTGAAGTTCGCATCGACGTGGGCCTGTTGCAGCGGCACCACCGACAGCAGGTTGACGCCGGCCTGTACGCGCTGGCCTACCTGCACTTGGCGCTTGGCCACCACGCCGTCGATCGGAGCGCGGATGACGGTGCGCGCCAGGTCGAGCCGGGCCTGGTCGCGCTTGGCGCGCGCCAGGGCCACTTCGGGGTTGGTGTCGACCGTGGTGTTGGCGGTCAGCGTCTGGTTGCTCTTGAGCGCCTCGACCGCCGCTCGGTAGTAGGCTTCGCTTTGTGTCGCGGCTGCTTCCGCGTCGCGGTATCTGGCCTCGGCAACGGACAGTGCGTTCTTGGCATTGCTCAACTCCTCGGCCGATACGGAGCCATTCTTGACCAGTGCCTCGCGACGCTTGAAGTCAAGCTGCGCGCGCTCCAGGTCCGAACGTGCCGACGCCAGTTGCGCGGCGGCTCGAGTCTGCTCGGCGCTGCGTGCCTGCACCTGCGCCGTCAGCCCGGCATCGTTGGCGAAGAAACCGCGTACGCGACGTTCCGCGCGTTCCAGATCGGCTTGTGTCTGCGCCAGCGCCAGCCTGGCATCGCTGTCGTTCAGCAGCACCAGGATGTCTCCTCTCTTGACGTGCTGGGTGTCCATCACCTGCACCGTGCGCACGGTGCCGGCGACTTCCGGGGTGACCTGGGCAATTTCGGCGGCCACGTAGGCATTGTCGGTGCTGACGTAGTGCGAGGCGACAAGCACCCAGTAGCTGCCGTAGCCGATGGCGGCCGCGGCGATGGCGCCGCCCAGCAGCATGAACAGTTTTTTGCGGCGTACCGGCATTTCGTCTGCAGGCATCTGGGCGGCGGGAAGAGTTTGGGCTTGGCTGGTCATGTCATGTTCCTCGAAAAGTGTGATGGTTCGTATGTGTTATCAGGTGCGGTCGCTCTGGTAGCCGCCACCCAGCGCCTTGATCAGGGCGACGTCCTGGGTAAATTGCTGGCTCTGCAGGTCGGTCAGCACCCGGCGGGCGTTGATGACGCTGTCTTCTGTATTCAGCACGGTCAGGTAATTACCCAGCCCGCCCTGATAGCGTTCCAGGGACACGCGGTAAGCCAGTTGCGCTGCCTGCAGCGAGGCCTTGCGCAGCTGCAGTTGCGGATCCAGCATGCGCTGTTGCGTGACGGCGTCGGCCACCTCGCGCAGCGCCTGGGCCAGCGTCTGGTTGTAGCTGGCGACCGCACTGTCGTATTCGGCGCGTGCCACTCGGTAGCCGCCTTCCAGCTGGCCGCCACGGAAAATCGGCAGGCTGATGGCCGGGCCGATGCCGGCGATGCCGGCGCCACCCTTGCTCAGCATGTCGATGCCGAGCGACTGGACGCCGAGGTAGGCGCCCAGATTGACGTTGGGGTAGAAGCCGGCGTGGGCCACGTCGATACGCTTGGCAGCGGCTTCGGCGCGCAGGCGCGCCGCGACCAGATCCGGCCTGCGGCCGATCAGTTCGGCCTGTACCTCGGACGGCAGACCCTGCGCCTGGCTTAGGTCAACGCTCGGCCGCGCAATGCTCTGGCCGCGGTCCGGACCGGCACCGGTCAGGGCGGCCAGCTTGTTGCGCTGCAAGGCGATCGCCTCGTCGACCGCGATCAGGTCGGCTTCCGCGCCAGCACGGCGCGATTCGGCCTGGTAGCCGCTGCCGAGGGTTTCCAGCCCGTTGCGCTGGCGTTCGTTCAGCAGTGCCTCGCTGCGGCGGCGGACTTCCACGGCTTGCGTGGTGGCGTCTCGGTCGGCATGCAGGCGGGCCAGTTCGGCATAAGCGGCGGCGATGGCGCTGGTCAGCATCAGCCGGGTCTGTGCGGCTTCGGCCTGGGCGGCGGCGAGCTCGGAGGTTGCCGCGGCGACGGAAGCGCGGTTCTTGCCCCAGAAATCCAGTTCGTAGCTGAAGTCCAGCGCCACGCGGGCCGAGGTGTTGAAGCCCTGCGGCATGGCGGCACGCGGCGTGCCGTTGTTGTAGCTCTGCTTCTGGCGCATCACGCTGGAATTCAGATCCACGCCGGGGAGGCGGCTGGCGCCGGCCTGCTGGGCATAACCTTCGGCCTTGAGGATGCGGGCCTGTGCGGTGGCCAGGTCCGGCGCATTGGCCAGCGCCTCTGCCATCAGCTGGGTGAGCTGGGCATCGCCGTAGCGTTGCCACCACTGTTGCCCGGCCCAGCTGTTGCCGGTTCCGGCTAGGCTCTGGCTGCTTTGCAATTTTTCCGGGGTGTGCAACTGCGGCTGCGGGCCGAGATCCGGCACGCTGGCACAAGCTGCCAGTGCGGCAGTAAATGCCAGAACAAGGCCGTTGCATGCGATGTTACGTGCTGAGTTTCGCGGGTAAGCGGGCATTGCGTTCTCCTATAAGTAAACCAATTGGTAAAGTTATAGCAACAAGCTACAATGGCTGTCAATACTTAACTTAACCGTACAGTAAACTTATCAAGAGAGGGAGATATGCGAGTGAAGAGCGAGAGCCGGCGGCAGGCGATAGTCGCCGCAGCGGCCGAAGTGTTCCTGGAACGTGGTTACGAGATCGCCTCCATGACGGAAATCGCCGAGCGATCCGGCGGATCGAAAGCCACGCTGTACAGCTACTTTCCTTCCAAGGAAGCGCTGTTCCTTGTGGTGATGAAGCAACAGGCCGAAGAATACATGGTGGAGGCGTTTGGCCGTTTGTCGCCGGGCAGTGATCTTGCCGGGACCTTGCGGAAATTCGGAGAGCACTATTTGAATGTGATACTGCTCCCGGATCTGCTCATCATGCGCAGCATCGTGATGGGCGAGGGACCGCGTTCAGGCATGGGGCGGGTGTTTTTTGACAGCGGCCCGGCGCAAGGGTGGGGGCAACTGGCGAGGTTTCTCGAAGGGGAAATGGCGGCCGGCCGCCTGCGCCCCGCCAAGCCCTGGCGTGCCGCCTTGCATTTGATCAATCTGCTTGAGGCGGATTACCTGGAGTCTTTCATGACAGGCTTCGCCGAGGCGCCCAGCGCACAACAGATCGTGGCGTCAGCGCAGGAAGCCGTTCAAGTGTACTTGCATGGTTATGGTCGAAGCAGCAGCCGTGACCTGGGCATGCTTGAAAATGGCAGCTCAGGCCGCGTGGATGCGGAGGTGCCGGAGCCAGTCAACCAGTGAACGATGGTGGCGCTCCATGTTATAACTAAACCATTTGGTTAAATGTGAAGGCCATGGGTGAGGAATTATGACAATCGAGCGGAATCGTTGAGGCGGCATGCGTGTAAAAACTGAAGACAGGCGCCAGGCAATTGTTGCCGGGGCGGCCAAGGTGTTTCTGGAGCAGGGCTTCGATGCCACCTCGATGGCACAAATCGCCGCGCAGGTCGGCGTGACCAAGCCCACGCTTTATGGCTATTTCCCGTCGAAGGAAGATATCTTCCTGCACGTGATGAAAAAAGTGGCGACCGAGCTACTGGCGGCCGCTTTCGAGCGCCTGGCGCCGGGCAAGGATCTGGGGCAGACCTTGCTGAATTTCGGCGAGCACTTTCTCGCCAGCATGCTGCAACCGGATCTGATCACGTTACGCGGCATCATCATGACGGAGGGACGGCGTTCGGGTATCGGGGCCCTGCTGTTCGACAAGGGGCTTGCCCAGGAAATCGCAAAACTGGCCGCTTTCCTGGCGACAGAAATGGAGGCCGGCCAGCTGCGCCGGGCAAAGCCCGACACCGCGGCCGCCCATCTGCTGGGCATGCTGGAGTCGGAATACCAGCAGCACCTGCTTGGTGCCGCCAGTGAGCCGCCTACGGCCGCACAAGTTTCACAATCCGTTCAAGATGCTGTGGCCGTGTTCCTGCGCGGCTATGCGCCGGCTGCGTGACACTGCTGCATTCAACGGCGCCAGTCAGCCGGCGCCCGACACCCCTCCGTCTGCCGGCTTGATACCGCTAGTGCGCCTTGCCTTGGCGCGCCGCCTGCAGCCGCTCGGGCTCCTCGCGCGGGGTACAGCCGTAGCGCTGCTTGAACACCCGTGAAAAATGCGACTGGTCGGTAAAGCCCCACTGGTAGGCCAGCTGCGCCAGCGTTTGCGGCTGCGGGCTGCCCAGCGCCTGGCGTGCGCCCGCCAGCCGCTGTTCGCGCAGCCACAGGCCGAAGGTCTGGCCGGTGTCGCGGAACAGGTCGTGCAGGTAGCGCACCGAGATGCGGCAGGCGCCGGCGATCTGTTCCGGGGCCAGGCGGGTATCGGCCAGATTGGCGCGCACATAGCGTTCGATGCGGTTCAGGTGCGCGGCGCGCACGCAGGAGGCCTGCGAATCGAGCACCGCCGGATTGCCTTCGGTGGCGGCGACGAACAGCTCCAGCAACTGCTGGCCGACCAGCGGGTGCAGGCAGTCGTCGCCCTGTTCCAACCGCCGCCCGACCGCACCGAGGTAGTCGGCAAACAGCGCGCCGATGCTGTGACTGCCGTCAAAGGTCACCGCGCAGTAGCGCTCCGGATTGCGCAGCCGCGCGCGCAGCAGGTGGCCGGGGATTTTCAGCACCCACAGGTTGTTGGCGCGGGTGTGGTGGAATTCGTAGGGATCGTTGCTGCGTTCGAGGATGAAATGGCCGGCGCCGCAGTGCGCTTCGCGCCCCATCTGGCTGAAAAAGATGGCGCTCTGTCGCGGCAGCGACACCAGGAACTGCTCCTCGGCGGTGTCGTGCATCTCGCCGCGCACGCGGCGGTAGCTGAGCGGGCCGCTGCTGAGCCGCGACAGCGACTGCTGCCCCAGCTGCCAGCAGCTGAGGTCGCCCTCGAAGCGCGCCGGATCAAGAAAATCCAGCTGCAGGTTGAAATAGGTCTGGCCGATGATTTCCTGCCAGCGGCGATGGCGCTCTGCCGGCGCGGCGGCGAAGGTCGAGTAGTGCTGCATCATGTGTCGTCTCCTCTGGTGCCACCCCGGGATCGAGTCCGCCCGTCGTCGTTGCGACAGGATGCGCGGGTGTGGCGGCCGGCAGGCTGCCGGCGCTCATCACATGGGCCGACTGCAACGTTGGCCGCAGTCGACATTGCATCATTGCCTATTCTGCCCAGCGTGTCAGTTGATAACTGCCGGACTCGTGCAGCACCGCCTGCCAGCCGGGGCGGATGATGACGGTGGTGGTCGGCTCCTCGATGGCGGCGGGGCCGACGATACGGTTGCCGGCCTTCAGTTGTTCGCCGCGATAGACCGGCGTTTCCACCCAGCGGCCACTGTCGTCAAAAAGCATCGCCCGGAAGCCGTCGTGCGCCTGCGCCACGCCATCCTCGCCGGATGCCAGGTTCGGCAGCGCCGGCTTGTCGACCAGGCCGCTGACGGTGCACTCCAGGTTGACCAGTTCCACCGGGTTGTGCGGCTCGGCATAGGTGAACAGCGCCTCGTGGCGGTGGTGGAAGGCCTGCAGGATCTGCTCGGCGCCGTCTGGCGTGATCTCGCCGTTGGCGATCTCCACCGTGCACTCGTGGATCTGGCCCTGGTAGCGCATCTCCAGGCTGCGGTGCACGCGGATCTTGTCGTCGTCAAAACCGTCGGCGCGCAGGTGGCTGCGGCCCTTGGCTTCCATGTCGTCGAACAGCCGGTTCAGCGTGGCGAGATCGGCCTCGCGGTGCAGCCGCATCGGCGCGCTGGCGAGGAAGTTGTACTTGACGTCGGAAATCACCTGGCCGAAGGCGCACAGGCAGGAGGCGAATTTCGGCACCAGCACGGTGTGGATGCCCAGCTCCTCCGCCAGCGCGGTGATGTGCATGCCGGTGGCGCCGCCGGCGCAGATCAGCGCGAAGTCGCGCGGGTCGTAGCCCTGTTCGATAGAGATGCGGCGGATGCCGTTGGCCATGTTCATGTTCACCAGCGTGCTGATGCCGTAGGCGGCGCGCTCGACGCTGATGCCCAGCGGTTCGGCCACGTTGGCCGCAATCGCGGCACGCGCCTTCGGCTGGTCGAGGCGGATGCTGCCGCCCAGCACCGCGTCCGGGCGCAGATAGCCCAGCGCCAGATTGGCGTCGGTGACGGTGGCGCGCTCGCCGCCCTTGCCGTAGCAGGCCGGGCCGGGGCTGGCGCCGGCGCTGTGCGGGCCGACTTCCAGCATGCCGAAGGTATTGATGTGGGCGATGGAGCCGCCGCCGGCGCCCAGCGTCTCGACGTGGATCATCGGCACGCCGATGCGGTGGCGCAGGAAGTCGATGTTGCGGTTGAGGTTGGTCTGGCCGTCCTTGGCCAGCGTGATGTCGAACGAGGTGCCGCCCATGTCGACGGTGATTACGTTGTCGATGCCGAACGGGCGGGCGATGTACAGCCCGGCCTGCGGCGCCGACGCCGGCCCGGAGTTGATCGCGTTCACCGCCCGCTCTCGCATGATGTTGCCGACCGCCAGCCCGCCGTTGGACTGGAAGTAGCGCACCGGGCTGTGGGCGCCCAGCTCGGCGAAGAACTGGTCGATGCGCTGCACGTAGCGGCCCATCACCGGGCTGAGGTAGGCGTTGACGATGGTGGTGGAGGTGCGGGTGTACTCGCGCACCTGCGGGTAGACCTCGCTGCCGCTGCACACGAACACGCCGGGCAGGTGCTGTGCCACCAGCTCGCGGGCGCGCTGCTCGTGGGCCGGGTTGCGCACCGACCACACGAAGGAGATCGCCACGCTTTCGACGCCCTCGGCGCGGAAGTGTTCGATGGCGGCGAGGATGTCGTCCTCGTTCAGCGCCTCGTGCTCGCTGCCGTCGGCCAGCACGCGGCCGCGCACCGGGCGGCGCAGGTGGCGCGGCACCAGCTGCGGTGCCGGCGGGTAGCTGGCGTCGTAGCGGTAGCCTTCTTCCTTGTGGCCGAGGCGGATCTCGATACTGTCCTCGTGGCCGGCGGTGCACAGCAGGCCCACCTTCACGCCTTTCAGCTCGATCAGCGCGTTCAGCGCCACGGTGGTGCCGTTGATGCACAGGTCGCAGTTCTGGATGATGTCGCCAACCGGCATGTCCAGCGCCTCGGCCATCTGCTGCAGGCCGGCGGCGATGGCGCGGGTGCCGTCGTCTGGCGTCGACGGACTCTTGAACAGGCGTAGCGGGCCGTTGTGCTCGGCCAGCACGAAGTCGGTAAAGGTGCCGCCGGCGTCCACGCCCAAACGGAATCGCTGTTTCATGCTTGTGCTCCCAGGTTCAGTTGCTGACGCAGCGCGGCGGTGGCGGCGTCGTCGATATGCAGGCTGTCATCGGTGATGATCACGCCGTATTCCTCGCGTGCGGCCAACCTTGAGATCAGCCCGTTCTTCAGGTCGGCCAGCACCTGTGCCGGCGGTCGCTGCCACGGCAGACCGTAGCCGCCGCCGCCGGGGTTGATGTTGCGCGCGCGCTGGCCGGGCTTGAGGGTGGTGATCACGTTGTGGCGGTGCACGGTCAGCGCGCCGTCGTGTTCCACTTCCAGGCGGCCGAGCTTCTTGTCGATCAGCACGTCGTGCGCGCCGGCGGCACCCATGGTCGGGATCTGGCGGCCTTCGCCGAAGGCGATCACCGTCATGTCGTGGCCGCGCGGTTCCACTTCCCACACCGTGCCGCTGCCGCCGCGGTGCGTGCCGGCGCCGCCGCTGTCCTGCAGCAGGCCGTAGCGGTGGATGATGATCGGGTAGGCGTATTCCAGCAGCTCGATGTCGCCGGAGCTGAGCGCGCCAAAACAGCACAGCGGGCCGCAGGCGTGCCAGCCGTCCATGTACTGGGTGGCGCCGGCGCCGGAGATGATCGAGGCCAGCACCATGGTCACGTACTGTTCGCCGGTGGCGGGGTTGATGCCGGCGATGTTGATGCCGCTGGCGTGGCCCCAGGAGGCGGTGACGCGCTCCGGCGCGGCGGCCTCGAACGCCATGCGCACCGCGTCGGTCAGCGTTTCCATCGGCGTGGTGGTGCAGTTGACGTGCGGCGCCGGCTCGGCGGCGTTGCACAGCGTGCCGTGGGCGCCGAGATCGACCGATACGCAACGGTACAGCCCGGCGTTGTACGGCGGCGGCACCTGCGCGAACATCATCAGCCCGAGGTAGACGCCGGACATCGAGTTGCCGGCGTAGGAATTGATGAAGTAGGGGATCTGCGGCGGGCTTTGCACGCTGATGTGCACGTTGTCGCCGCTGACGGTGACCTGGGTGCGGATGGTCAGCTCGCCGTAGCCGTGGCCGGCGTCTTCCAGTACCGCTTCGCCGTGGTAAGTGCCGTCGGGAATGGAGCGGATCAGCGAGCGCATGTGGCGGTCGGCCATGTCCTTCAGCTCGGCGATGGCGGCGCGCACGGTGGCGAGGCCGTACTTGTCCAGCAGTGCCAGCAGGTTGCGCTCGCCGACGCGGCAGGCGCCGAACTGGGCGTTCAGGTCGCCTTCCTGGTCGCGGCGGGCGCGCATATTGCACAGCAGCAGGTTGACCACGTCGTCGCGGCGGCGGCCCTGGTCCCACAGCTTCACCGGCGGGATGCGCAGGCCTTCGGCGTAGATCTCTTTCGCATCCGGGTTGTAGCCGGCCGGCACCGGGCCGCCGATGTCGGTGAGGTGGCCCTTGCACACCGCCCAGAACACCAGCTCGCCCTGGTAAAACACCGGCTTGTACATGCAGCAGTCGAGGATGTGGCTGCCCTGGTACACCGGGTCGTTGTGGTAGATCACGTCACCCTCGTGGATGTCGTCGCCGAAGAAGTCGGCCACCGCCTTCATCGCCGGGATCAGCGAGCCGAGGTGGATGGGGATGTCCTGGCCCTGCAGGATCATTTCCGGCAGGTTATCGAACAGCGCGTTGCTGTAGTCGTGTGCCAGGTTGAACACGCTGGAGCGGCCGGTTTTCTCCAGCGTCAGCGTCATTTCGCGTTGCGCGGTTTCCAGCGCGCCGCGGACCACGGCCAGCGTGATCGGGTCGATCGCGGCTGGGACTTGATGCGCTTGTGTCATGGTGTGTCTCCGTTTTCTGGGGGGCAGCAATGCCTGTTGCCTGACTGCTACGGTAAGAACTTGTCCGGCCAGCGGCTTGCACCAGCGCGCACGAAATCTGGTCTGCCAGCGCAGTGCGCGGCGACAAAAAAGAACCCCGCAGCCAGGTGCGGGGAAAAGAGGAGTGAAGACGGTAAAAATGAAGCGGGAACGGCGCGCTCAGCCGCCCTGCGCCGCGGCCAGGCGGCTTTGCGACAGCTGCTGCAGATAGCGGTACAGCCCGAACGACACCAGGGCGGTGGCCGGCGCCGAGAAGCTGGCCAGCAGGCCGCCGCTCTCCAGCAGCGCGATGCCGCAGCCGGCGGCGACAAACCAGGCGCTGATGCCCTCGCGGCGCACCGCCTTGTTGTCGTCCGGCGCAAGGTTGGCCGCAGGCTGGCTCAGGATGTGGGCCAGCGCGATGCCGACCCACGCCACCACGAAGATGCCCTGGTAGGCCAGCGCCTGCAGGATGACGCTGAACACATTGCCCAGCATCAGCAGGTAGACGATGGCGCCGACCACCACGCCCCACGCCGCCTTGGGCAGGCGCAGGCCGCAGCTCTTGTCGAAGAAGGTTTGCATGTTGACGGTGGCGAGGTAGAAGTTGGCGGTGTTGATCCGCGTCTGGCTGACCCAGACAAAGGCCAGTCCGACCCAGCCCATCAGCTTCAGCAGCGCCAGCACCACCGACACCTCGCTGACGCCGCCGGTGGTCGGAATGCTGGCGGCGAGGAAGATGCCGACCACGCCGTTAAGCAGGAAGGTGAACAGGTAGAACGGCAGGCCGAAGTTGAAACGGGCGTGGTAGTCGCTGTCTTCTGCTTTGCCGAAGCGGGCGTAGTCCCAGGTGTACATCATCAGGATCCACACCCCCATGAAGTAGCTGAAACAGTGCCACCAGCCGTCCGCCGGAGCCCCGTCGGCCGGGGCCAGCTGTAGCCAGGCGTCGCTGTAGCCGTATTCGGTGATGGTCAGGATCACCGCGGCGGCCAGGCCCGACAGGTAGAACGGCAGCAGCACGCCGTTGAGCTTGTCCAGCCAGCGCTGCACGCTGCCCAGCACCAGCGGCACGCTGTACACCACCACCAGCAGGTAGGCGTGCTCGATCGACAGCGCCGGGAACATGTGCTGGATGGCGACCGCGATCACCGAGCCCTCGAACACCGCGTAGTAGATGGCGGTGGCGAAGAAGATCAGCGTCGCCAGCGAGGCGCCGGAATTGCCGAACAGGATGCGCGAGAACAGCCCCACCGACAGCCCGCTGCGTATCGCGTAGCGGGTGATGATGCCGTTGATCACGCTGTAGCACAGCGCCGACAGCGCGAGGCCGATCAGCGTGTTGACGGTGCCGTAATTCAGCGCCAGCGTGGCCGATACCACCAGCCAGAACATGGCGCTGCACACCGACCACCACGCCATGCTCAGCCCCAGCCGCCCCATGCGCGCATCGGCCGGCACCGCGCTGCGGGTGAAGTCCGGGTCGTCGTGCCGCAGTGCTTGATTGATGATTGTTGCCACGATTGTCTCCTTTGTTATCAGCCTGATGGCCTGGAGTCATCGTAGGAAGGCGCTGCCCGGCGGGATAGCACGCCAGCGCAGGCTTTATGGTGCGCCAGTGCAGGCGCACGGCTGCCGCGCAATAAAGCAAGCCCGCCGCCGGCTTGCTTTATAATGCCGCTTTTGTTGACGGGCGGTGCGCAGGCAATGTCGGTTGGTCATTACGAGAATTTCCCGGTCGGTTCCCTCCTGCTGCCGCGGCGCATGCGCCGCGCGGTGCACGTGATCTATCACTTTGCCCGTCATGCCGACGATATCGCCGACGAGGGCGATGCCCAGCCGGCGCAAAGGTTGGCCGCATTGCAGGCGCTGCGCGACGAGCTGGCGCGCATCGAGGCCGGCACCGCGCCGCAGCTGCCGCTGATGCAGGATCTGGCGCGGGTGATCGCCGCCTACCAACTGCCGCTGGCGCCGTTTTACGACCTGCTGTCGGCGTTCAGCCAGGACGTGACCAAGACGCGCTACCAGGACTTTGCCGAGCTGGTCGACTACTGCCGCCGCTCGGCCAACCCGGTCGGGCGCCTGATGCTGGCGCTGTACGGCGAGCGTGACCCGCGCAGCCTGGCGATGTCGGACGGCATCTGCACCGCGCTGCAGCTGATCAACTTCTGGCAGGACGTGGCCGTCGACTGGCAAAAGGGCCGCGTCTACATCCCGCAGGACGATCTGGCCCGATTCCGCGTCAGCGAAGATCAGATCGCGCGCGGCGACGCCGGCGGGGTGTGGCCGATGCTGATGGACAAGGAAGTGAAGCGGGCGCTCGCCATGCTGGAGGCTGGCTCGCCACTGGCGCTGAAGCTGAAGGGGCGGCTGGGCTGGGAGCTGCGCCTGATCGTGCTCGGCGGCGAGCGCATCCTGAAAAAGATACACGACGCGCGCGGTGACGTATTCACGCAGCGACCGGTGCTGACCAGCCGTGACTGGCTGGCGATCATCTGGAAGGCGCTGAGCGCGCGTTCCGGCAAAAACAAGAGGAGACGGGCGTGACCCCGCAGCAATACTGTGAAGACAAGGCCGCCAAGAGCGGCTCCAGCTTTTACGCCAGCTTCCGTTACCTGCCGCCGCAACAGCGCGATGCGATGGTGGCGCTGTACGCGTTCTGCCGCGAGGTGGACGACGTGGTGGACGAGATCCACGACGACAATGTGGCGCGCACCACGCTGGCCTGGTGGCGCAGCGAGCTGGCGGCGCTGTACCACGGCACGCCCAGCCATCCGGTGATGCTGGCACTCAAGCCGCACGTGGCGCGCTTCGAGCTGCCGCAGGCGTGGCTGGCGGAGATCATCGACGGCATGCAGATGGATCTGGATGTGCCGCGCTACAACCGTTTTGCCGACCTGCAGCTGTACTGCCACCGCGTCGCCGGCGTGGTCGGCCAGCTGTCGGCACAGATTTTCGGCTATACCGACCGCGCCACGCTGAAATACGCGCACGAGCTGGGGCTGGCGTTCCAGCTCACCAACATCATCCGCGATGTCGGCGAGGACGCGCGCCGCGGCCGGCTGTACCTGCCGGTGGAAGACCTGCAGCGCTTCGGCGTGCCGGCGTCCGAGGTGCTGGCCTATCGCGAATCGCCGCAGTTCGAGGAACTGATGCGCTTCCAGATCGAGCGCGCGCACCAGCACTACCGCAAGGCGTGGGAGCTGCTGCCGGCGGCCGACCGCAAGGCGCAGCGCATCGGCCTGGTGATGGCGGCGATCTACCGCGCCACGCTGGACGAAATCGCGCTGGACGGCCCGGGCAAGGTGCTGAACCAGCGGCTGTCGCTGTCGCCGGGGCGCAAGCTATGGCTGGCGTGGAAAACCTGGACCTTCGGCTACAAGCCTTGAAACCACGCGTCGCCATTATCGGCGCCGGCTGGGCCGGCCTCGCCGCCGCCATCACGCTGGCGCCTGCGGCCAACCTTGTGCTGTTCGAGGCCGGAAAGGTGGCCGGCGGCCGTGCCCGCCGCGTACCGCTGGACGGCATGGCGCTGGACAACGGCCAGCACATCCTGATCGGCGCCTACCGCGAAAGCTTGCGCCTGATGCTTCAGGTGGGCGTCGATCCGGCGCAGGCACTGGCCAGCCAGCCGCTGCGCTGGCACCAGATCGACGGCGTGCAGCTGCACTGCCCGGACTGGCCGGCGCCGTGGCATATGCTGGCCGGGCTGTGTCGCGCCAGGGGGCTGGGCTGGCGCGACAAGCTGGCACTGGCACGGCTATTGACCCAGCTCAGGGTGCGGCGCTGGCAGATCGGGCACGATGTCGCGGCGCTGGACTGGCTGCGGCAGCGTGGCCAGTCGCAGGCGCTGCTGGACGGCTTCTGGACGCCGCTGATCCTGGCGACGCTGAATACACCGCCGGCGCAGGCGTCGATGCAGCTGCTGGCCAATGTGCTGCGCGACAGCCTTGGCGCGGCGCAAGCTAACGCCAGCCGCCTGCTGCTGCCGCGCACCGACCTGAGCGCGCTGTTTGCCGAGCCGGCGCTGCAATGGCTGGCCGGCGCCGGCGCGCAGCTGCGCCTCGGGCAGCGGGTGCGGCACATCGACTGGCACGCGGCGCGGCCGCTGGTGGACGGCGACGCGTTCGATGTGGTGTTGATTGCCACCGCGCCGTATCACGCCGCCGCGCTGGCGGCGGACGAAAAACTGTCCGCCATGCTCAAGGCGTGGCAATACCAGCCGATAACGACCCTATACCTGCGTTTCGAGGGCAGGGTGCGTCTGCCGCAGGCGATGACCGGTTTGCAGCACGGCATCGGCCAGTGGTGGTTCGACCGCGAGGCGCTGACCGGCGAGGCCGGCCTGGTGGCGGTGGTGATCAGCGCCGCCGGCGAGCACGACACGCTGTCGCGCGCGGAACTGACGGCGCGGGTGCTGGCCGAATTGCAGCAGCACGTGCCGGACTTGCCGCAGCTTAAGGACAGCTGGCAGATCACCGAACAGCGCGCCACCTTTGCGGCCAACGTTGGCCTTGCGCGCCCGGCGCCGCGACTTGGCGTAAAATCCGGCTATCTCGCGGGTGACTGGTTGTGTGCCGACTATCCGGCGACGCTCGAAGGCGCCGTCCGTAGCGGCATCGCCAGCGCCCATGCCCTCATGCAGGACTGGAAAAAAGAACATGATGCAAACGTTTGACAAAGATTATCTCGCCGGCCGCGTGGTGCTGGTGACCGGGGCAACGCAAGGCATCGGCCGCGAGACGGCGCTGGCCGCCGCGCGCCATGGCGCCACCGTGGTACTGCTGGCGCGCAGCGTGAAGGGCCTGGAAAAGGTGTACGACGAGATCGTGGCGGCCGGCCTGCCGGAGCCGCTGGCGATTCCGCTGGACCTGCTCAAGGCCAGCGACGACGAATTCAATACCCTGGCGTTCCAGATCAAGCAGGCTGTGGGACGGCTGGACGGCATCGTGCACTGCGCCTCGCACTTCTATGCGCTGTCGCCGCTGGTGGACCAGCGCATCGACGAGTGGATGAACCAGTACCGCATCAACACCGTGGCGCCGTTCGCGCTGACCCGCGCCTGTCTGCCGCTGTTGAAGCAGGCGGCCGACGCCAGCGTGGTGTTCGTCGGCGAGACCCACGGTCAGCGTCCGGGGCCGTTCTGGGGTGCCTTTGGCGCCTCCAAGGCCGGGCTGGGCTATCTGGTGAAAGTCGCGGCCAACGAGTGGGACGTGTGGCCGCAGCTGCGCGCCAACCTGCTGGTGCCGGGGCCGGTCAACTCGCCGCAGCGCACCCGTACCCATCCGGGCGAAGCCAAGAGCGAGCGCGGTGAACTGGCGGCACTGATGCCGCACATGCTGTACTGGCTGGGACAGGCCAGTGCTGGCCGCAGCGGCGAGATCATCGAGCTGGATCTGCGTCCGTCGTAAACCACAAGGACAAGTATGCGTGCCTATCTGTTATTACCAGCGCTGGCGCTGCTGAGCGGCTGTAACTGGGTAATGAATGTCAGTGGCCTGGCCGCCGAGGCCAACAAGGCCATCGGCGCCGCCTGCCGCCAGACCGGCCGCTCGCTGGAGACGTGCTACACCCGCAATCCGGACGCGGACAAGGCGCAGATCTACGCCGGCTGGCGCGAGATGCACGAATACATGGCCAAGAACAAGCTGGAGACCATGGAGCCGCCACCGGAGCCGGCGCCGGACTTGTCCGCGCCGCTGGCCGCGGTCGACAGCAGCAGTGCAAAAACGGCGGAACATGCCGCTCAAAAAAAAAATGAGCCAGCCGTAGCCTCGCTGGCACCGCTGGCGAAGCGGCACCCACTGACCAGCGATGAAGCCGACGAACTGGCGCGCAACGATCCGCAAGTGGAAGCGATCCTGTCGACCATCCGCCGCAACGAACAGTCCGAAGCGAAGCCCAAACCCAGCGGCCCGTCGCCCTCGGAGCAGCGTCTGCTCAGCCTGATCAACGAGCAGAGTGCGCCGCCGGTGGCCGCAGGGCAGGAGGATTCCTTCGGCAAGCCGGCCGCCGTGGTCAAGAAATAATCACCCCTGCTACGCAGCTCGCGGGGAAGCCCCGCATTTCCTGTTTCAACCCGCTAGTGCCGGCACTAACGGGTTTTGTCATTTTTTGAAGACGCCATGGCCAAATTCAACAAGACCCTCTATCAATGCACGCAATGCGCGGGCAGCTCGTCCAAATGGCAGGGCCAGTGCCCGCACTGCGGCGAATGGAACACGCTGACCGAAACCGTGGCCGCGCCGGCCCCGGTGGCCAACGCCCGCTACCAGAGCTGGACGGCGCAGACGCAGCCGGTGCAGCAGCTGTCGCAGGTGCAGGCGGCGGAGGTGCCGCGCGAGCCGTCCGGCATCGAGGAGCTGGATCGCGTGCTCGGCGGCGGCATCGTCAAGGGCGCGGTGGTGCTGCTCGGCGGCGATCCCGGCATCGGCAAGTCCACGCTGCTGCTGCAGGCGCTGTCCGCCATCGGCTCGACACGCAAGGTGCTGTACGTGTCCGGCGAGGAATCGCCGCAGCAGATCGCGCTGCGCGCCTCGCGGCTGGCGGTGGACGCGGCGCGGGTGCGCTTGCTCTCGGAGATCCGCCTCGAATCCATCCTCGCCACGCTGCAGACCGAGATGCCGGAAGTGGCGGTGATCGACTCGATCCAGACGCTGTATTCCGACCAGGTGACCTCGGCCCCCGGCTCGGTGTCGCAGGTGCGCGAGTGCGCGGCCCAGCTGACGCGGATGGCGAAGCAGAGCGGCATCACCATCATCCTGGTCGGCCATGTCACCAAGGAAGGCTCGCTGGCCGGGCCGCGCGTGCTGGAGCACATCGTCGATACCGTGCTCTATTTCGAGGGCGACAGTCACTCCAGCTACCGCATGATCCGCGCCATCAAGAACCGTTTCGGCGCTGCCAACGAGCTGGGCGTGTTCGCGATGACCGATCGCGGCCTGAAGGGGGTGTCCAACCCGTCGGCGATCTTCCTGTCCAGCTACCGCGACGACGTGTCCGGCTCCTGCGTGCTGGTGACGCAGGAGGGCACGCGGCCGTTGCTGGTGGAAATCCAGGCGCTGGTCGACGATGCCCACGGCTTCCAGCCCAAGCGCCTGACCGTCGGGCTGGAGCAGAACCGGCTGGCGATGCTGATGGCGGTGCTCAACCGCCATGCCGGCATCGCCTGCTTCGATCAGGATGTGTTCCTCAATGCGGTGGGTGGCGTCAAGATCAACGAGCCGGCCGCCGACCTGGCGGTGATCCTGGCAATGGTGTCCTCGCTGCGCAACAAGTCGCTGCCGGAGAAGCTGGTGGTGTTCGGCGAGGTCGGCCTGTCCGGCGAGGTACGGCCGGTGACGCGCGGCCAGGAGCGGCTGAAAGAGGCGGCCAAGCTCGGTTTCGAGCGCGCCATCGTGCCGGCGGCCAACAAGCCGCGCCAGGCCATCGACGGGCTGGAGGTGATCGGGGTGGAACGCTTGTCCGAAGCCGTGGAATACTGTGCCCGTCGTTAACCGCGGGAGCCGGCATGCCGCCCAGTGTTGAACAGATCGAGGCCGAACGGCCCTACCTGCTGCGCTTTGCGCTGGCACAGCTGCGCGACAGTGCCGCTGCCGAGGACGCGGTACAGGATGCGCTGCTGGCGGCGCTGGAGGCGCGCGAGCGCTTTGCCGGCAAGGCCAGCCTGCGCACCTGGCTGACGTCCATCCTGCGCTTCAAGCTGATCGACATCGTACGCAAGCAGCACCGCGAGGTGGCCACCGACCTGTCCGAGGATCTTGACGATAGTGACTTGGACGGCCTGTTCAGCGCCAGCGGCCACTGGCAGGAAAAAATCAGCGCCTGGGGCGCGCCGGAACAGTCGCTGCTGGCCGCCCAGTTCTGGCAGGTGTACGCGCGCTGTGCCGAGGCGATGCCGCGGCGTACCGCGCTGGTGTTTGCCATGCGTGAGGTGCTGGACATGGACATCAGCGAAATTTGTCAGAATCTGGAGATCAGCGCGACCAACTGTTCGGTGATGCTGTATCGCGCACGGATGAGCCTGCGCGAATGTTTGCAGCTGCGCTGGCTGCAGGGGGAAAACGCATGATGCTCAGTTGCCGCGAGGCCAGCCGGCTGATATCCGACGCCATGGATCGCAAGCTCAGCCGCTATGAACAGGTCAGCCTGCAGTTCCACCTGCTGCTGTGCCAGAACTGCCGCCATTTCCGGCAGCAGATGGCGACGCTGCGTGCCGGCATCCGCGAAGGACGCCAGCGCTGACGCTAATGGCAAAAAGCCGGATCACGAGCAGTGATCCGGCTTTTTTTTATGGCGGCGCGGCGGCTTAGAAGCCGACCAGGGTGACCACCCCCAGCACCGCGAAGATACAGGCGGCAATGCGGTGCACGGTGGCCACCGGCAGCTTGCGCGCGGCCACTTCGCCCAGTAGTACCGCCGGCACGTTGGCGATCATCATGCCCAGCGTGGTGCCCATCACCACCGCCGGCAGTGCGTCAAAGCGGGCCGACAGCGCCACGGTGGCGATCTGCGTCTTGTCGCCCATCTCGGCCATGAAGAAAGCGATCACGGTGGCGCCGAACACGCCGACGCGGTCCAGCAGCGGCATATCGTCATCCAGCTTGTCCGGAATCAGCATCCACAGCGCCATGGCGATGAAGGAGATGCCCAGCACCCAGCGCAGCAGGTTGTCGGTAATGTAGGCCGACGCAATCTGGCCGAGCCAGGCGGCGGCAAAATGGTTGAGCACGGTGGCCACGAAAATGCCGGCGATGATGGGTAGCGGTTTCTTGAAACGGGCGGCGAGCAGCAGCGCGAGCAGCTGGGTCTTGTCGCCGATTTCGGCCAGGGCGACGATGCCGGTAGAGAGCAGGAAGGCTTCCATGAAATGATCCGGGGGGCTGCGCGGACAACATGATTCTCCGCTGCCGCAGCCCCCGCTACGCACCGGAAAATCATGAGTCTTGCCAGGCCTTGCGGCTGTTTGCGCCATGGTGCTGCCGGATTGCCCGGCGAACCAAGTGTGTTGACGCAAGCCTCTGTCAGTAATGCAGAGCGGCTACTCCCTCAGGACGAGGCGGATTGTACGCGATGGCGGCAGGCGCTTCAAGGTTGGCCGCAAGCGTGCGGCCAACCTTGTGCCGGATCAGCCCAGTTGCGAGGTGCAGTGCGGGCAGCGCGTCGCCTTCAGCGGAATGCTGGACAGGCAGTAGCTGCACTCCTTGGTGGTGATTTCCACCGGTGCCGCCGGCGCCGGGCGTTGCAGCTTGTTCAACGTCTTGATCAGCATGAAGATGGCAAAGGCGATGATGGTGAAGCTGACCAGCGCGTTGATGAACAGGCCGATGTTCAGCGTCACCGCACCGGCTTCCTTCGCCGCCGCCACCGACGCGTACGGTGCCGCCTTGGCGCCTTCCTTCAGCACGAAGAACAGGTTGGCAAAGTCGACGTTGCCGATCAGCAGGCCGATCGGCGGCATGATTACGTCATCAACCAGCGACTTGACGATGGTACCAAAAGCACCGCCGATGACGACACCAACGGCCAGATCGATGACGTTGCCACGCATGGCAAACTCGCGAAACTCTTTCAGTACGGACATGTTGTTCCCTTCGTTTAATGTCGGATATCAATGACAAGCTAGTATCTGACAGCGGCAAAGGCAATGGCAACGGCTTTTTGCACGCAAAAACCCCCGCTGCCGCCGTCGCGGCAGCGGGGGGCGTGCGTCGGCTTCAGGCGGGCTGGGTGTCCGCTTCCACCTCGAAGTGGGCGGCCAGCGCCGAGACCCGCGCCGCCTGGTCGGCCAGCTTCTCGATGCCGTGATTGGCGGAACGGATGTGCTGGTGCGACTCGGCAAACTGCTCGGCGATGTGGGCCATGCGCTCGGCGAGGTGGGCGGCGGCGGCAGACTGCTGCGCGTTGGTGCCGGCGATGGCCTGCATCATCTGGTTGACGCTGTGCGAGCTGTCCTGCACCCCCTGCAGCTTGGCGGTGGTGCGCAGCTGCGCCTCGGCGCCGGCTCGGGTCTGCTCGGTGATGGTGGCGATGGCGCTGACGGTACTGTTGGCCGCCTCGCGCACATTGTGGATCAGCTGCTTGATCTGGTCGGTGCTGAGGCTGGTGCGTTCCGCCAGCTTGCGTACCTCGTCGGCGACCACGGCGAAGCCGCGGCCGGACTCGCCGGCACGCGCCGCCTCGATCGCCGCATTCAGCGCCAGCAGGTTGGTCTGGTCGGCGATGTCGTGGATGGTCTGCGTCACCTGGGTGATGCTGTCGATGGCGCTGGCCAGGTCGGTAATGATGTGCTGCGCCTGCTCCACCGACTGGCTCGCCGCCAGCGTGCGCTGCTGCGAGGTGTTCATGTCGGCATTGCTCTGCGCCACGCTGCTGCTGGTGTCGATGCTGAGGCGGGCGGTTTCCTCGGCGTGGCCGGCCACCTGTTCGATGGAGGCGGACAGCTCTTCCACCGCGCTGCTGATCTGGCTGACGCTTTCGTTGCCGGCGGCCATGCGGTTGAACAGCTCGGCGATGCGCTGCTGCATGTGTATGGTTTCCTCCGCCTGCGCGCGCGCGGTCATCTGCAACTCGTCCAGCATTACCTTGAGGTGTACCTGCATGTAGGCGAGCGCGGTTTCCAGCTTGCCCTGTTCGCCGGCGCGGTTGATGGCCAGCTCGTTGGTGAGGCGACCTTCGGAGATGTTCATGCAGCTGTCCAGCAGGTGCTGCTGGTGGTCGCGACGGTGTTTTTCCGCCAGCAGCCAGCCCAGCGTCGACAGCGCGCTGGCGCCGATGATCACGCCGCCGGCGACACCGCCGGTCAGCACGCCGGCGCCAAGCACCAGCACCGTGCTCAGGGCGACATGGATGCGGCGGAACCAGGCCAGCGTGCGGCCGGGCGCCTTGGCCTTGGCCAGCGGCTTGCCCTGCATCAATTGTGGATACAGCAGTTTCGCCTCGCGCACCGCCTCCGGCCGCGCCGGGCTGCGCACCGACATGTAGCCGCGGACGGCGCCGCGTTCCTTCACCGGCACCACGAAGGCGTCGACCCAGTAGTAGTGGCCGTTCTTGCAGCGGTTCTTGACCAGGCCGCGCCAGCAGTCGCCGCGCTTCACCGTCTGCCACAGGTCCTCGAACAGCACCGGTGGCATGTCCGGATGGCGCACGATGTTATGGTTCTGGCCGAGCAACTCCTCGCGGCTGAAGCCGGACAGCTGGACAAAGCTGTCGTTGGCGTAGGTGATGCTGCCCTTGAGATCGGTTTGGGTAACAATGAGGCCGCTGGTAAACGGCACTTCAATATCATGGACTGGCAGATTCTTTTTCATGATTCGGACACTGAGACGGCTAGGCAATCGTGGAGGTGGATAACGCTGCAAGCCACGCATGGTATAACCACGTCATGGAGCGTGCCATTTATCCGCTTGATCTGGATCAAGGCTGCGCGACTCTGATTTTCCTGTTTAAAATCATCGGGGTTATTGCAGTGGCTTTTAATGAATGGTGCCGTTTGATACGGCGGATTTGTATCGAATCCGATACAGCATGGAGAGACCGAACATGAAAATCGCCGTTTTCGATAGCAAGCAATACGATCGTCAGGCGCTGACCTTAGCAAATCATGATTACGGTTTTGCGCTGAGCTTTTTCGAGCCGCGCCTCAATGGCGACACCGTGGCGCTGGCCGCCGGCTTCGAGGTGGTGTGTCCGTTCGTGAACGACCGGCTGGACGCGGCGGTGGTGGCCAGCCTGGCCGCCGGCGGCACGCGGCTGGTGGCGCTGCGCTGCGCCGGTTTCAACGGTGTCGACCTGGCGGCCTGTAGCCGGCACGGCATCCGCGTGGTGCGGGTGCCGGCGTATTCGCCGCACGCGGTGGCCGAGCACGCGTTCGCGCTGCTGCTGGCGGTCAACCGCCGCATTCACAAGGCCTACGTGCGGGTGCGCGAGATGGACTTTTCGCTGGACGGGCTGGTCGGCTTCGACCTGCACGGCAAGACCTTCGGCGTGATCGGCACCGGCCGCATCGGCGAGGCGGCGATCGGCATCGCCCGCGGCTTCGGCATGCGCGTGCTGGCACACGACGTGGCGCAGGACCGGCTGCTGGCCAATCAGCTCGGCTTCAGCTATGTCGACCGCGCCACGCTGCTGGCCGAATCCGACGTCGTCAGCCTGCACCTGCCGCTGCTGCCGGCGACGCGGCACCTGATCGACGCCACCACCCTGACGCAGATGAAGCGCGGCGCGCTGCTGATCAATACCAGCCGCGGCGGCCTGATCGATACCCCGGCGCTGATCGAGGCGCTGAAGGACGGTCGCCTTGGCGGGGTGGGGCTGGATGTCTACGAGATGGAGGAGGGCGTGTTCTTTGAAAACCTGTCCGAGGCCGGGCTGCAGGACGACCAGCTGGCGCGGCTGCTGACCTTCCCCAATGTGCTGATTACCTCGCACCAGGGCTTCCTCACCCGCGAGGCGCTGGACAATATCGCCCGCACCACGCTGGGCAATGTGCAGGCCTTTGCCAGCGGTGCGGTGCTGGACAACGCGGTACACGGCTGACGCCGGCCGCGCTTGCGGCCAACGTTGGCCGCAACCGTCATTCGCGGCCCGGTTGCCACGCCGCATGGTGCGGCAGCCCGTCGCTTGCCAGCCACGGCCGGTCGTGACTGCACCAGATGTGCTGCTGCGGGCTGACGCCGGGGTCGTCGTCCAGCGTCGCCACGCGCACGATGACTTGCGGCTGGCCGGTGCGCTCCGCCACCAGCTGGCTGCCGCAGCGGGTACAGAAGTGGCGCAGCTTGCCCGGCGACGACTCATAGCTGCCCAGCGCCGGCTGCCCGGTCAGCCAGCGGAAGTGCTGGCGCAGCACGCCGGCGGTGCTGGCGAATGCCGCCGCGTGCGCCTTCTGGCAGGTCAGGCAGTGGCAATGCGCGATCGGCCCATCGAGCCGGTCGACTTCATAGCGGACGGTGCCGCACAGGCAGCTGCCTTGCATCGGGGACTCCTTTCGCGTTGCAGCGCATGGCCAACGTTGGCCGCAAGCAGGTGGCCGCGTGGTTTCCTGCGTCGTTTCCCACTCAGCTTATTGCGCTGCAGGATCGCGGCGGAACAGCCAGGTCCGGGCATCGGACAGCTCCGGCACGAAGGCGTAGCCCTCGCTGTCGAACGCCTTCAACTGCTCGGCGTCCGTCACCTGCCGCTGCGTCGCCCAGCGCGCCATCAGCCCGCGCGCGCGCTTGGCGTAGAAGCTGATGATCTTGTACTGGCCGTTTTTCAGGTCCTGGAACACCGGGGTGATGATGCGGGCCTGCAGTTGCTTCGGCTTCACCGACTTGAAGTACTCGTCGGAGGCGAGGTTGACCAGCACTGGTGCCGCCTCGTTCTCCAGCTCGCGATTCAGCGCCTCGGTGATCAGCGTGCCCCAGAACTCGTACAGGTTCTTGCCGCGCGGATTGGCGAGGCGGGTGCCCATCTCCAGCCGGTACGGCTGCATCAGGTCCAGCGGCCGTAGCAGGCCGTACAGCCCGGACAGGATGCGCAGGTGGCGCTGCAGGTAGTCGTGCTCGCTCGCATCCAGCGACGCCGCATCCAGCCCCTCGTAGACATCGCCCATGAACGCCAGCACCGCCTGCTTGGCATTGTCCGGCGTGAAATCCGGCTGCCAGTCGTGGTAGCGGCCGACGTTGAGCTGTGCCAGCGCATCGCTGATGCCCATCAGCTGGCCGATATCGGCCGGCGACTTGTCGCGCAGCACGCGGATCAGCGCCATGCTGTGATCGAGGAAATCCGGCTGCGTGTACGGTACCGTCCGCGGCGGGGTGTCGAAATCCAGCGTTTTCGCCGGAGAAATAACCATTAACATAGCAATCCTTGTCACGCGCAATGGCAGGGATTGTAACGCAGAGCCGAAACGCTTTTCAGGAGGGATGATGCGAGTATTGGTACAAAGAGTGCGCGAGGCGTCGGTCACCGTCGACGGCCGGATCACCGGCGCGATCGGGGCCGGGCTGTTGTTGCTGGTCGGCATCGAGGCGCCGGACAGCCGCGCCGACAGCGAGTGGCTGGTGAAGAAGATCAGCCAGCTGCGCATTTTCAACGACGACGACGGCGTGATGAACCGCTCGCTGCTCGACTGCGGCGGCGAAGTGCTGGCAGTGAGCCAGTTCACCCTGTTCGCCACCACCAAGAAGGGCAACCGCCCCGGCTACAGCCGTGCGGCGCGGCCGGAGCAATCGTCGCCGATGTTCGACGAATTCGTGCAGTTGCTGGGTGCGGCGCTGGGCAAGCCGGTGCCGACCGGGGTGTTCGGTGCCGACATGCAGGTGGCGCTGGTCAACGACGGCCCGGTCACCATCTGGCTGGACAGCAAGGCGCCGGAATGAGCGCTTTCCCCGCGCTGCAGGGAGCACGGCTGACGTTGCGCGAATTCCGGCCTCAGGATGCGCCGGCACTGTTTGATATCTACCGCGATGCCGTGTCCATGCAATGGTTCGGCACCGAGCCGCTGCAGACGCTGGCACAGGCCGAGGCGCAGGTGGCGGTCTTTATCGGCTGGCAGCAGCTGCCCAGTCCGTGGCGGCGCTGGGCTGTCGAATCACGGGCCGATCAGCAACTGGCGGGTAGCTGCGGCCTGTTCAAGTGGAATCGCGGCTGGCGCAGTTGCACGCTCGGTTACGAGCTGGCGCCGGCTTATCGCGGGCAGGGCATGATGCGCGAGGCGTTGCAGCTGGCGCTGGACTGGGGCTTTGCGAACATGGCGCTTAACCGTATCGAGGCACAGGTCCACCCGGACAATCTGCCGTCCATCCGCCTGCTGCAGGGTTTGGGCTTTGTGCAGGAAGGGCGTTTGCGCGAGGCCGGATTCTGGCTCGGACAATATCATGACCTGCTGGCGTTTTCCTTGCTGCGGCAGGATTGGGTGCTGCCGTCCTGAACGAAGCGCGGCCAGGTTTGGCCGCGAAATTTTTAATCACGGAAAACCGATAATGACAAAACAGATCCCGGCCTTGCTGATCATCGACATGCAGCAGGCGATGGCCATGCCACAGGCCGGCGAGCGCAACAATCCGCAGGCGGAGGCCAATATCGCGCGCCTGCTCGCCGCCTGGCGCGCGGCCGGGCAGAAGGTGATCCACGTGCGCCACATGTCGCGCAAGCCGGGCTCGCTGTTCTGGCCCGGCCAGAGCGGCGCTGCGTTCCAGCCGGCTTTCCAGCCGCTGGACAGCGAGATGGTGTTCGAGAAGAACGTGCCCGATGCCTTCACCCACAGCGCGCTGGAGCACTGGCTGCACGTGCGCGGGATTCGCCGTCTGCTGCTGGTTGGCGTCAGCACCAACAACTCGGTGGAATCGACCGCGCGCAGTGCCGGCAATCTCGGCTTCGACACCCTGGTGGTCAGCGACGCCTGTTTCGCCTTCGCCAGGGCTGACTACCACGGCACGCCGCGCAACGCGGACGAGGTGCACGCGATGGCGCTGGCGAATCTGGATGGCGAGTATGCGCGGGTGTTGAGCACTGGGCAGGCACTGGCCTTGCTGGCGGCGGACTAAGAGCCGCTAACAAACCCCCTGATCCTGCGTTGCGCCTCCTTGCCGTACGACTTGTACTGTCTGCGTCGGCGCGCCTTAGCTCAGGTGCTCTGCGAGGTTTTGTTAACGGCTCTAACGACTGTCGCCGCTCAGTCCTGTCGCTGCGTCGCCTGCCAGTGTTCGATGGCGTGGCAGGCCGGGCTCAGGATGTCGTCGTGGTCGGCGGCCAGGTTCAGGTTGTCCGCCGCCATGCTGCGCAGCCAGGTGATCTGGCGCTTGGCCAGCTGGCGGGTGGCGGCGATGCCGCGCTCGACGAATTCGGCGTGGCTGTACAGGTCGTCCTGGTATTCCCACGCCTGGCGGTAGCCGACGCAGCGCATCGACGGCAGCTCCAGCGACAGCTGCGGCCAACGTTCGCGGATGCGGCTGACTTCGTCGAGGAAACCCTGCTCCAGCATGATGTGGAAGCGTAGCGCGATGCGCTGGTGCAGCCAGCTGCGTTCGTCCGGATTCAGTGCCAGCCGCAGCAGGTTGCCGCGCGCGGCGTCGTCGCGGCCGCGTGCCAGCAGCGCCGACATGGTCTCGCCGCTGAGCAGGCAGATTTCCAGCGCGCGCTGGATGCGTTGCGAGTCATTGGGGGCGAGGCGGGCGGCGGTGACGGCGTCGAGGGTAGCGAGACGCGCGTGCATGGCCGGCCAGCCGAGGCGGGCGGCGTCGGCTTCCAGCTGCTGGCGCAGCGCCGGATCGGCCTGCGGCAGGTCGGACAGGCCGTCGGTCAGCGCCTTGAAATAGAGCATGGTGCCGCCGACCAGCAGCGGCAGCTTGCCGCGCGCGTGGATGTCGGCGATCAGGCGGTTGGCGTCGGCGTGAAACTGCGCCGCGGAGTAGGCGTCCGTGGGGTCGATGATGTCGATCAGGTGGTGCGGGCACTGCGCCATCTCCGCCGCGGTCGGTTTGGCGGTGCCGATGTCCATGTCGCGGTAGACCAGGGCGGAATCGACGCTGATGATTTCGACCGGGAAGCGCTCGGCCAGCGCCAGCGCGAGGCCGGTCTTGCCGGAGGCGGTGGGGCCCATCAACAGGATGGCGGCAGGATGATCGGACATGGTGGTGTCAGGCTAAGGAAATGGCCGGCCATTGTCGCATGGCGCGACCGGCTGCGGCCAACGTTGGCCGCAGCTGCTGCTGGTGACGCGTCGCTGCGTTGTCAGCCGGCGCGGGCGGGCAACGGCGGCGTGCTGCCGTTCAGCGTTCCAGCAGGTGGCGCTTGTCCTTCACCGGCAGCCAGTCGGCGTGGTCGGGCAGCGCGTCGATCTTGGCGGACAGCACCGGCCACAGCGGCGTCAGCTCGGCGTTGATGGCGACGAAATCCTGCTGGTCGGGCGGCAGGTCTTCCTCGGCGAAGATCGCCTCCGCCGGGCACTCCGCCACGCACAGCGTGCAGTCGATGCACTCGTCGGGATCGATCACCAGGAAATTGGGGCCGGCGTGGAAGCAGTCCACCGGACAGACATCGACGCAGTCGGTGTATTTACATTTGATACAGGCTTCGGTTACAACGTGCGTCATCTGGGCGCGCTCCTTTGATGGTGGGTGTCCGGGGTAATGCTTGAGTTGTTTAGTCAATATTTTAGTCGTATCTCTCTATTTTCGCTGCTCCTGCCATGTCCGTCACTGCCCCCGTTCCCGTTTTGCCCTATCGCGGCCGCTTTGCACCCAGCCCCACCGGCCTGTTGCACGCCGGCTCGCTGACCACCGCGGTCGGCAGCTATCTGGAAGCCAAACGTCACGGCGGCGAGTGGTGGCTGCGCATGGAAGACCTCGACCCGCCGCGCGAGATGGCCGGTGCCGCCGACGCCATCCTACGCACGCTGCAGGCGTTCGGCTTCGAGTGGGACGGCGAGCTGGTGTACCAGCATGATCGCCACGAGCTGTACCGCGCGGCGCTGGCGCAGCTGGTGGCGCAGGGCGACGCCTACGGCTGCGCCTGCACGCGCAAGGAGATTGCCGCCGCCGGCCATCACGGCGCCGACGGCATGGTCTATCCCGGCACCTGCCGTCACGGCGTGGCACCGGGGCGCAGCGCACGGGCGTGGCGGCTGCGGGTGGACGACAGCCGCACCGCGTTTCACGACCGGCTGCAGGGCGAGTACGGCCAGCGGCTGCAAAGCGAGATCGGCGATTTCGTGCTGCTGCGTGCCGACGGCTTCTGGGCCTACCAGCTGGCGGTGGTGGTGGACGATATCGCGCAGGGCATGACCGACATCGTGCGCGGGGCCGACCTGCTGGTGTCGACGCCGCGCCAGCTGTGGCTGCGGCAGAAGCTGGGCGGGCCGGCGGTGACGCACTGCCACCTGCCGCTGATGGTCAACGCCGCCGGCGAGAAGCTGTCGAAGCAGACGCTGGCGCCGGCGATCGACGCCAGGTCGGCCGCCGCCGGGCTGCGGCAGGCGCTGACGCGGCTGGGGCATGCGCCGCCGCCAGAGGCGGGCGAGGTGGCCGAGCTGTGGCAGTGGGCGCGCGGCAACTGGCAGCTGGCGCGGGTGCCGGCCGGACCTATCGTCATTGCATAGTGATCCTGGTATACAATCGCCAGCCTTCCGCCAGACGGGCCTCTTTCGAGGCCCGTTTGTCATGGCAGAGCAACCGGAACAGGTTGCCAGGGTGCCGCTGCCCGGCGGCGGCACGCAGACAGAGCAACAGCGGCCGCGCCGCCCCATTCAGGACCCTCAACCCATCATGCAGGATTTCATCGCTTGCACGGCCGCCGCGCCGTGCCCGTTTCCCCGCTGGCGTCAGCGTTCTTCCGCACGGAGGACCGCATGAGTCACGCTCCGCAACCCGCCGCCAAAGGCAAACTCGGCATCTGGATGTGCACCGCGCTGGTGGTGGGCAACATGATCGGCTCCGGCGTGTTCCTGCTGCCGGCGTCGCTGGCGCAGTACGGCGGCGCCTCGCTGATCGGCTGGGTCATCACCTCGCTGGGCGCGATCTGCCTGGCGCTGGTGTTCGCTCGGCTGGCGTCGCTGCTGCCGCACAAGGCCGGCGGCCCGTACGCCTACATCCACGAAGGCTTTGGCGATTTCGCCGGCTTCCTCATCGCCTGGGGTTACTGGATCGCGCTGTGGGCCGGCAATGCCGCGCTGACCGTGGCCGGCGTCAGCTATCTGGGGGTGTTCTTCCCGCAGCTGAACCACAGCAACCTCGCCGCCGGCGCCACCGCCATCGGCCTGATCTGGCTGGTGACGTGGATCAACAGCCGCGGCGCGCAAAGCTCCGGCCGCGTGGCCATCGTCACCACCCTGATCAAGCTGCTGCCGCTGGCCGGGGTCACCGTCGCCGGCCTGCTGTACCTGAACCCCGATTTTGTCGTGTTCAACCCGCAGCACAAGCCGCTGTCGGAGGCGATCCCGGCGACCATGGCGCTGACGCTGTGGGCCTTTCTCGGGCTGGAGTCGGCGTCGGTGCCGGCCGGTGATGTAGACCGGCCGGAGCGCACCATCCCGCGCGCCACGGTATTGGGCACGCTGCTCGCCGCCGCGCTGTACATCGCCAGCACCGTCGCGTTGCAGGGGCTGATGCCGGCGGCGACGCTGGCCGCATCGGCGGCACCGTTTGCCGATGCCGCACGCAGCCTGTGGGGCGAGTGGGCGTACTACGCCGTCGGCCTCGGTGCGGTGATTTCCTGTTTTGGCGCGCTCAACGGCTGGTGCCTGATGCAGGGCCACATCCCGGCCGCCGCCGCGCGCGACAAGCTGTTCCCGGCCTTCTTCAAGCGCGAGAACCGCGCCGGCGTGCCCATCGTCGGCCTGCTGCTGTCCACGCTGCTGGTCACCATCCTGCTGGCGTGTAAGTACGCCGGCGGCGACAGCGGGGTGCAGATATTCGAGTTCGTGATTTTGCTGGCCACCGCCACCACCTTGCTGCCGTACGCGTTCTGCGCGATGGCGCTGCTGGCGGTGATGCTGCAGCGCCACCGCCAGTTCCATCCCCGCGACTGGCTGGCGCCGCTGGCGTTCTCCGGCGGCGGCTTCGTGTTCGCGCTGTGGACCATTTTCGGCTCCGGGGCCGAGGTGGTGATGTGGGGTGTGCTGTTGCTGCTGGCCGGGCTGCCGGTGTATTTGTGGCAACTGCGTGAAAATATCTTAAAAGCATAAAACGCCGCTAAAAGGTTGGCCGCAAAGCCCTTCCGGCGTTGCGGCCAACCTTCTTTGCGCCAAGTACCTGATCCTGTTGCAAAACCCGACTTGCCAAGCGCCATGGCTGCGCTGATAATGCGCCCATTCCGCAGGAGAGAGCCGCGCCGGGCCAAACCGGACGCCGCCGCCGAAGGCGCAAGTGCACCCGCAATCGCTCAGGCAAAAGGACTGCAAGAATCGGGCCGTAACCGGCCCGCAGAATCTGGAGAGCGGCGCGTACAGCGCCCACCGAAGGGGCTAACGGCGCAATGCCGGAAAATCTCAGGTGCAGGGACAGAGGGGTGTGAGGTAGGGACAAATCTCACTCCAAGGACTTGCAATGACGGCCCCGAAACGTACCCCTTTATTTGATGCCCACGTCGCTTCCGGCGCGAAGATGGTTGATTTCGCCGGCTGGGAAATGCCGATCCACTACGGCTCGCAGCTGAAAGAGCACGAGATCGTGCGTAGCGACGCCGGCATGTTCGACGTGTCGCACATGACCGTGGTCGACATCAGCGGCAGCGACGCCAAGGTCTGGCTGCAAAAGCTGATCGCCAACGACGTGGCCAAGCTCGGCTTCGAAGGCAAGGCGCTGTACTCCGGCATGCTCAACGACGACGGCGGCGTGGTCGACGACCTGATCGTATACCTGACCGCCACCGGCTACCGCATGGTGATCAACGCCGGTACCACCGAGAAAGACCTGGCGTGGATGGACAAGCAGTCCGCCGGCTTCGACGTGACGCTTACGGTGCGCCGCGACCTGGCGATGCTGGCGGTGCAGGGCCCGAAAGCCATCGAGAAAGTCTGCGCCGTCAAGCCCGCCCTGGCCGACGCCATCCAGGCACTGAAAGTGTTCCAGGGTCTGCCGTCCGGCGACTGGTTCTACGCCCGCACCGGCTACACCGGTGAAGACGGCCTCGAAATCATGATCCCGGCCGATCAGGCCATCACCTTCTTCAACGAACTGAAAGCCGCCGGCGTGGCGCCGATCGGTCTGGGCGCGCGCGACACCCTGCGTCTGGAAGCCGGCATGAACCTGTACGGCCACGACATGGACGAAACCGTGTCGCCGCTGCAGGCCGGCATGGGCTGGACCATCGCCTGGAACCCGGAAGAGCGCGACTTCATCGGCCGCAAGGCACTGGCAGCGCAAAAAGCCGCCGGCGTCCCGATGAAGCAGGTCGGCCTGGTGCTGGAAGGCCGCGGCGTGCTGCGCGAAGGCCAGAAAGTGGTCGTCGATGGCCAGGAAGGCATCATCACCAGCGGCACTTTCTCGCCGACCCTGAAACACTCCATCGCCATCGCCCGCGTACCGGCTGCCACCGGCGCCACTGCCCAGGTTGACCTGCGCGGCACGCTGACCGAGGTGCGTGTGGTGAAAATGCCGTTCGTGCGCAACGGCAAGAAAGTTTTTGAATAAGCTGGTGTATAACGACGGGGCGAGCCGAGGCAGTCCCGATCCACACCATGACAACGCATTTTTCTGGAGAGAAACCATGAGCAACATTCCTGCCGAACTGAAATACGTATCCAGCCACGAATGGCTGCGCCTGGAAGCCGACGGCTCCGTGACCGTAGGCATCACCGAGCACGCGCAAGAGCTGCTGGGCGACATCGTATTTGTCGAGCTGCCAGCCGTTGGCGCCAACCTGGCGGCCGACGAGCAAGCCGGTGTGGTGGAATCGGTGAAGGCCGCTTCCGACGTGTACGCGCCGATCGCCGGTGAAATCCTGGAAGTGAACGCCGAACTGGAAGCCAACCCGGAGCTGGCCAACAGCGAGCCGTACGCCGCTGGCTGGTTCTTCAAGATCAAGCCGGCCAACGCCGCTGATCTGGACGGCCTGCTGGACGCAGCGACTTACGCTGCCGAAATCGGCGCCTGATGAACGAGCCCTGCTGTCGTCAGACAGTAGGGCTTTTTGTTTTTTAGCCACGGACCACACGGAAACACACGCCCCACCGGCAGCCTGCCTGTCCCGTGTCCTTCCGTGTGTTTCGTGGCTTATTCAGCAAACGGAATCGAAGACATGTCGCTCTCGCAACTCTTCAATCATCAAGAATTCATCGCCCGCCACATCGGCCCGTGCGAATCCGAAAAAGCCGACATGCTGGCCGCCATCGGCGTCAGCTCCGTCGAAGACCTGGTGGCACAGACCGTGCCGGCCGGCATCCGCTTCAACCGCGCGCTGGACCTGCCGCCGGCGATGCGTGAAGCCGACGCACTGGCGGCACTGAAAACCGTCGCCAGCAAGAACATCGTCAACAAGTCCTTCATCGGTCTGGGTTACTACCCGGTACAGGTGCCGGGCGTGATCCTGCGCAACGTGCTGGAAAACCCGGGCTGGTACACCGCCTACACCCCGTACCAGGCCGAAATCGCCCAGGGCCGCCTGGAAGCGCTGCTCAACTTCCAGCAGATGGTGATCGACCTCACCGGCCTGGAGCTGGCCAACGCCTCGCTGCTGGACGAAGCCACCGCCGCCGCCGAAGCGATGACGCTGGCGCGCCGTGTATCGAAAGTGAAGTCCGAGCAGTTCTTCGTCGATCGCCGCGTGCTGCCGCAGACGCTGGACGTGCTGAAGACCCGCGCCGAATACTTCGGCTTCGAGCTGGTGCTGGGCCATCCGGAAGAAGCCGGCAACGGCGACTACTTCGGCGCGCTGTTCCAGTACCCGGGCGAATCCGGCGAGCTGCTGGACCTGACCCCGTACATCGCTGCGGCAAAAGCCCGTGGCGCGGTGGCCATCGTCGCCGCCGACGTGATGGCGCTGGTGGCGCTGAAGTCGCCGGCCGAAATGGGTGCCGACGTGGCGGTGGGCAACACCCAGCGCTTTGGCGTGCCGATGGGCTTTGGCGGCCCGCACGCTGCCTACTTCGCCTTCCGCGACGACATGAAGCGTTCCGCGGCCGGCCGCATCATCGGCGTGTCCATTGATGCCAAGGGCAAGACCGCGCTGCGCATGGCGCTGCAGACCCGCGAGCAGCACATCCGCCGCGAGAAGGCCAACTCCAACATCTGCACCAGTCAGGTTTTGTTGGCCAATATGGCCGGCATGTACGCGGTGTACCACGGTCCGGAAGGCGTCAAGCGTATCGCCACCCGCATCCACCGTCTGGCGGCGATCTTCGCCCACGCGGTGAAGACGGCCGGCGGCAAGCTGGTATTCGACCGCTTCTACGACACCGTGCAAGTTGATCTGGGCGATCGTGCGGCCAACGTTTACGCCGCGCTGCTTGCTGCCGGCATCAACGTGCGCGATGCCGGCAACGGCGTGCTGGGCGTGGCCTTCCACGAAGCCGCCACCGAGGCGGACCTGGCGCAGCTGATCGAGCTGTTCACCGGCAAGGCCGCCGACATCGCCGCGCTGGACGCGGCCGCAAGCGATGCCATCCCGGCCGCGCTGAAGCGCGAATCGGCGATCCTGTCGCACCCGGTGTTCAACGAGCACCACAGCGAGCACGAGATGCTGCGCTACCTGAAGAAGCTGGAAAACCGCGATCTGGCGATGAACCACTCGATGATTTCGCTGGGCAGCTGCACCATGAAGCTGAACGCCACCAGCGAGATGATTCCGGTGACCTGGCCGGAATTCGCCAACATGCACCCGTTCGCACCACGCGACCAGGCCGTTGG
The DNA here is from genome assembly GCF_003633895.1 of Vogesella indigofera. Taxonomy (GTDB): domain Bacteria; phylum Pseudomonadota; class Gammaproteobacteria; order Burkholderiales; family Chromobacteriaceae; genus Vogesella; species Vogesella indigofera. Next base: position 158,552 of record NZ_RBID01000017.1, read on the forward strand.
CTACCTGGAAATGATCGAAGGCCTGCAACAGCAGCTGCTGGCGATCACCGGTTTCGACGCGATCTCGATGCAGCCGAACTCCGGCGCGCAGGGTGAATACGCCGGCCTGCTGGCGATCCGTCGCTACCACGCCAGCCGTGGCGAAGCGCACCGCAGCGTGTGCCTGATCCCGCAATCGGCACACGGTACCAACCCGGCCACCGCGCAGATGCTGGGCATGCAGGTGGTGGTGGTGAAAACCGATGACAACGGTAACGTGGACATGGCCGATCTCAAGGCCCGCGTTGAGCAGCATGCGGCTAACCTTGGCGCGCTGATGATCACCTATCCGTCTACCCACGGCGTGTTCGAGCAGGGCATCAAGGAAATCTGCGAGATGGTGCACGCGGCCGGTGGCCAGGTGTACATGGACGGTGCCAACATGAACGCGCAGGTGGGCCTGACCCGTCCGGCGGACATCGGCGCCGACGTGCTGCACATGAACCTGCACAAGACCTTCTGCATCCCGCACGGCGGCGGCGGCCCGGGCATGGGTCCGATCGGCATGAAGTCGCACCTGGCGCCGTTCATGGCCAACCACGTGGTGTCGGAAGTGCCGGGCGCGGTTGCCGGCCAGAGCGCGGTCTCCGCCGCGCCGTTCGGCTCCGCTTCCATCCTGCCGATCTCCTACATGTACATCGCGATGATGGGCGCGGAGGGCATGAAGCACGCCACCGAAATGGCACTGCTGAACGCCAACTACCTGATGCAGAACCTGTCGGCGCACTACCCGGTGCTGTACACCGGCGCCAACGGTCGTGTCGCGCACGAGTGCATCATCGACCTGCGTCCGCTGAAGGCCGCCTCCGGCGTCACCGAAGTGGATGTCGCCAAGCGCCTGATGGACTACGGTTTCCACGCGCCGACCATGAGCTTCCCGGTAGCGGGCACGCTGATGATCGAGCCGACCGAATCGGAATCCAAGGCCGAGCTGGACCGCTTCATCGCCGCCATGGTCGCCATCCGTCAGGAGATCGACAAGGTGCAGAGCGGCGTCTGGCCGCTGAACGACAACCCGCTGGTCAACGCGCCGCACAGCAAGGCCGACATCACTGGCGAGTGGACGCGTGCCTACAGCCGCGAAGAAGCGTTCTTCCCGCTGCCGTACGTGCTGGACAACAAGTTCTGGCCGAGCGTGAACCGCATCGACGACGTGTACGGCGACCGCAATCTGGTGTGCAGCTGCCCGTCGGTTGAAGAGTACGAATAAGCGCGCGCCTGCGGCCAACCGTGGCCGCCACGCAAGCAAAACCCCGCCGGAGACGGCGGGGTTTTTTCATGGCCGCGGCGTGACGGGGCGGCTTACGGGCAGGGACCTTCCGGCGGGCAGGCGGCATCGCTTGCCGCTTTGGCTGGTGCCGGCTCGTCGTCGCGGGTGGCGGCGCGCACGCCGGCGGCGGTGACATCGACCGCGGCACCGACCACGGTGGCGCCGACCTTGACGGTGGTGGCCACCACGGTGACGGCGGCATCGGCGACGGCAATCACGGCACAGCCGGTGAGGGCCGGCAGCAGGCTGGCCAATAGCAGGGAACGCAAGAACATGATCGGATTCCGTTGAATGATAGCCGCCAGTGTAGGGCCTGGCGCCGTGGCTGACCACGTTTCGGCACGCCGGTGCGCAGATTGGTGATGGGGCCAGTCACGGAAAACTGCTACCATGCCTGCCGATTTTCCCACTTACTGACGACCGCCCGCCTGCGCGAGGCGGCAGGAGCCGACGATGGCAGGAGCAAGCCTGTTAACCCTGATTGACGATATCGCCACCGTGCTCGACGACGTGGCGGTGATGACCAAGGTCGCCGCCAAAAAGACCGCCGGCGTGCTGGGCGACGATCTGGCGCTCAACGCGCAACAGGTGGCCGGCGTCCACGCCGAGCGCGAACTGCCGGTGGTGTGGGCGGTGGCGATGGGCTCTCTGCGCAACAAGCTGATCCTGGTGCCGGCGGCGCTGCTGATCAGCGTGGTGGCGCCGTGGCTGATCACGCCGCTGCTGATGCTGGGCGGTGCCTACCTCTGCTTCGAGGGCTTCGAGAAACTGGCGCACCCGTTGCTGCACAGCGCGGCGGAGGATGAGGCGCACCACCAGGCACTGACGGCGGCGCTGAGCGACCCGGCCACCGACATGCTGGCGTTCGAGCGCGACAAGATCAAGGGTGCGATCCGCACCGACTTCATCCTGTCGGCGGAGATCATCGCCATCACGCTGGGTACGGTGGCGGCGGCGCCGTTCCTGTCGCAGCTGACGGTGCTGTCCGGCATCGCGCTGATCATGACCGTCGGCGTCTACGGCCTGGTGGCCGGCATCGTCAAGCTCGACGACGGCGGCCTGTACCTCAAAGGCAAGGACAGCATCGCGCTGCAATGGCTGGGCGCGCTGATGCTCAATGCCGCGCCCTACCTGATGAAGACGCTGGCCATCGTCGGCACCGCCGCGATGTTCATGGTTGGTGGCGGCATCCTCACCCACGGCCTGTCCTTCCTGCACCACGCCATCGAGCAGACCACCGCCATCGCCGGCAACCTGCCGCTGGTGGGGCGCACGCTGGCGCTGCTGACGCCGACGGTGTTGGACGCGTTGACCGGCATCGTCGCCGGGGCGCTGGCGCTGTTGCTGGTGACGGCGGGGCAGCGCGGCTGGCGCCTGGTACGCGGCTGAACGACTGAACGGTCACCTCGGCCGGGGCAGGGCGCTCGCCGCCACACCCGGCCGGCCGTGAAAAAGTTGAATCCGGCGCGCCCTGATGTAGAATCGGGGCTTCCTTGTTTCCGGGGTGACCCCACAGTCCGATGGACATATTCATAATTTTCGTGCTGTTCTTCCTGAACGGCATTTTTGCGATGGCGGAAATTGCCATCGTCTCCTCGCGCAAAGTACGCCTGCAGCAGTGGGCAGAAGAAGGACACCGCGGCGCCATTGCCGCGCTCAAGCTGGCCGATGAACCGACCCGCTTCCTGTCCACGATCCAGATCGGCATTACCCTGATCGGCATCCTGTCCGGTGCCTTCGGCGAGGCCGCCATTGCCGACCGCCTGATTCCCTATTTCGCCTCCGTACCGCTGCTGGCCGACATTGCCCGCCCGCTGGCGCTGGGCATCACCGTGCTGCTGATTACCTATTTCTCGCTGATCATCGGCGAGCTGGTGCCCAAGCGCATCGGCATGCAGAACCCGGAAGTGCTGGCCACGGTGCTGGCGCCGCCGATGCTGCTGCTGGCCAGGGCGACGCGGCCGCTGGTGCGCTTCCTCAGCCTGTCCACCGAGACGGTGCTGCGCGTGCTGGGCATCAAGAAGCCGAAAGAGCCGTCGATCACCGAGGAAGAAATCAAGGTGCTGATGGAGCAGGGCGCGGAAGAGGGCATCTTCGAACGCGCCGAGCAGGAGCTGGTGGAAAACATCTTCAGCCTCGACGAGAAGAAGGTGGTTTCGATCATGACCCAGCGCAAGGACATTATCGCGCTGGACATCGACGACCCGCTGGAAGACAACCTGCGCATCATCAAGCAGAGCGTGTTCACCCGCTACCCGGTGTGCAAGGGCGGTTTCGAGAACGTGCTGGGCATGATCCAGGCCAAGGACCTGCTGCACCGCCTGCTGGACGACAAGTCGGTGACGCTCACCGAGCTGGTGCGCCCGCCGCTGTACGTGCCGGAGGCGATCAGCCCGATGCAGCTGCTGGAGCAGTTCAAGCGCACGCGCAACCACACCGCGCTGGTGGTGGACGAGTACGGCGAGATCGAGGGTCTGGTCAGCATCAACGACGTGATGGAGGCGATTGTCGGCGACCTGCCGACCGAGGCCTCCGACAGCGACGAAGAAATCGTGCAGCGCGACGACGGCAGCTGGCTGGTGGACGGCATGATGTCGCTGGACGACTTCAAGGAGCACTTCGATCTCGACATGATCGAGGGCGAGGAAACCGGCGACTTCCAGACCGTGGCCGGCTTTGTCATCTACATGCTCGGCCGCGTGCCGGTCACCGCCGACCGCGTGGAGTGGGGCGGTTTCACCTTCGAGGTGGTGGACATGGACCGCACCCGTGTCGACAAGCTGCTGGTGACGGCACCGCCGCCGGACGCCACGCCGGAAGCGTGAGCTGTAGCAAACAACCCCGCCCTGTGCGGGGTTTTGTTTTGCGGCATTGCTTATCGGCAATCCTGCTTTGCGGCGGCAAAAAATGACGATAAAGTTTAACGGTTTTGCAACCATAAACACAGGATAGAGAGCAATGAAACTGGAAACCCTCGCCGTACACGCCGGCTACAGCCCGGACCCGACCACCAAGGCGGTGGCGGTGCCGCTGTACCAGACCACCAGCTACGCCTTCGATAGCACCCAGCACGGCGCCGACCTGTTCGATCTCAAGGTGCAGGGCAATATCTACACCCGCATCATGAATCCGACTACCGACGTGCTGGAAAAGCGCGTGGCGGCGCTGGAAGGCGGCATCGGCGCGCTGGCGGTGGCCTCCGGCATGGCGGCGATCAGCTACGCGATCCAGACCATTGCCGAGGCCGGCGACAACATCATCGCCACCAGCACCCTGTACGGCGGCACCTACAACCTGTTCGCGCACACCTTCCCGCAGCTGGGCATCACCGTGCGCTTCATCGACCCGGCGCGGCCGCAGGACATTGCGGCCAACGTTGACGACAAGACCAAGGCCGTGTTCTGCGAATCCATCGGCAACCCGCTGGGCAATGTAGTCGATTTCGGCGCCTTTGCCGCCGAGGCGCACCGCCACGGCCTGCCGCTGATCGTCGACAACACCGTGCCCTCGCCCTACCTGTGCCGCCCGTTCGAGCACGGCGCCGACATCGTGGTGCACAGCCTGACCAAATACCTCGGCGGCCACGGCGGCAGCATCGGCGGCATCATCGTCGACTCCGGCAAGTTCCCGTGGGGCGAGCACGCCGAGCGCTTCGTGCGCCTGAACACGCCGGATGTCAGCTACCACGGCGTGAATTATGTGGAAGTCCTGGGCGCCGCCGCCTACATCGCCCGTGCCCGCGTGGTGCCGCTGCGCAATATGGGCGCCGCCATCTCGCCGTTCAACGCGCACCAGATCCTGCTCGGCATCGAGACGCTGGCGCTGCGCATGGACCGCATCTGCGACAACGCACTGAAGGTGGCGAACGCACTGGCCGCGCATCCGGCGGTGGCGTGGGTGGAGTACGCCGGCCGCACCGAGCATCCGCAAAAAGCGCTGGTGGACAAGTACATGGGCGGCCGCGCCTCCGGCATCCTGTCCTTCGGCATCAAGGGCGGGGTCGAGGCCGGCGGCCGCTTCATCGACGCGCTGCAGCTGGTGACGCGGCTGGTGAACATCGGCGACGCCAAGTCGCTGGCCTGCCACCCGGCCTCCACTACCCACCGCCAGCTGTCGCCGGAGGAGCAGCTCAAGGCCGGCGTGCGCCCGGAGATGATCCGGCTGTCGATCGGCATCGAGCATGTCGACGATATCCTCGCCGACATCCGGCATGCTGGTTTGTATCGGGATAAACGCCGCTTCCTCAGCCGTTTTCGCCTTGTCTCGCGTGAGCGCGCGCGATCATGAACACGCTCTAGCACGGGCTGAACGACACTGCGGCCAACCTTGGTGACAAGGTTGGCCGCAGTGTTTTGTGAGGTGTGTCAGTGCTTGCTGCGATGCGCGCTCAGCGCGGCGCCGCCAGCCACTGCAGCATGCCCTGCGCGGCGGCGCGGCCGCTGGCGAAGCAGGCGGTGAGCAGGTAGCCGCCGGTCGGCGCCTCCCAGTCCAGCATCTCGCCGGCGACAAACACGCCCGGCAGCGCACGCAGCATCAGCTGCGTGTCGACGGCGTCGAAGCGCACGCCGCCGGCGCTGCTGATCGCCTCGTCCAGCGGCCGCGCCGCGTGCAGCGTCAGCGGTAGCGCCTTGATCGCGGCGGCGAGGCGCGCCATGTCGGTGAAACTGTCCTTGTCCAGCAACTCGCGTAGCAGGCCGGCGCGCACGCCGTCGATGCCGCACTGCTTGCGCAGGTGGTTGGCCAGCGACGCCGCGCCGCGGCCGCGTTGCAGTTCGGCCAGCAGTCGCGCCGGATCGCGGTCCGGTGCCAGGTCGAGCAGGATGGTGGCGCTGCCGTGGGCGTTGATCTCGTCGCGGATGGCGGCGCTGAACGCGTACACCAGATTGCCCTCGATGCCGTGAGCGGACACCACGCACTCGCCGCGGCGAGTCAAAGGTTGGTCGCAGGCGTCGCGGAAGGTGAGGGCGACGTTCTTCAACGCGCTGCCGGCAAACTTGTCGGCAAAGTGAGGGCTCCACTGCGCGTCGAAGCCGCAGTTGGACGGTTGCAGCTCAGCCACCGCCACGCCCCTATCCTGCAGCAGCGGCAGCCACTTGCCGTCCGAACCCAGCTTGGCCCAGCTGCCGCCGCCCAGCGCCAGCAGCACCGGGTCGGCGTGACGGACGCAGTCGCCGTTCGGGGTGGCAAAGCGCAGCCCGCCGTCGGCGTCCCAGCCCAGCCAGCGGTGGCGCACGTGGATGTGCAGCCCGGCGTCGCGCAGCCGCGTCAGCCACGCGCGCAGCAGCGGCGCCGCCTTCATCCCGGTGGGGAACACCTTGCCGGAGCTGCCGACGAAAGTGGCGATGCCGAGGCCGTGCACCCAGTCACGCAGCGCGGTGGCGTCAAAGGCATCGATGATCGGGGTCAGTGCAGCCTCGCGCTGGCCGTAGCGCGCCAGGAACGGCGCCCGCGGTTCGCTGTGGGTGATGTTCATGCCGCCGACGCCGGCGAGCAGGAACTTGCGCCCGACCGAGGGCATGGCGTCGAACAGTTCGACGTCGGCGCCATGTGCAAGCAGGGTTTCGGCGGCGATCAGGCCGGCCGGGCCGCCGCCGATGATGGCAACGCGCGGGCGGGAAGGGGAGGAATCAGGCATGGTCGGAACGTCTGCAAAGGTTGGCCGCAACGGGAGAGCGGCATTGTACCGAAATGGCGGCCGCCGCAGCAGCCGCATTTCAGCGGCCGCGGGTAGCCAGCCTTGGGCGCTCTGGCGTGCGGTTTGCCGTGTGGCGGGGCGACGTGGTCTTTTTTATTTTGTCATTTCATGCATACGGCGTTTGCAGATATTCCAAGTGGTTGTTTAAAATTGCCGATTGCTCGCCACGCCGGCGAAAGTATTGATTTTTAATTGTTTTGTTGAATTTTTCGAGAATTGAATTTTAAAAATATGCAGATTGTTTCGGAACGGAATCCACGTGACACCCGCTTGTGCCCCACCTTGCCGCGTCGCGCCACTGCCATCATCGAGTTGCCCGATGGCGTACTGATGACGGCCTCAGCCAACAGCCGTTTTTGCCTGCCCGGCGGCGTGTCGCAACGCGGCGAGCTGCGCTCGCAGGCGCTGATCCGCCAGATCCGCGACCAGACCGGCTTGCGCATCAATTCCATGCTCTACCTGTTCGATCACATCACCCAGCATAACGCGCACAAGGTGTATCTGGTGATCGCGCAGGGCCAGCCGCGGCTGCAGGAGGGCGGCAGCCGGCTGACGCTGGTGACGTCGCCGGATGCCGACATGGACATCCATATCGAATCGCGCGCCATCCTGCGCCGCTATGCCAAGCTGCGTGGCGAGGAGGGCGCCAAGAGCGAGGCGGTGCGCGCCATGCTCAAGCTGGCGCGCTATATCGCCAAGGTGGAGTGATGACGGGCTGGCAGGGGCTGGACGAATTCGGTTTCGATCACGTACTGGCGGATACGGCCGGCACGGCGCTGGTGATGTTTGGTCAGCCCGCTTGCGGCGCCTGCCGCGGCTGGTACCAATGGCTGCCACAGTGGCTGGGCAATGGCGAGGCGCGGCTGTTTTATGTCGATGTTGCCCGCGCGCAGGCGCTGGCCAACCGTTTCGAGCTGTTCCAGCTGCCGGCCTTCGCGCTGTACCGGCACGGTGAATTTCACTGCCGCTTTGCCGCGTCATTCCAGGCGGACGCGGTGCGCGCGGCACTGGCGGCCGCGCTGCTGGCCCCGGCCGAGGAAGAGCCGTGAGCCAGGTTGGCGTTTAGCGTCGCTAACAACACCTCGCTGCGCACCTGAGCCAAGGCGGCGCAACGCAGGATCAGGGCTTTTGTTAGTGGCGCTTACTGCACTTGCGCACTGTCGTCGGCCGGTTTGGCGTCGGCCTGTTGTTCCGCCTGCTGCAGCGCGCGCTGCAGCTCCTCCGGCATCGTTACCAGGCCAAGGCCGGTGGCACCATTCATCAGCACGAAAGACAGGAACAACGCCACCGGCGCGAACATCAGGGTGCCCAGCAGGATGCGCAGCTTGGTGAGGCCGCTGCCGAAGGACAGCGCCGATACCAGCAGCCATAGCCCGATCATGCCGATGGTCATGCTGGCCACGCTGGCGACGTCGTCCGGCAGCCAGCTGCTGAGCGGGTCCAGCAGCTGGATGGCGCTGGCGGCGACGATGGTGCCGGTCAGCGACGGCACGTCGGCGACACTGGCGCGGCGCAGCCACCACTGCATGAAGCGGCCGTAGAGCAGGGTTTCCAGCGTGACGTAGACGGTGAAGAACAGGATCACGTTCAGCGGCTCACCCATGCCGGCCGGCGCGCTGGCGGCGGCGACCACCCCCAGCAGCAGCAAGGCCATCGCCAGGTGTCGGGTCGGGTACTGGTAGTGCGCCAGCGGCTGGAACTGCAGGCGCAGCATGGCCAGCGCGTCGTTGATGAGGGGCAGGTTCATGGTTCAGTCAAAAATGACGGTCTTGTTGTTGTAGGCCAGGATGCGGTTCTCCAGATGCCAGCGCACCGCGCGCGACAGCACCACCCGCTCCAGGTCGCGGCCTTTCTGGATCAGGTCGTCGACATCGTCGCGATGCGAGATGCGCATCACTTCCTGTTCGATGATCGGGCCGTCGTCGAGGATCTCTGTCACGTAGTGGCTGGTGGCGCCGATCAGCTTCACGCCGCGGGCGAAGGCGCGGTGGTAGGGCTTGGCACCGTCGAAGGCCGGCAGGAAGCTGTGATGGATGTTGATCACGCGGTGCGGGTAGCGCTCGACGAACTTGTGCGACAGCACCTGCATATAGCGCGCGAGCACGATCAGGTCCACCTCGGCGCCTTCCAGTAGCGCCCACTGCTCGGCTTCGGCCTGTTCCTTGTTGTCCTTGTTCACGCTGATCACGTGGTAGGGGATGCCGTGATACTCGGCCAGACCGCGGCAGTCCTCGTGGTTGGACACGATCAGCGGGATGTCGCAGTCCAGCTCGCCGATGCGCCAGCGGTGCAACAGGTCGACCAGGCAGTGCTCGTACTTCGACACGAAGATTGCCATCCGCGGCTTGCGCGACGATAGCGACACTTCCCAGCTCATGTTGTGTTTTTCCGCAATCGGGGCAAAGGCGGCGGCGAAGCTTTCCATCGGCAGGCTGAAGCCGTGCAGGTCCCACTGGATCCGCATCAGGAACAGGTTCTCCACCGGGTCCTGGTGCTGGTCGGCGTGCAGGATGTTGGCGTTGTAGGTCAGCAGGAAATTGGCGATGGCCGCCACCAGTCCCTGGCTGTCGGGGCAGCTGACCAGCAGGGTGGCCGAGTGCTTGTTGCTCATGGTGCGCTCTTTAGTTATTGGTTTTCGGAAAACAAACGCCACAGTCGGCAGGCAGACTGTGGCGTCGAAGCGGATGCGGTCTGCGATCAGGCGTTGAGGTTGGCCGCATCCAGCGTGTTTTGCAATAGCGTGGCCACGGTCATCGGGCCGACACCGCCCGGTACCGGGGTGATGAAGCTGGCCACTTCGCGTGCCACGGCGAAGTCGACGTCGCCGCAGATGCTGCCGTCGTCCAGGCGGTTGATGCCAACGTCGATCACCACCGCGCCCGGCTTCAGCCATTCACCCTTCACGAATTTCGGGATACCGACACCGGCGACCACGATATCGGCGCGGCCAACCTCGGCGGCCAGATCGGCGGTGGCGCTATGGCATACCGTCACCGTGGCGCGCGCCAGCAGCATTTCCAGTGCCTGCGGCCGGCCGACGATGTTGGAGGCGCCGACGATCACCACGTTCTTGCCCTTCGGGTCGATGCCGTACTCTTCCAGCAGCGTCATCACGCCGCGCGGGGTGCACGGGCGCAGCAGCGGCATCTTGGTGGCCAGGCGGCCAACGTTGTACGGGTGGAAGCCGTCGACATCTTTTTTCGGGTTGATGCGCTCGATCACCAGCTGCGGGTCGATCTGCTTGGGCAGTGGCAGCTGCACCAGGATGCCGTCGATGCCGTCGTCGGCATTGAGGGTGTCGATGATGGACAGCAGTTCTTCTTGAGAAGTGCTGCCGGGCAGGTCATAGGCTACCGAGCGCACGCCGGCCTTTTCGCAGGAACGTTTCTTGTTCTTGACGTAGATGCCGGAGGCCGGATCGTCGCCCACCAGAATCACGGCCAGCGCCGGAGCGCGCTTGCCTGCGGCCACGCGGGCGTCCACGCCTTCGCGCACACGGTTGATCAGGGTTTCGGCGACGGCTTTGCCGTCGATAAGTTGTGCCGCCATGCTGCTATCCACCATTAAGGTTTGATGTAAACGAAAGACGGATTTTCTCATTTTTCCGGGGCGGTGCTCAATCTTTTAGCGCGTTGGCGGCGCTTTTTTTGTGCGGTGCGGCATTTGTGGCCGCGACAGCCGCACGGCGGCGTTGGCGGGCGCGGAGCATCCATTTCGATTTTATTGCACCGCGGGTGTTGACAGGCGGATTTTCGCCACGTATAGTTCGCCTCCTGTCGTCGGGGCGTAGCGCAGCCTGGTAGCGCATCTGCTTTGGGAGCAGAGGGTCGTGAGTTCGAATCCCACCGCCCCGACCACAGACAACCCGGCATAACGTGCCCGTAGCTCAATTGGATAGAGCACCAACCTTCTAAGTTGGGGGTTACAGGTTCGAACCCTGTCGGGTGCGCCAAGCATGTTTTAGTTTTATCTGTGGTGGATGTAGCTCAGTTGGTAGAGTCCAGGATTGTGATTCCTGTTGTCGTGGGTTCGAGCCCCATCATCCACCCCACCTCTTTTAGCCTTGTCGCAGCAATGCGGTAAAGCGCACCGCTTCAGCGGTGGATGTAGCTCAGTTGGTAGAGTCCAGGATTGTGATTCCTGTTGTCGTGGGTTCGAGCCCCATCATCCACCCCAGTTAAAAACCCGGCTTTGTGCCGGGTTTTTCCATTTCTTCCCTGTTTTCCGCTTGTGGCTGGTGAAATTCACCGTATAATCGAATACATTTGCATGTATCCGATAGCCAGAGCGTGACCATGACCACCTTGCAGCCGATCAAACGCCAGACCCTGACCAGTGCGGTTACAGAATCCTTGCGCCAGCGCATCCTGTCCGGCGAATTTGCCGACGGACAGCAGCTGCGCCAGGAGGCCCTTTCCAATGAATACGGCGTCAGCCGCGTGCCGGTGCGCGAAGCCCTGCGCCAGCTGGAGGCCGAGGGGCTGATCCAGATCATCGACCACAAGGGCGCGCTGGTGTCCAAGCTGTCGCTGGATGACGTGCTGGAGTTGCTGGACATCCGCGCCACGCTGGAGAGCGAGCTGCTGCGGGCGGCCATTCCCTGTCAGGACGAGGCGGATCACGCTGCCGCCGAGGCCACGCTGAAGGAATTCGAGCAGGCGCTGGTCAGCAACGACATCCGCCACTGGGGCGAGCTGAACGCGCGCTTCCACCTGGCGCTGTATCGTGCCGCCAAGCGCCCGAACACGCTGGCGCTGATCGAGCAGCTGCACAACAAGACCGACCGCTACACGCGGATGCAGATCCTGTTCACCCGCACCATGGAGCTGGCGCACCAGGAGCACAGCAAGCTGTTGCAGCTGTGCCGCGAGGGCAAGGCGGACGAGGCGGCGGAATTCATCCGCTTCCACATCCAGTCTGCCGGCCATGCGCTGGAGGCGTACATGAACTCCGCCGAGCGCCGCTAACCGTCATTTTTGTATACAAAACGCCGTTCCTGGCCTGGGCTAGGGGCGGCGTTTTTGCGTGCGCTCGTTGCTGTAGGCGTGGACGACTTCGCCGTGCTGCAGTTTGCCGATCACCGGTACGGCCAGATCGATGGCGTCGTGGTCGCTGGCGGAGAACGGCTGGCGGTAGGTGGTGATCACGCCCTTGACCGGTGCGGGCAGGTTTTCCAGCGCGCGGACAATGGCCTTGCCGTCGGTGCTGGCGCTGTGGCGCAGTGCCGCCGCCAGCAGCAGCAGGCTGTCGTAGCCCTGCGCCGCCGATACCGCCGACGGAATGCGGCGGCCGCCGAAGGTGTGCAGGTAGCGCGCGACAAAGTCCTGCCGCAGCGGGTCGGCGCTGTCGCTGATGAAGGTCTGCACCATGCGCGCGCCTTCGGCATTGGGGCCGGCGTCGTCGATGAAGTTGGACATCGACAGCGTCCAGCTGCCGATCAGCTGCGGCCGCCAGTCCATCTGCGCCAGCGAGTTGGCGATCTGTGCCAGCTCCGGACCGATGGCGTAGGTCAGGATCGCCTGCGCCCCGAGATCGCGCGCCCGGCTCAGCTGCGCAATCATGTCGCGCTCGCCAAGGCGGAACTGGCCGATATAGACCGGGCTCAGCCCTTGCTGGCGCAGCGCCTTGATCAGTTCTTCCTCGCCGATGCGGCCGTAATTGGTCTTGTCGTGGAAAATCGCCAGCCGGCTCAGGCCGCTGCGTTTCGCCTCGCGCACGATCAGCGGCGCCTGCTGCGCGTCGGAGGCGGCGACGCGGAACACGTAGTTGAGCGGGTATTTCGGAGGTGCAAACTGTGCGGTGACCTTGGGTGCGGTGGCGACCGCGGTGATCGCCGGGATGCCGGCCTGCTGGTAGTGGCCCTGCGAGGCCAGCGCCACGCCGCTGTTGACGAAGCCGACGCTGGCGATCACGCGCTGGTGTAGCGTCAGCTCCTTGGCAATGCGGATGCCGATATCGGAGCGGCCCATGTCGTCGCGCTCGATCAGCAGCAGTGGCCGGCCGCGGATGCCGCCGCTGCGGTTGATTTCCGCCGCGGCCAGGCGGATGCCGTTGCGCATGCTGATGCCCATCGGCGCCGAGCCGCCGGTGAACGGGCCGGAGACGCCGATACGGAGCGCTTCGGCCGCGCTAGCGGCAAGCGGCAGGCACAGCAACAGCAGGCGGAGGGTGCGATACACGGGGGATTCCTGATGGCTAGGCGGTCACAATCCCCGCTATTATCACACTTTGGCCCCGCTTGCGGCCAACCTTTGCCCGTAGCCGCCATGCGAACCCAACGCTTTTACCAGTCCCTCAAGCGCAGCCGTTTTTACCGACTGATGCCCAACAGCACCATCGTGCTGTTCTTCCTGACCATGGCGGTGATGCTGTGGACGCTGGACGCGCGCGAGACCGAACAGCTGCGTCTCGATCTGGCCAAGGACACGCTGTGGGCGGAGCAGACGCTGCGCCTGCGCCTGGACGAGCACAAGGACGAGCTGTCGCGACTGGCACGCGACATCGGCCGCGAGGCGATCGACGAGGACCAGTTCCTGGTGCAGGCCTCTGAGTTTCTCGCCAACACCCCGGAGATGGCGGCGGTGGTGTGGGCCGACAACAGTTTTACCCTGCGCTGGATCGCGCCGTACGAGGAAAGCCGGCTCACCGTCGGCTCCGGCCTCAGCGGCGTGTCCGCCTCGGCCTATCTGCAGGCGCGTACCGACGGCCGCTCGGTGATGAGCCAGCCCTACCAGCTGGAATCCGGCGAGTGGCGCTTTGACCTGATGGTGCCGGTGTTCCGCGACACCCAGTTCCGCGGCATGGTGATCGGCATCTACAAGGCCAATGTCTTCATCCGTCGCGTGCCGCCAAGCTGGTTTGCCGAAAAATACTATCTGGAGCTGAACAACGGCGAGCAGTCGCTGGTGCGCAACAGCCACGGCGCGCCGTCGTCGCGCCTGTCGCAGACCATCGTGCTGGGCGGCACGCCGCTGCGGCTGGTGGCGCGGCCGGTGCGCGGCGACCACAACAAGAGCCGCGTAATCCAGCTCGGGCTGATCGTCGGCCTGTCGCTGCTGACCCTGCTCAGCCTGATGAGCCTGTCACGCCACATCCGCCGCCGCGTCGACGCCGAGCGCGAGCGCGACCGTGTCTACGGCCTGTCGCGCGAATGGCTGGGGGTAATGCGCGAGGATGGCTACCTGCTGCACGTCAACCCGGCCTTTGTCGGCGGCCTCGGCTATCCGGCGGAACAGCTGCTGGGCACCTCCATCCTCAATTACCTGCACCCGGACGAGCGCGAGTCGACGCAGCTGCTGTTGCGGCAGGTGATCGAGGCCGGCAGCGTCGACCGCTACGTCGAGACGCGGGTGATCAACCGTGCACAGGAGGTGCGCGCCATCGCCTGGGCGATGAGCCCGCTGCCGGATGCCGGCGTGGTGTACCTGTCCGGCCGCGACATCACCGCGGAAAAACAGGCGGAGCAGGCGCTGCGCCACGAGTACATGTTCCGCAAGGCAATGGAGGATTCGCTGGTGGTCGGCATCCGCGCCATCGCGCTGGACGGCCGCATCACCTACGTCAATCCGGCGTTCTGCCGCATCACCGGCTTTGACGAGGCGGAGCTGATCGGGCTGCTGCCGCCGTATCCGTACTGGTCGCCGGATATCGCCCACCACAACTACGACGCCCTGCGCCAGACGCTGTCCGGCGAGCAGTCGCAGCAGCTGTTCGAATCGGTGATGCAGCGCAAGAACGGCGAACGCTTCTACGCGCAGATGCTGATTTCGCCGCTGATCGACGCCGATGGCCACCAGACCGGCTGGATGGCGGCACTGACCGACATGACCGAGAAACGCCACGCGCAGCAGATGCTGGAGGCGGCCAACGAACGCTTCATCGCGGTGATTGAGGGCCTGGACGCGGCGGTGGCGGTGGTGCGCGGCGAAAGCCAGCAGCTGCTGTTCTGCAACCACCGCTACCGCGAATGGTTGGCCGCACCGGAGACGGTGGACAGCTCGGAATGCTGCGACCTGCGCCTGTACCGGCTGCTGCAGCAGGCCAGCGCCGACCAGGAAATCTGGCTGGATGACCTGCAGCGCTGGTTCCTGCTGCGCTCGCGCCCGGTGCGCTGGGTCGACAGCGACATGGCGCAGATGCTGATCCTCACCGACATCACCGAGCAGCACGACGCCGAGCAGCGCTACCAGGAACAGATGGCCAAGCTGCAGGCGACCTCGCGCCTGATCACCATGGGCGAGATGGCGTCGACGCTGGCGCACGAGCTGAATCAGCCGCTGTCGGCGATTGCCAATTACCAGGCCGGCTGCGTCGAGCGCCTGCGCCAGGGCCGCGCCACGCCGGAATCGCTGATCCCGGTGATGGAAAAGATCACCGCGCAGGCGGAGCGCGCCGGCAAGATCGTGCGCCGGGTGCGCGAATTCGTGAAACAGAGCGAGCCGGTGTGCAAGCCGTGTCCGCCGTCCGACATCATCGACGCCGCGCTGGCGATCGCCGAGATCGAGGCGCGCCGCTTGGGCTCGGTGATCAACGTGCACCTTGCGGCCAACCTTCCCGCCGTCAACGTCGACCCGATCCTGATCGAACAGGTGCTGCTCAACCTGATCAAGAACGGCATGGAGGCGATGCAGCAGCTGCCACCGGAGCAGCGCGAGCTGCAGATCAGCGTGCAGCGCAGCAGCAGCAAGCGGGTGGAGGTGGCGATCGTCGATTGCGGCCACGGCGTGCCGGACGACATCAAGTCGCAGCTGTTCGACGCCTTCTTCACCACCAAGAGCGAAGGCATGGGCATGGGGCTGAACATCTGTCGCTCGATTGTCGAATTCCATCAGGGTCAACTCTCGGTGGAAGACCATCCGCTGGGTGGTACCATTTTCCGATTCACTTTGCCGGTATACGAGCCATGACTGCGAGCAAATCCATCACCATCCATATCGTTGACGACGACGAGGCGTTTCGCGACTCGCTGGTCTGGCTGCTGGAAAGCCACGACTACCGTGTGATTTGCCACGACCATGCCGAGGCCTTTCTCGCCGGCTTCCGCCCGGAGCTGAGTGTCGGCTGCCTGATCCTCGACATCCGCATGCCGGGCATGAGCGGGCTGGAACTGTACGAAGAGCTGCAGGCACGCGGCAATCGCTGGCCGGTGATCTTCATTACCGGCCACGGCGATGTGCCGATGGCGGTGCAGGCGGTGAAGCGCGGCGCCTATGATTTCCTGGAAAAACCGTTCAACCAGGAGGCGCTGCTGCTGGCGGTGAACAGTGCGCTGGAAGCGGCGGCCAGCCTGCAGCAGACCACTACGCTGGCGCAGCAGTGCGAGACGCGGCTGCAGACGCTGACCACGCGCGAGCGCGAGGTGCTGGAGCGGGTGATCGAGGGCAAGATGAACAAGGTGATTGCCGACGACCTCGGTATCAGCATCAAGACCGTCGAGGCGCATCGCGGCAAGATGATGGACAAGATGGGGGTGCGCTCGATCGCCGATCTGGTGCAGACCGTGGTTGCCTATCGCCAGCAAAAAGGCGGCGCCTGACGCGGCCGTATTTCCGGCAGCGACACTGAACTTTACTCGCTATGCTTGGCTCTGTAGCAGGACGGCGATGCAGCGGGCATCGCCGCCACTGAACCCAAGGAGCAGCCCATGTCTCAGGAACAAGCCGATCTCTTGCCGCTGCCGGATGAGGTCGATCCGCAGCGCCGCCTGCTGATTTCCGCCGTGCTGGCCGGCGGCTTTGCCCTCGCGGTGCAGCCGGTGACCGCCGCCACCATCCACACCGACAGCGACGGCCTGGTCGCCGGCTGGCACAAGGCCGGCCCCGATCTGCTGCTGTACGCCGCGCGCCCGGCGCAGGGCAGCCAGTGGCCGGTGGTGCTGGTGGTGCAGGAGATCTTCGGGGTACACGAGCACATCCAGGATGTCTGCCGCCGCCTGGCCAAGCAGGGCTATCTCGCCGTCGCGCCGGAACTGTTCCTGCGCCAGGGCGACGCCCGCGGCTATCCCGACACCGCGACGCTGATCGCCAACGTGGTCAGCAAGGTGCCGGACGCGCAGGTGCTGGCCGATCTGGACGCCTGCCTCGAGTACGCGCGGGTGCTGGGTGGCGACAGCACGCGTGCGGCGATCACCGGCTTCTGCTGGGGCGGGCGCATCACCTGGCTCTACGCCGCGCACAATCCGCGGATCAAGGCTGGTGCCGCCTGGTATGGCCGGCTGCAGGGGCAGGAGACGGCGCTGACGCCGCGCCATCCGGTGGCGGTGGCGCCACAGCTGAAGGTGCCGGTACTGGGGCTGTATGGCGGCAAGGATAGCGGCATCCCGCTGGACAGCGTGGCGACGATGAAGACCGCCTTGCAGCAGGGCAGCAGCGGCAGCGAGTTCGTGGTCTACCCCGATGCCGGCCACGCCTTCAATGCCGACTATCGCCCCAGCTACCACGCGCCGTCGGCCGAGGACGGCTGGCGCCGCATGCTGCAGTGGTTCCGCCGTCACGGAGTGTGACACCGATAGCTTTCTGCTGTGCCAAAAACGTTGCGGCCAACCTTGCCAGGTTGGCCGCAACGCTTTTTCATGATGGGCGCGAGCAAGCGATCAGCCGTCAGGCACTGCTGTCGGTGGTGGTGGCGGCCGGCAGCTTGCTGGCGAGGAAGTCGTCGTAGCCCTTTTGCACCAGTTCGTAGGTCTGCTGGATGCCGCTGGCGATGTCGCCGCCCAGCACCTTCAGCCCGTCCAGAATGTCCCTGGCCTCGTTGAAGCCCTGTTCGAAGCCGCCACGCACCAGCGCGACAAAACTGCTGGCCCGCTCTTCCTCGCTCATTTCCGGATGCTGCTGCGCGTAGGCGTCATAAAAGCCGAGCGACAGCGACAGGATGCGCTCTGCGGTCGCCTCCGCGCTGTTTTCCTGCTTGGTGGCAGCAGCCTGCAGTGCATCGGCGCCGAACTCCGGTGCCAGCAGCTCGTTAATCTTGTCGATGGCGCTGCGATACAGCAGTTGCTGCGACTTGTTGCCGGCACCGATCGACACGTTCAGATTGTCGATCAGCTGGGCGTTCATCTCGTCGCGCGCGCTGCGCTCCAGCGCCGACGGCTTGTTGAGGCGGCCGGGCGCGGTACTGGCCTCGCTGTTGTGGGCGGCGGGGGTCAGTGACGACATCCCCGGGGTGGCAAACAAGGACATGGCAAACTCCCGCAGGCTGGCACGGCATGGCTGGCGGCCACGCCCGACTGCGGCGTGACTATCTCCTTGACGTTATAGTGCTTTTTTCCGCGACTGCCGTTGTTTGCCGTGAGCCGGACGCAAAAAAGGCAGCCCGCAGGCTGCCTTTTGTCGTGACCGCCAGCAGTGCGCGATCAGAAGGCGAAGTGCTCGTCCGCCAGCGTCATCAGCGGCTTGGCGCCGCTCTTGATGGTGGCTTTCAGTGCTTCCACTTCCGGCAGCAGCTTGGCGAAGTAGAAGCGGGCGGTGGCAATCTTGGCCTTGTAGAAGTCGTCACCACCGGTTTCCAGCTTGGCGTAGGCCACTTCCGCCATCCGCGCCCACAGCCAGCCGTAGGTCAGGTGACCGAGCAGGCGCAGGTAGTCGCTGGCGGCGGCGCCGGCTTCGTCGCGGTCCTTCATTGACGCCATGCCGATGCCCATGGTGATGTCGCCGATGTCTTTCAGTAGCTTGGCCAGCGGGGCGACGAACTCGGCCAGCTGCGCGTTGCCTTCGTTGGCCTGGCAGAACTTGTGGATCTGCTTGGTGAACTTGCGCAGCTTCTGGCCCTGATCCAGCAACACCTTGCGGCCGAGCAGGTCGATGGCCTGGATGCCGTTGGTGCCTTCGTAGATCTGCGAGATGCGGCAGTCGCGCACCAGCTGTTCCATGCCCCATTCGCGGATGAAGCCGTGGCCGCCAAATACCTGCATGCCAAGGTTGGCCGCAGTGTAGCCGTTGTCGGTCATGAAGGCCTTGGCCACCGGGGTCAGCAGCGCCACCAGGTCGGCGGCATCCTGTCGCGCGTTGGCGTCCGGGTGCTTCTCTTCGATGTCCAGCTGCAGCGCCAGCAGCGCGGCCAGCGCACGGCCGGCTTCGGTGTAGGCCTTCTGCGTCAGCAGCATGCGGCGCACGTCCGGGTGCACGATGATCGGGTCGGCGGCCTTTTCCGGGAACTTGGCGCCGGCCATGGCGCGCATCTGCAGGCGGTCTTTGGCATAGCTCAGCGCGCCCTGGAACGCGGCTTCGCCGAGGCCCAGGCCCTGCATGCCGCAGCCGAGGCGGGCGGCGTTCATCATGGTGAACATGCAGGCCAGGCCCTTGTTGGCTTCGCCGATCAGGTAACCCTTGGCGCCGTCGAGGTTGATCACCGCGGTGGCGTTGGCCTTGATGCCCATCTTGTGTTCCAAGCTGCCGCAGTACACGCTGTTGCGGCTGCCGTCGGCGTGGAATTTCGGCACGATGAACAGCGAGATGCCCTTCACATCCTTCGGTGCGTCCGGCAAGCGTGCCAGCACCAGGTGGATGATGTTGTCGGCCATGTCGTGCTCGCCGGCGGAGATGAAGATCTTGGTGCCGCTGATGCTGTAGCTGCCATCGCCGTTGGGTTCGGCCTTGGTTTTCAGCAGGCCGAGATCGGTGCCGCAGTGCGGCTCGGTCAGACACATGGTGCCGGTCCAGCTGCCATCGACCAGATGCGGCAGGTAGGTGGCTTTCTGCTCGTCGCTGCCGTGGGCGTGGATAGCGGAGTAGGCGCCGTGGCTCAGGCCGGGGTACATCGACCACGCCACGTTGGCCGAGCACTGCATCTCGATGATCGGGAACGACAGCGTCTTGGGCATGCCTTGGCCGCCGTAGGCCGGGTCGCAGTCCAGTGCGGTGAAGCCCAGCTCGCAGAACTGCTTGTACGCTTCCTTGAAGCCGACCGGGGTGGTTACCGACTTGGTGGCGGCGTCGAAGGTGCAGCCTTCTTCGTCGGCCGGACGGTTCAGCGGTGCCAGTTCGTTCTCGCAGAATTGTGCCGCCGCCTCCAGATAAGACGAGAAAATGTCCTGCGTAGCTTCTTCATAACCCGGCAGCGAGGGCAGGGTATCCTGAACTTTGATCAGCTCGTTCAGGACAAAGTCAAAATCGCGCAGCGGTGCTTGATAAGCGGGCATGATGGTCTCCGTATTAATGCACGGCCCGGATGCAACGGGTCGTCTCTCGTGTCGTATTGGGGTGGCGGCACAAAACCGTGTGCTGGGGCGTAGTGTGCACAGCGACGTCCGTTTAAGTCAAACGCTTGTTTTATTTTTATTGACCGGCGCGGCGCTGCCGGTCACGGAAAGGACGCGGGTTAGCGATGAGTGTCAAACGCTGGTTATTGCGGCGTATGCCGCACCCGGGAGAGTGGCTGGCCAATTCGGCCCTGCTGCGGCCGCTGGCCCCGTATCTGGGCCATCCCGCGCTGTGGAGCCTGCAGCGGCGCAAGGTGGCGCTGGCGGTGGCGGTCGGCCTGTTTTCCGGGCTGATGCCGGGGCCGACGCAGATGCTGACGGCGGCGCTGCTGGCGTTGCTTTTTCGCATCAACCTGCCGGTGGCGCTGGCCTGCACCCTGTATACCAATCCGCTGACCTATCTGCCGCTGTACTACCTGGCCTTCGAATTGGGCAAGCTGCTGCTGGGCATCAATGGCGAACTGGTCATGCCGCCGTTCCCGGTATTCGATGGCGAACACCTGTGGCAATGGCAGCATGCGGTGCTGGCGTGGACCATGCACATGGGGTGGCCGCTGGTGGTGGGGGTGCCGGCGCTGGGACTGGCCTTGGGCCTTGGCGGATATGTTATCGTGATGCTGTTATGGCAATGTGCCGTGTTGCGACAGTGGCGCAAGCGAAAGGAAGTTCGTGGATCTGACTGAAAAGAAACTGGCCGGCGAGCAGGTGTTCAGCGGCGGCTTCATCAAGGTGCAGCGCGATAGCGTGGCATTGCCGGACGGTAGCCCGGCTTGGCGCGAGTACATCCGTCACCCCGGTGCGGTGGCGGTGCTGGCGCTATCCGATGACGGCAAGCTGCTGCTGGAGCGCCAGTTCCGCTATCCGCTGGCGCGCACTTTTCTGGAGATCCCTGCCGGCAAGATCGATCCGCAGGAGGCGCCGCTGGCGACCGCCAAGCGCGAACTGCTGGAAGAAACCGGTTACCGGGCGGCCAACTGGTTTTATCTGGGCAAGGCGTATCCGTGCATCGGCTATTCTGATGAAGTGATTCACTATTATCTGGCGACCGCGCTGACCGCCGGCGAGCGGCAGCTGGACGAGGGCGAATTTCTGGAAGTGCTGACTGTGCCACTGGCCGAGGTAATGACGATGACACTGGATGGCCGTATCTGCGATAGCAAGAGCCTGGTCGGCCTGCACTGGTTGGCCGCATGGCAACGCGGAGAGCTGCGCTGTGAAGCCCTTTGACGCGCATCACGAGCGTCGTGGCGGCAAACGCCTGCGCATGGGCTGCCGTGCCAAGATGAAATCGCGCCATACCGGCGAAACCCACTATGGCGAATGCGTGGATCTGTCGGTGGATGGCCTCGCCATCCGCTCTGCGTTCGTGCCGCAATTCGGCGAAATTCTGGAAGTCACTATCATCGTGCCGCCGGTCGGCGCGGTGTACAGCAAACCGTTCGAAACCGTGGTGGAGGTGCGCCGCTGCAATGAAGTGGAGCGCGGCAAGCTGTATGAAATCGGCGCAAAAATTATCAAACGCTAGTTAATTCACCTGCATAAATTGCTTGTACTAAAAAAGTCGCTGGAATGGCGGCTTTTTTTATTTGCAGCAGCGCTACTGTGCTATACCCAAAAAAACAGATGCAGCTTGTTAGTCCACTGATAACTTGGCAAGGGGGAAGAACGGTGCGATTGGCACCGTTCCCGCTCCGCTTGCCTCCAGCAGGAGGGTTAAGCCATGAGCCCCGACATCTTCAGCAGTTTCGCTTCCCGTTTCGATCGCACTCGCGAAGAAGAATTGACCATTCAGGAGTATCTGGAACTGTGCAAGCAGGATCGCACAGCCTATGCGTCTGCGGCCGAACGCATGCTGATGGCGGTGGGCGAGCCGGAAGTGGTCGATACCCGTCATGATCCCCGCCTGTCACGCATCTTCAGCAACAAAATCATCCGTGTTTACCCGGCATTCCGTGACTTTTACGGCATGGAAGAAGTGGTGGAGCAGGTTGTGTCCTACTTCCGCCATGCTGCGCAGGGGCTGGAAGAGAAGAAGCAGATTCTCTATCTGCTGGGGCCGGTCGGCGGCGGCAAGTCCTCCATCGCCGAGAAGCTGAAAGAGCTGATGGAACGGGTGCCGTTCTATGCCATCAAGGGCAGCCCGGTCAACGAATCGCCGCTGGGGCTGTTCAACTACGACGAGGACGGCCCGATCCTGGAAGAGCAGTACGGCATTCCGCGCCGCTACCTGCGTGGCATTCCCAGCCCGTGGGCGGTGAAGCGGCTGCACGAATTCAACGGCGACATCAGCCAGTTCCGCGTGGTGCGGCGTTATCCCTCGGTGCTGAAACAGGTGGCGGTGGCCAAAACCGAGCCGGGCGACGAAAACAACCAGGACATCAGCTCGCTGGTGGGTAAGGTCGATATCCGCAAGCTGGAAAGCTACGCCCAGGATGACCCGGATGCCTACAGCTACTCCGGCGGCCTGTGCCTGGCCAACCAGGGGCTGCTGGAATTCGTGGAAATGTTCAAGGCGCCGATCAAGGTGCTGCACCCGCTGCTGACCGCCACCCAGGAGGGCAACTTCAAGGGCACCGAAGGCTTTGGCGCCATTCCGTTTGACGGCATCATCCTCGCCCACTCCAACGAGAGCGAATGGAAGCAGTTCCGCAACAACAAGAACAACGAGGCCTTCCTCGACCGTATCTACATCGTCAAGGTGCCGTACTGCCTGCGCGTCACCGACGAAACCCGCATCTACGACAAGCTGATCCGTAACTCGTCGCTGGGCGGCGCGCCGTGCGCACCGGGCACCCTGAAGATGATGGCCCAGTTTTCGGTGCTGTCGCGGCTGAAGGATCCGGAAAACTCCAGCCTGTTCAGCAAGATGCAGGTCTATGACGGTGAAAACCTGAAGGACACCGATCCGAAGGCCAAGTCGCAGCAGGAATACCGCGATTTTGCCGGCGTCGACGAAGGCATGAGCGGGCTGTCGACCCGCTTCGCCTACAAGATCCTGTCCAAGGTGTTCAACTTCGACCACACCGAGGTGGCGGCCAACCCGGTACACCTGCTCTACGTGCTGGAGCAGCAGGTCGAGCGCGAACAGTTTCCGCCGGAGCTGGAGCAGAAATATCTCACCTTTATCAAGGAGTTTCTGGCACCGAAGTATGTCGAATTTATCGGCAAGGAAATCCAGACCGCCTATCTGGAAAGCTACTCCGAGTACGGCCAGAACATTTTTGATCGTTACGTGACCTTTGCCGATTACTGGATTCAGGACCAGGAGTACCGCGACCAGGATACCGGCGAAAGCTTTGACCGCAACTCGCTCAACGCCGAACTGGAAAAGATCGAGAAACCGGCCGGCATCTCCAACCCGAAAGACTTCCGCAACGAGATCGTCAACTTCGTGTTGCGGGCACGGGCCAACAATGCCGGCAAGAACCCGACCTGGACCAGTTACGAGAAGCTGCGCACGGTCATCGAGAAGAAAATGTTCTCCAATACCGAGGAGCTGCTGCCGGTGATCAGCTTCAATGCCAAGGCCAGCGCGGATGAGGCCAAAAAGCACGAAGACTTTGTCAACCGCATGGTGACCAAAGGCTATACCCCGAAGCAGGTCCGCTTGCTGTGCGAATGGTATCTGCGGGTGCGCAAGTCGTCCTGAGCAATAGCGGCGCCAACGTTGGCCGCGGGGCCTGCGGCCAACGTGCGTACCGCACACAAGGCTAGGAGACAATCATGTCGAATATCATCGACAGAAGACTCAACGGCAAGAACAAGTCGGCGGTCAACCGCGAGCGTTTTTTGCGCCGCTTCAAGGCCCAGATCAAGGAGGCCGTCGGCAAGGCCATCAAGGGACGCAGCATCACCGATATCGATAGCGGCGAGAGCGTGTCCATTCCGGTAAAGGACATCTCCGAGCCGAATTTTCATCATGGCCGCGGTGGCCGTAATGATCAGGTCCACCCCGGCAACGAGGAGTTCATCCGTGGCGACCGCATCAACCGTCCGCAGGGCGGTGGCGCCGGCGGTGGCGGCGGCAAAGCCAGTAACGAAGGCGAGGGCGAGGACGACTTTGCCTTCCAGCTGTCGCGCGAAGAATTCATGAACGTGTTTTTCGAGGATCTGGCGCTGCCCAACCTGATCAAGACCCAGCTGATGGGTATTGAGGAAATGAAGTCGGTGCGCGCCGGCTATACCAATGACGGCACGCCGGCCAATATCAGCATCGTGCGTTCGCTGCGCAGCGCGCTGGCGCGCCGGGTGGCGATGGGGGCACCGACGCTGCGCCAGCTGCGCGAGGCGGAAGAAGACCTCGACACGCTGCTGGAGTCCGACGCGGACTCCGGTCCGGAGGTGCGCGAGCGGCGCAAGCGCATCCACGCACTGCGCGAGAAGGTCAACCGCATCCCGTTCATCGATCCCTACGACCTGCGCTACAACAACCGTGTCAAGCAGCCCAAGCCGACCAGCCAGGCGGTGATGTTCTGCATCATGGACGTGTCCGGCTCGATGGACGAGTCGAAAAAGGACATGGCCAAGCGCTTTTTCATCCTGCTGTACCTGTTCTTGCAGCGCAATTACGAAAAGATCGAGGTGGTGTTCATCCGTCACCACACCAGTGCGGTCGAGGTCAGCGAGGAGGATTTTTTCCACTCCCGCGAATCCGGCGGTACCGTGGTGTCGTCGGCGCTGAACCTGATGCACGACATCGTGCAGAAGCGCTACGCCAACCGCGACTGGAATATCTACGCGGCGCAGGCCTCAGATGGTGACAACTGGGACAGCGACTCGGCCAACTGTGGCCGCATCATGCAGGAAAGCCTGCTGCCGTGGTGCCAGTACTTCGCCTATATCGAGATCACCCAGGGCGAACCGCAAAACCTGTGGTACGAGTACCTGAAAGTGGCGGAGCACTACAAGCACTTCGCGATGCAGAAGATCGGCTCGCCGGCGGACATCTACCCGGTGTTCCGCGAGCTGTTCAAACGCCAGCCTGCCACCCGCTAGCCCCCGGCAGCACACATATGGAGAGCGAGGCATCATGAAACCGATCTCTACCGGCTCCGAATGGACCTTTGACCTGATTGAACGTTACGACGCCGCCATCCGCGAGATCGCGCACGGCGAGTTTCACCTCGACACCTACCCGGTGCAGCTGGAGATCATTACCGCCGAGCAGATGATGGACGCCTATTCCTCGGTCGGCATGCCGGTCAACTACCAGCACTGGAGCTTCGGCAAGCACTTCGTGCAGACCGAAAAAGGCTACAAGCGTGGCCAGATGGGGCTGGCCTATGAAATCGTGATCAATTCCAATCCCTGCATCGCCTACCTGATGGAAGAGAACACCATGACCATGCAGGCGCTGGTGATCGCGCATGCCGCCTATGGCCACAACAGCTTTTTCAAGGGCAACTACCTGTTCCGCACCTGGACTGACGCCTCGGCCATCATCGACTACCTGGTGTTCGCAAAGCAGTACATCAGCCGCTGCGAGGAGCGTTACGGCATCGATGCGGTGGAAGAGCTGCTGGACTCCTGTCACGCGCTGATGAACTACGGTGTCGACCGCTACAAGCGGCCACAGAAACTGTCGCTGGCCGAGGAGCAGGCACGGCAGGTCGAGCGTGAAAACTACCTGCAGCTGCAGGTCAACGACCTGTGGCGCACCATCCCGCGCCGGGAAAAGGACGGTGCCAGCCGCGCGGCGCCGCGCTTCCCGTCGGAGCCGCAGGAAAACATCCTCTATTTCATCGAAAAATCGGCGCCGTTGCTGGAGCCGTGGCAGCGCGAAATCGTGCGCATCGTGCGCAAGGTGGCGCAGTATTTCTATCCGCAACGCCAGACCCAAGTGATGAACGAGGGCTGGGCCACCTTCTGGCACTACACGCTGATGAACCGGCTGTACGACAAGGAGATGCTGACCGATGGCGCGATGATGGAATTCCTGCAGAGCCACACCAATGTGGTGTACCAGCCGCCGGTGACCGCGCGCTGGTACAACGGCATCAATCCGTACGCGCTGGGTTTCTCCATGTACCAGGACATCAAGCGTATCTGCGAGGCCCCAACCGACGAGGACCGCGAGTGGTTCCCGGACATTGCCGGCACACCATGGCGGCCGGTGCTGGAGTTCGCGATGAAAAATTTCAAGGACGAGAGCTTCATCTCGCAATACCTGTCACCCAAGCTGATCCGCGATTTCCGCTTTTTTGCCATCCGCGACGACGACCGCGACGACAAGCTGGAGGTGTCTGCCATTCACGACGAGCAGGGCTACCAGGCGATCCGTGCCAAATTGTCGGAGCAGTACAACCTCGGCTCGCGCGAGCCGAACATCCAGGTGTGGTCGGTGAACGTGCGCGGTGATCGCGGCCTGACCCTGCGCCATACCCGCCACAATCGCAAACCGCTGGACGAGGCCAGCGCGCAGGAGGTGCTGAAGCATGTCGCCAGGCTGTGGGGCTTCGGCGTCAAGCTGGAAAGTGTCGACAGTGACGGCACGGTGCAGCAGCGTTTCGACTGTCATCCGGAGGTGGCGGCAGCCAGCCTCTGAACTGCCGGCAGCAGCCGGTTACCTGCTTCGAACTTGCGGCCAACGTTGGCCACAAGTCGTTTGTGCAGCCCGCCGCGCGGGAGTCGTTGATGTGCTGATGGCGGTGAATTGTGAGCTGGGCACCGCTGTGAATGTGTCGCCATGGCTGGCAGCGGATGACTAGCGGGGCGGTGTCTTCGGCGGCAAGCCGCTACCCGCCGTCGGCCGGACCGCCGCGCCGGCAATATTACGGTCAGCCCGTCGGCAAGGCTGCCCCCGACAGGCGACAGACCCGGTTGCGGCCCTGATGCTTGGCGAGGTACAGCGCCTTGTCGGCCAGCTCGACCAGCTGGTGTTCCGCCGTCAATGCCGTTGCTGGCTGGCAATGCAGCCCGATGCTGACGGTCACCACCGCAGCTTGCGCCGCAGTATCGCTGGCCGCGGGAATGGCCAACTGCTCCACCGCGCAGCGGATGCGCTCGGCAATCTGCGCCGCATGCAGCTCGTCACAGCCATCCAGGATCGCGATGAATTCCTCGCCGCCGTAGCGAGCCAGGGTGTCGCCATCGCGCAGCTGCTGCGCCATACAGGCGGCAATCTGCCGCAGGCAGTCGTCGCCCTGCACGTGGCCGAAGCTGTCGTTGTAGCGCTTGAAATGGTCGATGTCGGCCATCAGCACCGTGAACGGGCGCGTCTGCTCCGGTGGGCGCTGGCGGAGGGTGTCCAGTGCGCTGTCGAAGTGGCGGCGGGAGAACAGGCCGGTGAGGCTGTCGCGGATTGAGGTCTCGTACGCCTGACTGTAGGAGCTTTGCAGCCGTTTTTGCAGGCGGAACACCTCGAACAGCAGGGCCCCCAGCATGATGGTGGCGGCGAACTGTTCGAAAAAGCGCGAGGCATACCAGCCGACCGTCAGCCGCTGGCTGGAGGAGAACACCAGCACCAGGTACAGCAGATAACCATAGCAGCACAGCGCCAGCCAGCAGTGAAAGGCGCTGCGCAAGCGCGTGACCAGCAGCACGCTGGCCAGTGCACCGCCCCAGCTAAGCAGCAGGGCAATGGGCAGGCCGCTGTCACGCAGCGCCCGATAGTCGCCTTGCTGGCTGACCAGTCGACTCAGGTCGGGCAGATGAGGTGGCAACCACTGCGTCACCAGCCATACCAGCGATAGCGCCAGCAGCAGACAGCCGAGCAGGAAGCCGCTGCTCAGGCGCGGCGACAGTGGCGGTTTCGGTTGCCACGCCAGGCACAGCATCGCCAGCATGATCAGCATGGCAAAACCGGCGAGGCGGGCGAACCACAGCCAGATGCTCAGGTGCGAGCCGAGTTGCAGGCCCAGTTGCCCGGGAAACACCTCGGGCAGCATCAGCAGCTGGTAGATGGCCATCAGCGCCGAGTAGGCGAACGCGGCACCGAGCAGGCCGGTGGCGGGACGGCGCTTGACGTAGAAATGCAGCAGGATCAGGTAGGCAATGATGCTGTTGTTGACCGCCAGCGCGGTGATCAGCACCGGCCGCAGATTGCTGCCGGCGGTGGGCTGGTTGGCGTAGGGCAGCAATAACGCGGCCGCTGCCGTCATCAACAGCATCAGCACACCGGCCAGAATCATGGCCGGGCGACTGGGGGCGGCGGAGAAATTGTCTTTCATGCGGTGACTCGGAGCGGACGACGCGGTAAAGGCTAAACGCTGCGGCGCACGGATATTGCCGGCAACGCTGGTGGTTGGCCGATTGTAGCCTGCCGCAATGGCGTGCTGGCAGCACTTTATGACATTTTTAGTGTGGCACGCACAATGACAGCGGGCTTCGATAGGCTTTTCTTGTGTAGCCGACGGCTTAGCATTGGCCGTCGCTTGCCCGCTCAGCAGGCGATGAAGGCGCGCTGGCCGTGGCCGTCGCCCAGCTCGGTGAGGCGGGTGTCGTAGACCTGCTCCAGTCGACTCTGCGTCATCACCTGTGCCGTGTCGCCGTGGGCGATTTGCATGCCGTCCTTGAGCAGCAGCACCTTGTCGGCATGGCGCAGTGCCAGGTTGACGTCGTGCAGCACCGCGACCATGCCCAGCTGCCAGCGCTGCGCCAGTTGCCGCAGGATTGCCAGCTGCTGGTTGGCGGCGCCGATATCCAGCGCGGCGGTCGGCTCGTCCAGCAGCAGGTAGCGCTGTGCAGCCTTGCTGGCCAGCAGCTGGTGCAGCACCCGCGCCAGGTGCACGCGCTGCAGTTCGCCGCCCGACAGGCTGGCGCAGTCGCGTGCCAGCAGCGTCTGGCAGCCGCACAGGTCCAGTGCCTGCGCCAGCATCGCGCGATCGGCTTGCGCCACGCCGATGTGCAGCAGATCGGCCACGCGCATGCCCGCCGGCCGTGCCGGATGCTGTTCGATCAGCGCGCGGCAGCTGGCGAGGCGGGCGGCGTCGATGCCGACGAGGGGTTCGCCGGCGAGCAGGATTTCGCCCACCGCTGCCGGGTAGTAGCCACCGATGGCGTGCAGCAGCGTGCTTTTGCCGGCGCCGTTGGGGCCGAGGATGACGGTGACTTCGCCCGCGGTGCAGGCAAAATCGATGTCGTGCAGTGGGGCGGGGTGGCGCAGCGACAGCCGGCGGATTTCAAGCATGGGTCGGCTGCTTGCGGGTCAGCAGGTACAGAAAGAACGGTGCACCGGCGAGGCTGGTGATCACCCCCACCGGCAACTCGGCCGGGTACAGCAGTTCGCGCGCGGCCAGATCGGCCAGCAGCGTGAGCAGGGCGCCGGCCAGTGGCGCCAGTTTCAGCAGCGTCGGTAGGTGCAGCCCGGTCAGGCGGCGCAGGATGTGTGGCGCCATCAGCCCGACAAAGCCGACCATGCCGCATTGCGACACCACCACGCCGGCGGCCAGCGCTGCCAGCGCGATGGTGACGGCACCGTTGCGGCCAACGTTGAAGCCGCTGTAGAACGCGGCACGGTCGCCCAGTTGCAGCGCCTGCAGGAAGCGCCCCTGGTGCTGCAGCGCCACGGTGACGGTGACGGCCAGCAGCGCCAGCAGCCATGCCTGGCGGCCGTCGCTGCCGGCAAAGCTACCCATCAGCCAGAAGGTGACGCTGCGCAGCGCGCCATCGGGCAGGGTGCTGATCAGCAGCGTCAGCAGGCTGCCGCACAGCGCGTTGACGGCGACGCCGGCCAGAATCAGCGTGGCGGTGGCGCGGCCGCGGGCCAGATGGCTGACCAGCAGCAGAGCCGCCAGCGCCCCGCCAAAGGCGGCGATGGAGACCGCCAGCGTCGGCCAGCGGGCGGCCAGCGCCAGCGCGGCGGCCAGTGCCGCACCGCCGGAGATGCCGATCAGGCCGGGTTCGGCCAGGTCATTGTGAAAGCGGGCCTGGATGGCGAGGCCGGCGGTGGCCAGTAGCGCGCCGGCGGCGGCGGCACTGACCACGCGCGGCAGGCGCAGCGCCAGCAGCAGCTCGCGTTCCAGCGCATCGTGGCCGGGCAGCGCGAACAGGGCGGCCAACCTGGCTGCGGCGTGTTCGCCGGCGAGCAGGGAAATAAAGAAGGCCAGCCCGGTGAGGCTGGCCAGCAGGATCAGCAGCGTGCGTGCCGACATCTCAGTGCGGAGCGGGCATCAATGCAGGCCCAGCACATCCTGCATGTCGAAGACGCCGTGCGGCTTGGCGGCCAGCCACTTGGCGGCGCGCACCGCACCGTTGGCGAAGGTGGCGCGGCTGGAGGCCTTGTGGGTGATCTCCACGCGCTCGCCCAGCGCGGCGAACAGCACGGTATGGTCGCCGACCACGTCGCCGGCGCGCACGGTGGCAAAACCGATGGTGCCCGGATCGCGTTCGCCGGTGACGCCTTCGCGGCCGTAGACGGCGCACTGTTTCAGGTCGCGGCCGAGGGCTTCGGCCACCACTTCGCCCATGCGCAGCGCGGTGCCGGACGGGGCGTCCACCTTGAAGCGGTGGTGCGCCTCGGTGATCTCGATATCGTAGCCTTCGTTCAGCACGCGGGCGGCCATGTCCAGCAGCTTGAAGGTAAGGTTCACCCCCACGCTGAAGTTGGCCGCAAACACGATGCCGATCTGCTCGCCGGCGGCGGCGATGGCGGCCTTGCCGGCGTCGTCAAAACCGGTGGTGCCGATGATCATCTGCACCTTTTTCTCGACGCAGGCGGCCAGATGCGCCAGCGTGCCTTCCGGGCGGGTGAAGTCGATCACCACGTGCGCGCCATCCAGCGCCGCGTTGAAGTCGGTGCTGATCTTGACACCAGTGTCGCGGCCCATGAACAGGCCGGCGTCCTGGCCGAAAAACGGCGACCCTTCGCGTTCCAGCGCCGCGTGCAGGCGGGCTTCAGGGGTGTCGAGTACGGATTCGATCAGCGTGCGGCCCATGCGGCCAGCGGCGCCGACGATGACAATGTTCAGGCTCATCAATTCTGTCCGGCAGGTGGTGGGTTGTCGATAGCGGGGCGGGTCGCCGGGAAGGCGTTGCCTTCCACGCGGGTGACGGTGTCCTTGTCAAAGAACACGGTCAGGCGTTTTTCTTCTGCCGGCTGGCCCTGGCGCTCGATGCGGTAAGGGTAGTCCCAGCGGTCGGCATGGAAGATGTCATTCAGCAGCGGGGTGCCCAGCAGGAAGCGCACTTGCGAGCGGGTCATGCCCGGCTTGACGCGGGCGACCGCGTCTTCTGTCACGTAATTGCCTTGCTGGATCACCATGCGGTGAGGCGAGAACCAGGTCATCGGGTTAACCGAGGAGCAGGCGGACAACAGCAGGCTGGTTATGAAAAGCGTAGAAATTGTCTTGAACATCGTGACCACACCACCGTACGGGTTGGGGAATCCTGGAAAAGGTTTTATCATACTGTAAGACCACTCACCAAAGATACCCACCCCCCATGATGAACAAAGCCAGCCATCTCAAAGACATCGGCCTGAAAGCAACCGGCCCGCGCCTGCGTATCATGGAGCTGTTCGAGAACAGCAAGGATCGCCATCTGTCGGCCGAGGACGTGTACAAGAAGCTGATCGCCGAAGATGCGGATATCGGTCTGGCCACCATCTATCGCGTGCTGACCCAGTTCGAACAGGCCGGTATCCTGATTCGTCATCACTTCGAATCCGGCAAGGCGGTCTACGAGCTGAACGAAGGCGGCCATCATGACCACATGGTGTGCTACCGCTGCGGCAAGGTGACCGAGTTCTTCGATCCGAAAATCGAGGAACTGCAGAACCAGATCGCCGCGCAGCACGGTTTCAGCATCCAGGACCACTCGCTCTATCTGTACGGTGAATGCGAAGACTGCAGCAAGAGCGAGCGCAAGCCTTTCCGTCGATGATTCCCTGGCTTGGGCGGAGTCTGGAATTCCCGCCCGTGTCGCTGGCAATGGCCGAGCCGGATGGCTTGCTGGCCGCCGGCGGCGACCTGTCCGTTGCCCGTCTGCTTGCCGGTTACTCGCACGGCATCTTTCCCTGGTTCTCTCCGGAAGACCCCATCCTGTGGTGGTCGCCATCGCAGCGCATGGTGGTGGAGCCGGGCGCGCTGAAAGTCTCGCGCTCGATGGCCAAGGTGCTGCGCAACCGCCATTACCGCGTGACCACCGACCGTGCCTTCGGTGCCGTGATGCAGGCTTGCGCCGTGCAGCGCGACGAGCAGGGCGGCACCTGGATCACCGCGGAGATGATCGCTGCCTATACTGAATTGCATCGGCAGGGTTATGCCCATTCCTTTGAAGTGTGGATGGACGACGAGCTGGCCGGCGGGCTGTACGGTGTCGCCATCGGCGGCATGTTCTACGGCGAGTCGATGTTCCACCGCCGCCGCGACGCCTCCAAGATCGCCTTCATCCACATGGCACAGCATCTGTTTGCCCACGGTGTCGGGCTGATCGATTGCCAGATGCCGACCGCGCACCTCGCCAGCCTTGGTGCGCGCCTGATCGGGCGAGAGCCGTTTGTCGCCCGGGTGCAGCAGCTGCTGCGTTGTCCATTGCCGGATACAGTGTGGGATTACGTCTACGATCATGAGCCATCGCGATAACGACGCCATTGCCATCATCCATTTCTACGCCACGGCACCGTATGCCTGCAGCTATCTGGATGACCGCCAGGCCCGCTCCCAGGTTGCGGTGCCGGCGGAAGCGATCGACAGCACGGTCTACAGCCAGCTGGTGGGGCTGGGCTTCCGCCGCAGCGGCCACTTCACCTACCGGCCGTATTGCGATGCCTGCCGCGCCTGTGTGCCGGTGCGCATTCCGGTGGCGCGCTTCGTGCCGGATCGCAGCCAGCGGCGCGCGCTGCGCCGTCATGGCGAGCTGAGCACGCGCATCCTGCCGCTCGGCTTTGTCGACGAGCATTTCCAGCTGTACCGCCGCTACCAGCAGGCACGCCACGACGGTGGCGGCATGTCGGAGGACGACCCGGGGCAGTACGCGGAGTTCATCCTGAAAAGCCGGGTCGAGAGCTGGCTGGTGGAGTTTCGCGAGCAGGGCGTGCTGCGCATGGTCAGCCTGATCGACCGGCTGGATGACGGCCTGTCGGCGGTGTATACCTTTTTCGATCCGGACCAGCCGCGCACCGCCTACGGCGTTTACAACGTGCTGTGGCAGGTCGATCTCGCGCGCCGGCTGCAGCTGTCCTATCTGTATCTCGGCTACTGGATCGCCGAATCGCCAAAGATGGCCTACAAGACGCGCTACCGGCCGCTGGAGCGGCTGGACGATGGCCGCTGGCGCGCGTTCGAGCCCTGATTGCGGCCAACCTTGCCATGCATGAAAACAGGCACCCCGGGGTGCCTGTTTTTTTGCGCGTGCTGCCCGCTTACAGCGGGCTGACGCGGGTGGTGCCGCCGCCGCTCAGGACCCGCACGCGCTGGCCCTGGCTGAACGGCACATCGGCCTCCTGCACGATGGACAGCATCTTGCCGCCGTTATCCAGCTTCACCGTGATTTCCAGCGCCGGCTTGGTGTTCAGCGTCTGTTGTGCCGATTGCGCCGCCAGTCCGCCGGCGATGGCGCCGACGATGGCACCGGCGACGGCGCCGCTACCCTTGCCGATATTGCTGCCGGCCAGGCCGCCCAGCGCGGTACCGCCCATGGTCAGCAGCTCGTTGCGGTTGCCTTCCATCAGCACGTTCTTGACGGCGATCACCTGGCCGAACTCGACCACGTGCGCCTGGCGCATCTGGTCCTTGCTGTAGACCTGGCCGGAGTCTGAGGTGTTGGCGCAGCCGGTGGCCAGACCGGCGGCCAGCAGGGCGATGCCGCCCAGTTGCAGTAGTCTGCGGTTCATGATGCTTCCTTTCATGGGCGGATGTCAGCCGTGGCGCTTGCCGCGCAGCGCTTCGGCGCATTCGTTGATCAGGCCCGGACCACGGTAGATCAGGCCGGAGTACAGCTGCACCAGCGTGGCGCCGGCGTCGATCTTCTCCTGCGCGTCGGCCCCGGACAGGATGCCGCCGACACCGATGATCGGCAGCGCGCCGTCCAGCGCCCGCGCCAGGTTGCGGATCAGCTGCGTCGAGCGCTCGCGTACCGGCGCGCCGGACAGGCCGCCGGCCTCGCCTTGCAGCGGATGGCCGGCGATCTCGCTGCGCGACAGCGTGGTGTTGGTGGCGATCACCGCGTCCAGCTGGTGTTCGGTCAGCAGGCGGGCGATCTCCTGTGTCTGTTCGGCATCCAGGTCCGGCGCGATCTTCACCGCCAGTGGCACATAGCGGCCATGCTGGTCGGCCAGTCGCGACTGGCGGTTCTTCAGCGCGGCGAGCAGCTCGCCCAGCTCATCGGACTGCTGCAGCTGGCGCAAGTTCTTGGTGTTGGGCGAGGAGATGTTGACGGTGACGTAGCTGGCGCACTCGTACACCTTGTCGAGGCAGGTCAGGTAGTCGTCCTTGGCGTTCTCGATCGGCGTGCTGGCGTTCTTGCCGATATTGATGCCGAGGATGCCCTGGAAGCGGCTGTTGCGCACGTTCTCCAGCAGCGCGTCGACGCCCTTGTTGTTGAAGCCCATGCGGTTGATGATGCCTTCGTGCTCCGGCACGCGGAACAGGCGCGGCTTGGGGTTGCCGTCCTGCGGGCGTGGCGTCACGGTGCCGATCTCGATGAAGCCGAAGCCGAGTGCGGCGAGGGCGTCGATGTGGTCGCCGTTCTTGTCCAGACCGGCGGCGAGGCCGACCGGATTGGGGAAGGTCAGGCCCATGGCTTTTACCGGATTGCGGCCAACCTTGCGGCTAAGCAAGCCGGTCAATTGCAGGCGATACGCGGTATCCAGCAGCGACAGGGTGGTTTCGTGCGCGGATTCGGCATCGGTGCGGAACAGCAAGGGGCGTAACAGCGGGTAAAGCATGGCTTTCTCCGTAAGGCGCGAGCACGGCTCGCGCCACAACAGGGTTAAAGGATCTGGCAGGCGTCGTCAAAACCAAGGCGTGGTGCGCGCGGGAACAGCTTGCTGGCGTCACCGTAGCCGAGATTGATCAGGAAGTTGCTCTTGATGTGGCCTTGCGGGAAGAAGGCGGCGTCCACGGCGGCGTTGTCGAAGCCGGACATCGGGCCGCAGTCCAGCCCCAGCGCGCGGGCGGCCATGATCAGGTAGGCGCCCTGCAGCGAGCTGTTGCGCATGGCGGTGCTCTGGATCGCGGCATCGTTGCCGGCGAACCAGCTGCGGGCGTCGGTGTGCGGGAACAGGCGCGGCAGCTGCTCGTAGAAGTGCAGGTCCATGGCGACGATCACTGTGACCGGTGCCGCCATGGTCTTGTCCCGGTTGCCTTCCGACAGGCAGGGCTTGAGTCTGGCCTTGGCTTCCGGCGACTGCACGAACACCAGGCGTGCCGGCGAGCAGTTGGCACTGGTCGGTGCCATTTTCATCAGCTCGAACAGCTGGTGCAGGGTTTCCTTGCTGACCGGGCGGTCTTGCCAGTGGCTATGCGTACGGGCATTGAGGAACAGTTGTTCCAGAGCGGCGTGGCTGACAGGTGTGCTCATGCGGAGGATCTCTCTCTTTGGCGGTAATTCAGGGCGCGGTGGCGGAGGTCGGTAGCAGGTTATTTGCCGGTGCTGCTGTGGCGGCGCCGATGTCCTCGCTCTTGCCGCTGGTCTTGGCGATGATGGTGATCGCCACGCGGCGGTTGCGGGCGCGGCCGTCGGCGGAAGCATTGTTGGCCACCGGCATGGTTTCGGCGCGGCCAACGGCCACCAGCCGTTCCGGCGCGATGCCGTTTTCCATGAACAGGCGCACGATGCTGCCGGCACGGGCGGCGGACAGTTCCCAGTTGGACGGGAAGAAGGCGTTGCGGATCGGGATATTGTCGGTAAAACCTTCCACCCGCACCTCGTTCGGCACCTGCGCCAGCTGCTGTGCCACCGCCGACAGGATCTGCGGCGAGTTGCCGGACGGCAGCGCCTGGCCGACCGGGAACAGCGCGGTGTCCTTGATCTCGATATGGATGCCTTCGTCGTCCTGGCGCATGCTGACCTGACCACCCTGCATCAGCGGAGCCAGGCTCTTGCCGATGTCATCGGCCAGCTGTTTCAGGCGGGCACGCTCCTGCAGCCGCTGCTGGCCCTCGACCGCGGTGGCGATCGGCTTGGTGTTGGGGATCTCGATCATGGTATTGGCGTTGCCGGACGGCGGCGTGGCCTGGATCGCCAGGTTGCCGCTGCGGAAGGCGTCGATCATCGACGTCGACAGCACCCGGTACTTGCCTTCGTTGACCTGCGAAATGGCATACATCACGACGAAGAAGGCAAACAGCAGGGTGATGAAGTCGGCGTAGGAAACCAGCCAGCGTTCGTGGTTTTCGTGGACTTCTTCCTGTTTGCGGCGTCGTGCCATGAATGCTCCGTGTCAGAGGTCAGAAAAGGCGGGTGTCAAACAGCGCGCGGATGCCGCCGGCAAAGCTGACGCCGATGCGCTTGGCAAAAAAGTCGCCGAGGCCGTCGCTGGGGGTGAAGTCGACCAGCTCTTCGGCCTTGATCTGCTCGCGCGCCACCGAGCTGACCGAGCCCAGGTCATCGGCCAGTCCCAGCGCGATGCTGCCGCTGCCCAGCCATACCCGGCCGCTGAAGACTTCGGCGTCGGCCTTCAGCCGGCTGCCGCGCCCCTGCTTCACCACCGCGATGAACTGCTGGTGGATTTCGTCTAGCAGCGACTGGTGGATGGCCTGCTGCTGCGGGTCGCGCGGCGAGAACGGGTCGTTCATTGCCTTGTTGCTGCCGGCGGTGGTCAGCCGGCGCTCGATGCCGAGCTTCTCGATCGCCTTGTCGAAGCCGAAGCCGTCCGACACCACGCCGATGGAGCCGATGATGCTGGCCTTGTCGACGTGAATCTTGTCGGCGGCGGCGGCGATGTAGTAGCAACCGGAGGCACACACTTCTTCCACTACCACGTGCAGCGGAATGGTGGGGTGCAGTTTTTTCAGGCGGCGGATTTCGTCATTGGCGATGCCGGACAGCACCGGGCTGCCGCCGGGGCTGTTGGCGCGGATGATAATGCCCTTGGTGTTGCGATCGTTGTAGGCGTGCTCCAGCCCTTCCAGCAGCCGGCCGCTGGCATTGCTGTCACTGTCAATGGCGCCGTCCAGCGAGATCACCGCGGTGTGCTTGCCGCCCAGCGTGCCGCTGTCCTGTTCGTCCTGCCAGAAAAACATCGCCAGCAGCGTGCCGATCAGCAATAGCCACGCCAGCCGGAAGAAGGTCTTCCATTGGCGGGTGCGTTTCTGTTCCAGCAGTGCCGCGCCAGCCAGCTTTTCAATCAGCTGGCGCTCCCATTTGGGTTCTTGCTCCATGCTTGCCTCAATCTTCCGCAACGTTGGCCGCAACGCGCATCAGGCGCCGTCGGCTTGCGGCAAATAGTATATCCGACCCTCGTGCTCGGCGACTGCGAGTGACTGCAACGATAGTCCGCGGCAGGGGCCGGCAACGCAGTAGCCGTTGTCCGGCAGGTACAGCGCACCGTGCATGCTACAGATCAGGTAGCCGCCGTCGCCATCGAAGAAGCGACCTTCCTGCCAGTCCAGTTCCACCGGCACATGACGGCAACGGTTGAGGTAGCCGTATACCACGCCGCCATGACGAATGACAAATGCGGCCGCCGTCTCGCCGTGCAGCCGGATCTCGAATCGCACGCCGTTGCCGCCATCCCGCAGTACATCTGCATCGCAGATCAGTTGCGCTGCTGGATCAGCCATTGCTGCAGATCGTCAAAGACATCGAAAATAGCCAGCGGTTCGCAATCGAGCAGGTCTTCCACCGGATGCGCGCCGTAGCTGACGCCGACGCTGAGGGTGGCGGCGTTGAGCGCCATCTGCAAGTCGTGGGTGGTGTCGCCGACCATCAGCGTGCGCGCAGGCGCAACGCCCAGCTGGTCGGTGATGTCCAGCAGCATCTGTGGATGCGGCTTGGAGTGGCATTCGTCGACGGTGCGGGTGGTGAGAAAGTGCGGCGCCAGACCGGTGACGTTCAGCGCGCGGTCCAGGCCGACGCGGCTCTTGCCGGTGGCCACCGCCAGCAGGTAGCCGGCGGCCTCCAGTGCGGCCAACCCTTCGGCCACGCCGTCAAACAACTCGATGGTCTCGTCGCCGGCCAGATAGTGGTGGCGGTAGGCCTGCACCATGTCCTGGTAGCGCGCCTCCGGCAGGCCGGGACAGACCACGCGCATGGCGTCGACCAGGCCGAGGCCGATCACGTGGCTCGCGCGCTCGCGCGGCGGGATCGGCAGGCCGAGGTCCTGGCAGGCCGCCTGGATGGAACGGGTGATGTGGGCAGTGGAATCCATCAGGGTTCCGTCCCAGTCGAACACGATCAGATCGAAACGGGTAGTCATGATTGGGGTAGGGTATCCAGAAAGCGGGTCAGTTCGGGCGGCAGCGGTGCCTGCAGTTGCAGCTCCTCGCCGGTGAGCGGGTGCGGCAACACCAGGTTGGCCGCATGCAGGAACATGCGCTTCAGGCCGTGGCGTTGCAGCTCGCGGTTGGCACTGAAATCGCCGTATTTTTCGTCGCCGGCAATTGGGCAGCCGTTGGCCTGCATGTGCACGCGGATCTGATGGGTGCGGCCAGTACGCAGCAGCGCCTCGAGCAGGGTGAAGTCGCGGTAGCGTTGCTGCACCGTGAAAATGGTGTGCGCGTAGATGCCGAGCGTCTCGTCGACGCGCACCATGCGCTCGCCGCTCGGGGTGTGGAAGCGGTGCAGCGGCAGCTTCACGTGGCGGATCTTGTCCGGCCATTGGCCCAGCGCCAGCGCGAAGTAGCGCTTCTGCGGCACGTCGTTGCGGATCATCTCGTGCAGCTTGACCAGCGCCGAACGCTTCTTGGCGATCATCAGCAGGCCGGAGGTTTCGCGGTCGAGGCGGTGCACCAGCTCCAGGTAGCGCGCGTCCGGGCGCGCCTTGCGCAATTGCTCGATGACACCAAACGATACGCCGCTGCCGCCGTGCACGGCGACGCCGGCCGGCTTGTTGATTACTAGCAGTGCGTCGTCCTCGTACACGATCGGGAAGTTGGCGCCGGGCACCACCTGACCGTCGGTCGCCTTGGCGGCGAGGCGGATCGGCGGAATGCGCAGTTCGTCGCCTTGCTGCAGGCGCTGCATCGCGTCGGCACGGCCCTTGTTCACGCGGATCTCGCCGGAGCGGATGATGCGGTAAATATGGCTTTTTGGCACACCCTTGAGCAGGCGCGTCAGGTAGTTGTCCAGGCGCTGATCGGCACCGTTTTCGTCGACGGTGATGAATGTAACGGAATCTTTGCGAATGTCAGTCATATTGCTTATACTCCGTTGGCTCCTTCGCCTGAAATAGTGCGATGTGTAGCACACCGGAAATGGGTCGCAGACAATACTGCCTGTGGCGCTGCTGCGCAACAAAAACCGGCCGGCAGGACATTGGTCCTGACCTGACGCCGGTTGTACCGGGCGCAGCCATGGTTATCTCGCTCACCCCGAAGTAGCGATGTTAATGCATTTAGATGCATGACGCACTCACGCCAGTTTCCCGTTTCGGGGCGATAAGGCCCGCCCCGAAGCTTTGCAGCAAAATTTGACCCGACGTGGCCACCCGATTTTGCCTATCCTGCCGCCAAGGCAGGGTGGGTTTGGTAAGCGCCGAAGCATGGCGCAGCAGGGGCCGCGTGTAGAACAAGAAGTTGGCTTAACCCGATCGCAGTTCAGTTGCTCTTTACTCCGACACTTCTTAACGGCATGCGCTCATTACACTCATTGAGCCGTCAAATACTTGCTGTACCCCTAGCGTGAGTGCACGCGTAGGGACATATTAATGAAACGCATGCTTTTTAATGCGACACAGGCAGAAGAACTGCGTGTCGCCATCGTCGACGGGCAAAAGCTCATCGACCTCGATATCGAAACCGTCGGTAAAGAACAGCGCAAGGGCAACATCTACAAGGGCACCATCACCCGGATCGAGCCATCGCTGGAGGCGTGTTTTGTCGACTACGGCACCGACCGTCACGGTTTCCTGCCGTTCAAGGAAGTTTCCCGCAGCTATTTCCAGCAGCACGAAGGCGGCCGTCCGCGTATCCAGGACGTGCTGCGCGAAGGCATGCAGGTTGTCGTGCAAGTCGAAAAGGACGAGCGTGGCAACAAGGGCGCCGCGCTGACCACCTACGTCAGCCTGGCTGGCCGCTATGTGGTGCTGATGCCGAACAACCCGCGTGGTGGTGGCGTGTCGCGCCGCATCGAGGGTGAAGAGCGTCAGGAGCTGAAAGACCTGCTGTCGCAGCTGGAAGTGCCGGGTGGCATGAGTCTGATCGCGCGCACCGCCGGTATCGGCCGTTCGCTCGAAGAGCTGCAGTGGGACCTGAACTACCTGCTGCAACTGTGGCGTGCCGTTGACAGTGCCGCCGGTGCCCAGTCTGCGCCGTTCCTGATTCTGCAGGAAGGCAGCCTGGTGATTCGCGCCATCCGCGACTACTACCAGCCCGACATTGGCGAAATCCTGATCGACACAGAAGAAATCTACGAACAGGCGCGCCAGTTCATGAGTCACGTGATGCCCAACAACGTTGGCCGCGTGAAACTGTACAAGGACCCGGTGCCGCTGTTCTCGCGCTTCCAGATCGAACACCAGATCGAAACCGCGTTCTCGCGTGCCGTCACCCTGCCGTCCGGCGGTGCCATCGTCATCGATCACACCGAAGCGCTGGTGTCGGTCGACGTCAACTCGGCGCGTGCCACCAAGGGTTCCGACATCGAGGACACCGCGTTCCGTACCAACCTGGAAGCGGCGGAAGAAATCGCCCGCCAGCTGCGCCTGCGCGACCTGGGTGGCCTGATCGTGATCGACTTCATCGACATGGAAAGCCAGAAAAACCAGCGTGACGTGGAAAACCGCCTGCGCGACGTGCTGAAGCATGACCGCGCCCGCGTGCAGATGGGCAAGCTGTCGCGTTTCGGCCTGCTGGAACTGTCGCGTCAGCGCCTGCAGCCTAGCCTGGGTGAAACCAGTCACGAAGCCTGCCCGCGTTGCCACGGTATCGGTTTCATCCGCGGCATCGAATCCTCCGCCCTGCACATCCTGCGCATCATCCAGGAAGAAGCGATGAAGGAAAACACCGGCGCGGTGCACGCGCAGGTGCCGGTCGATGTGGCCACTTTCCTGCTCAACGAGAAGCGTGCCGAGATCTACTCCATCGAAGCGCGTCTGGATGTGGCGGTAGTGCTGATTCCTAACCTGCATCTGGAAACCCCGCACTACAAGATCGTGCGCGTACGTCACGACGATCTGGCGGAAGTCGGCGATGCGCCGAGCTATCAGCGCGTCGAAATGCCGGAAGAAGACACCTCGCACCCGTTCGGCCAGGAAAAGCCGAAGCTGGAGCGTCAGGAAGCCGCGGTCAAGGGTGTGACCCCGGCCCAGCCGGCACCGCAGGCTGCCG
The DNA here is from genome assembly GCF_003633895.1 of Vogesella indigofera. Lineage (GTDB taxonomy): Bacteria > Pseudomonadota > Gammaproteobacteria > Burkholderiales > Chromobacteriaceae > Vogesella > Vogesella indigofera. The sequence goes on from NZ_RBID01000017.1 coordinate 200,119, forward strand.
AACCGGTTACACCGGTCGCTGCCGCACCGGTGGTGGTTGCCGAGCCGGGTCTGCTGGCCCGTGTGGTCGGCTGGTTCAAGTCGGTGCTGTCGCCGGAACCGCAGGTGAGCGAAACCAAGCCGGTGGTCGAAGAAAAGCGTCCGCAGCGTGAAGCGCGCAATCCGCGCCAGCGTAATGGCGAGCGCCGCAGCAACGGCCGCCGCGAGCGGGAGGAGCGTGTTCCGGGTGAAGGCCGTGCCGAACGCCAGGAGCGCCAGCCACGCAACGACAATCGTCGCAATGAAGTGCGCGAAGAAGGTCAGGCGCCGGCCCGTGCCGAGCGTGCGCCACGCCGCGAACGCGAACCACGTGAGCCGCGCGATAACGCGAATGCAATGGTGGCGCGCAGCGATGCCGCGACTGATGGTGCCGTGAAAGAGCAGCGCGACAACCAGCGTAACGACCGTCGCCGTGAGCGCGAGCAGCAGCGTGTTGCCAAGGAACAGCAAGTGGTGCAGGCGCCGGAGCTGGAAACCGAACAGCCAGTGGCGGATGCAGTGGTAACGGAGGCCGTGGTTGCGCCGGAGCAGGGCGAGCGCGAAGCGCGCGAGCCACGTGAGCGCCGTCGTCGTCGCAGTCGTCGTGACCGTCGTGATGACACGGCCGTGGCCGGTGACGCTGGTGCCGAAGTGACTGCCGAACAGCAGGCAACCGAGGTGGTAGCCGATGCAGTTGTGGTGGCCGAGGTGGCGCCAGTGGCTGCCGAGGAAGTGGCACAGCCGGTTGCTGTGGTTGAGGTGGTGGAAACCGAAGTTGCCGAGGCCGTTGCAGTGGTCGCTGTCGAGCCGGCTGCGCCGGAACTAGTTACTGTCGAGGTGGTAGAGCCTGCGCTTGATGAGACTGTGCTGGTGACGCCTGTGGTCGAAATCCAGCCAGAGCCTGCGGCCAACGTTGCGGCAGTGGTTGAAGTGGTGTCCGAGCCAGTGGCGGAAGTGCCTGCCGAGCTCGTTACCGAAGCCGTTTCCGAAGCCGCTGCGGTCGAGGAAGTGCTGGCGCCGGTGGCGGAAGTAGTGGCCGAGCCGGCACCAGTGGCGGTGCTTGATGCCGCGGCGACAGCCGGTCTGGTGATGGTGACCACGCGTGCTGCCAGCGAGCTGCCGGAAGTGGTGCAACCAGAGCCGGTGCTGAAGGGCAAGCGTCGTCGCGAAGTGGTGCGCCAGGCTGAAGATGGCGAGGCGCCTGTCGAACTGGTACAGGTTCAAACTCAGGCCCCGGCTAGCCCGGACGCCTAAGTTGATGCAGACGTCAAGCCCGGAAAATTCATTTTTCGGGCTTGACGAATCGGCGATCGCTGTCTAAACTGCGCACCTCTTTAGGCAATTCCCTGATAGCTCAGTCGGTAGAGCGACGGACTGTTAATCCGCAGGTCCCTGGTTCGAGTCCAGGTCGGGGAGCCAAAATATCCAGTGCAGCAAGCCAGCGATGTGATGTTGGTTTGATGTCAGCAGTAACAAGTTTGATGTTCCCTGATAGCTCAGTCGGTAGAGCGACGGACTGTTAATCCGCAGGTCCCTGGTTCGAGTCCAGGTCGGGGAGCCAAAATATCCAGCGCAGCAAGCCAGTCGATGTAATGTCAGGCTTGATGTCAGCAGTAACAAGTTTGATGTTCCCTGATAGCTCAGTCGGTAGAGCGACGGACTGTTAATCCGCAGGTCCCTGGTTCGAGTCCAGGTCGGGGAGCCAAAATATCTAGCACAGCAAGCCGGTCGATGTGATGTCGGGCTTGATGTCAGCAGTAACAAGTTTGAATGTTCCCTGATAGCTCAGTCGGTAGAGCGACGGACTGTTAATCCGCAGGTCCCTGGTTCGAGTCCAGGTCGGGGAGCCAGCCAAATCAAAAACCCGCCTTCCGGCGGGTTTTTTGTTGAGCATGTGGCAGTGGCAATGGAGAAAACGGCATGATCAAGTCGGTAGTGGCGATTGCCAGTGGGGCGGTGCTGGGCGCCTTGCTGCGCTGGAGCTTTGCGGCGCAACTCAACCGTCTGTTTCCGGCCATTCCGCCGGGTACTGTGGTCGCCAACTGGCTGGGCGCGTATCTGGTGGGGCTGATCGCCGGCCTGTTCGTGGCCAATCCGCACTGGCTGCCGGAATGGCGGCTGTTTATCTTCACCGGTTTTCTCGGCGCACTGACCACGTTTTCCACCTTCTCGCTGGAGGTGGTGTCCTTGCTGCAGTTGCAGCGCTATGGCACCGCACTGCTGGCGGTGTCGCTGCACCTGTTCGGCTCGCTGCTGCTGACCATTGCCGGCTTCGCCACTGTGCGCTGGCTGGGTTAGGGCATTCTGCCATCGCAACCCTGTTGTCAGGGCGATCGGCTCTGACCCGCACCATGCTGGCGGCGAGAGCGCATAAAAAAAGCCCACCTCGGAAGGTGGGCTTTTTGTTTGCCGCTGGTGTGACTTACTTGGCGGCCAGCCAGTCCTTGGCGCTGGCGATGGCCGCGCTCAGGTTTTCCGGCTGGGTGCCGCCGGCCTGGGCCATGTCCGGACGACCGCCGCCCTTGCCGCCGACCTGCTGTGCCAGATGGTTGACCAGCTCGCCGGCCTTGAAGCGGCTGGTGAGGTCCTTGGTGACGCCGGCAATCAGCGCCACCTTGCCGTCGGACTTGCTGCCCAAGGCAATCACGGCAGAGCCGAGCTTGTCCTTCAGCTTGTCGAGCAGGTCGCGCAGCGCGGCGCTGTCGGCGCCGTCCAGCTCGGCGGCCAGCAGCTTGACGCCGTTCACCTCGATGGCCTGTTCCGCCAGGCTGTCACCGGCGGAGGCCGCCAGCTTGCCCTTGGCCGCGGCCAGCTCCTTCTCCAGTGCCTTCAGTTCGCTTTGCAGCGTGCCGATCTTGCTGAGCACCTCGTCGCTGGTTTGCGCCTTGAGGTTGGCCGCAGCGCTCTTCAGCAGGCTGTCCTGGGCCTGGACGTAGGCGACCGCGCCTTCGCCGGTCACCGCTTCGATACGGCGCACGCCGGCAGCGACGCCGCCTTCGGCCACGATCTTGAAGAAGCCGATATCACCGGTACGGTTGACGTGGGTGCCGCCGCACAGTTCGGTGGAGAAGTCGCCCATCTGCAGCACGCGCACTTCGTCACCGTACTTCTCGCCGAACAGCGCCATGGCGCCGGCACGGATGGCGTCGTCGTAGCCCATCAGGCTGGCCTTGACTTCGTGGTTGGCCGCCACCACGTGGTTGACCACGCGTTCGATCTCGGCGATCTCTTCGGCGCTCAGTGGCTGGCCGTGGGCGAAGTCGAAACGGGTGCGCTCGGCGTTGACCAGCGAGCCTTTCTGCGCGACGTGGCTGCCCAGTACCTTGCGCAGCGCGGCGTGCAGCAGGTGCGTGGCCGAGTGGTTGCGGGCGGTGGCCAGGCGCTTGTGCAGGTCGATGGTGGCCTGCACGGTATCGCCGATGTTGAGGCTGCCTTTGGCGAGGCGGCCGGTGTGGCCGAAGACCGCCGACTTGATCTTCTGGGTGTCGGTGACGTCGAACAGGGCGCCCACGCCACCGGCGGCGGAGATCTCGCCGATGTCGCCGACCTGGCCACCGCCTTCGGCGTAGAACGCGGTGTTGTCCAGTACCACGATGCCTTCATCGCCTGCGGCCAACGTTTGCACCGGCTCGGTACCCTTGTACAGCGCGATCACCTTGGCATCGACGCTGTGGTTGCTGTAACCGTGGAAGCTGGTATCGGCGCCATCGTAGCTGACGCTGCCGGCGACCTTGAATGCGGACGCGGCGCGGGCACGGGTGCGCTGTTCTTCCATCGCGCGCTCGAAACCGGCCATGTCGACCTCGATATGGCGCTCGCGGCAGATGTCGGCGGTGAGGTCGACCGGGAAGCCGAAGGTGTCGTACAGCTTGAACACGGTGTCGCCGTCCATCGCGGTCTTGCCGCCGGCAAGCGCGGCATCAACCAGCGCCATGCCGGTTTCCAGTGTCTCGGCGAACTTGATTTCTTCCTGGCGCAGCGCGTCCTCGATCACCGCCTGCTTCTGGCGCAGCTCGGGGTAGGCATCGCCCATCTCGGCCACCAGGTCGGCGACGATCTTGTGGAAGAACAGGCCTTTCTGGCCCAGCTTGTAGCCGTGGCGGATGGCGCGGCGTGCGATGCGGCGCAGTACGTAGCCGCGGCCATCGCTGGACGGCAGGATGCCGTCGGCGATCATGAACGAGCAGGCGCGGATGTGGTCGGCGATCACCTTCAGCGACGGCACGCTCTGGCTGTACTCGACGCCGGTTTCGCGCGCGGCGGCGCGCACCAGGCAGGCGAGGGCGTCGGTTTCGTAGTTGGATTTCACGTGCTGCAGCACGGTGGACAGGCGCTCCAGGCCCATACCGGTATCCACCGACGGCTTTGGCAGCGGGTGCAGGGTGCCGCTCTCGTCACGGTTGAACTGCATGAACACGTTGTTCCAGATTTCCATGAAGCGGTCGCCGTCTTCGTCCGGGCTGCCCGGTGGGCCGCCGGCGACTTCTTCGCCGTGGTCATAGAAAATCTCGGTACAAGGGCCGCACGGGCCGGTGTCGCCCATGGTCCAGAAGTTGTCGGACGCGTACGGTGCACCCTTGTTGTCGCCGATGCGGATGATCTTGTCCGCCGGCAGGCCGACGGTTTTGTGCCAGATGTCGTAGGCTTCGTCGTCGCTGGCGTAGACGGTCACCATCAGCTTGTCTTTGGGCAGCGCCAGCCATTGCTCGCCGGTGAGGAACTCCCAGGCGTAGGTGATGGCGTCCTGCTTGAAGTAGTCGCCGAAGCTGAAGTTGCCCAGCATTTCGAAGAAGGTGTGGTGACGCGCGGTGTAGCCGACGTTTTCCAGGTCGTTGTGTTTGCCGCCAGCGCGCAGGCACTTCTGGCTGGTGGTGGCGCGGGTGTAGTCGCGTTTTTCGAAGCCGAGGAATAGGTCCTTGAACTGCACCATGCCGGCCACGGTGAACATCAGGGTCGGGTCGTTGCCGGGAATCAGGCTGCTGGAGGCAACCACCTGATGGTTTTTCGAGGCAAAGAAGTCGAGGAACTTCTGGCGGATTTCAGCTGTTTTCATGGTGATTGGTCAGTATCTTCAGTGAATTCGGGTTGCGGCCAACCTTGCGGTGGCGCGGTGCAAAAAGTGATGCCCGATTGTGGCAAGCGTGGCCGGTGCTGGCAAGTGCGGCGCAGCCTATTCGTCGTCGGGCTCGCCGCGCAGCACGCGCTGGATGATGTCCATGCCGAAGCCGCGGCTGGCGAGAAAGCGCATCTGCTTCAGCCGCTCCTGCTGGTCGGCCGGCGGCCGGCCGAACTTGCGCTGCCAGATGGCGCGTGCGGTGGCCAGATCGTCCTGCTGCGCCAGCGCGGTCTGGATGGTGTCGCGGTCGATGCCGCGTTCGCGCATTTCCTGCGCCAGGCGGCGGCTGCCGTACTTGTGGCCGCGGCTGTTCGCAAACTGCTCGGCAAAGCGGCTGTCCGATTGCCAGTGGTCGGCGGCCAGCTGTTCCAGCAGCGCGTCGACTTCTGCTTCGCTGTCGGCAAACGGCGCGAGCCGCCGCTTCAGTTCCAGCCGCGAGTACTCGCGGCGGGACAGAAGATCGACGGCTCGCGCCTTCAGGCTTTTTTCAGTACCGGCCATCAGGCATCAAAGGTGTCGTCGAGCAGCTCTTCTTCGTCTGCCGCGTCATCCTTGTTGGCGACTACCTGGACGCCGACGGTTTCGCGGATCTTGCGCTCGATTTCCTTGGCGATCTCCGGATTGTCCTTCAGCCACTGGCGGGTGTTGTCCTTGCCCTGGCCGATTTTCTGGCCGTTGTAGGCATACCAGGCGCCGGACTTGCTGATGAAGTCGTGCTCGACGCCCATGTCGATGATTTCGCCTTCGCGCGAGATGCCTTCGCCGTAGAAGATGTCGAACACCGCCTGCTTGAATGGTGGCGACACCTTGTTCTTCACGACCTTGACGCGGGTCTCGTTGCCGATGACCTCTTCGCCCTTCTTGATGCCGCCGATGCGGCGGATGTCCATGCGCACCGAAGCGTAGAACTTCAGTGCGTTACCGCCGGTGGTGGTTTCCGGGCTGCCGAACATCACCCCGATCTTCATGCGGATCTGGTTGATGAAGATCACCAGCGTGTTGGTGCGCTTGATGTTGCCGGTCAGCTTGCGCAGTGCCTGCGACATCAGGCGCGCCTGCAGGCCGACGTGGCTGTCGCCCATTTCGCCTTCGATTTCCGCCTTCGGCACCAGTGCCGCCACCGAGTCGACCACGATGATGTCGACGCCGCCGGAGCGCACCAGCATGTCGCAGATTTCCAGTGCCTGTTCGCCTGTATCCGGCTGCGAGATCAGCATCTCGTCGACCTTGACGCCCAGCTTTTGCGCGTAGGACGGGTCGAGCGCGTTTTCCGCGTCGATGTAGGCGCAGGTGCCGCCCAGTTTCTGCGCCTCGGCGACCACTTGCAGACACAGCGTGGTCTTGCCGGACGATTCCGGACCGTAGATTTCCACCACGCGACCACGCGGCAAGCCGCCAACGCCCAAGGCGAGGTCAAGGCCGAGCGAACCAGTGCTGATTACCTGCAGGTTTTCATGCACCTGGTTGTCGCTCATGCGCATGATCGAGCCTTTGCCGAACTGCTTTTCGATCTGGGCCAGTGCTGCGCTCAGGGCCTTGCTCTTGTCTTCGGAACGCTCCGCCATGCTTGCTCCATTCATTCAACGGTGTGGTGTAAGGGATTGGGTTTGATTATGTACGTTTTCATCTGGCGTGCCAAATAAAAGCGACAGGCAACGATGCGTGCGCGCCACAAGGGCAGGGGCGCGCGGGATATCAAGCGCCGGATTATCGCACAAAACCCCCGGCGGCCAAGCTTGCTTCTGGCATAGCCGGCGGCGCAAGTAATGCTTTTGGCGGCAAGCCAAGCTGTGCCAGAATGGCCGCATGTTGAATGAACGTACGCAACGCCTGCTCAAGGTGCTGGTCGAGCGCTATATCGCCGACGGCCAGCCAGTCGCCTCGAAAACGTTGGCCGCAGTCTCCGGTCTGGAGCTGTCGCCGGCTTCCATCCGCAACATGCTGGCGGACCTGGAGGCGATGGGCCTGATTGCGTCGCCGCACACCTCGGCCGGACGGGTGCCGACGCAGCGCGGCTATCGCCTGTTCGTCGATCGCCTGATCACCATCCAGCCGCTGGCGGCGCCGATGGTGCAGGAGCTGCGCCACAACCTGCAGCCGGACAGCCCGCAGCGCGTGCTGCAGGCGGCGTCGCAGATGCTGTCGGAGCTGACCCAGTTTGCCGGCGTGGTGATGACGCCGCAGCGTCCGGATGGCGCCTTCCGCCAGATCGAGTTTTTGCGCCTGTCCGAGCGGCGGGTGCTGCTGATTCTGGTGACGCTGGAAGGCGATGTGCGCAACCACCTGTTCAATACCCCGCGCGATTACAGCGGCAGCGAGCTGATCGAGGCCGCCAATTTCCTCAACCAGCACTACGCCGGCCAGGCGCTGGCCGGGGTGGTCGAGCGCATGGAGCAGGAGCTGACCTGCCTGCAGGGCGACATCTCCGGGCTGATGACGGAGGCGATCCGTTTCGGCCGCGAGAGCCTGAGCAGCGACGAGGTGATGGTGTCCGGCGAGGGCAAGCTGCTGTGCGCCAACGACTTCGGCGGCGACCTGCAGCGCCTGCGCGAGCTGTTCGACACCTTCCAGCGCAAGACCGAGCTGCTGCAGCTGCTGGAGCAGAGCCGGCAGGCGCCGGGCGTGAACCTGTTCATCGGCGACGAGTCTGGTGTGGTGACACTGGACGACTGCAGCGTGGTGATCGCGCCGTACCGGATGGGCGGCCAGGTGGTCGGCACCCTCGGTGTGGTCGGCCCGACGCGCATGGCCTACGAGCGGGTGATCCCCATCGTCGACATCACCGCGCGGCTGGTCTCCAGCGCACTCAATTTCAACGACTAGAATTCAATCACCGGCCGCCTTGCGGCCAACCTTTTGACGGATCCGCCATGTCTTTTCTGCCCAAGATGCTGTTGTCCCTGCTGGCGCTGTGCGCCGCGCTGGCCCGTGCCGATGCCGCCTTTCTGGCGCGGCCGGACGTGCAGCGCTACATCGACGAACAGGTCGCCGCCGGTGCGCTGACGCGGCCGGAGCTGGAGGCGGTGTTCGCCAATGTCGAACTCAAGCCGAACATCATCAACATCATGGACCGGCCGTCCACCGCGCGGCCGTGGTACCAGTTCCGTCCCAATTTCTACAGCGAGCGGCTGATGGGCGAGGGCGTGGCGTTCTGGCAGGCCAACGAGGACGCGCTGCGCCGTGCCGAGCAGCAATACCATGTCGCACCGGAAATGATCGTCGCCATCATCGGCATCGAGACCCGCTACGGCGGCAACACCGGCAGCTTCCGCCTGGCCGATGCGTTGTCCACGCTGGCCTTCGACTACCCGCGCCGCGCCGCGTTCTTCCGCGACGAGCTGACCGAGCTGCTGCTGCTGGCGCGCAGCGAGAACGTCAATGCCTTGTCACTGAAGGGCAGCTACGCCGGGGCGATGGGCCTGCCGCAGTTCATGCCGTCCAGCTTCCGCAAGTGGGCGGTGGATTTCGACGGTGACGGCCATCGCGACATCTGGAGCAACCGCGTTGACGCCATCGGCAGCGTCGGCAACTACTTCCAGCTGCACGGCTGGCTGGGCGGCGACGACGTGGTGGTGCCGGCCGAGGTGGCGCCGGGCGAGGCGCTGGACAAGCTGCTGGCCGACAAATTCAACCTGCACTACAGCGTGGCCGAGCTGCGCGCGATGGGCGTGTCACCGCTGGCGCCGGTGCGTGACGATGCCAAGGCGGTGCTGTTTGCGCTGGAAGTGGCGCCGGGCGAGACGCGCTACTGGCTGGGACTCAATAATTTCTACACCATCACCCGCTACAACAAGAGCACGCTGTACGCGATGGTGGCGCACGAGCTGGCGCAGGAAATCCGCAACCGCTACCTGGCGGCGCGTTTTGCCGCGACGCCTGCTCCCTGAATCGGGCGCAAACTGCTAGAATCGCCCGCCATGACCTATCAAGTTCTCGCCCGCAAATGGCGCCCCAAACGCTTCGCCGATCTGGTCGGCCAGGAGCACGTGGTGCGCGCGCTCAGCAATGCGCTGAAAGAATCGCGCCTGCACCACGCCTACCTGCTGACCGGTACCCGCGGCGTGGGCAAGACCACCATTGCCCGCATCCTGGCCAAGAGCCTGAACTGCGAAACCGGCACCACCGCCGAGCCGTGCGGCGTGTGCCAGGCCTGCACCCAGATTGACGCCGGCCGCTTTGTCGACCTGCTGGAGATCGACGCCGCGTCCAATACCGGCATCGACAACATCCGCGAAGTGCTGGAAAACGCGCAGTACACGCCGACCATGGGCCGTTTCAAGGTCTACATCATCGACGAAGTGCACATGCTGTCCAAGAGTGCCTTCAACGCGATGCTGAAGACGCTGGAAGAGCCGCCGGCACACGTCAAGTTCATCCTCGCCACCACCGACCCGCAAAAAGTGCCGGTCACGGTGTTGTCGCGCTGCCTGCAGTTCAGCCTGCGCAACATGACGCCGCAGCAGGTGGCTGGCCATCTGGCGCACGTGCTGGATACCGAAGGCGTGAGCTTCGAGGCACCGGCGCTGGCGCTGCTCGGTCGTGCCGCCGCCGGTTCGATGCGCGATGCGCTGTCGCTGCTGGACCAGGCCATCGCCTACGGTGTCGGCGACGTGCGCGAAGACGGCGTGCGCGCGATGCTGGGCGCGGTCGATCAGCGCTACCTGTTTGCCCTGCTGGAGGCGCTGGCCGATGCCGATGGCGCGCGCCTGATGCAGGAAGTGGAAGCACTGGTGGCTCGCGGTATCGGTTTCGACAGCGCGCTGGCGGAGCTGGCGATGCTGCTGCACCAGCTGGCGCTGGCGCAGACGGTGCCGGACGCCATTGCCGCCGACGAGCCGGAGCGCGACGCGCTGTTCGCGCTGGCGCTGCGTCTGGGTGCCGAGGACGTACAGCTTTACTACCAGATCGCGCTGCATGGCCGTCGTGATCTGGCGCTGGCGCCGGACGAACACGCCGGTTTCAGCATGACCATGCTGCGCATGCTGGCCTTCCATCCGGCACAGGGCGGTGCCGAGGTGGCGCCGCGTGCCGCCGCACAGAACCGCCCGGCGCCGGGCGCGCCACAGCCTGCGGCCAACCTGGCGCCGGCAGCGGCGGCGCCATCGCCGGCGCGCGCGCTGCTGGCCAATATTGGTGGCAAGTCGGCGGTGACGCCGCCTGCCGCCGCCGAGCCGCTGCCGGCGGCAGAAACGGAACCCGAGCCCGCCCCCGCGGCGGCGCTTGCCGTCGCACCACCAGCGGCTGACACTGCGCCATTACCGCCGGCCGATCTGGCGCCGTGGCACGAGGCACCGGTGGCACCGTCTGCGGCAGCGACCGCGCCGATGCTGGCCGTGTCCGAAGAAGTTGACGCGGCCGATACGGTCGACGACGAGATGGTCGAGCTGCCGGCAGCCGGCGACGCCGACGGCGAACTGGCCGAGTACGCGCTGCTGCAGGCGGAGGCCGATGCCACGCCGGCGGAGCCGGCGGTCATCGCCTTCGATGGCGACTGGTCGGCGCTGATCGGCCAGCTGGGCGCCAAAATGGGCGCCGCGCGCATGCTGGCGCAGAATGCCGCGCTGAAACTGTGGGACGGCGAGGTGTTCCACCTCGCGGTGCCGGAGGCGTTCCGCAATATGGCGGGCCGCGATTTTCAGGACAAGCTGCGCACGGTGCTGGGCGAGCATCTGGGCCGTGCGGTGCAGATCAGCGTGTCGATCGAGACGCTGGATGTGGAAACCCCGGCGATGCGGGATGCCCGCTTCAAGCGCGAGCAGCTGGCCGAGGCCAGACTGATCATGCAAAACGATAAGGTGGTACAGCAACTCGTGCAGGAAATGGGCGCGACCTTGCTGGCCGAGACGATACAACCCGTTCAGGAGTAAGACGATGTTTGGTAAAGCCGGAATCGCGGGTCTGATGAAACAGGCCCAGCAAATGCAGGAAAACATGAAAAAGGCGCAGGAAGAACTGGCCAAGGTCGAGATCGAGGGCCAGTCCGGCGCCGGTCTGGTCAAGGTGGTGATGACCTGCAGCCACGACGTCAAGCGCGTCAGCATCGACGACAGCCTGCTGGACGATGCCAAGGAAGACAAGGAAATGCTGGAAGACCTGATCGCCGCTGCATTCAACGACGCCAGCCGCAAGGCCGACGCGCTGTCGCAGGAGCGCATGTCCGGTTTCACCGCCGGCATGAACCTGCCGGCCGGGATGAAGCTGCCGTTCTGAGTCATGCCCCGACAAAGGTTGGCCGCAAGCCGCGCGTGCTTGCGGCCAACCTTTTTTGTGATCAATAGGTCCTGTCATGAAAAATCCACCGTCCCTCGATCAACTGATCGCCGCGCTGAAAGTGCTGCCCGGCGTCGGCCCCAAGTCGGCACAGCGCATGGCCTTTCATCTGCTGCAACGCGACAAGGCCGGCGCCGACAAGCTGGCGCGGGCGCTGGATCGGGCGCTGCTCAATCTGCGCCACTGCGAGCGCTGCCACACCTTCAGCGAGACGCCGTTGTGCAATGTCTGCGCCGACGACAAGCGCCGTCAGGAGGTGCTGTGCGTGGTGGAGATGCCGGCCGACCTGCTGATGCTGGAGCAGACCCGCTGCTACGATGGTCTCTACTTCGTGCTGATGGGGCGGCTGTCGCCGATGGATGGGGTCGGCCCCAAGGACATCGACCTGGAGCGGCTGATCGCGCGCGCCTGTGACGGCGTGGTGGCCGAGGTGATCGTGGCCACCAACTTCACCGCCGAAGGCGAGGTCACCGCGCACCTGATCGCGGAAATGCTGAAGGCGCAGGGGCTGAAGGTGACGCGCATCGCGCGCGGCATGCCGGTCGGCGGCGAGCTGGAGTATGTCGATCCGGGCACGCTGGCGCAGGCGATGTACGAGCGGCGCACGCTGAGCTGAGTGCTGGCCGGCCATGAAAAAACCGCCCGATCCGGGCGGCTTTTTTGCGGCCAACCTTGGACCTGGCCGAGCAGCTGTGTAGCCCGGATAAGCGTAGCGCATCAGGGGAAGGTTTGAGTGAGTGAAAAAGCCGCACCTTGTGGTGCGGCTTTTTGTTGGCTTGCGAGGCCCCGGTTGCGCCTGCGGCTTGTCCGGGCTACGAGGGGGTGATGTCGTCAACCCAGCAGCTTGTGCAGGGTCTTCTCGTACACCTGCGACAGCGGCTCGATGTTGTCGACGCTGACGCACTCGTTCAGCTTGTGGATGCTGGCGTTGATGGGGCCGAATTCCACCAGCTCGCGTGCGATGCGCTTGATGAAGCGGCCGTCGGAGGTGCCGCCGGTGGTGTTCAGCTCCGGCTCCACCCCGGCAACCTCGTGGATCGCGCTGCTGATGGCGTCGGTCAGCGCGCCCGGCGCGGTCAGGAACGGGTTGCCGGACAGCAGCCAGTGCAACTCGTAGGCCAGGCCGTGCTGGTCCAGGATCTGGTGCACGCGGTCCTTCAGTGTCTCCGCGGTGTGCTCGGTGGAGAAGCGGAAGTTGAACTTGATGTCGCAGCTGCCGGGGATGATGTTGGTGGCACCGGTGCCGGCGTGGATGTTGGAAATCTGCCAGCTGGTCGGCGGGAAGTACTCGTTGCCGTGATCCCACACCTCGGCGGCCAGTGCCGCCAGCGCCGGCGCCGCCAGGTGCACCGGGTTCTTGGCCAGGTGCGGGTAGGCGATATGGCCCTGGATGCCGTGCACGATCAGGTGGCCGGACAGCGAGCCGCGGCGACCGTTCTTGATGGTGTCGCCGAATTGCTGCGACGAGGTCGGCTCGCCGACGATGCAGTAATCGATCACGTCGCCGCGTGCTTCCAGTGCATCGACCACGCGCACGGTGCCGTCGGTGGCAATGCCTTCCTCGTCGGAGGTAATCAGGAAGGCGAGGGTGCCCTTGTGCTGCGGGTTGGCCGCGACAAAGCGTTCGCTGGCGGTGATGAAGGCGGCCAGCGACGCCTTCATGTCGGCGGCGCCGCGTCCGAACAGGTGGCCGTTGCGGATCACCGGCTGGAACGGGTGGCTGTCCCACTGGTCGACCGGGCCGGTGGGCACCACGTCGGTGTGGCCGGCAAAGCACAGCAGCGGGGCGCCGTGGCCGCGATGGGCCCAGAAGTTGCTGACGTCACCGAACGGCATGCGCTCGATGGTGAAGCCGAGGTCTTCCAGGCGCGCGATCATCAGTTCCTGGCAGCCTTCGTCGCGTGGGGTGATCGAGTCCAGAGCGATCAGGGTCCGGGTCAGTTCCAGGGTTGCGCTCATTTGCCGAATGCCTCCTGGTAGTCGGCTTCCTTGAAGCCGAGGTGCAGCTTGCCGTTGTGCTCCAGCACCGGGCGCTTGATCAGCGACGGCTTGCAGATCAGCAGGTCGATGGCGCTGGCCGGGATGGTCGCCAGCGCCTTTTCGGCGTCGCTGAGTGCACGCCAGGTGGTGCCCTTGCGGTTGATCACCTGCTCGAGGCCGAGGCTGTCTATCCATTGCGCCAGCTTGTCGGCGGCGATGCCCTGTTTCTTGAAGTCGTGAAAGGCGTAGTCAATGCCCTGCGCGCTGAGCCATTGGCGGGCTTTTTTGACGGTGTCGCAGTTGGGAATGCCGTAAAGGGTAATCATGGTGGGTGTAATCGTCGGCTGTGGTTCAGTGGGATAGGGTAAAGCCGGCAAAGCTTTCGCCGTCTTCCGGCTTGCTGTCTTCCGGCTTGCTGTTGTCGTGGTTGATCAGCCAGTACAGGTTGGTCGGCGAGTCGGCGTTGTGTAGCGCCTCTTCCAGCGAGATCAGGCCGTCCCTGTACAGGCGGAACAGGGACTGTTCGAAAGTCTGCGCGCCCTCGGTCATGCTGGCCTCGATCGCTTCCTTGATCTTGTCGATCTCGCCATTGCGGATCAGGTCGGCAATGTGCGAGGTGTTGATCAGCACTTCCAGTGCCGGGCGGCGCTTGCCGTCGCTGGCGGGGATCAGCCGTTGCGAGATCACCGCCTTCAGCGCGGCCGACAGGTCCATGAGCAGCGCGCTGCGGTTTTCCAGCGGGAAGAAGCTGATGATGCGGTTCAGCGCGTGGTAGCTGTTGTTGCCGTGCAGGGTGGAGATGCACAGGTGGCCGGATTGCGCGTAGTTGATGGCGTGGGTCAGTGTTTCGGCGTCGCGGATCTCGCCGATCATCAGCACGTCCGGCGCCTCGCGCATCGCGCTTTTCAGCGCGTTCTGGTAGCTGTGGGTGTCGACGCCGATTTCGCGCTGGTTCACCAGCGAGCGCTTGTGTTCGAAGATGAATTCGATCGGGTCTTCCACCGTCAGGATGTGGCCGGTCTGCGTCTGGTTGCGTTGTTCGATCATCGCCGCCACCGTCGAGCTCTTGCCGGAGCCGGTGGCGCCGACGACAAAGATCAGGCCGCGCTTGAGCGAGGTCAGCTCCTTCAGCGTTTCCGGCAGGTTGAGCTGGCCCAGCGACGGAATCTTCGGCGCGATGTAACGGATGACGATGCCGATGCTGCCGCGCTGACGGAAGATGTTGACGCGGTAGTTGCCCAGCTCGTTCACCGCGGTGCCGAAGTTCATCTCCAGCTCGCGGTCGAATTCGTCGATCTGCTTCGGACTCATCAGGCTGTGGGCGAGGCGCTGCACGTTTTCCGCGCTCAGCGGCTTGTCGTTGACCGGCAGGGTGTGGCCGTCGATCTTGATCTGCGGCGGGGCGCCGCAGCTGAAAAACAGGTCGCTGGCCTTCTTGTCGGCCATCAGTTTCAGGAACGGGAGCATGAGCATGGTTGCGGGTTGCCTTGTGGTCGCCTCGGGTGGCGCTAGTCTAGCCCGAATGGTAGCCGGCTGTAGAGAGTCCGGCCATGAAAAAACCCGCCTGGCGGCGGGTTTGTCGGTGACGGGTGCGAGGGCGTCAGGCGCGCAGCGCGCGGCGCAGGATCTTGCCGACGTTGGTTTTCGGCAGCTCGTTGCGGAACTCGACCGCCTTGGGCACCTTGTAGCCGGTCAGGTTGGTCTTGCAGTGCTCGATGATGTCTTTTTCGCTCAGGCCCATGTCCTTGCGTACCACGAAGACCTTGACCACCTCGCCGGACTTGTCGTCGGGGACGCCGACGCAGGCCACTTCCAGTACCCCCGGGTGCATGGCCACCACGTCCTCGATCTCGTTCGGGTACACGTTGAAGCCGGACACCAGGATCATGTCCTTCTTGCGGTCGACCAGCTTCACGAAGCCGTCGTCGGTGATCACGGCGACATCGCCGGTGGCGAGGAAGCCCTGGCTGTCGATGACCTTGGCGGTCTCGTCCGGGCGGTTCCAGTAGCCCTTCATCACCTGCGGACCACGAATGCACAGCTCGCCGGCCTCGCCGCGCGCCACCGGCTTGCCGTCGTTGTCACGCAGCTCAATCTCGGTGGACGGCACCGGCACGCCGATGGTGCCGTTGTATTCCTTCAGGTCCAGCGGGTTGATGCAGGCGGCGGGGCTGGTTTCGGTCAGGCCGTAGGCTTCGATCAGCGGCGTGCCGGTGACCTGTTTCCACTTTTCTGCCACCGCCTTCTGCACCGCCATGCCGCCGCCCAGCGCCAGGCGCCAGGTGGAGAAGTCGACGGTCTTGAAGTCCGGATGGTTGAGCAGCGCGTTGAACAGGGTGTTGACCCCGGTCATCGCAGTGACCTTGTACTTCTTCAGCTCCTTGATGAAACCGGGGATGTCGCGCGGGTTGGTGATTAGCACGTTGAGGGCGCCCAGCTCGGTGAACACCATCAGGTTCGCGGTCAGCGAGAAGATGTGGTACAGCGGCAGGGCGGTGATGATGATTTCCTGGCCTTCGCGTACCACCGGTTTGACCCATTCGCCGGCCTGCAGCATGTTGGCGACGATGTTCTTGTGCAGCAGCATCGCACCCTTGGCGACGCCGGTGGTGCCGCCGGTGTACTGCAGGAAGGCGATATCGTCATGGCCGAGGGCGACCTTGCGCAGCGGCTGCTTGCTGCCCAGTGCCAGCGTGTCGTTGAAACGGGTGTGGCCCGGCAAGTGCCACGGCGGCACCATTTTCTTGATCTTGCGCACCACGAAATTGACGATCAGCGACTTGGGGAAGCCGAGCATGTCGCCGATGGCGGCAATCACCACGTTTTTGACCGGCGTGCGCGCAATCACGTCCTCCAGTACGCCGGCAAAGTTCTCCAGGATAACGATGGTGTCGACGCCGGCATCCTTGAGCTGGTGTTCCAGCTCGCGCGGGGTGTACAGCGGGTTGACATTGACCACGGTGCAGCCGGCGCGCAGGATGCCGAATACCGCTACCGGATACTGCAGCAGGTTGGGCATCATGATGGCGACGCGGGCGCCCTTGGTCAGCTGCAGGGTATTTTGCAGATAGGAGGCAAAATTGGCCGACAGGGTGTCCAGCTCGCCGTAGCTCAAGATTTTGTCCATGCACGCCATGGCCGGGCGGTCGCGGAATTTGTTGACGCTGCGCTCAAAAACCTCGACGACCGACTGGAATTCGTTGATGTCGATCTCGTGGGCAACACCGGCTTGGTAGTTTTTTAGCCAGATTTTTTCCATAACGTGTGGCTTCTCCATCGTGCTGTTTATGCGATGCCGCAGCCGAGCCCCTCGGTGCGGTGTGTTGTATCTATCTTTTTTAGCATTATTCAAAGCTGCATTCCAAACGCTCGTTCGGAATCATTGCAAATGTACAGGATGTCACTGCAAGTGCAAAGCGCGGGCTCCGGCGTGTACTTGGTGCATTGGTTTTCATCTGTCGTGAAATCAGGTATAATCGCGCCATTTTAAGGGATGGGCGGTTCGCCCATTTTTCATTTCTGGAATCGAATGCCCATGGATGTACGTTTGCTGCTTGAGAATACGCTGCCCGGTCTGGGGTATGAACTGGTTGATTTTGAATTGACCCCCGGTGGTGGTTTCCGCGTATTCATCGACAAGCCGGGCGGCATTACGGTCGAGGATTGTGTCAGCACCAGTAATCACCTGACACGTCTGTTCATGGTTGAAAACATCGACTATGACCGACTGGAAGTGTCCTCGCCGGGTCTTGATCGCCCCTTGAAAAAGGAGGCGGATTATGTGCGCTTCCAGGGGAGCCTGGCCAAGGTAAGAACCCGTTTGCCGGTCGAGCAGCAGAAGCGTTTCATGGGCCGTATCGCGGGCATCCAGGACAGCGTCTTGCAGCTTCAGCTCGAAGATGGTCGCATTGTGGCCATTCCCCTGTCCAATATCGACAAAGCCAGGCTGGAGCCTGAGTTCTGATCGGGCAGGATGTTGGCCGCATATATAAGGTAAAGAAAAAATTCGGAGGGTTGGATGAGTCGTGAAATCTTGTTGCTGGTGGATGCACTGGCAAGTGAAAAGAACGTCAGCCGTGAAGTGGTATTCGGTGCGCTGGAACTGGCCTTGGCCTCGGCGACCAAGAAGAAGTTCAATGAAGATGAGCTGGATATTCGTGTCGAGATCGATCGCCATACCGGTCAGTACCATACTTTCCGTCGCTGGACCGTGGTCGATGCCGAAGCGCTGGAATTCGAAGATCGCGAACTAAGCCTGGAAGAAGCGCGCGAGCGTGATCCTGCCATCGAGCTGCATGGCGTGATCGAAGAGCCGATGGAAGCGGTCGAGTTCGGCCGTATCGGTGCCCAGGCCGCCAAGCAGGTCATCCTGCAGAAAATCCGTGATGCCGAGCGCGAGCAGCTGCTGAACGAATTCCTGCAGCGCCGCGAGAGCATCGTGGTCGGTACCATCAAGCGTATCGAGCGCGGCAATGCCATCGTCGAGTGCGGTCGTCTGGAAGCGGTGCTGCCGCGTGACCAGATGATCCCCAAGGAAAACCTGCGTGTCGGTGACCGCGTCAAGGCCTACCTGATGCGTGTTGACCGCCAGGGCCGTGGCCCGCAGCTGATCCTGTCGCGTACTGCGCGCGAATTCCTGGTTCAGCTGTTCGAGCTGGAAGTGCCGGAAATCGAAGAAGGCACGCTGGAGATCAAGGAAGCCGCACGTGATCCTGGTCTGCGTGCCAAGATGGCGGTGAAATCCAACGACGCACGTCTTGATCCGCAGGGTACCTGCATCGGCATGCGCGGTTCGCGCGTGCAGGCGGTGACCCAGGAACTGGCGGGTGAGCGCATCGACATCGTGCTGTGGTCGCCGGATCCTGCCCAGTTCGTCATCAACGCCTTGTCGCCTGCCGAAGTCAATCGCATCATGATTGACGAAGACAACCACAATATGGACGTGGTGGTGGAGGAAGAGCAGCTGGCACTGGCTATCGGTCGTAGCGGCCAGAACGTGAAGCTGGCTGCCGAACTGACCGGCTGGGGTCTGAACATCCTGACCGTGACCGAGGCGGAAGAAAAGCATCTGGAAGAAGATGCCAAGCTGCGCGAACACTTCATTCAGCATCTTGGTGTCGATGAAGACATGGCCAACCTGCTGGTGCAGGAAGGTTTTGCTACGCTGGAAGAAGTGGCGTATGTGCCAGTGGCGGAAATGCTGGAAATCGAAGGTTTCGACGATGCGTTGGTGAATGAACTGCGCAGCCGGGCCCGCGATGCCATCCTGACCCTGGCCATTGCCTCGGAAGAAAAAGTGGAAGAAGTGGCCGACGAGCTCAAGGATCTGGAAGGTATGGATGCCGAGCTCTTGCGCAAGCTGGCCGAAAACGGCGTGACTAACCGTGACGACCTGGCCGATCTCGCCGTTGACGATCTGGTCGACATGACCGGCATGGAGTCCGAGGCTGCCCGCGCCTTGATTATGAAGGCTCGTGAGCACTGGTTTGACCAGTAAGGCCCGGAACGATTGCTAGAGGAATTAGGAATACGCATGGTTTTGACAAATATTAAGCAGTTTGCCAGTGAGCTTGGCCTTTCTCCTGAAAGGCTCGTTGAGCAGTTGAACAAGGCCGGTGTCGCCAAGCGCGGCCTGGAAGAAACCCTGACCGAGGGTGACAAGAAGCGTTTGCTGGACTTTCTGAAAACCTCGCACGGTGCGCGCGACGGTAACCAGGTGACCTTGACCCGCAAACAGACTTCCGAAGTGCAGAGCGCGACGGGTAGCACGGTGAAGGTGGAAACCCGCAAGAAGCGCGTGTTCGTGCGTCCGGAAGACGAGGCACCGAAGGCGGTTGCTGCGCCAGTGGAAGCGGCGCCGGTAGCGGTTGCCGCACCAGTGGTGGAAGCCAAGCCCGAGCCAGTCGTGGTTGCCGAGCCAGCCAAAGTGGAAGCGGCGAAGCCGGTAGAAGCCAAGCCGGTTGCTGCCAAAGTGGAAAAGCCTGCCGAAAAAGCACCGGAAGCCAAGGTGGAGGCCAAGGTGGAGGCCAAGCCTGCCGCTGCGGAAACTCCGGCAGCGCCAGTGAAACAGCCGACGCTCAGCCGTCCGGCATCGATCCTGTCTGACGCCGAACTGGCCTCCCGCGCAGCGGAAGAAGCTCGTCAGGCCGAATTCCGTGCCCGTCAGCAAGCGCTGATGCGTGAAAAGCAGGAGCGTGAAGCCCGCCGTACCGCCGCCCGTCTGGAAGCCGCAGCGCCGGCGCCGGTCGCCAAGCCGGCACCGGTGGAAGCCAAGCCTGCCGCGCGTACTGAAGACATGCCACGTTCGGCCAAGCCAACCCAGCCGCGCATGCAGCCTGCTGCTGGTAGCCGTGACGGCGCCGCGCCGCGTCCCGACGGTGCCCGTCCGCAAGGCGGTCAGCGTCCTGCAGGTGCCGGTGGTCAGCGTCCGGGTCAGGGTGGTGCAGGCCGTCCTGCCGGTGCGGGTGCCCGTCCGGCACCCGGTGCCGCTCCGTCGCGTCCGGCTGCGCCTGGCGCACCTGCCGCCGCTCCGGCGCCAGCCGGTGATGCCCGTCGCGGTCCGGCGAAAAAAGGTGGTGCCGGTGGTCGTGACTGGAATGACGGCAAAAAAGGCAAAGGTCTGAAAACCCGCGGTGGCGATGCCAGCAATGACTGGAAGAGCCGCAAGGGTGGAAAGCACAAGAACAGCAACAACGCCCACGCCTTCCAGGCGCCAACCGAGCCTATCGTGCACGAAGTGCTGGTGCCGGAGACCATCACCGTTGGTGACCTCGCTCACAAGATGGCGGTGAAGGCTGCCGAAGTGATCAAGGTGCTGATGAAGATGGGCATGATGGTGACCATCAACCAGGTGCTGGACCAGGAAACCGCGCTGATCATCGTGGAAGAAATGGGTCACGTCGGCAAGGCCGCTCAGGCGGACGATCCGGAAGCGTACCTGGACAAGGATGAAGTGGCGGAAGCCGTCGAGGCGCTGCCGCGTCCGCCGGTGGTGACCGTGATGGGTCACGTTGACCACGGTAAGACCTCCTTGCTCGACTACATCCGTCGCGCCAAGGTTGCTTCCGGCGAAGCCGGTGGTATTACCCAGCACATCGGTGCCTACCACGTGGAAACTCCGCGCGGCGTGGTGACCTTCCTCGATACCCCGGGTCACGAAGCGTTTACCGCAATGCGTGCCCGTGGTGCCAAGGCCACCGACATCGTGATTCTGGTGGTGGCTGCCGATGACGGCGTGATGCCGCAGACCATTGAAGCGATTCACCATGCCAAAGCGGCCGGTGTGCCGATCGTGGTGGCGGTGAACAAGATCGACAAGCCTGAGGCCAACGTCGAGCGCCTGCGTCAGGAACTGGTTGCCCACGAAGTGGTGCCGGAAGACTGGGGTGGTGACACCATGTTTGTCGAAGTGTCGGCAAAAACCGGTCAGGGCATCGACTCGCTGCTGGAAAGCATCCTGCTGCAAGCCGAAGTGCTGGAACTGACCTCGCCGGTCAATGCGCCGGCCAAGGGTGTGATCGTCGAAGCGCGTCTGGACAAGGGTCGCGGCCCGGTATCCACGCTGCTGATTCAGTCCGGTACCCTGAAGAAGGGCGACGTGATTCTGGCTGGCACTGCCTTTGGTCGTGTTCGTGCCATGATCGACGAAAACGGCAAGCTGATCGACGAAGCCGGTCCATCGATTCCGGTGGAAATCCTGGGTCTGTCCGACGTGCCTTCCGCTGGTGAAGACGCGATGGTGCTGACCGACGAACGCAAGGCGCGTGAAATTGCGCTGTTCCGTGCCGGCAAGTACCGTGACGTGCGTCTGGCCAAGCAGCAGGCTGCCAAGCTGGAAAACATGTTTGCCCAGATGGCGGAAGGCGAAGTGCAGAGCATGTCGCTGATCATCAAGGCCGATGTGCAGGGTTCTTACGAAGCGCTGGCACACAGCCTGCAGAAACTGTCGACCGACGAAGTGCGCGTCAACATCCTGCACTCCGGCGTGGGCGGCATTTCCGAATCCGACATCAACCTGGCGATTGCGTCCAAGGCCATCGTGGTCGGCTTCAACGCCCGTGCCGATGCCGCTGCGCGCAAGCTGGCGGAGAGCGAAGGCGTCGAGATCCGCTACTACAACATCATTTACGATGTGGTAGACGACGTGAAGGCTGCCATGTCCGGCATGCTGGCACCGGAGAAGAAGGAGCAGATCCTGGGTACCGTCGAGATCCGTCAGGTGATTTCGGTGTCCAAGGTGGGCAACATCGCCGGTTGTATGGTGACCGACGGCATCATCAAGCGTTCGGCCAGCGTGCGCCTCATCCGTCACAACGTGGTGGTGCATACCGGCGAACTCGACTCGCTCAAGCGCTTCAAGGACGACGTCAAGGAAGTGCGTCAGGGTTACGAGTGTGGCCTGATGCTGAAGAACTTCAACGACATCCAGGAAGGCGATCAGCTGGAAGCGTTCGAGATCGTGGAAGTCGCCCGTACTCTGTAAGTGTTAAGCTGCAGGCGAGCGTTGTCCCGGCCACTGGCTGGGCAGCGCTCGCCTTTGTCTTTCTGGAACAGGACACAAGACATGGCAAAAGCCAAAAAAGGTTTCTCCCGCTCGGATCGCATCGCCGAGCAAATCCAGCGCGAGCTGGCCGAACTGATCCGCAAGGGTCTGAAAGACCCGCGCGTCGGCTGGGTCACCATCACCGCGGTGGAAGTGACCCGCGACTACTCCCACGCCAAGGTGTTTTACACGGTGATGGAAGAGGGCAAGCGCGAGATCACCCAGGAAGCGCTGGAGAGTGCCGCCGGTTACCTGCGCAACGGCATCGGCAAGGTGTTGCAGATTTTCACTACGCCGCAGCTGCACTTCATCTATGACGATTCCATCGAGCGTGGCGTGTACATGAGCCGCCTGATCGATGAGGTCAACGGCACGGCGGTGACGGTGGCCCAGGACGCGGACAGCGATGCGGATGAGCCGGTGGCGGACGAAGCCGAAGGCGACGAGCCGATCGACGACGCGGATGACGAGGCTGGCGACAAGGCATGAGTGCACCACGTCGGGTGAAATTGCCGATCAACGGCGTGCTGCTGCTGGACAAGCCTTACGACGTCAGCTCCAACGGAGCCCTGCAAAAGGCGCGCTGGCTGTACAGCGCCGCCAAGGCCGGGCATACCGGCGTGCTCGATCCGCTGGCGACCGGCCTGCTGCCGGTGTGCTTCGGCGAGGCGACCAAGTTTTCGTCCTAT
The DNA here is from genome assembly GCF_003633895.1 of Vogesella indigofera. Classification (GTDB taxonomy): domain Bacteria; phylum Pseudomonadota; class Gammaproteobacteria; order Burkholderiales; family Chromobacteriaceae; genus Vogesella; species Vogesella indigofera. The sequence goes on from NZ_RBID01000017.1 coordinate 222,733, forward strand.
CTGCTGGATGCCGACAAGGGCTACCGTGCCACCGTCAAGTTCGGCCAGGTCACCACCACCGGTGACATCGAGGGCGAGGTGGTCATCGAGCGGCCGGTGACGTTTGACCGCGCGGCGCTGGAGCAAACGTTGGCCGCATTCTGCGGCGTGATTACCCAGGTGCCGCCGATGTATTCGGCGCTGAAATTCCAGGGGCGGCCGCTGTACGAGTATGCGCGCGAAGGCATCGAGATCGAGCGTGCCGGGCGCGAGGTCAGCATCCATCGCATCGAGCTGCTGTCGTTTGACGGTGTCGATACCGCGGTGATCGAGGTGCTGTGCAGCAAGGGCACCTATATCCGTACCCTGGCACAGGATGTGGGCGAGCGGCTCGGTTGCGGCGCGCACCTCACCGGCCTGCGCCGTACCACCACCGGCGGTTTCCGCCTGGAAGACGCGCATACGTTGGAAGCCATCGAGGCACTGCCGCGCGAGGCGCGCGACGGCTTGCTGCTGCCGGTCGATATCCTGGTGTTGCATTTCCCCGAACAAACGTTGGCCGCAGAAGACGCACGCCGTTTTTGTCACGGCCAGGCCGTGCGCGGTGCCCAAAACTGTGCGACAATGCAGCGCTTTCGTGTTTACCAAGCGCAGACACGGGAGTTTCTCGGACTGGCGGATGCAAGCGAAGATGGCTTGCTTCAACCGGTACGGGTAATGGTTGCTCCGGCAACCGTCTTGTGAAGTGTGGATGGGTTTCGGCTCGCTACACTTGTCGGGTGGCAACACCCTAAACCGATATCGGAGTTTATTATTATGGCAATGACCGCCGCTCAAAAAGCACAGATCGTTAAAGACTACCAGCGCCAGGAAGGCGACACCGGTTCTACCGAAGTTCAGGTAGCGCTGCTGACCGCTCGTATCAACGATCTGACCCCGCACTTCAAAGCGAACACCAAGGATCATCACAGCCGTCGCGGCCTGCTGAAACTGGTTAGCTCCCGTCGTCGTCTGCTTGACTACCTCAAGCGCACTGACGTCGCTGGCTACCGCGCTCTGATCGCTCGTCTGGGTCTGCGTAAGTAATCGGTTTAAATTCGAAAAAGTCGCAGCCTGTCTGCGACTTTTTCGTTTCTGCAGTATCTTATTGAGTCAACGGGGGGAGCCTCTAGGAATCGGTATCGGTTACGGTGTTGATTGCTAGGGGTTCCCGTTGCAAGTTCTATTCCTTAAATCAAAGGAAACCTCACGTGTTTAATAAAGTTACCAAATCGTTCCAGTACGGTCGCCACACCGTGACCCTGGAAACCGGCGAAGTTGCCCGTCAGGCATCCGGTGCCGTTGTCGTTACTGTTGAAGATACCGTGGTGCTGGTATCGGTTGTCGGCTCCAAGAACGTCAAGCCGGGCCAGGACTTCTTCCCGCTGACCGTGGATTACCTGGAGCGTACCTACGCTGCCGGCAAGATCCCGGGCGGCTTCTTCAAGCGTGAAGGCAAGCAGTCGGAAAAAGAAATCCTGACCTGCCGCCTGATCGACCGTCCGATCCGTCCGCTGTTCCCGGAAGGCTTCTACCACGACGTACAGATCGTGGCCACCGTGATGTCGCTGAACCCGGAAGTGGATTCCGACATCCCGGCGATGATCGGTGCTTCCGCCGCTCTGGCGATCTCCGGCCTGCCGTTCAACGGCCCGATCGGCGCCGCCCGTGTCGGCTACGCCAACGGCGAATACATCCTGAACCCGACCAGCACCGAGCTGCTGACTTCGGAAATGGATCTGGTCGTTGCCGGTACCCAGCGTGCGGTACTGATGGTGGAATCCGAAGCCAAGGAACTGTCCGAAGCGATCATGCTCGGCGGCGTGGTATTCGGCCACGAGCAGCTGCAAGCGGCGATCAACGCCATCAACGAATTCGCTGACGAAGTGAACCCGGTGATGTGGGACTGGACCGCACCGGCCCAGAACGACGAGCTGATCGGCAAGATCCGTGACATCTCCGGCGAAATGATCGCCAACGCCTTCCGCATCCGCCAGAAGGGCGCCCGTTCCGAAGCACTGGGCGCCGCCTGGTCCGCCGTGAAGAGCGCACTGATCAACGAAGACACCGACACCCTGCTGGCCAACGAGATCAAGGGCATCTTCAAGTCGCTGGAAGCCGAAATCGTGCGTGGCCAGATCCTGGCCGGCGAACCGCGTATCGACGGTCGCGACACCCGTACCGTGCGTCCGATCGCCATCCGCACCGGCGTGCTGCCGCGCGTACACGGCTCCGCGCTGTTCACCCGTGGCGAAACCCAGGCCATCGTGACCACCACGCTGGGCACCAAGCGTGACGAGCAGATCATCGACGCGCTGGCCGGTGAATACACCGACCGCTTCATGCTGCACTACAACTTCCCGCCGTACTCCACCGGTGAAGCCGGCCGCATGGGCCCGCCGAAGCGTCGTGAAATCGGTCACGGCCGTCTGGCCAAGCGCGCGCTGGCACAGGTGCTGCCATCGGAAGCCGACTTCGGCTACACCATGCGTATCGTGTCGGAAATCACCGAATCCAACGGCTCCTCGTCGATGGCATCGGTATGCGGCGGCTGCCTGTCGCTGCTGTCCGCCGGTGTGCCGCTGAAGGCGCACGTGGCCGGTATCGCCATGGGCCTGATCCTGGAAGGCAACCGCTTCGCGGTGCTGACCGATATCCTGGGTGACGAAGACCACCTCGGCGACATGGACTTCAAGGTTGCCGGTACCGCTGCCGGTATCACCGCGCTGCAGATGGACATCAAGATCCAGGGCATCACCAAGGACATCATGCAGATCGCGCTGGAGCAGGCCAAGGAAGGCCGTATCCACATCCTCGGTCACATGAAGGAAGCGATCGAAGGCCCGCAAGAGCTGTCGACCCACGCGCCACGCCTGTACGTGATGAAGATCAACCCGGAGAAAATCCGTGAAGTGATCGGCAAGGGTGGCGAAACCATCCGCGCCATCACCAAGGACACCGGCTGCGAGATCAATATCGGCGAAGACGGCACCATCACCATCGCTTCGGTTTCGACCGAGAGCGCGGAAGCGGCCAAGAAGCGCATCGAAGAGATCACTGCCGAAGTGGAAGTGGGCAAGGTCTACGAAGGTCCGGTCGTGAAGATCCTCGACAACAACGTCGGCGCCATCGTTTCGATCATGCCGGGCAAGGATGGTCTGGTGCACATTTCGCAGATCGCCCACGAGCGCATCAAGAACGTGGCCGACTACCTGCAGGAAGGCCAGATCGTGAAAGTGAAAGCGATCGAGATGGACGACCGCGGTCGCGTGCGTCTGTCGATCAAGGCGCTGCTGGACAATCCGGCTGCCGCTCCGGCCAGCGGCGACGCTGCCTTCGGCCTGAAAACCGGCGCCTAAGCCCGTACCCTGACGCCAGTATCAACCGCCTGTCCGGCTTGCCGGGCAGGCGGTTTTTTATTTGCGGCCAACCTTTACGGTTGGCTGAGGTGTCAGCTGGTGCCGGTCGCCGCCGAGCGGCGCTTGCCCGGCCGCGGCTGGTAGTCGGCGAGGCTCGGCACCTGCCACAGATACCAGGTCGCGACGCTGCGGTAGGGGCTGCAGGCGGCGGTGGCGGCCTGCAGCTCGCGCCGGCCGGGCAGCGCCGGCAATGCTTTCAGGAAGCGGTAGCCCTCGCGCACGCCGAAGTCATCGACGGGCAGGATGTCCGGCCGTGCCAGGGTGTAGAGCAGCAGCATTTCCACCGTCCAGCGGCCGATGCCCGGCAGCGTCACCAGCCTTTCGATCAGCGCGTCGTCGGATAGCTGCGCCGCCTCCCGCCGCGACGGCACGCGGCCGTCCAGTGTGGCGGCGGCGATGACGTGGATGGTGGCGGCCTTGCGTCCGGAAAAGCCGCAGCCACGCAATTTCCCGGTGTCCAGCGCCAGCAGTTGTGCCGGCGTCGGGAACGCTGGCTGCGGCTGACCGGCCAGCAGCCGCGCCAGCATGGCATCGCCGGCGCGCACGTGCAGTTGCTGGTAGGCGACGGCGCGCACCAGCGCCTCGTACGGCTCGCGCGCCGGCTTGGGCTGCAGCCGGCAGTGGCCGACCTCGGCCACCAGCTGCGCCCAGTCGGCGTCGATGGCGGCCAGATGCCGGCTGGCGGCGTGGTAGGAGTCATGCGGCAGGGTAGACATGGGCGGCAGGGTGGCGGATGGCAGACAGGGCACGCTAACCCTGCGCCGTGGCGGCCGCATCCTGTTTCTTGCGCCGGCCTGTTGCAATGGCGGTCACTGTCGCAAAATAGGCGAATTCGACAGCAAGCGGCGGGGTGCCGGGCGCCGCCGCGTTGGCTACAGTAGGCTCATACGGTGGCTGACGAGTACAAAAGGACATGACCATGACCGCGACAGCAAAACGCCGCGCCCTGGCGGCGGCAACGGAGGGCGATCCGCGCTGGGCGGCGGTGCTGGCACGCGATGCGCGCGCCGACGGCCGCTTCTATTACTCGGTGCAGAGCACCGGCGTCTACTGCCGGCCGTCGTGTGCGGCGCGGCAGGCGCGGCCGGAGAATGTGCGTTTTCACGCCAGCTGCGCCGATGCCGAACGCGCCGGCTTCCGCCCCTGCCAACGCTGCAAGCCGGACCAGCCGCCGCTGGCGCAGCAGCACGCGCAGAAGGTCACCGCCGCCTGCCGCCTGATCGACAGCGCGGACACGCTGCCGGACCTGGCAACGTTGGCCGCAGCGGTCGGCCTCAGCCGCTATCACTTCCACCGCCTGTTCAAGCAGCACACCGGGCTGACACCGAAGGCCTACGCCGCCGCGCGCCGCGCCGAGCGCGTGCGCAACGAGCTGCAGCAGCACGACACGGTGACGGCGGCGATCTTCGATGCCGGTTTCAATGCCAACAGCCGCTTCTACGCGCAGGCCGACGCGGTGCTGGGCATGACGCCCGGCGACTACCGCGCCGGTGGTGCGCGCACGGTGATCCGCTTCGCCATCGGCCAGTGCACGCTGGGCGCGATCCTGGTGGCGCAGAGCGAGCGCGGCGTGTGCGCGATTTCGCTGGGCGACGACGCCGAGGCGCTGCTGCACGAGCTGCAGGACCGCTTCCCGCGCGCGGAGCTGATCGGTGGTGACGCCGACTTCGAGCAGCTGGTGGCGACGGTGGTCGGCTTTGTCGAGGCGCCGGCGCTGGGGCTGGACTTGCCGCTGGACGTGCGCGGCACCGCCTTTCAGCAGCGGGTGTGGCAGGCATTGCGCGAGATTCCGCCCGGCGAGACCGCCAGTTATCGCGACATCGCCCGGCGCATCGGCGCGCCGCAGGCAGTGCGCGCGGTGGCCGGTGCCTGTGCGGCCAACGTGCTGGCGGTGGCGATTCCCTGCCATCGCGTGGTGCGCACCGACGGCAGCCTGTCCGGCTACCGCTGGGGCGTGGCGCGCAAGCAGGCGCTGCTGGCGCGCGAGGCCAAGCCGTGAGCGCGGGCGCTTGTGGCGCGGCGATGGCCGCTGCGTTCAAACCAGGGCGCGGGCGATGACCATCGACCTGTTTGCCGATCAGCCGCCACAGTGGCAGGAGTCGCTCGGGGACGGCGCGCTGGTGCTGCGCGGTTTTGCACTGCCGTACGCGGCGGCGCTGCTGCAGGCCTTGCCGCCGCTGCTGGCGCAGGCGCCGTTGCGCCACATGCTCACCCCCGGCGGCCAGCCGATGTCGGTGGCGATGAGCAGCTGCGGCGACTACGGCTGGGTCAGCGATCGCCGCGGCTACCGCTACGCGGCGCAGGACCCGGCCAGCGGCGTGTCGTGGCCACCGCTGCCGGCGGACTGGTTGCAACTGGCCGCCAGTGCGGCGGCGGCGGCCGGTTTTGCCGGCTTTGCGCCGGATGCCTGCCTGATCAACTGCTACCAGCCGGGTGCGCGCATGGCGCTGCATCAGGACCGCGACGAGCGCGATTTCAGCCAGCCCATCGTGTCGGTGTCGCTGGGCCTGCCGGTGGTGTTCCTGTTTGGCGGCCTGCAGCGCAGCGAACGCGCGCAACGGGTGCCGCTGGCGCACGGCGACGTGGTGGTGTGGGGCGGGCCGGCGCGGCTGCGCTACCACGGCGTGCTGCCGCTGCAGCCGGGCAGCCATCCGCTGCTGGGGGCGCAGCGCATCAATCTCACCTTCCGCAAGGCGCGCTAGCGGCGGGCCTTGACCCGGCCGTGCCCGGTCGTGCGGCTGGCGTTGCCGCTACCGTTCAGCACCCGTTGCGGTAACAACGCCGCACCCCACAGGCTGGGGCGCGGTGTTGGTTTTTATTGCCTGACCGGCATCACCGCCACGGCCGGGCGGTGCGGGTAAGCGCGACAAGGTTGGCCGCAGCGTTGCGGCCAACCTTGCGGCTTACTCGATGGCCGAGTTGGCGCGCGTCTGCTGTCGCAGCAGGAATTTCTGGATCTTGCCGGTGGAGGTGCGCGCAATCGGGCCGAAGATGATGCGCTTGGGCACCTTGAAGCGGGCGAGGTGGGCGCGGCAATGTTCGATCACCGCCGCCTCGTCGCCGCTGACGCCTTCGCGCAGCTCGATGAAGGCGCACGGCACCTCGCCCCATTTCGGGTCCGGCAGCGCCACCACCGCCGCCGCGATCACGTCCGGGAAGCGGCACAGCACGTCTTCCACTTCCAGTGACGAGATGTTCTCGCCGCCGGAGATGATCACGTCCTTGGAGCGGTCCTTGATCTTGACGTAGCCGTCGGGCTGGATCACCGCCAGGTCGCCGGTATGGAACCAGTCGCCGGCCAGCGCCTCGGCGGTGGCCGCCTCGTTCTTCAGGTAGCCCTTCATCACCAGGTTGCCGCGGAACATGATCTCGCCCATGGTCTCGCCGTCGTGTGGCACTTCCTGCATCGTCTCCGGATCCAGCACCGTCATGCCGTGCTGCATGGTGTAGCGCACGCCCTGGCGGCCGTTGCGCTCGGTGCGGCTGGACAGGTCCAGCGCCTGCCACGCCGGCTGCTTGGCGCAGACCGCGGCCGGACCGTAGGTCTCGGTGAGGCCGTAGACGTGGGTGATGTTGAAGCCGAGCTTCTCCATGCCCTCGATCACCGCCGACGGTGGCGCGGCGCCGGCCACCAGGCAGCTGACCGGGTGGTCGATGCCCTGTTTGCACTCGGCCGGCGCGTTGATCAGCATGGTGTGCACGATGGGCGCGCCGCAGTAGTGGCTGACCTTGTGCTGCTTGATCAGCTCGAAAATCAGTCGCGGGTCGACACGGCGCAGGCAGACGTTGGTGCCAACGTTGGCCGCAACCGTCCACGGGAAGCACCAGCCGTTGCAGTGGAACATCGGCAGCGTCCACAGGTAGATGGCGTGGTGCGGCATGCCCCAGTCGACGATGTTGCTGATGGCGTTGAGGTAGGCACCGCGATGGTGGTAGACCACACCCTTGGGGTTGCCGGTGGTGCCGGAGGTGTAGTTCAGCGCGATGGGGTCCCATTCGTCGGCCGGCAGCTGCCAGGCGAACTCCGGGTCGCCGCCGGCGAGAAAGTCCTCGTACTCCATCTGCCCCAGGCGCTCGCCGGGGCCGTCGTATTCCGCGTCGTCGACATCGATCACCAGCGGCGGCGTTTCCAGCAGCGCCAGCGCCGGCGCGATGGTGAAGCTGAACTCGCGGTCGGTGATCAGCACCCGCGCCTCGCCGTGCTGCAGCATGAAGGCAATCGCCTCCGGGTCCAGCCGGGTGTTGAGGGTGTTCAGTACCGCACCGGACATCGGCACGCCGAAGTGGCACTCCACCATCGCCGGGATGTTGGGCAGCATCACCGCCACGGTGTCGCCGGCGGTGACGCCGTGGCGTTGCAGCGCCGAGGCCAGACGTCGGCTGCGGGTGTAGGTGTCGCGCCAGTTGCGCTGCAGGCTGCCGTGGATCACGGCGATGTGTTCGGGGTAGACGCTGGCGGCGCGCTCGATGAAACCCAGCGGCGACAGCGCGGTGAAATTGGCGGCGGTCTTGCAAAGACCGGTCTGGTAGGGCTTGCGTGCTTGTGACATCCGGCTCTCCTGTGGTGCTGCTTTGTGTCGTGCCGTCCGGCCCGGCTCGGGGCAGGGCGGCGCCAACTGTTATCTGGACGATGGTTGCGGCAAAACCTTGCGCAACTTTGTGTCAAATGTAACGAATCGTTGCCACAGGGCATTTTGTGGTGCCGCTGCTCTAAAATGGGGTTTTTACTCGCTATGCCAGTGTTTTCTGGCCAAGGAGCGTCGTGATGATGCAACACCCGCCGCCAGAGGCCGCGCCCGGCGCCATGCTGCTGTCCGGGCTGGACCTGCTGGACCAGGGCGTCACCGTGTTCGATGCCGAGCTGAAGCTGGTGGCCTGCAACCAGCGCTTCCTGACGCTGCTGGATTTCCCGCCGCAGCTGGCGGCGGTGGGCACGCCGTTCGAAGCCTATATCCGTTATAACGCCTGCCGCGGCGAATACGGCCCCGGCAATGCGGAGTTGCAGGTGGCGGAGCGGGTGGTGCGCGCGCAGCGCTTCGAGCGCCATGACCTTGAGCGCCTGCGTCCGGACGGCTCGGTGCTGCGCGTGCGCGGCGAGCCGTTGCCACAGGGCGGATTCATCGCGCTGTACACCGACCAGACCGAACAGCAGGCCTACGCGCGGCTGCTGCAGCAGCAGAAGCAGGATCTGGAAGGTCACGTCGGGCAGCGCACCGCCGAGCTGGAGCAGGCGCGGCACCAGCTGCGTGCCGCGCAGGCGGCCAACGTGCAGCTCGGTGCCGACTTGCAGCGCAGCGAACAGCGGCTGCGGCTGATCACCGACACCATCCCGGCGCTGATCGCCTATTTCGACCACGGCCAGATCTACCGTTACGCCAACAAGGGCTACGCCGACTGGTTCGGCCGCGACAGCGCGCAGATGAGCGGGCGCCACATCTCGCAGGCGCTGGGCAGCAAGTTCTACGCCGCGGTGCAGCGCTACGTCGAAGCGGCGCTGACCGGCAAGCAGCTCAGCTACGAATACTCGATGGAAAAGGACGACGGCAGCACCATCTTCGCGCGCAGCACGCTGGTGCCGGAGATCGCCGCCGACGGCGAGGTGCTGGGCTGCTTCGTGCTGTCCTTCGACATCACCGAGCAGAAACAGACCCAGGCGGCGCTGGTGCAGGCGCAGAAGATGGAAGCCATCGGCCAGCTGTCCGGCGGCATGGCGCACGACTTCAACAACATGCTGACCGTGGTGCTGGGCAATCTCGGCGAATTGCGCCGCCATCTGCAGCAGCAGCCGGCGTTGCTGGACTATCTCGATCCGGCGCTCCACGCCGCCGGGCGCGGCGTGGAGCTGGTGCGGCGGCTGCTGGGTTTTGCCCGCCAGCAGCCGCTGCTGGCGCAGCCGGTACGCATCGGCGAGCTGATCCGCGGCATGATGCAGCTGCTGCAGCGCTCGCTGCCGGAAAACATCGTGCTGGATTGCCAGCTGGCGGCGGAGCTCGACTACGTGATGGCCGACGCGAACCAGCTGGAAAGCGCCATCCTCAACCTGGTGCTGAACGCGCGCGACGCGATGCCGGACGGCGGCAGGCTGCAGATTGCGGCCAACGTCGAGACGCTGGATGCGCGTGCCGCTGCCGAGTGGCAGCTGGCCGCCGGCGACTATATCCGCATCGACGTGACGGACAATGGCTGCGGCATGGCGCCGGCGCTGCAGCTGCGCGTGTTCGAGCCGTTCTTCACCACCAAGCAGTTCGGCAGCGGCAGCGGCCTCGGGCTCGCGATGGTGTACGGCTTTGCGCGTCAGTCCGGCGGCCAGGTCAGCGTCAGCAGTCAGCTGGGGCGCGGCAGCGTGTTCAGCCTGCGCCTGCCGCGCACCACGCCGACGGCGCAGCCGCACGGCCTGCTCGATTTCAGTGGCAAGGCCGGTGGCCGTGAGCGGCCGCTGGTGCTGTTGGTGGAGGATGATCCGGAAGTGCGGCGCGTGGTGCAGCGGCAGCTGAGTGCGCTCGGCTACCCGGTGGTGGAGGCGGAAAACGGCGATGAGGCGGCGACGCTGCTGGCCAGCATCGCCGATATCGGCCTGCTGCTGAGCGACATCGTGATGCCGGGGCAGCTCGGCGGCCGCCAGCTGGCGGCGCTGGCGCGGCAGCAACGGCCGGCGATCCGCATCCTGCTGATGAGCGGCTACGCCGCGCCGCCGGAAGCGGAGGACGACAGCACCCGCGACATTCCGCTGCTGGCCAAACCCTTTACCGAGGCCCAGCTGGCCCGGATGCTCGACGAGGTGATGCTGTGTCCCAGAACGAACTGACGGCGGCGGTGCCGGCCGAAAAACTGATCTACGTGGTGGAAGACGATCTGGCCGTGGCGCGGCTGATCAGCGGCGTGCTGGCGGAGTACCAGTTCCGTCACGAAACCTTCCGCGCCGGCCACGCCTTCCTGCAACGGCTGCGGCAGCAGGCGCCGGACCTGTGCATCGTCGACCTCGGCCTGCCGGACATGGACGGCATGGCGCTGGTGCGACAGATCCGCGAGCGCCATCGCTGCGGCGTGATCATCCTCACCGGCCGCGGCCATGTCGGCGACCGGGTGATGGGGCTGGAAAGCGGCGCCGACGACTACATCATGAAACCGTTCGAACCGCGCGAGCTGGTGGCGCGGGTGCGCAGCATCCTGCGCCGCTGCGAGGCGCCGGGCGAGATCGGCGATGCGGCGCGGCAACGGGTGGCGCATTTTTCCGGCTGGCGCTTCGACGTGGCGCGGCTGTCGCTGTACGCGCCGGACGGCGGCGAGCGCCCGCTCAGCGCCGGCGAGGGGCTGATGCTGCTGCGCTTCCTGGAGCGGCCCAACCGCGTGCTGCCGCGCGAGCAGCTACTGGGGCAGCACGACATCTCGCCGTTCGACCGCAGCATCGACGTGCGCATCTCGCGGCTGCGGCGCAAGCTGGAAGACGACTCCTACAATCCGCGCCTGATCAAGACCGTGTACGGCGCCGGCTACCTGTTCGTCAGCAGCGTGGTGTGGGAATAGCGCGTTCGCGCGTTGCGGAACAAGGCTGCGGCCAACCTTGTGCTCAAGGTTGGCCGCAGCGTTTTGACATTTGCCCTTACACCGGCAGTTCGCAGCCGCTGCGGGCGCTGTCCAGCCCCAGCTCGATCAGCTGCATCACCGCAATCGCGTCGTCCGCCGGCACCGGGTTGGCGCCTTCGCCGCGGATTGCTGCCGCCACCGCACTGTAGTAGTGGCGGTAGTCGCCGTTCAGGGTGGGCACCACGTCGCCGTGCTCCTCGCCATCCTGCTGCCAGTAGTGCAGGCCGTGCAGCGTGTCCTCGCCCCAGCCGGCGCAGCCCGGCGCCTCGCCGCGTTTCAGCGCCGCTTCCTGGGTGTCCAGCCCGTATTTCACGTAGCTGCCCAGCGTGCCGTGCACCGCGAAGCGCGGTACGCCGCCGCTGATCAGGCTGCTGGCCGACAGCCGCACCCGCAGCCGGCCGTAGTGCAGCTGCACGTGGAAGTAGTCGGTGGCGACGGCACCGCAGCGCTGCGCGGCGAAGTCGGCGTGGATGGTGCGCGGCCGGCCGAACAGTTGCAGTGTCTGGTCCAGCAGGTGCGGGCCGAGGTCGAACCACAGCCCGCCGCCGCCGCCGGCGGATTCGCGCCAGCGCGCCTGCACCTGCGGCCGGTAGCGCTCGAAGCGCGACTCGAACAGCGCGATGTCGCCCAGCGTGCCGTCCTGCAGCAGCTGGTGCACGGTGAGGAAGTCGGCATCCCAGCGCCGGTTGTGAAACGCCGACAACAGGCAGCGGTGCACGCCGGCCATCACCTGCAGCTCCTGCGCCTCGGCCGCGGTCAGCGTGAACGGCTTGTCGACCACCACGTGCTTGCCGGCGGCCAGTGCCGCCGCGGCCAACGGGAAGTGGCTGTCGTTGGGGCTGGCGATCACCACCAGGTCGATGTCCGGATCGGCCAGCACCAGCGCCACGTCACTGAGTACGCGGCTGCCGGGGTGCTCGTGCAGCAGCTGTTCACCCTTGCTGCTGACGATGGTGTGCAGGCACAGCTGCGGGCAGGCGTGCAGCAGCGGGGCGTGGATGGTACGACCGGCGTAGCCATAGCCGATCAGGGCGACGTTCAGGGGCATGCTCATGGTGGGTCTTCCGGTGGGTCTCTGCTTTCAGCCTAGTCCAAGCGTGGCGGGCGGCTGGATTCATTGCGTGGCCGGTGGCGCTTTAATGGCCTGGCATGAGGGGACGGGACGGGGGCAAGAAAAAGGCCCCGTGTCGTGGTGACACGGGGCCGCTGGCCTTACTGGGCGGCCGAGGCGGCCGGCGGTGCGTCTTCCTCGGCGGCTTCCTCCCACGGCAGGGCAACACGGGTGCTGTTGACCAGTAGCGTGCCGTTCTTGAAGTCGATCTTGGTGGCCAGCTGGCCATTCTGCTGCGAGATCAGCTTCTGGCTTTCCCATTCGCTGAGCTGGGCGTCGAGCAGGCTCTTGGCCAAGTTGTCGATTTCGCCGAGATCCGGTTGCTCTTCGGCGCTGGCGTCGACGGTGAACAGGTTGCGCGCCTGCGCCACCACCATGTTTTCCAGCGTCTGGCGCGGCAGCTCGATGTTGAGCAGCGCGATGAAGCGCTTGATGAATTCCAGCGGCGTCTTCAGGTCGCTTTCTTGCAGCCCCTGCAGCGCGATCTGGCCGTCAAGCTTGGCCTCGCCGGTCGGCATGCGCAGCGAGAAGGTGTTGATCATGATCTTCGGATCGTTGATCAGCAGCGGCAGGCCCTGCTTGGTGATCGCCTCGATGTAGCGCTTGCGCAGCTGCGTCGGGTCCTTTTCCTCGAACGGGATGCGGGTGAAGGCCTGGTCCAGCTTCACCAGCGTCGGGCCGTGCAGGTGGTTGGCGGAGATGTCCAGCTTCAGCGGCCCGTACACGCTGTCGTTGTAGCTGAAGGTGTCGAAATCCAGCTTGCCGCGGGTATTGATGAATTCTTCCTGCTCGCTGGTGACGATCTGGTACTTCAGGTTTTTCAGCTCGACATTCGACGGGCGGAATTCGCCGCTCGGGTTGATGAACTCGCCGACGCGCACACGGCTGACCAGGTGGATCAGCTCGTTGAGCTTGATGCTGTACGGAATGCTCTCGTTCCACTTCAGGCTGACATTGGCCACCGACAGCTCGCCGGTGCCGAGCTTGACGCCGGTGTTGCCGGGGCGCACGTCGGACAGGTAGCGGATGTTGTCGAAGCTGAAGCGGCCCTTGGGGCCGGCTTCCAGTACGAAACCGGGCGATACCGATTCGGCCTGGTATTCCTTGTAGCCGTCGGCGTAGTTCAGGCGCAGGTCGAAACCGCGCCAGGTCATCTTCACGCCGGCGAGGGTCTCCTCGTAGTCGAATTGCGGCACCGCCACGCTCAGTTCGCCACCGCCGGCAAGGCCGAGGCGGTTGACCACGGTGATCGGCTCGGCGTCGCCAAAGAAGCGCTGCAGCGTCTTGCGCGTGCCCTCGCTCATGTCGAAGGTGGTCTCGACACGGGCACGGCCGGGGCTGAAGTGGCCGCTGAGCAGGCCCGGCAGCGGGCCGTGCGCCACGTCGTGGTGGTAGCGGATGGTGCCCTGGAACAGCGGGCGCACGTTTTCCGGCAGCAGGCCGATGTAGGGGCCGAGCAGTTCCTGGTTGAACTCCAGCTCGGTGGTTTCCTGCGACGAGAACCAGCCGCGCTGATACTGGTGCGACTTGACCTTGAACACCGACATCGCCGCAATCATCTGGTGTTGCTCTGCCAGCGTCTCCTCGGCCTTGATGCCGGCCCAGTAGGAAAAAGCGCCATAGAAAGCAAAAGTGCCGGCGACAGCGGCGGCGGTGAGTTTGATAGCGTGCTTGTTGACGTTCACGATCCGGCCTGAGTGACGAAATGACTGCGTATCTTACAATAGCCGCGCCGGTGTGACGAATCGGTACGCTGGCGACTGTCGATTCTTTTGCCGTTTACGCCGGCGAATTGTGTAAAATGCCGCGTTATCTCTATTAAAACCAAGAGGTTTGACTACGAATGGAATGGCTTAACGGTCTGATCGACCTGCCCTGGTGGGGTTATATCGTGGTGGCATTGGTCCTGACCCACATCACCATCGCGTCGGTGACCATCTTCCTGCATCGTCATCAAGCGCACCGCGCACTGGATCTGCACCCGATTCCTAGCCACTTTTTCCGTTTCTGGCTGTGGCTGACGACCGGCCAGGTCACCAAGGAATGGGCGGCGATTCACCGCAAGCACCATGCGCGCTGCGAAACGGCGGAAGATCCGCACAGCCCGCAAGTGCTGGGCATCAAGAAAGTCATGTGGGAAGGCGCCGAACTGTACCGCGCTGCCTGCAAGGACCGCAGCATCATGGAAAAATTCGGCCACGGCACGCCTGACGACTGGCTGGAACACAATCTGTACACCAAGCACACCGGCAAGGGCATCCTGCTGATGCTGGCCATCGACGTGCTGCTGTTCGGTGCCGCCGGCCTGTCGATCTGGGCGGTGCAGATGGCATGGATTCCGTTCTTCGCCGCCGGCGTGATCAACGGTATCGGCCACTTCTGGGGCTATCGCAACTTCGAGAACGAAGACGCCTCCACCAACGTGCTGCCGTGGGGCATCCTGATCGGTGGTGAAGAGCTGCACAACAACCATCACACCTTCGGTACCTCGGCCAAGCTGTCGTACAAGTGGTTCGAGTTCGATATCGGCTGGATGTACATCCGCATGCTGGAGATCGCCGGCCTCGCGAAGGTGCGCAAGGTGGCGCCGCGGCTGGTGGAAGAGCAGCGTACCCAGCAGCTGGATCTGGAGCACCTGCAGGCAATCATCGCCAACCGCTACGCGGTGGCGGCGCGCTATGCCCGCGAGCTGAAGGACGTGTACCGCGTCGAGGTGGAAAAGCTGCACCTGCCGGAGCTGAAGGCGCCGCAGCTGGTGCGCAAGATGAAGGTCTGGCTGAAGCAGGACGCCAAGGACACCCCGGCGCAAGAACGCGAACAGCTGGCGGTGGTACTGGAAAAGAGCCAGGTGCTGCACACCGTGTACTCGATGCGCCAGGAACTGTCGCGCCTGTGGGAGCGTTCGTCGCTGACCCGTGACGAGCTGCTGAAGGAACTGCAGGACTGGTGCGCCCGCGCCGAAGCCAGCGGTATCGAATCGCTGCAGCGTTTCTCGCAGAGCCTGCGCCGCGCCTCGGTGGCCTGATCACCGCTGTTGTCTGAATCCAGCGCCGGAGCGAGTCTCCGGCGTTTTGTTTGGTGCCGCTGGTCGGCACCCGTGCCCACCATCCATTTATTCGGGAGTCGCAATGAGTCTGTATCGCCACAAACCAGGCAAGCGCATGTCGGAAGCCGTGGTCGTCAACGGCCTGATCTACACCGTACAGGTACCGGAAAGCGGCGAGGGTGATGCCCGCGCGCAGACCGCCGAGACCCTGGGCCTGATCGACACCGTACTGGCCGAGCTGGACAGCGACAAGAGCAAGATCGTGGAAGCCACCATTTTCCTGACCGACCTCACCGATTTCGATGCCATGAACGAGGCGTGGGACGCCTGGGTGGCGGAGGGCAATGCCCCGGTGCGCTGCACGGTACAGGCGAAACTGGCCCACCCCGACTGGAAGATCGAGATCCGCATCGTCGCCAGCCGTTAAGCTTGGCGTGCGCCGGCCGTTTGGCCGCCGCGCAAAAAGGCCGCCAGCACCCTCACCGGTGCTGGCGGCCTTTTGCATGCCATATGGCCGGCCTTTTTCCGTATCCGCGCGCAAGGATGCGGGGCTTGAGTGGGGGCAAGGTTGGCCGCAACGCATTGCGGCCAACCTTGGTGGTGGGCTTATTCGCTGAGCGACTCCAGCTTCCACTCGCCACCGCTGCGCAGCGTCAGCGCGAACTGGTGGTGGATCAGCAGCGTGCTGCGGTGGCCGACGCTGACCAGCGTGGCGTGCGGCAGGCGGCTGCGCAGCAGGCGGTACAGCGCCTCTTCCAGCCCTTCGTCCATCGCCGAGGTCGCCTCGTCGAGGAAGATCACCTTCGGCGCCGCCAGCAGCAGACGGCCGAAGCCCAGCCGCTGCTGCTCGCCCAGCGACAGGATGCGGCCCCAGTCGGCCTCTTCGTCCAGTTTGTCGATCAGGTGGCCCAGCTGCACCGAACGCAGTACTTCCGCCGCGCGCTCGTTGTTGGCCGAGGCCGGGTGCGGGTAGTGCAGCGCCGCGCGCAGGCTGCCCAGCGGCAGGTAGGGGCGCTGCGACAGGAACAGCACCTCGCTCTGCGGCGGGCGCTGGATGTGGCCGTCGCAGTGCGGCCACAGCCCGGCGATGGCGCGCAGCAGCGTGGTCTTGCCGCTGCCGGACGGGCCGCGGATCAGCAGCGCCTGGCCGGCGCTGAGGCTGAAGCTGAGCTGGGACAGCAGCGTCTGGCCGTCGGGGGTGCGCAGCGACAGCTGTCGCACGCTGAGGCCTTCGCTCTGCGGTGTCAGCTCCGGGGTCGGCAGCTGGTCGGCGCTGTGGATGGCGTCGATGAAGCCGGTCAGACGATCCAGCACCGCCTTGAAACCGGCGAACTCGTCGTAGGCGCTGCGGAAGAAGGACAGGTTGCTTTGCAACTGGCCGAAGGCCTGCGAGGTCTGCACCATGTCGCCAAGCGTGATCTGCTTGGAGAAGAAGCGCGGCGCCTGCAGGATGAACGGGAAGATCACCCCGGTCTGGCTGACGATCAGGTTGAAGCCGGACAGCTTCAGCGTCCGGTGCACGATGTCCCAGGCGTTGCCGATCACCTGGCGGAAGCGCAGGCGCAGGGTGGTGCCCTCGACCTTCTCGCCGCGGTAGAAGGCGATGTTCTCGCCGTACTCGCGCAGCCGCACCAGCGCATAACGGTAGTCGGCGCCGAATTTCTCGTTGAGGAAGTTGAGCCGGATCAGCGGCTTACCGATGCGGAACGCCAGCACGGTGGCGACGATCACGTAGATGTAGACCATGAACACCAGCCCGCGCGGGATCTCGACGCCGAACAGCGCGAACACGCCGGACAGCCCCCACAGGATCAGCGTGAACTCGAAGGTGGACACCAGCGCGTCGATCACCCCCATCGCCAGCGACAGTGAGGAGCCGACAAAGCTGCTGATGTCCTGCTGGATACGCTGGTCCGGGTTATCCGCCGGCTTGGCCAGGTGCTGGCTGCGGTAGTAGCCCTGCTTGTCCAGCCACTTGCCGAGGAAGTACTCGTTGAGCGACTCCCGCCAGTGAATGGCAAACACCTGACGCAGGTAGTACTCCAGCAGCGAGCGGCCAACGTGTACCGCCGCCAGCACCCCGAAAATCAGCATCGAGGCCCAGAACAGCTTCACGTTCAGCTGTTGCAGTGCGCTGTACATATCGTTGTACCAGCGCGAGAACAGCACGTTGACGCGCACCCCGGCCAGCGTGATCAGCAGGATGGCGCCCAGGCTCAGCAGCGGTTTCCAGCCGCTGATGCGCGGGGTGAAAAACGGTGCCGCCAGCCGCCAGAACTGGCGTCCCCACATGGTGGTGCGCGCCAGCGCGACCCCCAGCAACAGTGATACCAGCAGCGTGATGGCGGTAGCCTTGCCCAGCCAGATGGCGCTTTGCAGCAGTTCCTGACTCCAGTTCATCGGTTCTCCTTATGGCGCAGTAATGCAAAACCCGGTTCGATATGGCCGCCAGCATAGCGTTTTTTGCGCGGGCGGGGCAGCGGCAAACTCCGCTGCGGGGGGATTGACAGCTTTGCTACAATAGCGGTTCACCAATAACCAACTGCACAGGCTCATCCAGTCATGCTTAATCTTTACAACACACTGACCCGCCAAAAAGAAGCATTCAACCCGATCGAACCCGGCAAGGTAAAGATGTATGTGTGTGGCATGACTGTCTACGACCTGTGCCACATCGGCCACGCGCGCATGCTGACCGCCTTCGACGTGATCTACCGCTGGTTTGCCGCCTCCGGTTATGACGTCACCTACGTGCGCAACATCACCGACATCGACGACAAGATCATCAAGCGCGCCGCCGAGCGCGGCATCAGCGCCGAGGCGCTGGTGGAAGAAACCATCGCCGCCATGCACGCCGACACCGGGGCGCTGGGCCTGTTGCGGCCAACCTTCGAGCCGCGCGCCACCCAGCACATCGGCGGCATGCAGGACATCATCAGCAAGCTGATCAGCCGCGGCAAGGCCTACCCGGCGGCCAACGGCGACGTCTACTACGCGGTGCGCGAGTTCGACGGCTACGGCAAGCTGTCCGGCAAGACGCTGGACAACCTGCGCGCCGGCGAGCGCGTCGAGGTCGACCCCAACAAGCGCGACGCGCACGACTTCGTGCTGTGGAAAGCGGCCAAGCCGGGCGAGCCGCAGTGGCAGAGCCCGTGGGGCGCCGGCCGTCCGGGGTGGCATATCGAGTGCTCGGCGATGAGCTGCCACCACCTGGGCGAGCATTTCGACATCCACGGCGGCGGTGAAGACCTGCAGTTCCCGCACCACGAGAACGAAATCGCGCAGAGCGAGGGCGCGCACGGCCAGCAGTACGTGAACTACTGGATGCACAACGGCTTCATCAACGTCGACGGCGAAAAGATGTCCAAGAGCCTGGGCAACTTCTTCACCATCCGCGACGTGCTGGGCCATTTCGACGGCGAGGTGATCCGCTTCTTCATCGTGCGCAGCCACTACCGCAGCCCGGTCAACTTCACCGACGGCATCCTCAACGACGCCAAGCAGGGCCTGACCCGCCTCTACACCGCCTTGCGCGGGCTGGAGCTGCCGGCGACGAGCGGCATCGACTGGAACAATGCCTACGCGGCGCGTTTCAAGGCGGCGATGGACGATGACTTCGGCACTTCCGAGGCGATCTCCGTGCTGTTCGAGCTGGCCGGCGAAGTCAACAAGAGCCGCGACGTGCAGCAGGCGCGCCTGCTGAAAGATCTGGCCGGCGTGCTGGGCCTGTTGCAGCGTGATCCGGAAGCCTTCCTGCAGGGCGAAGCCGGCGACGGCCTGTCGGCGGCGCAGATCGAGGCGCTGATCCAGGCGCGCAAGGACGCGCGCGCCGCCAAGGACTGGGCCGAGTCCGACCGCATCCGCGACCAGCTGACCGCCGCCGGCATCGTGCTGGAAGACAGCGCCGGTACCACCACCTGGCGCCGTGCCTGAGCACGGGCGGGCAGGGCTGGCCGCTGGCCAGCTTTTGCTTGCCAAACCCTTACCAAGTGCGGATAATGCTGCGTTTTAGATGAAGCGCAGGCAAAACCCCTGCGCCCGATTGAAAAGGAAACCGAACATGCAAGCTGACATCCAGCCGAACTACAAAGAAGTTAACGTGACTTGCTCTTGCGGCAACACCTTTGCCACCAAGTCCACCATGGCCAAAGACGCCTTCCACATCGAAGTGTGCTCCGAGTGCCACCCGTTCTACACTGGCAAACAGAAGATCGTTGACACCGCTGGCCGTGTTGACCGCTTCAACCAGAAGTTCGGCAGCTTCTTCAAGCGCTAATTACGCTTGCAGCAGTCCGGAAAAAGGCAGCCACGGCTGCCTTTTTTGTTGTTCCGGTTTATCCTGAAGCCCATTGTCCGAGTACGGCTGTCCCATGCTGACCTATAGCGACTCCTCCCAGTCCCGCCTGCCTGCCGCCACTGAAAAGCCGTGGCTATTGTTGTTGCTGACCTTTGTCTGGCTGTGGCCGGGCATTGTGGGGCACACGCCGTGGAAGCCGGACGAACCCTACGTCACCGCCGTGGTGCAGCACATGCTGGCCGGCGGCCCGTGGTGGCTGCCGGCGATCGACGGCCAGGCGTATCTCGACAGCGCGCCGCTGTATTACTGGGTGGCGACCCTGTTCGCGCGGCTGCTGTCGCCGTGGCTGCTGCCGCTGCATGATGCGGCGCGGCTGGCGACGCCGCTGTTCATGGCGATCGGCCTCGCTTTTGCCGGCGGTGTCGGCCGCGAGCTGATCGGTCGCCGTCATGGCCGCAGCGTGGTGCTGATCCTGATCGGTTGCCTGGGGCTGATCGTCACCGGTCACGAGATGAACCCGGTGGTGGCCGGCTTTGCCGGTTTTGCCGCGGCGCTGTACGCGCTGGTGCTGACGCGGCGGGCGCCGGCGCTGGCCGGTGCCATCCTCGGCGCGGCGACAGTGGTGCTGTTTCTGGCCACCAGCCTGCTGCCGGTGCTGCTGGTGTGGAGCGTGGCGCTGATGCTGCCGGCCTTCGTCAGCTGGCGCAACAAGGGTTACGCCATCACGTTGTTGATGGCGCTGCTGTTTGCCTTGCCGCTGGCGGCACTGTGGCCGCTGGCACTGTATCGCGGCGCGCCGGCGGTGTTCCATGCCTGGTGGCAGTTCCACGCGCTGGGGCCGCTGGACGGCTTCGGCGGCCTCGGCCTGTTCCACGAGTTCGGCTACTACCCGAAGCTGATGCTGTGGTACGCCTGGCCGGCGTGGACGCTGTGGAAGAACCGCCGCTACGAGTTGCCGCTGCTGCAGTTGCCGCTGCTGTTCTTCGCGGTGATCCTGCTGCTGCTGACCTTCTCCAATCGCAGCCATACCGAGGACGCGATGCCGCTGCTGCTGCCGCTGGCGGTGCTGGCGGCGGTGGAGCTGGACAGCCTGCGCCGTGGCGCCGCTGCCTTCCTCAACTGGTTCGGCCTGATGGCATTCGGCCTGTTCTCGCTGCTGGTGTGGCTGGGCTGGGCGGCGATGAACTTCGGTTGGCCGGCCAAGCTGGCGGAGCGCGCCAGCTATTTCAGTCCCTACTATGAGCCGCAGGTATCGTGGCTGGCGCTGCTGCTGGCGCTGGTCGCCACCGCGCTGTGGGGCTGGGCGGTGACGCGGCGCCATCTGCGCGGCCGCCAGGCGGTGACCAACTGGGCCGCCGGACTGGCGCTGCTGTGGGGGCTGCTGATGACGCTGTGGCTGCCGTTCCTCGATGCCGCCAAGAGCTATCAGCCGGTAGTGCAGGGCATGATGCGGGCGATGCCGGCCGGCGAGCACTGCGTGTCGGTATCGGCCAGCCAGCAGCTGGCGCGCATCAGCTGGGGCTATTACGCCGGCCTGCGCCTGCAGCCGGTGGCCGACGGTGCCGCGCCGGCCTGCAACCTGTTGCTGATGGTGCGCGATCGTCGTGTCGATACGCCGCCGCTGCCGGGCTGGCAGGCGCGCTGGAGCGGCAACCGCGCCCGCGACAAGCGCGAGCAGTTCGTGTTGTGGCAGCGCCTGCCGTAAGCGCTCGCCGCCAACAAAAACGCCACCTGACGGTGGCGTTTTGCATGCGGTTGCGGCCAACGTTGGCCGCAGGCGCTAGCTCTGCAGCTCGGGCAGATCGACAAACAGCTGCAGCGCCTCCGGGTTGGCCAGGGCGGTGAGGTTGGTCACCGGCAGGCCGTGGATCACGTTCTTCACCGCCAGCTCGACGATCTTGCCGCTGATGGTCTTCGGAATGTCGGCGACGGCGATGATCTTGGCCGGCACGTGGCGCGGGCTGGCGCCGTTCTTGATCTTGTCGCGGATGGCGGCCTGCAGCGTCTTGTCCAGCTCGCAGCCGTCGCGCAGCTTGACGAACAGCACCACGCGCTCGTCGTCCAGCCAGCGCTGGCCGACGACGATGCTGTCCAGCACCGCGTCGAAGGTTTCCACCTGGCGGTAGATCTCGGCGGTACCGATGCGCACGCCGCCGGGATTGAGCACCGCATCGGAGCGGCCGTAGATGATCATGCCGTCGTGCTCGGTCAGCTCGGCGTAGTCGCCGTGGCACCACACATTGTCGAAACGCTCGAAGTAGGCCTTGCGGTACTTCTCGCCGTCCGCGTCGCCCCAGAAGCCGACCGGCATCGACGGGAACGGTTTGGTGCACACCAGCTCGCCCTTTTCGCCCTGTACCGGCTGGCCGGCATCGTTCCAGATATCCACCGCCATGCCCAGGCCGCGGCACTGCAGCTCGCCGCGATAGACCGGCAGGCTGGCGCAACCCAGCGCGAAGCAGGACACGATGTCGGTGCCGCCGGAAATGGAGGCGAGGTTGATGTCGTCCTTGATCGCGTCGTAGACCCAGTCGAAGCTTTCCGCCACCAGCGGCGAGCCGGTGGAGAACACCGCGCGCAGGCAGCTGAGGTCGTAGTCGCGCTTCGGCTGCAGGTCGATCTTGCGCAGACCGTCGATGTACTTGGCCGAGGTGCCGAACTGCGCGCAGCGATAGGCTTCGGCGTATTGCCACAGGATGTGGCCGCCCTTGGCGAACGGCGAGCCGTCGAACAGCATCAGCGTGGCACCGCTGGCGAGGCCGGACACCAGCCAGTTCCACATCATCCAGCCGCAGGTGGTGAAGTAGAACAGGCGGTCGCCGGCGTGCACGTCGGCGTGCAGCTGGTGCTCCTTCAGGTGTTGCAGCAGGGTGCCGCCGTGGCCGTGCACGATGCACTTGGGCTTGCCGGTGGTGCCGCTGGAATAGAGGATGAACAGCGGGTGGTTGAAGCCGACGCGGCGGAACAGCAGCTCGCTGGCGACAAAGCTGTCGACGAAGCGCTCGAGGGTGACGGCCTTGGGCACCGTTTCCGCGAAGGCGTCGGCGCGCTCCAGGTAGGGCACCACGATCACTTTTTCCACCGATGGCAGGCCGCTGGCGATGATCTGCATCTTCTCGCTGATGTCGACCTGCTTGCCGTTGTACCAGTAGCCGTCCGGGCAGAACAGCAGGCGCGGCGCGGTCTGGCCGAAGCGGTCCAGTGCGCCGTCGGTGCCGAAGTCCGGCGAGCAGCTGGTCCACACCGCGCCAATGCTGCTGGTGGCCAGCATCGCGGCCACCGTCTCCGGCATGTTCGGCATGTAGCCGGCGACGCGGTCGCCTTCGACGATGCCGTGCGCCAACATCGCCTGTTGCAGGCGCGATACCAGATCGGACAGCTCCCACCAGGTCAGCTCGCGTTTGACCTTGTCCTCGCCCCAGAACACCATCGCCAGCGTGTCATCGCGGCGGCGCAACAGGTTTTCCGCGTAGTTGAGTGCGGCCTGCGGGAAGAAACGCGCGGCGCGCATGCCGTCCTTGTCTTCCAGCGCCACGCTGCCCTTGTCTCCGATCACGCCGGCGTAATCCCACAGCTGGCTCCAGAAGCGTTCCGGGCGCTCGATGCTGGCGTGCCACAGACTGGAATAGTCGGGATAGCGCTGGTTGTCCAGCGTTTCCGCCAGCCGGGTAAAGGCGGTCAGGTGGGTCGCGCTCAGGCGGGCCGGCGACGGCTGCCAGATCGGATGGTCTGCTGCGTGCATATCAAGTCTCTCCTCAGGAAGCGTGTGGGGTCGCTCAAGGGTGTCGTTCTTTATTATGAAAGCTGTTTGTCGGCCAGTTTACTGCACAGCCATGCCTGCGGTATAGGCCGCCGGCCACGCGATCCGTGCCGCGTGTGGCCGGCTGGCGGCGTGTTGCGGCCAACCTTGAGCAGGGTTGGCCGCATGCGCGGCGGCTCAGTCTTCCGAATAGCTGCCGTCGTGCATCCAGCGCGCGTGCTGCGGTGCCTTCCGCGTTTCTGCCCATTCGTTGAGCATGTCCCACTTCACCTCGTCCAGCATCTGCATCATCTTCGGCGTGCCGGTATTGCAAGCCAGCTCCAGGCGGTGGCCGTTGGGGTCGAAGAAGTAGATCGACTTGAAGATGGTGTGGTCGGTGGGGCCGATCACGTCGATGCCGGCGGCCTGCAGGCGTGCCTTGGTGGCGAGCAGTGTGTCCAGCGAGTCCACTTCCATCGCCAGATGCTGCACCCAGTTGGGCGTGTTCTGGTCGCGGTCCATCGGCGGCCGCGTCGGCAGCTCGAAGAAGGCGAGGATGTTGCCCTGGCCAGCGTCGAGGAATACGTGCATGTACGGGTCCGGCGCCTTGGTGGACGGTACTTCGTTTTCGGCGATTGCCAGCACGAACTTCATGTCGAGGTGTTTCACGTACCACTCCACCGTTTCCTTGGCGTCCTTGCAGCGATAGGCGACATGGTGAATTTTCTTGATCAGCATGATGGTTCTCTCCGTGAGCGGTGGCCGTGGTGCGGCGCTGATTTCAGTCTGGCACTGATCGCGGTGGCGGCCAGTGGCGATGCTGGCAAGTTAACCATTAATTCGTTATTGGTCAATTTGTTCGATAATAACAAATATTATCGCCGTTGCTGGCGTGGCGAAAATGCTAGAATTGCCGCCGTTTCAACAACACTGACCATGCCAGCGGGCAAGACGGGGTAACGATGGAAAAAGACCGGCGCGGAATCCAATCAATCGAGGTGGGCGGCAGCCTACTGCAGACGCTGGTGCGTCACGGTGCGCCGATGATGCTGAAGGACCTGGCCGGCGAGGCCGGCATGCCGGCGGCGAAGGCGCATCCCTATCTGGTGAGTTTTGGCAAGCTGGGGCTGATCGAGCAGGATGCGGGCAGCGGCCTGTACAAGCTGGGGCCGTTTGCCTTGCAGATGGGGCTGGTGGCGCTGCACGAACTGGACGCGGTCAAGATCGCCACCGAACGGGCGGCGGCGCTGTCGCTGGACATCCAGCAGAACGTGGCGCTGGCGGTGTGGGGCAACCACGGCCCGACCGTGGTGCGGATCCAGGAGTGCAATCGCGTGGTGCACATCAATATGCGGACCGGCACGGTGATGTCGCTGCTGGACTCGGCAACCGGCAAGGTGTTTGCCGCCTACCTGCCGCCGCGGCTGACCGAGGAGATGATCGCCAGCGAGATGGCGGCGCGGCAGGCTGGTATCGAGGAGCAGGCCGCGTTCCAGTCGGCGCTGCAGCGGGTGCGCGAGCGCGGCATGGCGCGCGCGGTGGGCTATCCCTTGCCCGGCATCAACGCTTTCAGTGTGCCGGTGTTCGATCACGCCGGCCAGCTGGCACTGGTGATGACCACGCTGGGGCCGGCGGCGACGTTTTCCTCGGACTGGAACGGGGTGATCGCGCAGCGGCTGCGCAGCGCGGCGGCCGACATCTCCGCGCAGATCGGCTATCGCGGCTGAGTCGTGGCGTCACAGGTGGGTGTCTGACTGCATTCACTGTCGTCGTGACGCCGGCGCCGCGGGTGCGGCGCTCACAAAAAGAAAAACGGGCTGGCAGATGCCAGCCCGTTGCCGTATTGCTTAGAACCTGTTCACGATCTGCTGCGGCTGATATCGATGGGCGATACGGCGCTGAAAACGGCTTCGAATGCTTGTTTGTATCTGGAGAAACGCCGCGTCCTCAGCTGTTTTCGCCTTGTCTCGCTCTAGCTCGCGAGATCGTGAACACGTTCTTAGCCGCCGGAGCAGCCGCAACCGCCGCCGCCGCCACAACCGCCTTGCTGGGCTGCTGGCGCCTGGGCCGGTGCCGGCTCGCTGTCGGCGACATGGATGGTGAAGTCGATGACGACCTGTTGCGGCGAGCGCTCCACGTAGTTGATCAGCACCTGGCCACCGTAGCGCTGCTCGATCTGGCCGAGCAGTGGCAGCGGATCGTGGTCGTTGACGAAGCGCATGCGCTCGCCGTGGTTCAGCGATTCCAGCGCGCCAAAAATGGCGGCATGACGGAAACGCTTGGCCACGCCGCGCGCATCAAAAGGGAAAACCGACAAATCAGAGGTGTGGGTGTGCATGGATGGACTCCTGTCTGTAACAGTGCCCAGCTTACGCACCCGCCGCGCCGCTTTCCTTGAGGCAAAATAAGCGCCGGCGCCGCAGTGCCAGGGTTCGGTATTCGGCGTTCAGTATTCGGCGTCGGCCAGCAACGGCGCGGCGCGATCCCTGGCCGACAGCTGCAGGCCGTCGCACAGCGGCCAGGCAATCGCCAGTTGCGGGTCATCCCAGCGCAGCGCGCGCTCGTGCTGCGGGCTCCAGTAGGCGGTAGTCTTGTACAGCACTTCGGCGTGTTCGCTCAGCGTGACAAAACCATGGGCGAAGCCTTCCGGTATCCACAGCTGGCGATGGTTGGCCGCCGACAGCAGGGTGCCGAAGTGGCGGCCGAAGGTGGCGGAGTCGCGGCGCAGATCGACGACGACGTCGAATACCTCGCCGGCCACACAGCGCACCAGCTTGCCTTGCGCCTGCGGCGGCAGCTGGTAGTGCAAGCCGCGCAGCACGCCGCGGCTGGAGCGGGAGTGGTTGTCCTGCACGAACTCGACGTGGCGGCCGATGGCGGCATCGAATTGCTGCTGGTGGAAGCTCTCGTAGAAAAAACCGCGTTCGTCACCATGGATGCGGGGTTCGATCAGCCACAGGCCGGACAGGCCGGTTTCGCGGAACGGGCTCATTCAGCACCCTTCTTGCAGCAATTGCAGCAGGTAGCGACCATAACCGGTCTTGGCCAGTGGTGCGGCCAACCTTTGCAGCTGGCCGTCGTCGATGTAGCCCATGCGCCACGCCACTTCTTCCGGACAGGCCACCTTCAGGCCCTGGCGTTTTTCGAGGGTGGCGATGAACTGGCTGGCCTCCAGCAGCGAGTCATGGGTGCCGGTATCCAGCCAGGCGTAGCCGCGGCCCATGGTCTCGACTGTGAGCGTGCCGCGTGCGAGGTAGGCGGCATTGACGTCGGTGATCTCCAGCTCGCCGCGCGGCGACGGCTTGATCGACTTGGCAATATCGACCACTTGTGCGTCGTAGAAGTACAGGCCGGTGACGGCGTAATGGGACTTGGGCTGCGCCGGTTTCTCTTCGATGCTGATGGCCTGGCCTGCGCCATCGAACTCGACCACGCCGTAGCGCTCCGGGTCGTTGACGCGATAGGCGAACACGGTGGCGCCCTGTGCTTGCGCCGCGGTGTGCTGCAACTGGCTGGCCAGCTCGGCACCGTAGAAAATATTGTCGCCCAGCACCAGTGCCGACGGCGCACCGGCGAGGAAGGACTCGCCGAGGATGAAGGCCTGTGCCAGGCCATCCGGGCTGGGCTGCACCGTGTACTGCAGCCGGATGCCCCACTGGCTACCGTCGCCCAGCAGTTGCCGGAAGCGGGGGGTGTCCTGCGGCGTGGAAATGATCAGGATGTCGCGGATGCCGGCCAGCAACAGCGTGGTCAGCGGGTAGTAGATCAGCGGCTTGTCGTAGACCGGCAGCAGCTGCTTGCTGACGGCCAGGGTGGCCGGGTACAGGCGGGTGCTGGCGCCACCGGCGAGGATGATGCCTTTACGGTTCATGGTTTTCTTGCGTTATCGAGGGTCTGGAACAACTGCGCCACGCCTTCCTGCCATGACGGCAGCTGCAGGCCGAAGGTGAGCCGCAGCTTGCTGCAGTCGAGCACGGAATTGGCCGGCCGCGTGGCCCGCTGCGGGTACTCGTCGCTGCTGACCGCGTGCAGGCCGTCCGGCGGCAGCATCAGCGTCCAGCCTGCATCGCGGGCCAGCGCGATGACGTGGGCGGCGTAGTCGTGCCAGCTGGTGCGGCCGCTGGCGGCAAGGTGGTAGGTGCCGTAGCTGGTGCTGTCAGGGTAGTTGGCGTAGTGCGGCAGCAACAGCGCGCACACGTCCGCCAGCAGGCTGGCCGGGGTCGGGGCGCCAAACTGGTCGTCGACCACGGCCAGGCGGTCGCGGGTTGCGGCCAGCCTGAGTATGGTTTTCAGGAAATTCTGGCCATAGACGCCGGCCACCCACGAGCTGCGCAGGATGTAGTGGCGGCAGCCGCTGTCGCGGATGGCCTGTTCGCCCAGCCATTTGCTGCGGCCATACACCGATTGCGGATTGGCGCTGTCGTCTTCCAGCCAGGCGCCGAACTTGCTGCCGTCGAACACGTAGTCGCTGGAGTAGTGCACCAGCAGCGCGTTGTGCTGTGCCGCCCACTGAGCCAGCTGCGCCGGTGCTGCAGCGTTGACGGCATGGGCCAGCGCGATTTCATCCTCGGCCTGATCGACCGCGGTATAGGCCGCGGCATTGACAATGATGTCGGGCTGTAAGGCGTCCAGCGTCGCGGCCAGGGTGTGCGGTGCCGCCAGATCGAATTGCTGGCGGCCGGGGCAGCTCAGTACCCCGTGCAGCGCCAGCGCGCGCTTGAGCTCGAAGCCGACCTGGCCGCTGCCGCCGGTGATCAGGATTTTTGCCGGGTAGCTCATGACTGGCCTCCGTATTGCCGGGTCAGCCAGTCGCGGTAGTGGCCGCTGCTGACGCCCTCGACCCAGTCCTGGTTGTCCAGATACCACTGGACGGTTTTGCGGATGCCGGAGTCGAAGGTTTCGGCCGGTTTCCAGCCCAGCTCGCGTTCCAGTTTGCGTGCGTCGATGGCGTAGCGGCGGTCGTGGCCGGGGCGCTCTTGCACATGGGTGATCTGTTCGGCGTAGCCTTTGCCGTCGGCGCGCGGACGCAATTCGTCCAGCAGGCTGCAGATGGTGCGGACCACATCGAGGTTGGCTTTCTCGTTCCAGCCGCCGACGTTGTAGGTTTCGCCGGTGGTTCCGGCCGCCAGTACGCGGCGGATGGCTGCGCAGTGGTCTTTGACGTACAGCCAGTCACGGATCTGCTGGCCGTCGCCGTAAATCGGCAGTGGCTTGCCGGCCAGAGCATTGAGAATGACCAGCGGGATCAGTTTTTCCGGGAAGTGGTAGGGGCCGTAGTTGTTGCTGCAATGGGTGGTCAGTACCGGCAGGCCGTAGCTGTGGTGCCAGGCCCGTACCAGATGGTCGGACGCCGCCTTGCTGGCAGAGTACGGGCTGTTCGGCTCGTAGCGGTGATCTTCGGCGAACGGTGCGTCCTCTGCGGCCAAGGTGCCGTAGACTTCGTCGGTGGAGACGTGCAGCAGGCGGAAGGCGGTCTTGCCTGCGGCAGGCAGGTCGTTCCAGTAGGCACGTACCGATTCCAGCAGCTTGAAGGTGCCGACGACATTGGTCTCGATGAAGTCGCCCGGACCGTGGATGGAGCGGTCGACGTGGCTCTCGGCGGCAAAGTTGAGTACCGCGCGCGGCTGGTGCTCGGCCAGCAGGCGGCCCAGCAGCGCGCGATCGCCGATGTCGCCGTGCACGAAGCGGTGCCGGTCGTCGCCTTGCAGGCTGGCCAGCGTCTGCAGGTTGCCGGCGTAGCTCAGCTTGTCCAGATTGACGACTAGCTCGTCACTGCCGGCCAGCCAGTCCAGCACGAAATTGCCGCCGATAAAGCCGGCACCACCGGTTACCAGAATGGTCATGTTGCTCTTTGCTTGCGGAAGTCGGTCGGGAAGGTCGCAGTGCGGCGGCGCGCCGCCACGGCACTGCTTGTTGCCGGATTGTACTTGCCTTGGCGGCGTAACACGAGCCGCCGCTATAACGCCGGCAGCGGCAAAGCACAACGGCCAGCCGGCGACCGTTGGTCGCCGGCTGGCCGCATAAACGGCAAGGACTCAGCTGCGCAGGCCGCGTGCCTTGGCATACTTGGAGCCCGGCTCGCGCACCAGTGCCTCGGCAATGAACCAGGCGGTATCGGCCAGCTGCTCCAGATCCACCCCGGTGTGGTAGCCCAGCCCGTGCAGCAGGTAGACCACGTCTTCGGTGGCCACGTTGCCGGAGGCGCCCTTGGCATACGGGCAGCCGCCCAGCCCGGCCACCGAGCTGTCGAAGGTGCGTACCCCGGCCTGCAGCGCGGTGTGGATATTGGCAATCGCCATGCCGTAGGTGTCGTGGAAATGGCCGGCCAGCTTGGCCACCGGTACCACCTCGGTCACCGCATCCAGCATCGCGGTCACCTTGTTGGGGGTGCCCACGCCGATGGTGTCGCCCAGCGAGATTTCGTAGCAGCCCATGTCGTACAGCGCACGCGCCACCTCGGCCACCTTGTACGGGGCGGTGTCGCCTTCGTACGGGCAGCCCAGCACACAGGACACATAGCCGCGCACCTTGATGTTTGCCGCCTGCGCCCGCTTCATCACCGATTCGAAGCGCAGCAGGCTCTCGGCGATGCTGGCGTTGATGTTCTTGTGGCTGAACGCCTCGCTGGCGGCACCGAACACCGCGATCTCGCGCACGCCGGCTTCCAGCGCCGCATCCAGCCCCTTGTCGTTGGGCACCAGCACCGGGTAGTCGATGCCGGCGTCCAGGTCCAGCGCCTGCAGCACCTGCAGGCTGTCGGCCATCTGCGGCACCCACTTGGGCGACACGAAGGCGCCGGCCTCGATAGTGCGCAAGCCGGCTGCGGCCAACCTTTCAATCAGCTCCAGCTTGGTAGCCAGGCTGATACTGTGCTTTTCATTCTGCAGCCCGTCGCGCGGGCCGACTTCGACGATTTTTACGTGGGTCATGCTGAGTTCCTTTTTCGCCACGGAAGGCACGGAAGAAAATCCCGTCCCGAAGGTATGCCGTTGTTGCCCCTTGCTGGGGATGGGTGTTGTGCCTTTGGTTTTGTCCGTGGCTTCCGTGTGCTTTCGTGGCAACCAACAAATCAATCCGCCTCGAAATCCACCAGCTCGTCGCCGTCGCTGACCTGCTCGCCGGCGGCAAAGTAGAACGCCAGCACCTTGCCGTCGGCCGGCGCGGTAATGGTGTGTTCCATCTTCATCGCTTCCAGAATCAGCAACGGTTCACCCTTGGCCACGCGGGTGCCGGCTTCGGCCAGCAGCGCCACCACGCGGCCCGGCATCGGCGCCTTCATGTGGGTTTCGCCGTGCACGCCTGCTTCTTCATAGGCGTAAGGATCGAGGTAGTCCACGGCAATGCGCTCGCCGTCGGCAAACAGCACGCGCTGCGCGCCGTGGCGTACCAGTGTGGCGCTGATCTGCTTGCCGCCCAGGTTGGCCGTAAGCTGCTTGCCCTGCAGGCTGGCGCGCAGCGGGATGTCGCTGCCGTTGACGCTGACCAGCTGCTGCTCCTGTTGTTGCTGGCGCAGCAGCACCTCGATGCGGCTGTCGCCGTGGGCAAAGCCGAGGCGACGCTCCAGCGTGCCGTTCAGGCGCCAGCCCTGCAGCGCGCCGAAGGCATGGTTGTCGTCGCTGGCTGCGGCCAACGTTTCACCCACTGCCAGCAGCGCCAGCTGTTCGCTGGACGGCGCGGCGGGGGCGGGCAGCAGGCTGTCGTGGTAACGGGCGATCAGGCCGGTATCCACGTCGCCGCTGGCAAACGCCGGGTTGGCGGCAATGCGGCGCAGGAAGCGGATATTGGTGGTGACGCCCACCACCTGGTAGGCGGCCAGCGCCGCGTCCAGCTGCTGCAGCGCCGCCTCACGCGTTTCGCCCCACACGATCAGCTTGGCGATCATCGGGTCGTAGAACGGCGAAATGGTGTCGCCCTCCAGTACACCGGTATCGACGCGCACATGGGCGTTCTCCGCCGGCGGTTGCAGGTGCACCAGCGTGCCGGTGGCCGGCAGGAAGCCCTTGTCCGGGTCTTCGGCGTAGATGCGCGCCTCGATGCTGTGGCCGTGGATCGCCAGCTGCTGCTGTTGCAGCGGCAGCGGCTGGCCGCTGGCCACTTTCAGCTGCCAGGCCACCAGGTCCTGGCCGGTGATCATCTCGGTAACTGGGTGCTCCACCTGCAGGCGGGTGTTCATTTCCATGAAGTAGAACTGCCCCGACTCCACATCCATGATGAATTCCACGGTGCCGGCGCCGACATAGCCGACGGCGCGCGCGGCAGCTACCGCCGCTTCGCCCATCGCCTGCCGGGTTGCCGCCGGCAGGTGCGGTGCCGGGGCTTCTTCCAGCACTTTCTGGTGGCGGCGCTGCACCGAGCAGTCGCGCTCGAACAGGTAGACACAGCCGCCCAGACTGTCGGCAAACACCTGGATCTCCACGTGGCGCGGACGGGTCAGGTATTTCTCCACCAGCACCTTGTCGTCGCCAAAGCTGGCGCGCGCCTCGCGCTGGCAGCTGGCCAGCGCAGCGATAAAGTCGTCACTGCGCTCCACGATGCGCATGCCCTTGCCGCCACCGCCGGCACTGGCCTTGATCAGCACCGGGTAGCCCATCTTGTCGGCTTCGGCCTTCAGGAACTGTTCATCCTGATTGTCGCCGTGATAGCCCGGCACCAGTGGCACGTTGGCTTTTTCCATCAACGCCTTGGCGGCGGATTTGCTGCCCATGGCGGCAATGGCGCTGGCCGGCGGGCCGATGAAGGCGATGCCGGCAGCCTCGCAGGCGGCGGCGAAGTCTTCGTTTTCCGACAGGAAGCCGTAGCCCGGATGCACCGCCTGCGCGCCGCTTTGTTTGGCAATGTCGAGGATCAGCCCGGCCTTGAGGTAGGACTCGGCGGCCGGCGCCGGCCCCAGACGGTAGGCTTCATCCGCCAGTTTCACGAAGCGGGCGCTGGCGTCGGCATCGGAATACACCGCCACGGTGCGGATGCCCATGGCGCAGGCGGTCTTGATCACGCGGCAGGCGATTTCGCCACGGTTGGCGATGAGGATCTTAGTGAACATGGTGCTCTCCCGTGGCGAACTCGCCGCGGCACTGGCGTGCCGTCTGGCAATTTTGCTGCGCAGCTGCGCAGCCTTGCGGCTGCTGGTCGCCACGGTTGGCGATGAGGATCTTGGTGAACATATGGGAGCTTTCCCTTTTCTTGTCTGTTCGCTGCAGAGAGGACTAAGCGGCGGAATCCACCCGTTCAAATTTGCCGGTGGGACGCAGTGTTTTGCCTACCCGGGGTTGCTTGCGGCCAAGGTCAAAGGTTGGCCGCAAGGGCGGGGTGGTCAGTCCTTGATCCACTGTGGCGGACGCTTGTCGAAGAAGGCGGCCAGGCCTTCGCGCGCCTCGTCGGTGACGCGGGTGGCGGCGATGGTGTGCGCGGTGTCGTCCAGCAGCGTGTCGTCCAGCGGCGAGCCCTGTCGCAGGTCGGCCAGCAACTCCTTGGCGGCGGTCAGCGCGTGCGGACCGCCACGGACCAGCTCGGCGGCCACTTCGGCAACGCGTGTATCCAGTGCCTCGGCTGACACCACCTCATGCACCAGGCCGATGCGCTCGGCGGTGGCGGCGTCGATGCGCTCGGCGGTCAGGAAGTAGCGTCGTGCCTGGCGCTGGCCGATGGCATCGGCGACATAGGGGCCGATGGTGGCCGGGATCAGGCCGAGGCGCACTTCGGTCAGCGCGAACTTGGCGGCGTCGGTGGCGATGGCGATGTCGCATACCGCGGTGAGACCGGTGCCACCGGCCATTGCCGCGCCGTGGATGCGCGCGATCACCGGCTTCTTGCTGCGGTAGATGCCTTTCAGCATCGCCGCCAGCTTGCGCGCGTCGTCGAGGTTCTGTGCCTCGCTGTAACCGGCGGCGCGGCGCATCCAGTCCAGATCGGCGCCGGCGGAGAAGCTCTTGCCACGTCCGGCCAGCACGATTACGCGCACGCCGGCATCCTCGTTCAGGATGCGGAAGGCGGCGGTGAGATCGGCGATCAGGTGCTCGTTCATCGCATTGTGCAGCTCCGGGCGGTTCATCCACACGGTGGCGACCTGACCGGCGCGTTCGATTTCCAAGGTGCTGTAAGTCATTGGAAAGCCCTTTCTTTTATTTGCCACAGAAACCACGGAAGAGCACAGAAGTCATGGCAGCCCGGCTGGGTATCTCTACGCTGTGGCGGCCGTCAAGGCGGGCGCCGTTGTCCGTGTTTTCTGTGGATTCCGTGGCTAAAGAAAACTACATGCGGAACACGCCAAAGCGTGTTTTTTCCACCGGCGCCGATAGGGTCGCTTCCAGCGCCAGGCTCAACACCTCGCGCGTTTGCGCCGGGTCGATCACGCCGTCGTCCCACAGTCGCGCGCTGGCGTAGTAGGGGTGGCCCTGCTGCTCGTACTGCTCGCGCACCGGCGCTTTCAGCGCTTCTTCCTGCTCTGGCGTGAAGGCGTCGCCCAGCTGTTCCTTCTTCACCTGCGCCAGCACGCCGGCGGCCTGTTCGCCGCCCATTACCGAGATGCGGCTGTTCGGCCACATCCACAGGAAGCGCGGCGAGTAGGCGCGGCCGCACATGCCGTAGTTGCCGGCGCCGAAGCTGCCGCCGATCAGTACCGTGAACTTGGGTACGCTGGCGCAGGCCACCGCGGTCACCAGCTTGGCGCCGTCCTTGGCGATGCCGCCGTTTTCGTACTTCTTGCCGACCATGAAGCCGGTGATGTTCTGCAGGAACACCAGCGGAATGCCACGCTGGCAGCACAGCTCGACGAAGTGCGCGCCCTTGAGCGCGGACTCGGAAAACAGGATGCCGTTGTTGGCGATGATGCCGACGCGGTAACCGTTGAGACGGGCAAAACCCGTCACCAACGTCGTACCGTAGTTCTGTTTGAATTCGTCGAAGTCGGAGTTGTCGACTAGGCGCGCGATGATCTCGCGCACATCGAACGGCTTTTTCGCATCGGCCGGGATTACGCCGTAGATTTCCTCGGCGCCGTAGCGCGGCGGGCGCGGGTCGATGCGGTCGAGCGTGCCCTGTTTCTGCCAGTTGAGGTCGGACACGATGCGGCGGGCGATGGCCAGCGCGTGGGCGTCGTTCTGCGCCAGATGGTCGGCGACGCCAGATATTCTGGTATGCACGTCGCCGCCGCCCAGCTCTTCCGCCGTCACCACCTCGCCGGTGGCGGCCTTCACCAGCGGCGGGCCGCCGAGGAAGATGGTGCCCTGGTCCTTGACGATCACCGTCTCGTCGCTCATCGCCGGCACGTAGGCGCCGCCGGCGGTGCAGCTGCCCATCACCACCGCGATCTGCGGGATGCCGTCGGCAGACAGCTTGGCCTGGTTGTAGAAGATGCGGCCGAAGTGGTCGCGATCGGGGAACACCTCGTCCTGCAGCGGCAGGAAGGCGCCGCCGGAATCGACCAGGTAGACGCAGGGCAGGCGGTTTTCGCGGGCGATTTCCTGTGCGCGCAGGTGTTTTTTCACCGTCATCGGGTAGTAGGTGCCGCCCTTGACGGTGGCGTCGTTGGCGATGACCAGACACTCGATGCCGGAAATGCGGCCCACCCCGGTGATGACGCTGGCGCCGGGGGCGTCGTCGCCATACATGCCGTAGGCGGCCAGCTGCGACAATTCGAGGAAGGGCGAGCCGGGGTCGAGCAGCAGGTTGATGCGCTCGCGCGGCAACAGCTTGCCGCGGGCGACGTGTTTCTCGCGCGCCTTGTCGCCGCCGCCCAGCGCGGCCTTGGCGACTTTTTCTTTCAGGTCGGCCACCAGCGCGCGCATCTTGTCGGCATTGGCCTGGAAGTCGGCGGCGCGGGGGGAGAGCTTGGATTCGATGATGGGCATGGTTGCGCCTCTATCGGTACGGAACAAGGTGCGGCAAGGTTGGCCGCACCGCTTGGGCTTGGCGGGCCGCGCTTAGCGGGTCTCGGCCATCAGTTCGCGGCCGATCAGCCAGCGGCGGATTTCGCTGGTGCCGGCGCCGATCTCGTACAGCTTGGCGTCGCGCAGCAGGCGGCCGGTCGGGTATTCGTTGATGTAGCCGTTGCCACCCAGACACTGGATGGCGTCCAGCGCCATCTGCGTCGCCGCTTCGGCGGCGTAGAGGATGGCGCCGGCGGCGTCCTTGCGCGTCTGGCGCCCGGATTCGCCACGGTCCAGCGCCTGGCCGACGGCGTAGACGTAGGCGCGGCTGGCAGAAAGCTTCACGTACATGTCGGCCAGCTTGCCCTGCATCAGCTGGAAGTCGCCGATGGCCTGGCCGAACTGCTTGCGGTCGTTCAGGTAGGGCACGGTCACGTCCATGCACGCCTGCATGATGCCCAGCGGGCCGGCGGACAGCACCGCGCGTTCGAAGTCGAGGCCGCTCATCAGCACCTTGACGCCGTTGCCTTCGCCGCCCAGCACGTTTTCTTCCGGCACGAAGCAGTCGTCAAAGAAGATCGGGTAGGTGTTGGAGCCGCGCATGCCCAGCTTGTCCAGCTTGCTGCCGTGGCTGAAGCCGGCAAAGCCTTTTTCGATGATGAAGGCGGTAATGCCTTTCGGGCCGGCGTTGACGTCGGTCTTGGCGTACACCACCAGCGTGTCGGCGTCGCCGCCGTTGGTGATCCACATCTTGCTGCCGTTGAGCTTGTAACCGCCGTCGACCTTGTCGGCACGCAGCTTCATGCTCACCACGTCGGAGCCGGCATTCGGCTCGGACATTGCCAGCGCGCCGACGTGTTCGCCGGAGATCAGCTTGGGCAGATACTTGCGTTTCTGCTCGTCGTTGCCATTCTTGTAGATCTGGTTCACGCACAGATTGGAGTGCGCGCCGTAGGAGAGGGCGACCGAGGCGCTGGCGCGGGAGATTTCTTCCATCGCGATCATGTGCGCGAGGTAGCCCATGTTGGCGCCGCCGTACTCTTCGCTGACGGTGATGCCCAGCAGGCCGAGATCGCCGAACTTCTGCCACAGGTCGGCCGGGAACAGGTTGTCGCGGTCGATGTCGGCGGCGCGCGGGGCGATTTCGCTCTGGGCGAAGTCGCGCACCGTTTCGCGCAGCATGTCGTAGGTGTCACCGTGGGCAAAGCGCAAGCTGCTGTACATGTGTCTCTCCTTTGTGCGAACTGCCCGGTGCCGTTGGCATCTCGTGGCGGCTATCTCTGTGTTGTAGCGGATGGTGGCGATTGCGCCATCTGCGCTGCGGCATGACTTAATCTTGAATTACGCTTACGTTAACGTCAATACAAAATGACGAAACCATCCTTCAGGATGGCGGGAAAGCCTCAGGCTGTGGCGTCCTTGCCGGTCATGGTGTCGATCACCTGGCGGCAGTGGCCTTCCAGTACCACAATCTCGGACAGCACCGCGTCGATATCGTTGCGCTGTTCTTCCAGTTGCTTCTTGCGCTCGGACAACAGCTGCAGCAGCTTCAGCGACTGGCTGGCCTCGTCGCGCGCCAGTTCGTACAGGTCGAGGATCTCGCGGATCTCCGACAGCGCGAGGCCGATGCGCTTGCCGCGCAGGATCAGCTTCAGCCGTGCGCGGTCGCGGTGGGTAAACAGGCGCTGGCGGCCTTCGCGCTGCGGCTCGATCAGGCCCTGTTCCTCGTAGAAGCGGATGGTGCGCAGGGTGATGTCAAAATCCCGTGCCAGGTCGGAAATGGTGAAAAGGCGTTCTTCGCTCATGATGGTTCCTGTTGGTCTGGCGCGATTGTAGCGTTTTTTGCCGGCCTTGCCGCGACAAGGCTTGAGTTTACGTTAACGTAATAGTAAGTTTGTGGCAAAGCGATAACAGCACAATGCAACGGAGAACACACCATGACGTCGATGTCCGCTCTACCCAGTTATGTGCACGGCACCGGTGACAAGCCGCTGATCGGCCAGACCATCGGCCAGTTTTTTGACGACGCCTGCCGCCGTTTTGCCGAACGCGACGCGCTGATCGTGCGTCACCAGGGCATACGCTGGCGTTACGCCGAGCTGCAGGAGCAGGTCGAGCGCCTTGCCTGCGGCCTGCGCCGGCTGGGGCTGCAGACTGGCGAGCGCATCGGCATCTGGTCACAGAACAACAGCGAGTGGCTGCTGATGCAGTTCGCCACCGCCAAGGCCGGACTGGTGCTGGTTAACATCAATCCCGCCTATCGCCGCAGCGAGCTGGAATATGCGCTGAACAAGGTCGATTGCCGCGCGCTGGTACTGGCGCCGAGCTTCAAGAGCAGCGACTACCTCGCGATGGTGAACGATCTCGCGCCGGAGCTGGCCGCAAGCCGGCCGGGCGAATTGCAGGCGGCGAAGCTGCCGGCGCTGCGCTGGGTGATTCGCCTGGGCGAGGAGGTGACGGCGGGCATGCTCAACTTCCCGGCCTTGCTGGCCGAGCCGACGGCGGCAGAGCGGCAAACGTTGGCCGCAATCGGCGACGCGCTGCAGTTCGACGACGCCATCAATATCCAGTTCACCTCCGGCACCACCGGCAGCCCGAAAGGCGCCACGCTCACCCACCACAACATCCTCAACAACGGCTTTTTCGTCGGCGAGGCGATGCGCCTCACCGAGCACGACCGGCTGTGCATCCCGGTGCCGCTCTACCACTGCTTCGGCATGGTGCTGGGGGTGCTGGCCTGCCTCACCCATGGTGCGGCGATGGTGTTCCCGTCGGAAGCGTTCGAGCCGCTGGCGGTGCTGCAGACGGTGGCGGAGGAGAAGTGCACCGCGCTGCACGGCGTGCCGACCATGTTCATCGCGGTGCTGGATCACCCGCGCTTCGCCGAATTCGACCTGTCCGCACTGCGCACCGGCATCATGGCCGGCAGCCCGTGCCCGATCTCGGTGATGGAGCGGGTGGTGGCGCAGATGCACATGGCCGAGGTCACCATCGCCTACGGAATGACCGAGACCAGCCCGGTCAGCTTCCAGAGCGCGACCGATACCCCGGTGGCGAAAAAAGTGGCCACCGTGGGCCGCATCCATCCGCACGTGGAGGTCAAGATCGTCGACGTCGAGGGCCGCATCGTGCCGCGCGGCGAAACCGGCGAGCTGCTCACCCGCGGCTACTCGGTGATGCTCGGCTACTGGGGCGACGAGGAAAAAACGCGTGAAGCGATCGACGCTGCCGGCTGGATGCACACCGGCGACCTGGCGGTGCTGGACGCCGACGGCTACTGCAATATCGTCGGCCGGGTGAAGGACATGGTGATCCGCGGCGGCGAGAACATCTATCCGCGCGAGATCGAGGAATTCCTGTACCGCCATCCCAAGGTGCAGGACGTGCAGGTGGTCGGCGTGCCGGACACCAAGTATGGCGAGGAGCTGTGCGCGTGGATACGGCTGCGCGACGGCGAGAGCTGCACCGTGGAAGAAATCCGCGCCTTCTGCGACGGCCAGATCGCGCACTACAAGATCCCGCGCTACATCGAATTCGTCGATGCCTTCCCGATGACCATCACCGGCAAGATCCAGAAATTCATGATGCGGCAGCAGATGAAGGACAAGCTGGGGCTGGACGAAGCCAAGACCGCCTGACGCGGCAGTGCCCTGCGCTGTGCCGGGTCAGCAGCAGCCGTGTGCGGTGTCGCCACCGCCACGGCTGTTTCTTTTTTGCGGCCAACGTTGGCCGCAACCGTCGTTGTTCGCCGGTCGCGATTACCCGCGCCGGCCGGCGCGCGGCATGGTGGCGAGTGTTGCTTTGTGCCTGGCGCGCCCTGGCGCCGATGGCAAGCGCAGTCGCCGGTGTCGAGTTTAGCCGCAGCGGTGTGCCTGCGGCCAAGCGCTCACCAGCTGCCGGCCGGCGACCACCAGCGGCTAGGTGCCGCCCACGTGCCAGCTCAGCACTTCGCGCTGTTCTTCCGCTTCGGCACGGGCGGTGGCGATGCGATCTTCCTTCAGCTGGGCGCGCACCGTGTCCGGCAGTGCGGCCAGCGCGTCGCTGATGGCGGCGGCGAGCAGATCGCCGACCATGCACGCCGGGTCGCGCTGTCGCAGGTGGGCCAGCGCTTCCAGCTCGCGCACCAGTGCTGCCGGCACCGGGCCGGACACATTGCGCACCGAGGAGCTGCGCAGGTCGCAGCTGTAGGCACTGGCGGTGCCGCTGCACCAGCTGGCAACCAGTTCGTTGATCTTGTCACCCATGGTCTCTGCCTCCGCATTGGTTTCGGGCGCCTCGATGCCGCACCCCGTAGTGCTTTATAGCCGCTGGATCGCGAATTGGGACGCCCCGCGCCGGTGGCCCGGCTGGTCTATGGCGTCGCCGTGACGGGGGGCAGACGGGGTGACGGCGGCGGCCATGGTCGGCTGCGCTCGTCGATCGCTTGAAAGCGGAGGCGGCCGCTGCGGCGTGGCCGTTGTCGCGGTTTCGCCCTGGTTGCGTGCCACCGGCTGGCCCTGTTCCCTGGAGGGCACCGGCCTGGGCCTTGTTCGGTTTTCCTGAACGGGCCGTCGGTTTTTTCCGCTATGGTGCGCGTGGCGCGGGCGCTACAGTGCCGGCATCGGGATTGGCAACCGCCAGTCAGCGTACATCCAAGGAGCCAGAACATGATTGCTATCCGTCCCGCCCACGCCCGCGGCAAGGCCGATTTTGGCTGGCTGCAGAGCCGCCACAGCTTTTCCTTCGGCCACTACTACGATCCGGCGCACATGGGCTTTTCCGATCTGCGCGTGATCAACGACGACCGCGTCGCGCCGCGCGCCGGCTTCGATACCCACGGCCACCGCGACATGGAAATCATCAGCTACGTGCTCGACGGCGCCATCCGCCACCGCGATTCCGCCGGCAACGAGGCGGTGCTGCGCGCCGGCGAATTCCAGGTGATGAGTGCCGGCCGCGGCATCATGCACAGCGAGTTCAATGCCAGCAACGACGCGTCGCTGCACTTCCTGCAGATCTGGATCGAGCCGCGCGAGGCGGGCGGCGAACCGGGCTACCAGCAGAAGGACTTCGGCCTGCAGTCGGGGCTGACGCTGGTGGCCTCGCCGGACGCTGCCGCCGGCAGCCTCGCCATCCGCCAGGACGCACGCCTGTACCAGCTGCTGCTGGCGCCGGGCGAGGCGCTGGATTTCGCGCAGGCCAGCGGCCGCCGCAGCTATGTGCACCTGATCCGCGGCAGTCTGCAGCTGGCGGATGTGCAACTGGCGCCGGGCGATGGCGCCAGGGTCAGCCAGTTGCCGGCCTACACCCTGCGCAACAACGGCAGCGAACCGCTGCAGGCGCTGCTGTTCGATCTGGCCTGAGCCGGCGCTGTCGCCGCCCGCCGCTGTCCGCGCGACCAGCCGGGCGGGGCGCAAGGTCTTGCCGTCGCGCCACGCGCCGGCTTGTGTGCTGGCCAAGGTTGGCCGCAAGGTCTGCTGACGCACCGGCCGCGGCTGTCTGCACGGCATGGGGCGTCAGCCATGGCCGCCCGTCGCCCCGTGCCACCGCGCCGGTGTTTACTGGCTACACTCAAAGTCAGGGATCCGGGAGGACGAGCCATGAAGCTGGGGCTGGAAGAAATGCTGCAGCTGCTGCAGGAAGTGGAGCAGGGCGATCCGCTGGATTTTGCCGACCTGCCGATGGATGAAGACCAGTTGCGGCGACTGGTACTGAGTGACCTGCTGCAGCGCGATCAGCAACTGCAGGCCAGCGCCTCGGCGGAGGAATGCCAGCTGATCTACCTGCTGTCCACCGCGCGGCTGGTGCTGGAAAACCTGCTGCTGCACCTGCAGTTGCTGCGGCTGAAGCAGCCGGAAGGCGGCAGCGACGCGCAGTGGCAGGTCTTGCTGCGGCGCTTCCGGCGCGGTGACGACGACGGCGCGGCGTGATACTCGCCGCCCGCTTGCCGCTGAGAGCTGGCGTGACAGCCCCAGCGCCAGCCCACCGTCGTCGCTGAGCGGTATGCCGGGCCGCCGCCGCGGTGGCTGTCGCCGTGCCTTGTCTGATCCTCACCTTTACTCCTGCGTGGCGGCCTGTGGCGGCGGCTGTCACTTGCATCTCGCTCACCACCGCGGCGCGTACCCCTGCCCAATCACCTCGCGCGCTTGCCGCTGCTGCCGTCGCTATGCGGCGCCATGATCTTCCGCATCGTGTTCTCGTTGCCGGCCGGTGGCGGTTGTGGGTTTTTCGCCGGCGGCCTTCTATAACGGTGAGGTGACGTTTCCGGCCGCGTTGTCGCCGGAAAGGTCGACCTGGCGCGCGGCAACCGGCCGCGCCGTTGCAATAAAACCGGCCGCCGCACCGGCGCGCCACCGCAGTGCGCGGGTGGCGGTGCTGGCCGTGGCGTGGCCGGGTACTGGGCGTGGTGAGCGGCGGCCGTTGCGGTCTGGCTGCGATCCGGCGCGAAGGTGGATGCCATGCATCGTTCGATCCTGCTTTGCTGTCTGGCCTTGCTGTTTCCGTGCTTCGCCACTGCGGCCAAGCTTGCGCCGACCGCGGCGGCACCGCTGCTGGCGCCGCCGGCGGTACTGGCGGACCGCGACGGCAACGGTCTCGGCGACAGCCTGCAGCAGCAGCTGGCCACGGCGGCGCCGGACGCGCGCTTCGACGTGGTGGTCACCTTCCGGCAGCCGGCACAGGCGGCCGCCGCACGCCAGACGCTGGGCAACTTCGTGCCGCGTCATGAATTCAAGCTGATCCCCGGTTTTGCCGGCCGCCTCAGCGCGGCGCAGATCCGCGGGCTGTTGCACGCGCCGGGCCTGCTGCGCATCGAGGAAGACGCCACGGTGCGCACCCAGCTCGACGCCGCGCGCGCCGACTTCGGCATCGAGGCCGCGCGTGGCTTGGCGGCCAGCGGCCTGAGCGGGCGCAATGTCGGCATCTGTATCGTCGATACCGGCGTCGA
This sequence comes from Vogesella indigofera, assembly GCF_003633895.1. Lineage (GTDB taxonomy): Bacteria > Pseudomonadota > Gammaproteobacteria > Burkholderiales > Chromobacteriaceae > Vogesella > Vogesella indigofera. The sequence goes on from NZ_RBID01000017.1 coordinate 264,736, forward strand.
TCCGCTGCACGAGCAGCTGGACAACGGCAAGGTGGCGGCCTTCATCGACTATGTCGCCGGCCGCAGCGTGCCCTACGACGATAACGGCCACGGTACCCATGTCGCCGCCATCGCCGCCGGCGATGGTAGCGGCGGCGCCTCGGCTGCCGCGTTGCAGGGCGTGGCCAGCGGTGCCGCGCTGTACGCCGCCAAGGTGCTCGACGCGCAGGGCAGCGGGGCGGAAAGCAATGTGGTCGCCGGCATCCAGTGGTGTGCCGCCCAGGCCGGGGTGCACGTCATTTCCATGAGCCTGGCCGCGTTGCCGCCGGCCGACGGCAAGGACGCGATGAGCCAGGCGGTGGATGCCGCGGTGGCGGCGGGCAAGGTATTGGTGGTGGCCGCCGGCAATGACGGCGACGAGCCCGGCACCGTCGGCTCGCCCGGCGCGGCGGTGGGGGCGATCACCGTCGGCGCCTGTGCCGAGTGGTCGGCAGTGCCGGCTGCGGCCAACCATTCCGACGGTGTGTACCTGACGGCGTTTTCCAGTCGCGGGCCGATCACGGTGAACGCCAGCACCAGCTATATCAAGCCCGATGTCTGCGCCCCGGGGCACCGCATTGCCGCGGCCAAGTCCGGCAGCACCGGCGACTACGTGGTTTATAGCGGCACCTCGATGGCGACGCCGTTTGTTGCCGGCACCGTGGCACTGGCGTTGGAGGCCAATCCGGCACTGAAGGGCAATCCGGCGCAGGTGCGCAGCCTGCTGGAGGGCAGCGCGCAGGATCGCGGCGCCAGCGGCAAGGACAATGAGTGGGGCGCCGGTCTGCTCGACGGCTACGCCTTTGTCGCCCGCGCACAGAATGCCGCCGCCAGCGTCCGCACCGCGATGCCCACCGCCGTGCATCTGGATGCCAGTGTCGGCAGCAACCAGCTGTGGAGCCACAGCTTCAGCCTCGCCGACGGCGACCTGGGCCAGCCGCTGGCGGCCACGGTGACCATCGTCGGCCAGCCGCTGTGTGTGCTGCAGTTTGGCGGCTCCTGCTTTGCCTACCAGTGGGATCCGGATCTCGATGCCCGGTTGCTGGCGCCGGATGGCACGCAGCTGTCGGCCAGCGGCTGCATGGGCGAGGGCATGGACTGCGCCGCGCCGCGTACGCCGCTGGTGGCGCTCGGCCGCCAGGAAACGCTGCATGCGATGCCGACCGTGGCTGGCACTTACCGTATCGAGGTATGGGGCGCCCAGGACAGTGTCAATAACGGCAGGGGCGGCAGCTTCGCGCTCGACCTGTCGCGCGGCCCGCTGGCCGCCGCGGTGGTCAGCCCCGACTTTGCGCTGAGCACCACCCCGGCCAGCCGCAGCGTGGTCAGCGGCGGCGGCACCAGCTACACCACCACCGTCACCGCCACGGGCGGTTTCGGCAGCAGTGTCGATCTCGGCGTCAGCGGCTTGCCGCTTGGTGCCAGCGGCAGCTTCAGCCCCGATCCGCTTAGCGGTGGTAGCGGTTCTGCCACCCTCAGCGTGACCACCAGCAGCAATACCGTGGCCGGCAGTTACCCGCTGCTGATCAGCGGCATCGGTGGCGGACTGAGCCGCAGCAGCACGGCCACGCTGGTGGTGACGGCGCCCAACGCCGACTTTGCGCTGGTGGTGTCACCAAACAGCCGCACGGTGAAGCGCGGCGGCCGCACCAGTTATACCGCCACCATCAGCCCGCTGAACGGCTTTAGCGGTGCCGTCACGCTCGGCGTCTCCAACCTGCCGTCCGGCGCCACCTTCGGCTTCAGCCCCAATCCGGTGGCCGGCGCCGGCTCGTCCACGCTGACCGTCAAGACCGGCAAGACGACACCGGTCGGCAGCTATCAGCTGCAGGTGACCGGCAGCAGCGGCAGCCTGAGCCACAGCCAGAGCGTGGGTCTGGTCGTGCGCTAGCGGCGGGCAGTGCACTGCCGCAATGCTGCCCACGCTTGCCGTTTCATGAGAAAATCCCCCGCATCACGGGCAGCCCTGCGCTGCCCGCCTTGTTTTGCAGCCGGAACCTTGCCATGCCCCACAATGCTTCACCCCGCGTGCTGTCCATCATCCCGCCGATGACGCAGCTGAACACGCCTTACCCGTCCACCGCCTACATCACCGGCTTTCTGCGCTCGCGCCAGATCGATGCGGTGCAGGAGGACCTGGCGCTGGCGCTGGTGTTGCAGCTGTTCTCGGTGGCCGGCCTGAAGGCGGTGCGCGAGCGCATCGACGCCATCGCGCCGAAAAAGCGCAGTCATCAGGTACGCCATTTCGTCGAGTTTTTCGAACGCTATCTCGCCACAATCGGCCCGGTGATCCGCTTTTTGCAGGGCGGCGATTCCACCGTCAGCCATCGCATCTGCAGCCGCGGCTTTTTGCCTGAGGGCGCGCGTTTTGCCGCGCTGGACAACTATGTCGACCCGGATGATCCGGACGGCGGCGATCCGCTGGCGTGGGCGTTCGGCGCGCTGGGGGCGCAGGACAGGGCGCGGCATCTGGCCACGCTGTACCTGAATGATTTGTCCGACGTGCTGCGCGACGCGGTGGACGAGCGCTTCGAGTTCGTGCGCTACGCCGAATCGCTGGCGATGAGCCAGCCCACCTTCGAACCGCTGGCCGCTGCGCTGGCGGCACCGCCGACGCTGGTGGACGACACGCTGCAGGCGCTGACGATTGCCGCCATCGACAAGCACCAGCCTGACCTCGTGCTGCTGTCGGTGCCGTTCCCCGGCTCGGTGTACGCCGCGTTCCGCATCGCGCAGACCATCAAGCAACGTTGGCCGCATATCAAGACCGCGCTGGGTGGCGGCTTCGTCAACACCGAGCTGCGCGAACTGCGCGAGCCGCGCGTGTTCGACTACTTCGACTTCGTGACGCTGGACGACGGCGAGAAGCCCATCCTCGCGCTGCTGGAGCACCTGCAGGGGCAGCGTGGCGTCAGCCGGCTGGTGCGCACCTTCGTGCGCGACGGCGATCTGGATGGCAATGGAGTAGTGCGCTACGTCAACATGATGGAAGGCGACATCGCCTTCGAGGACGTCGGCGCGCCGACCTGGGACGGGCTGCCGATCGATCGTTACCTGTCGCTCCTGGACATGCTCAACCCGATGCACCGGCTGTGGAGCGACGGCCGCTGGAACAAGCTGACCGTGGCGCACGGCTGCTACTGGAAGAAGTGCAGCTTCTGCGACGTGACGCTGGACTACATCTCGCGCTACGAGACGGCGTCCGCCGCCACGCTGGTCGACCGCATCGAGGCCATCATCGCCGAGACCGGCCAGACCGGTTTCCACTTCGTGGACGAGGCGGCGCCGCCGAAGATGCTGCGCGCGCTGGCCGAGGAGCTGTTGCGCCGCAATGTCAGCATCTCGTGGTGGGGCAATATCCGCTTCGAGAAATCGTTCACCCCCGAGCTGTGCCAGCTGCTGGCCGAATCCGGCTGCATCGCCATCTCCGGCGGGCTGGAGGTGGCCTCCGACCGCCTGCTGAAGCTGATGAAGAAGGGCGTATCGGTCGACCAGGTGGCGCGGGTGACGCAGGGCTTTACCGAGGCCGGCGTGCTGGTGCACGCCTACCTGATGTACGGCTTCCCGACGCAGACGGTGCAGGACACCGTGGACGCGCTGGAGTACGTGCGCCAGCTGTTCGAGAACGGCTGCATCCAGAGCGGCTTCTTCCACCGCTTTGCCTGTACCGTGCACTCGCCGGTGGGGCAGAACCCGGAGGAGTACGGCGTCAAGCTGATCCCGTTGCCGGAGGTGACCTTTGCCAAGAACGACATCGGCTTCATCGACCCGACCGGCACCGATCACGACGCGATGGGCCGTGCGCTGAACAAGGCGCTGTACAACTACATGCACGGCATCGGGCTGGAGGCGGACGTGCGCGAGTGGTTCGACAGCAAGGTGCCGCGCACGCGGGTGTCGCGCCATTTCATCAGCAAGGCGCTGTTCAGCCAGCGCTGACACCGAGCGGAAAACACTGCGGCCAACCTTGTCACCAAGGTTGGCCGCAGTGCTGTTGGGGGCGGCTCTGGCGGGTGCTTGCTCAGCCCTCCAGTGCCTCCATCGCTTCCTGCAGTTCCAGCCACGCCATTTCCATTTCCTCCAGCTGGGCGGAGAGTTCGCCCTGTCGCTTCAGCGCGGCGGCCAGCCGTGCCTTGTTGTGCTCCTGGTAGGCTTCTTCCAGCAGCAGGAAGGCGTCCAGCTCGGCCTTTTCGACGTTAAGCGTGGCCATGTCCTTGTCCAGCTTGTTCTGCTTGGTCTGCAGCGGCTTGCGTTGCGCCGCCAGCTTGTTGCGGGCATCGGCCTCCAGCCGCTTCTGTTCCTTGCGGTTGACGCCGTCGCTGGCGGCGCTGCCCGGCGCCTTGCCGTTGTCGGCCTGCTGCTGCAGCCGCCACTGGCGGTAGTCTTCCAGATCGCCGTCAAACGGCTGCACCTTGCCGCCGGCCACCAGCCAGAAAGCGTCGGTGGTGGATTCCAGCAGCGAGCGGTCGTGCGACACCACGATCAGCGCGCCGCCGAAGTCCTGCAGCGCCAGCATCAGCGCGTGACGCATGTCGAGGTCGAGGTGGTTGGTCGGTTCGTCTAGCAGCAGCAGGTTGGGCTTCTGCCACACCAGCAGTGCCAGCGCCAGGCGCGCCTTTTCGCCGCCGGACATCGGCCCGACCAGCGCGTTGACGGTGTCGCCGCGGAAGTTGAAGCCGCCAAGGAAGCTGCGCAACTCCAGCTCGCGCGCCTGCGGCGCCAGCTTCTGCATGTGCCACAGCGGCGATTCGTCGGAACGCAAGGTATCGAGCTGGTGCTGGGTGAAGTAGCCGATGCGCAGCATCTTGGCGCCGATCACCTCGCCGGCCAGCGGCTGCAGCTCGCCGGCCAGCAGCTTCACCAGCGTCGACTTGCCGGCGCCGTTGACACCGAGCAGGCCGATGCGGCTACCGGATTCCACCGACAGCGACAGCTGGCGCAGGATGGGGGTGTCGCCGTAGCCGACATCGGCGCGTTCCAGCTTCAGCAGCGGGTTGGGCAGGTTGTCCGGGGTGTCGAAGTGGAAGTCGAACGGCGAATCGACGTGCGCCGGCGCGATGCGTTCCAGTTTCTCCAGCGCCTTGATGCGGCTCTGCGCCTGGCGTGCCTTGCTGGCCTTGGCCTTGAAGCGGGTGATGAACGATTCCAGGTGCGCGACCTGGCGCTGCTGTTTCTCGTAGTTGCCCTGCTGCTGGGCCAGCTTTTCCGCGCGCATCACCTCGAACTGGCTGTAGTTGCCGGTGTAGAGGGTGAGCTTCTGCTGCGACACGTCGACGATGTGCGTCACCACGCTGTCGAGGAAGTCGCGGTCGTGCGAGATCACGATCAGCGTGCCTTCGTAGGCCTTCAGCCAGTCTTCCAGCCACAGCACCGTTTCCAGGTCCAGGTGGTTGGTCGGTTCGTCCAGCAGCAGCAGGTCGGAGCGGCACATCAGCGCCTGCGCCAGGTTCAGGCGCATGCGCCAGCCGCCGGAGAAGGTGGACACCGCGCGGCTCTGGTGTTCGACGGGGAAGCCGAGGCCGGCCAGCAGCTTGCCGGCGCGGGCGGCGGCGGAATAGCCGTCGATGCGGTCCAGCTCGGCGTGCAGGCTGCCGATGGCGTTACCGTCGGCACTGGCTTCGGCGGCGGCCAACCCTTGCTGCAGGCGGCGCAGCTCGGCATCGCCGTCGAGCACGAAATCGAGTGCCGATTGCGGCAGCGCCGGGGTTTCCTGCGCCACGTGCGCCATGGTCCAGTGCGGCGGCAGCAGCACTTCGCCGCTTTCGGCGTGCAGTTCGCCCTTCAGCAGCGCGAAGACGCTGGACTTGCCGGCGCCGTTGGCACCGGTCATGCCGACCTTGTTGCCGGGGTTGATGGTGAGGTTGGCCGCAACAAGCAGTTCTTTCAGGCCACGGCGCAGGGACAGGTTTTTTAGCTGGATCATAGCGATTCGGTAGGGCGGCCGCCGCGTGGCGGCCGGCGGGTAAGGGTCAGGCCTTGGGCAGGGTGGACAGATCCCAGCGCGGCTTCACGGTAAAGCTGCCGGCGGTGCGCGCGTACTGCAGGCGCATGGCGCCGGCGAAGGCGATCATCGCGCCGTTGTCGGTGCACAGCTTCAGCGGCGGGTAGAACACGCCGAAGCGGCGTTTGGCGGCGGCGGCATCCAGCGCCGCGCGCAGCTGCTTGTTGGCACCGACACCGCCGGCGACCACGATGCGCTGCAGGCCGTGCTGTTTCAGCGCCTTCACGCACTTGCTGACCAGCACGTCGACGATGGCCTCCTGGAAGGCGCGGCAGATGTCCTTGCGCGCCTGCTCGTCGATACTGCCGTATTCGGCCTCGACCTGCTTCTTCAGCATCAGCACCGCGGTTTTCAGGCCGGAGAAGCTCATGTCCAGGTTGTCGCTGTGCAGCATCGGGCGCGGCAGGGTGAAGCGTTCCGGGTCGCCTTCTTCCGCCAGTTTCGACAGCAGCGGGCCGCCGGGATAGGGCAGGCCGAGCAGCTTGGCGGTCTTGTCGAAGGCCTCGCCGGCGGCGTCGTCCAGCGTTTCGCCGAGGATCTGGTAATCGCCGACGCCGCGCACGGCCATGATCTGGGTGTGGCCGCCGGAGACCAGCAGCGCGAGGAAGGGGAATGCCGGCCGCGGGTCGGCCAGTAGCGGCGACAGCAGGTGGCCTTCGAGGTGGTGCACGCTGATCACCGGGATGTTCAGTCCCACCGCCAGCGCATTGGCGAAGCTGGCGCCGACCAGCAGTGCGCCGCCGAGGCCGGGGCCTTCGGTGTAGGCGATGGCGTCGATGTCCTGCAGCGTCTTGCCGGCTTCGGCGAGACAGGCACGGGTCAGCGGCGTGACGCGGCGGATGTGGTCGCGGCTGGCCAGCTCCGGCACCACGCCGCCGTATTCGGCGTGCATCGCCATCTGCGAGTGCAGCTGGTCGGCAATCAGGCCGCGTTCGGTGTCGTACAGCGCGACGCCGGTTTCGTCGCAAGACGATTCAATTCCCAATACGAGCATGTGAGTGGCTTCAAAACTAAACAATCTTTCCATTTTACCGGTGATTCTTTGTTCGCCCAAATCGGCAGTGATACGCTTGCGGTCTGAATCCAAGGGGAAGCAAGATGAAAGCAAGACTGAAGTGGGTGGATGGCGTGTGTTTCATGGGCGAAACCGGCAGCGGCCATGCGGTGGTGATGGACGGCGCCCCGGAAGGCGGCGGCCGCAACCTCGGCCCGCGGCCGATGGAACTGCTGCTGCTGGGTACCGCCGGCTGCACCAGCTACGACGTGCTGAACATCCTGAAGAAGTCGCGCCAGGACGTGCGCGACTGCTGGGTGGAGATGGACGCCGAGCGTGCCGACAGCGACCCGAAGGTGTTCACCAAGATTCACTTCCACTTCGTGGTGGTGGGCCGTGAGCTGAAGGCGGACGTGGTGGAGCGCGCCATCAAGCTGTCGGCGGAGAAGTACTGCTCGGCCTCGATCATGCTCGGCAAGACCGCCGACATTACCCACGATTTCGAGATCCGCAGTGACGACTGAGAGCCTGTTCACGATCTGCTGTGGCTTGATCTCAAGGGTGGCGATACCGCGTTGAAAACGGCTTCTCCATGCGGGTTTATATCCAGATCAACGCCGCTTCCTCCGCCGTTTTCGCCTTGTCTCGCTCTAACTCGCGATATCGTGAACACGCTCTAAGCCAAATCTTGCGGCCAACCTTGGCCGCAATCGCCATGCCAAACGCCACCCTTGCCGGTGGCGTTGCCGTTTCCGGCGCGCGGCGGCAAATCTTGCCGCCTTGCCGGCGGCGGATGCGCCATTGGGCGGGAGTTTTCGGCCGTCGTGGCCGGAACTTGAGCGCTGGGCGGCTGTTTTTTGATTGGCACAGTTCATGCTTTAAGGATGCCAACTTAACGGACGACCGATCATGCTCGACAAGATTTCCGACCACCTCAACTTCTTCCAGCAATCGCTTGGCCTGCGTGCCAAGAAGGTGGAAGTGATTGCCAGCAATATCGCCAACGCGGATACGCCAGGCTACAAGGCGGTGGATTTCGATTTCGGCAAGGCACTGCAAGGCCAGCTACGCGCATCGCAAAGCGGCTTGGCGCTGGCGACCAGCAACGAGCGCCACCTGGCAGCCCAGGGCCACGCCAGCGTCGATGACGGCGGCCTGCAGTATCGCAGTGCGGTACAGCCCAGCCTCGACGGCAACACCGTCGATATGGATGTCGAGCGCGCCGCGTTTACTGACAACGCGATGAAATACCAGTCCACGCTGACCTTCCTCAACCGGAGAATCAGCGGGCTGATGGACGCAATCAAGGGTGGGCAATAACCATGTCGCTGTCTAATGTCTTCAATATTGCCGGCTCGGCGCTGACGGCGCAGTCGATGCGCCTGAACCTGGTGGCCAGCAATATCGCCAACGCGGAGAGCGCCACCAGTTCCACCGGCGAGCCGTTCCGCGGCCGTCACGCGGTGTTCACCGCCACGCCGGTGACGGCCGACATGCCGCAGGTAGCCGGTGTGCGGGTGACCTCGATCGTCGAGGACACCTCGCCGTTCCGCCTCAAGTACGAACCGGGCCATCCGCTGGCCGACGAGCGTGGCTACATCAAGATGCCCAACGTCAACCCGGTGGAAGAAATGGCCGACATGATTTCCGCTTCGCGCTCCTACCAGACCAGTGTCGAAGTAATGAATACCGCAAAGACCCTGCTGCAAAAAACCTTGCAGCTTGGCCAGTAACCGTTAGAGGTCTCGCATGGCAACCGTAAACAGCGCCACCGCCACCGGCATCGACTATGAGTCGTTCAACGTCGCCAGCAACAAGGCGGCCAGTAACGCCGAAGACATCCAGAACCGCTTCCTGAAGCTGCTGACCACGCAGCTGAAAACCCAGGATCCGTCGAACCCGATGGACAACGCGCAAATGACCAGCCAGATGGCGCAGATCAGCACCGTCAGCGGCCTGGAAAGCGTCAACGCCTCGATCAAGGCGCTGTCGGACAACCAGTCCGCCAGCCAGTCGCTGCTGGCGACGCTGATGATCGGCCGCTACGCGCTGATCCCCGGCAACGAAGTCAGCCTTAATGGCGGCGCGGCCAAGGCGGTGGTGGATTTCCCGCAGTCGGCCAGCGACGCGGTGGTCACCATCAAGAACGCCGCCGGCGTGGTGGTCAGCGAGATCAAGCTTGGCGCGCAGACAGCCGGCCAGCTGACGGTCGGCTGGGACGGCAAGAACGCGGCCGGTGTGCAGCAGCCGGACGGCCAGTATTCGATCTCGATCAAGGCGGTGAACGGGACTGTGGCGGTGGATGCCAAGATCCTGAATCCGGTCAAGATCAGCAGTGTGGCGATCGACAAGGGCGTTTCTTCATTGGTGCTGGAAAACGGCAAGCGGATGTCGATGAGCGACGTGACGCAACTTATCTAAGACATTCCGGTTAAGCATTCGGGGGATAGAACATGGGTTTCCAGCAAGGTTTGAGTGGTCTGAGCGCAGCGTCCAAGCAGTTGGACGTGATCGGCAACAATATTGCCAACGGCAGCACCATCGGTTTCAAGGGCTCGCGCGTCGAGTTTGGCGATCTGTACGCCCGTTCTCTGGCCTCGGCCTCGACCCAGGCGGGTACCAATACCCAGGCCGGCGTCGGGGTGCAGGTACTGGCGGTGTCGCAGCAGTTCCAGCAGGGCAACATCACCACCACCAACAATCCGCTGGACATGGCGATTTCCGGTAACGGCTTTTACCGGTTGACCAGCGAAAACACCGGCAACGGCGGCATCGAGGCGTTTTCCCGCAACGGCGAGTTCAAGCTGGACAAGGAAGGCTACATCGTCAACAACGGCTACTACCTGAACGGCTACCAGATGGTCAACGGCGTGAAAACCGGTGCCGAACAGCCGCTGCAGGTGTCCACCATCAACAGCGGCATCGCCAAGGCGACCGGTGCTCCCGGCGAGCGCGGCATCGACTGGAGCTTTAACCTGAACGGCGGCGGCGCGGTGATCGACCCGGCGGTCAAACCGTTTGACCCGCTGGACGCGTCCACCTATTCCTATACCAGCGGTGCCAAGTTCTACGACAACTACGGCAACGTGCATACCGTGTCGGTGTACTTTGCCCGCCGCGCCTCGACCACCGACCCGGTGGTGCCGGCCACCGTGCCGCCGTCGACGCTGGACGTGAACAACTGGGACGTGTACCACTCGGTAGACGGCACCCTGGTAGCGGGCGCGCCGACCCAGGTCAAGTTTGACCAGTCCGGTCAGCTGACCGCGTGGTCGGACAACATCATCACCATTGCCGCCGATACCAGTGCCGCCAGTGCCCACCCTGCATTCGATATCGACTTCACCAACAGCACCCAGTACAGCGGCGATTACAGCGTCTCCCGCCAAGTGGCCGGCGGCTATCCGGCCGGCAAGTTCACCGGTATCGGCGCCGACTCCGCCGGTGTGATCTACGCCAACTACACCAACGGCGTGACCGAGCCGATCGGCCAGATCACCTTGTACAACTTCTCCAACATCCAGGGTCTGGTGCCAAATGGCAACAACCGCTGGCTGTATAGCAGCGATGCCGGCGCCCGCAGCATGGCCGACCCCAACTCTGGCGGCATGGGCTACATCAAGCCGTCGGCGCTGGAGGAGTCCAACGTCGATACCACCGCCGAACTGGTGAACATGATCATTGCGCAGCGCTACTACCAGGCCAACGCGCAGACCATCAAGACCCAAGACACCATCATGCAGACCCTGCTCAACCTGCGTTAATGCGGGTTGAGACGCTAAGCGCGGAGAGACGGATTCATGGATAAGGTGCTGTATCTGGCAATGAATGGTGCGAAGCACGTCGCATGGCAACAGGCGACCACTTCCAACAACCTTGCCAACGTCCATACCAACGGCTTCAAGGCCGATCTGGCGTCTTTCCGGGCGCTGCGCGTGATCGGCGACGGTGCGCCGACGCGTACCTACCAGGTCGACAATACCGTCGGTCACGACATGAGCCAGGGTTCGCTGCAGCTGACCGGCAACGAAAGTGATTTCGCGCTGGCAACGCCGGGTTTTTTTGCGGTGCAGGCACCGGGTGGTGGCGAGGCCTACACCCGCGACGGCGGCTACATCGTCGACACCGAAGGCGTGATGCGCACCCGTTCCGGGCTGGCGATCCAGGGTGAGGGTGGCCAGATCGTGGTGCCGCCGGGCTCGCGGATCACCCTCGGCATCGACGGGACGGTATCGGCTTCCGCCAGCGTCGGCGCCGACCGTACCGTGCAGGTGCTGGGTCGCATCAAGCTGGTCAATCCGGGGGAGCGTGCGGTGTACAAGGGCGATGACGGCCTGTTCCGCCAGCACGACGGCCAAGACGCACCGGCTGCGGCCAACGTGCAGCTGAAGAGCGGCTTCCTGGAGGCCAGCAACGTCAATGCGGTCGAGAGCCTGGTGCAGATGATCAGCCACTCCCGCCATTACGATCTCAATATCAAGCTGATGCAGACGGCGGAGCAGAATGCCCGCCAGGCGACAGAATTGCTGTCGATTACCGGCTAAACGAACCGATAATAGGATAACAACATGATTCGTGCCTTGTATGTGGCCAAGACCGGTATGGATGCCAGCCAGTTCAAGCTGGACGTGGTGTCCAACAACCTCGCCAACGTGAATACCAAGGGCTTCAAGCGCTCCAACGCCATTTTTGAAGACCTGTACTACCAGACCCTGCGCCAGCCCGGCGCCCAGCTGTCGAACGGCAACGTGCTGCCGACCGGCCTGCACGCAGGCACCGGTGCCGCTCCGGTGGCCACCGCGCGGGTGCACACCCAGGGCGAGATGATCCGCACCGAGCAGTCGCTGGACATGGCGATCGCCGGCGACGGTTTCTTCCGCATCCAGCAGACCGACGGCACCATCGCCTACACCCGCAACGGCGAGTTCAAGCGCAACAATGAAGGCCTGGTGGTCAATGCCGCCGGCCTGGCGCTGGATCCGGCGATCACCATTCCGGCGACCGCCACCAAGATCACGCTGTCGCCGGAAGGTCTGTTGGAGTATTTCGATGCCGGGGCGACGACCGCTACCGGTTCGTTCCAGATCAACACCGCCACCTTCATCAACCCGCAGGGGCTGGAAAGCATCGGCGGCAACCTGTATCTGGCGACCGGCGCGTCCGGTGACCCGATCGAAGGCCAGCCCGGCCTCGATGGCCGCGGCACCATTTCGCAGGGCTATGTCGAGGGTTCCAACGTCAACGTGACCGAAGAGCTGATCAACATGATCACCGCGCAGCGCGCCTACGAGATCAACTCGCGCGCGATCAAGACCGCCGACGAAATGCTGCAGAAGCTGACCCAGCTCTAAAGTCTAAGGAGTAGCCCATGAAGCGCCTGCTGAATCTTGTGTTGCCGCTGTGTTCGGCGCTGCTCTTGGCCGCCTGCGCGGTACAGACGGCGCCGATCACGCATCAGCCGATGGCGGTGCGGCCGCAGCCGCAGCCGGCGCAGCTGCCAGCCGACGGCTCCATCTTCCAGGCCGCCAGCTACCAGCCGCTGTTCGAGGACAAGGTGCCGGTGCGTGTCGGCGACATCCTCACCGTCACCATCCGCGAAAACAACCGCTCCAGTAGCAAGGAAGAGACCGAGGGCGAGCGCGATTCCTCGATCAACGGCGGCATCAATGCCGGCGTGTCGCTGCCGTTCTTCCCCGGCGCCATCGAGAAGAAACTGGGCGGTGCCAGCCTGAACGGCAGTGGCAGCGCCAGCGAGAGCGGCTCCAGCAGCAATACCAACAGCAGCTCCTTCAATGCCTCCATCACCGTGACCGTGATCGACGTCTACCCGAACGGCAATCTGCTGGTCAGCGGCGAGAAACAGATGAAGATCAACGGCGAGCATGAATTCATCCGCCTGTCCGGGGTGATCAACCCGCGCGACATCAAGCAGGGCAACAACGTCGAATCGACGCGGATGGCCGATGCCCGCATCGAGCAGATCAACCAGGGCCGCAGCCGCGCTTATAATGACACCGGCTGGCTGCAGAAAATCTTCCTGTCACTGCTGCCGTTTTAAGGGATAAGCGATGTCGCGTTTTGTCGTGGTGGTTTGCCTGGCGCTGCTGGCCGGTCCGCTGTTTGCCGCCCAGAAGATCAAGGAGCTGGCCAGCGTGGCCGGGGTGCGCTCCAACCCGCTGATCGGTTACGGCCTGGTGGTCGGCCTCGATGGTAGTGGCGACAAGGCCAGCGCCTCGCCGTTCACCGGCCAGTCGCTGGGCAATATGCTGAACCAGCTCGGGGTGCAGATCCCGCAGGGGATGAAGATCGACCCGAAGAACGTGGCCGCGGTGAGCCTGACCGCGACCCTGCCGCCGTTTGCGCGGCGCGGCCAGGCGCTGGACATCACGGTGTCGTCGATCGGCGATGCCAAGAGCCTGCGTGGCGGCACCTTGCTGCTGTCGCCGCTGAAGGGTATCGACGGCCAGATCTACGCGCTGGCACAGGGTAATGTGGTGGTCGGCGGTGCCGGCGCCGCCGCCGGGGGCAGCAAGACGCAGATCAACCACCTCAGTGTTGGCCGCATTCCGGCGGGGGCGACGGTCGAGCGCGAGTTGCCGGCTTCGCTGGGCATGGGCGACATGGTGGCGCTGCAGTTGCTGGAATCGGATTTCACCACCGCCAACCGCGTGGTACAGGCGATCAATCGCGAGCTGGGCGGCCAGACGGCGCGGGCGCTGGACGGTCGCCAGATCGAGGTGCGGGCGCCGCAGGACAGCAATGCACGGATCCAGTTTCTGTCGCGGCTGGAAAATATTGCCGTCGAGGCGGCAGAAGTTTCCCCCGTGGTGATCATCAATGCCCGTACCGGCTCCATCGTGATGAACAAGGCGGTACGCATCGACCCGTGCGCGATTGCCCACGGCAACCTGTCGGTGACGGTCAACAGCACCTCGACGGTGAGCCAGCCACCACCGCTGAGCGGCGGCCAGACGGCGGTCACCCGCAAGGCCGATGTCAGTGTCAGTGCCGACGGCAGCAAGGTGGTCAACATTCCCGGCGGTGCCTCGCTGTCGGAGGTGGTCGGCGCCCTGAATTCGGTTGGCGCCACGCCGCAGGACCTGATCTCCATCCTGCAGGCGATGAAGGCTTCCGGCTCGCTGAAGGCGGAATTGCAGATCATCTGAGCGGCAAGGTTGGCCGCAAGCCAGTTGCAAGGCGATGTCCCTGACGGGCATCGCCTTTTTTGCTGGCCTGATTCTTGCTGTAAATCCGGCATCTGTGTCTGTTTAGCGTCCCTGCCATGCAAGTTTCCCGCGATGCCAGCAATCAATTAGCGATCGATCCCAATGCGACCGAGCGCCTGTCTTCCCTTGCGCGCAGCAATCCGAAGGAAGCGATCCGGCAGGTCGCCAGCCAGTTCGAGGCCATCCTGCTGAACCAGATGATGGCGTCGATGCGCAGCAACGGTTTTGACGGCGAAGAGGATTCCTCGGAGCTGGGCACCTACCGCGGCATGCTCGACCAGCAGATGGTCAACGCGATGGTGCAGGGCGGCGGTACCGGGCTGGCCGACATGCTGGCCCGTCAGATCGAGGGCGTGGCGCGGATTGACCAGGCCGCGACGCCGGCGGCTAGCAGTGGCATGCTGCCCTTGCCGGCGCTACCCGCCGCGGCGGCGAAAGCCATCCGCAAGTATGCGGAAGCTGCCGGCACCGCCACGGCGGCGCCGGCACCAGTGGCGATTCCGAGCGAGCGGCAGGCATTTGTCAGCACCCTGTTGCCGCATGCCGGCCAGGCGGCCGAGCGCCTCGGCGTGGCGCCGGAATTGCTAGTTGGTCACGCCGCACTGGAAAGCGGCTGGGGCAGTCGCAGCATCCGTCATCCGGATGGCCGCGAGAGCTACAACCTGTTCGGCATCAAGGCCGGCGGCTCGTGGCGCGGCGAATCGGTGGCGACGCTGACCACCGAGTACGTCGACGGCAAGGCGCGCAAGCAGGTGGAATCGTTCCGTTCCTATCCGAGCCTGGAGGCGGCATTCGACGATTACGCCAAGTTGCTGGAAGGCAGTAGCCGCTACCAGCACGCGCTGAACCAAGGCGATAACGCGCAGGGCTTTGCCGTGGCGCTGCAGCAGGGTGGCTACGCCACCGATCCAGCGTATGCGCGCAAACTGGCCGGCGTCGCCCAGTCCCTGCTGGCACGCTAAAGTTCAGCCGCCTAGCTGCCGATAAAGAACAACGGGAGAGTGAATCATGAGTGGTATTTTCAGTATCGGTATCAGTGGTCTCAATGCGGCACGCGCGGCATTGGACGTGACCAGCCACAACATCAGCAACGTCAATACCGATGGCTACAACCGCCAGCGTCTTTCCCAGAGTGCGGCGACGCCACAGTTTGTCGGTTACGGCTATGCCGGCCGTGGTGTCGACCTGTACGCGGTATCGCGGCTGTACGACGGCTTCATGGACGAGCAGCTGCAGAATGTCACCGCGTCCAGCAGCGGCTTCCAGACCCAGGCCTCCGCCCTCTCCGATATCGACAACCTGATTACCGATGGCAATGCCGGCCTCTCCAACCTGATGCAGGGTTTCTACGCCAGCCTGCAAACGCTCAGCCAGCAGCCGACCTCCATCGCCGCGCGGCAGTCGGTGATCAGCCAGGCCGAGTCGCTGTCCGGCCGTTTCCAGTCGATGAATACGCGCATGGAAGAGGTGCGTAACGGCCTGATCAACCAGATCAATACCTCGGTGGAGGGGGTCAACTCCTACGCCAGGCAGATCGCCGCCCTCAACGAGCAGATCATTTCCCTGAACCAGGGTGAGGGCCGCGCGCCCAACGACCTGCTGGACCAGCGCGACACGCTGGTACGCGACCTGAACAAGCTGATCAAGACCGACGTGGTCGAGCAGTCCGACGGCATGTATAGCGTCTACATCGGCCAGGGCCACCCGCTGGTGATCGGCGAGACCAGTTACGAAATGACCATGATGCGTGGCGCACCGGCGCAGCCGGAAGATCCGGAAGCGCCGTCACTGGGCATCAAGCTGCCAGGTACCAATAACACGGTGGTGCTTAATTCGCAGCTGATCGCCGGTGGCAGCATCGCCGGCGCCATGACCACGCTGAATTACGATGTTGCCCGCGTGCAGGCCGACCTCGGCCGTATGGCGGTCGAGTTTTCCGACGCGATGAACCGGCAGCAGGCATTGGGTGTCGACCTGAACGGTCTGCCGGCCAGTACCCCGATGTTTGCCGACTTGACCGCCTTCCGTACTACCGCAGAGAACGCGACCACACCGGCCGGTGAAGCCAAGGCGATGCGTGATGCCTTGCGCCGTTTTGCCGTGGCGGTGCAGGAGCCATCGCAGCTGGCGGTCGCCTCCGGCATCCAGGCCGGTGCCACCACGCCGGTCGACCCGATCGAGGTGCCGGGCGGCAAGCCGTCCATTTCGGCGATCTGGCAGGTATCCAACCTGTCGCCGGCGGCTAACCCGACCCTGCCGGCGGCCCCGGCGCTGGCCTTGAACTATATTCCAGGCAATACCCCACCGTTCGAGGCGGATTTCGGCGGCACCATCGTGCCGGTGACGCAGTCGGCAAGCCAGGCCGGCGTTTACGAATTCACCCTCGCCAGCGGCCAGCACATCGCCTTCAAGTTCGAGGGGCAAGCGGCAACCAACCAGACCATCCCGGTGACGCCGCGCACCGGCGCCGCAGGCGAGTCGGCGCAGCTGGATAACGCCAACCTGCTGGAAATGGCCCGCTTGCAGACGCGGCCACTGATGGCGGCGACGCCCAACTCCACCTCGACCTTCCTGCCCGCGGTCGGCGCCGCGCGCACCGGCAGCCTGCAGTCGTTTTACGGCCAGACCGTCAGCTATGTCGGTAGCCGTACCAATGTGGTACAGGTGAGTTTGACGGCACAGGAAGCGGCGTTGCAGGAAGTAAAATTGAAGAGGGAATCGTTCTCCGGCGTCAATCTCGACGAGGAAGCGGCGAATCTTATACGCTATCAGCAGGCCTACCAGGCATCGAGCAAGGTTATCCAGGTAGCGCAGGAAATTTTCCAGTCACTGCTGGATCTGCGTTGATAGTTTTCAGAGGATAAGGCAATGAGAGTCAGCAGCAATACCCAATACATCATGGGCACCTACAACCTGCAGAGCAAGGGTTCCCAGCTCAATCGCCTCAACGAGCAGCTGTCGACCCTGAAACGCATCAACCGGGCATCGGATGACCCGGTGGCGGCGGCCACGCTGGTCGATATCAACCAGTCCAAGTCGATGAATACGCAGCAATCCAGCAATGCCAAGGCGGCCGCCTCGCAGCTGGCAATTACCGATACCATCCTCGGCAACGTCTCCAACACCATCATCTCGATCAAGACCCTGGCGGTGCAGGCGGGCAACACTGTGCTGACCAACGAAGACCGGCAGGCGATCCAGAACGAGATGCGCGAGAAGGTAAAAGAGCTGGTTTCGCTCGCCAACAGCACCGACGGCGCGTCCAACTATATCTTCGGCGGCACCGACAAGAGCAAGCCGCCGTTTACCATGGCGGTGCAGGCGACCCCGCCGCAGCTGAATATCAACTACCAGGGCAATGACCAGCGCCAGTACATGGCGATCTCGTCCAGCCGCGAGATCGCGGTGACCGAGCCCGGTTCGGTGGTGTTTGGTCGTACCTCAACTCCGGCCGGACCCGCCCCGGCAGGGCCGACCGCAGCCGGCAACGAGCTGTGGCAGTCGCTATCGGTGTTCGACGAGGCGCTGTCGGCCGGCTCGGTGGATCCCAACTACGCCACCAATATTGCGACGGCCATCCAGGGGCTGGATGACGGCCTGTCGCAGGTGCTGGCCAGCCGGGCCTCGCTGGGTTCGCGCATGCAGGAGACCGATTCGCTGATCGAGATGGGTGATGCCCTGAGCGTGCAATACGCGTCGCAGATCAGCAATCTGGAAGACCTGGATCTGGCCAAGGCGGTGTCCGACTTCGAGATGGCCAGGACCGCGCTGGAAGTCACGCAGAAAACCTTTTCCCAGGTGAAGAGCCTGTCCCTGTTCAACTACCTCTGATCGCGCCATGCAAACCATCCTCGCCCAGCTGATCGCTTTTGACACCACCAGTCGTGAGTCCAACCTGGCCCTGATCCGGTGGGTGCAGGACTATCTGGCGCAGTTTGGCGTGGACAGCACGCTGACTTTTTCCGATGCCGGCGACAAGGCCAACCTGTTTGCTGTGATCGGGGGTCCGGCGCTGCCGATCGTGGTGTTGTCCGGGCACACCGACGTGGTGCCGGTCGACGGCCAGAGCTGGCAGAGCGACCCTTTCATCATGAGCGAGCGCGAGGGTCGTCTCTATGGTCGCGGCAGTTGCGACATGAAGGGCTTCATCGCGTGCGTGCTGTCCCTGGTCGAGGAGTGGACAAGGTTGGCCGCAGCCGGCCAGTTGCAGCGCGCCATCGGTATCGCGCTGTCTTACGACGAGGAAGTCGGTTGTCTGGGCGTCGGGCGCCTGATTGCCGACCTGCAGCAGCGACAGTTGCCGATCGAGGGCTGCATCATCGGCGAGCCGACCATGATGCGGCCGGTGATCGCCCACAAGGGCATTGCCCATTACCGTTGCCGCGTGCTCGGCCGCGCCGCGCATTCCTCGCTGACGCCCAAGGGTGTCAACGCCATCGAGTATGCCGCCAAGCTGATCGTGCACATCCGCAAGCTGGCCGATGCCGAACAGAGTTTCGGCATGCGACAGGCACTGTATGACGTGCCGTTCACCACCTTGCAGACCGGCGTCATCCACGGCGGCACCGCGGCCAACATCGTGCCCAAGGATTGCGAGTTCGTGTTCGAGTGCCGCTGGCTGCCGGGTGACAATCACCAGCGTTTCGTCGACTCGGTGCGCGACTACGCGGCGCTGCTGAGCGCGGAGATGCAGCAGGTGGCGCCAGAGGCGGCGATCAGCTTCGAGCCGCTGGTCAACTGCCCGCCGTTCGAATCGGACGCCGACAGCAGTGTGCGCCAGCATGTCGACGCGCTGTGCCATGGTTGCCTTGGCGAAGCGGTGGCCTACACCACCGAGGCCGGCCGCTTTGCCGAGGCCGGTATTGCCGCGGTGGTGTGCGGCCCCGGTTCGATCGAGCAGGCGCACCGTCCCGACGAGTATGTTGAGCTCGGCCAGCTGGCGCTGTGCCGCGACTGGCTGTTGCGGCTGACCGAGCGCCTTGTGCGCCCGGTGGGGCTGTAAGAGGCTGTTCACGATCTGTTGCGACTTGATCCCGGTGGGGCATAGGCTGTTGAAAGCGGCTTAGGCATGCTTGTTCATCTCTGGATAAACGCCGCTTCCTCAGCCGTTTTCGCCTTGTCTCGCGTGAGCGTGCGGATCATGAACACGCTCTAAGAATCTTCTTTACTGTCTTTCGTTCCCCCTTCAAAATCCCGACCCTCCATTGCGGTGGAGAGTGATGCCCGCGCCGTTACCCACGGCGGCGGGCTTGTTGTCATTTCAAGGTGGGACAAACCATGAAACAAACTACGCAACCCGCGACACCCGCGGGTCAGGCGCGGGATGCCTTTACCAGCAGCTTCGGCGTGCTGGCGGCGACGCTCGGTTCCGCGGTCGGGCTGGGCAATATCTGGAAGTTTCCTTATGTCACCGGTGCCAATGGCGGCGCCGGTTTCCTGCTGGTGTACCTGCTGGCCACGCTGTTGGTCGGCCTGCCGGTGATGATTGCCGAGATCATGCTTGGCCGCAAAGCCAAGGCCGACGCGGTCACCACCCTGCGGGTGCTGGCACCGGCCGGGCAATACTGGTGGCTGATCGGTGCCTCCGGGGTGCTGGCGGCGTTCCTGATCCTTTCGTTCTATTCCGAAGTGGCGGGCTGGGTGTTCGCCTATGTGTTCAAGGCCATCGGCGGCGACATCCTGAGCAAGGATCCGGCGCAGACCTCGGCCGCGTTCGGCGCGCTGGTGTCCGATCCGCTGCAGTCGCTGCTGTGGCAGTGGGGCGTGCTGCTGTTCATCGGCGGTATCTTGTTGCTGGGCGTGGCCAAGGGTATCGAGGCGGTCACCAAGAGGCTGATGCCGGTGCTGTTCATCCTGTTGCTGGTGCTGGGCGTGCGCAGCCTGATGCTGCCGGGCGCGTCGCAGGGGCTGGCCTTCCTGTTCGCCCCCGATTTTTCCAAGATCACCGCCGAAGTGGCGTTGATCGCGATGGGGCTGGCGTTCTTCAAGTTGTCGATCGGCATGGGCACCATGATGACCTATGGCAGCTATTTCCGTGATGACCAGAACATTCCTGCCACCACGGTACGGGTGATGAGCGCCGACCTGTTCGTGTCGATGCTGGCCGGTATCGTGGTGTTCCCGGCGGTGTTCACCTTCGGCTTCAAGCCGGAAGCCGGGCCGTCGCTGCTGTTCATCACCATTCCGGCGGTGTTCGCCAGCATGCCGATGGGGCACCTGTTCATGGTGCTGTTCTTCGTGCTGTCGGCGGTGGCGGCCACCGGTGCCATGCTGTCGCTGCTGGAAGTGCCGGTGTCGGTGATGGTCGGCCGTTTCGGCATCAGCCGTGCCAGGGCGACGCTGATCAACCTGCTGCTGCTGGGCGTGATCGGCGCCAGCTGCGCGCTGTCCAACAGCGTGCTGGCCGACGTCAAGCTGTTCGGCATGACCTTCTTCGACTTGTTCGACTTCGTGTCATCGTCCATCCTGTTGCCGATAGGCGGCATCTTCATCTGCCTGTTCGTGTCCTGGGTATGGGGCAAGGACAAGATGATGGCGGCACTGTCGAACGAAGGCGTGCTGCACAACCGTGTCGTGGTGCAGCTGCTGTACGGTTTGCTGAAATACGTGACCCCGCTGCTGATCCTGCTGGTGATGCTGAAGGGGCTGGGGCT
Source organism: Vogesella indigofera (assembly GCF_003633895.1). Lineage (GTDB taxonomy): Bacteria > Pseudomonadota > Gammaproteobacteria > Burkholderiales > Chromobacteriaceae > Vogesella > Vogesella indigofera. Next base: position 285,628 of record NZ_RBID01000017.1, read on the forward strand.
GCTGTAAGTCGGGCAGGGGCTGCCGTATTGGCAGTCTCTGCTATAGAACAAGCAGGAGCAGGGCAAGCAGAAACGGGAGAAGAGGATGGCAGGCCGATTGCTGGTTGGCGCCGTTGCCGCCGCCTGCGGTGGCGCACTGGTGCTGTTCTTGCTGCTGTCGCAGGAGCGCCTGCCGGTGGCGGAGTCCGTGTTCCCGCCGGATCGCAATGGCGACCTGCTGCGTGACGACGTCGGCGAGCTGATTGCCGCGCGCTTTGCCGGCAATGCGGCGGCGTTTGCCGCCAGCAGCCAGCTGGCGCGGGCGTGGCAGCGCGCGGTGCGGCAGACCGATCCGGCCAGGCTGGGGCCGGAGGTGACGCAGGTGCGCTACGCGATGTCCTGTGTGCTGAGCGAGCAGACGCTGGGCAAGGCCAGGGTCGATGCGCAGACCATGCTGCACTTCCTCGACCTGCTGCATGCGCGGATGTTCGATACCCTGGCGCGGCGGCAGCTGTGGCAGCAGTACGAACGCAGCGCCAGCCGCATTCCGCACGGGGAAACGCCGCTCAACCCCTGTCGTTTCGACGTCTCGGCGATGGTGGGCTGAGCCGTCACGCCATCAAGCAAACGTTGGCCGCAAGTGATTGCGGCCAACGTTTTTTTATTCGCTTTTCGGACGCAGCGCGGCGAGGGCCGCCTTTTGCATTTCCAGGGTGCGGATCTGCATCGACAGCGCGCCCAGGTTCATGGTGAGCCAGGTTTCCACCACGCGCAGCTCGGCCATGCGGCGGTCGATTTCCTCTTCGCTCATCGGTGGCAGGAACGGCTGGGCGCCCGGCGGGGTCGCGCTTTGCATCATCTGGCGGAACAGGGCGAACGGATCGGCAGGATTGAAATCGGCACTCATCGGAACCTCCACAAGGTTGGCCGCAACATAAAAAAACGGGTGAACATGACGTTCACCCGTTCAGTATAACCACTATCGGCGGTTAGCCATTTGCTTGTACATCCACCGCGGCCAGCGCCACCATGTTGACAATGCGGCGTACCGAGGAGATCGGGGTCAGGATGTGCACCGGCTTGGCCATGCCCATCAGGATCGGGCCGATGGTCACGCCGTCGGACGCCGAAACGCGCAGCAGGTTGTAGCTGATGTTGGCCGCTTCCACGTTTGGCATCACCAGCAGGTTGGCGGCGCCCTTCAGCGTGCTGTCCGGCATCGCCTGCTGGCGGATGCTTTCGATCAGCGCGGCATCGCCCTGCATTTCGCCGTCGATTTCCAGTTCCGGATGCGCTTCCTGCACCAGTGCCAGCGCGTCGCGCATTTTGTAGGCGCCTTCCGAGTTCCAGGTGCCGAAGCTGGAGTTGGACAGCAGGGCCACTTTCGGGTTGATGCCGAAGCGGCGTACCGACTGTGCCGCCATCTCGGTGATCGCGGCCAGCTGCTGCGCGTCCGGATTCGGGTTCACGTAGGTGTCGGCGATGAAGATGTTGCCGGTCGGCAGGATCAGCGCGTTCATGGCGCCGGCGACCTTGTCCTGGCGGGCGTAGCCGATCACGTTCTCGATGATGTCGAAGTGCTGGCGATACGGGCCGTAGGTGCCGCAGATCATCGCATCCGCTTCACCGCGACGTACCATCAGCGCACCGATCAGGGTGGTGTTGCCGATCACGCGGCGACGCGCCTGTTCCTGCGACACGCCCTTGCGCTTGCTCAGCTCGTAGTACTCTTTCCAGTACTCGGCAAAGCGCGGATCGGACTCGTTGTTGACCAGGTCGAAGTCGACACCGGCGCTCATCTTCAGACCCAGTTTCTCGATACGCTTCTCGATCACCGACGGACGGCCGATCAGGATCGGGTAGGCCAGGCCTTGCGAGATGATTTCCTGGGTGGCGTGCAGCACGCGCTCGTCTTCACCTTCGGCCATTACCACGCGGGCCTTGGCTTTCTTGGCCTGGGTGAATACCGGCTTCATGAACAGGTTGGTCTTGTACACGAACTGCGCCAGCTGCTCGACATAGGCATCCATGTCGGCGATCGGGCGGGTGGCCACGCCGGAATCCATCGCCGCCTGGGCAACGGCCGGGGCGATCTTCACGATCAGGCGCGGGTCGAACGGTTTCGGAATCAGGTATTCCGGGCCGAACGACAGTTCCTGGTCGCCGTAAGCGGTGGCCACCACGTCGTTCTGCTCCGCCATCGCCAGGTCGGCAATCGCGCGTACGCAGGCCAGCTTCATCTCTTCGTTGATGGTGGTGGCGCCCACGTCCAGCGCACCACGGAAGATGAACGGGAAGCACAGTACGTTGTTGACCTGGTTCGGGTAGTCGGAACGGCCGGTACCGATGATGGCGTCCGGGCGGACTTCCTTCACCAGCGGTGGCAGGATTTCCGGTTCCGGGTTGGCCATGGCGAGGATCAGCGGGTTGGCTGCCATCGACTTGACCATGTCCTGGGTGACCAGTTTCGGGCCGGACAGGCCGAGGAAGATGTCGGCGCCGACCATGGCGTCGGCCAGTTTGCGCTGACCGTTGTCCTTGATCGCGAAGCGCTTCTTCGACTCGTCCATCTTGTCGTCGCGGTTTTCAAAGATCACGCCTTTGGAATCGCACACGGTGACATTTTCACGCTTGATGCCCAGTGCCACCATCAGCTCCAGGCAGGCAATGGCGGCCGCGCCGGCGCCGGAGGCGACCACGCGGACATTGCCGATTTCCTTGTTGATCAGGCGCAGTGCGTTCAGGACTGCGGCGGCGGCGACGATGGCGGTACCGTGCTGGTCATCGTGGAACACCGGGATGCCCATGCGTTCGCGGCACTTCTTCTCGATGTAGAAGCATTCCGGCGCCTTGATGTCTTCCAGGTTGATGCCGCCGAAAGTCGGTTCCATCGCGCAGATGATGTCGACCAGCTTGTCCGGGTCGTTCTCGGCCAGTTCGATGTCGAATACGTCGATGCCGGCGAACTTCTTGAACAGCACGCCTTTACCTTCCATCACCGGCTTGCCGGCCAGCGGGCCGATGTTGCCTAGGCCCAGCACGGCGGTGCCGTTGGTGACCACGGCCACCAGGTTGCCACGGGCGGTGTACTTGTAGGCGTTCAGCGGGTCTTCCACGATCGCGTCGCAAGGTGCTGCCACACCTGGCGAGTAGGCAAGGGCCAGGTCGCGCTGGGTGGCCAGCGGCTTGGTAGGGGCGACCTGGATCTTGCCCGGCTGTGGGAACTGGTGGAAATCGAGTGCGGCTTGACGCAGTTGCTCGTCCATTCTGTTGGCTCCTGATTATTATTTCATGAGGGTGTGGAGAGGGTTGACATTATAGGGCCAACCCTTAGTTGCGGGCTATGCCGTGTCCGACAAAAAACGCGATGGAGAGGTTCCATCGCGTTTTTGCGGCCAGGGTGCTTGTTACATCATGCCTAGGGTCTTGGGCAGCCACAGCGAAATCATCGGTACATAGGTGACCAGGCCAAGGAACGCCAGCATGGTCAGCAGCCACGGCCATACCGCCACCGTCAGCTCGGTGATGCCCATCTTGGTGATGCCGGAGGCCACGTACAGGTTCAGCCCCACCGGCGGATGGCACATGCCGACTTCCATGTTGACCACGATCAGGATGCCGAAGTGCACCGGGTCGATGCCCAGCTGCATCGCCACCGGGAACAGGATGGGCGCGAAGATCAGCACGATCGACGACGGCTCCATCACGTTACCGGCCAGCAGCAGGATCACGTTTACTGCCAGCAGGAAAGCGATCGGGCCGAGGCCGGCATCAATCAATGACCCTGCCATCGCCTGCGGGATGCCTTCGCTGGTCATCAGGAAGGAGAACAGCACCGCGTTGGTGATGATGTACAGCAGCATCGCCGACATGCTGGCCGAATCGAGCAGCACCTTGGGCACCTGCTTCAGCGTCAGGTCCTTGTAGATGAACACGGCGACGATGAAGGCGTACACCGCCGACATCGCGGCTGCCTCGGTCGGGGTGAAGATGCCGGTGTAGATGCCGCCGATCACCACCACGATCAGGAACAGGCCCCACATCGATTCGCGCAGCGCCTTGACGCGTTGCTTGAAGGAGGCTTTCGGCAGGCGCGGGTAGTTGAACTTGCGCGCACGGTACCAGGTGGTCAGGCCGAGGAAGGTGGCCAGCATCAGCCCCGGGATCACGCCGGCCATGAACAGCTGGCCGACCGAGGTGTTGGTGGCGACCGAGTACATCACCATCACGATCGACGGCGGGATCAGGATGCCCAGTGCGCCGGAGGTGGTGATGACACCGGCGCCGAAGCTGTTGGGGAAGCCCTGTTTCACCATTGCCGGCAACAGGATGGAGCCGATGGCGACCACGGTGGCCGGGCTGGAACCCGATACCGCGGCAAACAGCGCGCAGGCCACCACGCCGGCGAGGCCAAGGCCGCCGTGCCAGTGGCCGACCATCGACGAGGCGAAGTTGATCATGCGTCTGGCCACCCCGCCGTGGGTGAGGAAGTTACCGGCGAGGATGAAGAACGGAATGGCCATGATCTCGAACTTCTCGATACCAGTGAACAGCTTCAGCGCCACCGCCTCGATCGGCACGTCGGTCATGGTGAACAGGAAGGTCAGCACGGTGAGGCCGAGCGAGATGGAGATCGGCATGCCGGTCAGCATCAGCACCAGCAGCAGGCCGAAAATGATGAGGGCGCTCATTGCTTGCCTCCTTTGTTGGCTACGTCATGCGGGTGCAGGTTGTCGTCCAGCGCGAACCAGTTGCTGTCTTCGGTGACGTCGTCCATGCCTTCGACATGGCTGTGGTCGTGTTTCGGCAGCTCGCCGGTTTTGAGGAAGTTGACCATTACCTGCAGGAAGCGGAAGCACATCAGGTAGGAGCCGCACGGTACCGCGAGGTAGACCAGCCACATCGGCACTTCCAGGTCGGCCGAGGTTTGCTCGGTATGGCCGATTTCCCAGACAAAGGTGGCGCCCAGGGTGCCGACGATGCCGGTGAACAGCGCGCCGGCGAGCAGGCCGATGACGATGAACTTGGCGCGGTTGTTGTCGGACAGCTTGTTGATCAGCACGTCGACGCCGACGTGGATGCCGGTGCGCACGCCATAGGCGGCACCGAACTTGGCCATCCACACGAACAGGTAGATGGTCAGTTCCTGTGCCCAGCTGGTATGGATATCGGCAAGCAGGGGTTGAAGCAGCTCGATGCCGCTCCCGTAACGGTGCACGACGGCGAAGAAGGTGATCAGCGTCGCGGCGGCCATCAGGGTGGCGATCAGCCACTCCTCGAGGTGGTCGAGGAATTTCATGATAGTGACTCCGGTTAAGACAAAGGTTGGCCGCATGCCATGCTGCGGGATGCGGCCAACCTTCTGTCAGTCAGATGCGGTTCAGTTCGGGGTGTAGCCGGTCTGCTTGTAGATCAGCTGTACCAGGCCTTCGCCGATGCGGTCGTCCATCTTGGTGTGAACCGGAGTCAGGGCTTTCTTGAAGGCGGCGCGTTCTGCCGCAGTCGGGATATAGATCTGGGTCTTGCCGGAGGCCTTGATCTTGGCCAGATCGCTTTCGTTTTCCTGCTGCGCAATCTTGTTGGCGTAGACGGTGGCTTCCTTCATCGCGCCATCCAGCGTGGTGCGGATGTCGGCCGGCAGGCCGTCCCAGAACTTCTTGTTGACGATCACGGCATAGCCGAGATAGCCGTGGTTGCTCACCGTGGCGTGCTTCTGCACTTCGTGCATCTTCTGCGTCAGCATGTTGGACGGCGGGTTCTCGGTGCCGTCCACCACGCCGGTCTGCAGTGCCTGGTAGGTCTCGGAGAAGGCCATCACCTGCGGCAGGGCGCCGAGGGCGCGCATTTCTTCTTCCAGCACCTTGGACGACTGGATGCGCATCTTCAGGCCCTTGAAGTCGGCCGGCGACTTCAGCGGCTTGTTGGCGGAGAAGATCTTGAAGCCGTTATCCCAGTAGGCGAGACCCTTGATGCCCTTGTTCTCGAGCTTGGCCAGCAGCTGCATGCCGATCGGGCCCTGGGTCACCTTGTGCAGTTCGTCGTAGCTGTCGAAGATGTACGGCAGGTCGAAGACCTCGAATTCCTTGGCGCCCAGCGGGCCGAACTTGGCCAGACTTGGTGCCAGCATCTGTACCGCGCCCAGCTGCAGCGCTTCCAGTTCTTCCTTGTCCTTGTACAGCTGGCTGTTCGGGAATACCTGTACCTGTACGCGGCCCTTGGTGCGGGTTTCGGCCAGCTTTTTGAAGTATTCGGCGGCCTTGCCTTTCGGCGTGTCCTGCGCCACCACGTGGCTGAATTTGATGACGAAATCAGCGGCGTGGGCTGCGCCAGCGAAGCCGAAGGTGGCTCCGATTACAAGGGCTGCATATTTCAGTTTCATCTCGGTACTCTCCTGTTATTTGTCGTGTTGTGCGTGTTATCGTCCGTGTCAGACAAACGGACTGTCCACCACATCAACATTAGTTCCCGCAATGGGGGCTGACCATTGGGGACTTCCGCATTGGGGTTTTCCCTAGTGATTGATGCTGTTTGCCCTGGTTGCCCGTATGCAATTGATAGTTACTCCCCCGCTGAAATCGTCGCCCCGCCTGCTGTGGCTGGGGGTGATCCTGACCCTGACCGCCTTGCTGGCGGCGCTGGCCGGCCTCTATTCCGTGGTCTACCGCGACTGGGTCGACGAGCAGCGCGACAGCCTGGTGCAGGAGCTGTTGTGGCTGGAGCAGAGCCTGCGCCTGCATCTGGAGGGGCACCAGCAGACGGTGGAGAGCATGACGCCGGACCTGCAGGGCGGCGCAGCCGGGCAGCAGCGTTTTGTCGCCGCCGCCAGCCTGCTGCGGCGCGAGAGCCGCGAGATCGCCGAGGTGCAGTGGGTGGACGGCCGCGGTCGCGTGCTGCTCGACGGCAGCGGCATGGCCAATGGCGGGCAGCAACTCGAAGGTGGCAGCTACGACGCCTTGTGGCGTGCAGAGCGCCTGAAGCGGCCGGTGTTCGGCACGCCGTATCGTGCCGCGGACGGCAAATACCGTTTCGATCTGGCGGTGCCGGTGCTGGTGCACGGCCGCTATCAGGGCGGGGTGCGCATCGTCTATGACATGGCGGCGCTGCTGCACCACCAGGTGCCGTGGTGGATCGCCTCGCAATACCACATCAGTGTGGTGGACCTGGACGGCAAGGCGCTGGCCAGCAAGTTCGAGCAGACGCCGCCGCAGAACACGCTGTTCCACCAGATCAGTTTCGATCCCCCCGGCTACGGCCTCAGCCTGCGCGCGGTCAGCTACCGCGCCGGTGTCGGGCTGGCGCTGCCGGTACTGTCCAGTTTCATCGGCCTGCTGACGCTGGCGCTGCTGTATTCGCTGTGGCGCATCCGTGGCCACGTGCGCGAGCGGGCGCAGGCGGAAAAGGCGCTGCAACACGAGATGATCCTGCGCCAGGCGATCGAGAACAGCATGAAAAGCGGGCTACTGGCGCTGGATCTGCGTGGACAGATCGTGCACGTCAACCGCGCCTTTTGCGAGCTGACCGGGCTGGACAGCGCCGAGCTGGTCGGCCAGTCGCCGCCGTATTCCTTCTGGCCGCAGGAGGAGGGGGCGCTGCTGCAGGCGGCGATGCAGGCGGTGCTGGGCGGCGAATTGCCGGAACACGGCTTCGAACTGCCGTTCTGCCATCGCGACGGCGAACGTTTCGAGGTGCGCTTCTACGCCACGCCGCTGCGCGGCAATGACGGCCGCCACACCGGCTGGGTGGCATCGCTGTACGACATCACCGAGCTGAAGAAAAAGCGGCTGGCGCTCAACTATTCGCACCAGCGCTTCCTGTCGGTGCTCAACGGCCTCGATGTTGGCCTGTGCGTGACCGACGGCGCCAGCTCGCAACTGCTATACGCCAACCCGGCCTTCGCCGAGATGTGGGCGCAGTTCGAGCCGGCTGGGCTGTATTGTCCGATGCTGCCGGGGCTGGCCGGTGCGGCACCGGCGGACCGCGTGTCGCTGGAGTTTTCGCCGGACCACGACGAGCACTGGTTCCAGCTGCAGTACCGCAAGATCAGCTGGGTCAACGAGGAGGAGGCGTGGCTGGCGATGCTGGTCGACGTCACCGAGCAGCGCCAGCGCGACGAACGGGCGCGGACGCAGGACGAGCGCTTCCAGACCACCTCGCGGCTGATCGCGATGGGCGAGATGGCGTCCAGCCTGGCGCACGAGCTGAACCAGCCGCTGACCGCCATTTCCACCTACGCCGCCGGGGTGTCACGGCGGCTGCCGGAGGCGGTGCAGCAGCAGCACGGCGTGCTGGAGGCGATCCAGGCCATCGTGCAGCAGGCGCGCCGGGCCGGGCAGATCGTCAACAGCATCCGCGCCTTCGTCAAGAAACACGCGCCACAGCTGGAGAATGCCGATCCCGATCTGGCGGTGTCGCGCGCCCATGCGCTGGCACTGCCGCTGGCGGAGAAATACGGCGCCCAGCTGCTGTGGGAGCCGGGTGGCAAGCCGGTGACAGTGCAGATGGATCCGGTGCTGATCGAACAGGTGCTGCTCAACCTGATCAAGAATGCGGTGGAGGCGATGCGCGAGGCCGATGTGCGGCGGCCGCTGGTGGCGATCCGCACCGAGGCCGGCGAACGCTTCTGGCGGGTGGAGGTCAGCGACAGCGGGCCGGGGCTGGCGCAGGAGGTGAAGGACAACCTGTTTACGCCGTTCTATTCCACCAAGCCGGACGGGATGGGCATCGGCCTCAATATCTGCCGCTCCATCGTCGAATTCCACCATGGCGAATTCGGCGTCAGCGACACGCTGGCCGGCGGCTGCGTGTTCTGGTTCACCCTGCCGCTGTCCGGCCACAACGGCGCGCAGTAGCCGGACGAGGGCAAAGGTTGGCCGCAACGGTTGCGGCCAACCTTGTGCCTCAGCCTGCCGGCGTCAGCACGGTATCGTGGCAGGTGGCGTCGGTCTGCGGATAGTCGCGGCTGAAGTGCAGGCCACGGCTCTCCTTGCGCAGCAGGGCAGAGCGCACGATCAGCTCGGCGGTCTGCACCAGGTTGCGCAGCTCGATCAGGTCGTTGGTGACGTGGAAGTGGCTGTAGTACTCGTTGATCTCTTCCGACAGCAGGTTGATACGGTGCAGCGCCCGCTCCAGTCGCTTGTTGGTGCGAACGATGCCGACGTAGTCCCACATCGCGCGGCGCAGCTCGTCCCAGTTGTGCGAGATCACCACCTCTTCATCCGGATCGGTGACGCGGCTGTCATCCCAGTCCGGAATCGCCGGCAGCGGCACCGTCTTCGACGCCACGATATTGGCCGCGGCCGCCTTGCCGATCACCATGCACTCCAGCAGCGAATTGCTGGCCAGACGGTTGGCGCCGTGCAGACCGGTGCAGGCGACCTCGCCAACCGCGTACAGACCGTCGACATCGGTGCGCCCTTCCAGATCGGTGACCAAGCCGCCGCAGGTATAGTGCGCCGCCGGTACCACCGGAATCGGCTGCTGGGTGATGTCGATGCCCAGCTCCAGGCAATGTGCGTAGATATTGGGGAAGTGCTCCTGGATGAAGCTGGCCGGCTTGTAGGAAATGTCCAGATAGACGCAGTCGAGGCCGTGCTTCTTCATTTCGAAGTCGATGGCGCGCGCCACCACGTCGCGCGGTGCCAGCTCGGCGCGCTCGTCGTGCTGCGGCATGAAGCGGGTGCCGTCCGGCAGGCGCAAGATGCCGCCTTCGCCGCGCACCGCCTCCGAGACCAGGAACGACTTGGTGTGCGGGTGGTACAGGCAGGTCGGGTGGAACTGGATGAATTCCATATTGCCGACCCGGCAGCCGGCGCGCCAGCCCATGGCGATGCCATCGCCGGTGGCGGTATCCGGATTGGTGGTATAGAGGTAGACCTTGCCGGCGCCGCCGGAGGCGAGGATGGTATGGTTGGCCGCAATGGTCACCACCTCGTCCAGATCCTTGTCCAGCGCATAGGCGCCATAGCAGCGGTTTTCGCTGCGCCCCAGCTTCTTGCCGGTGATCAGGTCAACCGCAATATGGTTTTCCAGTACGCGGATACGCGGGTGAGCCTTGATCTTCTGGCCGAGCGTGGAGGTCACCGCCGCACCGGTGGCGTCGGCGGCATGGATGATGCGGCGATGACTGTGGCCGCCCTCGCGGGTCAAGTGAAAGCCGGTCTGGTGACTGGCATCCCGGGTGAACGGCACGCCGAGGTCTACCAGCCAGTCGATGGCATCCTTCGAGTTCTCGACGATGAAGCGGGTAGTTTCTTCATTACATAGCCCGGCGCCGGCGATCAGCGTGTCATCGATATGCTTGGCGACCGAATCGCCGGTGTCCAGCACCGCGGCAATGCCGCCCTGCGCATAAGAAGAACTGCCCTCCAGCAAATCCCGCTTGGTGATCAGGCCGACCTCGTAATGCTCGGCCAGATGCAGCGCCAGGGTCATGCCGGCCAGGCCGCTACCAATAATCAGGACATCAAACTTCAGTGTTGTCATTGTCGAATCGCTCTGAAACCGTGGTGAAAGCACACGCTGAAACAAAAAAGCAAGATTAGCAGAATCGCCCATCGCGTGCTGCGTCACGCCAAAGAATCATTGCGGCCAACCTTTTTCATTTTTCTTGGTGGGGTGGTGGTTTTAAAATCAAGGGCTTGCCGCTTTGGTGCTGGAAAGTGTGTTTGCGGGTGTTGACGCGGGTGGCGGGCTTCGCTATAGTTCGCCTCCTCAGCTGACGCCGCAAACGAAACGCGACGCAGCACTGCTCTTTAACAGAACGAATAACCGATAGGTGTAAGTGTCTGGCTTAGCCAAATACTTGCACTGTCAAGATTCTGAGAAACGA
>NZ_RBID01000018.1 GCF_003633895.1 Vogesella indigofera
TCGTTTCTCAGAATCTTGACAGTGCAAGTATTTGGCTAAGCCAGACACTTACACCTATCGGTTATTCGTTCTGTTAAAGAGCAGTGCTGCGTCGCGTTTCGTTTGCGGCGTCAGCTGAGGAGGCGAACTATAGCGAAATCCGCCAGCCGCGTCAACACCCGCAAACGGACTTTTTGACACCAAAGCGGCAAGTCCTTGATTCCATAGCCACCCCGCCGCCAAGAAAAATGAAAAAGGTTGGCCGCAATGTTTGCGGCCAACCTTTGCGAGTCAAAACATGGTGAATTACGGAGTGCGACGACGACGTGGAGGGCGCTTTGCCCGCTCGACAACCACCGGCTCCGGAGTCGACTCAATGACTGACGTCGAAACCGGTTCCGGAGTTTCAGCGGGCGGCACCACATCGGCCACCACCGCCTGCGGCGTAACAGCTGGCTTTGCCCTGCGATTGCGTGCCGGCTGGCGACGAGTCGGCGCCGGCGGCTGTGATTCAGTCGGCGCCACCTCTTCCGCAAGCGGGGACACCTCCTCTACCGCCGCCATAACCGCAGGCGGCTTTGCTTTAGAGCGACTGCGCGACGACTTACGCTTGGCTGGCGCTTTTTCCTCTCCAGCAGCCGGCACACTACGGGTTGCCAAAGCAAACTCGACCTGTACCGTCTCCAGATTCGCCCGCACCACTCGCACCTGCACCGCATCGCCCAGCCGGTATTGCAGCCCGCTCTTCTCGCCGACAATGGCTTGCTGCTCTTTCTTGAAGTGGAAGTAGTCCTTGCCCAGCTCGGAAATGTGCAACAGGCCCTCGACATAGAGATCATCCAGCAACACGAACACACCAAAGCCGGTTACCGCACTGATCTTGCCGCTAAACACCTCGCCTACCTTGTCCTGCATATAGTAAGTTTTCAGCCACGCCTGCACTTCGCGACTGGCGTCATCGGCACGGCGCTCCGTCATCGAGCAATGCTCGCCCAGTGCCAACCACTTGCCCGGCTTGTACTTGCCACCGGCCAGCACGGCCTTGATGGCACGATGCACCAGCAAATCGGGATAGCGGCGGATCGGGGAGGTGAAGTGGGTATAGGCGTCGTACGCCAGACCGAAGTGGCCGACATTGTCCGGCGCGTACACCGCCTGCTGCATCGAACGCAGCATCATGGTCTGCACCACCGGCGCATCCGGACGCAAGACAACCCTCTCCGCCAAATCTGCGTAGTCCTTGGGCGTCGGCTTGTCTTCCCCCCCCAGCGCCAGTCCCAGCAGGCGCAGGTAATTGCGCAGATTGAGCAGTTTTTCCGGCGTCGGCCCCTCGTGAATGCGGAACAGGCACTTGTGCCGGTTCTTGAGCAGGATGTCCGCCGCACAAACGTTGGCCGCGAGCATGCACTCCTCGATCAGACGGTGGGCGTCATTACGCGTCACCGGCACGATCTTGTCGATCTTGCCGTGCTCGTTAAACACCATCTGCGTCTCGACACTTTCAAACTCGATGGCACCACGGCGGGTACGCGCGGCCAACAACACTTGGAACAGCTGATGCAGTGTCTGCAATTGCGGCAACAAGGGGCTGTCACTGCCCTTCTGCAGCCAATCCCACACCTGGGTGTAAGTCAGCCGCGCCTTGGAGTTCATCACCGCCGGATAGAAGCGATACCCCTTGATCTTGCCTTTTGCCGAAATCTGCATGTCGGCCACCATGCACAGACGATCGACATTGGCATTCAGCGAACAAATACCATTCGACAGTGCCTCCGGCAGCATCGGAATCACCCGCCGCGGGAAGTACACCGAGGTGCCACGCGCCACGGCATCGCCGTCCAGCGCATCGCCCGGCTGCACGTAGTGGCTGACATCGGCAATCGCCACCACCAGCCGGAAGCCCTTGCCCTGACGCTCGGCAAAAACGGCATCGTCGAAATCGCGCGCCGTTTCACCGTCGATGGTCACCAGCGGCAAGGAGCGCAGGTCAACCCGCGATTTGTCCAGATCCTTCTTGCGCACCTTGGCCGGTGTCGCAGCCGCTTGTGCCAGTGCAGCATCGGAGAACACATGCGGCAGGTCGTGCTTGCGCAGCGCCACCTCGATCTCCATGCCCGGGTCGGCGTAGTTGCCCAGCACTTCGATAACCTTGGCGATTGCCGGGCGATGCTCGTCGGGATAGGAAACGATCTCCAGCATCACCACCTGGCCATGACCGGCGCCACCGTGCCCTTCAGGCTCCAGCAGCAGCTCCTGGCCAATGCGGCGATCCTCGGCCTTGGCTACGCCGACACCATGATCGAAATAGGCGCGGGCGACCAGCGTCGACTGCGCCCGCTCCAGCACCTCGACAATGCGCCCTTCGCGGCGACCGCGGCGATCGGTACCCGCCAGCCGCACCATGACATGGTCGCCATGCATCGCCTTGCGCATCTCGCGCTCGGGCAGATAGATATCCTCGCCGGAGACACCATCCGGCACCGCGAAGCCAAAGCCGTCCTTGTGGCCGCTAACACGGCAAGGCAGCAGATCCAGCTTGTCGGCGACACAGACCTCGCCCTTGCGATTGATCAGCACTTGTCCGGCTCGCTCCATCGCACGCAAGCGGCGCTCGAACAATGGCTGCTCTTCGTCGGTGATTTCCAGTACGGCGGCAAGCTCGCCAAATTGCATCGGCACCCCCTGCTGCGCAAGAATTTGCAAAACAAACTCGCGACTAGGCAAGGGATTGTTATATTGGGACTTTTCCCGCTCCAAGAATGGGTCAGACAGGCGAATAGCCGATTCAGGGGAAGATTTTTTAGTAATAACCATTGACACGTCCAAAAACGTCCTTATAATGCAGGGCTTCATCGCTACCGCTGCAACGCAGTGAAAACGATGATACAGCAAATGCATAGCCCAGGTGGCGGAATTGGTAGACGCACTAGGTTCAGGTCCTAGCGCCCGCAAGGGTGTGGAAGTTCGAGTCTTCTCTTGGGCACCATTCAACTTTAGTTGATTGATGCAATATGTATAGCTGAAAAATCTGGTTGGCCCAGGTGGCGGAATTGGTAGACGCACTAGGTTCAGGTCCTAGCGCCCGCAAGGGTGTGGAAGTTCGAGTCTTCTCTTGGGCACCAACAGAATTAATGCAGCACGTGCAAACGGGCTGTTGCTTGAAGCAGTAGAAGCAGCAAAAGGTTTTGCCCAGGTGGCGGAATTGGTAGACGCACTAGGTTCAGGTCCTAGCGCCCGCAAGGGTGTGGAAGTTCGAGTCTTCTCTTGGGCACCAAAACAAAAACACCGTTGAGATATCTCAACGGTGTTTTTGCGTTTGCACAGCAAAAACTGCAGCAATCCGTATCGCCCTCCCCTCCCGCGCCGGCCAGCCGGTCACGCCCCCACCGCCGTCGTTGGCGCCACGCATCACCCGACAAGCCTTACCCTATCCCCAGCTGGCACGCGGGTAGCCAACCATCACGCAACACTGCAACGTAGCTGCCGCACCCGAGCCCGGCACTGCGGCCAACCTTTGCCAATCGTCACACCGTTTGCCGCAGACGCAAAAAAGCCCGCCGAAGCGGGCTCTTGCATGAAGCATGCAACCTTACAGACCGTAAGGATGACGCAGCACGATGGTCTCTTCGCGATCCGGGCCGGTCGATACGATGTCCACCGGTGCGCCGCACACTTCGGCGATGCGGGTCAGGTAGGCTTGCGCATTGGCAGGCAGATCTTCCCAGCGCTTGGTACCGAAGGTGGACTCGCTCCAACCTGGCAGCGTCTCGTACACCGGCTGGCACTTGGTTACCGCATCGGAGCCGAACGGCAGGATATCAACCTGCTTGCCATCCAGGGTGTAGCCGACACACAGCTTGATCTCTTCCAGGCCGTCCATCACGTCCAGCTTGGTCACACACAAACCGGAAACACCGTTGATCTGGATCGAGCGCTTCAGTGCCGCGGCATCGAACCAGCCACAGCGACGCGGACGACCGGTGACCGAACCGAACTCGTTACCGCGCTTGGCCAGGAAGGCACCGATCTCGTTGTCCTGCTCGGTCGGGAACGGGCCGGAACCGACACGGGTGGTGTAACCCTTCACGATACCCAGCACGTAGTTGAGCATCTGCGGTGCCACACCGGCGCCAGGCGCAGCGGCACCGGCCACACAGTTGGACGAGGTCACGAACGGGTAGGTACCGTGGTCGATGTCCAGCAGCGTGCCTTGCGCGCCTTCGAACAGCAGCGGTACGTCAGCCTGGTTCAGGTCGTACAGCGTGCGCGACACATCGGCCACCATCGGCTTGATGCGCTCGGCCAGCAGCATGGTCTGTTCCAGGATCGCTTCGTAGCTTACCGGCTCGACCTTGAAGTACTCGGTCAGCTGGAAGTTGTAGTAGTCGACGTTTTCCTTCAGCTTGGCGGCAAAGGCTTCGCGATCGAACAGGTCGATCACGCGTAGCGCGCGGCGTGCCACCTTGTCTTCGTAAGCCGGGCCGATGCCGCGACCGGTGGTACCGATCTTGCCGGCACCCTTGGCCGCTTCGCGTGCCAGATCCAGCGCCACGTGGTATGGCAGGATCAACGGGCAGGCTTCGGCGATCTTCAGGCGGCTGGCGACATTGACGCCGGCGGTTTCCAGCTCGTCGATTTCCTTGAGCAGCGCCTCCGGCGACAGCACTACGCCGTTGCCGATGAAGCACTCGACGCCGGCACGCAGAATGCCCGATGGAATCAAGCGCAGCACGGTCTTCTTGCCATTCACAACCAGAGTATGACCAGCGTTGTGACCACCCTGGAAGCGGACAACACCGCGAGCATGGTCTGTCAGCCAGTCAACAATCTTGCCCTTGCCCTCGTCACCCCACTGGGTGCCGATTACGACGACATTCTTGGACATTGGTAAACCTCTTCTCTTCAGAAATCAAATTACTTAAACGGTACAAGCTGCCAGTTTTCACCAGCCTTGACCAGTTCACGATCACAATTCAGGGCGGCAGCAGACTCGCCCAGATAATCCACAATGACCTTCTCGCCGCGCGCACGCAGTTCGGCCACTTTTATTGTCGCTTGCGGCAACAGGTTGGCCGCAAGCTTGATTCCCTTGGCACTTTCGTTCTGCGGCAGGATACGGATCAGGTCGCGCAGGTCGAGACTGAAACCGGTCGCCGGACGGGCACGACCGAAGCGGCGGCCAACGTTGTCGTAACGGCCGCCACGCGCCAGCTCTTCCGCCCAGCCAGGGGCGTAGGCGGCAAACATCAGACCGTTGTGGTAGTGGGTGCCGCGCAATTCGGTGAGGTCAAAGTTGAGCTCGACCTCGCCTTCCAGCGAGTTCGCCACCGCGGCCAACTGCATCAGGCCGAGTTCGACTTCCGGCAGCGACGGCAAGCGGGTACGCGCCTTGTCCAGCACCGCGCGCGATCCATACAGCTCCGGCAGCGCGAGGAAGGCGCTGCGATACGGCTCGGCAACATCGACCAGCAACTCGCGCAGCGTCGACAGATCCTTGGCCTGCAGTACCGAGAACACCTCGGCAGACAGTTCATGACCAAGACCGGCGGCCTGCACCAGACCGCGGAACAGGCCCATATGGCCGACATCCAGGCGCAGACCTTCAACGCCAATCTGGCGCAGCGAGGTCAGCATCAGCCGGATGATTTCCAGGTCGGCCTCGATGCCGGCATAGCCGTACAGTTCCGCCCCCACCTGCAGCGGCTCGCGCGAGCTCATCAGGCCGTCCGGGCGCGAATGCACCACGCTGCCTGCGTAGCACAGCCGGGTCACACCGGTGCGCTGCGACAGCAGATGGGCATCGATACGCGCCACCTGTGGCGTGATGTCGGCACGCAGCCCCAGCTGGCGACCGGAGAAATGGTCATCCAGCTTGAAGGTCTTGATCGCCAGCGCGCCGTCTTCCGGGGTCACCAGTGCATCGTAGTATTCAATCAGCGGCGGCAGGACCAGTTCGTAGCCGGAGGTACGAAACAGCTCAAGCATCGATGCCTTGGCAGACTCAACCTGACGGGCGGTGGCCGGCAGAATGTCCGCAACATATTCGGGTAACAGCCAATTACGCATCTATCTCTACACACAATAAAAGGCGGGATTCGCGATCCCGCCTTGTTGATAAGCTTGCCGTCTATCCCCGGCTCGTTGCCCGCGCTTACTTGGCCGCGGGCTTGGTGCTCTTGAAGTACTTGAAGAACTCGGAGCTCGGATCCAGCACCAGCACATCACTCTTGTTGCGCATCGTCTGCTTGTAGGCATCCATGCTGCGCCAGAAAGCGTAGAACTCCGGATTCTTGCCGTAGGCCTGTGCGTAAATCGCGCCGGCACGGGCATCGCCCTCGCCCTTCATCGTCTGCGCCTTGCGATAGGCCTCGGCCAGCAGCACTTCGCGCTGGCGGTCGGCATCGGCACGGATACGCTCGGCCTCGGCCGCGCCTTCACTGCGCAACTGACTGGCCACGGTGCGACGCTCGGAGTTCATCCGTTCAAAAACCGAAGCACTGATTTTATCCGGAAAGTCGACTCTTTTTAAGCGCACATCCAGAATTTCCATACCAATTTTTTGCGCGTCGAGGTTGGCCTTCTTGCGGACATCCTCCATGACTTGGTCGCGCTGGCCGGATACGACATCGGCAACACTCTTCTGGCCGAATTCGGCTCGCAGGCCATCGTTGATGGTTTGCTTCAGGCGAGCCACTGCGGCCAGCTCGTTGCCGCCGACGCTCTTGTAAAACTGCTCGACATCACGCACGCGCCACTTGACGAAACTGTCCACCAGCACGTTTTTCTTTTCGCGGGTGTTGAACAGCTCCGGTTCTTCCGGATCGATCGTCTGGATGCGGCGATCGTAGTAACGCACGTTCTGTAACACCGGCACCTTGAACTGGATACCAGGCTGCTCGATGACCCGTACCACCTCGCCAAACTGGAACACCATCGCGAACTGGCGCTGGTCTACGGTAAACAGCGACGATGAGGCAATCAGCAACAGAACTGCCACACCGATCAAAGAAGGAAGAAGTCGCTCCATGGGGGCTCCTGTTATTAGTTACGCCCGCGAGTCACATCGCGGCTGGTGGAACCGGACGAAGACGGCGCGACGGGGGCCACCACCGGCGGCACCTCGGCAGGCTGTGTAGCGCTGCCGGACTGGAGCGACGGCGCGGCGACACTGGACTGCTGGATCAGCTTGTCCAGCGGCAGGTACAGCAGGTTGTTGCCACCCTTCTGGTCAACCAGCACCTTGGTGGTATTGCTCATCACCTGTTGCATCATGTCGAAGTACAGGCGGTCACGCATCACCTTCGGCGCCTTGGCGTATTCCGACAGCACGCTGTTGAAACGCGCGGCGTCACCCTCGGCGGTGGCCACCACATTCTGGCGATAGCCCTCGGCCTCTTCCAGCAGGCGCGCGGCCATACCCTTGGCCTTCGGCACCACGTCGTTGGCGTAAGCGACACCGTCGTTACGCAGCTTTTCCTTGTCCTGGCCCGCCTTCACCGCGTCATCGAACGCCGCCAGCACCGGCTCCGGCGGTTGCACGCCGTTGATGTTGACCTTGGCCACGCGCACGCCCAACTTGTAGCGATCCAGAATCGACTGAATGATGCGCTGGGTATCGGCCGCAATCTGGGCACGACCCTCGTTGAGCACAAAATCGACCTTGTTGCGGCCAACCACTTCGCGAATCGCCGTTTCCGTCGCCTGCTTCACCACGTCGCGGGCATCCGCCTCGGTAGCTAGGTTGTTGAACAGGAAGTCGCGCGCGTCCTTGACGTCGTACTGCACCGACAGCTGCACATCGATGATGTTCTGGTCTTCGGTGAGCATCAGCGATTCTTCATTGATGCGGTTCTTGGCACTGCCACGGTAGCCGACCTCGATGCTGCGCACCTCGGTCAGATTGACGATCTCCACCGTTTCAAACGGATACGGTGCGCGCCATTGCAGACCGGAGTCGGTCGTGCGGTTGAAGCTGCCCATGCGCAGCACCACCCCCTGTTCGCGGGCATCGACGATGTAGAAACCGCTCAGCAGCCACAGGCCGGCCAGTGCCGCCAGCACGCCGGCTGCGCCAAAGCGCATGCCGCGTGGCGACTCGCCGCTGCCGTTGCCATTACCAACCGGCGGCTCTTCATCCGGACCACGATTACCCAGCAGGCGCGACAGGCGCTGGTTCAGCTTGCGGAAAATTTCGTCCAGATCCGGCGGGCCATCGTTCGGACGTTTACCACCCCAGTTAGGATCATTCTGTGCCATAGCGGTCTCGATCTTCTATGTTATGGTCATTATTAAAGCCGTGCAGCCGTTCGGCAATCGCCTGCCGCAAGAGTTCCAGCCCTTCGCCGGTCAGCGCCGAAACGCGGACCGCGACCGGCTCGCCATGTTCGCCGCGTTCGATCTGCGGCGGCAAACCGCGCAAGTCGGTCTTGTTCCACACCAGTAACTGGGGTGTACTGCTGGCACCGATCTCGGCCAGCACCTTGTCCACCTCCTCGATCTGGCGATCCTTGTCCGGCGACGCCGAGTCGACCACATGCAGCAGCATGTCGGCCTGGATCGTTTCCTCCAGCGTGGCGCGGAACGCCGCCACCAGCGAGTGCGGCAGGTCGCGGATGAAGCCCACGGTATCGGACAGCACGATGGACAACTCTGGGCTGAGGTACAGCTTGCGGCTGGTGGTATCCAGTGTCGCAAACAGCTGATCCGCAGCATAGGCCTGCGCCTTGGTCATCGCATTGAACAAGGTGGACTTGCCTGCATTGGTATAGCCGACAATCGATACCGACTGCAATCCGGAGCGCTCGCGGCTGCGGCGCTGCGTCTTGCGCTGGCGGGCAACTGCAGCCAGACGATCCTTCAGCATTTTCACGCGCAAGCCGAGCAGGCGGCGGTCGGTTTCCAGCTGCGTCTCGCCCGGTCCGCGCAGGCCGATGCCCCCCTTTTGCCGCTCGAGGTGGGTCCAGCCGCGCACGAGGCGGGTCGACAGGTGGGACAACTGCGCCAGTTCGACCTGCAGCTTGCCTTCATGGCTGCGGGCGCGCTGGGCAAAGATATCCAGAATCAGGGTGACGCGATCGACAACGCGGCACTGCAGCACGCGCTCCAGATTGCGCTCCTGCCCGGGCCCCAGAGCGTGATTGAAGATCACCACGTTGGCCGCCACCGCATTGACCAGGGCGGCGATCTCCTCGACCTTGCCTTTGCCGGCGAACAGCGCGGCATCAGGACGCTGGCGTTTGCCATGGATGGTACCGGCAACGGTGACACCGGCACTGCGCACCAGGTCAACGCATTCCTGTACACCCTCGTCATAGTCGGGCGCACCAAAGTCGAGACAGACCAGTACGGCGATGTCTCCTAGATCCGGGCGATCAAACACGAAAGATCTTTCTGAGGGAGAAAACCGGTCGGCAATCGCTTGCCGGACCGGCATTCAGGCGGAACAGGCAGTGACTCAAGCGTCGGCAGCGTCGGACTTGGCGCCGTGATTGTCATGCGGAATGTTTACCGGGCGCGCTGGCACCACGGTAGAAATGGCATGCTTGTAAACCATCTGGGTTACCGTGTTTTTCAGCAGCACCACATACTGGTCGAACGACTCGATCTGGCCTTGCAACTTGATACCGTTGACGAGGTAGATGGAAACCGGCACATGCTCCTTACGCAGGATATTAAGGAACGGGTCTTGTAGCATTTGCCCTTTAGAGCTCATTTTGTTCTCCGATTTCGTGGAATTGTAATTTCGTTACTAGCAAGCGGCGCTAAGACTCTTTTTAGCATAAAAAAAACCGCCGTACTATTTTCGGCCCTTGTGAACCAGCAAACTCGGCTTGGTGCCTGTTGCTTCCTTCTCAAAGGGGTTGGTATTGGACTTGTATTGTACCCGCAGCGGCGTGCCTTGCAGCTGAAAAGCTTTACGGAACATGTTTTCCAGATAACGGGTGTAGCTGTCCGGAATCTTGCTCAGCGCGTTGCCGTGCACCACGATGATCGGCGGGTTCATGCCGCCCTGGTGGGCGTAGCGCAGCTTCGGACGAATCGGACCGGTCCGCGGTGGCAGCTGGCGCTCGACGGCCAGTTGCAGGATGCGGGTCAGCTTCGGCGTCTGCAGCTTGGTCATGGCCGCGCGGTAGGCGTCGTCGATCGACTTGAACAGGTCGGCAACCCCCTTGCGCTCCAGCGCCGAGATGTAGTGGAACTTGGCGAAATCAAGGAAACCGAGCTTGCGCGCGATCTCGTGCTTGATGGTTTCCTTCTGGTGATTGTCGAGGTTGTCCCACTTGTTCACCGCGACCACCAGCGCCCGGCCGGCCTCCAGCGCAAAACCGGCGATGGTGGCGTCCTGCTCGGAAATATCGAGCTGCGCATCCAGTACCAGCACCGCCACGTTGGCGTCTTCGATCGCCTGCATGGTCTTGATCACCGAGAACTTCTCGATCGCCTCGTCCACCTTGCCGCGACGACGCACGCCGGCGGTGTCGATGATGGTGTACTGGCGGCCTTCGCGCTCGAAATCGATGTAGATACTGTCGCGGGTGGTGCCGGCCTGGTCAAAGGCGATCACGCGATCTTCACCCAGCACAGCATTCACCAGCGTCGACTTGCCGACGTTGGGGCGGCCGATGATGACGAACTTGGGATGGTTGACCTTCGGCTCTTCCTCGGCATCCGGGAAGTGCTCCAGCACCATCTCCATCAGTTCGCGCACGCCGTCACCGTGCGAGGCGGAGATCGACAGCGGCTCGCCCAGCGCCAGCTCGTGGAACTCGGCGGTGGCGACTGCACTGCGCATGCCTTCGGCCTTGTTCACCACCAGGTAAACCGGCTGGTTGCTGCGGCGCAGGCGGTTGGCGATGATCTTGTCCTGCGGCGTGATGCCGGTACGGCCATCCACCAGGAACACGATGGCGTCCGCCTCGTCTACGGCCTGCAGCGTCTGCTTGGCCATCTCGAACAGGATGCCCTCGTCCACCACCGGCTCGAAGCCGCCGGTATCGATCACCAGGTACGGCTTGCTGCCGACACGGCCGTGGCCGTAGTGACGGTCACGGGTAAGACCCGGCTGATCCGCTACCAGCGCATCGCGCGAACGGGTCAGACGGTTGAACAGGGTCGATTTGCCCACATTGGGGCGCCCTACCAGGGCAATAGTCGGTTTCATTCAGCACTGCTTTTAGAGTGTGACCGCCGACAAGGTGCCGTTGGTGTCGAGAACGTAGGCAATATTGCCGAGCACGAGCGGGCGTGCAATGGTTCCTTCCACCTTCAGCTGGCTGCGGCCAACGATTTGTCCATCAACAGGCGAGAGCAAATGTGCATAGCCCTCGCCATCTACTGCCAGTAAGTTATTACCCAGCTTTACCGGGGCGGTCACGTTGCGATAACGCAGTGCGTCCTGTTTCCACAGGTTGCGGCCGGTATCCGGGTCGAACGCCCAGATCGAGCCGTCATCGGCAGTGGAATACACGCCCTTGGCATCCATCGACAGGCCGCGGCTGCTGGCCAGCTCGCGCGCCCACGCCTGCTCGCCGCCACGGGCCTCGAAGCAGCCGATCCGCCCCTGATAGGCCACGGCGCAAACGCGGCGGCCATCAAAAACCGGCTGACTGACCACGTCAGTCACCCGTTCCAGTTCACTGGCGCCACGCGGCGAAGCGACTACCGCCTCCCACAGCATGCGCCCCTGTTCCAGTGCATACACCGCCAGCTTGCCGGAGGCAGAGCCGACCAGCAGCACGTCGTCACCTTCCACCTTCAGCTGCGGCGTGGTCTGTTTGACGGTCAGCGCCGGCAATGGTTGCCATTCGGTCCACAACTGGCGACCGCTCTGGATGTCGAAGGCGCTGATGCGACCGTCGTTGCTGCGCGTCACCACCGCCTTGCCGCCGACCTGCGGCGGCTCGGCCAGCACGCTGGTCAGCGTCTGTTCCCACACGATCTTGCCGGTCTCAAGGTTGGCCGCAATCAGCTTGCCCTGGTCGTTGCCGGCAAAAATCAGCTTGTCGGCGATGGCGACACCGGCGCTGAGCTTCTGTTCGAAGTCGAACCAGCGACTCTGGCTGCCGTTCAGCACGTTGATGGCGCTGACCTTGCCATCACCACCGGCCACCCACAGCAGACCCTGGTCGTAGAACGGCGTGAACAGGCCGCCCTCCGCCGCCGGCACGCTGGCCTGCCACTGCACTTTCAGCGCGCTTTGCTGCGCAAGCGGCTGCAACGGGGTCGGCTCGAAACCGACCGAACCTTCAAACCAGCTGGCGCAGCCGCTCAGCAGCGGCAAAACAAGGGCGGCACAAATGAGACGTCGCTTCATGATCAATTTCCCAGGGAGTCGAGCTTGGTCTGGATAAAGTCGCGCAAAGTTGCATCCGGCGACGCCTTGGCCAGTGCGGCCTTGTAGCTGTCACGGGCACCGGACACATCGCCGCGCGCCACCAGCACATCACCCTTCAGGTCCAGGAACAACGTGTCAAAGCTGGCCGGATGCGCCTGTGCCAGCTCGGCCAGTGCCGCGTCGTACTGCTTTTCGTCGAGCAACACGGTCGCCAGACGCAGGCGGGCAACCGCCTGCAACGATTCGTCCTGCTGGCCGCTGGCCAGCAGCCACTTCAGCTGGGCGCGGGCAAAGGCGAGATCGCCCTTGTCGAAGGCGGCCTTGGCCGCCAGCAGCGCCGCATTGGCGGCATAGGCGGAGCCGGGATGCGCGCTCTGCAGCGCGGCAGCGGTGGCCTTGACCTTGTCGAGCGTGCCGGCCTGCACCTGCTGTTCCAGCTGCGAATAGATGGTGGCCGCCTTGGCGCTTTCCGCCGCGCGGTACATCTGCCAGCCCTTGTAACCCAGATAGGACAGCAACACCGCCAGCACGACTGCGGAAAGCAGCTTGCCCCACTGTGCCCAGAAGGTCTTGATCCAGTCAATCTGTTCCTGTTCCTGCAAATCGAAAGCCATGCATCCCCCTCGTCAAGACTTGAAGCGGGAAACCGCCGCGGCCACGTCGGCCGCGGCAACGGTTTCCTGCGCGGCGTCGGCACGCAATGGCTTGATCACCACCTGTGCCGTCGCCACTTCGTTTTCACCGATGATCAGCGCCACTGCGGCGCCGCTGCCATCGGCCTTTTTCATTTGCGACTTGAAGCTGGCGTCACCCATGTGCTGGATCACGCTCAGGCCGGCCATGCGCAGCGACTGGGCCAGCTGCATGGCGTAGGCGGTGGCGCCCTGCCCCTGGTTGACGATGAACACGTCGACGCTGCGACGTGCCGGCAACAAACCCTTTTCGGCCAGCAACAGCAGCACGCGCTCCATGCCCATGCCAAAACCGATGCCCGGCGCCGGCTTGCCGCCCAGCTGCTCGATCAGGCCGTCGTAGCGACCGCCGGCACACACCGTGCCCTGCGCGCCCAGCTCGGTGGTCACCCACTCGAAGACCGACTGGTTGTAGTAGTCCAGACCGCGCACCAGGCGCGGGTTTTCCACGTAAGAGATGCCCAGCGCGTCGATCAGCGCCTTCCAGCCCTCGTAGTGCGCGCGCGAGGCGTCACCGAGGTAGTCGCTCAGCCGCGGCGCGGCGTTGGCCATCTCCTGCAATGCCGGATTCTTGGTGTCCAGCACCCGCAGCGGGTTGCTGTACATGCGGCGCTTGCCGTCCTCATCCAGAATGGCGACGTGCTGTTCCAGGTAGGCGATCAGCGCCTCGCGATGCGCGGCACGCTCTTCCTTGTTGCCCAGGGTGTTGATTTCCAGCTGCACGCTGTCGGCCAGGCCCAGGCGACGCCACAGCTCGGCGGTCATCGCGATGATCTCGGCGTCGATGTCCGGGCCGTTCATGCCCAGCGCCTCGACACCGATCTGGTGGAACTGGCGGTAGCGACCTTTCTGCGGCCGCTCATGGCGGAACATCGGGCCCATGTACCACAGCTTCTGCGTGGTGTTGTACAGCAGGTTATGCTCGACCACCGCGCGCAGGGTGCCGGCGGTGCCTTCCGGGCGCAGCGTCAGCGAATCGCCGTTCAGGCTGTCGGTGAAGGAGTACATTTCCTTCTCGACGATGTCGGTCACTTCGCCGATGGAGCGCACGAACAGTGGCGTGCTTTCCACGATCGGGGTGCGGATATTCTGGTAGCCGTAGTCTGCCAGCCAGCCGCGTAGCGTGTTTTCAAAATACTCCCACTGGTGCGACTCGGCCGGCAGCACATCATTCATGCCGCGAATCGCTTGCAACTTTTGAGCCATTACGATTGTTCTTCCGAAATTCTCTGGATTCGATTCTAAGGTTGGCCGCAAGCCCTACACGGACTTGATCGGGATGGTGCGCGCCACCACTTCGCGGCGCTTGGCACCACCCTCGCCATAACGGGTCTGCACGTACTGATCGACGATGGCCTTGAACTCGGTGGCGATGTGATCGCCCTTCAGCGTCACGTCCTTGTGACCGTCGACGTATACCGGCGCCACCGGCACTTCGCCGGTGCCAGGCAGGCTGATGCCGATGTCGGCGAGCTTGGACTCGCCCGGGCCGTTGACCACACAGCCCATCACCGCCACCTTCATGTCTTCCACCCCCGGATACTGCAGGCGCCAGATCGGCATCTGCTCGCGCAGGTAGGTCTGGATACTGTCCGCCAGTTCCTGGAAAAAGGTGCTGGTGGTGCGGCCACAGCCGGGACAGGCGGTGACCAGCGGCGTGAACGAGCGCAGGCCCATGGTCTGCAGCAGCTCCTGCGCCACCACCACTTCCTTGGTGCGCGCCTCGCCCGGCTGCGGGGTCAGCGAAATGCGGATGGTATCGCCGATGCCTTCCTGCAGCAGCACCGCCAGCGCCGCGCTGGAGGCGACGATGCCCTTGCTGCCCATGCCGGCCTCGGTCAGGCCCAGGTGCAGCGGAAAATCGCAGCGACTGCCCAGATCGCGATACACGGTGATCAGGTCCTGCACGTTGCTGACCTTGCACGACAGCAGGATGCGGTCGGAAGCCAGCCCCAGCTCCATCGCCTTGTCGGCCGATTCCAGCGCCGACACGATCAGCGCCTCGCGCATCACCACATCCAGCGCCTTGGGGTTGGCCGCATGATTATTGGCGTCCAGCATCCGCGCCAGCAGCGCCTGGTCCAGGCTGCCCCAGTTGACGCCGATGCGCACCGGCTTGTCGTACTCGATGGCAGTGCGAATCATGAACGCGAACTTGTCGTCGCCCTTGGCACCCTTGCCGACGTTGCCGGGGTTGATGCGGTACTTGCCAAGCGCACGCGCGCAGTCAGGGTAGTCTTTCAGCAGACGGTCGCCGTTAAAATGGAAGTCGCCGACCAGCGGCACGTCGCAACCGAGGTCGTCCAGCCGCTGGCGGATTTCCGCCACGCGGGCGGCGGCCTCCGGGCTGTTGACGGTAATGCGCACCACCTCGGAGCCGGCCTGCGCCAGCGCCTGCACCTGCTGCACGGTGGCAGCGGCATCGGCGGTGTCGGTATTGGTCATCGACTGCACCATCACCGGGTGCGCGGAACCCACCATCACGTGGCCAATGGCCACCTGCTGGGTTTGACGGCGTTTGATCGTTGCGTCCATCTGCGTGTTAGTTCAGTTCCAGTTTGGCGGTGGTCCCGCGAATCTTGCTGCCAAGGTCGATTGGCTGACCGTTATAGGCCAGCTCGGCGTTGGCCGCATTGCCGATCACCACGCGGAATGGCGGCCGGCCCTGCAGCTGGCGGCTGTCGTTGGCGGCCAGCGTGGCGTATACCAGTTTCTTGCCGTCGGCATCGGTAATCGACACCCAGGCTTCCTGGCGCACGCGCAATTCGATACGGCCCTGCCCGGCAACCGGCGCGGCGGCACTTGGGGCCGAGGCGGCCACGGCGAGCGGCACCGTCACCGCCGGAGCGGCCGGCTGCGGCGCCGAGGCCGGCACCAGCGGCGGAGTGACCGCCACCACGTCGGAGGTGGTCGGTTGCAAGGCGCTGGCGTCGGGATCGGCCACCGTCGGTACCAGTGCCAGCGGCACCGAAGACTGCACTTCCGGCTCCGCCGCGCCCGGCAGCAGGAACCAGCCGCCGGCGATAACCAGCAGCGCGCCCAGCGACAGAGGCAAGGCCAGCGAGGCCTTGGCCGGCGCTTCGTTGACCGGCACCAGCGCTGCCGGCGGCGTGTCCAGCGGCACACACTGGTCCAGACGCGCCACCAGCGCATCGGCATTCATTTCCATGTAACGGGCATAGCTGCGCACGAAGCCGCGGGCGAAGGTCGCGCCTGGCAGGCTGGCGAAATCACCACGCTCGATGGCATTCAACTGCTTGACCGACAATTTCAGTCGATCGGCGACCTCGCCGATGCTCAGGCCCTTGCCCTCGCGGGCAGCACGCAATTCCTGCCCGATTGCCACGGCAGTGCTGTCTTGTTGTTGGTTATCCGCTTCCATGCTTTTTCAGTTTCCGCTAAGCAACATCTGGGCTTCCCCGGTATCGGGAAAACGCGTTTTCAGATAATCGGCCAGGCGTGTCTCCATCGCCCGATCCTGTTTTAAACGTGCCAGACGAATCCCCATCATCAATTCCGCTGGCGACATACGACGCTCGTCAAACTTCAGGCGTTCGTAATAAAAGGTCGCCAGCGTGACATTTTTATCCAACAAAGACAAGTTCAGCAGTTCGCGCAACGCGGCGCTGTCATTCGGCGCGCGGCGCAGCGCGGCCAGCAGCCACTGGTTGGCCAGCGGGCGCTGGTCCATGCGCACCAGGCAGGCCGCCTTGTTCACCATCGCCGATTGCGGCGACTGGTACAGCGGATCGGCCAGCGCGCGATCGAAACGCGCGATCGCCTCTTCGTAACGACCGCGGCTGCACAGGTACCAGCCGAAATTATTGTTGACCTCGGGGTTGGCCGCATCCAGCTTCAGCGCGCGGTTGAAGGCGGCTTCCGCCTCGGTGTCGACACCCAGCTGCATGTAGATCAGGGCGCGGGCGAGGTAGCCGGCCTGAAAGGTAGGATCAAACTTGATGGACTGATCGGCGTTTTCCAGCGCCACGCGCATGTTGCCGATCTTCATGTACTCGATTGCCAACAGGGCCCGTGTCTGTGCCAGCTCGCGCGGGGTGGCGCCGTCGGCGAATGTCAGCGTACTGGCCAGCAGGGTGGCCAACAGGACGACGACACGGGCTAGCTTCATTGGTCTTTTTCCTCGGCGATGCGTATCCACTTTTCCTGGCGCCGGGTCTTGTCCTGCACCTGGCCGGCCAGCTGGCCGCAGGCGGCGTCGATGTCGTCGCCGCGCGTCTTGCGCACGGTGACGATGAAGCCGGCTTCCTGCAGGATTTCGCGGAAATTGCGGATCGCGTTGTTGCTGGAACGCTCGTAACCGGAATTCGGGAACGGGTTGAACGGAATCAGGTTGAACTTGCACGGTACGTCGCGCACCAGCGCGATCAGCTCCCGCGCATGTTCCGGTCTGTCGTTGACCCCGTCAAGCATCACGTACTCGAAGGTGATGAAGTCGCGCGGCGCCTTCACCAGATAGCGCTGGCAGGCCGCCATCAGCTCTTTCAGCGGGTACTTCTTGTTCAGCGGCACGATCTCGTCGCGGATGCGGTCGTTGGAAGCGTGCAGGCTCACCGCCAGCGCCACCGGACAGGCCTCTTTCAGTCTGTCCATCTGCGGCACCATGCCGGAGGTCGACACCGTCACGCGGCGGCGGCTCAGGCCGTAGCCGTGATCGTCGAGCATGATCTGCAGCGCCGACACCACGTTGTCGAAGTTGGCCAGCGGCTCGCCCATGCCCATCATCACCACGTTGGACACCACGCGCTCGTTCTTCGGCGTCACGCCCATCGCCTTGTTCGCCCACCACAGCTGGCCGATGATCTCGGCGGTGCTGAGGTTGCGGTTGAAGCCCTGACGGCCGGTGGAGCAGAAGGTGCACTCCAGCGCACAGCCGACCTGAGATGATATGCACAAGGTGCCGCGGTCATCCTCGGGGATGAACACGGTTTCGACGCCGTTGCCGGTGCCGACGTCGAGCAGCCACTTGCGGGTACCATCTTCCGATTCCTGCGACACCATCAGATCGGGCACACCGACAATGGCGCAGTCGTGCAGCTTGGCACGCAGGCTCTTGGCGATGTCGGTCATGGCGTCGAAGTCGGCTTCGCCCATCTGGTGCATCCAGCGCATGATCTGCTTGGCGCGGAATGGCTTTTCGCCCATCGCGGCAAAGTGGTCGGTGAGCTGGGGAAGGTTGAAGTCGAGCAGGTTGGTCTTCATGTCAATCTCTGGAAATGGCGGCCGCCACAGGCAGCCGCCGGGTACAGCTTAGCGTGCGCAGATCTCGGTTGCAGCGAAGAAGTAGGCTACTTCGATCGCGGCGTTTTCGAGGCTGTCGGAGCCGTGAACGGCGTTGGCATCGATGGAATCAGCGAAATCGGCACGGATGGTACCGGCTTCGGCTTTCTTCGGATCGGTCGCGCCCATCAGTTCGCGGTTTTTCAGGACGGCGTTTTCGCCTTCCAGCGCCTGGATCATCACCGGACCGGAGATCATGAAGCTCACCAGGTCGTTGAAGAAAGGACGCTCTTTGTGCACGGCGTAGAAGCCTTCGGCTTCGGCGCGCGACAGTTGCTTCAGCTTGGCGGCCACGACTTTCAGGCCGGCGGATTCAAAACGGTCGTAGATCTTGCCGATAACGTTCTTGGCGACTGCGTCTGGCTTGATGATGGACAGCGTACGTTCGATTGCCATATAAATTCTCCCTGTTTACAAGCGAAATGGTTACACTTGCCAAGCTATTTTCAAGCTTGACGGGTTACCCAATTTTGAGGAACCCGGTATTTTACCAGTGTTCACCAGCGTTTGCTGCACAGAATGTAAACCGAGATGAATCCAACGCCACAAGAGCGCGCCCCCGGCGGCGATAGCGGGCTGTCGCCCCAGATCAAGAAACGGATTGCGATTGCCAGCGGCCTGGTTCTGGTGGCACTGGCGGCGATACCGATCATCGACAGTTTCAATCCACCGGCGACACCGCCGACCCCGGCCAGCACCCCGATCAGCTCCGGCCGCATCATCCAGAAAGACAGCAGCGACAGCGCCTCGCTGAGCCTCAGCGCCATCGACAGCAGCGCGCCGCTGGAGGCCAGTGCTGCCGTCAGCGCCAGTGCGCCAGCCGGCAGCTCGCCGCTGGCACCGGCGCCCGGCAGCCCGGCCGGCGTCACCCCCCTCACCCCGCCGCAGATTCAGACACCCCAGCTCGAAACGCAGCAAGCGCGCCCGCCGGCCATCGCCGCCAATACGGCGCCGCCAGCCGACAAGGGCAAGAGCGTCACCACCGTCGCACCGCGCCGCGACAGCACCGTGCCGGCCCCGGCCATCGCCACCACGCCGGCACCCGCACCCGCCTTCCGCGTACCACTGGCCGAAAAACCGGTCACGCCGCCACGCCTCGCGACACCCGGCATCGCGCCGCAAGGCAGCTCCTTCGGCTACCAGGTGCAGCTGGGCCTGTTCTCCAGCCCGGACAATGCCGAGAAGCTGGTGGCGGACCTGAAAAAGCGCGGCATCACCGCGCGCACCGAAACCCGCGTCCAGCTGGGCCCGTTCCGCACCCGTGCCGAGGCGGAAGAGGCGATGCAGCGCTTGCGCGCCCTCGGCTACCAGCCGCTGCTGATTCCGGCCGGCCAGCGCTAAGCGCTCTCTAGAGCGTAAACATGCTCTAGACACCGTCCCGCAACGTAAAAAGGTTGGCCGCAACACTGCGGCCAACCTTTTTTCATGGGGCGCGGCAAACGCAGCTCAGGTCTCGGTAATGCCGTCGGCGATCTTGAAGTCGTCCACCAGGTGCGGCAACTCCAGATAGGTGCGCGACTGCATCTCGGTGAGGCGGCTGGCGGTACGGAAAAACTCGCTGGCCTGCGGCCCCTCGGTGTAGATCAGCTCCGGCGCCACCGCACAGGACGCCACCAGCTTGACGCGATGGTCGTAGAACACGTCCACCAGCCAGGTAAAACGCCGCGCCATCGACGCGTCGCGCACCGCCAGCTGTGGAATATCGGATACGAACACGGTGTGGTATTCGCTGGCGATTTCCAGATAATCGGTCTGCGCCCGCGGTCCGTCGCAGATGGCGTGGAAATCGAACCAGATCACCCCCGGCGCATGGCGCTTGAGCGGGATGTCGCGCCCCAGCACCGTCAGCGAGTGTTCCAGCTCGCCGGAGGCACCGGCCAGCCGCTCGAACATGTCCTGCATCTTCGCCTCGGCGTCAGCATCGGCCGGCACATGGAACAGCGGCTCGCGCGTCAGCTCGCGCAGGCGGTAGTCGTTGCCGCCATCGACGTTGATCACCTCCAGATGCCGCTGCAGCAAGGCGATGGTGGGCAGGAAGTTGCTGCGCATCAGGCCGTTCGGATACAGGTTTTCCGGCGGGTAGTTGGAAGTCATCACGCAGATGATGCCCTGCTCGAACAGCGCAGCGAACAGGCGGCCGAGGATCATCGCGTCGGCGATGTCGCTGACGTGGAACTCGTCAAAGCACAGCAGGCGCACGTCGCGGGCGATGCGGGCCGCCACCGTTTTCAGCGGGTCGGCCTCGTTCGACACCGTGCGCAGCTGTTTGTGGATTTCCGCCATGAAGTGGTGGAAGTGCACGCGGCGCTTGCGGTTGTAGGGCACGCAGCCGAAGAAGGCATCCATCAGGAAGCTCTTGCCGCGGCCGACGCCACCCCAGAAATACAGGCCGCGCGGCACTTCCGGCTTGCGCAGGCTGCGGCCGAGGAAGCGGTTGCGCTTGTCCTTGAATTCCACCAGCGTCTGCCACAGCTCGTCCAGCCGCTCGATGGCGGCGGCCTGCGCCGCGTCGTGGATAAAGCCTGGTTGCTGGCTGGCCGCCTGGTACCAGGTCTTGGGGCTCATCGAGCCGTCGCTCGGCGGCGAAAAAACGTGTTGGGACATAATCGCTTCGGTTCAGGGTTGGCCGCAGCGTGCGGCCAACGTTGGCTCAGGAAAACAGGCCGGTGGACAGGTAGCGGTCACCACGGTCGCAGACGATGGACACGATCACCGCGTTCTCCAGCTGCTGGTTGAGACGCAGCGCCACCGCCAGCGCGCCGCCGGACGACGGCCCGGCGAGGATGCCCTCCTCGCGCGCCAGCTGGCGCGCGGTGTCTTCCGCGGTCTGCTGGTCGACCAGCAGCAGCTCGTCAATGCGCGAGAAATCGCAGATCTTGGGCAGGTATTCGTCTTCCCACTTGCGAATGCCGGGGATCTGACTGCCAACCTGCGGCTGCACGCCGATGATGCGGATCGCCGGATTCTGCTGCTTGAGGTAGGCACTGGTGCCCATGATGGTGCCGGTGGTGCCCATGCTGGACACGAAGTGGGTGACCGTGCCGGCGGTGTCGCGCCAGATCTCCGGCCCGGTGCCCTCGAGGTGCGCCAGCGGATTGTCCGGGTTGCCGAACTGGTCGAGGATGCGGCCAACCCCGGCGGCCTCCAGGCGCCGCACCTCGTCGATGGCACCGGGCATCGACGCCGCCTTCGGCGTCAGGATCACCTCGGCGCCGTAGGCGCGCATGGTGTCGATGCGTTCCTGGCTGGAGTTTTCCGGCATCACCAGGATCATCTTGTAACCCATCATGGTCGCCGCCATCGCCAGCGCGATGCCGGTGTTGCCGCTGGTCGGCTCGATCAGGGTGTCACCGGGCTTGATCTCGCCGCGCGCCTCGGCGTGGCGGATCATCGACAGTGCCGGCCTGTCCTTCACCGAACCGGCCGGGTTGTTGCCCTCCAGCTTGACCAGCACCACGTTGCTGCTGTTGCCCGGCAGGCGCTTGAGGCGCACCAGCGGGGTGTTACCGACGAAATCTTCGAGATGTTTGAATACGGGCAGGGTCATTGGCGTCTCCTAGTGCGCCGCATTATACCGGCTTGCACCCCGCTGTCGCCGCCCCGCGGCCAAGCCTGCCGCAGCAGCATCAATAATCACGATACGGATCAAGCACTTGCCATCAGCGTGGCTTTTGGAATTTTGGCTACCTTGAATATAACCAGATGCACCATGTCGCCGGCAGCAGCCGCAAAAAAACCCGCACCAGCGGTACGGGTTTTTTGCGTTCACGCCGAGGCGCGCTCAGGGCAGCGCGTGCAGTGGCTTCTGCAGCGTGATCAGCCACAGCTCGGTGGCCTCACGATTGGGCGCGATGGCAACGCGGACGCCATCCTGGCGCTGGCCCGCCAGGTTCTGCAGCTGGCCAGCGGCGACCTGCAGCTGCGCCAGCTTGGCGGCACTGCCCTGCACCTCGCTGCGCACGCCGAAATCGTTGTCGTTGATCAGCGCCAGCTGGTTGTTCTCCACCAGCGTCAGCCCTTCCGCCTTTTCCGCGGTCCAGCCCAGCGCGCGCAGGTCCAGCGCCAGTGTCCGCCGTGCCAGCTGGATGCCGGCCGCCGCCAGCATCGCGTCATCGCCATATTCCAGCGCGCGGCCGTCGGCCAGCGTCTTGCCGTCCAGTGCCGTGGCCGTGGCGAGGTCGATCAGCGTGATGTCATTGTGCATACGCTTGTCCTGATCCTTGCCCTGCTCGATCACCGCGAAGCGGCTGTCGGACAGCGCCACGATGTCGCCCAGCTTCATGTCGCCGGCCTTGTTGTAGTGCGCCGGCACCGGATAGCCGAACTGGCGCACCGTGCCGCTGGCCGGGTCCAGCTCGACGATGCGGCTGAAACGCGCGCCATGGCGGGTGCGACCATCGACATCCAGCGTAC
Organism: Vogesella indigofera; assembly: GCF_003633895.1. Taxonomy (GTDB): domain Bacteria; phylum Pseudomonadota; class Gammaproteobacteria; order Burkholderiales; family Chromobacteriaceae; genus Vogesella; species Vogesella indigofera. The sequence goes on from NZ_RBID01000018.1 coordinate 22,717, forward strand.
TCTGCACGATGGCGACCACCTTGCCGGACGGCGTCACGGTGACGCCCTCAAAGCCACGGTTGGGCTGCCGCGCGGCGAGGATGGCCGGCAGGCCGCTGCCCGGCGCATAGCGCTGCCGGATCTCGCCACTGGCGGCATCGACCCGGGCCAGGAACGGGCCGTACTCGTCCACCAGCCACAGGTTGCCCTGCTTGTCAGCGGCGATGCCCTCCGGATCGAAGCCCAGCGTGTCGTACGGCAGCGGCTGCAGCTTTTCATCGAGGCCGATTTCACCACTGGCGCCCACCGCCCCCTGCGGCAGCGGCAGGCCGCTGATGGCGCGCCCGGCTTCGCGCAGCGGCAGCATGCGGCCAACCGTGGCGGCCTCCGCCAACGACACACGCAGCTGCACCACCGTCGGCACAAAGGCCGGCACCGGGAACAGCTTGCTGGCGTAGCGCGTGCCGCCGTTCAGCACCTCCGGCGAATCGGCATTCGGGCCGCGATCGGTCACCGCCCAGAATTCCAGCGCTGCACTGCCTTTTTCATAACCCTTGAAGCTCAGCGCCGAACCCACTGCCAGCGGCAGGCTGCCAGCGAAGGCCGCGGCATCGGCACCGCGATAGGCCAGCGCCGGTGCGCTGACCTCGTAGCGTTCTACCGCCGCCAGCGCCGGATGCGATACCGGCAACAGGGTGAACGGCGCGGCCAGCGCCGGCATGGCCAGCCCGGCAAACAGCACAGCAAGAGAACGGCGCATAAGAAATCCCCTCCGGTATCGTCAGAAAGACGTCACGCTAGCCCAGTGTCGTGACAGCACCGTGACAGCCGCAAACGACAAAGCCCCGTCCAGGGACGGGGCTTGCGGGCGGCAAGGCGCAAGGCTCAGCCCTGGCGCGCGATCAGCCAGTCCACGTAGCGGTCGACCCCCTGCTCCACGGTCAGCATCGGCGCGTCGTAGCCCGCTTCGCGCAGCTTGCCGATGTCGGCCTGGGTGAAGCTCTGGTACTTGCCCTTCAGCGCTTCCGGGAATTCGATGTATTCCAGGATGCCCTGCTCCACCAGTTCGGCCAGCGTCAGCGCCGGCTTGCCTTCGTGGCGGCGGCAGGCGTTGACGGTGGCCACCGCCACATCGTTGAACGGCTGCGCACGGCCGGAGCCGAGGTTGAAGATGCCGGACTTGTCCGGATTATCGAGGAAGAACAGGTTGACGTTGACCACGTCCTCCACCGACACGAAGTCGCGGCTCTGGCTGCCGTTGTCCCAGCCGTCGTAGCCGCCGAACAGCTTGACCTTGCCGGATTCACGGTACTGGTTGAAGTTGTGGAACGCCACCGACGCCATGCGCCCCTTGTGCTGCTCCTGCGGGCCGTAGACGTTGAAGTAGCGGAAGCCGGCCACTTGCGCGGTGAGACCTTCCTTCATGCGGCGGCGCAGCACCTGGTCGAACAGGAACTTGGAATAGCCGTAGACGTTGAGCGGACCTTCATGCTGGCGCTCTTCCTTGAACACGCTGCCCTTGCCGTAGGTGGCGGCGCTGGAGGCGTACAGGAACGGGATTTCTTCCGCCTGGCAGAATTCGAACAGCTCCAGCGTGTACTGGTAGTTGTTCTCCATCATGTACTTGCCGTCGTGGTTCATGGTGTCGGAGCAGGCGCCCTGGTGCAGGATGGCGCGGATCTCGCCGTCGAAATCGCCACTGCCGATCAGGCTGATGAAGTCCTGCTTGTCGAGGTAGTCACTGATCTCGCAGTCCACCAGGTTGGCGAACTTGTCGCCACGGGTGAGGTTATCGACGGCGATGATGTCGGTTTCGCCGCGCGCATTGAGCGCCTTGACGATGTTGGAGCCGATAAAGCCGGCAGCGCCGGTCACCACGATGGTCATAGCATTTCCTTTAGGAAGTCAGAACGAGCTGCCCGGCTGGGCCAGAAACTGCAGCTCGTCCGCGGTAGAGGGGCGCCCCAGCGCGGCATTGCGGTGGGGAAAACGGCCAAAGCGGGCGATAATGGCCCGATGCTTTTCGGCGTAGTCGACGACACCGGCGCGGTCGGGGCTGTCCGGCGGCAGGCTTTCAAAGCGGCGGACGGATTCATCCTGGTCGGCCAGCGCTTCACTGTGCTCCAGCGGCAGGTAGAAGAACCAGCGCGCCACCGGCGGCAGTTGCTGCTCCAGCCCGACAGCCAGCGCCGCCTTGGCCACCGTCCGCGCCTGCGCATCCAGCGCAAACGCCTGCGCCTCGCCACGGAACAGGTTGCGCGAGAACTGGTCGGCCACGATCAGCCACGCCAGCACCGTGTGCGCGTCGGCCGGATCCGGCAGCAGTTCGCCGGCGGCGATGCGTTGCCACAGCGGCAGGAAGCGCTGGCGGATGGCGTCATCGAAGGCGGCATCCTTGCGGAACCAAGCGTTGCGGCTCGTGGCCAGCTGCGCTTCGTCCGTGCCGTCAAACCAGAACTGCACTACCTGCGTCACCCACTCCGTCATCGCCGCCTCGCTTCAAGTCACAGTGCAAACAGTTCGCGCTGGTGGCACACCGCGGTGCCCAGCTTTGCCACCACGATACCGGCGGCGGCGTTGGCCAGCCGCATCGCCACGGGCAGCGCCAGACCTGCGGCCAGCATCAGGCCCAGGGTGCCGATCACGGTATCGCCGGCACCGGACACGTCGTATACCTCCTGCGCCAGTGTCGGCTCGTGCACCGCGCCGTCGGCACGGTACAGCGTCATGCCCTCTTCGCTGCGTGTCACCAGCAGCGCGGTCAGATCCAGCTCGGCACGCAGCGCCTCGGCCTTGGCCGACAGTTGCGCCTCGGTCTGCCAGCTGCCGGCGACCTGCTTGAATTCGCTGCGGTTGGGCGTCAGCAGCGTGGCGCCGGCGTACTTGCTGTAGTCGTCGCCTTTCGGGTCGATCAGCACCGGCTTGCCGGCCTCACGCGCCAGCGCGATCATGCGCGCGACGTGGGTCAGGCCGCCCTTGCCGTAGTCGGACAGGATCACCACGTCGTGTTCGGCGACGATGGCGGCGTACTCGTCCAGCTTGTCGGCGAGGATTTCATGGCTCGGCGCGTCCTCGAAATCGAGGCGGATCAGCTGCTGCTGCCGCGCCACCACCCGCAGTTTCACCGTGGTGGCGATGCCGGCATCGCGCTTGAACGAGGCACGGATGCCGTCATTGGCCAGCAGCCGCTCCAGCGCGGTCGCGGCCTCGTCGTCGCCAACCACTGACAGGATGGTGGCCTGACCACCGAGGCTGGCGATATTGCGCGCCACGTTGGCCGCACCGCCGGCACGCTCTTCCATGCGGCTGATTTTGGCCACCGGCACCGGCGCCTCCGGCGAGATGCGGCTCACATCGCCGAACCAGTAACGGTCCAGCATCACGTCGCCGACCACCAGCACCTTGGCTGCGGCCAGCTGTGCAGCCAACGTTGCGGGCGGGAGGCCCAGCGTGTTCAACAGGTTCATGCTCACCTCAACGGCCGATGGCGTGGTATTCGAAGCCCTGCGCGCGCAGCCAGGCCGGATCGTACATATTGCGGCCGTCAAAAATCAGCGGCTGCAGCAGCAGGCGTTTCAGCTCGGCAAAGTCCGGGCTGCGGAACGCCTTCCATTCGGTGGCGATCAGCAGCGCATCGGCGCCGTGCAGCGGGCTCATCATGTCGTCGGCAAAGGCAAAGCCGGCGATGTCGGCCATGGTGCGCGACGCTTCGTGCATCGCCACCGGATCAAAGGCGACCACTTGTGCGCCGCGGCGGGTCAGCTCGTCGACGATCACGCGGCTCGGCGCCTCGCGCATGTCGTCGGTGTTGGGCTTGAACGCCAGCCCCCACAGCGCGAAGCGGCGACCACTCAGGTCGGCGCCAAACTTGGCGACCACTTTTTCCACCAGTCGCAGCTTCTGCGCGTCGTTGGCGGCTTCCACCGCGGTCAGCACGCGCATCGCGTGGCCGTTGTCACGGCCGGTGGCCACCAGCGCCTTCACGTCTTTCGGGAAGCAGGAACCGCCGTAGCCGGTGCCCGGATACAGGAAGTGGTAGCCGATACGCGGATCGGACCCGATGCCCTTGCGCACCAGCTCGATGTCGGCACCCAGCGTTTCCGCGAGGTTGGCCAGTTCGTTCATGAACGAGATGCGGGTCGCCAGCATCGCGTTGGCCGCGTACTTGGTCAGCTCGGCGGAGCGCACGTCCATGAACAGGATGCGCTCGTGGTTGCGCTGGAACGGCTCGTACAGGCGGCGCATCATGTCGATGGCACGCTCGTCCCCGGCGCCGACCACGATGCGGTCCGGCTTCATGAAGTCCTCGATCGCGGCGCCCTCTTTCAGGAACTCCGGATTGGACACCACGCTGTAATCGATATCGACCCCGCGTGCGGCCAACGTTGCCGCGATCGCGGCGTTGACCTTGTCGGCGGTACCGACCGGCACCGTCGACTTGTCGACGATGACCTTGTAACCGTTCATGTGCTGGCCGATATTGCGCGCGGCGGCCAGTACATACTGCAGGTCGGCGGAGCCGTCCTCGTCCGGCGGCGTACCGACGGCGATGAACTGGATGTCGCCAAACGCCACCGACGCAGCGACATCAGTGGTAAAGCTGAGGCGACCGGCGGCGACGTTGCGCTTGACCATCTCGTCCAGCCCCGGCTCGTAGATCGGGATGCCGCCAGCCTGCAGCATGGAGATCTTGGCCGGATCCACGTCCAGGCACAGCACATGGTTGCCCACTTCGGCGAGGCAGGTGCCGGTGACCAGGCCGACATAGCCCGATCCGATTACGGTAATTTTCATGCTTGTGTCGCCATATAGGATTGAATGTCGGCATTGATCGCCGCCAGCGCGGCCAGCGGATCGGCGGCCTGGGTGATCGGACGGCCGATCACCAGGTAGTCGGCGCCGGCCTGCAGCGCGGCCACCGGCGTCATCACCCGGCGCTGGTCATCGGCGGCGCTGTCGGCGAGGCGGATGCCCGGCGTCACCAGCTTGAAGTCGCGGCCCAGTTCGGCCTTCAGCAATGGCGCTTCCTGCGCCGAGCACACCACGCCGTCCAGGCCGCTGTCGCGCGTCAGCCGTGCCAGGCGCAGCACCTGCTCCTGCGGCGGCACGGTGATGCCGATCTCGGCCAGATCGCTGGCCTCCATGCTGGTCAGCACCGTGACCGCGATCAGCAGCGGGCGCTGGCTGTACTGCGCCAGCGCCTCGGCGGCGGCGGTCATCATGCGGCGGCCGCCGGAGGCGTGCACGTTGACCATCCACACCCCGGCTTCGGCCGCCATCTTGCAGGCGTGCGCCACGGTGTTGGGAATATCGTGGAATTTCAGATCCAGGAACACCTGGAAGCCGCGCGCCTGCAACTGCTGCAGCAGCTGCGGGCCGGCGGCGGTAAACAGCTCCTTGCCGACCTTCAGCCGGCACTGCAGCGGGTCAAGACGGGAGGCAAAGGCCAGCGCGGCATCGGCGGTGGCAAAATCCAGTGCCACCAGCACCGGCGAGGTAACGTTGGCCGCAAGGCCAGGCGCCATCAAGGGATTCATGTTGTTCCAGTCTTCAATGCTTGAAATCAATGGGTTTCCGAGCGGTTGGGGGTGAAGCTCTCCCACTCGCCGCAGGCCGGGCAGTGCCAGAAGAAGGCCCGCGAGCGGAAATTGCAGCGTTTGCAGCGGTGCACGGTCAGGCGCTGCGCGTGCTTCATGATCAGCGCGCGCGCCACTTCGGCATCCATGCGCCCTTCCGGGCTCAGCTCGTCCATCTGTGCTTCCACCAGGCGGTAGACGCCAAGCAGGTTCGGCCGCGCGTGTACCGCTTCGCGCACCGCCTCCAGTGCCTTGGCCTCGCCTTCGTAGGTGGCCACCTTCTGGTACAGCAGGTCGGTCAGTTCCAGCTGCGAAAAGGTGCGCTGGTAGCCACGCAGCAGCGCAATGCCTTCCGCCGCCTTGCCCAGCGACTCGTAGGCGTCGAACAGGCGCTCGGCGACCATCGCCAGGTATTCGTAGTTCTGCTTCTCGATCGCCTGCCAGGCGGCGATGGCGGCTTCCGGCTGGCCGGTGGCGACCTCGATGTCACCGAGCAGGATGCTGGCGCGCACGCACTTGCGGTTGGCCGCAAACGCTTCCTGCACGTAGCCGCGCGCCTTGTCGTAGTCGGACTGGTATAGCGCACCCTGCGCCAGCTCGCAGAAAAACTGCGCCACCTCGTGCTGGAAGGAGTGCGCGTCGCTGCGCAGCTCGCGCGCGGTGGCGACCGCCTTTTCCCAGTCGCGGTCCTGCTGGTAGATGCTCAGCAGCTGTTCGCGCGCGGCACGGCCCATGGTCTGGCTGGGCAGCAGCTTGACCAGGATTTCCTCGGCGCGATCGACCAGCCCGGCCTTGTGAAAGTCCTGCGACAGCTCGAAACGCACCTGCGCCTTTTGTTCGTTGCTGAGATCGGGCAGTTCCAGCACCTGCTGGTGCAGGCGGATGGCGCGGTCGTTTTCGCCGCGGCGGCGGTACAGCTTGCCCAGGCTCAGCTGCACTTCCAGTGCCTGCGGATGGGCGCGTGCCACTTCCGCCAGCGAGCGGGCGGCGACATCGGTCTTGTCATCGACCAGCGCGTCCAGCCCCTTGTAAAAACCGGCCGGCACTTCGCGCGCCTGTTTCAGTACTGCGCGCATGTCGACGCGCGCGGCCAGCCAGCCCAGACCGAAAAATGCCGGGAACAGCAACAGCCACCACAGATCAATATCCAAAATCCAACCTCGGTACGGGAATGCCGGCAAACGGCAGAAGCAAATCAGTCAGCCAGCGCGTCGCTCGGGTCTTTGGTCACCCTGCTGCTGGCCTGTCTGGAGCGCAATTCCTTCTTGAGCTGCGACAGCTCGCGACGGACACGCAGGGAATAGGTAAAGGTAGCCAGCATTGCAATCAGCACACCGGCAACAAAGAACACCAGCAACAGCAGGATCAGCGGCGCATTCCAGCTTTGTCCAAAAAACAGCTTGAACTCGACGATGGCACTGTTCTGCACGGTTACCGCCACCAGCAGCACCAGCAGCACCAGCTCCAGCAAGCGAACGAGGTAACGCATAACGACTCCGGCCTGATCAAAAATTATCGCAAGTTTAAACGAAAGCGTGCGCCCCCCCAAGCCGGAAGCGGAATAAAAAAACGCTGCGGTAAACCGCAGCGTTTTGCAGACAGGCACATCGGAAGCTTACTCGGAAGCCCCCGGGGCAAGATCCACGCGTTCGCGCAGCTCTTTGCCTGCCTTGAAGTGAGGCACGTATTTCTCAGGAACGACAACGCTGGAGCCGGACTTGGGGTTGCGGCCAACCCGCGGCGGACGGTAGTTCAGATCGAAGCTACCGAAGCCGCGAATCTCGATTCGCTGCCCTTTTGCCAGGCTGCCGGCCATCGCATCCAGAATGGTTTTGACGGCCAGTTCAGCATCTTTGGCGACCAACTGAGGATAACGCTCGGCAAGCCTCGCAATAAGCTCAGATTTGGTCATATCCATCACTTATTCGTTGCCGCCGGACAGTTTAGCCTTGAGCAGGGCGCCCAGGCTGGTAGTACCGGCAGACACGTTCGCGCTGGCATCAGCAGAGATCGCGCCCATGGCGGCTTTCTCTTCCTGCATGTCTTTCGCCTTGATCGACAGGCTGATGGAGCGAGCCTTGCGGTCAACAGCGATGATCACGGTTTCAACTTCGTCACCCTCTTTAACGTGGGTGCGGATGTCTTCAACGCGGTCACGCGACACTTCGGAAGCACGCAGGTAACCTTCAACGTCGCTATCCAGCTGGATCACGGCGCCTTTGGCATCAGCAGACTTCACCACGCCCTTAACCAGCGCGCCCTTGTCGTTCATGGCAACGTAGTTGTTGAACGGATCGCCTTCCAGCTGCTTGATACCCAGGGAGATGCGCTCTTTCTCAACGTCGATGGACATAACCACGGCATCAACTTCGTCGCCCTTCTTGAAGCGGCGAACGGCTTCTTCGCCGGTCTCGTTCCAGGACAGGTCGGACAGGTGAACCAGGCCGTCGATGCCACCTGGCAGACCAACGAACACGCCGAAGTCGGTGATCGACTTGATGGCGCCCTTGATCTTGTCACCCTTCTTGAAGTCGTCAGCGAAGGCGTTCCATGGGTTGGCCTGGCACTGCTTCATGCCCAAGCTGATACGACGACGGTCTTCGTCGATCTCGAGGATCATGACTTCAACTTCGTCGCCCACCTGAACTACCTTGGATGGGTGTACGTTCTTGTTGGTCCAGTCCATTTCGGACACGTGAACCAGACCTTCGATACCCTGTTCGATTTCAACAAAGCCACCGTAGTCGGTCAGGTTGGTTACCTTGCCGAACAGGCGGGTGCCGGCAGGGTAACGGCGGGACAGGCCCACCCACGGATCTTCGCCCAGCTGCTTGAGACCCAGCGAAACGCGGTTCTTGTCCTGGTCGAACTTGAGAACCTTGGCTTCAACTTCGTCACCAACGGCCAGTACTTCGGACGGGTGCTTGACACGGCGCCATGCGAGGTCGGTGATGTGCAGCAGGCCATCGATACCGCCCAAGTCAACGAACGCACCGTAGTCGGTGATGTTCTTGACGATACCCTTAACCACCAGGCCTTCACGCAGGGTTTCCAGCAGTGCCTTGCGCTCTTCGCCCAGGGTTTCTTCCAGAACCGCACGGCGCGAAACAACCACGTTGTTGCGCTTGCGATCCAGCTTGATAACCTTGAACTCAACTTCCTTACCTTCGTAAGGAGTGGTGTCTTTCACCGGACGTACATCTACCAGCGAACCCGGCAGGAAGGCGCGGATGCCGTTAACCATAACGGTCAGACCACCCTTGACTTTACCGCTGATCACGCCAGACAGGATCTTGCCAGCTTCCAGAGCCTCTTCCAGGTCAATCCACGCAGCCAGACGCTTGGCTTTTTCGCGGGACAGCTTGGTTTCGCCAAAGCCGTTTTCCAGGGAGTCGATGGCAACAGTGACGAAATCGCCAATTGCTACTTCAACCTGGCCATTGTCACCCTTGAATTCTTCAACAGGGATCAGGGACTCGGACTTCAGACCGGCGTTAACGGTAACGAAGTTGGAGTCGATGGACACGACTTCAGCAGTGATTACTTCACCGGCGCGCATTTCTTGCAGAGCCAGGCTCTCTTCAAACAGGGCGGCGAAGCTATCCATTACGAGGTTAGTCATCAGATTTACTCTTGTTGCATGCCTTGCGTCACGCGGGGTTAGGTTTGAGGGCTGCCGGTGCAAGGAAACCGAAGCAGCGTGCTACAAAAATGAACAACCGGGCGCCTTTATCGTTCGCGAAACCACTGCAGCACCTGCTTGACCGCCTGGTCAATGGTGAGCGCGGAGGTATCCAGCAAACGGGCATCCGGTTCTTGTCTCAACGGGGCAACGCTCCGTGCCGCGTCACGCGCGTCACGGTCACAAATATCCTGCTGAATCTGTGGGAGGTTAGCAGATTCCCCTTTTGCGATCAACTGCTTATAGCGTCGCGCGGCACGTTCTTCGGCACTGGCGGTCAGGAAAACCTTGAGCTCGGCGCGCGGAAACACCACCGAACCCATGTCGCGGCCGTCGGCCACCAGCCCCGGTGTCTGCTGGTAGGCACGCTGGCGCTCGAGCAGCGCGGCGCGCACGCTTGGCAGCGCGGCGATTCTGGAGGCGCCCATCCCGATATCCTCGGCGCGGATCGCGGCGCTGACATCGTGGCCATCCAGCCACACCTTGTCGTCGCTAAAGGCCGCCGGCAGCTGTGCGGCCAACCTGGCGACCTGGTTTTCGTCTTCCCAGCTCACGCCTTCGCGCAGCGCGTACAGCGCGGCCAGCCGGTACAGCGCGCCGGAATCGAGATAATGGAAGCCCAGCTCGCGGGCAACAAGTGCCGCCACGGTGCCTTTGCCGGAGGCGGACGGGCCATCGATGGTAATAACGGGGCGGAGCATGACCATGACAGAAAGCCTGACTGAAAACCCGATATTGTAACGCAGCTGCCGCCGCAGCGGATGTTTGCGCGGCAATGCACAATAACGGTACAGTCGGTACAGAGATCACCCGATGCCGACGCGCCGCACGCGCGACCGGTGCAGACAGCGGCCAGCGCCGCGCCCGAACAAAATCAAAGAGCAAGACCGCCATGGAACAACTGACGCTACACCCGATTCCCCGCCTTGCCGGCACCGTCAAACTGCCCGGCTCGAAGAGCATTTCCAACCGCACCCTGCTGCTGGCCGCGCTGGCCGACGGCCAGACGCTGGTGCGCGACCTGCTTGACTCCGACGACATCAGCCGCATGCTGGAAGCGCTGGCCACGCTGGGCGTCACCGTCCAGCAGCAAGGCGACAGCCGCGACTTCCTGGTGCACGGCACCGGCGGCACGTTTGCGGTCAAGGAAGCCGACCTGTTCCTCGGCAACGCCGGCACCGCCTTCCGCCCGCTGACCGCGGCGCTGGCGCTGATGCAGGGCCACTACCACCTGCACGGCGTGTCACGCATGCACGAACGTCCGATCGGCGACCTGGTCGACGCACTGCGCGTGGCCGGTGCCGATATCGCCTACCTCGGCAACGACGGCTACCCGCCGCTGCAGATCAAGCCGGCCGGCGTCAACAGCGGCAAGGTCATTCCGGTGAAGGGCAACGTCTCCAGCCAGTTCCTCACCGCGCTCTTGATGGCACTGCCGCTGACCGGCGAGGCAGTCACCATCGAGGTGGTCGGCGAGCTGATCTCCAAGCCCTATATCGAGATCACCCTCAACCTGATGGCGCGCTTCGGCGTGCCGGTGCAGCGTGACGGCTGGCAGCGCTTCAGCATCGCCGGCGGCCAGCGCTACCGCTCGCCGGGCGAGATCCACGTCGAGGGCGATGCCTCCAGCGCCTCCTACTTTCTCGCCGCCGGCGCGCTGGCCGGCGGCCCGGTACGGGTGGAAGGGGTTGGCCGCAGCAGCATCCAGGGCGACGTGAAATTCGCCGACGCGCTGGCGCTGATGGGTGCCGAGATCAGCATCGGCGACAACTGGATCGAGGCGCGCGCGCCGGCCGGTGGCCTGCAGGCGATCGACGTCGACCTCAACCACATTCCGGACGCGGCGATGACCATCGCGGTGGCGGCGCTGGCCGCCAAGGGCACCACCACCATCCGCAACGTGGAAAGCTGGCGCGTGAAGGAAACCGACCGCCTGGCGGCGATGGCCACCGAACTGCGCAAGGTTGGCGCCACGGTAGTGGAGACGCAGGACAGCATCAGCGTCACCCCGCCGGCGACGCTGACGCCCAATGCCGAGATCGACACCTACGACGACCACCGCATGGCGATGTGCTTCTCGCTGGTGGCCCTGCTCGGTACCCCGGTAATCATCAACGACCCCAAGTGCGTGGCGAAGACCTTCCCCGACTACTTCGAGGTGCTGGGCCAGCTGGCAAACCGCTGAACGTTGGCCGCAAGCCAAAAGCCGCTGCAAATGCAGCGGCTTTTTTCGTGGCCGGCACTTGCCAGCGGCGGGCACAGAACACAAAATATTGCGTCAACAAACCACACACAACACAAGATGAGCAACCCGTTCACCCTGCGCCGCGACTTCATGGCGCGCTTCGACATGAGCCTGCCGGCCACGCCGCAGTTCGACGCCGCCGCCCTCGCGATGTGGCACACCATGCTGCAGGAAGAGTGGCAGGAGTTTTCCGTCGCACTGCAGGACTACCAGCGCATCCAGCAGGCCGAGCCGGCAGAGCAGACGCGGCTGCGCGCCGAACTGGCGGCCGAAGGCGTGGACGTGCTCAACGTGCTGCTCGGCCTGCTGCTGTCGCAGGGGCTGCCGGTGGAAAAGATGTTCGACGCGATCCACGCGGCCAACCTCGCCAAGTGCGTCGACGGCAAGGTGGCGCGTCGGGCAGACGGCAAGATCCTGAAACCAGCCGGCTGGCGGCCGGCGGACAAGGAAGGCGTGATCCGCCAGCACGGCGGCTAAACACCGCCCCCCCCCCCCCCTGAGGCGGGGTTGTGCCGCCTTGCCGTGCGCCTGCGGCTGTCGGCGGTGGCGCGCCTTGGCCCAGCTACGCGGTGCGTAGGCTATGTGAGCAGTGCCAAGTCCGTCATGACCGCGGCGCCGGATCAGCGACGCCTTGCGGCCAACCTTTGCAGCAGCTTGTCCAGCTGCGCGGCGAATGCCTGGCGGTCGCGCTGGCTGAATGCCGCCGGACCGCCGGTCTGCACCCCGCTGTCGCGCAGCTCGGTCATAAAATTGCGCAGCGTCAGCGCCTCGCGAATGGTGGCGTCGCTGTACAGCTCGCCGCGCGGATTGAGCGCCAGCGCGCCCTTGGCCACCACCTGCGCCGCCAGCGGAATGTCGGCGGTGACCACGATGTCGCCCGGCTGCGCCTGCTGCGCGATGTGGTTGTCGGCGACGTCGAAGCCGGCCGGCACCTGCTGTGCGCGGATGTGTGGCGACGGAGGCACGCGCAGCAGCTGGTTGGCGACCAGCACAGTGCGGGTGGCGGTGCGGTCGGCGGCGCGGAACAGGATGTCCTTGATCACCGCCGGACAGGCGTCGGCATCGACCCAGATGGTGGTGGCGTGCGGCGCGCTCATGAATTGCCCCGCAGGAACTTCTGGTGCCAGCCATGACGCGCCTCGCGCGCACGCTCGAAACGTGCGGTCAGTGCCGCGGCGTCGCCGCTGGCCAGCTCATCGCGCAGGCTGTCCAGCGCCGCGCGGTAGCCGTCCAGCTCCGCCAGCAGCGCGTCGCGGTTGGCCAGCGCGATGTCGCGCCACATCTCCGGATGGCTGCCGGCAATACGGGTGAAATCGCGAAAACCGGTGGCGGCAAAATCGAAACAGCGCTCGCCGTCGGCCTTGGCGACGATCATGTCGACATAGGCGAAGGCCAGCAGGTGCGGCAGGTGGCTGACGGTGGCGAACACCGCGTCGTGCTCGGCGGCGCTCATCTCGTAAACCCGCGCACCGCAGGCCTGCCACAGCTCGCGCACCAGAGCGGCGGCGGCCGGAGCTGTTTCCGGCAGCGGCGTGACCACGATGCGGCGGTTGTCGTAGAGGCCGTACTGCGCGGCGACGGCGCCGGACAGGTCGGAGCCGGCAATCGGGTGCGCCGGCACGCACTGCGCCAGCTGGGCAGACAAATGCTGGCGCATCAGCGCCACCACGTCGCTCTTGGTGCTGCCGCCGTCGGTGACCACGCAGTGTGCCGGCAGCTGCGGCGCGATCTCGGCGAACACGCGCGCCATCTGGCCCACCGGCGTCGCCACCAGCACGATGTCGGCGTGGCGCACCGCGTCGGCGGCGCTGTGGCTGGCCTCGTCAATCACGCCCAGCTCGACGGCGCGCGCAAGGTTGGCCGCAGAGCGCCCGACCCCGATCACGCGGCCAACCTTGCCGGCACGCTTCAGCGCCAGCGCGAACGAGCCACCGATCAGGCCGACGCCGATCACCACCAGGGTCAACTTGCCCTCACCCGCCTGCATGCTATCGTCCCGTTCTGTCGCTATCGAAGCGGCTATCATAACCTTATTTTTGCAGTGCAAAAGGAGTAAACATGGCCGCCGCGCTTTACGTCTACTACCGCGTGCAGGACAACATCCTGCCAATCCGGCAACATATAGCGTCGCTAATGGCAGAAATAGAAAAAATAACCGGCATCAAGGGCAGATTATTGCAGCGCCGCGACGATGCGCAGACCTGGATGGAAGTGTACGAGCCGGTGGCCGACGCCGACGCGCTGCAGCAGGCGCTGCAAGACGCACTGGCGACGCGGCCGCTGCTGGCGGCGCTGGCGCGGCACGAGGAGTGCTTCGTGCCGCTGGCCTGAGGCTGGAGAAAGCCGCCGGATTGCAGGCAGCGAGCGGTACCGGGCCAGCCGGCACAAGGTTGGCCGCAACGCCAGCCGCAGCTAGCGCCAGCGGCGCAGCAGCAGCGAGTTGCTGACCACCGACACCGAGCTCATCGCCATCGCCGCGCCGGCGATCACCGGATTGAGCAGCCCCAGTGCCGCCAGCGGGATGCCGAGCACGTTGTAGATGAAGGCGAAAAACAGGTTCTGGCGGATCTTGCCCAGCGTGGCGCGCGACAGGCGGATGGCGTCGACCAGGTGCAGCAGGTCGCCGGCCATCAGCGTCACGTCGGCGGTGTCGATGGCGACATCGGAGCCGGCGCCCATGGCGAAGCTGACGTTGGCCGCGGCCAGCGCCGGCGCGTCGTTGACGCCGTCGCCGACCATCGCCACCACCTGCCCCTGCGCCTGCCACGCCTTGACCAGCGCCGCCTTGTCCTCCGGCCGCAACGCGGCGTGCACCTCGGCGATGCCGGCCTGCGCGGCGATGTGTTCGGCGCTGGCCAGCTTGTCGCCGGTCAGCATCACCACGCGGATGCCCTGCGCCTGCAGCGCGCCCACCGCCTGCGCCGAGCTGGCGCGCAGCTGGTCGGCCAGCGCGATCAGCCCCAGCGCCACGCCATCGCGGCTGACCGCCAGCACCGTCTTGCCCTGCGCGTACCACGGCTGCGCCGCCGCCGGCACGCTGCCCAGCGCCCAGTCCGGCACCCCGACCCGCAGCGTGCTGCCGGCCAGCGTGACGCTGACGCCCTGCCCGACGTGCGCCTGGAAGGCGCTCACCGCCGGCAGGGGCAGGCCGCGGGCGCTGGCGGCGGCCACCACCGCGCGCCCCAGCGGATGCTCGGAGCCGGCCTCGGCGGCGGCGGCCAGCGCCAGCAGGCCGTTCTCGTCCACCTCCGCCAGCGGCAGCAGGTCGCTGACCTGCGGCTTGCCTTCGGTGAGGGTACCGGTCTTGTCCACCACCAGCAGCCGGATCGCCGCCGCGTGCTCCAGCGCCGCGGCATTGCGGAACAGCACGCCGCGACGTGCGCCGTTGCCCATGCCGACCATCACCGCGGTCGGCGTCGCCAGCCCCAGCGCGCAGGGGCAGGCGATCACCAGCACCGCCACCGCGTGGATCAGCGCCTGTTGCCAGTCGCCGGTGAGCAGCCCGGTGGCGGCAAAAGTCAGCGTGGCGATGGCGACCACCACCGGCACGAACACCCCCGAGATACGGTCGGCCAGTTGCTGGATCGGCGCCTTGCTGCCCTGCGCCTCGGCGACGCGGCGCACGATGGCGGCAAGCTGGGTGCGGTTGCCGACCGCGGTGGCGCTCACCTTGAGCATGCCGCCCTGGTTGTGGGTGCCGGCGTAGACGCTGTCACCCGCGCGGCGCTCCACCGGCAGGCTTTCGCCGGTGAGCAGGCTCTCGTCCAGCACCGCCGCGCCGTCGATCACGGTGCCGTCCACCGCCACCCGTTCGCCGTGCTGCACCAGCACCACGTCGCCGGTTTGCAGTGCCGACAGCGGTTTCTCCTGCACCACGCCACCCTGCTCGACGCGGGCGGTTTTCGGGGTCAGCGCCAGCAGGCTGCGGATGGCGCCGGCGGTGCGGCCCTTGGCACGCGCCTCCAGCAGCTTGCCCAGCAACACCAGCGTGATCACCGCCGCGCTGGCCTCGAAATAGACGTGCTGCTGCGACCAGCCGGCCAGCGTCACCCACGCCGACCACGCCCACGCCATGCCGGTGCCCAGCGCCACCAGCACGTCCATATTGGCACCGCCGCCGCGCAGCGCGTGCCAGGCGCCGCGGTAGAAACGCCAGCCGGCCAGCCATTGCACCGGGGTGGCCAGCAGCAGCTGCCAGTAGCGCGGCAGATAGCCGTGATGGCTGCCCAGCAGCATCGGCACCATTTCCAGCAGGAAGGGCAGCGTCAATGCCGCCGCCAGCCAGAACCAGCGCAACTCGTGGCGGTAGCGTGCGGCGGCGCGCTGCTCGCGGCTGTCGCCGCCCTGCTCCTCGGCAACGCGGGCGCCGTAGCCGGCCTGGCTCACCACCGCCAGCAGCTGCGCGCTGTCGGGCGCCCCCGCTGCCAGCTGCAGTCGCGCCGTTTCGCTGGCGAAATTGACCGTCGCGCTCACCCCCGGCTGGCGGTTGAGTACCTTTTCGATGCGCGTGGCGCAGGCGGCACAGGTCATGCCCTCGATCTCCAGCTGCAGTATTTGCGGCGGCACGCTGAAACCGGCCTGCTCGATCGCCGCCACCAGCTGCTCGACATTGCGCTGCTGCGGGTCGTAGCTGATCTGTGCACTTTCGCTGGCAAAACTGACGCTGGCGCTGACCCCCGGTTGCCGTGACAGCACTTTTTCGATGCGCAGCGCGCAGGCGGCGCAGGTCATGCCTTCGACAGGCAGGGTGATGCGGGTAGCAGACATGGCACGGCTCCGGGAATGGTCAACGCTAAGCCATCATATACCCCACTAGGGTATATGGCAAGTTGCCGCCGGCACCCCGCTTGCGTGCCGCGACCCACCAAACATTGCGGCCAACCTTGAGACAAGGTTGGCCGCAATGGCAACGACAGAGGCGGGGCTAGACGGTGACGGCGGCTAGCCCATCACCCGGTTGCGGCCGCCCTGCTTCGCCAGGTACAGCTGGGTATCGGCGCGGTTGAGCAGGCTCTCCACGTCCTCCCCGCTCTGGAACGCGGCCACCCCCAGGCTGGCGGTGATCTGCACCGTGCGGCCGTCGGCGAGGATCACCGAGGTGCTGATCGCCGCGCGCAGCCGTTCCGCCGTCACCAGCGCCGCGGCAAGATCGGTTTCCGGCAGCACGATGACGAACTCCTCACCGCCGAAGCGCACCACCCAGTCGATGTCCTGCCGTAGCTGGCTGCCGATGCGCAGCGCGATGGCGCGCAGCACCTCGTCGCCGGCGAGGTGACCGAAACGGTCGTTGACCGGCTTGAAGTGGTCGGCATCGCAGAACACCACCGCCAGCGGCCGCTGGTAGCGCTGCGCGCGCTCCAGCTCCGACGGCAGCCGCTCGCTGAGCAGCGCACGGTTGTAGCAGCCGGTCAGCCCGTCGCGGATCGACAGCTCGCGGATGTCGCTGAGCGCGGCATCCAGCTGCCGGGTGCGTTCCTCCACCTGCTGGTCGAGGGTATCGATGTGGCGGCTGATCGCCGCCTGCAGCGTGGCAAAACCGCGCGCCACCAGGTCGATCTCGTCGTGGTGCGGCCGCGCCGGCCGCGACAGCTGCAGCGGCACGGTCAGCGACGACGGCGCCAGCCGGCCGGCAAACTCGGCCATGCCGCGCAGCGGGCGCTCCACCTCGCGGCGCAGCACGTAGGCGACCAGGCTGCAGATCAGCAGCGTCAGCAGCAGGTAGCCGAGGAAGATGGCGAGCAGCGCCTGCGTCAGCGCCTGGTACAGCAGTGCCGGCTGCACCACGATCAGCAGTGTGCCCAGCGCCTCGCCGCTGCCGCGCGGCGGCGGGATCTCGAAGCGGCGGCCCGGCTGCTGCCGCAGCAGCGCGGCGTCGCCGGCCTCAAACACCTGGCCGGTGGCGACATTCAGCCGCGCATAGCCGATCTCCGGCTTGGCGACGATGGTTTCCACCTGGCGGCGCACCGCCTCGGCCTCGATGTCCCAGATGCCGACCGACAGCATCGGCAGGTTGCTGCTGACGATGTCCTGCAGCGTGGCCTCGAAGCGCTGCTGCACCTGACGGTAGGTCAGCACGCCCTGCACCGCGCTGAGCAGCAGCGCGCAGGCGGTCGCCAGCAGCACGATGCGGCGGATCAGCACATGGGCGAGCGGACGGTAGGCAGCGGTCACCATAAATCCTTTAAATGTTAGAACGTGTTCACGATCTCGCGCGCTCACGCGAGACAAGGCGAAAACGGCTGAGGAAGCGGAATTTACAAGTAGTAAATGAGCATTCCGAAGACGTTTTTAACGCCGTATCGCCGAAGCGCAGCAGATCGTGAACAGGTTCTTACAGCAGCTGGCGGAAATCGAAGTTGTAGCGACGCAGCCCGGGGTTATGCTGCTTGCTGTAACGGCGGAAATCGACGCGACTGAAATCCAGCTTGCCGTAGCGCTGCATGAACTGCGCCGCGCTGTGGTCGTTGAACAGGGTGAACATCGGCCGCACCAGCTCCAGCCCCTCGTCGCCAAAGTCACGTCCATGATGGTAATCGTAGAGCATCACCAGCGACCAGGCACCGGCAATGAAGTGGCCGCCGGCCAGCACGCTGAGGCTGTCGTCGCGCAGCGCCGCCAGCGCCTGCGCCGAGGTATTGATGCCGCTGAAGAAGGCGTCCTTGCCCGGCGTGCCGCCGCGCCGGCGCCAGGCGTCCATCGCGCCGAACGCCATCAGGTCGTTGCCGGCCCACAGCAGCCGCGCCTGCGGATAGCGCCGGAACAGCCAGCCGCCCTGCTCCTGCGCGCGCTGCTGGTTCCAGCCGGCGTAGACCTCCTGCAGCAGCACCACGTCGCCGGCCTCGGTCACCGCACGGCGCATGCCTTCGCTGCGCAGCAGCGAGCTGGGCGTGGACCGGTCGCCGCCGATGGCCAGCAGCGGCAGCTTGCCATTGATACGCGGCAGGCCGGCGCGGCGGCCGCGCTCGATCAGCGCCCGCGCGGTGAGGTAGCCGGCGTCCTCGGCGCGCGGCTCCAGCGAGCCGAGCCAGTGGCGAAAGTGCATGCGCGGCAGGCCGATTGCCGGCTGGCCCGGCTGGTCGTCGCGGCCGCTGAACGCCATGAAGCTATGGATGCCGGCGGCCTCGAACAGGCGCAGCAGCTCCGGTGCGGTGCCGTAGTCGTTGCTGAACACCACGTAATCCGGCCGCTGCGCCGCCGGCTGCGCGATGATCTGCCGTGCCAGCGCCAGCACGCGCGGATGCTCGCGCTCGGCGTACAGCACCTGCAGCCGGATGCCGAGATCGCTTGCCGCCGCCTCCATCGCCCGCGTCGCGGTCAGCCAGTACACCTCGTCGTGCTTGCCGGGATTGATGAAGGTCACCGACAGCGCCATCGCGGGCAGGCTGAGGCAACACAGTAGCAGGGCAAGCATTCGGCGCATGGGGGCAGACCTGTGGCGAAACGATGGCGATTGCATTACCGCCCCGCGACAACGCGGGGACGGCAACGCCGGCGAACCGCCGATTATGGCGTGCACACCGGCCAGCGCCAACCCTGCTGCCGGCAGGGTTGCCGCCGGCATGGCCGCTGGCTAGTCCATAGTGCGGCCAGCACCAGCGCCAAGGTTGGCCGCAAGGCCGACGGCTTCGTCACACACCGCGACAGCCGCGCGGCGCCGGCCACAAACAAAAACGCCCGTACCGGCAGGTACGGGCGTGGCAGCAACAAAACCCCAGGATCAGTGTTCGACTGCGGTACGCATCTTCTCGGCACGGCCGCGCAGCCACTCCAGCGTCAGCAGCAGCGCGATGGAGAACAGGATCAGCACCGTGGCCGCAGCGGCGATCGCCGGGCTGATGTTTTCCTTGATGCCGCCGAACATCTGCCGTGGCAGCGTCGACTGCTCCGGACCGGCCAGGAACAGCGTCACCACCACCTCGTCGAACGAGGTGGCGAAGGCGAACAGGCCACCGGAGATCACGCCCGGTGCGATCAGCGGGAACACGATGCGGCGGTAGGTGGTCAGCGGGTTGGCGCCGAGGTTGGCACTGGCCTTGATCAGGTTGACGTTGAAGTTGCCCAGCGTCGCCGACACGGTAATCACCACGAACGGCACGCCCAGCGCGGTGTGCACCAGGATCAGGCCGAGGTAGCTGTTGGTCAGCCCCAGCGGCGCGAAGAACAGGTAGGAACCGACACCGACAATCACCACCGGCACCACCATCGGCGAGATCAGGATGCTCATCAGCAGCGCCTTGCCGGGGAAGTTGCTGGAACTCAGACCGACCGCGGCCAGCGAACCGAGCACCATCGCCAGCAGCGTCGCCGCCGGCGCCACGATGAAGCTGTTCTTCAGCGAGTTCAGCCATACCTCGTTGCCGAAGAACTCCTGATACCAGCGCAGCGAGAAGTTCTCGATCGGGTACAGCAGGAAGGTGTTGTCCGAAAACGAGAGTGGAATGATCACCAGCAGCGGCGACACCAGGAAGATCAGGACCGACACGCACAGGATGCGGAACGTCCAGAACCAGATGCGCTCGATCGGGGAAGCGTAGTTTGGCAGCATGATTTACCCCAGACTCAGTTTGTTAGCACCCACCAGCTTGCTGTACACCGCGTACAGCGTCATGGTGGCAACCAGCAGCAGCGAGCCCAGTGCCGCGGCCATGCCCCAGTTGATGGTAACGTTGGTGTAGAACGCGACGTAGTAGCTGACCATCTGCTCTTGCGGGCCGCCCAGCAGTGCCGGGGTGATGTAGTAGCCCATGCACATGATGAACACCAGCAAGGCACCGGCCGCAACACCGGCCACCGTCTGCGGGAAGTAGATCTTCCAGAACGCGGCGAACGGGTGGTCACCCAGCGAAATGGCGGCGCGCATATAGGTCGGCGGAATGCTCTTCATCACGCTGTAGGCCGGCAGGATCACGAACGGCAGCAGGATGTGCACCATGGCGATGTAGACGCCGGTACGGTTGAACGCCAACTGCAGCGGCTCGCCGATGATGCCCAGCCCCATCAGTGCCGAGTTGATCAACCCCTCCTGTTGCAGCAGCACGATCCACGACGCCACCCGCACCAGCACCGAGGTCCAGAACGGCAGCAGCACCAGGATCATCAGCAGGTTGCTCTTGCGTGCCGGCAGGTTGGCCAGCCAGTAGGCAATCGGGTAGCCCAGCAACACGCTGATCAGCGTGATCCACATGCTCATCCACAGCGTGCGGCCGAAGATGCTGAGGAAGGCGCGCTCCTCTTCCGGCGCCAGTTCCGGGGTGCCGGCCTTGGTTTCACGCAGGTCCAGCGAGCTGTACAGGTAGTACGGCGTCCACGACTTGGCGTTCTTGGCAATCACGTGCCAGTGGTCGGGATCGCCCCAGCGTTCGTCCATCGCGATGAACTGGTCGCGCACCGATTCACCGGCGGCCACTTCCAGCGGCATCTTGCGCGCGCTGCGCTGGATCAGCGAGCGGAAGCCGCTGATGTCCATGTTCAGGCGCTTGGAGATTTCGGAAACGGTTTTTTGTTCTTTGGCGACGGTCAGGTCGCGTGCCATCGCGGCAAATACCGCTTCCGATGGCAGGCCGCGGCGATCCCAGCTGGCGATTTCCGCCGAGGTCTGCGGCAAATAGGTAATGACTTCCGGGTTATCCACACTGCGCTTGAGCAGCATGGCAATCGGCACCAGGAAGGTCAGCAACAGGAACAGCGCCAGTGGCGCAACCAGCGCGATAGCCTTCAGCTGCTTGTTGCGACGTTCGCGGGCCAGCTTGACTTTCAGGGATTCGCCGTCGGCGGCAGTCAGTGGCGCATTCATGGTCATAGTCTCGGACATGGGCAAACACTTGATGAGTGCAGCCCGGTCAGGACCGGGCCGCATGGCAGCAGACAACGGCAGCCGTCCCCCGCTGCGGCCAAGGTTGGCCGCAACGGTGTCAGGCTGCCAGGACAGCGATTAGCGTGCAGCCCAAGCGTTGAAACGCTCTTCCAGCTCTTCGCCGTTCTCAACCCAGAAGTTCACGTCCAGTGGCAGCGCGCTGCGCAGGTTGGCCGGCCAGGTCGGCAGGTTGGTGGCGGACTTCGGATCCACCTTCTGCACCGCCTTGGTGTTGGTCGGGCCGTAGGCGATCTTGCTGGAGTAGATGGCCTGGTATTCCGGCTTGCTGGCGTGGGCGATGAACTCCATCGCTTCCTTCAGCTTTGGCGAGCCCTTAGGAATCGCCCACGAGTCGACGTCGTACACGCTGCCGGCCCATACCACTTTCAGGTTCTTGCCTTCCTTCTGTGCGGTATCGATACGGCCGTTGTAGGCCGAGCTCATCACCACGTCACCGGAGGCCAGGAACTGTGGCGGCTGCGCGCCGGCTTCCCACCACTGGATGTTCGGCTTCAGCTGATCCAGTTTCTTGAAGGCGCGGTCCACGCCGGCCTTGGTCGACAGCACCTTGTACACGTCGGCCGGCTTCACGCCGTCAGCCTGGATCGCGAATTCCAGGGTGTACTTGGCGCCCTTGCGCAGGCCGCGCTTGCCCGGGAATTTCTTCACGTCCCAGAAATCGGCCCAGCTCTTCGGTGCCACTTTCAGCTTGTCGGCGTTGTAGGCCATTGCGGTGGACCACACGAACATGCCGACACCGCACTCGGTAACTGCCGGTTTCACGAAGTCGGCCTTGTTGCCCACTTTCGCCCAGTTGATCTTCTCGAACATGCCTTCTTCACAGCCACGCAGCAGTTCAGGCGATTCGACTTCTACCAGATCCCAGCTGACTTTCTTGGTATCGACCATGGCCTTGATCTTGGCCATTTCGCCGTTGTAGTCACCGGCGGTGATCTTGTGGCCGGTAGCCTTTTCAAAAGTCTGGTAGTAGGCCGCAACCTGTGCGTCCTTGTTGGCACCACCAAACGAAATCACGGTCAGGTCCTTGGCCATAGCCGGGGCGGCCAGCGCCATGGCAACCGACAACACAGCAACGCGTGGCAGATATTTCTTGGTCATCGTCATTCTCCTCTGGGGGTATTGCTCATTTGCATTACGTGGGGGTTTTTACGCCTGTAGGCAGGCTTGTTTTTTAGTGGCTGACGATGGCGGAATCAAGGGCGCGGATATCGCGCGCCATCCAGCCGACATCGAGCATGTCGCCAGTTTTCCAGCTGCTGTCCAGCTCGCCGACCGGCACCTTGACCATGAAACCGCTCTGGCCGGCGACATCGAGACGCAGGCGCACGTGGTCGCCGAAGTAGATGAACTCCGCCAGCTTGGCCTTGAGGCGGTTCTCGCAGGCTTCGGCCAACTGATTCAGGCGCACGCGCTCCGGACGGATCGACATCGAGGTCGGTTCGCCGTTGCGGCCAACGCAGATCGCCGAGGCCTTGACCACTTCACCGCTGGCCAGACGCACCGCGCAGTGCTGACCGGCAACATCGACCACTTCGCCGTGCAGGGTGTTGTTCTCGCCGATGAAGTTGGCAACGAAGGAGTTGACCGGTGCCTCGTACAGCACGTTGGCGGCATCGATCTGCTGGATCACGCCGTCCTTGAACACCGCCACGCGGTCGGACATGGTCAGCGCCTCGCCCTGGTCGTGGGTCACGTACACCACGGTGATGCCGAGGTTTTCGTGGATGTGCTTGATTTCCAGCTGCATGTGTTCGCGCAGCTGCTTGTCCAGCGCGCCCAGCGGTTCGTCCATCAGCACCAGCTGCGGTTCGAACACCAGCGCCCGCGCCAGTGCCACGCGCTGCTGCTGGCCGCCGGACATCTGGCCCGGATAGCGGTGCGCCAGCGCGTCGAGCTTGACCATGCCCAGCGCCTTTTTCACGCGTTCGGCGATCTCGCTCTTGTTCATCTTGCGGATGGTCAGCGGGTAGGCGAGGTTTTCCGCCACCGTCATGTGCGGGAACAGCGCGTAGTTCTGGAACACCATGCCGATATTGCGCTTGTGCGGCGGCACGTTGTTGAGCAGCTGGCCGTCAAGACGGATCTCGCCGTGGGTCGGCGTTTCAAAGCCGGCCAGCATCATCAGACAGGTGGTCTTGCCGGAGCCGGAGGGGCCGAGCATGGTAAGGAATTCCCCGCGACGGATGTCGAGGTCGAGATGCTTGACGATCAGTGACTCACCATCGTAGCTCTTCTGCACGCCACGGAAGCTGACCAGCGTGTCACTGGCCGGTGTTGAGATGCCCATCCAGTATTCTCCATTGTAATTCCGCAATGCGGAACTGTGTTTCAGTTTATTCAGATTAACCAGCATCGCTTGGACTGTAAAGCGCTTTTGTTCTGCATACCGGGGCGGTCAATCTGCGCTCAACCAGCGTCTAATAATTTAACCACACCGTTTAATAAAACAAGCAAAAATTATTTGCCCCACTTCCGGACCGTATCTCCCTTTCTAAGACATGGGAATGAACAGCACCTTGTTGGTGCGCAAGATCCGGCTGTTATGGCAACAAATCTGCTGATACGCCGAAAAAATGGAATATGGTGCACCGCAACCAGCCCGCCCTTGCACCACACATTCAAACAACTGTTTGTCGTAAAGCGACAACAAAAAAAAGCCGACCTTACGGTCGGCTTCAAAGGGAGTAGTAAAACGGAAACTTAATCGAGCAGGTGGTTGTTCAGCTCGCGCATCCCGGCAGACAACATCGCCAGGTCCAGCACGTCGAACGACTGCAGTTCGACGAACATCTGCTGGCAGGCCTCGACGTCGGCGGCACGCTGTGCCAGCCAGGCATTGACGAAGGCGGTCTCGCTGGCCTCGTGCAGAGCCTGACGCGTCAGCTCGCGGTGCTGGCGATACAGGTCGTCGCGCAGCGCGGAGCGCGCCAGCGATTGCCAACGGTTGTCACGCGGCAGCTGGGTGATGGCGGCACGCAGCCAGTCCAGCTGCAGATCGCGGCCCAGTTGCAGGTAGTTGGCCGCAATCGCGTCCAGCGCCAGCTCGCTGCCTTCGCCGATCTCGATGATATCCATCAGCGGTACCGCAAACTCCAGGCGCGCCAGCACACTGGCCAGCTCGGCCGGTACGTTCGGCTGGTTGAAGCGGCTCTCCAGACGGGCAACCTGCGGATAAACCTCGGCACTGATCAGCTGCGGCAGTTGCTGCAGCAGCGCCTGCACCTTGGCACCGTACTGGGCGATGACCGCATTGACCGAGCCGGACGGACGGCGGTTGCGCAGTACCCAGCGCACCACGCGTTCCACCAGGGTACGCACCATCACCATCATGTCGACCTGCAGGTCGGCCGATACCTTGTTGTCCAGCGCCTCGATCTGCGTCCACAGGCTCTCGGCGTCAAACACGCGGCTGGCGATCCAGAACGCGCGGGTGATGTCGGCAGCGGAGAACGCCGACTCTTCCTGCAGGCGGAACACGAAGGTCACGCCCATGCGGTTGATGATCTGGTTGGCCAGCTGGTTGGCGATGATCTCGCGCTTCAGGTGGTGACGCTGCATCTGCTCGCCGAAGCGCTGTTGCAGCGGCTGCGGGAAGTAGTTGACCAGCACCGGCAGGAAGTCGGCATCGTCCGGCACGTCGGTGGCCAGGATCGCCTGATCCAGCGAGATCTTGCCGTAGGCCAGCAGTACCGCCACTTCCGGCGGCGTCAGGCCCTGGCGCGCCAGGCGACGCTCGTTGATCTGGGTTTCCGACGGCAGGTACTCGATCTCGCGATTGAGTTCGCCGGTCTTCTCCATGTGGTTGATCATGCGCGAGTGCGCGCTGAGCATCGACGCGGCATGGCTGCGGTTGATCGCCAGTACCTGGGTCTGCAGGTAGTTGTTGCGCAGTACCAGATGACCGACTTCTTCGGTCATCTCGGCCAGCAGGTCATTACGCTGTTTCAGCGTCATGTCGCCGGCCTGCATCACCGCACCCATCAGGATCTTGATGTTGACTTCGTGGTCGGAGCAGTCGACACCGGCGGAGTTGTCGATGGCGTCGGTGCAGATGCGGCCACCGGACAGCGCGAACTCGACACGACCCAGCTGGGTGCAGGTCAGGTTGCCGCCTTCGGCCACCACGCGCACTTGCAGGTCGCGACCGTCGACACGTACCGGATCGCAGGCGCGGTCACGGGCATCGGCGTGGCTCTGCGTCGAGGCCTTGACGTAGGTACCGATACCGCCGTTGTACAGCAGGTCGGCCTTGGCCTTCAGCAGCTCGTGGATCAGCTCGTTCGGCGCCATGCTGTCCTTGTCGGTTTCCAGCCAGGCCTTCACTTCCGGCGACAGCGGGATCGACTTGGCGGAGCGTTCGAAGATGCCACCGCCCTGCGAGATCAGCTCGCGGTTGTAGTCGCTCCAGCTGGAACGCGGCAGGTTGAACAGGCGCGCACGCTCGGCGAAGCTCGCCGCCGCATTCGGCGTCGGATCCAGGAAGATGTGCAGGTGGTTGAACGCCGCCTTCAGGCAGATGTGCTCGGACAGCAGCATGCCGTTGCCGAACACGTCACCGGCCATGTCGCCGATGCCGATCACGCTGAAATCCTGCTCCTGGGTGTTGATGCCCAGATGGCGGAAGTGGCGTTTCACCGATTCCCATGCGCCGCGGGCGGTAATGCCCATGCCCTTGTGGTCGTAGCCGGCGGAGCCGCCGGAGGCGAACGCATCGCCGAGCCAGAAGTTGTAGGCTTCGGAGATGCCGTTGGCGATGTCGGAGAAGGTCGCGGTGCCCTTGTCGGCGGCCACCACCAGGTACGGATCATCCGGGTCCAGACGGCGCACGTCTTGCGGCGGAATGATCTGGCCGGTCACCAGGTTGTCGGTAACGTCCAGCAGTGCCGAGATGAAGGTCTTGTAGCAGGCGATGCCTTCGGCCATGAACGCTTCGCGGTCGGATGGCGCCGGCAGTTGCTTGCCGACGAAACCACCCTTGGAGCCCATCGGCACGATCACCGAGTTCTTCACCATCTGCGCCTTGACCAGACCCAGCACCTCGGTGCGGAAGTCTTCCATGCGGTCGGACCAGCGCAGGCCGCCACGGGCGACTTTCGAACCGCGCAGGTGCACGCCTTCGACACGCGGGCTGTACACCCAGATCTCGAACATCGGGCGCGGCTGCGGCAGGAACGGAATGGCGTTGGATTCCAGCTTGAAGGAGATGTAGGACTTGAACGCGCCCTGGGCATCCTTCTGCCAGAAGTTGGTACGACGCGTGGCCAGGATCACCTGCAGGAAGCCGTTCAGGATGCGGTCTTCGTCGAGGTTGGCGACGTCGTTGAGCAGGTCTTTCAGCTCGGCCTGCAGGTTGGCCGCAGCGGCGTCGTCAAACGCGCTCGGGTGCAGGCGTGCGGCGAACAGCTTCACCAGACGGCGGGTGATCTGCGGGTAGTGCGCGACGCAGTTTTCGATGTAGGCCTGGCTGAAGGTGAGGCCGCCCTGGCGCAGGTATTTCGCCAGTGCACGCACCAGCGTGATCTCGTGCCAGTCGAGGCCGGCCACCAGTGCCAGACGGTTGAAGCCGTCGTTTTCCACGTCGCGGGCAAACACGCGGGCCAGCAGCGTCTGGAAGTTCTTCTGGACAGCCTCGTCCTGCATTGCCTCGGCGTGTGCGCCCAGCTCCAGGCCGAAGTCGCTGATCCAGACGGTCTCGTCGTTGCGCTCCACCAGATACGGATGCTCGTCACGCACCTGCACGCCCATGTTTTCCAGGATCGGCAGGCTGGCGGACAGGCCCAGCGGCTGGCCGGCATGGAACAACTTCAGGTTGTAACCCTGGCCGCGGTGGAAGGCACGATACAGTTTCATGGCCAGACCGTGCTGTACGGCGGCATCCTCGATCAGCTGGATGTCCAGCACCGCGTTGCGGGCCGCGAACTCTTCACGGTAGGCCACCGGGAAGGCGCCGCGGTAGCGGTTGAACAGCAGGTTGCCCTTCTCTTCGCCGTGCGCTTCCAGCAGCTGCTGGTGCAGTTCTTCTTCCCAGCCGCGTACCACGCGGGCGATGTCTTTTTCCAGCTCGTGCTCGTGGAACTGTGGCAGCTGGCCGCCCTGCACGCGGATGATGTAGTGCACGCGCGCCAGCGGGCTGTCGCTGATCTGCACGCTGAACTCGGCCGCGGCGCCGTTGAAGGCACTCATCAGCACTTTTTCGATCTTGAGGCGGATCTCGGTGTTGAAGCTGTCACGCGGCACATACACCAGGCTGCTGACATAGCGGTGGTAGCGATCGGCACGGGTGAACAGGCGCACGCGCGGGCGCTCCTGCAGGCTGACAATGCCTTCCACGATCGGCTGCAGCGTTTCCACCGGAATCTCGAACAGCTCGTCGCGCGGGTAGCTTTCCAGCACGAAGGCCAAGGTCTTGGCCTTGTAGCTGTTGTCGACGTAGTCGCAGGCATTGACGACCGATGCCACCTTCTGACGCAGCAGCGGAATGTCCTTCGGTGCCGCCTGGTAGGCGCTGGCGGTGTACAGGCCGAGGAAGCGGCGCTCGCCGATCACTTCGCCCTTGCTGTTGAAACGCTTGATGCCGACAAAGTCCATGTAGGCCGGACGGTGCAGCACGGAGCGCGATTGCGACTTGTTGAGGATGATCAGCTGCGGCTGGTGCGCCAGTTCGCGCAGCGCCGGCGGCAGTGCCTCGAAGCTCTCCGAGTATTCCTTGCCGCCCTGATCCTTCAGGAAGCCGAGACCGGAATCCTTGACGATGCGCAGGCTGTCCTGACCATCGCGCTTGACCAGGTCGTAGTCGCAATAGCCCATGAAGATGAAATGGTTGGCGCCCATCCAGTCGAGGAAGGCGACGGCTTCGGCCGCTTCGGCGGCACGTTCGCCCTTCACGTTGTCGAGGTCGGCACGCAGCTGCGCCAGCACTTCGCGCATTTGCGGCTCGTCGTTGACCACGCAGCGCAGATAGGTCAGCACCTGCTCCAGGTCCTGCTGCAGTGCATGCAGTGCGTCCGGATCGCTGATGCGGTCAACCTGCACGTGGATGAAGGACTCCAGCGGCAGCGAGCGGTCTTCGGTGCGCTTCAGCGCATCGATCACGCCGTTCGCATCGCGGCCAACCGACAGCACCGGATGCACCAGCAGGTGCAGGTTCAGGTTGTGGCGGGTCAGCAGCATGGCGATGGAGTCGATCAGGAACGGCATGTCGTCGTTGACGATCTCGATCACGCTGTGGGTGCTCTGCCAGCCGTCCCGCTCGAAATCGGGATTGTAGATACGAGACTTCATCTGGCCCGGCGCACGCTTGAGCGCGAATTCCAGATGTGCATTGGCCGCACCGAACAAGTCCAGGGCGGAGAAGATCTTCAGATCTTCCGATTCGGTCTCTTCAAAGTAGAGGGGAATAAAACTACTGAGGCGGGCACTTTCCGTATCGGCCAGTTTTTGCTCTGCCACAGCTTGGATATCGGCGATCAGGCCAACAAATTCGGTCTTATTCGTAAGCGACATGTTGCTTCTCGTTTGTTATGAGGACACAGGTGTTGTGTGGACGCATTGTAAGAGCCACCACAGACAAGGCATTTCCATATTGCGACATCCCCGTACAGATTCATTGGCTGCACTGCAACATAGAAGCATCGGGTGATTGTCGGACAGGGTGCCAGTTGCACATTTTTCATTACAGCAATGCGACGGCAAATTACACAATGGCCCTGAGGCACCCGCCGTCATTTTCGCCAAAAAACCCCATCAAGTCATTGATATTGCTCATATTTCCAAAACAATCAAAAACCCGGTAGAATGCGCCCCCTTGCCGCTTTGGCCCCCGCTATGACAGGTGGTGGATTGTACGTCGCCGCGTTGCGTGCCAACATTTGCCTGCCTCCCGACAGAGGGGGCGGTAAAACAACAAAACGTTATCCAGCACCAAAGGGAAGGGCCGCGACCGGCTCGAATGTCCAGGATGAGCGGTAACACGCAGCCACCTGGACACGATTCTCCTGCCCGGGGAATCCTTCATCTTTCAGAGAGATAGAGACACATGAAAAAAGCATTTGTTCTGGCCGCACTGGCCATGACCGCTTCTGCTTTCACCGCCCAGGCCGACACCGTCCGCTTTGGCATCGACGGCAACTACCCGCCGTTCGCCAAGCAGGGTGCTGACGGCAAGCTGCAGGGCTTCGACGTGGACATCGCCTACGCGCTGTGCGCCGCGATGAAAGCCAGCTGCGAAATCGTACCGCAAGACTGGGACGGCCTGATCCCGGCGCTGAACGCCAACAAGTTCGATGCCATCCTGTCGTCGATGTCGATCACCGACGAACGCAAGAAGGCAGTCGACTTCACCAACAAGTACTACAACACCCCCAGCCGCATGATCGCCAAGGCCGGCACCAAGGTTGACCAAGCCGCGTTCAAGGGCAAGAAAATCGGTGCGCTGCGCGCGTCCACCCAGGAAAAGTTCGCCAAGGACTTCTGGGGCAAGAGCGGCGCCACCATCGTTTCCTACGGCAAGGCACCGGAAGGTTTCCTCGACCTGAAATCCGGCCGCATTGACGGCATGTTCGTCGACTCGGTGGTCGGCGATGCCGACTTCCTGAAAACAGGACAAGGCAAGGGCTTTGCCTTCGTCGGCCCGGAATACAGCGAAAGCAAGTACTTTGGCTACGGTGCCGGCATTGCCGTGAAAAAAGGCAACAAGCAGCTGACCGAGCGCCTGAACCAGGCCATCGCCCAGATCCGCAAGGACGGCAGCTACAAGAAAGTACAGGACAAGTACTTCAGCTTTAACGTGTACGGCAACTAAGCCACCCCTACCCCGCCTTCAGCCGAAGGCGGGGTTTTCACACCTATAAAAATATCCTGTCGGAGAATCCATGAAGAAGCCTTTGCTCGCGCTAGGCACGCTTGCCCTTGCCCTGTCCGCAACCGTGTCCGCAGAAACCCTGCGTTTTGCCACCGATGCCAGCTACCCGCCGTTTTCGAAACAGGGTGCCGACGGCAAGATGACCGGTTTTGATCCTGACATCGCCCAGGCGCTGTGCGCGGTGATGAAGGCGAAATGCGAGATCGTGCCCCAGGATTTCGACGGCATCATTCCGGCACTGCAGGCGAAGAAATTCGACGCCGTGATCGCGTCAATGAACATCACCGAAGAGCGCAAGAAGGCAGTCGACTTCTCCGACAAGTACTACAACATGGCCAGCCGCCTGGTGGCCAAGCAGGGCACCCAGGTCAACGCGGCCTGGTTCAAGGGCAAGAAGATCGGCGTGCTGCGTTCCTCGATCCAGGAAAAATACGCGCGTGACACCTTTGCCAAGCAGGGTGCACAGCTGGTGAGCTACGGCAAGGCACCGGAATCGTTCATGGACCTGAAGGCCGGCCGTGTCGACGCCGCCTTCGTCGATGCCGCCGTCGGTGACGTGGACTTCGTCAAGACCCCGAACGGCAAGGGCTTTGCCCTGGTCGGCCCCGACTACAACGAAGCGAAATACTTCGGCGTCGGCTCCGGCATTGCCGTGCGCAAGGGCGACAAGGCGCTGCTGACACGCATCAACGCCGCGCTGAAGCAGATCCGCGCCGATGGCAGCTACGACAAGATCCAGAAGAAGTACTTCAGCTTCGACATCTACGGCAAGTAAGCGCCAGCAGGCAATACCGTGCAAGGTGCGGCCAGCCCAGGGTTGGCCGCAGCGTCCAGACGCAAAAACCGGAGTAATACCATGTTTCTACAGGGCTACCTGCCCAGCATCATGGAAGGCACCATTCTGACCCTGCAGGTTGCAGTGTCGGCATTGCTGGTGTCCGTGGTACTGGGCCTGATCGGGGCGATGTTCAAGATGTCGCCATCCAAGCCACTCGCGTGGCTGGCAGAAGTCTATTCCACCGTGGTACGCGGCGTACCCGACCTGGTGTGGATGCTGCTGCTGTTCTTCGGCGTGCAGATGCTGATCAACGAGCTGTTCGCGCAACTGGGCTGGGAAGCACCGGAGATCAACTCCTTCTTCGCCGGCGTGATGACCATCGGCTTCATCTTCGGCGCCTACATGACCGAAACCTTCCGCGGCGCCATCATGGCGGTGCCGAAAGGCCAGATGGAAGCCGGCCTCGCCTACGGCATGAGTCCGCTGCGCGTGTTCCTGCGCATCACCTTCCCGCAGATGGTGCGCTTCGCGCTGCCGAGCTTCTCCAACAACTGGCTGGTGCTGGTGAAATCCACCGCCCTGGTGTCGGTGATCGGCCTCAATGACGTGATGTACCGCGCCGATACCGCCAAATCCATTACCCAGGAGCCGTTTACCGTCTACGCCGTGGTCGGCTGTATTTTCCTGGCCATCACCAGCGTGTCCGATCTTGCCCTCAAGCGTCTGGAAAAGCGCTACTCCACCGGCGTACGGGAGACTGAACTGTGATCGACCTGAACCTGATTATCGAACGCTTTCCGGCCTTCCTCGGCGGCACCGACGGTGCCCCGATCATGTCCACCTCCGACGGCCTGCAACTGACGCTGGAGCTGCTCGGCCTGTCGCTGGCCTTCGGCCTGCTGCTGGCGGTGCCGATGGCGCTGATGCTGGTATCACGCAACAAGTGGGTCGCGCGCCCGGTGTGGCTGTACACCTACGTGTTCCGCGGCACCCCGCTGCTGGTGCAACTGTTCATCATCTACTACGGCCTGTCGCAGTTCGACTGGGTGCGTGACAGCTGGGCGTGGGAATACCTGCGCGAAGCCTACGTCTGCGCCATCCTGGCGTTCACGCTGAACACCGCCGCCTACACCACCGAGATTCTCGCCGGCCAGATCCGCAACACCCACTACGGTGAAATCGAGGCCGCCAAGGCGATGGGCATGGGCAAGTGGCTGATGATGCGCCGCATCGTGATCCCGTCCGCGCTGCGTCGCGCCTTGCCGGCCTACAGCAACGAAGTGGTGATGATGATGCAGTCGACCTCGATCGCCGGCCTGGTGACACTGGCCGACCTGACCGGTGTCGCACGCCGCGTGTTCAGTGATACCTACATGCCGTTCGAGCCGTTCCTGACCGTGGCCGGCATCTATCTGGTGATGACCTTTGCCCTGGTCTGGCTGTTCAAGAAGGCCGAACAGCGCTGGCTGGCCTACCTGGCGCCGCGCAAGCACTAAGGAGTCGTCATGCACAGAATCGATCATCCGCTGCCGCCCATCAGCCTGAACACTGCGCGCCAGATCAGCAGTTTTCACTTTGGCCGCGCCGGAGAGGGCGAGAAGGTCTACATCCAGGCCAGCCTGCACGCTGACGAACTGCCAGGCATGCTCACCGCCTGGCAGCTGAAGCAAAGGTTGGCCGCACTGGAGGCCGAGGGCCGTATCCAGGGCGAAGTGGTGCTGGTGCCGGTCGCCAACCCGATCGGCCTCGACCAGAACCTGAACAGCGTGATGCTGGGCCGCTTCGAGCTGGCCAGCGGCCAGAACTTCAACCGCCACTACCCGGCCTTTGCCGCCGACATCTTTCACGAGCTGAAAGCGGAACTGGGTCAGGACGCGAAGGCCAACACCCGCCTGATCCGCGAGCGGCTGCGCAGCAAGGTCGCCGCCATCGAGCCGGCGAGCGAGCTGGCCGCGCAGCGCAAGACGCTGATGCTGCTGGCCTGTGACGCCGACGTGGTGCTGGACCTGCACTGCGACTGCGCCGCGGCGATGCACCTGTATACCGGCACGCCGCTGTGGCCGCAGTGCGAACCGCTGGCACGCTATATCGGTGCCGCCGCCACGCTGCTGGCCGAGGAATCCGGCGACAACCCGTTTGACGAAGCCTGCAGCCGGCTGTGGTGGCAAGTGCGCGACATGGCGGCTGCGGCCAACCTTGACGCCGCCATCGACATGGCCTGCCTCGCCGTCACCATCGAGCTGCGCGGCCAGGCCGATGTCAGCCATGCGCTGGCGGCACAGGATGCCGACGCCATCATCGCCTTCCTGCAGCACCGCGGCGTGATTGCCGGCACCGCCCCGGCCCTGCCGGAACTGCGCTACCCGGCGACGCCGCTGGCCGGTTCCGACAGCCTGCTGGCGCCGCATCCCGGCGTGGTGCACTACCACTTGCAGTCCGGCACCATCGTGGCCGCCGGCGATGCCATCGCCGACATCATCGACCCGGTCAACGACCGCGTCACCACCTTGCGCGCCAGCCGTCCCGGCATGCTCTACGCCACCGAAAGCCGCCACTACGCCATTACCGGCCAGTGGCTGGCCAAAGTGGCCACCCCTGAATCCTTTAAAACCGGAAAGTTGCTATCAGCATGAAACCGCTAGAACATGATCTCGCCGTCGGCGCCGCCGCTGATGGCAACACCAAACTGAACGTCATCGACCTGCACAAGAGCTACGGCAGCCACGAGGTGCTCAAGGGCGTCTCGCTGACCGCCCACGCCGGCGACGTGATCAGCATCATCGGCTCTTCCGGCTCCGGCAAGAGTACCTTCCTGCGTTGCATCAACATGCTGGAACAGCCGCACAGCGGCACCATCGCCGTCACCGGCGAAACGCTGAAGCTGATCACCGACAAGCGTAACGGCGCACTGAAGGCGGAAGACCCGAAACAGCTGGCGCGCCTGCGCACCAAGCTGGCGATGGTGTTCCAGCACTTCAACCTGTGGGCACACATGACGGTGCTGGAAAACATCATCGAGGCGCCGATCCACGTGCTGGGCGTGCCGAAGGATGAAGCCATCGCCCGTGCCCGCAAGTACCTGGACAAGGTCGGCCTGAAGAACGTCGAGGACAAGTACCCGTCGCACATGTCCGGCGGCCAGCAGCAGCGCGTGGCGATCGCCCGCGCGCTGGCGATGGAGCCGGAAGTAATGCTGTTCGACGAGCCGACCTCGGCGCTGGACCCGGAACTGGTCGGCGAAGTGCTGCGCGTGATGCAGGACCTGGCGCGCGAAGGCCGCACCATGGTGGTGGTAACCCACGAAATGGGCTTCGCCCGTGAAGTGTCCAACCATGTCATTTTCCTGCACCAGGGCCGCATCGAAGAACAGGGTCATCCGAAGGAAGTGCTGACCAAGCCGAAAAGCGAACGTCTGGCACAATTCCTGTCCGGCAGCCTGAAATAAGCCGTACAATCGCCGCTTGACAAGCACGCGCCATGCTGACGATAAAGTCGGCATGGCGCCTTCTTATTTGCATCGCCCTTCGCCCCATCACCAGATTGCAGACATGGTCAACGTAACTTCCGGCACCAAACCCGTCCGCTACGGCTTCTTGCTGCTGCCCAACGCGTCGATGGCCGATTTTGCCATCGCCACCGAGGTGCTGACCCGCGCCAACCAGCTGGCGGAAAAAAAGTGCTACGAGTTCCTGCCGCTGTCGCTGGACGGCCTGCCGGTCACGCTCAGCAACGGCCTGCGCCTGGCGGTGGACCTGCCGCTGGCCCACGCGCCGAAACTGGACGTGCTGGTGGTGCTGGCCGATGAAGTCGGCGTCGACATCGCCGCCGACGAGCTGGCGCGCGTGATCGGTAGCCAGCTCAACGAACACACCATGCTTGCCGGCATCAACTGCGGCAGCTACTGGCTGGCACGCGCCGGGCTGCTGGCCGGCCACCGCGCCACCATCCACTGGCAGGAAATCAGCCGCCTGTCGGACGAATTCCCCGACGTGATCGTGTCGTCCAACCTGTACGAGATCGACGGCAACCGCCTGACCAGTACCGGCGGCGCCGCCACCTTCGACTTCATGATGGCGCTGGTTGCGGCCAACCTTGGCCAGGAATTCGCCGCACAGCTGTCGGAAGTGTTCAGCATGGAACGGCTGCGCCCCGGCAGCGAACGGCAGCGCATCCCGCTGGCCACCCGCATCGGCGGCAGCCAGCCGAAGCTGACCGAGGCGGTCAGCCTGATGGAAGCCAATATCGAGGAACCGCTGACCACCGACGACATCGCCTACTACGTCGGCGTATCGCGGCGCCAGCTGGAGCGCCTGTTCAAGCAGTACCTCGGCACCGTGCCGTCGAAATACTATCTGGAGCTGCGCCTGAACCGCGCGCGCCAGCTTTTGCAGCAGACCAGCAAGTCCATCGTGCAGATCGGCCTCGCCTGCGGCTTCTCCAGCGGCCCGCACTTCTCCAGCACCTACCGCAGCCACTTCAACATCACGCCACGCGAAGAGCGCGCGCAGCGCACCCAGGGCTGAGCGTCACCGCCTTGCCGCGCCGGCCCCGGCGCGGCCACCACACCCCGCGAACAGCCCCCATTTCACTCATTCAGTTTTTCTGAATAGATACTCAGAAATGCTGTGTTTTATTTTGTACTAACTAAAACTATCCTGACGAGAACCAAATCCGCGATGAACACTCCTATGCAACAGCGCAGTGTGACCCGTTCGATGGCGCTGGTACGCGAGCTGGTACGCACCTACCAGGCGTTCGAGCAGCTGAGCAGCAGCCGCATCCGCAGCCACGGCCTGACACCGCCGCAATTCGACGTGATTGCGACGCTGGGCAACACCGCGGGCATGAGCTGCAAGGAACTCTCCAGCCGGACCCTGATCACCAAGGGCACGCTGACCGGCGTACTGGACCGGCTGCTGGACAAGGGGCTGATCAGCCGCCGTGTCGATGCCAACGACCGGCGCAGCCTGTTCGTGGCGCTGACCAGCGAGGGTGACAGCGTGTTCCGCGCCACCTTCCCGGATGTCACCGGCCACTGCGATGGCGCCTTTGCGGCACTGAGCGACGAAGAACTGAAGCAGATCACGGCCACGTTGGCCGGCCTGCGTTTGGCCATTACGGCAAAACTGGAGCCCTGAATGAAGATGAACCAACGTTACCACCCGAGCCAGATCATGCTGCACGCGGTGATCGGCCTGCTGATCGTGCTGACCTTTGCCTTCGGCAAGTACGTGGCCAGCCTGCCGCTGTCGCCGGCCAAGTTCCAGCTGATCAGCTACCACAAGTGGGGCGGCATGCTGGTGCTGCTGCTGGTCGTGCTGCGCATCGTGCTGCGCCTGCTCAAGGGCGCGCCGCCGCTGCCGGCCACCATGTCGCCGCTGGCCAGACTGGCCGCCCACGCCGGCCACCTGGCGCTGTACGTACTGATGCTGGCGGTGCCGATGTCCGGCTGGCTGATGAGCTCGGCCTACGGCATCCCGGTGGTGCTGTTCGGCGTGCTGCCGCTGCCGGACCTGATTGCGGCCAACCCTGCGCTGGGCGAACAGCTGGGCGAGGTGCACGAGCTACTCAACCAGCTGCTGCTGATCACCGTGATCCTCCACGTGCTGGCGGCACTGAAACACCACTTTATTGACCGCGACGGTCTGCTGCAGCGCATGAGCCTGCGTCGTTAACCCGAAGGACGAAAGCCCCGATGAAAGCCCTGTTGATCTCCGCCGGCCTGCTGCTGGCCAGCCCGGTGTTTGCCCAGAATGTCGACCTTGGCAAAAGCCAGCTCGTGTTCACCATGAAACAGATGGGGGTGCCGGTATCCGGCAGCTTCAAGAAATTCGCCGCCAAGGTCAGCTTTGACCCGGCCAAGGCCGACAAGGGCAGCGCCGACATCACCATCGACGTGAACAGCATCAGCCTGCCCACCGCCGACGCCAACGCCGAAGCCCGCAAGAAGGACTGGTTCAACACCGCCCAGTTCGCCCAGGCCCGTTTCGTGTCCAGCAGCATCAAGCCGCTGGGCGGCAACCGTTACCAGGTCAGCGGCAAGCTGACGCTGAAAGGCATCACCCGCGAGCTGAGCGCGCCGTTCACCGCCACCAGCCAGGGCAAGGCCGTCAGCATCGACGGTACCCTGCCGATTTCCCGGCTCGCCTTCAAAATCGGTGAAGGCAGCTGGAGCGACACCGGCACCGTTGCCGACAATGTCGACCTGCGTTTCCGTCTTGTAGTAGCCAACCCTTGATCCACCCCGGAGTGATAACCATGATCCGTACCACCC
The DNA here is from genome assembly GCF_003633895.1 of Vogesella indigofera. Classification (GTDB taxonomy): domain Bacteria; phylum Pseudomonadota; class Gammaproteobacteria; order Burkholderiales; family Chromobacteriaceae; genus Vogesella; species Vogesella indigofera. The sequence goes on from NZ_RBID01000018.1 coordinate 59,985, forward strand.
TGTTTGCGACCCTCATTGCGTCTGCCGGTCTGGCATTTGCGGCCCCGGCCAGCTACACCATCGACCCGAGCCACACCTACGCCGCCTACGAAGTCGGCCACCTCGGCCTGTCCAGCCAGAGCGGCGTGTTCACCAAGATCAGCGGCAACCTGAGCGTGGACGAAGCGGCCAAGAGCGGCAATGTCGACATCACCATCGACGCCGCCTCGCTGCAGACCTTCCTCGCCGATCGCGACAAGCACCTGAAGAGCGCCGATTTCTTCAATGTCGAGAAATTCCCGACGCTGACCTACAAGTCGGACAAGGTCGTGTTCAAGGGCAACAAGCCGGCGGCGGTAGAAGGCAAGCTGACCCTGCTGGGCGTGACCCGCCCGGTCACCCTGCAACTGGTCAACGTCAACAAGGCCAAGCACCCGATGACCGGCAAGGAAAGCTGGGGCGCCAACGCGGTAGCCACCATCAAGCGCAGCGAGTTCGGCATGAAGACCTTCATCCCGGCCGTCAGCGACGAAGTGAAACTGACCATCGCACTGGAAGCCAGCAAGGCCGAATAAGCCTGCCGGTGATGGAAAAGATGAAGCCGCCAGCTCGCTGGCGGCTTTTTTATTGCGGCCAAGCTTGCGCTAGTGGCGCTCGTCCAAAGCCGGCAACAGCGGCAGGCGCACGGTAAAGCGCGTGCCCTCGTCCTCGCTGCTGTCCACCGCGATGCTGCCGCCGTGACGCTGTACCAGCTCCCGCACCAGCGCCAGCCCCATGCCGCTACCGGGAATGCCCAGCGCGGTACTGGCGCGGAAAAAGCGGGTGAACAGCTTGTCCTGCTCATCCGCCGGGATGCCCACCCCCCAGTCCTGCACCGTGACGTGCACCTCGCGTCCGGCGACCGTGCAGCGCAGCGCCAGCCGCTGCCAGCGCGGCGAATACTTGATGGCGTTGGAGATCAGGTTGCCGAACACCACGCGCAGCAGCTCGGCGTCGCCATCGACGATCAGCACGTCATCGGCGGCAAACGACACCTCGATCTGGCAATCGGGATGGATGTCCTGGCTCTGCTCCACCAGCTCGGCCAGCAGTGGCACCAGCCGCACCGGCCCCTGCTGCACCACCAGCTGCCCTTCCTCCAGCCGCGTCAGCGTCAGCACGCTGTCGGCGAGGCTGACCATGTGCTTGACCATGTCGCGCAGGCGCTGGGCGCGGCTTTGCAGCTGCTCGCCGTGGAACTGCTCCGGCTGGCGCTGCAGGCGCTGCGCGATGCCGTCGATCACCGCCAGCGGGGTGCGGTACTCGTGCGACACCATGCTGACGAAGCGGCGCTGCATCTCGGCCAGCTCGCGCTCGTGCTGCAGCGTGGCTTCCAGCGCGTGCTCGCGCTGCAGAATGTGGCTGATGTCGAGGATGCTGGCCAGCACGCAGGGGATGCCGCGGTAGTCGATCAGGCAGCCGGTGAGGCTGGCGTCGAACGGACGCTGCTCGCGGTCGCGCAGCACCGCGTGAAAGTCGATCACCTGCCCTTCCTGCTGCAGGATTTCCAGGAAACGCTTGCGCTCCGCCGCGTGCTCGTACAGCGCGGCCGAGGTCGGCGTGAACTCGCTGCTGCTGCCCAGCCACATGCCGTAGCGCTCGATCGCCAGCCGGTTGGCGTAGCGGATGCGCTCCGACGCCAGCTCGGAAATCACCATCGGCAGCGGCAGCGCATCGAGAATGCCCTGCAGCTCCTCGCTGCGTTCGCGCTGCAGCTGCAGCAGCTTTTCGCGGTCGCTGACATCGTGCTGGCTGATCAGCATCGCGCTCTCGCCGGTGGCCGGATCGCGGATGCGGAACAGCTGCACCTGATGGCGCACCATGCTGCCATCGGCCAGCCGCACGTCCACCACCCGGCGCACGCCGCGGCTCTCCATCGCCGCCAGCCGCAGCTCGGCCAGCAGCTTGGGGTCCGGCAGCGAGGCCAGCAGCGCATCGCCCTCCGACGGCGGCAGCGCCAGCGCGGCGGCCGGGTTGCGCTGCAGCACCATGCCGTTGTCGTCGTACAGCGACACCATCTCGCGCACGTGGCGCAGCATCTCCACGCTGCGCACGGTATCGGCGTCGACCGACACCGGCACCGCCTCCACCTTCATCAGGTCGGGCCAGTCGTTATCGAAGCGGGCGCAGTGGCAGCGCACCTGCAACGGCAGGCCGTGCGGGTACAGCGTCCAGTTTTCCTCCACCGCGCGCTGCTCGGCAAAGGCGGCCTGGTACACGGCAAGGCGGGTGCGCAGCGCCTCGCTGCTGATGGAAAAGTCGCGCTCCTGCAGCGATGCCAGATCCGCCGCGTCCCACAGCTGCAGCGCCTGGCGGTTGGCCCACACGATGCTCTGCCGGCGCATGTCGAAAAACCAGACCGCCAGATGCAGGCGTTCCAGCAGCGGCATGGCCGCGGTCAGTGATGGCGGCAATTCGGTACTCATGGCGTCCCCAGTAACGACAGCAGTTCGGCCAGCGGCATCGGCCGGTAAAAGTGATAGCCCTGCGCAAAGCGGCAGCCCAGCTCCGCCAGCAGCGCCGCCTGCGCCGCGCTCTCCACCCCTTCGGCCACCACCACGCAGCCCATGGCGCGGCCGAGGCTGATCAGCCCTTCGATGATGCGCGCGTCGATGCTGCGGCGGCTGATGTCCATCACGAAGCTGCGGTCGATCTTGATCACTTCGGCGTGCAGCCGCTTCAGGTAGTCCAGCGACGCGTAGCCCATGCCGAAGTCGTCGACCGCCAGCTTCAGCCCCAGCGCGCGCAGCGCGGCAATGTCGGCCTCGATGGCGGCGGTGAGGTAGGTCATCGAGGTCTCGGTGACCTCGATTTCAAGGTTGGCCGCCAGTGCCAGCCGCCCCGCCTGCAGCTGGGCGTTGAGAAAGGCCGGCACCCCGCGACCGAGACTTTGCGCCGAGATGTTGAACGACAGGATAAAGCCCGGACGCAGACTGACCAGCTCGGTGATCGCCTCCAGCGTTTGCGCAATCACCCAGTGGTCGAGGTCGGTGGCCAGCCCGCTGCGCTCCGCCGCCGGCACGAAGGCCCCCGGCGACAGTGCACCGATATCGGCATGCGGCCAACGTACCAGCGCCTCGGCGCCGACGATGCGGCCGCTGAGCAGGTCGACGCGCGGCTGGAACAGCAGGGTCAGCTCGCCGGATTTCAGCGCCTGCCCCAGATAGCGCTCGGCGTGGCGCGCCGCCTGCAGCGCCTGGTAGTCGCCGCGGCCCAGCTCGATGAAGCGGCGCGGATTGCCGGCGCTCTCGAAATTGAGATGCAGCGCGCAGGATTCCACCAGCGTGGCGGCCTCGAAGTGGCGCAGCGCCGGCGCCTGCCAGTCCAGATGGATGCATAGCGCGCTGCAGGTATAGGCGACGCTGACACCGCCGACCTCGAGCATCATCCTTTGCGCCAGCACCGCCGCCGCCTGCGCCGCGGCATCCTCCGCCAGCAGCAGCGCCCAGCAGCCATCGGACCAGGTAAACACCTGCCCGCTGCCGGCCAGCGGCGCGAGACAGGCCAGCATATTGTGTTGCAGCAGCGGCTGTTCGGCGGGCGCCAGGCGCATGGTCAGCGCCAGATAGGTATCGACCTTGACCAGCAGCAGCGTCTGCGACGCCTGCGCCGTGCGTGCCGCGGCCACCTGCGCCAGCAGCAGCGCCCGTCCCGGCACCGCCGGTGGAGGCGGCAGGCTGTCGCCACGGCGGCGGCGCTTGACCTTGGCGGCGATGGCGGCCAGCAGCAGGTCGAAGTCGACCGGCTTGACCAGATAGTCGTCGACCTCCAGCAGGCGACCGCGCACCTGGCTGTGGCTGTCTGCCAGCGCGGTGAGCAGGATGAACGGCAGCTGCGCCAGCTCGCCACCCTGCGCCGCCATCGTTTCCACCAGCTCGAAGCCGTCCATGCCCGGCATCGACACGTCGCTCAGCACCAGATCCGGCAGCTGCTGCGCCATCAGCGCCAGCGCGGCGTGGCCGTCCACCGCCTCCAGCACGCGGTAGCCGGCGCTGAGCAGCTCCTCGCTGATCAGCTGCCGCAGGTTGGTATCGTCCTCGACACACAGAATGGTGTACACATCCGACATAGGCACTCGTCTTTTCCTTGCTGGAGCCGGCCGCGAGGCCAGCGGCCATGCATCCTGCTAATAATTCATCATATGCAACAAGCCGGCCGCGCGCCGGCTTTCTCACCGTACCACAGCCCCGTCACCCGCATGCAGCGCACTGGCCGCGCCAGTGCCCGCCGCAGCGCGGCGATGCGGTGTCGCCGCAAAATGCTGCGCAAAAACGGCTTATAGTGGGTTAAAATGGCGGGTTAACCATGCCGGGAGAGACCGATCCCGTGTGTGCCATCCTACTCACCTCGACTGTTTCTCGACGGAATCATGAACAAGACATCCAAAGCCCTGGTCGTCCTTTCGGGCGGCCAGGACTCCACTACCTGCCTGTTTTGGGCGCTGCGCGAATTCGGCGCGGCCAACGTTGAGGCCGTGACCTTCGACTACGGCCAGCGCCACCGCATCGAGCTGGACGCCGCGCGCAAGGTGGCCGAGCTGGCCGGCGTGCGCCAGACGCTGCTGCCGATCGACACCTTTGCCGCCATCGGCGGCAACGCGCTGACCGACGACAGCATCGCGCCGGAACAAGGCGCGCGCGACGACGGCGACAGCACCATCCCCAACACCTTCGTGCCCGGCCGCAACCTGATCTTCCTCAGCTTTGCCGCCGCCTTTGCCTATGGCCGCGGCATCGAGCACGTGGTCACCGGCGTGGCGCAGACCGACTACTCCGGCTACCCGGACTGCCGCGAGAACACGCTGAAGGCACTGGAACTGGCGCTGCGCCTGGGCATGGACAGCCGCGTCACCCTGCACACGCCGCTGATGTTCATGAGCAAGGCAGAAACGGTGCAGCTGGCGCAAGAGGTCGGCGCCATGGACGCGATGGCGTGGAGCCACACCTGCTACAACGGCGCCGTGCCGCCCTGCGGCCACTGCGCCGCCTGCGAGCTGCGCGCCAAGGGCTTTGCCGAGGCTGGCGTCGCCGATCCGCTCGTCGTGCGCTGCGGGGGACACTGAACATGAACAGCAGCCATATCCTGGCCGGTGCCAGCTTCGAAGCGGCACGCAACCTCGCCGGCATCGGCGAGCACGGCCACAGCTTCCGTGTGCTGGCGCGCGCCGATGCCCATCCCGGTAGCGAGGCAGTACTGCATGCCGATCTGGCCGCCGCGGTGGCGCCCTTCCATTACGCCCACGTTAACGCCACGCTGGCCGACGGCAGCGACTTGTCGATCGCACGTTATCTCGCGTCGCAGTGTGGCCAAGCGGTCAGCCTGCAGCTGGCCAGCGCCGCCGATCGCGGCGTGCTGCTGGCGGAAGACGGCAGCGAGTACGTCTATGTCGATACCCGCTTCGAGGCCGCGCACCAGCTGCCGCACGTGGCGCCCGGCCACAAGTGCGGCCGCCTGCACGGCCACGGTTTCGGCGTGCGCATCGTCGCCGATGCCAGCCGCAGCAGCCTCAACGACATCCTGCTCAAGGCGTGGCCACCGCTGTTCGCGCGGCTGAACCACAAATACCTGAACGACATCGCCGGCCTCGACAACCCTACCAGCGAAGTGATGGCGGCGTGGCTGTATCGCGAGCTTGCGGCCAACCTTGCCGGCCTCGCGTGGGTGGAAGTGCGCGAGACGCACACCGCCGGCAGCCAGTTCGACGGCCAGACCTACCGCATCTGGAAGGAACAGCACTTCGAGAGCGCGGTGCCGTTCGACGCCGCCGGCAACTACACCGGCCACAGCTACCTGATCCGCCTGATGCTGCAGGGCAGCGTCGACCGGGTGATGGGCTGGGTGCTGGATTTCGGCGACGTCAAGGACCGCTTCAAGCCGGTCTACCGCCAGCTGGACCACAACCCGCTGGACAAGCTGCCCGGCATCCGTGCCGCCGACGCCGCCAGCGTGGCGGAGTGGGTGCACGGCGAGCTGAAGCCGCTGGTGCCGGAGCTGGCCCGCATCGACCTGATGGAAACCCCGCAACGCGGCGTGTCGCTGACCTTCCGCGGCGACATGCAGTGGCCGCTGCTGTAAGGAGGCGACAATGACCATCTATACCGTCAAGGAAATCTTCTACACGCTGCAGGGCGAAGGCCGCCAGGCCGGCCGCGCCGCGGTGTTCTGCCGCTTCTCCGGCTGCAACCTGTGGTCCGGCCGCGAGGAAGACCGCAGCAAGGCGATCTGCCAGTTCTGTGATACCGACTTTGTCGGCACCGGTGACGACGGCGGCAAGTTTGCCGGCGCCGCCGCGCTGGCCGCGCGCATCGCCGCCGAATGGCGCGGTACCGGCGGCCAGCCCTATGTGGTGTTCACCGGCGGCGAGCCGCTGCTGCAGCTGGATGACGCGCTGGTCGACGCCATGCACGCGCAGGGCTTCGAAGTCGCCGTGGAAACCAACGGCAGCCTGCCGGCACCGGCCGGCATCGACTGGATCTGCGTCAGCCCCAAGGCCGGCGCCGACTGGGTGCAGAAAAGCGGCCACGAGCTGAAACTGGTGTTCCCGCAGCCGACGCTGCTGCCGTCGGAACTGCCGGACGACCTGCAGTTCGAGCACTACTACCTGCAGCCGATGGACAGCCCGCTGCAGCGGCAGAATACGCAGGAAGCCATCGCCTGGTGCATGGCGCACCCGGAATGGCGGCTGTCGGTGCAGACGCACAAGGTAATCAACATCCGCTGAGCGCGGTGCGCCAGCAACAAAAAGCCACGACCTCGGTCGTGGCTTTTTTGTGCACTACGTTGCGGCCAACCTTGCTCAGATATCGTCGGTCTCGGCCCAGCCGGCGCGCGAGCCGCGGTGGAACACGCGGTCCTGCGGCAGCACGTCGCCGGCAGCGTGCGCCGCCACGCCCTGCAGCTGCCGGTAGTAGGCGGTGAAATCGGGCGCGGTGGCGTCGAACAGCTGCTGGAAGCTGTCGATGACGAAGTAGGTCTTCTGGAAGGTGTCGATGCGGTAGCGCGTGTTCATGATGCGCAGCAGGTCGAAGCCGATGCGGTTCGGGCTGTCGCTGTCCAGGCTGTACACCGATTCCGACTTGCTGGACACGATGCCGGCACCGTAGATGCGCAGCCCCTGCGGCGTGTCGATCAGGCCGAACTCCACCGTGTACCAGTACAGCCGCGCCAAGAGCGGCAGCGCGCCGAGGTCTTTCGCCTTCATGCCGCCGAGGCCGTAGGCCTGCAGGTAGTCGGCAAATACCGGGTTCATCAGCAGCGGCACGTGGCCGAACAGGTCGTGGAACACGTCCGGCTCCTGCAGGTAGTCCAGCTGCTGCGGTTCACGCAGCCACCAGGTCACCGGGAAGCGGCGGTTGGCCAGATGCTCGAAGAACACCTCGTCGGGAATCAGCCCCGGCACTGCCACGATCTGCCAGCCGGTGGCGGCCGCCAGTTTCAGGTTCAGGCGCGCGAAGTCCGGCACCCGGTCGGCATCGATGGCCAGCGCTTCCAGCCCAGCGAGGAATTCGTCGCAGACACGACCGGGCAGCATCTCGCACTGGCGGCGGTACAGCGTGGCCCAGGTCTGGTGATCTTCGGCGCTGTAGCGCTCCAGCGGTTGCGGCAGGGTGAAGTCGGCGGCGTGGTCGAGGCCGACATTCTTGCGGACGGTGATGTCCGGCACGGTAAACGAGGTTGTCTCCATCATCGATCTTCTTGTGTAGGCGGCAGCAAGGCCAGAGCCAGCAGTGTAGGCGCGCTACGCTGCGGCTTGGCCGCAACATTTGCCATCGGCACGGTTTATTTGCATACTTCCCGCACCAAAAACCGGAATATGCACAAAATGCGCAATATCGACTTCGACCGTTTCGATTACCAGATTCTGGAGGCGCTGCAGAAAGACGCGCGCGCCACCCACCAGAAGCTGGCGCAGGACATCGCGCTGTCGCCGTCGCAGATCGGCCGCCGCATCCAGCGGCTGGAAGAGTGCGGCGTTATCCAGGGCTACCATCTGGCGCTGCGTCCCGACCTGCTCGACCTGTCGGTAACGGCCTTCGCTAATGTCAGTCTAGAACGTCACGGCGAGGCGTCCATCCGCGAATTCGCCGCCGCCATCACCGATCTGCCGGAAGTGCTGGAATGCTACGCGGTGGCCGGCGAGGCCGACTACTGGCTGCGCATCGTGGTGCCGGACCTGCCGTCGCTGTCGCGTTTCGTGATGAACAAGCTGATGACGCTGCCGCTGGTGCGCAGCGTGAAATCGACGGTGGCGCTGGAGCCGATCAAGCACACCACGCGCCTGCCGCTGCCGGAGCGGCGTTAGGCTAGCGCCGCCACTCGCGCCGTAGCGCGTACAGCGAGATCAGGATCAGCGCGGCGGCGATCAGCAGCATGCCGAGCGCTTCGGCGTGACTGGGCACCTCGGCCAGCAGCAGCCACGCCATCAGCACCGCCACCGCCGGTATCGCCAGGATGCTCATGCCGGCCATGCCAGCCGACAGCCTTGAGAGCAGCAGCATCCACACCAGCCAGCCCAGGCCGCCGGCCAGCACGCCGGAGAACAGCAGCACGCCCAGCAGCGGCCAGCCCCACTGGATATCCTTGCCGGGGAACAGCGGCAACAGCAGCGCCAGCACCAGCGCGCCCCACACCATCTGCCAGAAAGTCAGCGCCAGGGTATCGACCTGGTGCTGCGCGCGCAGCTTCTTGGCGATGATCGCCGAGCTGGCCCACACCAGGCCGCCGGTGATCGCCAGCGCGTCCGACAGCCAGTTGCCGCCGAGATCCCACGGCTCGAGGATCGCCAGCAGCCCGACCAGCGCCAGCGCGACGCCCAGCCACTGCAGCGGCGCCAGCTTTTCGTGCAGGAACAGCCGCGCCAGCAGCAGCGTCCAGAACGGCATGGTGTAGCACAGCACCGACACCTTGCCGGCGCCGCCGGCCACCAGCGCCAGATTGGTGAACACCACGAAGCCGGCGGTCTGCGTCAGCCCCAGCCAGAAGGTTGGCCGCAACGGCGTCGGCGTGAAGCGGCGGCCCGTGGCGCGCATGATCAGCGCCAACGTGGCGATGGCGAGCACGGTACGGCCGAGGCCGAGCTGGAAGGCGCTGGCGTAGGCCAGCCCGAGCTTGGTGACCACCCAGTTGGCGCCCCAGGCGAACCACAGCGCCAGCAGCATCAACACACTGGTAGTACGGTCAGAAACAGCAGACATGATGGATAAGGTTGGCCGCAAGGAAACAGGAAACAAAAACGGGCCGGAAGCATCCGGCCCGCGTCAGTACAGCATGGTACGCTTTATGCCGAAAGGTTTTTCGACACAATCTCGAACACATCGTTCGACAGCCCCGGTTTGGCCAGGATCTGCTGCAGGGCGGCGGTCATCTGCTGCTGGCGTTGCGGCTCCAGCTTGCGGCGACGGTTGAATGCCGCCACCAGCCGGCTGGCCACCTGCGGGTTGATGTCGTCCAGCAGCATGATCTGCTCGGCCAGGAAGCGGTAGCCGGAGCCGTCGGCAGCATGGAAATGCAGCATGTTGCGGCCGAAGCTGCCCAGCAGCGCACGCGCCTTGTTCGGGTTCTTGAGGGTGAATGCCGGGTGCGTCATCGCGTTCCGGACGTGGTCCAGCGTGCACGGCAGCTGGCTGCTGGCCAGCAGGCTGAAGTACTTGTCCATCACCAGCGCGTTGCCCTGCCAGCGCTCGGCAAAGGCAAGATAGCAGTCGGTGCGGACATCGCCGTCGCGGTCGCGCAGCGCCAGCAGCGCGCCCATCTGGTCGGTCATGTTGTCGGCGTTCATGCACTGCTGCTCGGCCGCTTCCTCCGGCCAGGCGTCGCTGAGCCGCGTCAGCATCGCCAGCGCCAGGTTCTTCAGCGCACGGCGGCCGGCATCGTCCGGCTGGTAGTCGGCACACTGGTTGATGTCGAAGGCCTCGTGCCATTCGCCGCGCAGTGCCTGCGCCAGCGCCGCCAGCACGAATTCGCGCACCGCGTGGATGCGCGCCGGATCGGCGGCGTCGACCATTTCCAGGATCTCGGCTTCCGACGGCAGCGTCAGCATCAGCGCCTTGAACGCGGCATCGGCCTCGTGGTCGCGCAACACCGCGCGCAACGCCTCGACAAAGCCCTCGGCCAGTTGCAGCGGGCGGCCGGCGGCGTGATCGGCGATCAGCTGCTTGAACAGGCGCTCGGCGTAGGCCTGGCCGGCCTCCCAGCGCGCGAATGGGTCGCTGTCGTTGGCCATCAGGAAGGCCAGTTCGTCGTCGCGCCAGTCGAACACCAGCTTCACCGGCGCCGAGAAACCGCGCAGCAGCGACGGTACCGGCTGCTGGCTGACGTTGACGAAGGTGAAGCTTTGCTCGGCGGCACGCACGTCCAGCACGCGGGTGGTGGCGCCGGCCTCGGCCTCGCCCTCCAGTTGCAGCGGCAGGTCCTGGCCGTCGCGGCCAACCAGGCCCAGCGCCAGCGGAATGTGGAACGGCTGCTTGTCGCCCTGCCCCGGCGTCGCCGGGCAGTGCTGCACCAGATGCAGGGTGTAGCTGAGCGCGACCGGATCGTAGTCGCCGCGCACCGTCAGCTGCGGGGTACCGGCCTGGCTGTACCACAGCGCGAACTGCGTGAGGTCTACCCCGTTGGCGTCGGCCATCGCGGCGCGGAAGTCGTCGCAGGTCACCGCCTGGCCGTCGTGGCGCTTGAAGTACAGCTGCATGCCCTTCTGGAAGCCGGCTTCGCCGAGCAGGGTATGGTACATACGCACCACTTCGGCGCCCTTTTCGTACACCGTCATGGTGTAGAAGTTGTTCATCTCGATGTAGCTGTCCGGGCGGATCGGGTGCGCGGTCGGGCCGGCGTCTTCCGGGAACTGCAGCTGGCGCAGGTTTTTCACGTCCTGGATGCGCTGCACCGCACGGCTGTGCAGGTCGGAACTGAACTCCTGGTCGCGGAACACGGTCAGGCCTTCCTTCAGCGACAGCTGGAACCAGTCGCGGCAGGTGACGCGGTTGCCGGTCCAGTTGTGGAAGTACTCGTGGCCGATGATGGCTTCCACGCGCTCGAAGTCGGCGTCGGTAGCGGTATCCTGCCGCGCCAGCACCGCCGAGGTATTGAAGATGTTGAGGCCCTTGTTCTCCATCGCACCCATGTTGAAGTCGCCGACGGCGACGATCATGTAGATGTCGAGGTCGTACTCCAGGCCGAAGCGCTGCTCATCCCACTGCATCGAGCGCTTCACCGCGCCCATCGCGAATGCCACCTTGTCCTGGTCGGCCGGCACGGTCCAGATTTCCAGCGCCACGCGGCGGCCGCTGGCGGTGATGTAGCTGTCCTTCAGCGCCGACAGCCGGCCGGCCACCAGTGCGAACAGGTAGGACGGCTTGCGGTACGGGTCGACCCACTTCACCCAGTGCCGCTTCTTGTCGGCCATGCCCTCGCCGACCTTGTTGCCGTTGGACAGCAGTACCGGGTACTTCTGCTTGTCGGCGATGATGGTGGTGGTGAACTTGGCCATCACGTCCGGACGGTCGGGATAGAAGGTGATCTTGCGGAAGCCTTCCGGCTCGCACTGGGTATACAGGTTGCTGCCGCCGGAGGCGTACAGCCCCATCAGGCTGCTGTTGGCCACCGGGTCGATCTCGGTTTCCACATCCAGAATGAAGCTGTCCGGCACGTTGGCGATGCTCAGGCCATCATCGCGCAGGCTGTAGGCGTCGGCGGCCAGCACTTCACCGTCCAGCTGCAGCGACAGCAGCGTGGCCGAGCCGTCCAGCTGCAGCACGTTGGCCGCGGTGGCCGCCGGATTGCGGTGCATGATCAGGCGCGAACGCACGTGCACCAGATTGTCGTCGAGGATGTCGAAGGTCAGGTCGACCTTGTCCACCAGATAGGACGGCACTTGATAGTCTTGCCGGTACTTGATTTGGGCTTGTTGGCTCATGCCATGTTTCCTGTGTAGGGTACGGGGCGGGTCAGCGCACTGCCCGCCCTCCTTGTTGTCTACGCGAAAGCGTCCCCGGTTAATGCGTCGGCCAGCCGGCGCCCTTGTCCTCCAGGCGCAGGCGGCAGGTATCGGCGGCGGTGGCGGCCAGCGTTACCTTGTAAGTGTTCAGTTCGTCGCGGCGGAAGGCGTGGATCTTCACCGTGTCGCCGATGCGGCAGCGGCTGATCGCCTTGTCCAGGTCGCTGACCTTCAGCCCGTTGACGGCGATGACCACGTCGCCGCCGGCCAGCCCGGCCGCCTGCGCCGCGCCGCCGTCCAGCACGCTGACGAGGCGCACGCCGAGGGCATCGGGCGCGCTCTTCACGCCCAGGGTTGGCCGCAATGGCGCGGCACGGAATTCGTCGACCACGCTGCCGCTGTCGGCCGGGCCGTCGGCCGGTACCATCTGCATCTGAACCCCCTGCGTGGCGAGGAGTTCCTCCAGCGGCAAATCGGAGGTGGAACGGATCGCCATGTCGAAGAACTTGCCGAGCTTGAGGCCGGTCACCTCTTCGGCCACGCGCTCCCACTCGTCTTCCGCCAGGCCCTGGCCATCGGTCAGCCACTTCTGCCACAGCGCCAGCATCACCGTGTCCAGGCTCCTGGCGCCGCCGGTTTCGCGGCGGATGTGCAGGTCCAGCGCCAGCGCCGCCAGCGCACCCTTGGTGTAGTAGCTGACGATGCTGTTGGGGCTGTTCTCGTCCTGGCGGTAGTACTTGGTCCACGCGTCGAAACTGGAGTCGGCCAGGGTCTGCCTGGTGCGGCCGTTGCCGCGCGCGACGCCGCTGATGGTCTTGGCCAGCAGGCCAAGATAGCGCTTCTCATCGATCAGGCCGCAGCGCAGCAGCGCGAGATCGTCGTAGTAGGAGGTGATGCCCTCGAACGCCCACAGCAGCGTGGTGTGGCCTTCGCGGTTCAAGTCGTAGGGGGTGAACACCGCTGGCTTCATCCGCTTCACGTTCCAGCTGTGGAAGTACTCGTGGCTGATCAGGCCCAGCAGCTTGAGGTAGCCGTCGCCGATCTCGCCGTCAGCCAATCCCGGCGCCGGCAGGTCGTCGCGACTGGCCACCAGCGCGGTGGAGGCGCGATGCTCCAGCCCGCCGTAGATGTCGCCGCCGACAAACAGCATGAACACGTAGCGCTCGAACGGCGCCGGCTCGCCAAAGAAGTGGATCTGCCACTCGCAGATGCGCTTGGTGTCTGCGGCCAACCTTTTCAGGTCGGACTGATAGTGGCCGGAGACGATGAACTCGTGCGGCACGCCGCAGGCCTTGAAGCGGATGCGCTCGAACTCGCCCAGTTCCACCGGATGGTCGATCAGTTCGTCGTAGCTGGCCGCCTGGTAGCGGCCGAAACCGGATTTCCTGACGTCGAGCGCCGGCAGGCTGGTCGCCACCTGCCACTTGGCCAGCGCCTTGTCCGGCGGCGGCAGCAGTTCCACTTCGCACGGCGCGTGCTCGAAGCCGTCGGCCTGCAGGAACACGCTGGTACCGTTGTAGAAGCCGCGCTGCTGGTCCAGGTAGGCGCCGCGCACGGACAGGTCGAAGGCATACACGGTGTAGTGCAGCGTCAGTGCGCCCGTCACCGGCGCCGCCTGCCAGCTCTGCTTGTCCAGTTTCTGCAGCGCCACCGCCTTGCCGCCGCTCTCGGCGCGGATGGCCACGATGTGGCGGGCGAACTCGCGAATCATGTAGCTGCCGGGAATCCACGCCGGCAGCCGCAGCACTTGTCCTGTGGCGGCGGGCTGGCGAATGGTCAGCGAGACTTCAAACAGGTGCGCCTGCGGATCAAGCGGGCAGAGGCGATAGCGGACGGCAAAGCTCATGACACAACCCCGGACTGGAAGGGAAAGTGGGGGATTCTAGCACCATGTCCTGTCTGGCGCAGGCAGGGTGGCCGCTTGATCTTCATCAAAATGGGCAAAGGCAATGACAATATAATCGCAGTGGGCAAAAAGGGCTTTTCAGCCTGACACGCCGCGACAGACAGCGCAAAAAGCCGGGTTCACCGGCGCTGTCGTCTGGCCGCTGACACCCGATTTGATTTAGAATGCCTGATTGAATAAATGGGGATTCGGGGCGCTTTCACACCGACTGGAATAACACCGATACCGTGCACCACCAATGTGGTCACCCGGTCTTATGCCATCCACGGCCCTATGCCATCCCCGCGACTTGCCCGACTTCATTTTCATATGGGGTTACGCACCGGGGTTTCAAGTCGCTACGGTTTTACGTTCTAGTTCGCAACCTTGGAGAAAACCCTAAATGGAAACGCAATCCACTTATAACTATAAGGTGGTGCGCCAGTTCTCGATAATGACCGTAGTCTGGGGCATTGTCGGCATGCTGGTTGGCGTCATTATTGCGGCCCAGCTGGTGTGGCCGGAGCTCAATTTCGGGCCCTGGTTCCACTACGGCCGTCTGCGCCCGCTGCACACCAACGCCGTGATCTTCGCATTCGGCGGCTGCGCGCTGTTCGCCACGTCCTACTACGTGGTACAGCGCACCTGTAACGTCCGTCTGCTATCGGACAAACTGGCTGCCTTCACCTTCTGGGGCTGGCAGGCCGTCATCGTGCTGGCCGCCATCACCCTGCCGCTGGGCCTGACCGCCGGCAAGGAATACGCCGAGCTGGAGTGGCCGATCGACCTGCTGATCACCGTGGTATGGGTCACCTACGCCATCGTGTTCTTCGGCACCATCGCCGTGCGCAAGGTCAAGCACATCTACGTGGCCAACTGGTTCTACGGTGCCTTCATCCTGGCCGTGGCGCTGCTGCACGTGGTGAACAGCCTGGCGATCCCGGTATCGATGTGGAAGTCCTACTCCGTTTACGCCGGCGCAGTCGATGCCATGGTGCAATGGTGGTACGGCCACAATGCGGTGGGCTTCTTCCTGACCGCAGCCTTCCTCGGCATGATGTACTACTTCGTACCGAAACAGGCCGGCCGTCCGGTGTACTCCTACCGTCTGTCGGTAGTGCACTTCTGGGCACTGATCTTCACCTACATGTGGGCCGGTCCTCACCACCTGCACTACACCGCCCTGCCTGACTGGACCCAGTCGCTGGGTATGGCGTTCTCGCTGATCCTGTTCGCGCCAAGCTGGGGCGGCATGATCAACGGCATCATGACCCTGTCCGGCGCGTGGCACAAACTGCGTACCGACCCGGTACTGAAGTTCCTGGTGGTGTCGCTGTCGTTCTACGGCATGTCCACCTTCGAAGGCCCGATGATGTCGATCAAGACCGTCAACGCGCTGTCGCACTACACCGACTGGACCGTTGGCCACGTGCACTCCGGTGCCCTGGGCTGGGTTGCCTTCATCTCCATCGGCTCGCTGTACTACCTGCTGCCACGCCTGTTCGGCCGTGACGGCATGCACAGCACCAAGCTGATCGAAGCCCACTTCTGGCTGGCCACCGTCGGCGTGGTGCTGTACATCGCCGCACTGTGGATCTCCGGTGTGATGCAAGGCCTGATGTGGCGTGCGCTGAACGCGGACGGCACCCTGACCTACGCCTTCGTGGAAGCGGTAAAAGCAACCTATCCGTACCACTTCGTCCGTCTGCTGGGTGGCCTGCTGTTCCTGTCCGGCATGCTGATCATGGCGTACAACACCTTCCGTACCGTTGCCGCTGGTCGTCCGGTTGATGCCAAGATCCCGGCCGTTGTCGCTCACGCGCACTAAGGGACAGAAAGAACCATCATGGAAAAAATCCAGAAACTGATTGAAGAAAACGTCGCCTACCTGATCGTGCTGACCCTGCTGGTGATCAGCATCGCCGCACTGGTCGAGATCGTGCCGCTGATGTTCCAGAAGTCGACCACCCAGCCGATCGCCGGTGTCAAGCCGTACAACGCGCTGCAGCTGACCGGCCGTGACCTGTACATCCGCGAAGGCTGCTACGGCTGCCACTCGCAGATGGTGCGTCCGTTCCGTGCCGAAACCGAACGCTACGGCCACTACTCGGTCGCCGGCGAATCGGTGTACGACCATCCGTTCCAGTGGGGCTCCAAGCGTACCGGTCCGGATCTGGCTCGCGTCGGTGGCCGCTACTCCGACGAATGGCATCGTGTGCATCTGGTCAACCCGCGTGACGTGGTACCGGAATCCAACATGCCGGCATTCCCGTGGCTGGCGCGCAACCTGGCCGATGCCGAGGGTGTCGCCGCCAAGATGACCGCGCTGCGCAAGGTGGGTGTACCGTACAGCGACAAGGAAATTGCCGAAGCCCAGGCCATGGTCGAAGGCAAGTCCGAAATGGACGCGATCATCGCCTACATGCAAGGCCTTGGTCTTGCGCTGAAGAACGCGCGCTAAGTCATGGACTTGACCAATCTGGCCCGCATCCTGTTCACGGTATTCTGTTTTGTGACGTTTATCGTGATCCTGATCGGTGCCTTCGGTAAAAAATCGCAGAGGCGTTATGACGATGCGGCCAACCTTGTCTTCAATGGCGACGAGGAAGAGCAGCATGGGATTGACGCCGCTAACGGAGCGAAGAAATGAGTGATTTCGTGAGTGATTTCTGGAGTATCTACATCACGGTGATCGTGATCGTAGGTATCGTCGGTTTGACGTACTTGCTGTTCAGCCAGTCGAAGACCACGGTACAAAAAGGGGAAGAAGTAAAAACCATGGGGCACGTCTGGGATGACGACCTCGAGGAATACAACAACCCGCTGCCGCGCTGGTGGATGCTGATGTTCTACATCACCCTGATCTTCGGCGCCGTCTACCTGGTGCTGTACCCGGGTCTGGGTACCTGGAAAGGCATCCGTGGCTGGACTTCCGTTGGCCAGTACAAGGAAGAGAAAGCCCAGGCGGAAGCCAAGTACCAGCCGCTGTACGACAAGTTCATGAAAATGGACGTGAAAACCGTGGCGGCCGATCCGGAAGCGCAGGCCATGGGCAAGCGCCTGTTCCAGACCTACTGCGTCCAGTGCCACGGCTCTGACGCACGCGGCGCCAAGGGCTTCCCGAACCTGACCGACAACGACTGGCTGTACGGCGGCACCCCGGAAATCATCAAGACCACGCTGGATGGTGGCCGTCACGGCCAGATGCCGGCCTTCGGCGCCGCCTTCGGCGAAGAAAAGGTCAAGGATGTAGCCAACTACGCGATGTCGCTGTCCGGCAAGAAGCATGACGCCGAACGCGCCAGCCGCGGCAAGGAAACCTTTACCGCGGTGTGCGCAGCCTGCCACGGCGCAGACGGCAAGGGTAACCAGGCACTGGGTGCACCGAACCTGACCGACAACATCTGGCTGTATGGTGGTACCGAGAAGACCATCATCGAAACCGTGACCAACGGTCGCAACAACCAGATGCCGGCCTGGAAAGACTTCCTCGGCGACGGCAAGGTTCACCTGCTGACCTCTTATGTCTGGGGCCTCTCCAACAAGGCCAAAGCAGAGTAATTGATGCTGCTCAATACTGCCCGCGCAAGCGGGCAGTATCTTTTGCGGCATACAATATATCTATTGGTAAAATAAATCACCATTCAGAACAGTTCGCACAGTACATAATGAATTGTGTATTTCGCGAAATTTTCTAGCCAGGAACCGCAGCATGAGCCAAAAGCTGAAAGACATCCCGGTCAGGGTCGAGCCGGCCAAACCGGAAATGCAGACCGTGTCGCTGTACGAGGCACAGAAAAAGATCCATCCGCGCAGCGTCAGCGGCCTGTTCAACAACTGGCGTATCCTGTTCGTGGTCGCCACCCAGCTGTTCTACTTCGGCCTGCCGTGGCTGCAATGGAACGGGCGCCAGGCGGTACTGTTTGACCTGGTCAACCGCAAGTTCTACCTGTTCGGCCTCACCATCTGGCCGCAGGACTTCGTCTACCTCGCCGCCCTGCTGATGTGCTGCGCCTTTGCGCTGTTCGCCTGGACCACCATCGCCGGCCGGCTATGGTGCGGCTACTCCTGTCCACAAACCGTCTACACCGAGATCATGATCTGGATCGAGCAGCTGGTGGAGGGCGACCGCAACAAGCGCCTCAAGCTCGACAAGGAGGCGATGGGGCTGCGCAAGCTGCGCCTGCGCGCCACCAGCCAGGGCCTGATGATCGTGTTCTCGCTGCTGACCGGTTTTACCCTGGTCGGCTACTTCACGCCGATGCTGGATCTGGTCGCCGCGCTGCCGAGCTTTAACTACGGCTCGTGGGAAATCTTCTGGATGTTCTTCTACGCCGGTTTCACCTATCTGCTGGCCGGCCACATGCGCGAGCAGGTGTGCAAGTACATGTGCCCGTATGCCCGCTTCCAGAGCGCGATGTTCGACGAAGACACGCTGATCATCTCCTATGACGAAAAGCGCGGCGAACCGCGCGGCGCGCGCAAGAAGGGCCAGGACAATACCAATCTCGGCGACTGCATCAACTGCGGCATCTGCGTGCAGGTGTGCCCGGTCGGCATCGACATCCGTAACGGCCTGCAGTACGAGTGCATCGGCTGCGCCGCCTGTATCGACGCCTGCGACGAGGTGATGGTCAAGGTCGGCAGCCCGAAAGGCCTGATCCGCTACACCACCGAGGCGGCACTGGAAGGCAAGTATCCGGAAAGCGAATTCTGGTCGCGTCTGAAGCGACCACGCGTGGTGCTGTACCTGCTGCTGCTGGTCATCATTTTCGGTGCCGCGGTCACGTCCTTGGTGATGCGCAAACCGTTCAAGGTCGACATCCTGAAGGACCGCGCCTCGCTGGTGCGCGAGACCGACGACGGCTGGCTGGAGAACAACTACAGCGTGCGCATCATCAACGTGTCGGAAACGGAACAACACTTCCGCATCACGGTCGAAGGCCTGCCGGACCTGAAACTGGTGGTCGACCGCAAGGACATCGTGGTCAAGGCCACCGAGAACGAACAGATCGACGTGCGGGTGCAGGCTGATCCACAATACGCGACCAAGGGCAGCCACAAGATCTACTTCCGGGTCGAGTCGCTACCGGATGGCACCGCCATCGAGGAAAAATCGAGCTTTATCGGAGAATGACGATGCAGAAACAAACAGGGGCGGCACGCCCCTGGTACAAGGAGCGCTGGTTCTGGCTGCTGATGTCGGGGCCCCTGCTGGTGGTGATTGCCGGCTTTGTCACCTTTGGCATCATCGTGCGTGGCGCCGACGACATGGTCAACGACGACTACTACAAGCAGGGCAAGGACATCAACCTGGAGCTGAAGCGCGACCTGGCCGCCCAGTCGCTGGGCATCAACGCCCAGGTGATGTTCAGTGACGACATGCGCAGCGTGCGCGTGGTCGACACCAGCGCCAAGCCGCTGACCGGCACGCCGGAACTGTTGCTGCTCCACCCGACCCGGCAGCAGGGCGACCAGCGCATCGCACTGCAACGCGTCGGCGACAAGCTGTATCAGGGCGTACTGAAACCGGACCAGGTCAGCCACTGGTATGTGCGGCTGCAGGACAAACAGGGCAGCTGGCGGGTACAGAGTGAATGGTTACCGGCGGAAGGCGCGATGGTCACCCTCGGCAAGGCCAGCACGGAGCCAACCCCATGATGCACACCCCGCTTCCCCGCCGCCAATTGTTGCTGGTGCTGTCGGCCGGCCTGCTGGCCGCCTGCGCCACCCCGCTGCGGCCAACCCTGGCCTATCTGAATGGCACGGTGTCGTACCGCGAGAAAATACTGTGGCCGCAGGACAAGACCCTGCTACGCGTGCGCCTGCTGGCACTGGGCGATAGCGCAGATGCCGCGGCGGTGATCGCCGAACAATCGCTAGAAAAGATCAGCTTTCCGGCCACCTTCGCGCTGTGCTACGACCCGCAGGCCATCGACGCCGGCCAGCGCTACGCGGTGGATGTGCGCCTGTTCGTTGACGGCGAGCTGCGCATGCACAGCGCCCGCCCCTATCCGGTGCTGGATGGCGGCACGGCGGCGCCGGACATCACTCTGCAGATGATCTCCGCCTAAGAGCCTGTTTACGATCTGTTGCGGCGGATCTCAACGGGACGATACGGCGTTGAAAACGGCTTCGGCATGCTGGTTTATATCCAGATAAACGCCGCGTCCTCAGCCGTTTTCGCCTTGTCTCGCATGAGCTCGCGAGATCGTGAACACGCTCTAAGCAAAACGGCCCGCGATTGCGGGCCGCTTTGCTTTAACGCTACGGATTATTGCGGCCAACGTTGGCCGCAACGCGTCACTCAGGCCACAGCACCTCCGGTGAGATGTCGGCCAGCGTGCGGCAACCGGTCAGCGCCATCGCCACCTCCAGCTCCTCCTGCAGCGTGCGCAGCAGGTGCGCCACCCCCAGTGCACCGGCGGTCGCCAGTGCGTGAATATAGGGACGGCCGATCAGCACCGCCGAGGCCCCCAGCGCCAGCGCCTTCAGGATGTCGCTGCCACGGCGGATGCCACCATCCAGCAGCAAGGGCAGCGCACCGTCCACCGCCTCGGCGATGCGCGGTAGCGCGTCGAGACTGGCCGGCACCGAATCCAGCACCCGCCCGCCATGGTTGGACACGATCAGGCCGTCCACGTCCTGCTGCATGGCCCGCCGCGCATCGCGTGGCGCCAGCACCCCCTTCAGCAGCAGCGGCAAGCGCGTCTGTTGCCGCAGCCAGTCGATATCCGCCCAGCTCGGCGCCACCGCCATCAGCCCGTCAAACACCATGCTCTGCCCCGCCGCCAACGCAGGCTGATACGGCGCCATGCCCGCCAGATTGGCGGCCTGTACCCGCGGCGGCAGCTGGAAACCGGCACGCGCCTCGGCATTGCGCACCCCGGCCAGCGGCGCATCCACCGTCAGCACCAGCGCACGGTAACCGGCGGCCTCGGCGCGTTGCACCAGTTCCGCCACCACCGCGCGGTCGTGCTGCCAGTACAGCTGGAACCACAATGCGCCCTGCGCCGCGGCGGCGACCTCCTCCAGCGGCGTGCTGGCCAGGGTGCTGACCAGCATGCTGCTGCCCATCGCGGTGGCGGCATAGGCGGCCGCCCGCTCGCCGTCGGCATGCACCAGTTTCTGGTACGCCACCGGCGCCAGCAGCAGCGGATGGCTGAGCGACAGCCCGAACAGCTCGCTACGGCAATGGCCGCCGCGGACATCGGCCAGCACCTGCGTCTGCAACTGCCGGCGCGCGAAGGCGGCAAGGTTGGCCGCATGGCTCAGCTCGTCCGCGGCGGCGCTGTCGACATAGGCACGGGCATTGGCGCTCATGTGGCGCGCGGCGTAGCGCTGGTAGTCGGCCGCGGACACCAGATCGGCGGGGATGTGATCGAGAGGGGGCAACTGGGCGGTCATGGCGCGGCGCGGGGAAAGTGAAAACCGCACCATAGCCAAATCGAGAATTACTATCAACTACAAGATGCGCGCAAGCAGACACCGCCGCTGGCCAGCAACGCCGTCAGGCCCGGCTAGTTGCCGGCATTGCGGAACACGTTGAGGGCAAACAGCAGCACCGCGATGCCGAGCGCGATGGACGCCACGCCGGCAACCGGCTCCATGGCACGGTAGCCGCGATGGATGGCCGCCACCGCCAGCATTAACAGCGGCAGGCCGAGGTTGTACAACCAGAACTGGATGCGCGCCAATGGCGACGCCCCCATGGCCGGAAACTTGCGGAACAGGATGCCGAACAGCGCCATCGACACCCAGCCCAGCAGGTTGAGGTGGGCGTGCACCGGATACAGCGAGCGGTCACCGGAGGCGCCCATGTAGATGCCAAGCCAGACGCCGACCACGAAATACACGGCGGCCAGCCGCAACCAGACGGTGCCGTGCGGATTGTTCAGCTTGATTTCCATGCTGGTAGCTCCCGGAAAAGCTGCTCTGGCCCACCACTGTCGGCCGCGACAGGCAGTCAGCCGGAGCAACACTCTTGCCTAACCATAGAACAGTCCAGAGCAACATCAAACCCGGCCCGCATCGGCAACAGCACGTCATGACGCGCCGGCACAGTCCAGCAGCCGGTCGATCGCCATGCCCGGCGCAATGCAGCCAAAGCGGCCCGGTGCCTCGATCAGCAACAGGCCGTGCCTGGCCGGCCGCGGAAACCAGCGCTCACCGCTGCTGACGCGGATATCGCGCACGCCGAATTGCGCCAGCATGGCCAGCGAATAAGTCCACGACGGGTAGCGCGCCAGGGCGGCGCGATACGGCGCCTGATAGGCATAGGAGGTGATGCGCTGGTCCACGCCGATGTCGCGGAAAAAACGCGTTTCGCGCTGCAGGCCGTCGCGCAGATAGCGTTCCAGCCGCGCCTGCGCCGTGGCCGGGCTAGCCGGTGCAAGCTGCGCCTGCAGCTGCGCGCGGCGGTCGGCCGTGTCCGTCATGCCGCCATGAAAGGCGACGATGGCGTAATCGCCCAGCTCGCGACTTTTCGCGGCGGTGAACACGTAATTGGCACAGGCGGAATTGCAGTACGACGGCACATGCAGGTGCAGCGGCTGGCGATGCAGCCATGTGCCCAACTCCAGACCGTGTGCGAAATGACCGCCGGCACTGCTGATGACCAGCGTCGCCGGCTTCACCGTCGCCGCGTCATAGAGGGCGAACAGGCGGCGATTGGCGGCGGCGGTGAGCTCGCCGTCGTAGATCAGCGCGCGGCCGGAATAGGACAGCGTCACGGTGGTGACGGCCTCGGTCGGAACCGACCAAGACAGGCTGCTGGCAAGCAGGGCAACGACCAGGGGCGCTTTCATCGCGCTATCGTCGCCCGATAAGCAAAAACGGACAAGCCGTGCGTCATGACGAACGCCGGGCTTGTCCGTTTGGGGGCGAGCGCGTTAAACCGGCTTCAGGCGCGCGGTGAAGTGACGCAGGATCGGCGGCTCGTAATCGAAGGTCAGGCCACGAATGCCGGCGGCACGCGACTGGATGTCGATCAGGCAGTCGGCGATGTAGTCCATGTGGTCATTGGTGTACACCCGGCGCGGGATGGTCAGCCGCAACAGCTCGAACGGCGACGTTTCCTGCTCGCCGGTGGCCGGATTGCGCCCCAGCAGCAGCGAGCCGATCTCCACGCCGCGGATGCCGCCCTCCAGATACAGCTCGCAGGCCAGCGCGTGCGCCGGGAACTGCTCGGCCGGGATGTGCGGCAACAGCTTTTTGGCATCGACGAACACCGCGTGGCCACCGGTCGGCGTCTGGATCGGGATGCCGCCGGCCGCCAGCCGTTCGCCCAGATACGCCACCTGACCGATGCGGTAGGCAAGATAGTCTTCGTCCATGCCCTCCCGCAGGCCGATTGCCATCGCCGCCATGTCGCGGCCGGCGAGGCCGCCGTAGGTGATGAAGCCTTCCATCGCCACGCAGCGCACCTGCACCGTGCGGAACAGCTCGACGTCGTCCTTGAAGCAGCACAGGCCGCCGATGTTGACCAGCGCGTCCTTCTTCGACGACATGGTGAACATGTCGCCGTGGCTGAACATTTCACGCACGATGGCCGGTACCGGCACGCCGGCGTAGTCCGGATCGCGCTGCTGGATGAACCAGGCGTTCTCGGCGAAGCGCGCGGCGTCGATGATCACCGGGATGCCGTGCTGGCGTGCCAGCGCCGCCGCCTCGCGGATGCTGGCCATGCTCACCGGCTGGCCACCGGCACTGTTGCAGGTGACGGTGACGATCAGGCCGGCGACGTTGGCCGCACCGACTTCTTCTATTGTTGCGGCCAACCTTGGCAGGTCGAAGTCGCCCTTCCAGTCGTAGGGCGTGGTGGTGTCCAGCGCCTTGGGCGTCAGCACGTTGATGGCGCGGGCACCGGCGATCTCGACGTGGGCCTTGGTGGTGTCAAAGTGATAGTTGGACAGGAATACCGGCTGCGTACCCTGACAGCGCTTGACCAGCTCCGGGAACAGGATCTGCTCGGCACCGCGACCCTGGTGGGTCGGCAACGTGTGCTGGTAGCCGAACACCTCTTTTACGGTATCGGCCAGCTGGTAGTAGTTGCGGCTGCCGGCGTAGGCCTCGTCGCCGGTCATGATGCCGGCCCACTGCCGGTCGGACATCGCGCCGGTGCCGCTGTCGGTGAGCAGGTCGATATAGACATCCTCGCCACGCAACAGGAACGGGTTCCAGCCGGCCTCGGCCAGTGCCTGGCGGCGGAATTCCGGGGTGGTCTGCTTGATCGGCTCTACCATCTTGATGCGGAATGGTTCGGGAATGCGTCGTGCCATGATGATGCTCCTTGCCTTGCGGCCAAGCTTCAGGCGCACGCCGGCATGCTGCCGGAGCGGGATCGCGCGCAGGCAGGCGGCGTGGCAGCGAGGGCCACAAGCGTCAATTCAATTGTAGGAAAGGAAAAGCAGGGGCAGCCGGATGGCTGCGGCAGGCATCAGGCGCGCGGGAAGTCGTAGGCAAGAACGATGTCGAGGGTGTACCAGTGTTCCGTCAGGCAGCCGGACATGGCGGCAGCCCGGAACGAGCAAGCGTTGCGCTTCATCGGGCAGTTTCTCCAGGGCTTGGCAACAGGTCGTGCCCATGCACGACAGACAACAGGCTACACCCGCCATCCGTCATCAGCAAGCTGCGCTGCAACATGCGACGACAACAAAAACGCCACGAGGCAGACTCGTGGCGTGGCGGCAAAGCCGGGGCAAGGCGCGACCGCTTACTCCAGTCGCGGCAGCAGGCACTTCTGCCGCAGCAGCGGCTCCACCGCCTCCGCCGACACCGGCTTGGACAGCAGGTAGCCCTGCACCTGGTGGCAGCCTTCCTGTGCCAGGAACTGCCACTGCTCCACCGTCTCCACCCCTTCCGCCACCACCTGCATGTTGAGGTTTTTCGACATGTTGATGATGGCGCGGGTAATCGCGGTATCGTCCTGGTCGCCCGGAATGTCGCGCACGAAGGAGCGGTCGATCTTCAGCTTGTCGGCCTTGAAGCGCTTGAGGTAGGCCAGACTGGAATAGCCGGTGCCGAAGTCGTCGATCGACATGCGGATGCCCATCGCCTGGATGGCGCGGATGGTCTGCACCGTCGATTCCAGATCGTCCATGATCACGCTCTCGGTCACTTCCACATCGAGGCAGCTGCCCGGCAACTGGTACTCGGCCAGCGCATCCTGCAGCAAGCCGACCAGATCCTGGTGGCGGAACTGCAGCGCCGACAGGTTGACCCCCACCGTCATCAGCGGCAGCCCCTTGCCGTGCCATTCCGCGATCTGACGGCAGGCTTCGCGGATCACCCAGTTGCCGATCTGCACGATATAGCCGCGTTCCTCGGCGACATCGATGAAGTGCAGCGGCCCCAATAGCCCCAGCGTCGGGTGGTTCCAGCGGATCAGCGCCTCGGCGCCGATGATGTTGCCGCTGCTCATCTCCACCTGCGGTTGGTAGTGCAGCACGAACTCGTGACGGTCGACGGCGTGGCGCAGCTGGCTTTCGATGGCCAGGATCTCGCGTGCACGGGCATTGAGATCGGCGGTGTAGAACTTGTAGTTGTTGCGACCGCTGGACTTGGCGTGATACATCGCCGCATCGGCATTGCGCACCAGGGTGTCGAAATCGCGGCCATCGTCCGGGAACAGGCTGATACCGATACTGGCGGTGATCGCCAGCGAGTGGCTGTAGACGTCGATCGGCGCGGCGAACTCGGCGAGGATGCTTTCCGCCACATGCACCGCATCGGCAGCATCGTTGATCAGCGGCAGCAGCACCAGGAACTCGTCACCACCCTGCCGCGCCACCACTTCGCCGGCGCCCAGCACACGGCGGATGCGCTCGGAGGCGATCTTCAGCAGGATATCGCCGGCGGCGTGGCCCAGCGATTCGTTGATGGTCTTGAAGCGGTCGAGATCGAGCAGCAGCACGCCAAGCTTGCCGTTGTCGTGGGAGGCGTTCTGGATCGCCAGCAGCGCGCGATCCTGCAGGTGGCCGCGGTTGGGCAGGCCGGTGAGCACGTCGAAGTGAGCCAGGAACTGGATGCGCTCGTCGGCGGCCTTGCGCTCCGACTGGTCGCTGAAGATCGCCACGTAGTGCGTCACTTCGCCGGCCAGACTCTTCACCGCATTGATCGCCAGCCACTCCGGGTATACCTCGCCATTCTTGCGGCGGTTCCACACTTCGCCCTGCCACTGCCCCTGCTCGTTGAGCACCGACCACAGGCTGTCGTAGAACTCCTTGTTGTGGCGACCGGAGCTGAGCACCGTTGGCCGCTGGCCCAGCACTTCATCCTGGCCGAAGCCGGTAATCTCGGTAAAGGCGCGGTTGACGCTGCGGATGCAGACCTGCGCATCGGTGATCATGATGCCTTCGGCGGTGTTCTCGAACACCTTAGCCGCCAGCTGCATGCGCTCTTCCGCGGCACGGCGCTCGGAGATGTCGCGCACCATGCGCCACACCGCGGTGATGCGGCCGTCGGCATCGCGCATCGCCACCGTCTTGACGCTGACCGGGATGGCGCTACCGAGGCGGTTGATGTACTCGACCTCGAACTCGTCGCAGAAACCGAAGCGCATCACCTTGTTGTCGAGGTTGTAGCGCTCCACCGCCTCGCTGTTGTCGGAGACCACCTTCCAGAAGTTCTGCAGCTTGAGCTGGTCGAGGCTGTAGCCGATCAGGCTGAGGAAGGCGGGGTTGGCGTCGATCACCTGCCCTTCCAGCGAGCTGATCACGATGCCGTCCAGATTGGACCAGAACAGCTCGCGGTACTTGTTTTCGGAGCGGCGCAGCGCGTCTTCCACTTCGCGGCGGCGTTCGATGTCCGCCTCCAGCGCCAGCGTCTTGGCCTTCAGCTCGTCGATCAGCCGCTTCAATTCGGCGCGCATCCATTCCAGATGCTTGCCGACGGTGCCGATCTCGTCCTGGCGTCCCCACTGGAACGGCTGGTCGAGCTTCAGTGCGGCCAACTGCGTGGCCTGCTCTGACAGCTGGCGGATCGGCTTCAGGAAGCGCGAGTTGAGAATGCTCATGATCAGCACGATGGACAGCAGCAGCTGCGCCGCCACGATCAGCAGCAGGTCTTTCAGCTGGTTTTTCTGGGCAATGCCCAGATGCTCGGTGTCGAACTCGATGTTGACCTGGCCGATTTCCTCGCCGCGATAGACCACCGGTTTCTGCACGAAGGCCACGCCACCGATACGGCGTTCGCTGCGCAGCGCGGACAGGAAGATGGTATTGGACTGGGTGTCGGAAACGCGGACCGAAATGATGCGCTCGTCGTCCATCACCGACGATACCAGCGGTGCACCGGCCTGGCGGCTGAGGTTCCACAGCGGCTCCTGCATCCCCAGCGCCACGATTTCCAGCAGCCGGTTCTGGTCGACGGCCAGTTGCGTCTCCATCTTGTCGCGCTGCAGGTTGAAACTGAGGAAGCTGATCAACAGGGCGGGGAATAGCAGGCCGAGCACAACGGCAATCAGGAATGCCTGGCGCAGCGACAATCTGCCGCCAGGCTGGGAGTAATCAAACGTTTCTGCTTGTCTTGTCATATATCGGGTTGCCGCAGGGCTGCCACATTATTTTATTTTTAAGAAAAGCCTGACTGTTACCAAGCCAGTTCATTTGCCGCTCGCCACGGGTGGGGCGCTTGCAGGCCTGCAGTGACGACTGCAACGTGAATCCGCTTATGCGCCTGCGCTACAATCGTCGTACCGGATCATTGTGTCTCAGCGGCAAAGCGACTGCAAATGTTTGCCATCGCGCAGCGCAGCACGAGCCTGCTGCCGCTTTGCCTTACAATTATGCTTTAATCGCGCGCGCCGGCAGCCGCAGGCGGGTTGTCGAAAGCGCACGGCGCTGCCTACAATCGCCGGCAATTATTTACAGGGTCACACACCAATGTCGCATCGTCATTACGACCAACTCATCACCGCACGCTGGATTATTACAGTAGAACAAGATGGTGTCATTCTTGACAACCACTCGCTGGCGATCAGCGATGGCCGCATTGTTGCCATTCTGTCGCCGGCCGAAGTCGCCGGCGTCAGCGCCAACGAACACCTGAACCTCGACAACCACGTGCTGATGCCGGGCCTCGTCAACCTGCACGGCCATTCGGCGATGACCCTGTTGCGCGGCATGGCCGACGACAAGGCGCTGATGGACTGGCTGCAGAACCACATCTGGCCGGCAGAGGGCAAGCACGTCAGCGACGCCTTCGTGTTCGACGGTGCGCTGCTGGCGATGGGCGAGATGTTCCGCAGCGGCACCACCACCATCAACGACATGTACTTCTTCCATGCCGCGATGGCGCGCGCCGCGATGGCCGCCGGCATGCGCACCTTTGTCGGCTGCTCGATCCTGGAGTTCCCTACCGTCTACGGCCAGAACGCCGACGACTACATCAGCAAGGCGATGGCCGAGCGCAGCCAGTTCCTCGGCGAGGAGCTGGTGACCTTCACCCTGGCTCCGCACGCGCCGTACACCGTGGCCGACGACACCTTCCGCAAGGTGGTGACGCTGGCCGAGCAGCAGGACATGCTGATCCACTGCCACATCCACGAGACCATGGACGAGGTCAACGGCAGCGTCGAACAGCACCAGCAACGGCCGCTGGCACGCCTGGCCAATCTCGGCCTGCTGTCGCCGCGCCTGATTGCCGCCCACATGGTGCACCTGACCGACGCCGAAATCGCGCTGGTGGCCAAGCACGGCGTGTCCATCGCGCACAACCCGACCTCCAACATGAAGCTGGCGTCCGGCATCGCCCCGGTGCAGAAACTGCTGGCCGCCGGCGTCAACGTCGGCATCGGTACCGACGGTGCGGCATCGAACAACAAGCTGGACATGCTGTCCGAGACCCGCATGGGCGCGCTGCTGGCCAAGGTCGGCACCCTCGACCCGACCGCGGTGCCGGCCGCCACCGCCATCCGCATGGCGACGCTGCACGGTGCCCGCGCACTGGGCATCGAGCACAAGGTCGGCAGCATCGCCGTCGGCAAGCAGGCCGACCTGATCGCCGTCGATCTGGCCCAGATCGAGACCAGCCCCAACTTCGACCCGATCTCGCACATCGTCTACGCCGCCGGCCGCGAACAGGTCAGCCATGTGTGGGTCAATGGTCGCAATGTCCTGCGCGAGCGCAAGCTGACCACGCTGGACGAAGCAGAACTGAAAGCCCGCGCCGACAGCTGGCGCGTCCGCATTCTCGGAAATTAAGGAACCAGCATGAGCAACGTTGACGAACAGGAACTCGACAAATTCAGCCAGATCGCCCACAAGTGGTGGGACATGGACAGCGAGTTCAAACCGCTGCATGAAATCAACCCGCTGCGCCTCGACTTCATCGACCAGCACGCGGCACTGGCCGGCAAGGCGGTACTGGATGTCGGCTGCGGCGGCGGCATCCTGTCGGAAAGCATGGCCCACTACGAGGCCAGCGTCACCGGCATCGACCTCGCCAAGAAATCGCTGAAAGTGGCGCAGCTGCACAGCCTGGAGTCCGGCGTCAGCGTCAGCTACCGCTGTGTCGCGGTGGAAGACCTCGCCGCCGAGGCGCCGGCCAGCTTCGACGTGGTGACCTGCATGGAAATGCTGGAGCACGTGCCGGACCCGCAAAGCATCGTGCGCGCCTGCGCGCAGCTGGTGAAGCCGGGCGGCTGGGTGTTCTTCTCCACCCTCAACCGCAATGCCAAGTCCTACCTGCTGGCGGTGCTGGGCGCCGAGTACGTGCTGAACATGCTGCCGAAAGGCACCCATGAGTACGCACGCTTCCTCAAGCCGTCCGAGCTGTCGCGCATGGCGCGCAACGCCGGGCTGGGCGTGGAGACGCTGGCCGGCATCGGCTACAACCCGCTGACCCGCGTCTACAGTCTCAATGACGACACCGACGTCAACTACCTGATGGCCACCCGCCGCCTCGCCTGAGGCAGCCACGGCCTGCGGCCAATCCGAAGAGCGTGTTCACGATCTAGCGAGCTAGAGCGAGACAAGGCGAAAACGGCTGAGGAAGCGGCGTTTATCCAAATATAAACAAGCATGCCGAAGCCGTTTTCAACGCCGTATCGCCCCATTGAGATCAGCCGCAGCAGATCGTGAACAGGCTCTAAGGTTGGCCGCAACCGTCTGGATAACATGACCGCACCCCTGCTCTCCCCGCCACTGCCCCCCGCCGCCATCCGCTGGCTGCACGCGCTGGACATCCGCGACCGCCCGACGCTGGCCCAATGCGGCGCCGCGCGCGCCTATGCCCTGCTCAAGGCCGCTGGCCACACCGTGACACTGAAGCTGCTGTACGCGCTGGAAGCGGCAATCCGCGGCGTGCACTGGTCGCAGCTGGACGACGACGACCGCCTGCGGCTGCGCACGGCGCTGGCACAGTTGCCGCCGCAGCGACCGTTGCCACCGCTGGCCGAGCGGCAGCGTTTCATGGCGCTGGCGCGCGAGCTGGCACAGCAGGCGGCAGCGGAAGGCGAGGTGCCGGTCGGCGCGCTGGTGGTCAGGAATGGCGAGGTGATCGGCCGCGGCTACAACCGCCCCTGCGCCAGCCACGACCCGTCGGCGCACGCCGAGATGCTGGCGCTGCGCGACGCTGCGGCCAACCTTGGCAACTACCGGCTGGCCGGCTGCCAGCTCTACGTCACGCTGGAGCCGTGCCCGATGTGCAGCGGCGCCATCCTGCACGCGCGCATCGACCACGTGCTGTTCGGCGCCAATGACGCCAAGACCGGCGCCGCCGGCAGCGTGCTGAACCTGTTTGCCGAGACTAAACTGAATCATCAGACCGCCATCGACGGCGGCATCGACGCCGAAAGCTGTGCCGGACTGCTGGCCGGCTTTTTCCGCCAGCGCCGCCACACCGCCAGGAAGGAGTCGTGATGAAACGGCTATTGCTACTGCTGCTGTGCTGCAGCGGCAGCCTCGTCGCCAGCCCGGCAGACTTCATCCTGCAGCAGCAGGACGGAGCGCTGGTGGCCGCCCATGCCAACCGCCTCAATCCCGGCCAGCCGTGGCTGCATGTCAGCGTCGCGGAACAGTCGCTCACCCTTTACGACCAGCGCGGCCTGCCGCAGAAGCGCTACACCGTGTCCACCGCCAGAAACGGCGTCGGCGAGCGCGTCAACAGCTACCAGACCCCGCGCGGCTGGCACCGGGTATGCGAACGCATCGGCGATGATGTCGCCGCCGACACCATCATCTACCGGCGCAAGGTGACACCGTGGAAATACACGCCGCAACTGGCCGCCGAAAACCCGGACAAGGACTGGATCCTGACCCGCATCCTGTGGCTGTGCGGCCTGGAGCCGGGCAAAAACCAGGGCGGCGAGGTCGACAGCTATGACCGAGCCATCTACATCCACGGCGCCGGCCAGCACGTGCCGTTCGGCACGCCGACCTCGCGCGGCTGCGTGCGCATGCGCAACGAAGACGTGATCGAACTCTACAACCTGACCGCCAACGGCATCGACGTGCTGATCAGCGAAGAAAACTAGCCATGCTCAACCTGACCACCCCGGCCCTGTTGTTTCCGGCCATTTCCCTGTTGCTGCTCGCCTACACCAACCGCTATCTGGCCTTGGCCAGCATCATCCGCAATCTGTATGACGACTATCAACAGACCCCCAGCGACAAGCTGGTCCGGCAGATCGGCAATCTGCGCCGCCGCATCGCGCTGATCAAGTGGATGCAGAGCATGGGCGTGGGCAGCCTGTTCCTGTGTGTGGTGGCCATGTTCCAGATCTACACCGGTTGGCCGCAGGCGGCACAGATCACCTTCGGCACCAGCCTGCTGCTGCTGATCAGCTCGCTGGGCATGTCCTTACTGGAGTTGCGCATGTCGACCGACGCGCTGAATATTCTGCTGTCCGACCTGGTTGCCGCCGAACGCGCGCGCGACAAGAGCCCACGCTGACGCAGGCAAAAAAAAACCTCCCCAGCCTAGTGGGGAGGTAACACCCGTGTCGTACCTGCAAGGTTCCCGATGGAACACGCAATAACAAGCGACGTTATTGCTCTTGAAGCAGCTGTCTCAACCATTTCCTTGCGAGCCACTTATGATGTTAGCCCCTCATGATCCTCGCCCGGCCCTGATTTAAACAAGCGTTTGAATCGTAAGGTGAGGTGCGTTTTCACGCAAGTGCTTTTTGGGCGCCGGCGGCGAAAACGGGTGATTTTGCAACACGCGGCGCGTGCGGCGCTGCCGCGCCGGGGCGCCGGTTTGATGCTAGAATACGGATACCGTCCGATTGCCGGACAATATAAAGTTTACAATGCATGCCGCAACGCCCCCGTCGAATTCATCAGGAGCTTTAATGAGCTTCAAGGCCAACGATTCCCTCACCGAACAGATTGCCCGCTTTCTCGGCAACCAGATCATCACCGGCAACATGCTGCCCGGCGAACGCATTCAGGAACTGCGCATTGCCGCGGAACTGAACGTCAGCCGCGGCTCGGTGCGCGAGGCCTTGCTGATCCTGCAGCGCCGCCACCTGGTCGACATCTATCCGCGTCGCGGCGCCATCGTCGCCAGCATGACCGCAAGCGACGTGCGCGATTTCTTCGAGCTGTGGTTCGTGCTGCTGGAACAGGCGGTATCGCATCTGGCGCACAACTGGCAGAACGACGACCTCGCCGACTTCTTCGAGCTGATGACGGAGCTGGGCGAGTGCAACCGCAACGACGATCTTGACGGCTTCTACCGCCACGGCGTCAGCTTTCTCGGTGCGCTGTACCAGCATGCCGGCAACCGCTACCTGGCGCAGACGCTGCACGACCTGCTGCCGCTGTCACAGCGTTGCCTGTTTGCCATCCTGCGCGCCGGCAAGAGCCGCATCGAACAGACCCACGACTTCCTCGACGGCCTGCTGCAGGCGATCATCGCCCGCGACCAGTCCAGGCTGCGCCAGATGATCCAGCAGTTCGGCCACGACTACAGCCAGCTGGCGCAAGCCTCGGCCACGGCGCTCGGCGCCGACGGCAGCTAAGCCGCGACAGCCATGAAAAAGGCGGCCTCGCGGCCGCCTTTTGCTTGCTCACGCCGTGTCAGGCACGGCGCCGGTAATCGACAAAGCGGTACACCAGCCCGTTGGCCGCGGTCTGCGCCGGCTGCGACGTGGCCTGCCACTCCTCGTCACGCCACGCCGGGAAAGTGGCATCCCCGGCCACCTCCAGCTCGATATGGGTCAGCCGCAGCTGGTCGGCCAGCGGTAGCGCCTGGCGATACAGCTCGGCGCCGCCGATCACGCACACCTCGTCAACGTTGGCCGCCAGCGCCAGAGCCTCCTCCAGCGAATGCGCCACCGTCACGCCCTCGTGCTGCCACTCCGACTGGCGGGTAATCACGATGTTCAGCCGGCCGGGCAAGGCGCGACCGATGGAATCGAAGGTCTTGCGCCCCATGATCACCGGTTTGCCCAGCGTCACCGCCTTGAAGTGTTTCAGGTCTTCCGGCAGATGCCACGGCAGGGTGTTGGCGATGCCGATCACGTTGCCGCGCGCCATCGCCGCCACCAGGGTCAAGGTTGGCCGCACGCTCATACCGCCACCTCCGCCTTGATGTGCGGATGCGGGTCGTAGCCCTCCAGCGTGAAATCCCCGAACTTGAAGGCAAACAGGTCGCTGACATCCGGGTTGATGCGCATCGTCGGCAACGGTCGCGGCTCGCGCGTCAGCTGCAGTTGCGCCTGCTGCAGATGGTTGCTGTACAGGTGGGCATCGCCCAGCGTGTGCACGAAGTCGCCCGGCTTGAGGCCGCACACCTGCGCCACCATCATGGTCAGCAGCGCGTAGCTGGCGATATTGAACGGCACGCCGAGGAAGATATCAGCCGAGCGCTGGTACAGCTGGCACGACAGCTTGCCGTCGGCCACATAGAACTGGAACAGGCTGTGGCACGGCGGCAGTGCCATCTCGTCCACCAGCGCCGGGTTCCACGCCGACACCATCAGCCGACGCGAATCGGGATTGCGCCGGATCATGTCCAGCAGGTTGGCGATCTGGTCGATATGGCGACCATCCGGCGCCGGCCAGCTGCGCCACTGGTAGCCGTATACCGGACCGAGGTCGCCGTTCTCGTCCGCCCACTCGTCCCAGATACGGACACCGTTTTCCTGCAGGTAGCGGATATTGGTGTCGCCGGACAGAAACCACAGCAGTTCGTGAATGATGGAACGCAGGTGACACTTCTTGGTGGTCACCAGCGGAAAACCTGCGGCGAGGTCGAAGCGCATCTGGTAGCCGAATACCGAACGGGTGCCGGTGCCGGTGCGGTCGGACTTGTCAACGCCGTGCGTCAGCACGTGCTGCATCAGGTCGAGATACTGTTTCATGACAGCGCCTGTGAATTGAATGCGCCAATTCTACTATCAACCGCAGGCGACGACACCAGCCGCGCGGCGCGCAGAGCACAGGCAAATGCGCTACCATCGCGCATCGAATCACTAATCCACAGGGTCACATCACCGCGCCATGGCTGAAGACTCAGACAAGGAAGACCGCACCGAGTCACCCTCGGCGCGGAAGCTCGAACAGGCGCGCGAGGACGGCAACGTCCCGCGCTCGCGCGAGCTGAACACCTTTGCCGTCACCATGGCAGGCCTGGCCCTGCTCATCGCCACCGGCGGCCAGCTGTTCGCCGCCATGAAGGAAAGCATGATCGCCTGGTTTACCTTCAACCAGGAAAGCCTGCGCGACCCGCTGGTGATCATGGAGCGGCTACGGCAGAGCGTGCAGGACACCCTGCTGCAAATGGCGCCGCTGCTGGGCGGGCTGTTGCTGGTGGCGGCGCTAACACCGCTGCTGATCGGCGGCTGGAACTTCACCAGCAAGGGCTTCATGCCCAATTTCGGCAAGCTCAACCCGCTCAGCGGCATCAAGCGGCTGTTCTCGGTCAATGCCGCCACCGAAGGGCTGAAGGCGGTACTGAAAAGCGCACTGATCGGCGGCGTCGCCACCTGGGCAATCTGGAACGAGCGCGACGAGCTGATGGGGCTGATCAGCATGCCGCTGGATGGCGCGCTGCTGAAGCTGGTGGCACTGATGGAGCACACCTTTCTGATGGTGGTCGGCGCCATGCTGCTGCTGGTGGTACTGGATGTGCCGTTCCAGCTGTGGCAGTACCACAAGAACCTGCGCATGACCAAGGATGAAGTGAAGCAGGAATACAAGCAGCAGGAAGGCTCGCCCGAGGTCAAGGGCCGCATCCGCCAGCTGCAGCGCGAGGCGGCACGCAAACGCATGATGCAGGAGATTCCCAACGCCAACGTTATTGTTACCAACCCGACTCACTACGCCGTTGCATTCAAGTATGATGAAGAGATGGCCGCACCGGTGCTGATCGCCAAGGGCAGCCTGAAGCTGGCCGAGCGCATCATCAACGCAGGACAGGAACACCGCATCGCCATCCTGCGCGCGCCCAGTTTTGCCCGCGCGCTGTACTTCAACGTCGAGCTGGGCGAGCAGATACCGTCGCAGCTGTATACCGCTGCCGCGCAGGTGCTGGCCTATATTCACTAGCTGAAGCACTTCGAGCAAAGCGGCGGTCTGGCCCCGGTGTTCCCCGAGCAGCTGGACGTCCCTGCCGAACTTGACCCCGAAAGCAAACGCCAGCAACATACGCCGCCAAAAACCTAACGCAGCACGTCATCGCAACGAGGCATGAACACACTGCAGGACTTCCTGAAAAAGATTGATCTGAACACCCTGGCAGGCCCGGTCCTGATCATCCTGGTTCTGGCCATGATGGTGTTGCCGCTGCCGCCGGTGCTGCTGGACATCTTCTTTACCTTCAATATTGCCGTCTCCATCATCGTGCTGATGGTGGGTATCAACACGCGCGAACCGCTGGAATTCTCCTCCTTTCCCTCGGTACTGCTGATCACCACCCTGCTGCGCCTGTCGCTGAACGTGGCCAGCAGCCGGGTGATCCTGCTGGAAGGCCATAACGGCTCCGCCGCCGCCGGCGCGGTGATCGAATCCTTTGCCCACTTCCTGATTGGCGACAACGTCACCATCGGCATCGTGGTGTTCATCATCCTGACCATCATCAACTTCGTGGTGATCACCAAGGGTGCCGGCCGTATAGCCGAAGTCTCGGCCCGCTTCGCGCTGGACGCGATGCCCGGCAAGCAGATGGCGATCGATGCCGACCTCAATGCCGGCCTGATCGGCGAGGACGAGGCGCGCACCCGCCGCGCCAAGATCGGCGAAGAGGCCAACTTCTTCGGCTCGATGGACGGTGCCTCCAAGTTCGTGCGCGGCGATGCCGTGGCCGGCATCATGATCATCGTGATCAACATCGTCGGCGGCCTGATCATCGGCATCGTGCAGCACGACCTGCCGGTGGCCGAAGCCGCCGAAACCTATACCCTGCTCACCATCGGCGATGGCCTGGTGGCGCAGATCCCGGCGCTGATCATCTCCACCGCCGCCGGCATGGTGGTGGCACGCGTCGGTACCGAAAAAGGCCTGTCGGAACAGCTGCTGGGGCAGATGTTTGCCAACCCGACGGTGCTGTACCTCACCGCCGCGGTGATCGGCATGCTGGGCCTGATCCCGAACATGCCGCACGTCGCCTTCCTGATGATCGCCGCCATCCTCGCCGGCAGTGCCCGCTGGCTGGAAATCAGCGCCGCGCGCCGCGCTACGCAGCCGGCCGAAATCGAGGTGCTGCCACCGGCGGTGCTGGACCAGCCGCTGACCGAAGTCAGCTGGAAAGACGTGCAGCCGGTCGATGCCCTCGGACTGGAGGTCGGCTACCGCCTGATCCCACTGGTCGATCGCGAGCAGGACGGCGAGCTGCTGCGCCGCATCCGCGGCATCCGCAAGAAAATGGCGCAGGAACTCGGCTTCCTGGTGCCGCCGGTACACATCCGCGACAACCTGGAAATCCGCCCCAATGCCTACCGCATCCTGCTCAAGGGCGTGGAGGTGGGCAGCGGCGAGGCCTTCGTCGGCCAGTTCATGGCCATCAACCCCGGCCAGGTCAGCGGCGAGCTGCAAGGCACCCCGACGACCGATCCGGCCTTCGGCCTGCCGGCGATCTGGATCGACGCCAGCAAACGCGACGAGGCGCAGACGCTGGGCTATACCGTGGTCGACGCCAGCACCGTGGTCGCCACCCACCTGTCCAACCTGCTGCAGACCCACGCCGCCGAACTGCTTGGCCGCGAGGAAGTGCAGGCGCTGATCGACCATCAGGCCAAGGAAGCACCGAAGCTGATCGAGGACCTGGTGCCGAAGGTGGTGCCGATCGGCACCCTGCAGAAAGTGCTGCAGCAGCTCTTGACCGACGGCATCCACCTGCGCGACTTCCGTACCATCATCGAGACGCTGGCCGATCACGTCGGCGTCACCGCCGACATCGACGAGCTGACCTCGGCGGTGCGTACCGCGCTGTCGCGCGCCATCGTGCAGCAGCTGTTCCCCGGCGAACAGGAGCTGCCGCTGATGACCTTGGACCCGCAGCTGGAAGGCATCCTGCTGCAGGCGGTACAGAGCAAGGGCGGCGGTCTGGAGCCGGGGCTGGCAGAAAACCTGCTGGCCAATGCCGCGGAACAATCGGAACAAGTCGAAAACCAGGGCTTTAATCCCGTATTATTGACCCCACCGGCATTACGGCCTTTGCTGGCACGCTTTCTGCGCCGCGCCCTGCCGCAGTTACGCGTGATTTCGCATAATGAAATACCGGACAGCAAATCCATTCGTATAATTGCGGTGATCGGGGGGAGCAAAAGCTAACGCATCATGGTGGTCAGAAAGTTCTACGGCAAAACAACACGGGATGCGCTACGCCAGGTTCGTGAAGAACTGGGCGCCGATGCGCTGATCCTGTCCAACCGCCCTACCCTGGGCGGTGGCGTAGAGATCATGGCCGTCGCCGATGCCGATGTTTCCGCGCTGGCCACCACTCTGACACCGCCGTCGCAGCCGAAACACCCGCCGCGCAATGCGCCGACACCGTCTCCGGTGCCCGCGCCCGCCGCCACTGGCGGCAGCATGAACCGCGCCATCGCCCGCACCTACGCGATGCCGGTGGAGCCGCTGGAAGCGCCGGCGGTACCGACACCGCCGCCACCACCGCAGGCGAAAGCCAGCACCGAACCGAAACCGTTCCTCGCCCACGTGCAGGGCAACAGCCCGCCACCGAAGGCGGCGCCACAGCCGCAAGCGGCACCGGCCCGGCCTGCGGCCAACGTTGCCAGCAGCAACGATGCCGAGCGCGAGCAGATGGCGCAGGAACTGAAACAGATCGGCGACGAGATCAAGCAGCTGCGCAGCCTGCTGCAAAGCCAGCTGGCCGGTTTTGCCTGGTCGGACATGGAGCAGCGCACGCCCAACCGTGCCGAGCTGTTCCGCCACCTGCTTACCGCCGGCTTCAGCTC
Source organism: Vogesella indigofera (assembly GCF_003633895.1). Classification (GTDB taxonomy): domain Bacteria; phylum Pseudomonadota; class Gammaproteobacteria; order Burkholderiales; family Chromobacteriaceae; genus Vogesella; species Vogesella indigofera. The sequence continues at coordinate 98,184 of NZ_RBID01000018.1, forward strand.
GACGCTGATCCGCCAGCTGACACAGAAGCTGCCGCCGCAGTACGAAGGCGATGTCGCGCAGAAGTGGGCGCGCTCGGCGCTGATCCACAACCTGAAGTGCATGGATCCGCAGCACGACCCGATCGAGCGCGGCGGCATCTATGCGCTGGTCGGCCCCACCGGCGTCGGCAAGACCACCACCGTCGCCAAGCTGGCCGCCCGCGCCACCATGCGCCACGGCGCGCAGAACGTGGCGCTGATCACCACCGACACCTACCGGATCGGCGCCCAGGACCAGCTGCGCATCTACGGCAAGATCCTTGGCGTACCGGTGTTCTCGGTGCAGAACGAAGGCGACCTGCAGCTGACGCTGGCTGATCTGGCGCAGCGCAAGATCGTGCTGATCGACACCGTCGGCATGGGCCAGCGCGACGCGCGGGTACAGGCACAGCTGGACATGTTCAACCAGACCGGCCGCCCGGTGGAGCGCCTGCTGCTGCTGGCCGCCAACGCCGACGGCCACACGCTGGAAGACGTGGTACGCCACTACCGCGGCGACGGTCTCGCCGGCGCTATCCTGTCCAAGATCGACGAGGCGCTGATGCTGGGGCCGGGGCTCGACGTCGTCATCCGCCACCGCCTGCGCCTGTTCTACGTCACCAACGGCCAGCGCGTGCCGGAAGACATCCACGCCGCCCATGCCGAGCTGCTGATCGACCGCGCGCTGCGCGCCGCGCAGCTGGCCTCGCCGTTCAATCCGGAAAGCGATGAAATGGCGATGCTCAATGCCGCGCAGTCCGGCTGGCTGTCATGAGCGTGCTGGATCAGGCTTCCGGCCTGCGCCGCCAGGCGCTGCACGACTACCCGCCGTCCTTCGCCTTTTTCGGCGCCGACCACTGCGGCCAGAGCACCGTTGCCGGCGAGCTGGCGGCGGCGCTGGCGCTGCAACGGCAACGCCCGCTGCTGATCGAGCACCGCAACGGCCAGCAACTGGCACGCCGCCTCGGCTTGCCGGCCGCCGGCACGCTGGGCAGCGTCGCGGTCAGCCTCGGCGATCTCAACGAGCTGATGGTCAGCAACCGCCACGGCCTGACCCTGGTCAACCTCGCCGCCAGCGTCGACGAGCGCACGCGGCTGTCGCCGCGCATCTGGCGCCGCCTGATCAACGAGTTCGCGTCGGTGGAACAGGACGCGGCGCTGCTGCTGCTGGATACCCCGCCGCTGAGCGAAGATCCCGGCCCCTGCTGCATCGCCGACAACCTGGTGCTGGTGCTGACCCCGTCCTCCGACAGCCTGATGGGCGGCTACGCACAGCTGAAACGGCTGGCGCAGGACTACGCGCGCCGCCGCTTCAACGTGCTGGTCAACCGTGCGGCCAACTTTGACGAGGCGCAGGCGATCTTCAGCCGCCTGCAGCGCGTGGCCGGCGACTACCTGCCGGTCGGCCTGCGCTGGGTCGGTTTCGTCCCTGATGACAACACCATCAGAAAGAGTCAGACTTTACGGCGCCCGGTGGTGGAGGCGTTTCCGGACAGCGAGGCGGCGCACGCCTACCTGCAGCTGGCGCAGATGCTGCCGCAGTGGCACGCGCCCGACGACGACACCCCGCGCGGCAGTTATCTCGAACATCTTTTAATGACAAGCAAAGCGCTTGCAGATTTGACAGGTCATTAAATATGGCAGTAGCAAACAAATGGCAGGCCTATCAGCAGCACAGCCAGCGCGAAACCATCGACATCAACCAGCACGCGCCGCTGGTCAAGAAGCTGGCCAGCATGATGATGGCGCGCCTGCCGGCCAGCGTGGATATCAACGACCTGATCCAGGTCGGCACCATCGGCCTGATCGAGGCCGCGCGCCAGTTCGACAGTGCGCAGGGCGTGCTGTTCGAAACCTTCGCCAGCCAGCGCATCCGTGGCGCGATGCTGGACGAGCTGCGCCGCGAGGACTGGCTGCCGCGCCAGGCGCGACGCAATGTGCGCCAGATCGAAAGCGCCATCCACCAGCTGGAACAGCAGCTGGGACGCAGCCCGGCGGAAGGCGAGATCGCCGACAGCCTGTCGCTGCCGCTGAGCGACTACCAGGCGATGCTGGCGGAGTGCAAGGGGCTGACCCTGGTGCACTTCGAAGACTTCCACGATGACGAAGGCAATGGCAGCAACCAGATCGCCAACATCGTCGACGGCGACGCGGCCACCCCGCTGGACAACCTCGCCGAAGACCACTTCCGCAGCGCGCTGATCGACGCCATCAAGCTGCTGCCGGAGCGCGACCAGCTGGTGATGAGCCTGTACTACGAGCAGGACCTCAACCTGAAAGAAATCGGCGCCGTGCTGGGCGTCTCCGAATCCCGCGTCTCGCAGCTGCACAGCCAGGCCATCGCCCGCCTGCGCACGCGCCTGCGCGACTGGACCTGAACCCGCCACGCGTACGGAAACCATAGCCTGTGGATAAAATTAGCCTCATTGCCATCATCGGCGGCCTGACCGCCATCCTGGCCGGACAAGCACTGGAAGGCGGCCACATCGGCTCGCTGATCCAGGTCACCGCCTTCATGATCGTCATCGGCGGCACCTTCAGCGCGGTGATGCTGCAGTCGACACCGAAGCAGTTCCTCACCGGCCTGCGCATGGCCGGCTGGGTGCTGCGCCCGCCGGTGCACGACCAGGAAAAACTGATCCGCGACCTGGTCAGCTGGAGCCAGGCGGCGCGGCGCGGCGGCCTGCTGTCGCTGGAAGGCTATATCAACAACCAGAAGGACCCGTTCGTACGCAAGGGGCTGCAGATGCTGGTCGACGGCGCCGAGCCGCAGATCATCCGCGACGTGCTGGAAACCGAGATCGGCATCTTCGAGCACGCGCGCAAGCAGGCGGCCAAGATCTGGGAATCCGCCGGCGGCTACGCGCCGACGATGGGCATTCTCGGCGCGGTGCTGGGCCTGATCCACGTGATGGAGAACCTGTCCGACCCGTCCAAGCTCGGCGGCGGCATCGCGGTGGCTTTTGTCGCCACCGTGTACGGCGTCGGCATCGCCAACCTATTCCTGCTGCCGATCGCCAACAAGCTGAAAAACCTGATCAGCCTCGAGGTCAACCTCAAGGAGCTGACGCTGGAAGGGCTGATCGCCATCGCCAACGGCGAGAACCCGCGCATCATCGAAGCCCGCCTGCGCAGCTTCCTCGGTCTCAACGACTGAGGCCACTTGGCTAAGGCATGGCGGCCAAGCTTGTGCCGCATCGCAGACAAAAACCCCCGCCAGCGGCCGCCGGCGGGGGTTTTGCCTTGCAAGGTTGGCCGCAACGGTGGCGGCACGGCTGTCAGTAACCCAGCCCCATCGCCTCGCGCACTTCCTTCATCGTCTCGCGCGCCACCAGTTCCGCCTTGTGGCAGCCTTCGAACACGATCTCCTTGACCAGGTTCGGGTTGGCCAGATACTTCTCGGCGCGCTCGAACATCGGCTGCTGCTCGCGTACCACCGCCTCGATCACCGGCTGCTTGCAGTCCAGACAGCCGATGCCGGCGCTGGTACAGCCGGCCTTCACCCACTGCTTGGTGTCGTCGCTGCTGTACACCTCGTGCAGCTGCCACACCGGGCACTTGTCCGGGTTGCCGGCGTCGGTGCGGCGCACGCGGGCCGGGTCGGTCGGCATCGCGCGGATCTTCTTGCTGACCTCTTCCGGCGTCTCGCGCATGGTGATGGTGTTCTTGTACGACTTGGACATCTTGTTGCCGTCCAGCCCCGGCATCTTCGACGCCGCGGTCAGCAGGGCCTCGCTCTCCGGCAGGATGATCTTGCCCTTGTTTTCCAGATAGCCCTGCAGCCGCTCGCGGTCGCTGTTGCCGAGGTTCTGGCTGGCGGCCAGCAGCTCGCGCGCGGCCAGCAGCGCCTCGCCGTCGCCGTCCTGCAGGTAGCGGGTACGCAGCTGCTCGAACTGCTTGCCCGCCTTGCCGATCTTCTTCACCGCCGCGCGGGCCAGTTCCTCGAAGTTCGGCTCGCGGCCGTACAGGTTGTTGAAGCGGCGCGCCACTTCGCGCGTCAGCTCGATGTGCGGCACCTGGTCTTCGCCGACCGGCACCAGCCCGGCCTTGTACACCAGGATGTCGGCGGCCTGCAGCAGCGGATAGCCGAGGAAGCCGTAGGTGGCCAGATCCTTGTGGTTCAGCTTGTCCATCTGGTCCTTGTAGGTCGGTACCCGCTCCAGCCAGCCCAGCGGCGTCACCATCGACAGCGCCAGGTGCAGCTCGGCGTGCTGCGGCACCTTGGACTGGATGAAGATGGTGGCCTGTTCCGGATCGACGCCGGAGGCCAGCCAGTCGATCACCATTTCCCAGATCGACTTCTCGATGATGGCGACTTCGTCGTAGTTGGTGGTCAGCGCGTGCCAGTCGGCGACCATGAAGTAGCAGTCGTGGCGGGTTTGCAGCTCGACCCAGTTCTTGATCACGCCGTGGTAGTGGCCCAGATGCAGGCTGCCCGTCGGGCGCATGCCGGAAAGAATGCGGTTGGCAAACATGGTGTGTCGGGTTCCGTGAGTGACAGGTTAAGGCTCAGAGCAAAAAGCCGAGCAGCTCGTAAACCATGGTGGTAAAGGGACGCAGGATCGGGGACAGCAGGCCGGTAAACACCAGCGCCAGCAGGATCCACATGCCGTACGGCTCCAGCCGCGAGAAGTTGTAGGCCAGCGGGCGCGGCAGCAGGCTCTCCACGATGCGGCCGCCGTCCAGCGGCAGGATCGGCATCAGGTTGAGCACCATCAGCACCACGTTGATGCCGATACCGGCCTGGCTCATCAGCGCCAGCGGCCGGCTGTAGTCGTTGTCCATCACGATGGCGAGCTTGAGCAGCAGCACCCACAGGATCGCCATCACAAGGTTGGCCGCAGGCCCGGCGGCGGCCACCCAGCGCATGCCGACACGCGGATTGCGCAGCGCGCCGAAATTGACCGGCACCGGCTTGGCCCAGCCGAACAGGAAACCGCCGATCACGACCGACAGCAGCGGCAGCAGCACGGTGCCGACCGGGTCGATGTGTTTCAGCGGGTTGAGCGTCATGCGCCCCATCATGTAGGCGGTGGCGTCGCCAAAGCGCTTGGCGGCGTAGGCGTGGGCGGCTTCGTGCAGGGTGATCGCCAGCAGCACCGGCAGTGCGTAGATGGCGATCTTCTGGATCAGGTTCAGTTCTTCCAAGAGGGTTTCCTTGTCGGGTTACAGGCCCAGCAGCGCCGGGTCGCCCTTGCCGCGGCGGATCAGCTCGATGCCGTCGGTCATGTCGATCACGGTGGTTGGCTCGGTGCCGCACCAGCCTCCATCGATCACCAGATCGACCAGATGTTCCAGCCGTTCGCGGATTTCGTAGGGATCGGTCAGCGCCTCGGCGTCACCCGGCAACAGCAGGGTACAGGACAGGATAGGCTCGCCCAGTTCCTCCAGCAGCGCCAGCGTCACCGGATGATCCGGCACGCGCAGGCCGATGGTGGCGCGCTTGGGGTGCAGCGTGCGCTTGGGCACCTCGCGGCTGGCCTGCAGGATGAAGGTGAAGCTGCCCGGCGTCGCCGCCTTCAGCTGGCGGAACTGTGCATTGTCCACCCGCGCGTAATTGGCCAGTGCCGACAGGTCGGCGCAGACCAGGGTCAGGTGGTGCTTGAGGTCGAGCTGGCGGATCGCCAGCAGCCGCTCCATCGCCTTCTTGTCGCCGAGGTGGCAGCCCAGCGCGTAACAGGAGTCGGTGGGATACACCACCACCCCGCCCTCGCGGATGATCTTGGCCGCCTCGCGGATCAGCCGCGCCTGCGGCGTTTCCGGGTGGATCATGAAAAATTGCGACATCGGCTACTCCTCAACGTTGGCCGCAGCGCGGTGGATGCGTGGCGCCAGCGCCTGCCAGATCGGCTGGCAGATCGGCGGCAGGTCGGTGGTGCTGCCGACATCGCGGCCGCCCTCGCCAGGGGCATGGAAATCGCTGCCGGCGCTGGCGTACAGGCCGTGCTTCTGCGCCACCAGCGCGAAGCGCAGCATGTCGTCCAGGCTGTGGCTGCCGCTGACCACTTCCAGCGCCTCGCCGCCGGCGGCCTTGAAATCGGTCACCAGCCGCTCGATCAGGGTGCGGCCCATGTCGTAGCGGCCGGGATGGGCGATCACCGCCATGCCGCCGGCGCCGCGGATCCAGCCGACCGCATCTTCCAGCGTCGCCCACTCGTGCGCGACGTAGCCGGGCTTGCCGGTGGTCAGGTATTTGCGGAACACGCTCTTGACGTCCTTCACCTCGCCGCTTTGCACCAGATAGCGGGCAAAGTGGGTGCGGCCGATCATCTCCGGATTGGCCGCCAGCCGCATCGCGCCGTCGAAGACGCCGGGAATGCCGATCTTGGCCAGCGATTCGCCCATCTGCCGCGCGCGCTCGACGCGGCCGTCGCGGATCGACTGCAGCCCGGCGCACAGCGCCGCGTTGTCCGGGTCGATGCCGAGGCCGAGGATGTGCACGGTGTGGCGCGCGTTCCACGTTACCGACACCTCGACGCCGTCGAGGAAATCGACACCGGCGGCCAGCGCCGTGGCGCGCGCCTCGGCCAGCCCGGCAGTGCAGTCGTGGTCGGTCAGCGCCAGCAGGCGGGCCTCGCGCGCCGCGGCACGCCGGATCACCTCTGCCGGCGGCAGGCCGCCGTCGGAGGCGGTGGAATGAAAGTGCAGGTCGATGCTCGCCATGTCAGTTACCGGGCTTGGCCGCCTGGCGTGCCGCTTCGCGCGCCTGCCAGTCCGCCAGTTGGCGGCGGTAAAGCTGCACCGCCGCATTGTAGGTGTCCCACACGCAGGGATCGCAGCCGCTGCCGCAGCACATGTCGTCGCTCGGTGCTTCCGGTGCCTCCGGCATCGGGTCGAACACGTCGTCCGTCACGCTCACGCCGCAATCACCTTGATCTCGAAGCCGTCGCCGGACACCACTTGCCCGGCGCGGATCTTGTTGGTCTTGCGCAGCTCGACCTGGCCGTCGACCAGCACATTGCCCTCGGCAATGAACTGCTTGGCGATGCCGCCGGTCTCCATGATGCCGGTGGTCTTGAGCAGATCACACAACGCGATGTATTCACCGCGCAATTCAAAGATTTCGTTCATGTTCTGCACACTGTCTTTTGACAGCCTTGTGAGTGGCCTGTGCATAAGCGGCACAAGCCATTGATCAAATTAGTCATTTTCACGCTGCCCATTTTTTGGGCAGCGACGCCAGACTTTCCACACCACGACGGGACAGGGCTGTTGAGTGGCTGTGGACAAGCGCCACAAGCTACTGATCAGACAGGGAAAAGTCGCGACTGTTCAAAAATTGGGCAGCTGCGGCAGCCACGACTGCAGCGCGCGCCACGCTGCGGCCAACCTTGCCTGCCGCGTCCCGGCCAGCAGCAGCGGCGTGACGCCGGCGTCGGCCAGCGCCTGTTGATACAGGCCGAACAGCCAGTCGCGCTGCTGCGGATGGCTGCGCAGCGGATCCGGCTGCCACGGGATGTCGGGACAGGCCAGCAGCGTCAGCGCGTAGTCCTGCGGCCGGTCCAGCGCCAGCAGCGCCGGCTCGGCCTTGCCGAACGCCACCTGCGCCCAGATGCGGCAGGTCAGCACCGTGGTGTCGCACAGCAACACGCGGGCACCACTGGCCGCGGCGGCGGCTTCAGCCGCCAGCTGGCCACGGGCAATCGCCAGGATGTCGGCGGGGCTGACGTGGTAGGCGCGCGCGGCGTAATACGCGCGCGCGTACTCCGGCACCCACGCGGCGGCGATGCCCTGCGCCTGCAAGGCGGCACCCAGCTCGGCAGCCAGCGTGCTCTTGCCGCAGGACTCCGGCCCGACAATGGCAAGCCGTAACGGCACGGGATAAGTCGGCAACATAAGCCGCCATTATACGCTGTGCACCGGCTGCACGGAAAACGCCCACACGCTGCGGGGACAGCAGTGTGGGCGGCATGTGTACGCGCTGTGGACAACTGCGCTAACTGACTGATGGCAAAGGGCAAGCCGCGCGCTGCACAAAAAACAGGCAGTGGCGACGATTTACCCACGGCCGGACTGCATAGCGCTGTGGGCGGCCTGTGGACAAATACCGCAAGCCATTGATCCGGCAGGCAGAAAAAGCCGGCGCCTGTTTTTTAGGCAGCCGGCGTCAGCTCGCCGCGGCAGTCTTCCGCCAGTCGCGCGCGGACTTCTGCGGGGCTCAGCGGCTGCGACAGCAGCCACAGCAGCTTGGCCTGCGCCGCTTCCGGCGTCATGTCGCCACCGGCCACCGCACCGGCCTGCGCCAGCGGCTGGCTGGCCGCGTAGGCGCCGACCGCCACCGCGCCACGCACGCACTGGGTCAGGTTCAGCACCACGCAGCCCCTGGCGCTGGCGGCCTGTACCCCGGCCAGCAACTCGGTGTCGGCCGGGGTGTTGCCGTTGCCGTAGCTGAGCAGGATCGCCGCCTGCGGCGTGTCCTGCGCCAACCAGCGGCCGAACGCCGCTGCCATCGCGCCGGGCAGCAGCATGCCGCAGCGGATGTCGGGGCTGGCCGGCAGCTGCGGCCGGAACGGGCCGCTGGCCTGGCGCCAGCCGGCGCGGTGCCACTGCGGCTGGATGCCGAACTGCGCCAGCGGCGGCGCATTGGGGCTGTCGAAGCCGGCAAAGCTGGCGGCGTCCAGCTTGCGTGCGCGCACGCCGCGCAGCAGCAGGCGGTTGAAGCTGATCGCCACCTCGTGCAGCTCGCTCTGGCAGGCGGCCTCGATCGCGTCGGCGAGGTTGCCCCAGCCGTCGCTGCGCGGGTGCACCAGCGGCAGCTGCGAGCCGGTGACCACCACCGGCTTGGCCAGTCCCTGCAGGCAGAACGCCAGCACGCTGGCGGTATAGGCCATGGTGTCGGTACCGTGGATCACCACAAAGCCGTCGAAGGCGTCATGGTTGGCCGCAATGTCGGCCACCAGCCGCTGCCAGTCGGCCAGCGTGATCGCCGACGAATCCAGCAGCGGCGCGTATTCGCGCACCTCCCAGCTCACCCCGTCGCGTGCCAGCCGCGCCAGCTGTTGCGGCAGGAAGCCGGGCACCGGCGCCAGCCCCTCGGGGGTGTGGTCCATGCCGATGGTGCCGCCGGTATAGAGAATGAGCAGTCGCTTCATCACAGGTACTCCTGACAACAATGACTAAATGATAGGCGTCGCCCGCGGTGGCGGGCAGACGGAAAAACGGCGTGGCTCCGTGCCGGAGGCCACGCCGCAGGTGACGGTTACAGATTGTGCACCAGGATACCGGCGATCAGCGCCGGCGCCACGTAGCGGCAGAAGCCGCGCATCGCCCGCAGCCAGGCCGGCACCCGCGCGCCGGCGGACAGCTCGGCCTCGATCACCGGCCACACCTTCCAGCCGACGAAGATCGCCAGCAGCACCTCGCCCACCGGCATCAGCAGCTTGGAGGTGAGGAAGTCGAGCAGGTCGAAGAAGCCGAGGCCGAACACGGTGTACTCGCTCCAGATGCCCAGCGACAGCGACGCCGGGATGCCCAGCAGGAACACCAGCAGCGACACGCCCAGCGCCGCCGCCTTGCGGCCAACCTTGAACTCGTCGATCACGAAGCTGACCACCACCTCCAGCAACGACACCGACGAGGTCAGCGCCGCCACCAGCAGCAGGAAGAAGAACAGCACCGCAAACAGCTGGCCGCCCACCATCTGCGCGAACACCGCCGGCATGGTGATGAAGGTCAGCCCCGGGCCGGCCGACGGATCGAACCCGAAGGCGAACACCGCCGGCAGCACCATCAGTCCGGCAAGGAAGCAGGTCAGCACCGTCAGCGCGATCACCCACAGCGAGGAGCTGAGCAGGTTGGCCTCCTTATCGACGTAGGAGCCGTAGGTGATCATGATGCCCATGCCCAGCGACAGCGAGAAAAACGCCAGTCCCATCGCATCGACCAGCATGCTGCCGCTGACCTTGGAGAAGTCCGGGGTCAGGAAATACAGCAGGCCTTCCATCGCACCGGGCAGGGTCAGCGCGCGCGCGATCAACACCAGCATCAGCACGAACAGCGCCGGCATCAGGAATTTCGACAGGTTCTCGATGCCCTTCTGCACGCCGCCGATCACCACCGCCAGCGTCAGGCCGGCAAACAGCCCGTGATACAGCAGCGGCAGCGCCGGATCGGTGATGAAGCCGTTGAAGATATCGCCCAGCACCTTGGCGTCGGAAGTCAGGATCTCGCCGCCGAACGACTTGCCGATATAGGCGATGGTCCAGCCGCCGACCACACTATAGAAAGAGTAAACCAGGAAACACACCAGCACGCCGACGAAGCCGACCAGCGGCCAGCGACCACCGCGCAGATCGCGGAAGGTGCCGACCGCGCTGTTGCCGGCGGCGCGGCCGAGTGCCATTTCGCCCAGCATCAGCGCCAGGCCGACACTGAGACAGATCAGGAAGTAAATCAGCAGGAACGCCCCGCCGCCATTGGTGGCGGCCACGTAGGGGAATTTCCAGATTGCGCCCAGGCCGATGGCCGAGCCGGTTGCTGCCAGGATGAAACCGAGGCGCGAGCCCCATTGAGATCTAGCCATACATCACTTCTTTTCAAAAACGGAACGAAAACCGCCGGCGGATAGCCGGCTGCGCAAGAAACCGCCAGGTCGGTGAACCGGGCGGCTCGTCTGGCGCTCGTTGCAGCCGCCAGCCGGCATGATTGCTGCCGGCAAGCGGATGACTGCAGCCGGGTAGGCTGTCCGTCGCGGGCCAGGCAGGCGCAGTACCGGTTGACTGCGCGCCGCCGCCCGCTCAGGAAAGAACGCATGGCCTAGTCAGAAAGCCACGACCGCCCGCGGCCATGTCGGCAGGGGCGATCCTGTATACGGAATACAATCGGCGAAAATACCATGTCTTCCGGCGCAGGGAAACCGCTGGCGGCCACGGCTGCGTTGCAAGGCGCACCCGCTATGCGTATACTCTGCGCTCGCCTTGTGCGGGTGTAGCTCAATGGTAGAGCAGAAGCTTCCCAAGCTTACGACGAGGGTTCGATTCCCTTCACCCGCTCCATGACCGCCCTCCCCCTTTGACCGTCCCAGAACCGCACGCCTATGAACTGGAACTCCGGCCGGCTATGGCTCAAAATCTCCGTCTATACGCTGCTGACACTGGGCATCCTGTTCGTTGCCATCCTGACGCTGTTCTTTACCCGTTTTGACGCCGACAGCGCGCGCCGCAACCTGGAGCGTTCGCTGGCCGACAGTGGCCGCACGCTGAGCATAGGTGGCACCATTTCGCCGATGCTGTTGCCGTCGCCGGGGCTGGAAATCAGCGAGGTGCGCGTCAGCGAACAGGACGGCAAGACCCCGTTTGCCCACGTCGCGCAGATCGAGGCACGGCTGGCATGGCTGCCGCTGCTGTTCGGCCGCCTGGAAATCACCCATGTCGCGCTGCACGACGCGCAGCTGACCGTGGTGCGCCAGACCGACGGCAGCCTCAACTTTGCCGACCTGCTGCGCAGCCGCCCGTCGAGCAAGTTCATGTTCAACCTCGATTCGCTGGCCATCAACGGCACCCGCCTGGAATACCAGGACCGCGTCAACGGCCAGCTACTGAAGCTGGAGGACGCCAGCCTGCTGGCCGACGAACTGCGCGCCAATGCGCAGATGGCGTTCGGCGGCCGCCTGCAAAGCGGCGGCCGGCTGGTGAACCTGTCGCTGACCGCGCCGTTCACCCGCAACGACGACCAGATCGACATTCCGCAATTCAGCGCCACCGCCATCAGCAGCAGCGAAGAATTGGGCGAGATCCGCGTCAACGCCAGCGGCAAGCTGCAGCTGAACCTGGCCACGCTGCTGGCGCAGGGCGAAGCGCTGAAGGTCGCCATCGACACCACCAAGCCGAGCAGCCACAGCGAGATCCTGATCCCCACCGTCAGCGCCAGCCTCAGCGAACTGAGCACGCCGGCGGCCAGCCTCAGCGGCAACATCAGCTACCAGCGCACGCAGTACCGTTTCAGCAGCCGGCTGGCACAGCTGCAGCTCAACCAGAACGGCCTGTTCGCCGCCAGCAGCAATAACGACTTCTCGTGGAGCGTCGGCCCGCACTCGCTGAACATGGTGGTGCAGGCGCCGTTGAAGCTGGCGCAGTTCAGCCTGCTCAGCATGAGCCCGCTGACGCTGTCGGCACACCTGAAAACGCCGGAGCTGCCGCGCGGCCAACTGCGCGCCACGCTGCAGGGCGCGCTGGAAGGCGACCTCGCCGACAGCCGCCTCAACCTGCGCGTCAGCGGCGAGCTGGACGGCGCCAAGCTCGCCTCCACCATCACCCAGTACGGCTTTGTCGCGCCGCGCCACGAGGCGACGCTGTCGATCGGCAAGCTCGACCTCAACCGCTACCTGCCGGAACAGAAGGCGGAGCAGGCGGTGGCGCTGTTCCAGAACGACAAGCCGTTCCGCCTCGACTGGATGGACTTCATCAATGTGCAGGGCAAGCTCGCCATCGGCGAGCTGGCGGTCGGCAATTTCCGCGTCAACGGCATCAACGCGGATGTCACCGGCACCCCGCAGCAGCTGCAGCTGGACAACCTCACCGCCGACATCTACGAAGGCCACCTCACCGGCCGTGCCACGCTGTTCCGCGAGCGCATCCCGCGGCTGACGTTGCAGCAGGAGCTGACCGGGATGCAGATCCGGCCGCTGATGCTGGACCTGTTCGCCTTCAGCCGCATCGAAGGCAGCGGCAACGGCTGGGTGCAGCTGGAGGCGAAGGGGCAGTCGCTGCAGGCGCTGCGCAATACCCTCAACGGCAAGGTCGCCGCGCGGCTGGAGCGCGGCGCGCTGACCGGTATCGACCTCGTCGCCGCGCTGCGCGACCTGCCTGGCGAGAGCGAACGCTGGAACGGCCCGGTCAGCACCGCGCCGGACCAGAAAACCACCTTCTCCGCGCTGTCGGCACAGTTCGAGCTGCAGGACGGCGTGGCGCGCAACCAGGACATGAAGCTGGCGTCGTCGCTGGTCAATGTCCGCGGCAGCGGCAAGTTCGACCTGACGCAGAGCATCATCGACTACACCCTGGACGTGCAGGCCAACCCCAGCGCCTTCGCCAGGCTGGGCGGCATCAGCATCCCGCTGAAGATAACCGGCCCGCTGCAGCAGCCGGTGTACTCGCTGGATTTCAACGCCATGGTCAAGGGCAAGAAAACCGAGGGCGAGAAACAGCAGGTGCTGAAGCAGGAACTGGGCAAGCAGATCACCAGCATCCTGCCGGTCAAGCCGGCACCGTAGACGCAGCCGGGCACGAAGCATTGATTGCGGCCAACCTTGGTATCAAGGTTGGCCGCAATGCTTTGTGCCGCAGGCAGACGAGGCAGCCCGGCTCAGCATGCTGACAGCTGCAGGCCCCGCGGTACCGCGGGGTGAGCACTGGGCACGAAACTGCTGTCGACGCTCAGCAACCGCCCGCCCGCGCCATGCACACCGCCCCCCGCCGTCAAACCCGGCGTTGCGACACCGCAGCGGACCCAAAAAAATGGCGGCCAACCCTGAAGCCAAGGTTGGCCGCCATCTCCGGCAACAGTCTGCGCCACTAGCCCTGCAGCAACAGCGCCTCCGCCTGCGCCAGCGCCGCCGGCCGGCCGAGCAGCACCAGCACATCGCCTTCCTGCAATTCCGAATCCGCCGCCACGTGGGCGAGACGGACGTTGCGACGGCGGATGCCGCGCACCCCGACGCCGAGGCTGTCCAGCTTCACCCCGCCCAGCGGCATGCCGATGGCGTGGGCACCGGCCACCAGCTGCACGCTGAGCAGGCGCGGCTGATCGCTGTCGTCGATGCCGTCCAGCTCGTCGCTGGCGCCGCGGAAGAAGCCGGTGAACAGGCTGTAGCGCTGTTCGCGCACGGTGCGGATGCGGCGCAGCACGCGGCTCATCGGCACCCCCATCACCATCAGCGCGTGCGAGGCCAGCATCAGGCTGCCTTCCATCACCTCGGCCACCACCTCGTCGGCGCCGGCTTCGCGCAGGCGGGTGATGTCGGAGTCGTCGATGGTACGCACGATCACCGGCAGGTCGCGGCGCAGGTCGTGCACCATGTGGATGATGCGCTCCGAGGCATGGGTATCGGCAAAGGTGATCACCACCGTCTTGGCGCGCATCGCGCCGGCCGCCATCAGCACCTCGCGCTTGGCGGCATCGCCGAACACCACCGGGTCCCCCGCCTCGCCCGCCTCACGCACCCGCTCCGGATCCATGTCCAGCGCGAAAAAGGAAATGCCCTCCGCCTCCAGCAGGCGCGCCAGCGACTGGCCGCTGCGGCCATAGCCGCAGATGATCACGTGTTCGTCCTTGGCCATGCTCTGCACCAGTACCTGGTGCAGGTCCACCGCCTGCAGCGCCCAGTCCTGCTTGATCAGGCGGCTGCAGATGCGCTCGGCGTGCTGGATCAGGAACGGCGCCACCAGCATCGACAGCACGATCGCCGCCAGCGCCGACTGCTCCACCGGCGACGAGATCAGCCCCAGGTTGCCGGACAGCGCCAGCAGCACGAAGCCGAATTCGCCGCCCTGCGCCAGCGCCAGCGCGCCTTTCAGGCTATCCCTGGCACGATGGCCGAACAGCCGCGCCAGCAGGTACACCACCGCCAGCTTCACCGGCAGCAACAGCAGCAGCATCACGCCGATGTCGCCGGCACGGTCGAGCAGCACGCCGATGTCCAGCTTCATGCCGACGGTGACGAAGAAGAAACCGAGCAGGATGTCGCGGAACGGCTTGATGTCCTCCTCCACCTGGAAGCGGTACTCCGTTTCCGAGATCAGCATGCCGGCGACGAAGGCGCCCAGCGCCAGCGACAGGCCGGCCAGCTGGGTGAGAAAGGCGATGCCCAGCGTCACCAGCAGCACGTTGATGGTGAACAGCTCGCCGGAGCGCTGCCGTGCCACCAGGTGGAACCACGGCCGCATCAGGCGCTGGCCGAACACCAGCAGCAGGCTCATCACCACCACCTTGACCAGCGCGAGGCCGAGGTCCATCCACAGCCGGTCAGAGTTGGCCGCAAACGCCGGCAGCAGGATCAGCAGCGGCACCACCGCCAGGTCCTGGAACAGCAGCACGCCGATCGCCAGCTGGCCGTGCGGCTGCGCCATTTCCAGCCGCTCCGACAGCAGCTTGCTGACGATGGCCGTCGACGACAGTGCCAGCGCACCACCGACGGCAAAGCCGGCCAGCGGGCTGCCGGTTAGCCACCACACGATGGCGCCGATCAGGAACAGGGTCAGCAGCACCTGCGCGAGGCCGATGCCGAACACCAGCTGCCGCATCGCCTTCAGCTTGGCCAGCGAGAACTCCAGCCCGATGGAGAACATCATGAACACGATGCCGATTTCGCCGAGGAATTCGGTCTCCTCGCCCTGCGGGATCAGGCTCATCACGCCGGGGCCGGCCATGAAACCGACCACCAGGTAACCCAGCATGGGTGGTACGCGCAGACTGCGGCACGCGGTCACCGCCAGCACGGCGACCAGCAATACCAACACGATGGGAGACAGGGAGTGCATCGAAAAAACGGCTCCAGAAGAGAATTGAATGGCGCTCAAGCAAAACTTGCACCTGCCAGGCAGTGCCCGGCGATTATAAGCTGATATAATTGCGCATTATGAAAAATGACCAAAAACAATCCTGCCTCGCGCTGGCGCGCGACGTCCTCGCCATCGAGGCCGCCGCCATTACCCGGCTGGCGTCGCGACTGGACGACAGCTTCAGCGCGGCGGTCGCCCTGATCCTGGCCTGCGAAGGCCGGGTGGTGGTCAGCGGCATGGGCAAGTCCGGCCACATCGGCAACAAGATCGCAGCCACGCTGGCCAGCACCGGCACGCCGGCGTTTTTCATGCATCCGGCAGAAGCCGCCCACGGCGACCTCGGCATGCTGACCGAACGCGACATCCTGCTGGCGCTGTCCAACTCCGGCGAGAGCGACGAATTGCTGGCGCTGCTGCCGGCGCTGAAGCGCAAGGGCGTGCCGATCATCGCACTGACCGGGCGCTCGCAATCGACGCTGGCGACCGAGGCCAGCATCCACCTCGACGCCGGTGTGGAGAAGGAAGCCTGCCCGCTGGGGCTGGCGCCGACCGCCAGCACCACCGCGGCGCTGGCGCTGGGCGACGCGCTGGCGGTAGCGCTGCTCGACGCACGCGACTTCAAGCCGGAAGACTTCGCGCTGTCGCATCCCGGCGGCAGCCTCGGCCGCAAGCTGCTGGTCCACATCAGCGACCTGATGCACGGCGGCGAGGCGCTGCCGCGGGTCAACAGCGGCAGCAGCCTGAAGGACGCGCTGCTGGAGATGACGCGCAAGGGCCTCGGCATGACCGCGGTCTGCGCCGCCGACGGCCAGCTGCTCGGCATCTTCACCGACGGCGACCTGCGCCGCACGCTGGACAAGAGCCTGGATCTGGCCGGCCTGCGCATCGACGACGTGATGGCACGCCAGCCGCGCACCATCGAGTCACACCGTCTGGCCACCGAAGCGGCCAACGAAATGGAACACCACAAGATCAACGGCCTGCTGGTCACCGACCGCGCCGGCAATCTGGTGGGCGCCCTGAACATGCACGACCTGCTCAAGGCAGGCGTGGTCTGAGAGACACCATGCAAACCATTACCGAACTGGCCAAACGCACGCGACTGCTGATCATGGATGTGGACGGCGTGCTGACCGACGGCCGCATCTTCATCACCGCCAGCGGCGAAGAGCTGAAAGCGTTCAACACCCTGGACGGCCACGGCCTGCGCATGCTGCAGTCCACCGGCGTGCAGTTGGCGATCATCACCGGCCGCGACGCGCCCGGCGTCGCCCACCGCGCCCGCGGCCTCGGCATCGACCACTACTACGCCGGCGTACACGACAAGCGCACCGCGTTTGCCGAACTGCTGCACAAAACCGGCCTCACCGCCGAAGACTGCGCCTACATCGGCGACGACGTCATCGACCTGCCGGTGATGAGCCGCGTCGGCCTGGCGGTGGCGGTACCGGACGCACCCAGCTTCGTGCGCCAGCACGCCCACTTCGTCACCGGTTGCAGCGGCGGCCAGGGCGCGGTGCGCGAGCTGTGCGAGCTGATCCTGCAGGCGCAGGGCAACTACGACCGCCTGATGGCCGGCTACCTGGCATGAACCGCGCCGCCCGCCTGTTTCCGCTGGGCCTGATGCTGGGCATGGCCCTGCTCGCCTTCTGGCTCAACGTGCTGACCATGCAGCGCGGCGATGCGCCGGGCAAGATAGACCTGAGCCGCCCGGAGTACACCATCAACCGGCTGACGGCAAAGCGCTTCGACGCCCAGGGCCGGCCGCAGCAATACCTGCAGGCGGCCCAGATGTGGCAACTGCCGCGCAATCCGAATGTCTATCTCAGCAAGCCGCGCATCGAAGTCTTCCTGCAGGGCATCCCCGACTACACGGTGACGGCCGCGGCCGGACGCTACCACAAGCAGCAGAAAACGGCGGACTTCAGTGATAATGTGCGCTGGGAACGCAAGGCCACCGCCGACGCCCCGGCCATCCTGCTCCAGACCTCGGTGCTGCATGTCGACACCGTGGCGCGCAGCGCCAGCAACCGCGCGCCGCTGGTGGCCGACTACGGCACCTCGCAACTGAAATCGACCGGCTTCATTTACCAGCAGGACAGCGGCCAGCTGAACCTGCTGTCCAACGTAAGGATTACCTATGCGCCATAGTGTGCTGATCGCGCTGACCGCCCTCGTGCTGAGCGCCCCTGTCATGGCTGAAAAGGCTGACAGCGAAAAACCGATCGAACTGTCTGCCGACCGCGGCTCGCTGGACCAGAAAAAAGGCGTGACGGTATGGGAGGGCAATGTCGTGGTGGTGCAGGGCACGCTGAACCTGAAAGCGCAGCGCGTAACCGTGACCCGCGACGCGCAGGGCAACCAGCAGCTGCAGGCGCAGGGCAGCCCAGTCACCTTCCGCCAGAAAGTCGACGGCAGCAATGAATACGTCGAAGGCAGCGCCAGCAACGTCAACTACAACACTGCGGCCAACCTTGCCACCCTGACCGGCAACGCCCGCGTCAAGCGCGGCCAGGATTCGGTCAGCGGCGCCGTCATCGTCTACAACACCGCCACCGAAACCTATCAGGCCAGCGGCGGCACCGCCGCCAGCGGCAACAGCGGCCGCGTGACGGTGATCCTGCAGCCCAAAGCACAGGGCACGCCATGACCCCGAGCCAGCTTTCCATCCAGCACCTGAAGAAGACCTTCAAGAAGCGTACCGTGGTGCGCGACGTGTCGCTGGAGATCGCCAGTGGCGAGGTGGTCGGCCTGCTCGGCCCTAACGGCGCCGGCAAGACCACCAGCTTCTACATGGTGGTCGGCCTGATCGCCGCCGATGCCGGTGAAATCCGCCTCGACGGCCAGACCATCACCCACCTGCCGATCCACCAGCGCGCGCGGCTCGGTCTCGGCTATCTGCCGCAGGAAGCGTCGATCTTCCGCAAAATGACGGTAGACGAGAACATCCGCGCGGTACTGGAAATTGCCGGGCTGAAGGACGAGGAGCTGGAAAACGAGCTGACCCTGCTGCTGGACGACCTCAACATCAGCCACCTGCGCGACAGCAACGCGCTGGCACTGTCCGGTGGCGAGCGCCGCCGCGTGGAAATCGCCCGCGTGCTGGCCACCCGTCCGCGTTTCATCCTGCTGGACGAGCCGTTTGCCGGCGTCGACCCGATCGCGGTGATCGACATCCAGAAGATCATCGCCTTCCTCAAGGAACGCGGCATCGGCGTGCTGATCACCGACCACAACGTGCGCGAAACGCTGCGCATCTGTGACCGTGCCTACATCATCTCCGAAGGCAGCGTGCTCGCCTCCGGCCTGCCGGAAGCGCTGGTGCTGAACGAACAGGTACGCCAGGTGTACCTGGGCGAACACTTCCACCTGTAAGCCATGAAACAGACCCTCCAGCTCAAAACCAGCCAGCAGCTCACGCTCACCCCCCAGTTGCAGCAATCGATCAAGCTGCTGCAGATGTCGACGCTGGATCTCAGTACCGAGCTGGAGCGCTACCTGCTGGAAAACCCGCTGCTGGAACGTGCGGACAGCAGCGACAGCCCCGACGAGTCCGACAGCCCGTTGCCGGTGCTGGCGCCCAGCGGTGACACGCCGGCGGCGGACAGCGGCAGCGAGCCGGAGCGAGCGGAAGCGGAAAGCAACCGCGACGACGGCGAGCTGCTCGGCGACTGGGGCAGCAGCGGGAGCGGCAGCAGCCGCAACGATGACGACGACGAGTTCGACCCCATTCTCAACACCCCGTGCCGGCCGTCCCTGCGCGAGCACCTGACCGCGCAGATGGGCGAAACCCAGCTCAGCCAGCGCGACAAGGCGCTGATGTCGCTGCTGATCGACGAGCTGGATGACGACGGCTATCTGCCGACCTCGCTGGACGACATCGCCGCCGAGCTGCCGCTGGAGCTGGAAGTGGAAGGCGACGAGCTGGAATGCCTGCGCAAGCTGCTGACCCAGTTCGAGCCGACCGGCATCGGCAGCCGCAACCTCACCGAATTCCTCAGTCTGCAACTGCAGCAGCACGCGGCACCGGCCGCGGTACGCCAGCTGGCGCTGGACATGGTGCAGCAGCACCTGCCGCTCCTGGGCAACCGCGACTTCACCAAGCTCAAGAAGCTGCTCGCCATCGACGAACAGCAACTGAAAACCGCCCACGCCCTGCTCGCCAGCCTGCGGCCGCGCCCCAGCAGCGGTTTCGACCAGGGCGAGACCCACTACGTCGCCCCCGACATCCTGGTGGTGAAACGCCAGCAGCGCTGGGTGGCGCGCCTCAACCAGGGCACGCTGCCCAAGCTGCGCGTCAACCAGATGTATGCAGGCATGCTACAACAGAAGGGCAGCAGCCATAATCTAGGCGGCCAGCTGCAAGAGGCGCGCTGGCTGGTAAAAAACATTCAACAACGGTTTGACACCATCCTGAAAGTGGCAGAATCTATTGTTGACAGACAGCAAGCGTTCTTTGAACAAGGTGAAGTGGCCATGCGCCCGCTCATCCTGCGAGACATCGCGGAAGAACTGGGGCTGCATGAGTCAACCATCTCCCGCGTCACCACGCAGAAATACCTGCTGTGCAGCCGTGGCTTGTTCGAACTCAAATATTTCTTTGGCAGTTCGGTCGATACTGACAGTGGTGGCGAATGTTCCGCCACCGCAATCAAGGCACTGATCCGGCAGATCATCGATACGGAAGACCACAACAAACCACTGTCTGACAGCGCCATTGCCGACAAGCTGATCGCTCAAGGTATTCAGGTTGCAAGACGTACCGTAGCCAAGTATCGTGAAGCCATGCAGATACCGCCGGTCAGCCAGCGCAAGACTTTTTAGGTTGTTCATAACAAGATCGCCATGCCCAGTCCGGATATGGCACCAACAGAAGGAGTTAGGGTATGAACCTCAAGATTACCGGCCTCCACCTCGACGTTACCCCGGCGCTTCGTGACTACATCGAAAGCAAACTGGAACGCATTACCCGCCATGTCGATAATGTGATCGGTGTCAACGTGACACTGTCTGTCGACAAACTGGTACAGAAAGCCGAAGTCAATGTTCACCTGGCAGGCAAGGATATCCATGCCGAAGCCACCGAAGCGGACATGTACGCGGCCATCGACCTGCTGACTGACAAACTGGATCGTCAGGTACTGAAATTCAAGGAAAAACAGGTCGAGCATCGCGCACCGGTACCGCAAGAGCAAGCGTCGCTCTGATCAGGATTTGCCGAACAAAAACGGATAATGCAAGCACTGCTTGCTTATCCGTTCTTTTTTTGGCTACCGCTTTTTCTCCTGACGATCATCCTGCGCTTTCCACTATGGTATTCCGTGGACTCGGCGTAGAATGGCCCTCGATTTTTTCGGGCAAATGGCATTATGGGCTTGATCAGTAAAATACTCTCCGTGGACAACGTCATTGCTGACATGGACGTTTCCAGCAAAAAACGACTCTTCGAACAAGTCGGCCTGATGGTCGAAAACAGTCACGCCATCGCGCGCAGCGATGTCTTCGACAGCTTGTTTGCCCGGGAAAAACTTGGCTCCACCGGCCTGGGACAAGGCGTCGCCATCCCGCATGGCCGCATCAAGAGCCTGAAGGAAGCCACCGGCATCTTCATCCGCCTGAAGGCGCCGATTCCGTTCGATGCCCCCGATGGCAAACCGGTCTCGCTGCTGTTCGTGCTGCTGGTGCCGGAGCAGGCCACCGACATCCACCTGCAGGTATTGTCCGAGCTGGCACAGCGCTTCTCCAGCAAGGCGCTGCGCGAACAGATGAACGATCCCGCCTGCGATGCGCAGAAGCTGTTTGAACTGATTTCCGACACCCCAGACCATGCCTAATATCAGTGTTCGCCGCCTGTACCAGGACAATCAGCACAAGCTCAACCTGAGCTGGGTCGCCGGCCGTTCCGGCTCCGACAACCTGATTTCGAATGATGAACAGCGGCCAACCCAGGCACTGGTCGGTCACCTCAACTTCATCCACCCCAACCGGGTGCAGGTCCTCGGCCTTGCAGAGGTGGAGTACCTGAACAAGCTGGAGCAGGCCGCGGCACGGACCGCCCTCGACCAGCTGTTCCACCGCACCATGGCGGTGGTGATCGTCGCCAATGCGCAGCCGGTGCCCAACCTGCTGCGCGACTACTGCCAGAGCCACAATGTGCCGCTGATGAGTACGCCGCTGGAAAGCCCGTACCTGATGGACGTGCTGCGCATCTATCTGGCGCGCGCGCTGGCGGTCTCCACCGTGATGCACGGCGTGTTTCTCGACGTGCTGGAAATCGGCGTGCTGATCATGGGCGATTCGGCGATGGGCAAGAGCGAGCTGGCGCTGGAACTGATCTCGCGCGGCCACGGCATGGTTGCCGATGACGCGGTCGAGCTGTACCGCATCGGCCCGGAAACGCTGGAAGGCCGCTGCCCGGCGCTGCTGCGCGACTTCCTCGAAGTGCGCGGCCTCGGCATCCTCAATATCCGCACCATCTTCGGCGAAACCGCGGTGCGCCCGAAAAAGGTGCTGAAGCTGATCATCCACCTGATGAAGGCCAACGATCAGGCGATGCAGACGCTGGACCGGCTCAACATCCAGTCCGAGACGCAGGACATCCTTGGCGTCACCGTGCGCAAGGTGATCCTGCCGGTGGCCGCCGGCCGCAACCTGGCGGTACTGGTCGAGGCCGCGGTGCGGAACTACATCCTGCAGCTGCGCGGCATCGACAGCACCCGCGAATTCATCGATCGCCACACCAACCTGCTACGGGACCAGGAACATGCAGCTGATTCTGATTAGCGGCCTGTCCGGCTCCGGCAAGTCCGTCGCCCTGCGCCTCCTGGAAGACAACGGCTACTACTGCGTCGACAACCTGCCGGCCACCATGCTCACCGATGTGGTGGCGCTGTATAGCGAACAGGGTTACCAGCATGTCGCCATCAGCGTCGACACCCGTTCCGCGCCAACGTTGGCCGCATTGCCGGAGGTGATGGCCAGCCTGAAAGCGATGCGGGTCGACGTGCGCCTGATCTATCTGGAAGCCACCACCGAAGTGCTGGTCCAGCGTTTCTCGGAAACGCGGCGCCGCCACCCGCTGTCCGGCAACGGCCTGACGGTGGAGGAGTGCATCCGCCTAGAGCGCGAGATGCTGGAGCACATCCACGAGCTGGGCCACCGCATCGACACCAGCCACCTGTCCGCCAACGCGTTGCGCGCCTGGGTCAAGGTACTGGTCGACGCCGACGCCGACTGCCTGACCCTGGTGTTCGAATCGTTCGGCTTCAAGCACGGCCTGCCGCTGGACGCCGACTTCGTGTTCGACGTGCGCTGCCTGCCCAACCCCTACTACGAAGTCGCGCTGCGGCCGCTGACCGGCCAGGATGAGGCGATCTGCAGCTTCTTCGAAGGCGAAGCCAGCGTGGCGCAGATGCTGGCCGACATCCGCCAGTTCCTGCAAAACTGGCTGCCGCGCTTCCGCCAGGACAACCGCAGCTACGTCACCGTCGCCATCGGCTGCACCGGCGGCCAGCACCGCTCGGTCTACCTCGCCGAACAGCTGGCCAAGGCCTTTGCCGGCGAACAGGTCCTGCTGCGCCACCGCCAGCTGCCCGCCAAAAAATAAGCCGGCCATGTTCAAGGCCGGGGACTATCTGGTGCTGCTGGCACTGTGCGCGCTGCTGCTGGCCGCCTTCCTGCAGCTCGGCCGCCGCGCCGGCGAGGCCGACAGCGTCATCGTGCGCCAGAACGGCACCGAAACCATCCGCCTGCCGCTGCGCCTGAACCGGCGCCATGTCGCCCGCGGCCCGCTGGGGCTGACCGAAATCGAGATCCACAACGGCCAGGCCCGCATCCGCCGCGACCCGAGCCCGCGCCAGTACTGCGTGCAGCAGGGCTGGCTGCGCCACAGCGGCGACATCGCCGTGTGCCTGCCCAACCGCGTCAGCATCGAGCTGGCCGGCACGCGCCAAGCCCATGACTCGCTCGCCTACTGAACGCACGCTGCAAGCCAGCGCCGACGATCACCGCATCGCCAGTCTTGCCGCGCTGGCCATCGCGCTGGGCATGGTCGATGCCGCCATCCCGTCGCCACTGCCCGGCGTCAAGCCGGGGCTGGCCAACATCATGACCCTGTTCGCGCTGCACACCCTGGGCTGGCGCGCCGCGGTGTGGGTCACGCTGCTGCGTGTCGTCGGTGCCGGCCTGCTGCTGGGCAGCCTGTTCACGCCCGGCTTCTGGCTCAGCCTCGGCGGCGCGCTGGCCAGCCTGCTGCTGCTGGGCGCCTGCCGGGCGCTGCCCGCCCGCCATTTCAGCCTGGTCAGCCACAGCCTGCTGGCGGCGCAAGCCCATCTGCTGGGACAATTGCTGCTGGTCAGGCTGTTCCTGATTCCATACGACAATATACTGCTACTGTTCCCGCCGCTGGCGCTGGCCGCCCTGCTCAGCGGCATCGCCAACGGTCTGATAGCAAGCCATCTGGTACAAGCGCATGACAAAGATTGACACCGTTACCGTCGCCCTCACCGGCGCCTCCGGCCTGCCCTACGGCCTGCGCCTGATCGAATGCCTGCTGCGCGCCGGCAAGCGGGTGTGGGTGATGTATTCGCAGGCGGCGCAGGTGGTGGCAAAACAGGAAATGAACCTGACGCTGCCGTCGCGGCCGGAAGGCTTCCAGCAGTGGCTGCAAGAGCGCTACCAGGCCGCCGACGGCCAGCTGGCGGTGTTCGGGCGCGAGGCCTGGTTTGCACCGCCCGCCTCCGGCTCCAACCCGGCCGACGCGATGGTGATCTGCCCGTGCTCGATGGGCACGCTGGCCGCGGTGGCGCACGGCATGAGCGACAACCTGATCGAACGCGCCGCCGACGTGATGCTGAAGGAACAGCGCAAGCTGGTGCTGGTACCGCGCGAGGCACCGCTGTCGGTGATCCACCTCGAAAACATGCTCAAGCTGGCCCGCCTCGGCGTCTGCATCCTGCCGCCATCCCCCGGCTTCTACACCCACCCGCAGACCATCGACGACATGGTCGACTTCGTGGTGGCGCGCATCCTCGACCAGCTGGCGGTGCCGCACCAGCTGCTGCCGCGCTGGGGAGAGAGTCACCATGCCGGCGAATGAACGCGCGCTGATCAATGAACGCGCGCTGATCGACGCCGCCGCGCTGCGGCAGTGGGAGCAGCAGGCGGCACAAGCCGGACTCGACCTGATGGCCCGTGCCGGAGCTGCCATCGCGCACTGGCTGCGCCAGCACTACCCGCCGCCACGACGGCTGCTGTTTGCCGCCGGTAGCGGCAACAATGGCGGCGACGCGCTGATCGCGGCGCGACTGCTGCTGGCTGATTACACAGTCAGCGTGTGGCAGCCGCAGCCGCCAGTCACCGCCGCCGCGCAGGCGGCACAAGGACAGTATCTCGCCGCCGGCGGCCGGCTCGACGGCACGCTGGCAGCACTCCCCCCGGCCGAGCTGCTGATCGACGGCCTGTTCGGCGCCGGACTGAACCGGCCGCTGGATACCGGCTGGCAGGCGCACATCGTCGCACTGGACGCCCTGCCCTGCCCGCGGGTGGCGCTGGACGTGCCCAGCGGCCTCGATGCCTGGAGCGGCTGCGTGCAAGGTGCCGCCCTCCCCGTCGACCATACCCTGGCACTGCTGTGCCACAAGCCGGGGCTGTTCACCGCCGACGGCCGCGACTACAGCGGCCGCGTCGAGCTATTGACCCTCGACTGCCCGCCGGCGCTGGTGCCGGCACCACAGGGCGAACTGCTTGCGGCCAACCTTGCGCCGCTGCGGCGCCGTCACAACAGCAACAAGGGCAGCTTCGGCAGCGTCAGCATCATCGGCGGCTGCGCCGGCATGGGCGGCGCGGCGCTGCTCGCCGGCCGCGCCGCGCTGGCCCTGGGGGCCGGCAAGGTGCGCATCCACAGCCTCGATGCGCGGCTGTCACTGGATCCGCTGTGGCCGGAGCTGATGATTGCGCCGCTGGGCAACACCAGCAGCCTGGCCGCCGACGAGGTGGTCGCCATCGGCCCCGGCCTCGGCCAGAGTCCGCAGGCGCACCGCATCCTCGCCAGCGTGCTGGCCCATCCCGGTGCGCTGCTGCTCGACGCCGACGCGCTCAACCTGCTGGCCGGCGACAGTGCCTTGCAGCAACAGCTGCGACAGCGCCCGCGCCCGGCGGTGATCACCCCGCATCCGGCCGAGGCGGCACGCCTGCTCGGCTGCAGCACCGCCGCCGTGCAACAGGATCGCCTCGCCGCGGTACGTCGCCTTGCAGCCGACCTTGGCGTGATCGCCGTGCTCAAGGGCGCCGGTTCGCTGCTCTGCGGCCCCGACGGCTACTACCGGCTGTGTGCGGCCGGCAACGCCGCGCTGGCCAGTGCCGGCCAGGGCGACATCCTCAGCGGCAGCATCGCCGCGCTGCTGGCACAGGGCCAGGACGAAACCACCGCCGCCGGCAACGCGGTGTGGCTGCACGCCAGCGCCGGCGACCGCTATCTGGCCGACGCCGGCGGCCCGATCGGCCTGCGCGCCAGCAGCACGCTGCCGCTGATGCAGCAGCTGCTCAACCAGCAACTCGCCAGCAGCGACCACGACCACCCCCACAGAAAGCCCCCGTTTTGACCTCGCAACAAAAAGCCTACCTCTACGGCCTCGGTGCCGTACTCGCCTGGTCCACCGTGGCCACCGCCTTCAAGATCAGCCTGCAACACCTCAGCCCGGCGCAGCTGGTGCTGTACGCCAGCGCCTTTTCGCTGCTGTCGCTGCTGTCCATCCTCGCCTGGCAGGGCCGCCTCGGCGAGCTGCTGCCGGCGCTGCGCCAGCACTGGCGGCGCTCGCTGCTACTGGGCGCGGTCAATCCCTTCGTCTACTACCTGATCCTGTTCCAGGCCTACCACCTGCTGCCGGCACAGGAAGCGCAGGCGATCAACTACACCTGGGCGCTGACCATGACCCTGCTCGCCATCCCGGTGCTGAAGCAGAAACCGCGACCGCAGGACGCGCTGGCGGCGCTGGTCTGCTATGCCGGCGTACTGGTGATCGCCACTCGCGGCCAACCTTTGGCGCTGGAGTTCAGCAATCTCGCCGGCGTCGGCTATGCGCTGGTCTCCACCGTGCTGTGGGCCGGCTACTGGCTGTTCAATACCCGCGACCAGCGCGAGCCGGTGCTGGGGCTGACGCTGAACTTCCTGTTCGCTCTGCCGCTGGCCTGGCTGTGGTGCCTGTGGCGCGGCGAGCTGGGCCCGGTGGCATGGCAAGGCATCGCCGGTGCCGCCTATGTCGGCGCGCTGGAGATGGGCTTCACCTTCGTACTGTGGCTGGCGGCGATGAAACTGACCAGCAGCACCGCGCGCATCGCCAACCTGATTTTCCTCGCGCCGCTGCTGTCGCTGCTGCTGATCTACCTGCTGATCGGCGAGCAGATCCTGTCCTCCACCCTCAACGGCCTGGCGCTGATCCTGGGCGGCCTGATCCTGCAAAAAATCCCGTTGCCGCGTCGCCCCGCCACCGGCGGCTGAAAAAACCGCTGCGCCGGCACACCTGGCGCCAGCGGCTGCGTTACCATGACCAATGCCTTATCTGTGCAGGGTGACGACATGAGCAGCATAAAAAGCCGGCTGGCGATCTGGATCATTTCGGTGCTGTCCGTCGTGATGGGGCTGACCGGTTTTCTCAGCTACGAAGCCGCCCGCGATGCCGAGGAACGCGACTACCTGCTGCTGAAGCAGGGCCTGCAGGAGCGGCTGGCGCTGTCGCTGCCGCATGGGGTGTGGCAGCTGGACGACCAGTTCATCCGCCTGACGCTGGACGCGGAGCTGAAATCGGCGGCGGTGGTCGGCCTGATGGTGGAAGGCGATGCCGGGTTGTTCTTCGGCCGCATGCGCAGCGCGGACGGCCGCATCACCTCGCTGGCCAGGGCGGCCCCGCCGCCGCACGACGAAACCCTGCTGCTGCCCATCCTTTACCAGCAGCGCAACAACCTCGGCCAGATCACGGTGTATCTGTCGCGCGACAAGATCACCACCCGGCTTGCCCACGAGCTGACGCGCCAGATCGTGCAGGTGCTGCTGATCAACCTGCTGCTGTTCATCATCCTGATCGCCGGTCTCAAACGCTACGTGTTCTCGCCGCTGCGCGAGCTGCAGCAGGCGCTGTACGGCGCCGCCCGGCTGGAAGCGGAGGCCGACCTGCAGCTGCCGAAAAGCCGCTTCAGCGAATACGCCGAGCTGGTCGGCGGCGTCAACCTGATCATCCACAAGATCAGCCGCGAGCTGGGCCTGCGCCGTGACGCGGAGCGGACCGCCATTGCGGAAAAGGAACGCGCCGAAGTCGCCTACCGGCAACTGCTGGACACCCAGAACACGCTGGTGGAAACCGAAAAACTGGCGTCGCTGGGCAGCCTGGTGGCCGGCGTGGCGCACGAGATCAACACCCCGGTCGGCATCACCCTCACCGCCGCCTCGCACCTGGCGCTGATCACCGGCCAGGTCGGGCAGCAGTTCCAGAGCGGCCAGATCAGGAAAAGCGAGCTGGAACGCTATCTCGACGACGCCCGCGAATCCACGGCGCTGATCCTGAGCAATACCGAGCGTGCGGCCAACCTGATCCAGAGTTTCAAGCAGGTCGCCGTCGACCAGACCAGCGAGGCGCGCCGCCAGTTCGACATCGCGCACTACATCGGCGAAATCATCACCAGCCTGCGTCCCAAGCTGCGCCACAGCAAGGTGGTGATCGATGTCGACTGCCCGCCGGAGCTGCAGATGGACAGCTACCCCGGCGCCTTGTCGCAGGTGCTGACCAACCTGCTGATGAATGCGCTGCTGCACGGCTACGACGACGGTGCCGAGGGCAGCATCCAGATCCGCGTCGACGCGATGGCCGAGCAGAAAATCCGGCTGTCGGTGACCGACGACGGCAAGGGCATTCCGCCGGAAAACCTGAAACGCATCTTCGAGCCGTTCTTCACCACCCGCCGCGGCAATGGCGGCAGCGGTCTGGGCCTGCACATCGTGTTCAATATCGTGTTCAAACGCCTGGGCGGCACGATTCGGGTTGACAGCACCGTCGGGGAAGGCACATCTTTTATTCTGGTGCTGCCATGCACGGCACCGGAAACGGCCAACTGAAGGGGGCGGCACGTGATGAATCTCGACAATAACAATGACTGGCTGATCGACGACAGCAGCAGCCTGCAGGACAGCCATCCGGCACTGCGACCATGGAAAGTGCTGATCGTCGACGACGAAAAGGATGTCCACACCGCCACCCGGCTGGCGATCCAGGACCTGCGCTACAAGGAGCGGCCGCTGACGCTGCTCAATGCCTACAGCGCGCAGCAAGGCTTCGAGCTGGTGCGCGAGCATCCCGACGTCGCGCTGATCCTGCTCGACGTGGTGATGGAAACCGACAATGCCGGCCTCAAGCTGGTACGGCGCATCCGCGAGGAGCTGGGCAACACCCTGGCGCGCATCGTGCTGCGCACCGGCCAGCCGGGGCAGGCGCCGGAACAGGACGTGATCCTCAATTACGACATCAACGACTACAAGACCAAGACCGAGCTGACGGTGCAGAAGCTGTTCACCGTGGTCATCGCCTCGCTGCGCGCCTATGAAAACCTGGTCGCCATTGAGAAAAACCGCCAGGGGCTGGGCAAGATCCTGGAAGGCGCCAGCGACCTGTACCAGCTGCGCTCGCTGAAGGAATTCGCCTCCGGGGTGCTGAAACAGATCAGCGCCATTCTCGATGTCGGCACCGACGGCGTGCTGTGCATGGAAAACACCCCCGCCAGCGCCGGGCGGCCGAAGCTGGAGGTACTCGCCGCCACCGGCGAGTTCGAGGTGCTGCTCGGCGGCGCACCGCTGGCCACCTTTCCGCAACTGCAGCAAGCGATCAACGACGCGCTGGCGGAGAAGCGCACCATCTACCGTCACCCCTACGACGTGCTGTACATCACCGCGCAGAACGGCCGCGAATTCGTGGTCCACTTCGAGCCGCCGTGGCCGCTGGAAGACGTGGAGCGCAACCTGCTGGAGGTGTTCTGCCAGCGCATTTCCTCCGCCTACGACAACCTGTACCTGTACTCGCAGCTGGTCAGCGCCCAGGAAGCCACGGTGGTGGCGCTGGCCGACCTCGCCGAATTCCGCGACAGCGACACCGGCGAACACGTGCTGCGCGTGCAGCGGCTCAGCGATGCCATCGCCAGGGAGCTGCAGCGCATGGGCGCCTATCCGGAGCTGCTGACGCCGCAGTTCATGGAGATGATCGGCATGGCCAGCATCCTGCACGATGTCGGCAAGGTCGGCACCCCCGACCACATCCTGTTCAAGCCCGGCAAGCTGGATCCGGAAGAGCGCGTCATCATGGAGCAGCACGCCGCCATCGGCGCCAACATCCTGCGCAAGGCCAGCAAGCTGGTGGAAGGTACCAGCTACCTGTCGCTGGGCGCCGACATCGCCGGCGGCCATCACGAATACTTCGACGGCAGCGGCTACCCGCAGCGCCTGGCGGGGCAGGACATCCCGCTGGCGGCGCGCATCGTCGCCATCGTCGACGTGTTCGACGCGCTGCTGCACAAGCGGCCGTACAAGGAGCCGTGGACGCTGGGCGACACCATGAGCTACATCAACGGCCGCTGCGGCACCCAGTTCGATCCGCTGGTGATCGAGGCGCTGG
Organism: Vogesella indigofera; assembly: GCF_003633895.1. Classification (GTDB taxonomy): domain Bacteria; phylum Pseudomonadota; class Gammaproteobacteria; order Burkholderiales; family Chromobacteriaceae; genus Vogesella; species Vogesella indigofera. The sequence continues at coordinate 128,350 of NZ_RBID01000018.1, forward strand.
ACCGGCTGGTGCGCGACAAGCGCATCCCGATCAGGCTGCCGGAACAGTAAACTGCCGCGCGGCAGGCGACAAAAAAGGCAGCCTGAGCTGCCTTTTTGCTTGCCTGCGAGGCGACCGGACTCAGGCGCCCAGAGCCGCCAGCACGTTATCGCGCACGGTTTCCACCGCCTGGGTGCCGTCGATCTTCACGTACTGCGGTGCCTTGGCATCGCCGGAGGCCGCCATCTGCGAGTAGAAGCCGACCAGTACTTCGGTCTGCTCGTGGTAAACGTCGAGACGCTTCTTCACGGTTTCCGCCTTGTCGTCGTCACGCTGCACCAGCGCTTCGCCGGTTTCGTCGTCCACGCCTTCCACCTTCGGCGGATTGTACTTGACGTGGTAGGTACGGCCGGAAGCCACGTGCACGCGGCGGCCGGACATGCGGTCGATGATGTTTTCATCCGGCACGTCGATTTCGACCACGAAGTCGATATCAACACCGGCTTCCTTCATCGCTTCCGCCTGCGGAATGGTGCGCGGGAAACCGTCGAACAGGAAACCGTTGGCGCAATCCGCCTCGGTGATGCGTTCCTTGACCAGACCGATGATGATGTCGTCGCGCACCAGGCCACCAGCGTCCATGATCTTTTTCGCTTCCACACCCAGCGGGGTACCGGCCTTCACCGCGGCGCGCAGCATGTCGCCGGTCGAGATTTGCGGAATGCCGAATTTCTCGCGGATGTAGTTGGCTTGGGTACCTTTACCGGCGCCAGGAGCGCCCAACAGAATCAATTTCATCTCTCTAAACTCCCATCGTTAACTTCGTTGTGTTATCCGGAAAGGTTGGCCGCAAAGTAGGCGCGCACCCGGACCAGATCCTCCGGCGTGTCGACGCCGGCAGGTGGCGCCTCGGCCACGCACTCCACGACGATGTCGTAACCGTGCCACAGCATGCGCAGCTGCTCCAGCGCCTCGAACTGCTCCAGCGGCGCAGGGGCCAGGCTGCCGTAGGTGTGCAGCAGGCTGGCGCGGTAGGCATACATGCCGATGTGGCGATACACCGGCAGGCCGGGCGGCAGCTGCGCCTTGTCGGCGGCGAAGGCATCGCGGGCATAGGGAATCGGTGCGCGGCTGAAGTACAGCGCCTTGCCGTGGCGGTCGAGCACCACTTTCACCACATTCGGATTGAACATCTCGGCGGCGTCATGGATGGCGTGCGCCACGGTGGCCATCGGTACCGCCCGCGCCGCCATCAGCGCGGCGAGGCGGTCGATCAGTGCCGGGTCGATCAGCGGCTCGTCGCCCTGCACATTGACCACGATCGCGTCGTCCGGCAGCGCCAGCAGCGCGGCGACCTCGGCCAGACGGTCGGTGCCGCTGGGGTGATCAGCGCGCGTCAGCAGCACCTCGACGCCGTGCTGGCGGCAAACCGCCTCGATGCGGACATCGTCGGTGGCCACGATCACGCGGCTGGCGGCCGACTGCGCGGCACGCTCGGCGACGCGGACCACCATCGGCTTGCCGCCGATGTCCGCCAGCGGTTTTTCCGGCAGGCGGCTGGAAGCCAGTCGCGCCGGAATCACCACCACGAAACCGTTCATTTCACTTCTTCCTCGGCGGCCAGCTCGCGGGCTTCGCCTTCCAGCATCATCGGGATGCCGTCACGGATCGGGTAGGCCAGGCGGTCACCCTTGCAGATCAGTTCCTGCGCGCCCTTGTTGTAGACCAGCGGGCCTTTGCACAGCGGGCAAACCAGGATTTCAAGAAATTTTGCGTCCATTTTTTCGTTCCAGTTGGGACAGAATCCACGCGGACAGGTCCGGCTCCAGCCGGGCCGAAACCGGCAGAACCCATAGTCTAGCATGATTGATGCACTGCAACTTAACCGCATCCTTGGCGGTGACGATCACCGCATCGGCATCCTGTGGCAGATCGGCAGCGACGAACTGGTGATGGTCGGGAAAGGCGTGCGTGGCCGCCAGTTCCACGCCCAGCTCGCGCAGGGTGCGGAAGAAGCGCTCCGGATGGCCAATACCGGCCACCGCCACCACGCGCAGGCCGGCAAAATCGGCGGCAGTGCGCGGCGGCAGCTGGCCGGCGGCATGCACAAAGGCGCCAGCCTGCAGCCGCTGCCGGAACTGCGGTACCGTAGCCGGCAGGCGCAGGCCGGTGTGCGACTCGCCATTGATCACCAAGGCATCGGCTGCGGCCAACCTTGACACCGGTTCGCGCAGCGGGCCGCCGGGCAACAGGTGACCATTGCCGACGCCGCGAGCGCCGTCGAGCACGACGATCTCCAACGTGCGCGCCAGCGCGTAGTGCTGCAGCCCGTCGTCACTGAGGAGGAAACGGGTCTGCGGATGCAAGGCCAGCAGCAGGCGGCCGGCAGCGACGCGATCGCGCCCGACCACCACCGGCGCACCGCTGGCGGCCAGCAGCAAAGGCTCGTCGCCGACCTCGGCGGCGCTACTGAGCGGCGTCACCAGCGTCGGCTGCCGGTGCGCGCCGCCGTAGCCGCGGCTGATCACCCCCACCGGCACGCCCAGGCGGGCAAAGTCCTGCAGCAGCGCCAGCGTCAGCGGCGTCTTGCCGACGCCGCCGACATTGATGTTGCCGATCACCACCACCGGCACCGGCAAGCGATTCGTACGACACCAGCCCAGCCGATAGGCCGTGCGACGCAAGGCCGCCAGCAGCGCAAACAGCCCTTCCGGCAAGGCCAGAAGGGCTGTCATCCACCAGGTCGGCTGATACCAGTGCCGCTCCAGCCGGGTCACGGCGCCCCCTGCTGGGTGGCAAAGGTCAGCTGCAGCAGCCCGGCGAGGCGGGCCGCCTCCATCACCGTCACCACTGCCTGGTGGCTGGCCTTGGCGTCGGCATTGATCACCACCACCGGTGCCGGGGACTTGCCACTGGCCTGGTGCTTCAGGCGCTCGCCGAGTTGCGTCACGTCGCTGCCGGCCACGGCCTCGCCATCGACCGCGTAACTGCCGCTGGCGCTGATGTCGACGCGCAGGCGGCTATCCTTCTGCATCTCCGCCGGTCCGCTGGCCTGCGGCAGATTGACTTCGAGTTCGGAAAAACGGGCGTAGGTGGTGGTCACCATCAGGAAGATGAGGATGACCAGCAGCAAGTCGATCAGCGGGATGAAGTTGATTTCCGGCTCTTCGCGATGACGGTGGCGGCGAAAGTTCATGATCGTCCGCCTCAGTCGCCGCGACGCTCGCCGTGCACCGCTTCCAGCAGGTGCACCGCCTGCGCTTCCATCTCGACCAGCAGGCCGTCGATCTTGGCGCGGAAGTGGCGATAGAAGAACATGCTGGGGATGGCCACGATCAGGCCGAAGGCGGTGTTGTACAGCGCCACGGAAATGCCGTGCGCCAGCGCGCGCGGGTCGGTGCCGCCCGGCGCCTGCGAGCCGAAGATCTCGATCATGCCGATCACGGTACCGAGCAGGCCCAGCAGCGGCGCCATCGCGGCGATGGTGCCCAGCATGGTCAGGTAGCGCTCCAGCAGATGCGCCACCACGCGGCCCTCGTCCTCGATCGCCTCTTTCATCACGTCACGGCTGCTGCCAAACTGACGCAGCCCGGCGGCGAACAGCCGGCCCAGCGGCGAATGGTCGCGCAGTTCGGTCAACATGCTCTGGCTCACCGCGGCACGGCGATATTCTTGCAACGTCTGCGACAGCAGGTTTGGCGGTATGATCAGCGCCGCGCGCAGACTGTAAAAACGCTCCAGTACGATGGTCGATGCCACCACCGACGCGAGAATGATGGTCCAGATCGGCCAGCCGGCCGCTTCAATGATTGACCACACGGGCAATTCCTCAGGCGTTATCCAAGGCCGAGACTTTATCGGCTCAGGCTGCCGCCTGCAACCGCCACGCTTGGCCGGCGCCATGATGTTGCGCTTTAAACAAAAGCGCTAAGTCGCGAATTTACAAGGGAATTACCCGCCCGCCCACAGCGCCTGTGCATAACTTTGTGGACAACCCCGCCGCCGGCACGGCAAAGCCTTGCCGTTACTGGCCGGACATTACGGCAACATTATTGCCACAAAATCACTAAACCACTGATTAACAACAATTTTTAGTTTATCTATTTATGTGCCGGCTGCGTATTAAGATAAACAATCGACGCCAGCCGCTGCCCCAACCTGCCTGTGGATGACTTGACAAGCATGCTTTTCAGCCAACACCAAAACGACGTCATTAGCGTCACCTCGCTCAACCGCATGGCGCGGGATCTGCTTGAAAGCGGCCTGCCACCGATGTGGATTGCCGGCGAAATTTCCAATCTGACCCTGGCCGCATCCGGTCACGCCTACTTCTCGCTGAAGGACGAGCGCGCGCAAATCCGCTGCGTGATGTTCCGTAACCGTTTGAGCGGACTGGGATTCCGGCTGCAGGAAGGCATGCAGGTCGAACTGCGCGGCACGGTGTCGCTGTACGAGGCGCGCGGCGACTACCAGATCAACGTCGACATGATGCGTTCGGCCGGTCTCGGCCGCCTGTACGAGGCCTTCGAACAGCTGAAGGCAAAACTGGCGGTGGAAGGATTGTTCGACAATCGCCACAAGAAAGCGCTACCCGGCCACCCCGCCGCCATCGGCATCGTCACCTCGCCGGCCGCCGCCGCGCTGCGCGACGTGGTCACCACCCTGCGCCGGCGCATGCCCAGCATCCCGCTGATCCTGTACCCGACGCCGGTACAGGGCGACAGCGCTGCGGCGCAGATCGCCGCCGCCATCGATGCGGCCAACCTGCGCCAGGAGGTCGAGCTGCTGATCGTCTGCCGTGGCGGCGGCAGCATTGAGGACCTGTGGGCGTTCAACGAGGAAGTGGTCGCCCGCGCCATCGCCCGCTCCACGCTACCGGTGATCAGCGGCGTCGGCCACGAAACCGATACCACCATCGCCGATTTCGTTGCCGACCACCGCGCGCCGACCCCGACCGCCGCCGCCGAGCTGGCCTCACCCAGCCGCGAGGCGCTGCAGCAAGGCGTCGACTATGCGCAGCGCCGGCTGGAACGGGCGCTGGGACGGCTGCTGACCGACAAGTCGCAACAGCTGGATTTCCTCGGCCGCCGCCTGCAGCACCCCGGCGAGCGCCTGCAGCGCCAGCGCCAGCTGTTGCAGGTGCAGCAACAACGCCTGGCACGCGCCAGCGCCCAGCTGCTGCAAGCGCGGCAGCGACGGCTGGAGCAGTGTCAGCACCGGCTGCAGCGCATCCGTCCTGACCTCGCGCGCTGGCAGCAAGTGCTGGCCCGGCGCGGCGACCAGCTGCGACAGCTGATACACCAGCACTGGCAGCAGCGGCAACTGGTGCTGGCGCGGCATCAGGCGACGCTGGCCGCCATCAATCCGGAGGCGGTGCTGCAGCGCGGCTACGCCATCGTTCAGCAGCAGGATGGCACGGTGGTGCGCTCCGCGGCGCAGCTGCGCGCCGGCGAGCTGCTGCACATCCGGCTGGCGGAAGGCGAAACCACGGCCGTGGTCGGCCAGCAGCAGGGCCGGCAAAGCGAGCTGCCGTTCTGAAGCGGACTCGCTGCCGCGGCGCCCGGCCGTGACCGGGCGTCCTGTGGCGGGCACATGCAGGCAGGGCTCGTGGGCGACGGCTTGACGGCGGCGGCCGTTGCCGCGACGATAGCCTGATTAAAACAATCGTTTTACCCTCACCATGAACCATCGTCTCGCCAAGCTCGTCTTCAATCTGTGGCCGCCCTTTCTCGGCGCCGGAGTCAAGGTGCGCCGCATCAGCCCGGACTGGAAGGAAGTCGACGTCCAGCTGCGGCTGGGGCTGACCAACCGCAACTATGTCGGCGTCCACTTCGGCGGCAGCCTGTATTCGATGACCGACCCGTTCTACATGCTGATGCTGCTGAAAAACCTCGGCAAGGACTACATCGTGTGGGACAAGGCCGGCAGCATCGACTACCTCAAGCCCGGCCGCGGCGTGGTCTGCGCCCGCTTCCGCATCGATGACGACCTGCTGCAGCGTGTTCGCGATGCCACCGCCGGCGGCGACAAGCATCTGCCGGCGCTGCACGTCAGCGTCTACGACGCCGAAGGAGCCGAAGTGGCGCGTATCAACAAGACGCTGTACATCCGCCGCAAGCCGCCGCGCAGTAGTCGCCAGGCTACAAGCTGAGGCACTGACAGCCAGCGTCCGATGCTTTACTATCTTGATTGCTCGCCGTGGCCGCCTGCTGCCACGGCCTCGGGTTTTCCTGCTCTCACCACAGATAATTGGACATCATGGCTACTGTTACGCCGGTTTTGCTACTCATCCTTGACGGTTTCGGTCACCGCCTCGAAGGCGACGATAATGCCATTCTGGCAGCAAACACCCCGAACTGGGACGCGCTGAAAGCGCGCTATCCCTACAGTACGCTGGACGCCTCCGAGCACAATGTCGGCCTGCCAGCCGGCCAGTTCGGCAACTCCGAAGTCGGCCACCTCAATATCGGCGCCGGCCGCATCGTGCAACAGGACATCAGCCGCATCGACTGCGACGTCGAGGCCGGCACGCTGGCCGCCAACCCGGTGTTGGCGCAGGCGATCGCGACCGCCAAGCAACAGGGCAGCACCCTGCACCTGATCGGCCTGCTGTCCGATGGCGGCGTGCACAGCCATGAGAACCACATTCACGCACTGATCGAAGGCGCACAGGCGGCCGGCGTTGGCCGCATCGCCCTGCACGCCTTCCTCGACGGCCGCGACACGCCGCCGCGCAGCGCCGGGACCTACCTCAATCGTCTCGACGCGGTGCTGGCGCGCTGCCCAAATGCGCGCGTCGCCACCGTCTGCGGCCGCTACTGGGCGATGGACCGCGACAAGCGCTGGGAGCGCATGGCGGCACCGTACCAGGCACTGGTGGAAGGCGAAGCCGAATATCACGCCGCCAGCAGCCACGACGCACTGGCCGCCGCCTACGCCCGTGACGAGAACGACGAATTCGTCAAGGCCACCATCATCGGCGAAGCGCTGAAGATGCAGGACGGCGACGTGGTGGTGTTCATGAACTTCCGCGCCGACCGCGCCCGCCAGCTGACCACCGCACTGACCGATCCGGCCTTTGACGGCTTCAGCGCGCGCCAGCCGAAGCTGGCGCTGTTCACCAGCCTGACCTCCTACGGCGAGGCCTACAGCCACCCGGTCGCCTACGCGCCGCAGAAGATCCGCAACGGCCTCGGCGAATACCTGTCCGGCCTCGGCCTGAAACAGCTGCGCATCGCCGAAACCGAGAAATACCCGCACGTCACCTACTTCTTCAACGGAGGCGAAGAGCAGGTCTACCCCGGCGAGGACCGCATCCTGGTGCCGTCGCCGAAAGTGGCCACCTACGATCTGCAGCCGGAAATGAGCGCGCCGGAAGTGACCGACAAGATCGTCGAAGCGATCAACAGCCGCCAGTACGCCGCCATCATCTGTAACTACGCCAACTGCGACATGGTCGGCCACACCGGTATTTTCGAAGCCGCGGTCAAGGCGGTGGAAACGCTGGATGCCTGCGTCAAGCGCTGTGTCGACGCGATGCAGGCCATCGGCGGCGAAGTGCTGATCACCGCCGATCACGGCAACTGCGAGCAGATGAACGACGAAGTCCACCAGCAGGCGCACACCCAGCACACGCTGGAAAAGGTGCCGCTGCTGTACGTTGGCCGCAACGCCACGCTGCAGGATGGCGGCGCGCTGCGCGACATCGCCCCGACCCTGCTGGCGATGATGGGACTGCCGCAACCGGCCGAAATGACCGGCCGCCCGCTGATTGAGCTCCAGTGAAAGCACGCCTGACGCTCAGCCTGCTCGGCGCGCTGTACGGCGTGGCGCAGGCCGCCCCACCGGCGGCCGCGCCGCAGCAGGACCTCAACACGGTGCGCAAGGAAATCAGCAGCCTGCAGCAGGACATCGCGCGCAAGGAAGCCGAGCGGCAGCAGACCGCCGGCGAAATTGCCAAATCCGAGCAGGCGCTGCAGGCCACGCATCAGGTGCTGAACGAGCTGGAGAAGAAGCAGGACGCCAGCAGCAGCCAGCTGGACAACCTGCAGGCCGAGCTGCAGACCATCCGCATCAAGGTGGCCGAGACGCGGCAGCGTGTCAGCCACCTGCTGGCGGCGGAGTACAAGCGCGGCCAGCAGGACGCGATGGCCATCATGTTCAACACCCAGGACCCGAACCAGAGCGCGCGCGATCTCACCTACTACACCCACATCCACCGCGCACAGCAAAGCCTGATCCAGACGTTGCGCGACCAGGAAGTGCAGTTGCAGGCGATGAGCGAGCGCATCGAGGACGAACTGGTGCGGCTGGGACGAATGTCCAGCGCCAAGGTGCAGGAAAAACGCCAGCTGCAGCAGGCACGCAACCAGCACAGCCAGCAGGTCAGCCAGCTGGACAGCGCCATCCGCAACCAGCAGCAGAAACTGCAGCAGCTGAAGGAAGACGAGCGCGAGCTGAGCGCGCTGATCGCCCGCATCAATGCCGACATCCGCCGCCGCCAGCTCGCCGCCGCCGCCAAGGCCGCGCAGGCGAAAAAGGCCCGTGAACAGGCGACCAGGTTGGCCGCAGAGAAACGCCGCCAGCAGGTCGCCGAGGCGAAAAAACAGGGCAAACCGCTGCCGGCAGAACCGAAAGCCCCGGCCAGGGTCGAAACGGTGGATGAGGTGGCCGATGCGAGCCTGTCCGGCAATGCCTTCCGCAGCCTGCAAGGGCGGCTGAAACTACCGGTGGCCGGCGAAATCGGCGGTCGCTTCGGCGCGCGCCGCGGCGAGGGCGCCAGCTGGAAGGGCATGTTCATCAAGGTCGCCCCCGGCAGCCCGGTCCGCGTGGTCGCCGACGGCACCGTGGTCTATGCCGACTGGTTGCGCGGTTTCGGCAATGCGATGATCATTGATCACGGCGGCAACTACATGACGGTCTATACCGGCTTTGCCACCATGGTGCGCGGCAACGGCGCCACGGTCCGCGGCGGCGACGTACTCGGCGCCAGCGGCAGCCTGGAAAGCGGCGAAACCGGGCTTTACTTCGAGCTGCGCTATATGGGCCGGCCAATCAATCCACAGTCCTGGGCGCGATAGCCCGTACGAACGGAACACACACCATGAGCTCTCCCCGCTTACGCAAACTTGCCTTGCTGACCACCGGTGCCCTGGTGGGCGGTGCGCTCACCATCAGCATCCAGGCTTTTGCCGACAAGAATAACGGCATCCTGCCGCTCAACGAGCTGCGCACCTTTGCCGAGGTGTTCGGCCGCATCAAGCAGGACTATGTCGAGCCGGTCGAAGACAAGAAGCTGATCAACGAGGCGATCAAGGGCATGCTGTCCGGCCTGGATCCGCACTCCGACTACTACGATCCAGAAGCGTTCAAGGAATTCCGCGAAGGCACCCAGGGCGAGTTTGGCGGCCTCGGCATCGAGATCGGCACCGAGGACGGTCTGGTCAAGGTGGTGGCGCCGATCGAGGACACCCCGGCACAGAAGGCCGGCATCAAGAGCGGCGACCTGATCGTCAAGATCGACGACACCCCGGTGCGCGGCCTGTCGATCAATGACGCGGTGAAAAAGATGCGCGGCGCGCCGGGCAGCAAGGTGACGCTGACCATCGCGCGCAAGACCGAATCCAAGCCGCTGGTCTTCACCCTCACCCGCGCGGTGATCAAGACCAAGAGCGTGAAGTCGCGTCTGCTGGAACCGGGCTTCGGCTACGTCCGTGTCGCCCAGTTCCAGGAACATACCGTCGAGAACTTCGCGCAGGCACTGACCCAGCTGTACAAGGACAACAAGACACCGCTGAAGGGCATGGTGCTGGACCTGCGTGACGATCCGGGCGGCGTGCTGCACGGTGCCGTCGGCGTCTCCGCCGCCTTCCTGCCGCAGGATGCGCTGGTGGTGTACACCGAAGGCCGCGCCAGCGACTCCAAGATGCGCCTGTACGCCAACCCGCGCGACTACCAGCGCGGCAAGGGTGCCAGCGACTATACCAAGGTGCCGCCGGCGATCAAGAGCGTGCCGCTGGTGGTGCTGGTCAACGCCGGCTCCGCCTCCGCCTCGGAGATCGTCGCCGGCGCGCTGCAGGATCACAAGCGGGCGCTGATCGTCGGCACCCAGACCTTCGGCAAGGGCTCGGTGCAGTCGGTACTGCCGCTGGCCAACAACGGCGGCATCAAGATGACCACCGCGCGCTACTTCACCCCCAACGGCCGCTCGATCCAGGCCAAGGGCATCGTGCCGGACATCGTGGTCGAGGAAGGCAACGAGACGCTGGCCTCGCTGCGCGTGCGCGAAGCCGATCTGGAACGCCATCTGCAGAACCCGAACGATCCGTCGGAAAACGCCAAGCCGGTGGCCAAACCGGCCGCCAAGCCGGCCGGCAACGGTGACAAGCCGAAAAACGGCGACAGCAACGGCAATGGCAACGGCGATGCCGCCAACGACGTGCAACTGAACCAGGCGCTGAACATCCTCAAGGTGCAGCAGATCATGCTCAAGAAGACCCCGTCCTGAGCGTTTGCCACGGTCCGCCATGGCCGGGTCGCCGCAAGGTGCCCGGCCATTGTCATTGCTGCGACAGACGAGCGTTGCGGCCAACCTTGGCCAGCGGGCGCGCCCCGGCTGCGGGCAGCGCCCGTGCCGCCGGCGCCGGCACTGTCTATAAAGCCATCATTCCTGCTAATCTTGCGTTTTTGTGGCTGTCTACCTGTGGGGCCCATCATGCTGCACCCTGATTTTGTGCTCGCCTTTCGCGAGGCGGCGCCTTACATCAACGCCTTTCGTGGCAAAACCTTCGTCGTCGCCGTCAATGGCGAGAGCCTGGCGCGCGGCAACCTGTACGGTCTGGCGCAGGACCTGAACCTGCTGGTCAGCCTCGGCGTGCGCATCGTGCTGGTGCACGGCGCGCGGCCGCAGATCGACGAACAACTGCGCCTGCGCGGCATTGCGCGCCACTTCCACCAGGGCCGCCGCGTGACCGACGGCCCGACGCTGGAGGCGGTGAAATCGGCGGTCGGCGGCTTGCGCCATGATCTGGAAGCCTTCCTGTCGATGGGGATGCCCAATTCGCCGATGCACGGCGCCCACCTGCGCGTCGCCGGCGGCAACTTCGTCACCGCGCAGCCGCTGGGCGTGATCGACGGCGTCGACATGCAGTACAGCGGCCGCGTGCGCAAGATCGACACCGAGGCCATCAACGAGCGCCTCAACCGCGGCGAGCTGGTGCTGACCTCGCTGATCGGCTACTCGCCGACCGGCGAAGCCTTCAACATGACCATGGAAGAAGTCGCCTGCCATACCGCCATCGAGCTGAAGGCGGAGAAGCTGATCTTCCTGGTGCAGGGCCACGGCCTGGTTGATGCCGACGGCGTGCTGCACAACGCCATCTCCGCCGACCAGGCGGAGGCGATCTACCAGCGCGGCATCAGCAGCGAGGAGTGCCGCCTCAGCCTGCCCTACGCCATCCGCGCCACCCGCGAGGGCGTGGTGCGCTCGCACCTGGTCAGCCACGACGACGACGGCGCGCTGCTGGTGGAGCTGTTTACCGACTACGGCACCGGCACCATGATCGCGCGCGATTCGCTGGTCAAGATCCGCGAGGCCAGCATCGAGGACGTCGGCGACATCCTGGCGCTGATCCGCCCGCTGCAGGAACAGGGCATCCTGATCAAGCGCAGCCGCGAACACCTGGAAATGCAGATCCGCAACTACTCGGTACTGGAACACGACGACCGCATCGCCGCCTGCGTCGCGATGCTGCCGTTCCCGGAAGACGGCATGGCCGAGCTGGCCTGCCTCGCGGTCAGCGCCGACCGCCGCAACAGCGGCTTCGGCGACCTGCTGGTACAGCACGTGGAGCAGCGCGCGCGGCTGTACGGCTACAAGGCGCTGTTCATCCTCACCACCCAGACCGCGCACTGGTTTGCCGAGCGCGGCTTCGTTGCGGCCAACATCGAGCAGCTGCCGCAGTCACGCCGCGAGCTGTACAACCACAACCGCCGCTCCAAAGTGCTGATCAAAGCCTTGTAAACGGCGACGGCGGCACAAAGTTTGGTGACCTGTCATCTCTGTGACACAATTAGTCTCTATCGTTTCGACACTTCTCAAGGAATTCACCATGGCACGAATGGTCAACTGCGTTAAGCTCGGTCGCGAAGCCGAAGGCATGGACTTCCCGCCGCTGCCCGGCGCACTGGGTCAGCGCATTCAGGAAAACGTCTCCAAGGAGGCGTGGCAGGGCTGGCTGCGTTACCAGACCATGCTGATCAACGAAAACCGCCTCAGCCTGGCCGATGCCCGCGCCCGCCAGTACCTGGCCGCACAGCTGGAAGCCTACTTCTTCGGCCAGGGGGCCGATCAGGTCGCCGGCTTCACGCCGCAGCAATAAGCACCGGCCGCGCCCTCCCCGTGAGGGCTTTTTTTACCTCCCGCACTAGTACCAATGCATAAAATGCCGACAACACACGAAAACCTGCTTAACCGCGAACTGGCTCTGATCGAATTCAACCGCCGCGTGATGGCGCAGGCCGAAGAGGAACGCCTGCCACTGCTGGAGCGCCTGAAATTCCTCTGCATCGTGTCGTCCAACATGGACGAGTTTGCCGAGGTGCGGGTGGCGTGGCTGAAGGAAGCGGCGCAGCTGACGCCGGATCGCATCCTCGCCGACGGCAGCAAGCCGGCGGAAGTGCTGACCCGGCTGTCGGAGGCCGCCCATGCGCTGGTGCGCGAACAGTATCGCCTGCTGCGCGAAGAGATCTTCCCGGCGCTGCGTACCGAAGGCATCATCTTCATGCGCCGCAACGAGTGGGACAGCGAGCAGAAAGCCTGGGTCCGCGACTACTTCTTCCGCGAACTGATGCCGATCCTGACCCCGATCGGGCTGGATCCGTCGCATCCGTTCCCGAAATTGCTCAACAAGAGCCTGAACTTCATCATCGAGCTGGAAGGTGCCGACGCCTTCGGCCGCGAATCCGGCATCGCCATCGTGCAGGCGCCGCGCATCCTGCCACGCGTGATCAAGCTGCCGGCCAAACTGTGCGGCGGCAACCAGCACAGCTTCGTGTTCCTGTCCTCCATCCTGCACTCGCACGTGCAGGAGCTGTTCCCCGGCATGACGGTGAAGGGCTGCTACCAGTTCCGCGTCACCCGCGACAGCGACCTCAACGTCGACGACGACGACGTCAAGAACCTGCGCACCGCGCTGCAGGGCGAACTGCGCCAGCGCCAGTACGGCGACGCGGTGCGGCTGGAGATCGCCGACACCTGCCCGACGCACATGGAAGAATTCCTGCTGCACACCTTCAACCTGCAGCAGCAGGACATCTACCGCGTCGACGGCCCGGTCAACCTGGTGCGCCTGATGCAGGTGCCGGACAAGGTCGACCGCCCGGACCTGAAATTCGCGCCGTTCGAGGCCACGCTGCCGCCGGCGCTGGCCAAGAAGACGCCGCTGTTCGAGGCCATCCGCAAGAACGACATCCTGCTGCACCACCCGTTCCAGTCCTTCCAGCCGGTGATCGACATGCTGGTCAACGCCGCCACCGATCCGGAGGTGGTGGCGATCAAGATGACGGTGTACCGCACCGGTACCGACTCGGTGCTGATGGAATCGCTGATCGCCGCCGCCCGCGCCGGCAAGCAGGTGACGGTGGTGGTGGAGCTGATGGCACGCTTCGACGAAGAGGCCAACATCAGCTGGGCATCGCGGCTGGAAGACGCCGGTGCGCACGTGGTGTACGGCGTGTTCGGCTACAAGGTGCACGCCAAGATGCTGCTGGTGGTACGCCGCGAGGAAGGCCAGCTCAAGCGCTACGTGCATCTGGGCACCGGCAACTACCACCCGCGCACCGCGCGGCTGTATACCGACTTCGGCCTGCTGACCTGCAACGAGGACATCGTCAGCGACGTCAACGACCTGTTCGTGCAGATCACCGGCCTCGGCCGCGCCGGCGAGCTGAAGCACCTGTACCAGTCGCCGTTCACACTGCACAACATGATCATCAGCGCCATCGACCGCGAGATCGACCACGCCCAGGCCGGCAAGCCGGCGCAGATCATCGCCAAGATGAACGCGCTGCTGGAGCCGCAGGTGATCCAGGCGCTGTACCGCGCCAGCCAGGCCGGGGTCAAGATCAGCCTGATCATCCGCGGCGTGTGCGCGTTGCGTCCCGGCGTGGAAGGGCTGTCGGAGAACATCACCGTGCGCTCCATCGTCGGCCGCTTCCTCGAGCACACCCGCGTGTTCTACTTCTACAACGACAAGGCCGAGGACATGTACATCGCCAGCGCCGACTGGATGGGGCGAAACTTCTTCCGCCGCATCGAAACCTGCGTGCCGATCCTCGACGTCAAGCTGAAGCGCCGCATCATGAAGGAAGGGCTGCGCATCTACCTCGACGACAACACCAACGCCTGGGAAATGCAGGCCGACGGCAGCTATCGCCGACGCATGGCGCGCGGCAAGGGTCGCTGCGCGCAGGAAACCCTGCTGCAGGAATACAGCAGCTGAACGGCTGCCAGCCGCAAGGTTGGCCGCAATGCACGGCGCGGGCGGAACTTCTGCCTCGCGCCGTTTTCTTTGCTTCTCCCCCTGTTGCCTTCGGAGACCCCATGGACCTGTCCCTGCTCTGGTATCTGCTGTCCATCCTGCTGGTGCTGGTCGGCCTCGCCGGCACCATCTACCCCGCCCTGCCCGGCCTCGGCCTGCTCGCCGCCGGTTTCCTGCTGGCGGCGTGGAACGGCAACTTCGTACAGGTCGGCTTCTGGCCGCTGACCACCATCGTGCTGCTCGCCGTGGCCGGCATGGTGATCGAGAGTGTCGCCAGCCTGCTCGGCGCCCGGAAAAGCGGTGCCAGCCGCGAGGCGCTGATCGGCGCGCTGCTTGGCGGCCTGATCGGGCTGTTCTTCGGCCTGTTCGGCGCCATTGCCGGGCCGGTGCTCGGCGCCGTCATCGGCGAGCTGATCGCGCGCCGCAACCTGCCGCAGGCCAGCCGCGTCGGTGCCGCCACCTTCTTGGGCTTTCTGGCCGGCACCGTCGCCAAGATCGCCTGCGCCTTCGCCATGCTCGGCGTGTTCATCCTCGCGCTGCTGTTCTGAGCCGTTGCGGTCAACGTTGGCCGCACGGCACGGACACGCCGAATTTGCTACACTTCCCCGGTTAATCTCCCTATCGCAATCCAGCAGGAATCAAGCACACCCTATGGCTCAATACGTGATGTCCATGCTCCGCGTGAGCAAGATCGTTCCCCCTAAACGCCAGATCATCAAGGACATTTCGCTGTCCTTCTTCCCCGGTGCCAAGATCGGCCTGCTCGGCCTCAACGGCGCCGGCAAATCCACCGTGCTGCGCATCATGGCCGGTGTCGACAAGGAATACGACGGCGAGGTGCAGCATCTGGCCGGCGTCAAGATCGGCTACCTGGAGCAGGAGCCGAAGCTCGACCCTGACAAGACCGTGCGCGAGGAAGTGGAAAGCGGCATGGGCGACGTGATGGGCGCGCAGAAGCGACTGGAAGAGGTGTACGCCGCCTACGCCGAAGAAGATGCCGATTTCGACGCGCTGGCCGAAGAACAGGCCAAGCTGGAAGCCATCATCTCCGCCGGCGCCGGCGACAACGTGCAGCTGCAGCTGGAACTGGCCGCCGACGCGCTGCGCCTGCCGCCGTGGGATGCCAAGATCGGCCCGCTGTCCGGCGGTGAAAAACGCCGGGTGGCACTGTGCAAGCTGCTGCTGTCGCAGCCGGACATGCTGCTGCTGGACGAACCGACCAACCACCTGGACGCCGAATCGGTGGAATGGCTGGAGCAGTTCCTGGTGCGCTTCCCCGGCACCGTGGTCGCCGTCACCCACGACCGCTACTTCCTCGACAACGCCGCCGAATGGATCCTGGAGCTGGACCGCGGCGAAGGCATCCCGTGGAAAGGCAACTACTCCAGCTGGCTGGAGCAGAAG
This sequence comes from Vogesella indigofera, assembly GCF_003633895.1. Taxonomy (GTDB): domain Bacteria; phylum Pseudomonadota; class Gammaproteobacteria; order Burkholderiales; family Chromobacteriaceae; genus Vogesella; species Vogesella indigofera. The sequence goes on from NZ_RBID01000018.1 coordinate 144,273, forward strand.
GAAGCGCGCCTGGAGCTGGAAAGCAAGCAGGAAGGCGCGCGCATGAAGGCGATGAAGCAGGAGCTGGAGTGGGTACGCCAGAACCAGAAAGGTCGCCAGGCCAAATCCAAGGCCCGTCTGGCACGCTTCGAAGAGCTGTCCAGCTTTGAACACCAGAAACGCAACGAGACCCAGGAAATCTTCATCCCGGTGGCCGAGCGCCTCGGCAACGAAGTGATCGAATTCGACGGCGTGTCGAAAGGCTTCGGCGACCGCCTGCTGATCGACAACCTGTCGTTCAAGGCGCCGCCGGGCGCCATCGTCGGCATCATCGGCCCCAACGGTGCCGGTAAATCGACGCTGTTCAAGATGATCGCCGGCAAGGAACAGCCGGACAGCGGCACGGTGAAGATCGGCCAGACGGTACAGATGGCCTTCGTCGAGCAGCACCGCGACACGCTGGAAGGCGACAAGACGGTGTTCGACGACGTCTCCGGCGGCCTCGACATCCTCAACGTTGGCCGCTTCGAGATGTCCAGCCGCGCCTACCTCGGCCGCTTCAACTTCAAGGGCGGCGACCAGCAGAAAAAGGTCGGCATGCTGTCCGGCGGCGAACGCGGCCGCCTGCATCTGGCCAAGACCTTGCTCAAGGGCGGCAACGTGCTGCTGCTCGACGAACCGTCCAACGACCTGGACGTGGAAACCCTGCGCGCGCTGGAAGACGCGCTGCTGGAATTCGCCGGCACCGTGTTCGTGATCTCCCACGACCGCTGGTTCCTGGACCGTATCGCCACCCACATCCTGGCGGCGGAAGGCGAATCGCAGTGGACCTTCTTCGACGGTAACTATCAGGAATACGAAGCTGACAAGAAGAAACGCCTCGGCGAAGAAGGCGCCAAGCCGAAGCGCATCCGCTACAAGCCTATCGTGCGCTAAGCGCGATTTCGGCTGGCAGCAGTCGCAAAAAAACCCCGGTTGCAACAACCGGGGTTTTTTCATGTTGTGGCTTACGCCACCATGTACGGTGCATCACCACCTTCGCGACGCGCCACCATGTACGGGGCGTCACCGCCTTCACGACGGGCCACCATGTACGGGGCGTCACCACCTTCACGACGGGCCACCATGTACGGTGCGTCACCACCTTCGCGACGAGCCACCATGTACGGGGCGTCACCGCCTTCGCGACGAGCCACCATGTACGGGGCGTCACCACCTTCGCGACGCGCCACCATGTACGGGGCATCACCGCCTTCGCGACGGGCCACCATGTACGGTGCGTCACCACCTTCACGACGGGCCACCATATACGGGGCGTCACCACCTTCGCGACGAGCCACCATGTACGGGGCGTCACCACCTTCGCGACGGGCCACCATGTACGGGGCATCACCGCCTTCGCGACGGGCCACCATGTACGGGGCGTCACCACCTTCGCGACGCGCCACCATGTACGGGGCGTCACCGCCTTCTCGACCTGCAATCATGTATGGAGCATCGCCGCCATCACGTTTCGCAGTCATCTCTACATCTTGCTGCTGCACAGCAGCAGGGGCAGCGTAAACCGGAGCAACAACACTAGCCAGCACAACAGCGATAGAGGTAATTAGCAGCTTTTTCATGATCAATATCCTTTTATTTAAATTGGTAGCTTTGATTGTTTCAGCATTTGATTCGAATAATTTGTACAGCTATTTTGTGGTGCTAGTAACAACGGGCTTCAGGTCAACCAGCAACGGCAACGACAACAGAAGCAATGCTGTAACTATACGACTGGTCTAATTCGATTAATAGCGAAGTAAACTGAATGTCTTGTTCAGATTTTGCGAACTAGTCGGATCTGGCATCAGCAGGCAGCAGTGGCCCGCTTTGCAATGCAGCAACGATGATATTAAGGAAGACGGTAGAAGTAGCTGGGCGAGTGCTTACCGTCGCGTTGGATACGCGAAACCGCAACTGAAGAGGCGGCACTGTGGCCAACGTTGGCCGCAATGCAATAAGCCCGCGCAGCGCAGCACGGGCTTATGGCAGACAAAAAAAAGGGGTACGGCCCACCACCGTACCCCAAACACACACATCAAGAGGAAAAGCGTCGTTTGTCTGTCAGCGCCAAATCATCCCTGATCCGACACCTTGCTTGCTCGCCACAGGCAAACTCAGATCAACGGCGCCGCTTGCCGGCACCGCTCATCTCATACCGAGAGCATAGCCGGTGGTGGCAATCGTGCTTTGACGCACGTCAAGCGCGGCACAGTGTAGCCGCCAGTGGCCAATAGGAAGGCAGAAACGAAAAAACCTCCCGTGCTAGCACGGGAGGTTTCACTCAAACAGAATGATGCGTGTCGATCAGGCAGAAGCGGACGGCGTCGCCTTGCGGGTGCGGCTGACCGCAGCACTGGCTGCCTTGGCCGAGGTCTCGGCCGCTTCAACGCTGGCTTCGGCAAACTCGGAACCGACTTTCTTGGCGGTCTTGGCAGCGCTTTCGAAGGCCGCGTTGCTGGAAGTCACGATGTTCTTCAGCGCCTGTACCGCAGCGTCGGAACCGGTCGGCGCGTTTTTCGCCAGACGGTCGATCACATCAAGTACGTTCTTGTTGGTTTCGGCAACCTGCTCTTCCACGAAGGAAGTCAGCTCGGTCTGGGTTGCCAGCGTGACATCGTAGACTTCACGCGCCGCGGCGAAGGCCTTGTCCAGGCTAGGCTGGGTCAGGCTGGTCTGGAATTCGGCCAGCGCTTTCGGATCCTTGATCGCCGACAGCTGTTTCAGCGTCTGGGCGTTCTCGGCCAGCAGCTTGCGCGACATTTCCAGCTGCAGGGTTGCCAAGCGCTCGGCGCTGGCCAGCAGGATGCCGGAAAAACGGACGGCTTTGTCGAACTGCGACTGACCGAAAGCGGAAAACTCTTGTGCAGTAGTAAACATGATTAATCCTTTTCGAAAAATGAAACACTCAGCAGCAATATCGTCTTGAAACTCGCCGTTGCCGCATTGCAACAGATTGCATTATTGTGTTGCGCCGCAGCAATGTCAACCATTTTGTTGCAGCGCAACATCGCTAAGTCGCTATTTTTACAACAGCAAACACATTCAGCATGGCAGTCATGCATTGCAGCAGTGTGTCCGGCCGGTGACAGCTGTGCGCACCGACGAGCATCGCCAGCCAGCACGGCACCGGTGTGCCAGCCGTAGCTGTCTGCGGTACCGGCAATGACACCAGCCTTTGATTGAAAGGCTCAGGACAAAGCGATACACTCCAGCCATAAAATAAATCTATCTATCCGGCGATAAAATCCAATGAGTTCTGCGGCCAACCTTTTCGATATCAAATCCGCCAGTCTTGACCTGCTGGCCATCGTGCTACGCAGCACCGACCTGACCGCCCTGCAAGCCGCCATCCAGCAACGTTTCAATAGCCACGAGCCCGAGCCGTTCGTGCTGGACATCGAGCAGCTGCCGGCGCCGGATAGCGACACGCTGGCCCCGGTCTGCGCCATGCTGCAGCAGCACGGCCTGCGCATCGCCGCCGTCCGTCACCGCGACGCGCAATACGCCGCCCTCGCCCACCGCCTCGGTTTGCCGTTCATCAGCGGCAGCGGTGGCGGCAAGAGCAGCGCGGAAAGCGTCAGCGCACCAGTCGCGGCGGCGCCCGTCGCGGACAGCAGCCTGCCGACACCGACCATGATCATCGACCGCCCGGTGCGCGCCGGACAGCAGATCTACGCCAAGGGTGGCGATCTGGTGGTACTGGAAATGGTCAGCGCCGGCGCGGAACTGATCGCCGACGGCAGCATCCATGTCTACGCGCCGCTGCGCGGCCGGGCACTGGCCGGCGCCCGTGGCAATACCGCGGCGCGCATCTTCGTCAAGAGCATGGAAGCCGAGCTGGTTTCCATCGCCGGCGTGTACCGCACCATCGAACAGGACTTGCCGCAGAGCATCAAGGGCAAGCCGACCCAGATTTATCTCGAACAAGAGCGCGTGGTCATGATCCCGCTCGACAAGTAACCAGCATCGTTATTCCAAGGATCGATATCGTGGCAAAAATCATCGTTGTGACCTCCGGCAAGGGTGGTGTCGGCAAAACCACCACCAGCGCCAGCTTTGCATCCGGCCTCGCCCTGCGCGGCCACAAGACCGCCGTGATCGACTTCGACGTCGGCCTGCGCAACCTGGACCTGATCATGGGCTGCGAGCGTCGCGTGGTGTATGACCTGATCAACGTGATCAATGGTGAAGCCAGCCTCAACCAGGCGCTGATCAAGGACAAGCACTGCGACAACCTGTACGTGATGCCGGCGTCGCAGACCCGCGACAAGGACTCGCTCAGCCGCGAAGGTGTGGAAACGGTGCTGAAGAACCTGGACGAGATGGGCTTCGAGTTCATCGTCTGCGATTCGCCGGCCGGCATCGAAAAAGGCGCGCTGATGTCGCTGTACTTTGCCGACGAAGCCATCGTGGTCACCAACCCGGAAGTGTCGTCGGTACGCGACTCCGACCGCATTCTCGGCATCCTGTCGTCGAAATCGCGCCGCGCCGAAGAAGGCCGCGAGCCGGTGAAGGAACACCTGCTGATCACCCGCTACTCGCCGGCCCGCGTCGACAAGGGCGAGATGCTGTCGGTGGAAGACGTGAAGGAAATCCTGCGCATTCCGCTGATCGGCGTGATCCCGGAATCGCAGGCCATCCTGCAGGCGTCCAACTCCGGCACCCCGGCGATCCACATCAAGGGTTCCGACGCCGCCGAAGCTTACGGCGATGTGGTGGCCCGCTTCCTTGGCGAGGACCGTCCGATGCGCTTTGTGGAAGCGGAAAAAATCGGCTTCCTGAAACGACTGTTTGGAGGCTAGCCATGTCCCTGATCGATATGATTTTTGGCAAGCGCCAGAAAACGGCCTCCATCGCCCGTGAACGCCTGCAGATCATCCTGGCGCACGAACGCGACGGCAAGACCGGCGCGCCGGACTACCTGCCGGCGCTGCAGCGCGAGCTGATGGAAGTGATCTCCAAGTACGTGGCGGTGAACCAGGACGACATCAAGGTGCACCTGGAGCGCCAGGACAACTTCGAGGTACTGGAAGTGAACATCGTCCTGCCGGAACACCAGCGCTGACACCATGACTCTGACCGAACTGCGTTATATCGTCGCGGTGGCGCGCGAGCGTCACTTCGGGCGGGCAGCCCAAAGCTGCTTCGTCAGCCAGCCGACGCTGTCGATCGCGATCAAGAAACTGGAAGACGAGCTGGGCGTCACCCTGTTCGAGCGTGGCGGCCAGGAGGTGAGCGTCACCGAAATCGGCGAACGCATCATCGAACAGTCGCAACGGGTGCTGGAAGAGGCGGAGACGGTGAAGCGCCTTGCCGGCGAGCACCAGAACGAGCTGGCCGGGCCGCTGAAGCTGGGGGTGATCTTCACCATCAGCCCCTACCTGCTGCCGAAGCTGATCCCGGCGCTGCGCATCCTGGCGCCGGAAATGCCGCTGATCCTGGAAGAAAACTACACCGCGCGGCTGGCCGAAATGCTCAAGCGCGGCGAAGTCGACGCCATCATCGTCGCCGACCCGTTCGACGAGCCGGGCACGGTGGCGGTGCCGCTGTACGACGAAGAATTCGTCGTCGCCACCCCCAAGGGCCATCCGTGGGAGAAGCGCGACGCGGTGCGCTCGTCCGATCTGGCCAGCGAAAGCGTGCTGCTGCTGTCGCAGGGCAACTGCTTCCGCGATCACGTGCTGCAGGCCTGCAGCGAGGTCGCCAGCCGCCAGCACCAGAACAACGGTCTGGCCGCGTCGCTGCAGGGCAGCTCGCTCAACACCATCCGTCACATGGTGGCCAGCGGCATGGGCGTCACCGTGCTGCCGCAGACCTCGGTGTCGGCGGCGGATGAAGGCCTGCTGTCCATCATCCCGTTTGCCGCTCCGGTGCCGCAGCGGCGCGTGCTGCTGGTTACCCGCAAGCAGTTTTTCCGCAAGCAGGCGATCCACACCTTGCAGCAGGCGGTGTTCCGCTCCGGCCTGAACGGCGTCACCATGCTGGAGCACGAAGCCTGAGCCGCTTCCCGTAATGGCAACAGGCATGAAAAAAGGTTGGCCGCAATTGCGGCCAACCTTTTTTGCGTGCGGCAAGCTGCCGCAGCAGGCAGCTTACAGCGTCAGGCCACCGGTCACTTCGATGGCGGCACCGTTGATGTAGCTGGCTTCGTCGGAAGCCAGCCAGGCGTAGACGTTGGCGATTTCTTCCGGCTGCGCCATGCGCTTCATCGGCACCTTGTCTTCCATCGCCTGGATCACCTTTTCCGGCATCGACTTCAGGATCGGGGTGGCGACAAAGCCCGGGCACACCGCGTTGGCACGAATGCCCTTCTTGCCCAGTTCCTTGGCCCAGGTCTTCACAAAACCGATCACGCCGAACTTGGAGGCGGCGTAGTTGGTCTGGCCGAAGTTGCCGTACACACCAACCACGGAAGACGCGTTGAGGATCACACCGGCCCCCTGCTCGATCATGGTGTCGACCACGGCCTTGGTACAGTTGTAAACGCCCTTCAGGTTGATGTCGATCACCTTGTCGAACTGGTCTTCGCTCATCTTGATCAGCTGCGCATCCATCACGATGCCGGCGTTGTTGACCAGCACGTCGATGCGGCCGAACTGTGTTTTCAGTGCGCCAACCATGTCGGCGATCTGCGCCTTGTTGGTCACGTCCACCTGATAGCCGACGGCTTCGCCACCCAGCGCTTTCAGCTCTTCCACTACGGCATTGACGGCATCCATGTTGATGTCGCAAACCGCTACGATGGCGCCTTCCTTGATGAATTTCTCTGCAGTAGCCTTACCGATACCACTGGCACCACCGGTGATGATGGAGACTTTCCCTTTCAAGCGCATGATTTTTCCTTTGCTAGGTTGCAGGCAACCCGATTGTCGAACGGATATTCCTCCACCACCGACCTTCGAGATTCAAGTCCCTGTTTTTCTCTGTCTTTTGTTATGGCTTTGACATTGCACTGCGGCATCCTGTTTTGCAACGCACAACATCTTGCGCTGCAATATAGCGCAAGGCTGTCGCCAACGTAAAGCAATCGCTCTAAGAAGCTGACGTGGGCGGCAAGGGCTGTTGCGGCCAACCTGCACATAAAAAAACAGGCAGCGCTAGCTGCCTGTTTTGTATGGGATTGTGGGGAATTACTCCAGACCCTTGCTGGACAGGTATTCCTCGTAATCGCCGGTGTAGTAGTCGTAACCGCCCTTGCCGTCCAGCTCCAGGATCTGGGTGGCCAGCGAGCTGACGAACTGGCGGTCGTGCGACACGAAAATCAGCGTGCCCTTGTACTTTTCCAGCGCCATGTTCAGGGCTTCGATCGACTCCATGTCCATGTGGTTGGTCGGTTCGTCCATGATCATCACGTTCGGCTTCTGCAGCAGCAGCTTGCCGTACAGCATGCGGCCCTTTTCACCACCGGACAGCACGCGCACCGCCTTTTCCACATCGTTGCCGCCGAACAGCAGGCGGCCGAGGGTACCGCGGATCACCTGCTCGTCATCGCCTTCCTGGCCCCACTCGCGCATCCACTCCGTCAGCGTGCGGTCGCTGTCGAACTCGGCCTCGTGATCCTGGGCAAAGTAGCCGATCTGCGCCTTTTCCGCCCATTTCACCGTGCCGTAATCCGCGGTCAGGCCTTCCGCCAGCACCGGATCGAAGGCGCCGGCCAGCATTTTCACCAGCGAGGTTTTACCGGCACCGTTAGGGCCGATGATGGCCAGCCGCGCGCCGGCCTCCAGGATGAAGTTCATGTCCTTGAACAGCACCTTGTTGTCGTAGGCCTTGCTCAGCGACTGCACTTCCACCGCCTGACGGTGCAGCTTGAAGCGCTCGTCCATCTCGAAGCGGATGAACGGGCTCTGGCGGCTGGAAGGCTTCACTTCCACCATTTCCGACTTCAGCTTGTCGACCTGCTTCAGGCGCGAGGTGGCCTGACGGGCCTTGGACTTGTTGGCGGAGAAGCGGGCGGCAAATTCCTGCAGGTCCTGGATGCGCTCCTTGGCCTTGGCATTGGAGCTGAGCTGGCGTTCGCGCGCCTGGGTGGAGGCGATCATGTAGTCATCGTAGCTACCCGGGTAGATACGGATGGTGTTGTAGTCCAGATCCGCCATGTGGGTGCAGACCGAGTTCAGGAAGTGACGGTCGTGCGAGATGATGATCATGGTGGAGTTGCGCTCGTTCAGCACATGCTCCAGCCAGCGGATGGTGTTGATGTCCAGGTTGTTGGTCGGTTCGTCCAGCAACAGGATGTCCGGATTGGAGAACAGCGCCTGCGCCAGCAGCACGCGCAGCTTCCAGCCCGGTGCCACTTCACTCATCGGGCCGAAGTGCTGCTCGGTGGCAATGCCAACCCCCATCAGCAGTTCGCCGGCACGTGCCTCGGCGGTGTAGCCGTCGTATTCGGCAAACTTGGCTTCCAGTTCGGCCGCGTGCATGTAGTCGTCTTCGGTGGCTTCCAGGTTGGCGTAGATGGCATCACGCTCGCTCATCGCCGCCCACATCTCGGTGTGCCCCATCATGACCACATCGATCACGCGCTGGTCTTCATAGCCGAACTGGTCCTGGCGCAACTTACCCAAGCGCAGGCCGTTCTCAATGGCGACTTCGCCACTGGTTTGCTCGAGGTCTCCCCCGAGAATTTTCATGAAAGTCGATTTGCCGGAACCGTTGGCGCCGATCAGGCCATAACGGTTGCCTTCACCAAATTTGACGGAAACCTTCTCGAAAAGCGGCTTGGCGCCGAACTGCATGGTAATGTTGCTTGTCGTAATCACTCGATCATTCCTCAGCCAGTCACTGCATGTACCGGAAAACCCTGCATTTTACCACAAACACCCTCTGCAATCAGGGTGTTGCGGCCGGTACATCTTTGCTTTCGCAGCTGCCTCGGAATTCCGCTACAATCGAACACCATTTAAACCCTTAACCAGAATAGGCAGATCTTATGCTTACCGGTAGCCTCGTTGCGCTGGTCACCCCGATGTTCGAGGACGGCCAGGTCGATTTTGAATCGCTGAAACGTCTCGTAGATTTCCACATCGATAACGGTACCGACGGCATCGTGGCCGTGGGAACCACTGGCGAATCCGCCACCCTGGGCGTGGATGAACATATCAAGGTCGTGGCGGCCGTGGCCCAACACGCCGCCGGCCGCATTACCGTCATTGCCGGCACGGGTGGCAACTCCACCAGTGAGGCCATCGAACTGGCGGCCCTCGCCAAGCAGGCCGGCGCCAGCCATTCGCTGTCGGTCGTGCCGTACTACAACAAACCAACCCAGGAAGGCATCTACCAGCACTTCCGCAAGATCGCCGAAGCGGTGGAACTGCCGGTCATCCTGTACAACGTGCCGGGCCGTACCGTGGCCGACATGAGCAACGACACCGTGCTGCGCCTGAGCGAAATCGGCAACATCGTCGGCCTGAAGGACGCTACCGGCGACATCGGCCGCGCCTGCGACCTGATCAAGCGCGTGCCGCAAGGCTTCGGCCTCTACTCCGGTGACGATCCGACCGGCATGGCTTTCATGCTGTGCGGCGGCCACGGCGTGATCTCGGTGACCTCCAACGTGGCTCCCAAGCTGATGAGTGCCATGTGCCAGGCCGCCATCGCCGGCAACGCCGCCGAAGCACGCCGCATCAATGACAAACTGCAAGGCCTGCACAAGTTCCTGTTCGCCGAGCCGAACCCGATCCCGGCAAAATGGGCGATGCACCGCCTCGGCCTGATGCCGGCCGGCCTGCGTCTGCCGCTGACCCCGCTCACCGCCGCCAGCGCCCCCCTCGTCGAACAAGCGATGCAACAAGCAGAGGTGCTGTAACCCGTGAATGCCATGATGAAAAAAGCCCTGCTCACCGGTGTCGTCTCCTCGGCACTGATCTCCGGCTGCGCCAGCAGCGGCCCGGACAGCGCCATCGCCTACAAGTCCGATGCCCCTGCAGCCAAACGCTCGCTGGAAGTACCACCGGACCTGAGCGCACCGCAACAGCAAGACCGCTACCCGCTGCCGGTGGTCAACAGCAACGGCAACAGCACCGCCCCCGCCGATGTCGCCCTCAACAACAAGGTTGCGGCCAACGTGGTGGTCAGCGCCGACCAGAAAGCCAAGGCGCAGATCGAACGCGCCGGCAGCCAGCGCTGGATCAGCGTGGAAGGCAAGAGCCCGGCCCAAGTCTGGCCACTGCTGAAGGCCTTCTGGCAGGATAACGGCTTCGTGATCCAGACCGAAGAACCGGATGTCGGCCTGATGGAAACCGACTGGGCGGAAAACCGCGCCAAGCTGGGTCGCGACCCGGTGCGCAACCTGCTGGAAAACATCGGTCTGGGCTCGGTACTGTCGACCCCGGAACGTGACCGCTTCCGCATCCGCGTCGAACAGTCCGCCACCGGCACCGACGTGTTCTTCACCCATCGCGGCATGTACGAGATCTACATCAACGAAGCGAAGGATGCCACCCGCTGGCAGCCGCGTCCGGCCGATCCGGAACTGGAAGCGGTGTTCCTGTCGCGCTTCCTGGTCCGTCTTGGCGTGGATGAAGCCACCGTCGCACAGAACGCCCGCAAGCTGGAGGCCAGCGCCAATCCTGTCGCCAGCAGCAAGGTTCGCAGCGAAGGCGGCGACATCATTCTTGCCGACAGCTTCGAGCGCAGCTGGCGCCGCGTCGGTCTGGCACTGGAACGCCAGGGCCTGGCCATCGTCGACCGCGACCGCTCGATGGGCGTCTACTTCGTCAGCCCGGTGCAGGACGAGGCACTGAAGGCGACCGAGAACAGCAGCGGCGGCATCTTGTCTTCGCTGGCTTTCTGGCAGGACAAGGAAAAAGCAGCCGAGCCGCTACGCGAGCAACTGCGCATCGAACTGAAGCCGGCCGATGCGGAGCAGACCCGGATCAGCATCCGCAACAGCCAGGGCACGCCACTGTCGGCCAAGCAGCTGCAGGCGCTGCAGCAGAAACTGCTCAACGAACTGCAGTAAGCCCCACCCGGCAAGCAAAAAGCCCGCGATCGCGGGCTTTTTTCATGCCTGCCAACAGCACAGCAGCTGGCGACAGGCGTAAAAAAACCGGCGCTAGCGCCGGTTTTTCTTGCCAACTCAGAATTACTGAGCAGCGGAAGCAGCTGGAGCGGACGCGTCAGCAGCGGAAGCGTCAACTGCAGGAGCGGAAGCTTCAACAACTTCAGGAGCGGAAGCTTCAACAGCTGGAGCGGAAGCTTCAACTGGAGCCTCTTCTTTTTTGCCGCAAGCGGACAGAGCAACGGCCAGCAGGGCAGCAACGAGGAGCGACTGTTTCATTTGTAAATACCTTTGAAAGCGAGTGTTGAACAAGACGTTTAAACTACTACTTTCTCAAGCAAGAAAAGTGTGATGAGGAAGTAGTGCAGATTTAATCAGTGCGCGAATTGTAGCATGAAAAAATTTGCTGAAAAGGGGGTAAACAATAATTTATTGCGAATATCGGACATGATTCTGCGGCAATGCAACAACAGAATAATTTAGGGTCAAAACAATATACGCACCCCATCCGTCATCCGCAACATTGTAGACAATGTCCTTTTTCAGTTTTCGCCGGCCGGCTGCCACCAGCCGGCAAGGTAACCCTCTAATAATAAAGGCATCATTGACGGCGACAGCTGCTGCGGCGACATACGGCGCCGGTTGGCCAACTGTTGCCACGCCGCGACATCGTCCGCCAGCACCGGCAGAGCTTCTCCGTTGCAGTACAGCATGTCATCGGCGTAAAGAATCAGCGTCTTCAGATCCAGCTCCACCCCTGTTGCCGCCACCGCAGCAGCGAACTCGTCTTCGTCCAGCTCTTCTTCCGGCGCCTCGTAGAACACGTGCGGCTTCGGCTCCGTCAGGTAATGGCCGAGAAAATCGGTCACCGTGTGGCGATCCCAGCTGATCCGCGACAGGATGCGGCCAACCTGCTCCACCATGCTGTCGTCCAGCCGTGCCGGCTCCTGCGGCGGCCGCAGCTCGGGGTCGGCATATCTGCCATCAATACAAATTCTGTCCTGCAGGTAAACAAGGAATTCTGTCGCCAACTCCTGCGCGGATGGCGCCCTGAAGCCGATCGAGTAAGTCATGCCCGGTTCCAGCGCCACGCCGTAATGGGCGTAGCGCGGCGGCAGGTACAGCATGTCGCCATGCTCCAGCACGAACTCCTCTTCCATGCGGAAGTCCTTCAGCACCTTGATCGGCGCATCCTCGATGAAGGCCTCGTCCTGCTGCGAGGAGATCTGCCAGTGCTTGCGACCGCCAACCTGCAGCAGGAACACGTCGTAGGAATCGAAATGCGGGCCGACGGTACCGCCGGGCGGCGCATAGCTGATCATCAGGTCGTCCAGCCGGGCATAGGGCATGAAATCGAAACGCCACAGGATGTCGGCAATATGCGGCAGGTGATGGTTGACGTTCTGCACCAGGATGGTCCAGTCGCTTTCCGGCAGGCGCCGCAGGCGGCCGGGGCGGAACGGGCCACGCTCCAGCGACCACTTGCCCTGCTTGAACTCGATCAGCCGCGACTCGACATCCTCGCTGCGCGACAGCTCGGTCAGCCATGCCAGATCAACCGGCGCCCCGACATCGGTCAGCGCGCCGCGGATCAGCAGCGGCTTCTTGTGCCAGTAGTCCTGCAAAAAGGTTTCGGCAGTCATGCCGCCCAACAGATCAATCGCTTTCATGTCAGAATCTCGTTGTGCCATCTGGCAATGGTTTACAATAGGGGATGCCGATTATGGCCCCTCATGCCGGCAGCGCCCGGCTCTGGGTCAAACATCGTTATCATTCTTTATCTTTACGGTACCGCCACATGCAAATCGTCAAAAACTCCGTTGTCACCATCCACTACGAAATGTACGACGCTGACAACAACCTGCTCGACAAGACGGAAGAGCCGATCGCCTACCTGCATGGCGGCTACGATGGCATTTTCCCGATGGTGGAAGAAGCGCTGCACGGCAAGAACGTGGGCGAGTCCATCACCGTCACCATGACACCTGACGACGCATTTGGCGAACCGGAAGAAGAGCTGGTCCGTGTCGAGCCGCTGGACGTGCTGCCGGAAGAAGTCGAAGTCGGCATGATGTTCGAAGCCGACGATCCGGAAACCGGCGACGTGATCCTGTTCCGCGTGACCGACGTTGCCGACGGCAAGGCGGTACTGGATGGCAACCACCCGCTGGCCGGCCTGACCATCCGCTTCGTTGCCACCGTGGCCGAAGTACGCCCGGCATCGGCGGAAGAAGTGGCCCACGGCCACGCCCACGGCGAGCACGGTCACCACCACTAAGCCGTTGCTGACGTACACGACAAAACGGGGCTCAGGCTCCGTTTTTCATTGGCCGCAGCAACTGCAATGCGGCCAGCAATGCCAACAGATTGAACAGCACGTAGGCCTCGTTCGGTGGCTGGCGCCACAGTTTCCAGCCACTATACAGCAGCAGCACCAGTCCCAGTCCGCGCAACAGCTGCGGCGTCCATGTCCGCGGCCAGGCCGGCCACTGCCGTCGCACGCAAACCCGTGCAATGACCCAGCCCAATGCGGCGCCGACCAGCACATCCAGCGGCCAGTGCACGCCGATGGCGATACGCGACCAGCACACCAGCAATACCAGGGCCATCAGCCCCGCCTGCCACCACCAGCGCCGCCCCTGCGCCAGCACCCCGGCCAGCAGCGCGCTGGCCATGGCATGGCCGGAGGGAAAGGCACCGTTGGCCGGCAGCACATCCAGCAACTGCACGCTGCCCGCCGGCAACACCAGAAACGGACGCGGCACGGCGAACGCCGCCTTGAGCAAGATGGCGCTAGCAATACCAAGCAGCACCGCCGCCACCAGCGCCGGCAACAGTTGCGGGCGCCGCTGCACCAGCAGTAGCAAGGCGGCGATCACCAGCGACCACTCACCGAGCATGCTGAGCAAACGCCATAGCGGCGCCGGCAACACCGCGCCGGCGTGGTGCAACTGCAAAAACAGCGCCTGGTTGCCGCCACTCAGCAATAGCAGCAGCGCCAACAGTGTGCATGTGGCGACAAAGCCGCGACTCACGCGCGGCAGCCCAGCGTCACACGATCATTGCCAGCCAGATCCGGCAACGTCGCCACCTGCTGCAGCCCGGCAGCGGCAAACAGTGCACGGCAGGCCGCACCCTGGTCGTAGCCATGCTCCACCAGCAGCCAGCCGCCGGCGACCAGCCGCGCCGGTGCCTGCGCCGCAATCTCGCGCAGGCAATCGAGGCCGTCGTTGCCGTCGGTCAGCGCCATGCGCGGCTCGAAACGGACATCGCCCTCGTCCAGATGGTGATCCTGTGCATCGATATACGGCGGATTGCTGACGATGGCATCGAACACCGCATCCGCCGGCAGCGGCGCCAGCCAGCTGCCCAGATGGAAGCTGACTGTGGCGCCAAGGTTGGCCGCATTGTGCTGCGCCACCGCCAGCGCCGCCGGCGACAGGTCCACAGCACTGACTTGCCACTGCGGCGCCTCCAGAGCCAGCGTCACCGCGATGGCGCCACTGCCGGTACCGAGATCGACTACCCGCGCACGACGGTTGCGGCCAACCTTGTGCAGTGCCGCGTCGACCAGGTGTTCGGTTTCCGGGCGCGGGATCAGCACCGCCGGGCTGACGCTGAACGGGCGGCCGTAGAACTCGCGTTCGCCGAGCAGGTAGGCCACCGGCTCGCCGGCCAGCCGCCGCTGCGCCAGCGCGGCAAACGCCTGCCACTGCTGCGCGGTCAGCTCATCGGGGGCGAACGACACCAGCTCGGCGTGACTGAAACCGGTCACCGCCGACAGCAACAACCGCGCCTCCAGGCGGGGCAGTTCGAAATGGCGCAAGGCCTCGTTGATCGTCTTCATGGTCTAGAGCAGGAACAGGCTGGCGAGGCCGAGAAAAATGAAAAAGCCGCCGGAATCGGTACAGGCGGTAATCAGCACGCTGGAGCCGACCGCCGGATCCTTGCCGAAACGCTCCATCATGGTCGGGATCAGCACCCCCATCGACGCCGCCAGCATCAGGTTGAGGGTGGTGGCCGCCAGCATCACCAGCCCCAGCGAGAAATTGCCGTACAGCAGCCACGCCAGCACGCCCAGCGCCGAGCCCCACACCAGGCCGTTGATGACGCTGACGCCCAGCTCCTTGCGCCACAGGCGCTGCGCCTGCCCCGGCTGCAACTGCCCCATCGCCAGCGCCCGCACGATCATGGTGATGGTCTGGTTGCCGGAGTTGCCGCCGATGCCGGCGACGATCGGCATCAGCGCCGCCAGCGCCACCAGCCTCTCGATCGAGCCTTCGAAAGCGCCGATCACGCGGCTGGCAACGAAGGCGGTACACAGGTTGATCGCCAGCCACGCCCAGCGGTTTTTCACCGAATCGATCACCGGCGCGAACAGGTCTTCCTCTTCCTTCAGGCCGGCGAGGTTCAACGCCTCGGTCTCCGACTCCTCGCGGATCACATCCACCATCTCGTCGACGGTGAGGCGGCCGACCAGCACGCCGTGCTCATCGACCACCGGCGCGGTCACCAGGTCATAGCGCTCGAACGCCAGTGCGGCATCGGCGGCGTCCTCGTCGGGATGGAAGCTGACCACCTCGGTCGCCATCACCTCCTCCACCAGCCGCTCCGGATCGCACACCAGCAGGCGGCGCACCGGCAGCACGCCCTTGAGCACGCCGTCTTCGTCGACCACGAAAATCTTGTCGGTCTGGCTCGGCAATTCGTCGAAGCGGCGCAGGTAGCGCAGCACCACTTCGCAGCTGACGTCCGGGCGGATCTTGACCAGCTCGTAGTCCATCAGCGCGCCGACCTGTCCCTCTTCATAGGATAGTGCCGATTGCAGCTGCTGGCGCTCTTCTTCGTCGAGGCCGCCCATCACCTCGTACACCACCTGCCGCGGCAGGTCCGGTGCTAGGTCGGCGAGGTCGTCGGCGTCCAGCTGTTCGGCGGCGGCGACCAGCTCGTGCTGCTCCATCGACTCGATCAGCGATTCGCGTACCGCGTCGGACACTTCCAGCAGGATTTCGCCTTCATCCTCGCTGTCGACCAGATCCCACACCAGCAGGCGGTCGTCCAGCGGCAGGGCTTCGAGGATGTAGGCGATATCCGCCGGGTGCAACGATTCGAGCTTGTGTTCCAGCTCGACCAGGTTCTGCTTGTGGACGAGCGATTCCACCAGGTCATGCTTGGGCATGTCCTGGCGATGTACGAGGTCCTCGACCAGTCGCTGGCGCTCGATGAGGCGCTGTACCTGGTTGAGGTTATCCTGCAGACGATCGGTTGGTTGTTTTTTGTCGATAACCGTCATGCACGTCTCCTGCCGCCCGTGGCGGAGCGAGTGCAATCCGGTAACAGGCGGGGTTATTGACTAGCCAAAAAGGTAGTGGTGGTTATGAGATAACTGGGTAAGTCCATGCGTTTCAGCTGCGCGTATCGCAGCGATCACGAAAGAAGCCGAAATTGTAGCATGCGAATGTGACAGCCAGCCACCGCGACGGCCGGCCGTCACCGGCTCAGGGAGCGAGCGCCTGCGACATGCGGCGCTGGATGATGCGGGTCTTGCGGGCCAGACCCTGGGCATTGCGGTGGCTGTCGTAGTAGCGCGGGTTTGGCACCATCGCCGCCAGCTTGGCCGCCTGTCCGCTCGACAGCCGGGCAGCAGAGGTGCGGTAGTAGTGACGCGCGGCGGCCTCGGCGCCGAACACGCCGTCACCCCACTCGATCACGTTGAGGTAGATTTCCAGGATGCGGCGCTTGTCGAGCACCGCCTCCAGCATCACGGTGATGAACGCCTCGTCTATCTTGCGCCACGGTGTCTTCTTGCTGGACAGGAACAGGTTCTTCGCCAGCTGCTGGCTGATGGTGGAACCACCGGCGACGATGCGCCCCTGCTTCAGGTTCTTTTCGAAGGCGACCTCGATGCCTTCCCAGTCGAAGCCTTCGTGGTCGACAAACTTGGCGTCCTCGGCCGCGATCACCGCCCGCTTCAGGTTGCCGGAGATGCGGTCATACGCAACCCAGCGATGGCGCAGTTCGGCATCGGGATCGTCTTCCTGCAGCCGCGACAGCTGCGCGTCCATGAACGAGCTGCTCGACGGATTGGCATGCCGCCAGTAGACGATATGGCCGAAGATCCACAGGTAGTACAAAAAAAGAGCGGTCAGTACGACCGCTCCGATCTTAAGGAACCAGCGCATGACTCAGGCCAGCACCTCGCGCAGCATATTGGTGACCTTGCGCGTGGCCGGCTGGATGTCGCGCCAGATGCGGAACGATTCCGCCGCCTGCTCCACCAGCATGCCGAGGCCGTCGGCCAGCATGCCGGCATTCTCGGACTGCGCGCGACGCAGGAACGGCGTCAGGCCGCGGCTGTACACCATGTCGTAGGCCAGCGAGCGGCCACTGAAGATGCCGGCCGGGATCGGCGGCAGCTCGTTGGACAGGCTGGTCGAGGTGCCGTTGATGACGATGTCGAACTGGCGGCCTTGCAGCGCATCGTAACCGACCGCCTCGATGTCGCCCAGCGCGCGGAACTGGTAGGCCAGCGATTCCGCCTTGATCACGGTGCGGTTGGCAATGGTCAGCGCCTGCGGCTGCTGCGCCAGCAGCGGCTGCAGCACGCCGCGCACCGCGCCACCGGCACCCAGCAGCAGCACGCGCTGGCCGGTCACCGGCACGTCGAGGTTGTCGACGATGTCGCGCACCAGGCCGGTGCCGTCGGTATTGTCGCCATAGATCCGGCCATCGCGCAGCGTCAGGGTGTTGACCGCCTCGGCCAGACGCGCCGCCTCGGTCACCTCGTCGGCAAAGCGGAACGCGTCACCCTTGAACGGCAGCGTCACATTGAGGCCCTTGCCGCCATTGGCGAAGAAGGCCTGCACCACCGGCACGAACTGGCCGAGCTCGGCAAACAGCTTTTCGTAATTCATGTCCTGCCCGGTGGCCTGGGCGAATTCGGCATGAATGAACGGCGACTGGCTGTGCGATATGGGATTGCCGATCACGGCGTAACGATCAGTCATGATTTACATCTCTTCAGGATAGGAATAAGGCAAAGCCGGTGGCAGCCGCTCGACCAAAAACACACTTTGCCTTGTCAGGCCGGAAACTGCAAGCCGTGGCTCAACCCTGAATCCACGGCAGGCCGTGCGCCTTCCAGCCATTGACGCGGCCGCGATGCTGCTCGGCATCGCGATCGCCCTCGAAACCTTCCAGAATATTGTAAACCTCGGCATAACCTGCCTCTGCGGCCAACCTTGCCGCCTCGTCCGAGCGCGCGCCGGAGCGACAGATGAACAGCACGGTCTTGTCCTTGCCGACCTGCTGCTGCAGCTGGCTGACAAAGGCGGCGTTCGGCACCATGCCGGGGTAGGCACGCAACTCGACGCGCACCGCCTCCGGAATCACGCCGACAAACTGCCATTCCGCCGCGCTGCGCACATCGACGATCACCGCCTGTGGCAGCGACTGGCGCACCGCCCACGCCTCCGGCGGCGTCAGCGCGCCGCTGTAGGTCAGCCCCAGTTCACTGCCGCGCGACTGTGCTGTTGCCAAAATGGTTTCTACTGTCATGGGGAGGCTCCTGTGTAACGCGCTAATAATGATCAGACCGTTACAGTAATGCAGTGTTCAACGACTGTCATCACGCGGCCGGCACCGCAAGCGCGGTCCAAAAGCGGGCATCGGCGCCATCAGGCACCAGCTTGGTGCGATTTGCACAATAATGGCACCACTGTCGTGCAACAGCGGCACGGCAGGCGCCGGCAAATGTGGCAAAATGGGCTTTCCCACGCCCGCTTACGGCTGGCACGCTTCATGCTTTTACCCCGGTACATAAATTTGTGCCATCCAGATTGATGCACTTAGCTAGCTCATTTAGGAGATCACCATGGCGGTTGCAGACGTAGTCAAGCTCATCACCGAAAACGACGTAAAATTTGTCGACCTGCGCTTTACCGACACAATGGGTAAAGAACAACACGTGACCATTCCTGCTCACGTGCTGCTGGACGATGCCGACGCATGGTTCGAGAACGGCCACGCGTTCGACGGCTCCTCCATCGCCGGCTGGAAAGGCATCCAGGCCTCCGACATGCTGCTGATGGCTGACCCTGCCACTGCCAAGATCGACCCGTTCTTCGACGAACCGACCGTGTTCATGTCCTGCGACGTGATCGACCCGGCCGACGGCAAAGGCTACGACCGCTGCCCGCGTTCGGTGGCCAAGCGCGCCGAAGCCTACCTGAAGGCTTCCGGCATTGGCGACACCGCCTACTTCGGTCCGGAACCGGAATTCTTCATCTTCGACAGCATCACCTGGGGCACCGATATGTCCGGCTGCTTCGTGAAGATCAAGGCCGAAGAAGCGGCCTGGGCTTCCGCTGAAGAGTTCGAAGGCGGCAACACCGGCCACCGTCCTGGCGTGAAGGGCGGCTACTTCCCGGTTCCACCGGTTGACTCCTCGCAAGACATCCGCTCGGCCATGGTGCTGCTGCTGGAAGAACTGGGCGTACCGGTTGAAGTTCACCACCACGAAGTGGCCACCGCCGGCCAGAACGAAATCGGCACCAAGTTCAGCACCCTGACCCAGCGTGCCGACTGGACCCAGATCCTGAAGTACGTGGTACACAACGTGGCGCACAGCTACGGCAAGACCGCGACCTTCATGCCTAAGCCTATCGTTGGCGACAACGGTTCCGGCATGCACGTGCACCAGTCGATCTGGAAAGACGGCAAGAACCTGTTCGCCGGTGACGGCTACGCCGGCCTGTCCGACATCGCCCTGTATTACATCGGCGGTATCATCAAGCACGCCAAGGCACTGAACGCGATCACCAACCCGGGCACCAACTCCTACAAGCGTCTGGTTCCGCACTACGAAGCACCGGTGAAACTGGCCTACTCCGCCAAGAACCGTTCCGCTTCCATCCGCATCCCGCACGTGGCCAACCCGAAAGGCCGTCGTATCGAGGCGCGCTTCCCGGATCCGCTGGCCAACCCGTACCTGTGCTTCGCCGCGCTGATGATGGCCGGCCTGGACGGTATCCAGAACAAGATCCACCCGGGCGATGCTGCCGACAAGAACCTGTACGACCTGCCGCCGGAAGAAGACAAGCTGATCCCGACCGTGTGCGCGTCGCTGGATGAGGCTCTAGCCGCACTGGACGCCGACCGCGAGTTCCTGACCCGTGGCGGTGTGTTCTCCAACGAGTGGATCGACGCCTACATCGAGTTGAAGATGAAGGAAGTGAACCTGACTCGCATGACTACCCACCCGGTAGAATTCGCGATGTACTACTCGCTGTAAGCTGACACCCGTTCCGGTGCAATCCGGAACCGTCGCACCGACCCGCAGTGCCTTTGGCGCTGCGGGTTTTTCATTGCGGCGGTCAAGGATTGCGGCCAACGTTGGCCGCACGCCGTGGCCACCGCCGCCGGCAATTTAATGCGCCGCCGCGCTGACGCGACGCGCAACTTTCACTATCATCGGCGCTGGTCCGTTCTTACCTGGTGACGCCATGCTGCGCCCGCTTCTCGCTTCCCTGCTGCTGTGCAGCGCTGCCACGACGGCCAGCGCCGCCACCATCTACAAACACGTCGACAAGGATGGCCACGTCACCTTCACCAACGTGCCGATGCGCGGCGCGCGCGCGGTGCTGGTCACCCCCGCCACCGATGACGCGCCACCGGCGACGCCCCGCGCCAGCAGCCCGCGCCCGGCCAGCGCCGCCGCCCCGGCGCACATTCCATCGGTCGACAGCGGCACCCAGCGCCAGCGCGACGCCGGCCGCCGCCGCATCCTGCAGACCGAGCTCGATAACGAGCAGCGCGCGCTGGGCGAGGCGCGGCAAAGCCTGCAGGACGCCGGCAAAAAAGCCGGCACCACGCCTGCCCAACTTCAGCGCCTGCGCGACGCGGTCACCGACCGCGAGCGCAATATTGCGGCGCTGAAACAGGAGCTGGGCAACGCCGGCGACGGCAACTAGCACCAAAGCGACACGAACGCACCAAAACAGGGCAAACTATTCCGCATTGCGGTCGCCAGACCGCGCCCATCCGGGCTTGTTTCTTGCTAAAGCCAGTACAAGCAACGTGGAATGCCCACCATGACCTACCAAAACTATCCGCAGCAGTACGCCGGTCTGGAATTGCTGGAAACGCCGGTGATGATCGTCGAACGCAACGGCCAGCTGCTGTTCGCCAACCCGGCCTGCGAAAGCCTGCTCAAGGTTGGCCGCAAGGAGCTGCAGAAGCACTCGCTGTACGCGCTGTTCCATGACGCGCGCGCACTGAAAAACGCGGTGCAGATGGCGCTGGATCATGCCGGCAGCTATATCGAGCACGACCTGGAGCTGATGCCGGAAGGCGACATCCCGCTACACATCGGCCTCACCGTGACCCCGATCGACAGCCCGCCTCGGCTGGCACTGGTCGAGTTGCGCCCGATCGACCAGCAGCTGCGCATCGCCAACGAGGAGCGGCTGCTGCTGCAGCAACAGGCCAACCGCGAGCTGATCCGCAACCTGGCGCACGAGATCAAGAACCCACTCGGCGGCATTCGCGGCGCGGCGCAATTGCTGGAGCACGAGATCGCCGACCGCCCCGAGCTGCTGGAATACACCGGCGTGATCCGCGAAGAAGCGCTGCGCTTGCAGCATCTGGTCGACCGCCTACTGGCACCGCACCGCCGCCACATCGCAAGCGACGTCAACATCCACGAAGTGCTGGAGCGGGTGCGCAGCATCCTGCTGGCCGAGTACCCGCAGGGGCTGACGGTACGCCGCGACTACGACGTCAGCCTGCCGATGCTGGCCGCCGACAAGGAACAGCTGATCCAGGTGGTACTCAACATCGCCAAGAACGCGGTACAGGCGATGAAGGGCAACGGCGAGATCATCCTGCGCACCCGCGTCGCGCGCCAGGTCACCCTCGCCCGCAAGCGCCACAACCTGGCACTGAAATTGCAAGTCATCGACAACGGCCCCGGCATCCCCGACGACATCCGCGACCACGTGTTCTACCCGCTGGTCACCGGCCGCGCCGAGGGCACCGGCCTTGGCCTGACGCTGGCGCAGACCTTCGTACACCAGCACGGCGGCACCATCGAATTCGAATCCCGTCCGGGCAACACCTGCTTTACGGTACTGATGCCATTCGGCCCGGACCAATAAAACTACTTCAAGGCGAACAAGCATGACGCAAGCGGTCTGGATCATTGACGACGACAAGGCGATTCGCTGGGTACTGGAAAAATCGCTGGCGCGCAGCGGTATCGCCTACCAGAGCTTCTCCAGCGCGGACGACGCGCTCAACGCGCTGTACGACGCCACCCCCAGCGTGATCATCAGCGACATCCGCATGCCGGGCACCGACGGCCTGAAATTCCTCGGCAAGGTCAAGCAGGAGCATTCGGCACTGCCGGTGATCATCATGACCGCACACTCCGATCTCGACTCGGCGGTGGCGGCGTTCCAGGGCGGTGCCTTCGAATACCTGCCCAAGCCCTTCGACGTCGACCAGGCGGTAGCGCTGATCGAGCGCGCGCTGGCGGAGAGCCGCAGCAGCGAGGCGGCCAGCGAGGACGCCGAGGCGATGCCGGCGCTGCTGGGCCAGGCACCGGCGATGCAGGACGTGTTCCGCGCCATCGGCCGCCTGTCGCAATCCAGCGTCACCGTGCTGATCACCGGCGAATCCGGTACCGGCAAGGAGCGCGTCGCCGAGGCGCTGCACCGCCACTCGGTGCGCTCGGCCAAGCCCTTCATCGCGCTCAACACCGCGGCCATTCCGAAGGACTTGCTGGAGTCGGAGCTGTTCGGCCACGAGAAAGGCGCCTTCACCGGCGCGCTGGGCACCCGCCGCGGCCGCTTCGAGGAAGCGGAAGGCGGCACCCTGTTCCTCGACGAGATCGGCGACATGCCGACCGAACTGCAGACGCGGCTCTTGCGCGTGCTGTCCGACGGCCACTTCTACCGCGTCGGCGGCCACACCCCGATCAAGGCCAATGTGCGCGTGATCGCCGCCACCCACCAGCACCTGGAAGAGCGCGTCAAGCTCGGCCAGTTCCGCGAGGACCTGTTCCACCGCCTCAACGTGATCCGCCTGCGCCTGCCGCCGCTACGCGAGCGCAGCGAGGACATCCCGCTGCTGGTGCGCCACTTCCTGGCGCGCAGTGCGGCCAACCTTGGCGTGGAGCCGAAGCGACTGTCCGAGGCGGCGATGGCGCTGGTACAGCACTACGCCTTCCCCGGCAACGTGCGCCAGCTGGAAAACCTGTGCCAGTGGATCACGGTGATGGCACCGGGGCAGTCGGTGGAAATGCAGGACCTGCCGCCGGAATTCCGCCCCGAGCTGGTCGCCGGCAGCGGCGGCGCCATCGAGCTGCCGCCCGCCGGCGATGGCAGCGGCGTGCTGCCGACGCTTGCGGGCGACTGGACCATGCTGCTGGCGCGCGAGGTGGCACAAAGGTTGGCCGCAGGCGAAACCGGCATCATCGACGACCTCACCGCCCGCTTTGAAAGCACCTGCATCCGGAGCGGCCTCGCCCACACCGGCGGGCGCAAGGTGGAAGCGGCCAACCTGCTGGGCTGGGGCCGCAACACGCTGACGCGCAAGATCCAGGAACTGGGGCTGGAACACGGCGAATGAGCCGTTTGCCGCCGCGCTGACGGCGGCCGCCAGCCGCAGCCCACCCGCGCATGAAAAAAGCCACCGTCGTTGACGGTGGCTTTTTCGTTGCCGCGGCAGCCGCTCAGTGGAACATCAGCAGCGGCACGTGGCAGTGTTTCATCAGCGTGCGGGTGGTGGAGCCGAACAGGCGCTCCTTCCAGCTGTTGTGGCCGAAGGCGCCCATCACCAGCAGCGCGGCACCGTGGCTGTCTGCAGCGGCAATCAGGATCTGCGAATTGGAACCGCGCGCGGTCAGCGCCACCGGCTCCGACGGCAGGCCGTGGCCGGCGAGATAGGCGGCGCCTTCGCAGGCCAGACGCTCGGCTTCCTGTGGATCGGTGTGATTGGCGATCACCTTGCGCGGCAGGTCATGCGCGAGGCCGAGGAACACGAACTGCTGCAGCGCACGGGCGGCGCACGGGCTGCCGTCGTAGGCCAGCACCACGCAACGCGGATGCTCTGGCAGCACGGTATCGGCCGAGAACAGCAGCATCGGCCGCGCCGGGTTCAGCAGGTAGTTTTCCAGCCAGCGGCTGTCGTGCGGGCGCTCGCTCTCGCCGAGGTGACTGTCGGTGGACACCACCAGCAGATCGTGCAGCGGCGCATGCCGGACCAGCTCGTCTTCCGGGCGGCCATCCTCGGCCAGCACGCTGGCCAGCGCCACATCCAGCTCGCCAGCCTGATCGCGCACCCCGTCCAGCAGGCCACGGGCATTGTCCAGCCAGCGCTGCTCCATGCTGGCGTCGCGCGCCATGCGGTAGGCAAAGCCCCCCGGCGGCATCGCCTCGCCTTCCAGCAGCGGGGCACCGTCGATCAGCGCCAGCGCCGTCAGTGCGCACTGGTGCCGTTTGGCCAGCTGCAGCGCATAGTCACGCGCCAGCAGCGCGCTGTCGCCGCTATCCAGCACCAGCAGAATTTTTTTCATCATCACCGCATTCCTCTTAATTCGATACGCCGGCCGTGGCCGGCGTTAACATGCCATCAGCAAACAGCATGCCCAAGCGGGCAGATCATCGCACTGACGCCGCCGGCTGCGCAAAGTTTTGCGGCAATCTTTGCGATCCGTCAAAACATGTCCCGGCATGGAAACCATGCACCGGCCGCGCCACTCTACACTGCGTGCAGTTCACTCAAGGATAGCCCGCCCATGAAGCCTGCAACACCCGCCCCGCACTGGCATGCCGAAGACACCGCCCAGGTGATGCAGCACTGGCAAAGCAGCGACGACGGCCTCAGCCAGCACGCCGCGGCGGAACGGCTGCAACGCTACGGCCGCAACAGCCTGCCGCAGCCGGCCGCGAAGAGCCTGTGGCTGCGCTTTGTGCTGCAATTCCACAACCTGCTGATCTACGTGCTGCTCGCCGCCGCGCTCGGCACCCTGCTGCTGGCCGACTACGTCGACAGCGCGGTGATCTTCGGCGTGGTGCTGATCAATGCCGTGATCGGCACCATCCAGGAAGGGCGCGCCGAGAGCGCGCTGGCGGCGATCCGCAACATGCTGGCACTGCAGGCGACGGTGATCCGCGACGGCGAGCGCCACGATGTCGACGCCAGCACGCTGGTGCCCGGCGACATCGTGCTGCTGCAAAGCGGTGACAAGGTGCCGGCCGACCTGCGCCTGCTCGACGGTCGCTCGCTGCGCGTCGACGAGGCGGCGCTGACCGGCGAATCGCTGCCGGTGAGCAAGGACTTTGCCGCGCTGCCGGCGGCGACACCACTGGCCGAGCGCCGCAACATGGCCTACGCCGGCACCCTGGTCTGCTTCGGCCAGGCGCGCGGGCTGGTGATCGCCACCGGCCGCGACACCGAGCTTGGTCGCATCAATGCCATGCTCGATCAGGTCGGCGACAACGTCACGCCGCTGATGCGGCAGCTGGACCAGTTCGCGCGCTGGCTGACCGGTGCCACGCTGCTGGTGGCCAGCGTCACCCTGCTGCTGGGCGTGTACTGGCGCGGCCACAGCTGGCCGGACATGTTCATGGCCGGCGTCGGGCTGGCGGTGGCGGCGATTCCGGAAGGGCTGCCCGCCATCGTCACCATCACGCTGGCAATCGGCGTCGAGCGCATGGCCCGCCAGCGCGCCATCATGCGCAAGCTGCCGGCGGTGGAGACACTGGGCGCGGTGACGGTGATCTGCTCCGACAAGACCGGCACCCTGACCTGCAACGAGATGACCGCCGGCCGCATCGTCACCCGCGAGCGCCAGCTGCGCGTCAGCGGCGTCGGCTACGCACCGGAAGGCGGCCTGTTCCACGGCGACGCGCCGCTGCACTACGGCCAGCACGCCCCGCTCGACGCGCTGCTGCGCGCCGCGGCACTGTGCAACGACGCCAGCCTGCAACACGTCGCCGGCCAGTGGCAGCTCAGCGGCGACCCCACCGAAGGCGCGCTGCTGACGCTGGCGCACAAGGCGCAGCTGCCGCTGACCAGCCTGCAGCACAGCCTGCCGCGGCAGGACGCCATCCCGTTCGAATCGGAACACCGCTTCATGGCCACCCTGCACCACGACCACGACGGCCACCGCCTGATCCTGCTCAAGGGCGCGCCGGAGGTGCTGCTGGCGCGCGCCAGCCACCAGCAGCAGGAACACGGCCACACCAGCCTCGAACTGGCGTTCTGGCAACAGCAGGCGCAAGCCTTGGCCGGCGACGGCTACCGCGTGCTGGCCATCGCCGAACGTCGCCAGGCGCACTGCAGCAGCGAGCTGGACTTTGCCGACACCGAGGACCAGTTGCTGCTGCTCGGCCTGGTCGGCATGATCGACCCGCCGCGCGAGGAAGCCGCGCGCGCGGTGGCGCTGTGCCAGAGCGCCGGCATCCGCATCAAGATGATCACCGGCGACCACGCCGGCACCGCCGCCGCCATCGGCGGCCGTCTCGGCATCGGCGACGGGCTGCGCGCGCTGAGCGGCAGCGACATCGACGCGCTGGACGACGCGGCGCTGGCGCTGGCGGTGCGCGACATCGACGTGTTCGCCCGCGCCAGCCCGGAACACAAGCTGCGCCTGATCGCCGCGCTGAAGCACAACGGCGAGGTGGTGGCGATGACCGGCGATGGCGTCAACGACGCCCCGGCACTGAAGCAGGCCGACGTCGGCGTCGCCATGGGCGGCAAGGGCACCGAGGCGGCCAAGGAGGCGGCGGAGATGGTGATCACCGACGACAATTTCGCCACGCTGGCGCTGGCGGTGCGCGAGGGGCGCACCGTGTACGACAACCTGAAAAAGGCCATCCTGTTCATCCTGCCCACCAACGTCGGCCAGGCGCTGATCATCATCGCCGCCATCCTGTTCGGCGTGGCGCTGCCGATCAGCCCGGTGCAGATCCTGTGGGTGAACATGGTGTCGGCGGTGACACTGGCGCTGGCCTTCGCCTTCGAGCCGACCGAGCGCGGCGTGATGCGGCGCCCGCCGCGACCGCCGCAGGCCGGGCTGATCGACGCGCTGTTCGTGTGGCGGCTGGCCTTTGTCGGCGCGCTGATGGTGGCGTTGCCGTTCGCGCTGTACCTGTGGGCGCTGGACGGCGGCCACTCGCAGGCGCTGGCCAGCACGCTGGCGGTGAACAGCATGGTGGCGATCGAGATCGCCTACCTGTTCAACAGCCGCCACCAGCACAGCAGCGCGCTGACGCTGCGCGTGCTGGGCGGCAACCGCATCGCGCTGTGGTGCGTGGCCATCCTGCTGCTGCTGCAGCTGGCGTTCAGCTACCTGCCGTGGCTGCACGCCCTGTTCGGCACCGCCTCGCCGGCGCTCTCGCACTGGGGGCTGATCGCGGCCAGCGGCGTGCTCGCCTTCCTGCTGATCGAGGCGGAAAAGGCGCTGCTGCGGCGCTGAATCTGTCCATATTGCAGCCCACCCTGCGGCCAACCTTGCGCGACTGGCGCAAGGTTGGCCGCAAGCATGCCAGTCATGTCAGCCCAGCACACTCAGCCCCGGCAAGGTGGCGAAGCTCTGCTCGCGCACCGTGGCGAGGAAGTCGTGCATATAGGCCAGGTTGGCGTCGTCGCTGCGCAGCGCGGCGTACAGCTCGCTGTGCAGGCCGGCCTCGCCGATGCGCGCGGCGCTGACGTAGCCGCGTTCCAGGTACGGTTTCACCGCCCAGAACGGCAGCGCCGCCACGCCGCGGCGGCTGGCCACCAGCTGGATGATGGCGATGGTCAGCTCCGAGGTGCGTCGCGCCGGGTTGATGCCGGCCGGCTTCAGCACCTTGCGCACCAGGTCCAGCATCGCGTCCGGCACCGGGTAGCTGATCAGCGTCTCGGCGGCAAAATCTTCGGCGTGCCACACCTTCTGCGCCGCCAGCGGGTGATCGTGGGCGGCGATGGCCACCATCTCGTAACCGAACAGCGGCTGGTGTGCGACGCCGGGATGCGCCTCGGCCTCCGACACGATCGCCAGATCGGCGCGCCCGGTCAGCAGCAGGCCCACCGGATCGGTATGGAAGCCGGAGACGATATCCAGCTCCACCGCCGGCCAGTGCTGGCGGAAGCTGTCCATCGCCGGCATCAGCCAGTCGAAACAGGTATGGCACTCCACCGCGATGCGCAGCTCGCCGGCCTCGCCCTCGCGCAGTCGCGCCAGATCGCGCTCGGCGGCGCTGATGCGGGCGTGCACCTCGCGCGCCAGCAGCAGCAAGCGCTCGCCGGCCGGCGTCAGGCGCAGCGGCTGTGTCTTGCGCTCGAACAGGCTGAGGCCGTAGTGCTCCTCCAGCGCCTTGATCTGGTGCGACAGCGCCGATTGTGTCAGGAATACCCGTTTCGCCGCCTGCGACACGCTGCCGGTGTCGGCCAGCGCCAGCAGCGTCTTCAGGTGGCGTAGTTCCAGCAGGCTCTGGCTCATGAATCAGCCTCATGTGAAGTAGCAAAATAATGAATTTGTCTCATGTCGATGATTATCGCATGATCAATGCACAAATTTCATACAGAAAGACTCCAACATGAGCACTATTCATCTTGCCGGCTTCCCCCGCATCGGCGCCAAGCGCGAACTGAAATTCCTGGTCGAGAAGTTCTGGAAAAACGAAATCGACGACGCCGCGCTGCAGGCCGGCGCGCGCGAGTTGCGCCAGAAGCACTGGCTGCTGCAAAAAGGCGCCGGCCTCGACATCAGCCCGGTCGGCGACTTCTCGCTGTACGACCACGTGCTCGACGCACAGGTACTGGTCGGCGCCATCCCTCGCCGCTTCGGCTTCGATGCGGCCAAGCTTTCCAGCGCGCAGTATTTCCAGCTGGCACGCGGCAACAGCAGCCAGCACGCCATCGAAATGACCAAGTGGTTCGACAGCAACTACCACTACCTGGTCCCGGAGTGGCACGCCGACACCGCCTTTGCGGCCAACCCGGCGCCGCTCTTGGCACAGATCGCCGAGGCGCAGGCGCTGGGCATCAAGAGCAAGCCGGTGCTGATCGGGCCGCTGACCCTGCTGTGGCTGGGCAAGTGCAAGGGCGCCGCCTTTGACCGCCTGACACTGCTGCCGGCGCTGCTGCAAACCTATCAGGACCTGCTCGCGGCCCTCAATGCCGCAAAAGTAGACTGGGTGCAGCTGGACGAACCGATCCTGGCGCTGGACCTGCCGGCCGAGTGGCTGGCGGCGTTCGCCCCCGCCTACGCCGAGCTGGCGGCCAGCCCGCTGCAACTGCTGCTGGCCACCTACTTCGGCAGCGTGGCGGAGCACGCCGAACTGCTGAAGGCGCTGCCGGTGGCCGGCCTGCACCTGGATCTGGTGCGCGCGCCGCAACAGCTGGCGACCTTCGTACAAGGTTGGCCGCAGGACAAGGTGCTGTCCGCCGGTGTCATCGACGGCCGCAATATCTGGCGTGCCGATCTCGACGCCGTGCTGCAGCAGGCCGAGGCCTTGCACGCGCAGCTGGGCGAGCGGCTGTGGCTGGCGCCGAGCTGCTCGCTGCTGCACAGCCCGTTCGACCTGGCGCAGGAAGGCCAGCTCGATGTCGACCTGAAGAGCTGGCTGGCGTTCGCGGTGCAGAAGCTGAACGAACTGAAACTGCTCAAGCGCGGCCTGCAACAGGGGCGCGCCAGCATCGAGAACGAGCTGGCGGCCAGCAACTACGCCCGCGAGCAGCGCCGCAGCAGCCCGCGCATCCACCGTGCCGAGGTGGCACAAAGGTTGGCCGCACTGCCGGCCGGCAGCGACCGCCGCGCCAGCCCGTTCGCACAGCGCGCGCCGTTGCAGCACGCGTGGCTCAAGCTGCCGCTGCTGCCGACCACCACCATCGGCTCCTTCCCGCAGACCAGCGAGATCCGCGCCGCGCGCGCCGCGTTCAAGCGTGGCGAACTCGACGCCGCCAGCTACGAAGCCGCGATGAAGGCGGAGATCGAACTGGTGATCCGCAAGCAGGAGCTGCTCGACATCGACGTGCTGGTGCACGGCGAGGCGGAGCGCAACGACATGGTGGAGTACTTCGGCGAGCAGCTGGCCGGCTTCGCCTTCACCGAATACGGCTGGGTGCAGAGCTATGGCAGTCGCTGCGTGAAGCCGCCCGTCATCTACGGCGACGTGGCGCGACCAACGCCGATGACGGTGCGCTGGGCGGTGTACGCGCAGAGCCTGTCGCCGCGCCCGGTGAAGGGCATGCTCACCGGCCCGGTCACCATCCTGCAGTGGAGCTTCGTGCGCAACGACCTGCCGCGCAGCGCGGTGTGCCGCCAGATCGCGCTGGCGATCAACGACGAGGTGCTGGATCTGGAAAACGCCGGCATCAAGGTGATCCAGATCGACGAGCCGGCGGTGCGTGAAGGCCTGCCGCTACAGCGCGGCGACTGGGATGCGTATCTCGCCTGGGCCGGCGAGGCGTTCCGCCTGTCCTGCGCCGGCGTCGACGACAGCACCCAGATCCACACCCACATGTGCTACTCGGAATTCGGCGACATCCTGCCGGCCATCGCCGCGCTGGACGCCGACGTGATCACCATCGAGACCTCGCGCTCGGACATGGAATTGCTGCGCGACTTCGGCAGCTTCCAGTACCCGAACGAGATCGGCCCCGGCGTCTACGACATCCACAGCCCGCGCATCCCGGGCGAAGCCGAACTGGACAAGCTGCTGGCCAAGGCGCTGCAGGTGATCCCGGCCGAACGGCTGTGGGTGAACCCGGACTGCGGCCTGAAAACACGCGGCTGGCCGGAAACCGAGGCCGCGCTGCAGGCGATGGTGAACGTCACCAAGCGCCTGCGCGCGAAGCTGGGCACCACCGCGCAGGCCTAAGCACCGCGCAACATCAGGGCAGCAGCGGCGGCCACGCCGGACAGCGCAAGTCCGGCAGGCCGTCGGCAAAGGCCAGCGCTTGTTCACCCTGCAGCAGCGGCCGCAGGTAGGCGACAAACGCCGGCGTCACCGACAGGCCGTCGGCGGCGATGAAGTCCGCCGGCAGCGCGCGCTCGCGGTTGGCGACCGCCGCCAGCGGCAGCGGCGACAGTTGCCAGTCGGTGCCGGCGGCGCCTTGCTGCCGTTGCAGCGCCAACATCACCCCGCCCTGCCCGGCCAGCGCCGTCGCCACCGCCTGTTGCCCCAGCCGGTAAGCCTGCTGCGCATCGACCGCCGACACCAGATGCCGCGCCGCGCGCTGCAGGCAGTCCACCAGCGCCACGTGCGCCTTCACCCCCAGCTGCTGTTGCAGCCGTTGCGCCAGCCACATGCCGGCACCGCCGAGGTGCTCGTGGCCGTACACCGCATCGGCGTGCAGCTGCGCGACGAAACGACCGTCGGCATGGCGCAGCCCTTCCGACACCGCGATCACGCAGCAGCCACTGGCCGCCAGCCGCTGCCGTACCGCCGCCAGCAGCCGCGCCTCGTCGAACGCCACCTCCGGCAGCAGCAACAGCGGCGCCGCCTCGCCCGGCAAGGCCGCCAGCGCGCAGGCCGCGGTCAGCCAGCCGACGTGACGGCCCATGGTCTCCATGATGAACACCCGCTGCTGCGCCATGCTGCGCACGTCCAGCGTCACCTCGCGCAGGCTGCTGGCCAGATACTTCGCCGCCGACGGATAGCCGGGGCTGAAATCGGTGCCTTCCAGATCGTTGTCGATGGTCTTCGGGATGCCGACCACCTGCAGCGGCAGCGCGAAACGCTCGCCCAGCTGCTGCAGCAGCCGTGCCGTCTCCATCGAGCCGTTGCCGCCGTTAAGCAGCACCTGGCCGATGTCGAAGCGACGCAGCACCTCGGCCAGTTGCTGCCAGCCGGCGGCATCGTCCGCGAACGACGCCAGGATGTCGCGGCTGCTGCCGAACGCGGCGCCCGGCAGGCTGCCGAGGCGGGCGATATCGGCGGCGCTGGCGGCGTCCAGATCCAGCAGCCGCCCGGCACGCAGCCCGGCGAGGCCGTCGGCGGCGGCACACACCGCCACGCCCTGCGCGCGCGCGGCTTCGATCACGCCCTGGGCGGAGCTGTTGAGCACGGCGGTGGGGCCGCCGGACTGCAGGTAGAGCAGACGGGACATGATGCTTCTCGTGGGGGGCTATAGCCGAATTGTAGCCAGCCGTCGCCGGCCTGAGCGAAGGAGATGAGAATGCCAGTTGATGATGTCTATAAACTATATAAATTAACTGCCACCACCTGTGAAATGACCTCGCAAAATTGATGTTGATCAAGGTGGTTTTGTGATGGCCAACTATAAAAATTTATATAAGATGCAATTATTTCACAATAAAAACATATGGCATAATAGAAACGCATTCAAAAAAATGAATGCGTTTAACCAAAATCACACGAGAAAAATATGCGTAAATTCGTCTTGAACACAGCTGCAATCATCTTGGCATCTACCTTCAGCGTAGCCAGCTTCGCCGACTCCGGCAGCAAAGAACCAGGCTCTGGTCCGAACCCATTCACCGATTGCGGCATTGGTGCCGCACTGTTCCCGAACACCCACTGGGCAGCCGTCAGCTCTAACGTCATCTGGGACGTGGGTATTACTGCTGTTACTTCCGCAACCCTCAGCCCGCAAACTTGCTCCGGTAAGAAAGTCAAAGTTGCACTGTTCATTCGTGACACTCACGAGCAACTAGCAGAAGAACTGGCCCGCGGCGAGGGCAAGCACCTGACGGCAGCACTGGACATGTTCCAATGCGGCGCAGGGCAACGTCAGCAGGCAATCACTACTGCTCGTAGCGGCCTGGGCCAAGCGGTTGCAATGCCGGGTTACGCCGAGCAGTCCCAGCTTGGCCACGCCGGTCAGCTCTACAATATCATAGAGAGCGCGGCCAACCACGCGTGTGCCGTGTAACAAGCAATGAACCGGCTGCTTGTACCTACGCACTTCAGCCAGTCAAGAAAGACAAACCCCCGGCTTATGCCGGGGGTTTTCATGAAAAGCCACCGTGAAACCTTCAGTCTGCACTCTCTTCAATTTCGCCACTATCCTGCTCTGCGGTCTTTGCCAGACCGTTAATGCCTCGGCCAGCGAGTTGTCCTCGCTGGCACAGTCGGCTATGTGGCAAAAACTAGTCTTGTACGAAGCTGACAGCAGCAGTCCCAGTGGACTCAGAAGTGCCATACACAGCCCTGAGTTTTTTCTGGCAAAAGATGGCACCACCAATCCTGAGTCCGAACTGCAAGCCACAATCAACGCCCTGCTTGCTTCCCCCACAGATCAGCCCGACCAGCACGCCAAATGCCGCTTTCCTGCCCGCTTAATCTGGCTTCTGGAAAAACTGCCTGAGAAAAAAGCACAATTACAGCCGCTGGCTTGTCCTGAGTTTTCGGCTTGGTCACACGAGAAAAAAATCGACTCGGTGAGCCTGGTCTTTGCCAACGGCTACCTCGGCAACCCGGCATCCTACTACGGTCATATTTTTCTGAAATTCAACGACCGAGAGAACGCCGAAAATTCGCGATTGCTTGATCTGACATTGAATTTTGGCGCCATCCTCGATAAACAGGATGACCCGATAAGCTATATCGTCAAGGGCATCAGTGGTGGTTATGACGGAGGTTTCAGCCCGATCGAGTTCCATTTCCATACTTCCACCTATGGCGAAAAAGAGCTGCGAGATCTTTGGGAGTATCGTCTAAACCTCTCTGAAGCCGCCGTACAGATGGTTGTTGCCCACTCGTGGGAGGTGATGCGGAAACGGTATGTCTATTATTTTTTCCAGCGCAATTGCGCCTATCGTGCCGCTGAATTGCTCCAGATCGTTGATGGTATCCGAGTCGTTCCCGGCAACCAACCATGGCTTATCCCGCAAACTCTGATCCAGAAATTAGCCGATACCCGGCTTGAGGGGCAGCCACTTATAGCCAACGCGATTTACCACCCATCCAGACAGTCGCGGTTGTACGAGAAATACAGCTCACTCTCCCATGAGGAACAACGTCTTATCAGCCGCATCAGTGACAAAACAGCAATACTTGAAACCCCCGAGCTAAACGCTTTGCCAATGGAAAAAAAGCAGGCGGTTATTGATACCCTGATAGATTACTACCAATTCAACCTTGCAAGAGATAGCAGCGAACAGAACAAGAAGGCACCGCCTGAATATTTCTCAGCCCTGACTGCACGCTTAATGCTTCCGCCAGGCACGCCAGATGTCACCGCTCAGCAGAGTGGCTCGCCAGAAAGGGGACGTTCCCCCAGCTGGGTTCAACTAGGGATAGTCCACACCGATGCCGGTCATAACAGCCAGCTCCTGCGATTAAGGCCCGCGTATTACGATGCCCTTGATGCGGGTAGCGCCCAAGTCAAGAATGGTGCACTGAGCATGGGGGAAGTTCAGCTGGAGCATCAGCAGGGCAAACTTTCCTTGCGCCAGCTTGACCTGATAACGATTGATAGCGTCAACCCGGCCGTCACTGGCTTGCCTGGCGATCGGGGTTTTGGCTGGAAACTGAAAGCCGGCGTGGAGCAGGATCGCCTGTCCTGCCGGCATTGTCTGGTGGGACGACTGCAAGGCGACATTGGCCTTGGGCATCAACTTGGCAGCAAGTGGTTCGCCTCGGTTTATGCCGGCGGTGCAGTCCAGGAGAGCTCCCCTGATTACGACAATGCTTTTGCCAGACTCAGCAGCACCATCCTGTTCCGACCGACAAGCGAGCTCGGCATCAGAATGAGTTACGAGTGGCGCAAGCCCATCACCTCTGGCAAACCCAGCCACAGCATCAGCACGGTAGAAGCCCGCCGGGCCTTGGGCAAGGACTACGACGTGAGACTCTCCTTGGAACGCGATCAGCGCGATCGACTGGTGCTCGCCACCGGCTACTACTGGTAACCCCCGCCAGCACGAAAAAGGCCGCAAGCCCGGACGGGGTTGCGGCCAACCTTGGCGATGTACGACCGGCTCAGATGTCGGCTTCGACCTCGTTGCCCTTGGCTTCCATCCAGCTGCGGCGGCTGGAGGCCTCGCCCTTGCCCATCAGCATCACGAACATGTCGCGCGTTTCGGCAAAGGCACCGGCGCGCACCCGCACTCGCGACAGGCGGCGGGTATCCGGGTTCATGGTGGTGTCCTTCAGCTGTTCCGGGTTCATCTCGCCCAGACCCTTGAAGCGCGAGATGCTCCACGCGTTTTCCTTCACCCCCTCGCTGCGCAGGCGGTCGAGGATGGCGGTCATCTCGCCCTCGTCAAGCGCGTACAGCTTGCGCGGCGGACGGTTCTTGCCCTGCCCCGGCACGTCGACGCGGAACAGCGGTGGCTGGGCGATGTAGATGTTGCCGTTGTCGATCAGCCGCGGGAAGTGGCGGAAGAACAGCGTCAGCAGCAGTACCTGGATGTGCGAGCCGTCGACGTCGGCATCGGACAGGATGGCGATCTTGCCGTAGCGCAGGCCGGACAGGTCCGGGGTATCGTCGACCCCGTGCGGATCGACGCCGATGGCCACCGCCATGTCGTGGATCTCGGCGTTGGAGAACAGCTGGTCGCGGTCGGTTTCCCAGCTGTTGAGCACCTTGCCGCGCAGCGGCAGGATGGCCTGGTACTCCTTGTCGCGCGCCAGCTTGGCCGAGCCGCCGGCGGAGTCGCCCTCCACCAGGAACAGCTCGTTGCGCTCGATGTCCTCGCTCTCGCAGTCGGTGAGTTTTCCCGGCAGCACCGCCACGCCGGAGCCTTTTTTCTTCTCCACCTTCTTCACGGATTTGAGGCGGCTCTGCGCCTGGCGGATGGCCAGCTCGGCGATCTTCTTGCCGGCTTCCACGTGCTGGTTCAGCCACAGCTCTACCGGGTCGCGGGCGAGGCCGGAGATCAGTTTCAGTGCGTCGCGGCTGGTGAGCTTGTCCTTGGTCTGGCCCTGGAACTGCGGATCGAGCACCCTCGCCGACAGCACGAAGCGCACCCGGCTCCACACGTCTTCCGCCATCAGTTTGACGCCGCGCGGCAGCAGGTTGTGGTGGTCGATGAAGCTCTTCACCGCCTCGAACACGCCGGCGCGCAGGCCGGCCTCGTGGGTGCCGCCGGACGGGGTCGGGATCAGGTTGACGTAGCTCTCGCCGCTGGCGCCGTCCTCGAACCACGCCATTGCCCATTGCACGCCCTCGCCGCGGGCGAACTGCTCGTGGTCGTCACCGATGAAGGCCTCGCTGGCGAACAGCGGCGCCACCGGCTCGTCGCCGTTGCACAGCTCGGCGAGATAGCTTTTCAGCCCTTCCGGGTATTGCCACACCTTGACCTCGTCGCCACCCGGGCGCTCCACCGTCAGCGTCACCGCCACGCCGGGCAGCAGCACCGCCTTGGCGCGCAGCAGGCGCTCCAGCTCCGCCAGCGAATAGCGCGGCGTTTCGAAATACTTGCCGTCCGGCCACACCCGCACGCGGGTGCCGCTGGTGCGCGGGCCGCAGTCACCGATGCGCGCCAGCGGCTCGATCACGTCGCCGCCGGCGAACACCAGGCGGTGCACACCGCCCTCGCGCTTGACCTCGACTTCCAGCCGCGTCGACAGCGCGTTGGTCACCGACACGCCGACGCCGTGCAGGCCGCCGGAGAATGCGTAGGCGCCGCCGTCCTTCTTGTTGAACTTGCCGCCGGCGTGCAGGCGGGTGAACACCAGTTCCACCACTGGTACGCCTTCCTGCGGGTGCAGCCCAACCGGGATGCCGCGGCCGTCGTCTTCCACGCTCAGCGAGCCGTCCTGGTGCACGGTGACCGCGATCTTGCGCGCAAAGCCGCCCAGCGCCTCGTCGGCGGCGTTGTCGATCACTTCCTGGCAGATGTGGGTGGGGTCGGTGGTGCGGGTGTACATGCCCGGTCGTTCCTTGACCGGCTCCAGCCCCTTGAGTACCCGGACCGAGGATTCGTCGTAATTCTGTTGTGTCATGGCTTGTCTATTCAGAGATTCAGTAGCGCGCCGCGCGCAACGCGGCCAGCTGCCGGTTGTGGGTCGGCGTCAGAATGAGTTGCGCCAGCACGGCGCCGCACAGGGCCAGGAACATGTCCCACTGCGTATCCCACGGGTCGCCCTGGGTGGCGAGAAAGGCATCGGCACCGGCGCCCAGCGCCAGCGCCGCCCACCATTCGATCAGCTCGTACAGCGCGGAGAAGGCCAGGCAGAAGCAGGTGGCGAGAAAGGCCAGCCAGCCGCCATGCAATGGCGTCTTGCGGCTGAGCACCTCGCGCGCCAGCAGCGCCGGGAAGAAGCCCTGCGCGATATGGCCGATGCGGTCGTAGTGGTTGCGGCTGAAGTCGAAGGCGTCCTGCAGCCAGAAGCCGAGCGGAGTTTCGGCATAGGTGTAGTGCGCACCGACCAGCAGCACCACCGCGTGCAGCGCCATCGCCCATGCGGCCAACCTTGTCCACGGAAAACGCGACCACAGCAGCCAGACCAGCGGCAGGCCCAGCACCGCCGGCAGCGCCTCCATCCACCACACCGCGACGTCGGCCGGTTGCCATGCCGACCAGGCAGCAACAACGGCCACGCCTGCAAATGCAGTGCGTGGCCGCGAAGGCATCGGATTGCTCAAGGATTAGCTCCCGTCCGGTTGCCGGTGCCGGCTGCCGGCCACCCGCCCCAGATATTCGCCACGGCTTTCCACGCCCTTGATGAAGCGCATCAGCTCGGTGAGCGCACGCTCGTACACGTCGCGCTTGAATTCGATCACGTTGTCGATCGGTTCCCAGTAGTCGCTCCAGCGCCAGCCGTCGAACTCCGGATGGTTGGTGGCGCGCAAACACACGTCGCAATCGCGGCCGGTGAGGCGCAACAGGAACCAGATCTGCTTCTGGCCGCGATAGCTGCCGCGCCACTCGCGGCGCACCCAGTTGGTGGGCACGTCGTAGCGCAGCCAGTCGCGGGTACGCCCCAGAATCTTGACGTGCTGCGGCAACAGGCCGACTTCTTCTTCCAGTTCGCGATACATGGCGGCTTCCGGGCTTTCGCCCGGCTTGATGCCGCCCTGTGGAAACTGCCACGAGTGCTCGCGCACGCGCTTGCCCCAGAACACCTCGTTATGATGATTGACGAGGATGATTCCGACATTGGGGCGGTATCCGTCCCGGTCCAGCATGACAAAACCTGCAATATCGTTAGTTGACCGGATTTTTGCACATTTTGCCGGTAGCCGCCATGAGCAAGGTGTGGCGCCGGCGCTCACCACCAGCGACCATCGTTAAATAAAATTGACGTTTTTGCGATTTTTAGGTTAAAAAAATAGACACACGACCCGCCACCCGGAGTCCACGATGCCCTATTGCTGCACCACGCCCGTTGCCGGCAGCCAGATCCGGCTGCCGCTGGGCGTCTTTGAGCAGCCGCTCAGCACCTACGGCCGCCCGCGCTGAATTGTCCGTCTCCCGACAACTCACGCAGCAAAGGTATCTGACATGTCCGATCTGCAGCAATGGCTGAGCGCCCAGCGCATCAGCCACATCGAATGCCTGTTTCCCGATCTCAACGGCCAGGCGCGCGGCAAACTCATTCCCTGCCACAGCTATCTCGACAGCGCCGAACAGCGCTTCCCGCAAGTCAGCCTGATCCAGACCCTGGACGGCGATCCGCAACAGCAGCTGGTCGCAGACAGCGACCCCGACATGCGCCTGCGCGCCGACCCGCGCACCCTGTACCTGAAGCCGGACAGCGGCAACGGCCAGCGCGTCGCGCAGCTGATCCACGACTGTCTCGACGCCGATGGCGAACCGATCCCGTTCGCGCCGCGCAACGTGCTGCAACGCGTCTTGGCTGCCTACCGGCAGCGCGGCTGGCAGCCGGTGGTCGCGCCCGAGATCGAGTTCTACCTGCTCGCCGCCGACGGCCAGCCGCTCAGCCCCACGCGCCAGCCGTACAGCGTGGATCAGGCGCCGGCCCACGCCGCCTTCTTTGCCGAGCTGGAGCAGCTGTGCGCGCAGCAGCACATCGCCAGCGACACCATGCTCAGTGAAGTCGGCAATGGCCAGTTCGAGATCAACCTGCAACACGGCGACGCGCTGGCCCTGGCCGACCAGGTGTTCCTGTTCAAGCGCAGCGCCAAAACGTTGGCCGCACGCCACGGCCTGCTGGCCACCTTCATGGCCAAGCCGTTCGCCGACGATGCGGGCAGTGCGATGCACATCCACCAGAGCCTGGTCGATACCCACGGCCACAACCTGTTCAGCCAGCCGGACGGCAGCGCCGCGCCGCGCTTCTGGCATTACCTGGGCGGCCTGCAACGCTACCTGCCGGCGGCGATGCTGCTGCTGGCGGCCAACCCCAACGCCTACCGTAGGCTGAGCCCGCACAGTGCGGCGCCGATCAATGTCGAGTGGGGCATCGACAACCGCAGCTGCGGCCTGCGCGTGCCGGACAGCACCCCGGCGGCGCGGCGCGTGGAAAACCGCCTGCCCGGCATGGACTGCAATCCCTACCTCGCCATGGCCGCCACGCTGGCCTGCGGCTTGCTTGGCATGGAGCAGGCCATTGCACCCGGCGCGCCGCTGTCCGGCAGTGCCTACGGCATGGCGGCCACCCTGCCCGCCAGCCTGCCGCAGGCGATCGCTGCCCTGCGCGACGAACAGGCGCTGCACCCGCTGCTGCATCCGCAGTTCGTGGCCAGCTTCTGCGCACTGAAAGAGGTTGAATGGCAGACATTCGCGCGTACCATTACACCATGGGAACGCCAGCAGTTACTGCAGCAGGCCTGAGCCGGCAGCCGCATGTCGCGGCTTGCCGGCCGGCCGGCGGCGGGGGTTTAATAAGCACTGGTTTTAAGTAGCGTTTTGCAGTCAAAATAACGTGTTCGATTACCTGAACCGCATCGCCAGGAGAAACTTGAATGAAACGATTTGCCCGCACCCTGCTTCTGGGCGCCGTCAGCGCCGCCTACGCCGGTAGCGCCGTCGCTGCCAGCAACGAACTGAACATCTACAACTGGTCGGATTACATCGCGGAAAGCACCATCCCCGGCTTCCAGAAGGCAACCGGCGTCAAGGTCCGTTACGACGTCTACGACAGTAACGAAATCCTGCAGGCCAAGATGCTGACCGGCAAATCCGGCTACGACATCGTCGTGCCATCCAACACCTTCCTCGCCAAGCAGATCCAGGCCAACCTGTACCTGCCACTGGACAAGAGCAAGCTGCCGAACTACAAGGACCTGGACCCGGAGCTGATGAAGCTGATGACCAAGTTCGACCCGGGCAACAAGTTCGCGGTACCGTACTTCTGGGGCATCAACACCATCGGCATCAACACCGACCGCGCCACCAAGGCACTGGGCGGCAAGCTGCCTGCCAACCAGTGGGACATGCTGTTCAAGCCTGAACACGCGGCTAAGCTGAAAAGCTGTGGCGTGAGCATGCTTGACTCCCCGGCGGAAGTATTCCCGATCGTGCTGCACTACATGGGCAAGGACCCGGCCAGCAAGAGCGAAGCCGACTACCGCGCCGCGGCCGACTTACTGAAAAGCATCCGTCCGCACGTGACCCGCTTCTCCTCCTCCGGCTACATCAATGAACTGTCCGGCGGCTCGCTGTGCCTGGTGCTGGGCTACGGCGGCGACATCAACATCGCCCGTACCCGCGCGGTGGAAGTGAAGAGCGGCGTCAAGGTGCAGGCACTGGTGCCGAAAGAAGGCGTCGGCATCTGGATCGACAGCATGGTGATCCCGAAGGACGCCAAGAACGCCGACAACGCCTACAAGTTCATCAACTACAGCCTGGATGCCAAGGTAGCTGCGGCCAACGCCAATGCCGTGACCTACGCGCCGGGCAGCCTGCCGGCACGCAAGTTCATCGACAAGGCCAACCTGGCCAACCCATCGATCTTCCCGAGCAAGGAAGTGATGGCCAAGAGCTTCGTGATGCTGCCGATGGATCCGAAAATCCAGCGCCTGACTACCCGCCTGTGGCAGGAATTCAAGACCCGCAAATAAGCGCCATGCACGCAAAAAGGCCGGAACATTCCGGCCTTTTTTCATTCACAATGGCAACAGCAACCTTCACGGACACCATTCGCCAGCATGCCGCTTTTTTCCCCT
Organism: Vogesella indigofera; assembly: GCF_003633895.1. Lineage (GTDB taxonomy): Bacteria > Pseudomonadota > Gammaproteobacteria > Burkholderiales > Chromobacteriaceae > Vogesella > Vogesella indigofera. Next base: position 185,332 of record NZ_RBID01000018.1, read on the forward strand.
CGCCGTCCGGCACCCGCCGGCAACGGCTTTGCCGTTGATGCGGCCAACATCCATGTGCTGCACGACGCCAAGAGCTTTCATCAGCAACTGCTGCAGCAGATTGCGCAGGCCCAGCAGCGTATCCACTTGTGCAGCCTGTATCTGCAACACGATGAAGGCGGCGAGTCGATCCTGCTGGCACTGCATCAGGCCAAGCAGCAACGACCGCAGCTGGACATCCGGGTGTTTGTCGATTTTCACCGCGCGCGGCGCGGCCTGATCGGCGCCGGCAAGCAAGCCGGCAATGCGCAGTGGTACCAAGAGCTCAGCGCACGTTTCGGCCGTGAGCAGGTGCCCATCTACGGTGTGCCGGTACAGACGCGGGAGCTGTTCGGCGTACTGCACCTGAAGGGCTTCGTGATCGACGACTGGCTGATTTACAGCGGCGCCAGCCTCAACAACGTCTACCTGCATGTCGGCGAGCGCTACCGCTTCGACCGTTACCACCTGATCCGGGACCGCAAGCTGGCCGACAGCTTTTCGCACTACCTGTGCCAGCAGTTGCTGCCCTCCCCCGGCGTGCAACGCCTCGATGTCGCCGGCCTGCCACGCCCGGGCAAGGATGACATCAAGTCGCTGCGGCAACGGCTGGCCGGCTACGACTACCTGCCGGCGCCGACAACCGCCGAGCGCGGCCGCATCAGCATCACGCCGCTGAGCGGCGTCGGCAAGGACAACCGTTTCAACCAGCGTATCGAACAGCTACTGGGCAGCGCCCAGCACCGCATCACCCTGTGCACGCCCTACTTCAATCCGCCGAAAAGCATCCTGCGCATCCTGCAAAAACAGATCAGAAACGGCTTGCAGGTCGAGATCATCGTCGGCGACAAGACCGCCAACGACTTCTACACCCCACCCAGCGAGCCATTCCGCGTCATTTCGGCGCTGCCTTACCTATACGAGAGCAATCTGCGCCGCTTTGCCAAACGCAACCAGAGCGCGATGGCGCAGGGCAAGCTGCAGCTGCGTCTGTGGCAGCACGAGCACAACAGCTACCACCTGAAGGGCATCTGGGTCGACCAGGTCTGGCAGCTGGTCACCGGTAACAACCTCAACCCGCGTGCCTTCCGTCTCGACCTTGAGAACGGCCTGCTGCTGCATGATCCCGCTGGCCAACTACGGCAGCAAACCGCCGCCGAGCTCGACAACATCCGCCGTCACACGAAGCTACTGCAACACTATCGCCAGCTGGAAACGCTGCGCGACTATCCGGCCGCAGTCAAAACCCTGCTCGGCCGCCTCAAACGCATCCGCCTCGACCGCCTGCTCAACCGGCTGCTGTAACAGGTTTGGGCTGGGTGTTGCGATGTCATGGCGGCGCTGGGGCGTAGCAAAATGGCTCGTGATTGACCTAGCCTCCTCGATAGATGGGCTGCTCAATAGACGAGGGCAACCAGTCAAGCAGATAACCCCCTACCCCGAGCGGAAAGCGAGAACTGCGCCGAGCTTGGCAGACAAATAAAGCGCATCACGGGGAATGGCAATCGGATAGAAGCTGCGGCCCACAAGGTTGGCCGCAGCGGCGTTGTGCAGGCCGCGGCCACGCACCTCGCGGGCGACCCCGTTGGATCAGCGGCGGGGCGAGATGGGGAATTGAATGGCGGCCGCAACGTTTGCTACATTTGCCGCGCACAAAGCACAAAGCCCAGCTTGATGTCTCAAGCTGGGCTTTGTTTAAGGGGGCGTCTGGCGGTGTCCTACTTTCACACAGGTATCTGCACTATCATCGGCGCTAAGGCGTTTCACGGTCCTGTTCGGAATGGGAAGGCGTGGG
>NZ_RBID01000019.1 GCF_003633895.1 Vogesella indigofera
CCCACGCCTTCCCATTCCGAACAGGACCGTGAAACGCCTTAGCGCCGATGATAGTGCAGATACCTGTGTGAAAGTAGGACACCGCCAGACGCCCCATTCAGATGCCCTGACCTGATGGTCAGGGCATTGGTTTACCCGCCGAATGCCGGTAAACGACCAGTTTTTCTGGTGACCATAGCGAAGTAGTACCACGCCTTCCCATTCCGAACAGGACCGTGAAATACTTTAGCGCCGATGATAGTGCCCATTGCGGGTGTGAAAGTAGGACATTGCCAGAGCCCCATTAGCGCTGCGGAACATTCCGCGGCGCACAGAAAAGCCCAGACCCCGTGTCTGGGCTTTTTGCATGGCATTGGCGCTGCGGCAAGCGTGGCGGCAATGGTATCCTTGCCGCTTATCGTATGGTGTGCCGCGTGTCGTCGTGGCCGCAGCAAAGGAACCGCATGGCTTACCCGACTCCGCAGTTTGAAGAAAAAATCTGTCCCGCCGCGCAACTGGCCGCAAGGTTGGCCGCACTGCCGCGCCCGATCGTGTTTACCAATGGCTGTTTCGATATCCTGCACCGCGGCCATGTGACCTATCTGGCGCAGGCGCGCGCGCTCGGCGGTAGCCTGATCGTGGGGCTGAATAGCGATGCCTCGGTGAAGCGGCAGGGCAAGGGTGACGACCGCCCAATCAACAACGAGCTGAACCGCGCTGCGGTGCTGGCGGCACTGGAAAGCGTCAGCCTGGTGACCTGGTTCGACAGCGACACCCCGGCCGAGCTGATCGAATTGGTACAGCCGGATGTGCTGGTCAAGGGCGGCGACTGGACGGTGGACAAGATCGTCGGCAGCGCCGAAACGCTGGCCCGTGGCGGCGAGGTGCACTCCATTCCCTTCCTGTTCGATACCTCGACCACCGCCACCATCAAGAAAATCCGGACCGTGGACGGCCAATGAAAGACCTGGCGTTTTCGGTGTTGCGTACCCTGGCCGACGGCCGTTTCCACTCCGGTGAGGCGATGGCGCAGCAGCTCGGCTGTTCGCGCACCCTGGTGTGGCAGGCGGTGCACCATCTGGAGAACGAGTTCGGCCTGACCGTGTTCAGCGTGCGCGGCCAGGGTTACCGCCTGCCGGCGCCATTTTCGCTGCTGGAGGTGGCTGCGGTGCGCGCCGGGCTGGACGAGCGTGCGGCCAACGTGTTCACGCTGGCGCTGGCCGACGAGATCGACTCCTCCAATACCCAGCTCACCACGCGCGCTGCGCAGGGCGCGCCGCACGGCCTGGTGCTGGCGGCAGAGCGGCAGACCGCCGGTCGCGGTCGGCTGGGGCGGCGCTGGCAGATGCGGCTCGGTGCCGGGCTGACATTTTCCTTGCTGTGGCGCTTTGATCGCGGCCTGTCCGGTCTGGCCGGGCTATCGCTGGTGGTCGGCATTGCCATCGTGCGTGCCTTGCGCGAATTCGGCGTGCCGGTGGCGCTGAAATGGCCGAACGACGTGCTGCTCGACGGCCGCAAGCTGGCCGGTATCCTGATCGAATTGTCCGGCGATGCGCTGGGACCGGCGGCGGTGGTGATCGGCATCGGCCTCAATGTGGCGGCGCCGGGCGAGGTGGACCAGCCGGTGGCCAATCTCGCCGACGCCGGCTGCAAGGTTGGCCGCAATGCGCTGCTGGCGGCGCTGCTCAACCAGCTGGCACAGGTGCTGAGCCAGTTCGACAGTGACGGTTTTGCCGCCTTCCGCGACGAGTGGCACCAGCTGGCAGCCTTCATCGGCCAGCCGGTGCGCCTCAGCTTCAGTCATGGCGAGCCGGCCGATGGTGTTGCCGTCGGTGTCGACGACAGCGGGGCGTTGCTGGTCGACAGCGCGGCCGGCCGCCGCGTGTTTCACGTCGGCGAAGTCAGCCTGCGAGCGGCGCCATGAAGCTGCTGATCGATGCCGGCAACACCCGCGTCAAGTGGGCGCTGTGGGACGGCAGGCAGCTGCAGCAGCAGGGCGCGGTGGCGCACGCCGACATCGCCAGCCTGGCCGCACCGTGGGCGGCGCTGCCGCTGAGCGCGGTGCTGGCCGCCAGCGTGGCGCACGCCGCGGTGCGGCAGGCGATCGAGGCGGCTTCGCCGCTGCCGGTGCAGTGGCAGCGCGCGCAGGCGACGGCGTTGGGGGTACGCAATCACTACCGCAATGTGGCGGAGCAGGGCGCCGACCGCTGGCTGGCGGTGCTGGGCGCGCGCCAGCGCTATCCGGCTCAGGACGTGGTGATCGCCAGCGCCGGCACCGCGCTGACGGTGGAGGCGCTGACCGCCGAGGGCGACTATCTGGGCGGCCTGATCCTGCCCGGCTACCGGCTGATGCTGGCCAGCCTGGCGCAGAATACCGCCAATCTCGACCGGGCCGCCGGCCTGGCCTGCGCCTTCCCGCAGGGTACCGAGGATGCGCTGGCCTCCGGCACCATCGACGCGCTGTGCGGCGCCATCCAGCGCCTGCAGCAAAGGTTGGCCGCACACACTGGGCGGTCGCCGCTGCTGCTGCTCACCGGCGGCGATGCCGCTTTGTTGCAGCCGCACCTCCCGCCGGACACGCGGATGGTGGATAATCTCGTCATCTATGGATTAGCAAGCGTGGCAGACGGCTCATGAAGTGGTTTCTCGTAATCGTGGTGGTACTGAACGTGCTGGTCGGCCTCTATGGCGTGCTGAAGCAGAAACCGGTCGCCGACATCGGCGCGCAGGACATCAATGCGGCGCAGCTGACCATCCTGCCGGCCAGCTGGAGTCCGGCGTCTACACCGCTGGCACAGCCGGAAGCCAGCGCCGTCACCGCGCTGCCCGACAATCTCGACGCCAGCGTCGCTACCCCGGCGGCGGCACTGCCGGCAACCCTCGCCAGCCAGCCAGCCGTACAGAAGCCGGTCATGCCGAAGCCGGCGGCACCGCTCAAGACCGACACGCCGACCGTGGCCAAGGTTGAGCTCACGCCGGCGGCCAAACCGGTCGCGGCCGGGCAGTGCCTGGCGTGGGGCGCGCTGGACGCCAAGCAGTTGGCACGGGTGCAGGGCGGGCTGCCGGCGCTGAAGCTGGCCACCGCGCCGCAAAGCAGCGTCAAGGAAGAGGCGCGCGGCTCCGGCCGGGTGTGGGTGTTCTACCCGCCGCTGGCGACCAAGGCGGAAACGCAGACGCTGGTGGCGGAGCTGAAGGGCAAGGGTTTCGACAGCTACATCGTCAAGACCGAGGGCGAGTTCAGCGGCCACCTGTCGTTGGGCCTGTTCTCGAAAGAGGCGGCGGCGCAGGCACTGGTCACGCGGCTGAAGGCCGCCGGCTACGACAAGGCCAGGGTCGATGCCCGCAGCGAGCGCAGCCAGCTCACCACCCTCAGCTTCCGCGCGCTGGACGCGGCCCAGGCCGACAAGCTGCGTGCGCTGCAGCAGCGGCTGCTGCCCGGCATCCCGCTGCGCGCCTGCAGCTGATCGCGAACCCGAGGCAGACCGTGCGGTCTGCCTTTTTCTTTGGCCCGCCATGCATCGACAACACTTTTCCCGGCTGCTGGACCAGCGCGTCGCCACCCGCAGCCTGTACCGCGAGCCGCTGACCTGGTTGCTGGGCGGCGCGATGGCCTTCATCGCCGGCGCGCTCAATGCCGGCGGCTTTCTCGCGGTGCAGCGCTACACCTCGCACGTGTCCGGCGTGGTGTCGTCGATGGCGGACCACCTGGTGCTGGGCGACGTGTCGGCAACGTTGGCCGCACTGGCCGCGCTGCTGGCCTTCATCGCCGGCGCCGCCCACGCCGCGTGGCTGATCAACTGGGCGCGGCGGCAGCGCCTGCGCAGCGGCTACGGCGTGTCGCTGATCGAGGAGTCGCTGTTGCTGCTGCTGTTCGGCGTGTCCGGCGCCGCGCTGGCGATCGCGCCCGCGTTCTTCGCGCCGCCGATCGTGCTGCTGCTGTGCTTCATCATGGGCATGCACAACACCATCGTCACCAAGCTGTCCGGCGGCCTGCTGCGCTCCACCCACATGACCGGCATCGCCACCGACATCGGCATCGAGCTGGCTCGCGCCAGCTATTTCAACCGCGACCGCAGCAGCAAGGTGGCGCAGGTGCACGCCAACCGCGAACGGCTGCAGATCTACCTGCTGATCCTCGGCGCCTTCTTCGTCGGCGGCCTGGTCGGTGCGCTCGGCTTCAGCTACCTCGGCTACGGCTTCAGCGTGCCGCTGGCGCTGTTCCTGTTCGTGCTCGGACTGCGCCCGCTGTGGTACGACCTGCGTCTGCGCTGGCGCTGGTGGCGCCATAGCCGCAGCGCCGTGCCGCGTGAAAAGACATGAAACCGTCATCGAAGTGACATGGTTTCGTGATCTGGCTGTCACGGGACTGCCTTAAGGTAGGCGCGGTCAACAAACGCATGCCGCCACGAGGTTTATCATGTCCGACAGCTACAAATACAAACAATACGGTGTCGATGACACCTCCAACACCTGTGCCAACCCGGCGTTGTCCGAGGTGCTGGAAGCCCGCTTCTCCCGCCGCAGCCTGCTGCAGGGCACCGGTGCCCTCGGTGTGGCCGGCGTGCTGTCGGGCAGTTTCGCCACCCTGGCCGAAGCCGCCAGCGTGCCGTTCGCCAAGAAGACGCCGCTGCTGGGCTTCAAGTCCATCCCGTTCTCCAGTGACGACCGCGTGGTGGTGCCGGAAGGCTACAGCGCCGACGTGCTGTACGCCTGGGGCGACCCGGTCGGCATCAAGGGCAATATGCCGGCGTTCAAGCAGGACGCGTCCAACAGCGCCGCCGAGCAGGCGGTACAGGCCGGCATGCACCACGACGGCATGAGCTACTTCCCGCTGCCGCTGGCCGCGACCGGCTCCAAGCACGGCCTGCTGGCGATGAACCACGAATACACCGACGACGGCCTGCTGCACGTCGACGGCATGAAAAAATGGAATGCCGACAAGGTGCTGAAATCGCAGCACGCGCACGGCGTGTCGGTGATCGAGGTGGAAGACACCGGCAAGGGCTGGCGCGTGGTACGGCCGTCGAAGTACGCGCGCCGCATCCATGCCAATACCCCGATCGCGATCAGCGGCCCGGCGCGCGGCCACAAGCTGATGCAGACCGAGGCCGACCCGCAGGGCGTGGAAATCCTCGGCACGCTGAACAACTGCGCCAACGGCCAGACGCCGTGGGGCACCTACCTCACCTGCGAAGAGAACTGGGACGGCTACTTCGTCAACGACTCCGGCACCCTGTCCGCCAACGAGAAGCGCTACGGCATCAACAACAAGGGCGCCGGCTACAACTGGGCGGTGGAAGACTTCCGCTTCGACCTGCAGCTGAACCCGAACGAAGCCAACCGCTTCGGCTGGGTAGTGGAGATCGACCCTTTCGACGCCAGCGCCAAGCCGGTGAAGCACACCGCGCTCGGCCGCTTCAAGCATGAAGGCGCCACCGTCACCATCGCGCCGTCCGGCCACGCCGTGGTGTACATGGGCGACGACCAGCGCTTCGAATACATCTACAAGTTCGTATCCAGGAACAAGTACAACGCCAAGAACCGCAAGGCCAATATGGGCCTGCTGTCGGAAGGCACGCTGTACGTGGCGCGCTTCAATGCCGACGGCGCCGGCGAATGGCTGCCGCTGGTGCACGGCCAGAACGGGCTGACCGCCGAGAACGGCTTTGCCGACCAGGGCGAAGTGGTGATCATGGCGCGCCTGGCCGCCGACAAGGTTGGCGCCACCAAGATGGACCGTCCGGAATGGATTGCGGTCGATCCGCGTCGTCCGGGCAGTGTGTACTGCACGCTGACCAACAACAGCGACCGCGGCAAGGACGGCAAGCCGGGGGCCGATGCGGCCAACCCGCGCAATGGCAACCTGTTCGGCCACATCATGCACTGGCAGGAAAACGGCAGCGATGCCGCCGCCCTGGGCTTCAAGTGGGACATCTTCGTGCTGGCCGGCCGCCCCGACGCCGCCAAGGCAGAACACGTCGGCAACATCAAGGGCGACGCCTTCGGCAGCCCGGACGGCCTGAAATTCGACCACAACGGCGTACTGTGGGTACAGACCGACGTGTCCACCTCCACGGTGAACATGAAGGAGTACCAGGACATGGGCAATAACCAGATGGTGGCGGTGGTGCCGGAAACCGGCGAATTCCGCCGCTTCCTGGTCGGCCCGAAAGGCTGCGAGATCACCGGCCTCGCGTTCACCCCGGACATGAAGACCATGTTCGTCAACATCCAGCACCCGGGCGAGCCGGATTCCGAGCGCAACGACCCGGCCAAGCCGACCGCGATCTCGCGCTGGCCGGACGGCGCCAACGCCGGCCGCCCGCGTGCCGGCACGGTGGTGGTGCGCAAGCTGAACGGCGGCGTGATCGGCAGCTAAACCGCTGGCACCGCAGCGAAGGACAACAGCCCCGCGACTGCGGGGCTGTTTTTTTGCGGCCAACGTTGGCCGCAGTGCTGTCGGCGAGGTGTCATCCCCGTCAGCCTGCCCGCCAGGCGCGGGGCGTTCAGTCCGGCAGCGGCGGGCAACGCACGCCGTCCGGCTGGCTGCGCGCGGAGGTGTCCGGATGGCTGGCAAACCAGCTGCCGGGGCTGTTTTCGTCGTCGGTGGTCTGCGGGTGGGTGGCGGCTTCGATGCGTTGCAGGCTGTAACCCAGCAGGCAGGGTGACAGGCCGTGTGCCCGCAGGCGGGCGTAGGCAAAGCGGTCGGCTTCGCGCTCGTGGGCGCGCGAATAGTCGGCATTGGCCAGCGAGACCGGCAGCACCAGCAGCTCGTCATTGCGCTGGATCAGCGCCAGCAACTGGTCGGTGACGACGATCGTGCCGCCGGGCAGGGCAAAGGCATTGGGGCCGATGACTGCCGCGTCGCGCAGCAGCAGGCGGTAGCGGTAGCGGCTGTCGGGCAGCAGCACCTGCAGTTGTTGCTGCAGCCGCGCACGCCGCGCACGCCGTGCCTCGCCGTGGCGGCTGGGGCCGATGGCACCGCTCTGGTCCAGCCACTGCAGGGTGCTGTCCGCCAGCGCCTGCTCTACCGCTACCGGCACCAGCGGCGCCAGCGCCCCGGCGGCCAGCGGCAGCAGATGGCGATAGCCCAGCCACAGGGCTGCGATGGCCAGCAGCGCCAGCCCGGCCAGCGCGCGCCAGCTTTGTTGCAGCCAGTGGCCGCTGCGGTCGCCCCAGGACAGCCCGCCGATCAGGCGGCGGATGGCGATGCGGTCGGCCACCTCCAGCGTGCCGCCATCCGGCAGCTGCACGGTGTCCGGCAGATCGGCGACGCCGGCTTCCAGCCGGATATCGGCCAGGCGATAACGGTATTGCCGGCCATCGCGCAGCAGCAGCAGCTCGTCGTCGATGCGGCCAACGTTGGCCGCCTGCGCCTGCGGCGTTTTGCCGTCGCGCCATAAGGCCTTGATCGTCACCATCCCAGATCCAGCGCCATCAGCTCGGCCAGTTCGTCGCCACGGGCGTCGTCCTGCCGGTTAAGCGGGGTATGCAGCGGCAGTGCCGACAGGTCGCTGCTGCTGAGCAGGGACAGCGACTGCAGCTGAAGGCGGAGGGTACGGATGCGTATCCACGGCCAGGCCAGGCCCAGGCTGAGCAACAGGGCCAGCGTATTGGAAAAGTGCAGCCCCAGCATCTGGCGGGTGGGCAGCGACCAGACCAGGCGTGCTTCCAGTGTCGCCAGCTGCAGCGTAGTGTGGTTGATCAGCACGCGGCTGATCGCCATGCGCGCATAGCCCAGTGTGGCCATCGTCCACAGCGCCGCCAGCATACTGAAGAAGACGATGTCCAGTTGCGTCAGCGCCGCCCGGCCAAACTGCACGGCAATGCCGTGTGCGAAACCGCTGAGCGTGGCCACCTGCCAGATGATCCCTCCGATAATGCCGGCTCCCAGCAGATAGCAGATTGCGGCCAACGTGCTCCCCAGCGCCGCGCGATAGAGCGCGCCGGCGCAGGGCTGCAGCTGCAGCCTGGCCTGCCCCAGCGTGCTGTGTCCGGCGATAAACCGCTGCTTGATCTGCGTCGCCCACGGCCACGCCAGACCGAGGCTCAGGATCAGTAGCGCCCAGCTTTTGGCAAAGGCTTTATAGCTGTCGGCGCTGCTGCCGCTAAAACGGAAGCGCATCTGGTTCCAGCTGGTGTTGGCCAGCCGGAAACGCAGCGCCTGCACCCCCAGCCACGGTGCGGCGGCAATGGCGAGCAGCGCGATGGCCGCGTGCAGCAGCGGCAGGCTTTCGGAAAACGTCCACGCCGCCAGCGCCAGCAGCATGATGAGGCGGCCTTTCAGGATGGCGATCGGCTTGCCGTGGTAATCAAAGCGCCCGCCATCCAGCGTGGTGTGGCCGAGCAGGTATTTCTGGGTGCGGACTTTCGCCCACGCCGAGTAAATCCCCAGCGTGACGATGGTGAGCACCACATTGACCAGCCACAGCCGGTAGTACGCGCGCGTGGTGGCGGTGAAGGCAAACGGCAGCACGTATTTGCCGCCTGGCGGGGCCGGATGATGATCGCGTTGATTCATTGAGAACGTCTCTCGCTAAGTAGTTAATTCCACGGCAAAACTTGCTCTGTCTCCAGACACGCGGCACACTGCGCGCTGCGCACCGCGGGGTGCGCCAGCCTCAAACCGTCGGCTGTACAGATGGACGGTAATCGTCGTGGCGCGTCGCCGCGGCGTGCTCTTCTTGCGGAGCGAACATGTCTGACGATCAAATCAAGGGCGACGGCGCCATTCGCCGCCAGAGCCTGTACGGCTCCTCCATCGAAAATACCTACGCCGGCGTGCTGTCCTTCATGCGCCGCAACTACACGCGCAACCTCGACGGCGTCGATGTGGCGGTGTCCGGCATTCCGCTGGACCTGTCGGTGACCTACCGCTCCGGCGCGCGCCAGGGGCCGCAGGCGATCCGTGCCGCCAGCGTGCAGCTGGCCGAGCTGAAGCCCTACCCGTGGGGCTTCGACCCGTTCGACGACCTGGCGGTGATCGACTACGGCGACTGCTGGTTCGACGCGCACAACCCGCTGACCATCAAGCCGTCCATCATCGAACACGCGCGCACCATCCTCGCCTCCGGCGCCAAGATGCTGACCTTCGGCGGCGACCACTTCGTCACCTACCCGCTGTTGATCGCGCACGCCGAGAAGTACGGTAAGCCATTGGCATTATTGCACTTCGACGCGCACTGCGATACCTGGCCCGACGACGAGCCGGATTCGCTCAACCACGGCACCATGTTCTACAAGGCGGTGAAGGAAGGTCTGATCGATCCGGCCAAGTCGGTACAGGTCGGCATCCGCACCTGGAACGACGATTTCATGGGCCTCAACGTGCTGGGCGCGCCGTGGGTGCACGACAACGGCGTCGATGCCACCATCGCCGAGATCAAGAAAACCATCGGCGATGCACCGGTGTACGTCACCTTCGACATCGACTGTCTCGACCCGGCGTTTGCACCGGGCACCGGCACCCCGGTACCGGGCGGTCTCACCACCGCGCAGGCGCTGAAGATCATCCGCAACCTGGGCGACCTCAACATCGTCGGCATGGACGTGGTGGAAGTGGCGCCGAGCTACGACCAGAGCGAAATCACCGCCATCGCCGCCGCGCACATCGCCTGTGACATGCTGTGCCTGCTGCGCAACAAGAAGGTGGCCGGCACGCTGTAAGCCGTCCGCCTGCGGCCAACGTTGGCCGCAAACAAAAACCGCGCCGTGTGCAGACAGGGCGCGGTTTTTTCATGGGGAGCCGGTTCAGTGTGGGACGAGCAACAGCAGCAACAGCAGGCTTTCGCACAGCTCGATGCCGGCGCCGAGGCAGTCGCCGGTCATGCCGCCCAGTTTCTTTTTTAGGTACGCCCACCACCACAGCCCGGCCAGCGGTGCCAGCAGCAGCGCCGGCGCCAGCCACCACGAGGCCACGGCCAGCAGAGCGGCGCTCAGCCAGAACGATGGCCAGTGCGTGCGCCAGGCAAAGCGTTCGCCGCTGCCGGCAGCGAGGCTGGGCAGCGTTGCCGACCATGCCACGGTAAACAGCCGTGCCCACGCCGGCACCAGCAGCAGCGGTGCAAGGTTGGCCGCAAGCCCGGACAGGTAGCCCGGGTAAGCCGCAGGCGCATCCGGGAAATAAAGCGCACCTTGGGAAACCCCCGCCTCCGCCAGTGCAAACTTGACTACCAGCATCAGCAGCACCAGCTTGGCGATCAGCTGCATCGCCATGCTCATCACGCCGAAGCTGCCCAGGTGCGGGTCTTTCAGTACTTCCAGGAAGCGCTCGCGCGAACGGTGCGCCGCGCCCTGCGCATCGGCGAGGTCGGCGAGACCGTCCAGATGCAGGCCGCCGGTGACCCACAGCCAGGCCAGCAGGCCCAGCAGCGCGCCCAGCCACGGGTCGAGCAGGCTGCCGGCCAGCACCGCCAGCCACACCACGGCGCCGACCAGCAGCCCGACCGGCGCAAACCAGCGCGCGGCGTCGGCCAGCCACGCCGGGTCGAAGGTTTTCAGCTGCGGCGTGGGCAGGCGGGTGAGGAACTGCACGGCGAGGATCAGTGAGCGCATGGTCGGGTCGCAGAGGGGTGACAGGGGCTGTTGTGGATAACTTCCGGAAATGGGCGTGGCTGTGGATAACTTAGTTGCCGCCGTGATCCGGCGCTTCCAGCCGCGTGAGGTAGGCCGGATGGCCCTCCAGCATCGACAGCTGCGCGAAGCCGCCGCGCTGCACCGCCATCAGCCGTGCCACGTTGAAGTCGGTGCCCAGCAGCTCGGCCAGCAGCACGTTGATCACGCCGCCGTGGCTGACCAGCACGCGGTGGCTGCCGCGCGCCTGCTGCATCCAGTCGGCAAAGCCGGTCAGCACCCGGGTGCGGAACGCATCGAACGATTCGCCGCCCTCCGGCGTCAGCAGTCCGCGCGCCAGCAGTGTCTGCCAGTCCGGCGTGGTGGCGGCGATGTCGGCCAGCGGCCGGTTTTCCCAAGCGCCGAAGTGGCACTCGGCCAGCAGCGGTGCCACCTGTAGCGGCACGCCGCAGGCCAGTGCCTGTTGCACCGCGAATTCGCGACAGCGCAAGAGCGGCGAGGTGGCCATGCTGGTCACCGGCGCGTGACGCACGATGCGCTGCCAGCTGGCGGCCATGTCGGCGGCGCCGCGCTCGGTCAGCGGCAGGTCGGTGTGACCGATCAGCCGCCCCTGATGGTCGATGTCGCCGTGGCGCAGCAGGGTGAGGGTGTAGGGGTTCATGCCGGCTCCGATTTGCCGGCGACGCCGGCCTCGGCAAAGGTGGCCATGCCGGCGTGCAGTGCGATCGCCTGTTGCAGCAGCGGGATCACTGTCGCCGCGCCGGAGCCTTCGCCGAGGCGGAAACCGAGGTCGAGCAGCGGCGTCAGCCCCAGGGCCGTCAGCGCCAGCTGGTGGCCGGTTTCCTGCGAGCAGTGGCTGGCCAGCAGCCATGGTGCGATGTCGGCATCGATGGCCTGTGCCGCCAGCGCGGCGGCGGTGCTGATGAAACCATCCAGCAGCAACGGCACGCCCTGCGCCGCGCCTTCCAGATAGAAGCCGGCGATGGCGGCGATTTCCAGGCCGCCCAGTTCGGCCAGCAACGCGCGGCCGTCCAGCTTGGCCGCCGCCACGCGCGCCAGCGCGTCGGCCACCACCTGCCGCTTCAGCGCCAGGCCGGCGTCGTCGACACCGGTGCCGCGCCCGACGATGCTGTCCACACTGTGGCCAGTCAGGCGGCAGATCAGCGCCGCTGACGGCGTGGTGTTGCCGATGCCCATGTCGCCGGCGATCAGCAGCGTCGCGCCGCTGGCGATGGCACGCCGTGCCGCGTCGCGGCCAACGGCTAGCGCCTGCTGCACTTCGTCGGCGCTCATCGCCGCCTCGCGGCGGATATTGCCGCTGCCGGCGCGCACCCTGGCGTGCACGACGGGCAGGCCGTCAAGCTTGGCCGCGACGCCGGCGTCGACCACCTCCAGCCGCGCCTGGTTGACGCGCGCCAGCACGCTGATCGCCGCGCCGCCGTGCACGAAGTTGGCCACCATCGCGCCGGTCACTTCCTGTGGATAGGCCGACACCCCCTCGGCGCAGACGCCGTGGTCGCCGGCAAACACGGTGATCGCCGGCGACAGCGGCAGCGGCACCTCGCGCCCCTGCAGCGCGGCCAGCCGGCAGGCCAGGCTCTCCAGCTGGCCGAGGCTGCCGGCGGGTTTGGTCAGTTGCTGCTGGCGGGCCTGGGCGGCGGCGAGGGCGGACAGATCGGGGGGAGGAATGCGCGACATGATGGCTCCTGATACGAATGGGGCAGACCTTACGGCAGCGGCGGCCGTGCTGGCAACCGTCTTGAGCGGGAATAAGCAAATTGCCGCGGCGACGGGCGGGCGGCGGCGGGGACGGGTATAATCCTGCCCCTGCAGGTGTCCGGCCCGTCAACGACGAGCCGGGTGAAACGGGAAGCCGGTGCAAGTCCGGCGCTGCCCCCGCAACGGTAAGGCCTGATCGCGCGCCGCGCGATCCAGGAGCAACAATCGCCACTGTCCATCAGGACGGGAAGGCGTTGCCCCGCAAGGCCGAGCCCGGAGACCGGCCTGCAACGTGCCCGTGCGGCCGGAAGCGTGTCAGCGACACCCCGGCGGCACCGGGTGCTGCGACGTGGCGGAATCGCGTCGTGCTGGAGCATCGCGGGGAGGCGATCCGACAGAACGTTGGCCGCAATGGTCGGTGTATGTCCTTATTTCTCCGCACTCCCTTTATCTCACCCCGGAGTGTGTATTCATGTTCAAGAGCAAACCGTTGGCCGCGCTGGTCGCGCTGGCCTGTAGCCCGCTGGCCTTGGCCGCGACCCCCGTGACCCAGCTGGATGAAGTGGTGGTCACCGCCAGCCGCAGCCCGGACAAGGTCAGCGACCTGCCGGTCAACGTGTCCGTTATTAGTGCCGCCGACATTGCCAACAGCACCGCGCGTACGGTGCAGGACCTGTTGTCGACGCTGGCTGGTGTACACGTATTTAACAACACCGGCTCCGCCGACAGCGCGATGGTCGACCTGCGCGGCTTCGGCATGACCGGCATCAGCAACACGCTGATCCTGATCGACGGCGTCAAGCAAAACACCAATGATCTGCTCGCGCCGAACCTGGGTGTGGTGCCGCTGAGCGAGATCGAGCGCATTGAGGTGGTACGCGGCAGTGGCGCGGTGGCCTACGGCGGCGGCGCTACCGGTGGCGTGGTCAACATCATCACCCGCAGCGGTTTCAAGGCCGCCAACGGCGTGCAGGCCACGCTGACTGCCGGCAGCTACAACCTGAAAAAGCTGGATCTGTCCGGCCACCTCAGCGGCCAGCAGGTGGCGCTGGATGCCTTTGTGAAGTCACTGAGCAGCGACAATTACCGTGCCAACAGTGCCGAGCGCAACGACAGTGCCGGCCTGACGGCCACCGTGCGCCACCAGGGCGGCGACGTGCGCCTCTATGCGCGCAGCAGCAACCAGGATTTGCGCATGCCGGGTGCCCGTAGCGTCAACCCGGCCACCGGCGTCGACGAGTTCGGCAATGATCCGCGCGGCACCAGCAAGCCGAACGACTACATGGACATCAAGACCGATGCCTTTGGCGTGCAGGCGCGCCAGTCGCTGGGCGAAGGCATGCTGTCGCTGGACGTGGCCACGCGCGCGAAGCAGTCGCAGTCCGAGGCTTCCGGCTGGCTGGAGCAGCGCGATCTGGACGAACAGTCGGCCAGTTTGCGTTACGAGCAGGAGCTGGGTCGTCACCGGCTGGTGTTCGGCGTCGATACGCTGCAGAGCGATATGGACGTGAATAACGGCAGCCCCGCGACGCTGTCGACCCGCATCCGCCAGCGTCATGTCGGTGGTTTTGCCGACGTGCTGCTGCGCCCGCAGGCCGGCACCGCGATCAGCATTGGTGGTCGTACGCAGCGCATCGAGGATAGCGCCGCTGATTTCACCGGCTTTGCCAACAGCTACCGCACCAACAAGGAGCTGCACGCCTGGCAGCTGGGCGCTCGTCAGGCGCTGACCGGCCAGCTGGAGGCGTATGCCAAGGTTGGCCGCAGCTTCCGTCTGGCCAATGCCGACGAGCAGGCTTATGTGTCCTCGCCATTGCTGCCGCAGACCTCGCAGGACAAGGAAATCGGCCTGGACTGGAAGCAGGGGGGGCAGGCGCTGCGCGCGGCGTGGTTCCGTTACGACCTGACCAATGAAATCCACTTCAACAAGCTGGTCGGTTTCTTTGGCAGCAACGTCAATCTGGCGCGGACCCGTCGTCAAGGCCTGGAACTGGAAGGGCGCAGTCAGCTGGCGGCCAACCTCGAGCTGAGCGGCAACCTGACCTGGCAGCAGGCGACCTTCCGTCAGGGTGCGGCGGGTGGCGTCGAGCTGGCCGGCAACGAGGTGCCGATGGTGCCGCAGCAGCTGGCCACGCTGGGCCTGAGCTGGCTGCCGCAGGAGGCCAGCCGCATCGGCCTGCAGCTGCAGTATGTCGGTAAGCAGCGGCTGGACAACGACCAGGCGAACCAGTTCGACAAGCAGCTGGATGCCTATACCGTACTCAACGCCAAGTTCAGCCACCGCTACAGCAAGCAGCTGAGCGTGGCACTGGACGTCAACAACCTGTTTGACCGCCACTATGCCACTTACGGTATCCGCTCCGGTGCCACCGGCAGCAGTGGTTCCTACAATCTGTACCCGGCCGCCGGCCGCAACGTGCAGGCTTCGCTGACGGTCAACTACTAAGCCGTTCACGGCCGGCCGCCGCCCCGGCTGGCTAGATCCGCCCCTGTCGCCGCCCTCGTCGGGAGGCAACGGGGGCTTTTTCATGCCGTTGCCCGCAGGCGAAGGCTGGTGGCGGTAAATTGCATGTGCAGTGCACGCAGGTATAATCCCGCCCCTGCAGGTGTCCGGCGTGCCCCAAGCGCGCCGGGTGAAACTGGGAAGCCGGTGCAATTCCGGCGCTGCCCCCGCAACGGTAAGGTCTGGGCGCGCATGGCGCGCCCCAGGTGCAACACTCGCCACTGTCCCGCAGGGACGGGAAGGCGTTGCCCCGCATGACCAAGCCCGGAGACCGGCCTGCAACAGACGCGGCGGAATCGCGTCTTGCTGGAGCATCGCGGGGAGGCGAGCTGACAGTTCGCCTGCCGCAACGGCCGGCGCGCGTGTCTTTTGGTCCTGATTTCTCCGCACTCCCTTTTTCTCATCCCGGAGTGTGTATTCATGTTTGACAACAAAACCCTGGCCGCGCTGCTGGCGCTGGCCGCCGGCCATGCCGCCGTGGCCGCCAATCCCGTCACCACTGGCGAGACCGTGGTGGTCACCGCCACCCGCAGCGCGATCCCGCTCAGCCGCGTGCTGGCCGACGTTACCGTGCTCGGTCGCGAGGAAATCGAGCAATCCGGCAGCCTGAGCCTGCCGGAGCTGCTCAGCCGCCAGCCGGGGGTGGAAGCCTACAGCAACGGCGGCGAGGGCAAGTCCGCCACCCTGCTGCTGCGCGGCACCAAGGCCGATCACGTGCTGGTACTGGTCGACGGCATGCGCATCGCCTCGGTCACCACCGGCGCTACCGCGCTGGAACACCTGCCATTGGCGGCGATTGAAAAGATCGAGATCCTGCGCGGCCCGGCCTCCAGCCTGTATGGTGCCGACGCCATCGGCGGTGTGATCCAGATCTTCACCAAGCGCGGCGAAGGCGGGCCGGCAATGAGCTTCCATGCCGGCATCGGTGCCGAACACAAGCGCAGCAGCGGCGCCGGGCTGTCCGGCAAGGCCGGCAACACTGCCTTCAACCTCGCGCTGGAGCACAACCGTACCGACGGCATTTCCTCGCGCAGCTTCCAGCCGGGCAAGTACAACCCCGACCGTGACGGCTATGAGAACACCACCTATCTCGCCAGCGTGCAGCACGAGCTGGCCGCCGGCCACAGCCTGGGGCTGAACCTGTACCAGACCGAGGCCAGCAGCGCCTACGACGCCACCGTCAACAAGGCGGACGAGCTGCGTTCGCGCCTGCAGGGGCACAGCATCGAGCTGAAAAACCAGCTGCGGGCCAACTGGCAGAGTACCTTGCGCTACGCCGAGACCAATGACCGGCAGCACACCTTTACCAAGGGCAACTTCAGCAAGCCGTCCGCGATTGCCGCTACCCGCCAGCAGGAATGGCAGTGGCAGCACGACGTGCAGTGGCAGGGCGTCGGCCAGTTCAGCCTCGGCGCGGTGCGCACCGAGCAGCAGATCGAGACCCTGAACAGCTTCAACGGCACCCGCCGCAACGTGGATTCGCTGTTTGTCGCCTACCAGGGCAGCTTCGGCGCACACCGGCTGCAGGGCAGCCTGCGCCACGACGACAACTCGCAGTTCGGCGACAAGGCCACCGGCCAGCTCGGCTACGGCTACGCGCTGACGCCGCAGTGGCTGCTCGGCGCCGCCTACGGCACCGCGTTCAAGGCACCGACCTTCAACCAGCTGTACTGGAGCGGCTCCGGCGCCAGCTATCACGGCAATCCGGCCCTGCGCCCGGAAGAGGCGCGCAACCGCGAGCTGTCTCTGAAGTGGCGGCAGCAGGGTGACTACTTCAGCGTGATCGCGTTCGATAACCGGATCGACAACCTGATCGCCAGCAAATCGGCGACCGACGGGCTGCAGGTCAATATCGACGAGGCGCGCATCACCGGCCAGACGCTGGAAGCCGGCCGCAGCTGGGGCGATTTCAGCCTCGCCGGCAGCATTACCTCGCAGCGGCCGCGCAGCCAGCCCTCCGGCAAGCTACTGGCACGCCACGCCAAGCTGTTCGGCGCGCTGACGGCCGGCTGGCAGCTGGACCGCACCCGCCTCAGCGCGGAATGGCGCGCCAGTGGCCGCCGCTACGACGATGCAGACAACAGCGCCGACAAGGTGCTGGGTGGCTACGGCGTGCTCAATCTCGGCGCCGACTACCAGCTCGACAAGCACTGGCAGCTGAACACGCGACTGAGCAACGTCGCCGACAAGGACTATCAGACGGTACAGAACTACAATCAGCCTCGCCGCGGCTGGTTCGTCGGCGTACGCTACGCCCAGTAAGCCCGTCGGGCGCCGCCCCGGTGTGTAACGCAACACGACCGCCCGCCAGCCGGGCAGGTCGTTTTTGATTTCCAGCAGGAGCGAGCATGACCACGCATCTGATCACCGGCGGCGCCCGCAGCGGCAAGAGCCGTTATGCCGAGCAGCTGGCGCTGGCCCACGACGGGCCGGTGCTGTACGTCGCCACCGCCGAGCGGCGCGACGACGACAGCTTTGCCGCGCGCATTGCGCATCATCGCGAACGCCGTCCGGCAGCCTGGGGGCTGCACGAGGCCGGGCCGGGGCTGGCGGCGGTGATCGCGGCAGAGGGGGCGGCCGGCAGCCTGCTGCTGGTCGACTGTCTCGGCATGTGGCTGATGCGCTTTTTCGACGCCGACGGCCAGTTCCAGGTCGATGCCTGGCAGCGCGAACGCGCCGCGCTGCTGGATGCCTTGGCCGCGACACCGGCCGCGGTGCTGCTGGTCAGCAACGAGATCGGCTGGGGCGTGGTGCCGCTCGGCGCCGAGACCCGCCACTTCGTCGACGAGCTGGGGCGGCTGAACCAGGATATCGCCGCGCTGTGCCGGCGGGTGACGCTGGTGGCGTGCGGCCAACCTTTGTCGCTGAAGGCGCCGGCGTGAGGCTGGCGGCCTGCGCGCTGCTTGCCGCTTGGGCGCTGCCGGCCGCCGCGCAGCTGTCGGTGACCGACGGGCTGGGGCAGACGGTGACGCTGGCGGTGCCGGCGCGGCGCATCGTGGTGCTGGTGCCGCACGCGGTGGAAACGCTGTACGCGATCGGCGCCGCGGCGCAGATCGTGGCGGTGGTCGAGCACAGCGACCAGCCGCCGGCCGCCAGGCAGCTGCCGCGCGTCGGCAGTTACAGCGGCATCAGCCTGGAGGCCATCCTGCGGCTGCGTCCCGAGCTGGTGGTGGCATGGCGCGACGGCGGCCATCCGCGCGAGCTGGCGCGGCTGCGCGCGCTGGGCATTCCGCTGTATGTCAGTGCGCCGCAGGACGTGGCCGGTATCGCCCGCGAGATGCGCGCGCTGGGCACCCTCAGCGGCCAGCAGCGCGGTGCGGCGCAACAGGCGGCGCGCTTCGAGCAGCAATTTGCCAGCCTGCGGCAGCGCTACGCGTCGGCGCGGCCGGTGGCGACCTTTGTGCAGGTCGGTGACACGCCCTTGTTCAGCGTCAGCCGCCTCAGCTTTGTTGATAGCCTGGTGCGGTTGTGCGGTGGCCGCAACGTGTTTGCCGATGCCGCGGTGCCGGCGCCGCAGGTCAGCGTCGAGGCGGTGCTGGCGCGCCGGCCGCAGCTGATCCTGGCGTTCGAGGAACGGCAGCTGGCGTACTGGCAACGTTGGCCGCAACTGCCGGCGGTGGCGCTGGGCAACCTGTCGCTGCTGGCCGAGGACAGCATCAGCCGTCCCGGCCCGCGGCTGGCCGACGGCGCCCGCCAGCTGTGCCGCCAGATCGACGCCGCGCGGCAGCGTTTGCCGGCGGGCTGAGGCCGGCGTGGCCAATTTGCCGCGCCGCGGCATATTTTGCTGACATCGGCGCGCGGCAGGACGTAAAATTTGGCGGTCGCTGCGCCGGGCGCCCGTGCCGGGCGACGGCGGCAGACCCGGTTTGACGCCTCCACTACCCTTGGCTATCCTCGCCGTTATGGAACAAGAACTCGATTATCTGGAAGGCCGTGTGGTGGCGCTGATTGTGCGCATCCACGAGCTGGAAAACCAGAATGGCCGCTTCGCCGAGGTGCTGGCGCAGACCATGAAGGAAAATGCCGAAATGAAATTCGCGCTGGAGGAAACCCGCCACCGCGTTGCCGCGCTGATGACGCGCCTGCCGCAGGAGGATGCCGAATGAGCGAGATCGTACAGGTAGATGTGACCCTGCTCGGGCGCCAGTTCACCATCGGCACGCCGCTGGAAGAGCGCGACACGCTGGAGCAGGCGGTACGGCTGCTGGCGGACAAGATCCAGGCGATCCAGAGCGGCGGCCGCATCGTCGACGCCGACAAGATCGCGATCATGGCCGCGCTCAACATCGCCCACGACCTGCTGAAAGTAAAAGTCGGCGATGGTGGCTTGGAGATGGCGACAATCAGGCGTAAAATACAACACATGAGCGAGGCCGCTGACGAGGCGTTACGCCAGAGCCAGCAAAACCTGTTCTAAACGAATATCCGTTCAATCCCCTGCGGTGTTCGAGACGGCCCATAATTCCTTTGTACCAATGCGTTCGCTTTTGGTTGTCAGCATGAGTAGCAGGTGTGTCGCGTCCCTTTGCGGATGTGCCCGAAGCTACTGGCCGGCGACCCCCCCTGGAAACAGGGTACAAGCGAATTCGGCCCGATCGACTCTCGCGGGGGACTCCCCCTTCCGCCCATGACATCCTCTGCTGCCGCTGACAAGGCGCGTTTGCGCCGCGAGATTCGCCAGGCGCGCAAAGCCATTCCTGCCGCACAACGCCATCACGCCGAAAAGGCGATCAGTTACCATGCCCGCCGTTTTTTCCGCCATGGCCGCCGCATTGGCGCCTATGTCGCCACCGGCTCGGAGCTGGGGCTGGACGCGCTGATGGCGCGCGCGCTGGCGCACGGCTGCCGCGTGGCGCTGCCGGCGTTGCCGCTGCGCGGGCGCAAGATGCTGTTTTCGGTGCTGGATGCGCGCGGGCGCTGGTATCACAACCGCTACGGCATTCCGGAATTCGACGGCGCCAACTGGCGGGCCCGCGATCTGGAGATCCTGTTCGTGCCGCTGCTGGCGGTGGACGAGCAGGGTTATCGCATGGGGCAGGGCGGGGGTTTTTACGACACCACGCTGGCCTATCTCAACGGTTTCCGCCGCTGGCGGCGGCCGTTGCTGGTCGGCGTCGCCTTCGACTGCCAGCGGGTGGCGGCGGTGCCGAAAGAGGCGTGGGACGTGCAGCTGGATTACCTGCTGACCGAGTCCGGCCTGATCCGTTACCGGCGCCTGGCGGCGCCGGCGTAATGCGGCCGGCGGTTGCCGGCGCGGTGCTGCTTAGCGGCAGTTGCCTTTCTTGGCCTGGCCCGGCGGGCAGAACGAACCGCTGCCGCGATGGCCGTCGCCGATCTCGATTTCCAGCGGCTTGATTTCGATCGGCTTCACCGACACGCGCGGGCCGCTGATGGTACAGGCGGCAAGTAGTAGCGTCAGGCTGGCAAGCAGGACTGTTTTCATGACGTTGTCTCTTCTGGATGGTGGGAGGAAGGGAAGGTCGCATTATATGACATCGCGCCCGGTGGCGAGCACCGGCCACGGAGGACAGGCATGGCGTACTGGTTGATGAAGTCGGAGCCGGACGAGGTGGGCATCGACCACCTCGCGGCCAACCCCGAGCGCGTGTTCGAGTGGACCGGGGTGCGCAATTACCAGGCGCGCAATTTCATGCGCGACCAGATGCAGCCGGGTGACCAGCTGCTGTTCTGGCATTCGTCCTGCCCGCAACCGGGCATTGCCGGCATCGCCGAGGTGGTCGGCGCCGCGCACGCCGATTCCAGCCAGTTCGATCCCGCCAGCCCGTATTTCGATCCCAAATCCAGCCCCGAGCAGCCGCGCTGGCAGTGCGTCGACGTGCGCTTCGTGCGCAAGACCGCGCTGCTGTCGCCGGCCGCCTTGCGCCAGCATCCGGCGCTGCTGGAGATGACGGTGTTGCAACGCGGCAACCGGCTGTCGATCACGCCGGTCACGCCGCAACAATGGCATTACCTGATGGAGAACCTGCTCTGATGTTGTCGTTGACGCTGATTGCGGTATTGCTGGTCTGCGGCGTGGTCGCCGGCTTTCTCGCCGGCCTGCTCGGGGTCGGCGGCGGGCTGGTGATCGTGCCGGTGGTGGTCGGCGTGCTGGAGGCCGCCGGCCTCGGCGGCAACTACGTGCAGCATCTGGCGGTGGGAACCTCGCTGGCGGTGATGGTGTTCACCAGCGTGGCCAGCGTGCGCGCGCACCACAAGAAGGGTGCGGTGAACTGGGCCATCGTGCGCGGCATGGCGCCGGCGATGATGGTCGGCACCTTTGTCGGCAGCCTGCTGGCCGGCTGGATTCCCAGCAACGGCCTGCGCTGGTTCTTCGTGATCTACGCCTACGTGATCGGTGCGCAGATGTTCTTCGGCGCGGCACCGGCCGCCAGCCGCGAGCTGCCGGGTATCGCCGGCCAGAGCGCCGCCGGCGGCGTGATCGGCATGGTGTCGAGCTGGGTCGGCATCGGCGGCGGTTCGATGAGCGTGCCGTTCATGGGCTGGTGCAATGTGCGCATGCATACCGCCATCGCCACCAGCGCCGCGCTGGGCTGGCCGATCGCGGTGTCCGGCGCACTGGGTTACGTGGCGGCCGGCTGGCAGACGCCGGGGCTGCCGTGGGGCGCGTTCGGCTTCATCTACCTGCCGGCGATGCTGGCGCTGATGCTGATGACGGTGCTGTGCGCGCCGCTGGGCGCACGTGCCGCCCACGCGCTGCCGGTGGCCAAGCTGAAAAAGGGCTTTGCGCTGCTGATGGTGGTGATGGCCAGCGAGATGCTGCTCGGCCTGCTGCGCCAGGGCTAGGCGCCTTTCAAAGACCCTAGGCCGCGCTGCGGCCAACCTTTTCCGTGCAGCGCTTCGCGGCGATGGCAACTCGCCGCTATAATGTTGCGATTGAATTTTCACGCTTTTTTGCGCCTAGAGATCTCCATGCAAGAACAATACAGCCCGCGCGAGCTTGAAGCCGCCGCCCAACAGAAGTGGCAGGCCACCGCCGCCTTCAAAGCCGTCGAAGACACCACCCGCCCGAAATACTACGCGCTGTCGATGTTCCCGTACCCGTCCGGCAAGCTGCACATGGGCCACGTGCGCAACTACACCATCACCGACGTGCTGGCGCGCTTCAAGCGGGCGCAGGGCTTCAACGTGCTGCAGCCGATGGGCTGGGACGCCTTCGGCCTGCCGGCGGAAAACGCGGCGATGAAGAACGGCGGCGCGCCGGCGGCGTGGACCTACGCCAACATCGAGTACATGAAAAAGCAGCTGGACAGCCTCGGCTTTGCGCTGGACTGGGATCGCGAGCTGGCCACCTGCAAGCCCGACTACTACCGCTGGGAGCAGTGGCTGTTCACCCGCCTGTTCCAGAAGGGCATCATCTACAAGAAAAACGGCGTGGTGAACTGGGACCCGGTCGACCAGACCGTGCTGGCCAACGAGCAGGTGGTCGACGGCCGCGGCTGGCGCTCCGGCGCGCTGGTGGAAAAGCGCGAAATCCCGATGTACTACTTTGCCATCACCAAGTACGCCGACGAGCTGCTGAATGATCTGGACAAGCTGGACGGCTGGCCGGAACAGGTGAAAACCATGCAGCGCAACTGGATCGGCAAGAGCTTCGGCTCCGACGTGTCCTTTGCCTACGACACGGACAGCATCGGCCACGACGGCGTGATGAAGGTGTACACCACCCGTCCGGACACGCTGATGGGCGCCACCTATGTCGCCGTCGCCGCCGAGCATCCGCTGGCGACGCAGGCCGCTGCGGCCAACCCGGCGCTGCAGGCGTTCATCGCCGAGTGCAAGGCCGGCTCGGTGGCCGAGGCCGACGTGGCCAAGATGGAGAAGAAGGGCGTCGATACCGGCTTGTTCGTCATCCATCCGCTGACCGGCGCCAAGCTGCCGGTATGGATCGCCAACTACGTGCTGTGGGGCTACGGCGAAGGCGCGGTGATGGCCGTACCGGCGCACGACGAGCGCGATTTCGAGTTTGCCAACAAGTACCGCCTGCCGATCACCCAGGTGTACGCCCCGGCTGCCGGCGACGACAATTTCGACGCCACCACCTGGCAAGACTGGTACGGCGCCAAGGAAGGCCTGAAAACCGTGGGCAGCGGCAAGTACGACGGTCTGGACTTTGCCGCCGCCTTTGACGCCATCGTCACCGATCTGGAAGCCAAGTCCGCCGGCGCCAAGAAAACCCAGTACCGGCTGCGCGACTGGGGCATCAGCCGCCAGCGCTACTGGGGCTGCCCGATCCCGATCATCCACTGCCCGTGCTGCGGCGACGTGCCGGTACCGGCCGAGCAGCTGCCGGTGGTATTGCCGGAAAACGTGATTCCCGATGGCGCCGGTTCGCCGCTCGCCAAGATGCCGGAATTCTACGAAACCACTTGCCCGACTTGCGGCGGCGCGGCCAAGCGCGAAACCGACACCATGGACACCTTCGTGGAGTCCAGCTGGTACTACGCGCGCTACGCCAGCCCGCAGTGCGACACCGCGATGCTGGACAAGCATGCGGCCAACTACTGGCTGCAGGTCGACCAGTACGTCGGCGGCATCGAACACGCCATCCTGCACCTGTTGTACGCGCGCTTCTTCCACAAGCTGATGCGCGACGAAGGCCTGGTGGACAGCGACGAGCCGTTCAAGAGCCTGCTGACCCAGGGCATGGTGATCTGCGAGACCTTCTACCGCGACCTGCCCAATGGCAGCAAGGACTGGATCGCGCCGCAAGACGTGGTGCTGGAACGCGACGCCAAGGGCAAGATCGTGGGCGCGACCCACCGCGTGGATGGCCAGCCGGTGACGGTCGGCGGCATCGAGAAGATGTCCAAGTCCAAGAACAACGGCGTCGATCCGCAGGAATTCATCGAAAACTACGGCGCCGATACCGCGCGCCTGTTCATGATGTTTGCCGCACCGCCGGAGCAGAGCCTGGAGTGGTCCGACGCCGGCGTGGAGGGCGCGTTCCGCTTCCTGAAGCGGCTGTGGAAGCTTAGCCGCGAGCACGTGGCCGCCGGCATCAGCACCGCTTACGCCGGTGGCGAGCTAAACGCCAGCCAGAAAGAACTGCGCTTCAAGCTGCACAGCACCATCCAGAAGGTAGCCGACGACTACGGCCGCCGTCTGCAGTTCAACACCGCCATCGCCGCGGTGATGGAGCTGCTCAACACCTTTGACAAGGCCGATACCAGCGGTGACGTTGGCCGCGCCGTGGCGCAGGAAGTGCTGGAAGCGGTCACCGTGCTGCTGTCGCCTATCGTGCCGCACATCACCGAGGCGATCTGGAGCGAACTGCGTCCGGGCACCGAGCTGCTGGCGCAGGCCTGGCCGCAGGTGGACGAGAGCGCGCTGGTGAAGAGCGAGATCGAGCTGATGGTGCAGGTGTGCGGCAAGCTGCGCGGCAGCGTCACCGTCGCTGCCGACGCCGGCAAGGACCAGATCGAAGCCGCGGCGCTGGCGCACGACAACGTGATCAAGTTCATGGAAGGCAAGCCGGCCAAGAAGATCATCGTGGTGCCGGGCCGCCTGGTGAACATCGTCGTTTAATCCTGCTAGCAATACGCCGTAACGCAACAAGGCGGCTGACGGTATGCCCGTCAGCCGCCTTGTCACCGCGGCGCACACCGGAGTGTCGTATGAACCGACTGATCAAGAGCACGCTGCTGGCCGGCGCCCTGCTGGCGCTGAGCGCGTGCGGCTTTCACCTGCGCGGGCTGTCGGCGCCGCTGACGCCGCTGCCGTTTGCCAGCATCGCCATCCTGCAGGCCGGCAATCTCGCCGAGCCGCTGCAAAGCGCCTTGCAGCGCGATGGTCGCGTGCAGCTGCAAAGCCGTGCCGCCGACGCCGAGGTGGTACTGACCATCGACAGCACCGCCAATGCCAAGGACATCCTGACCATCAACCGTGGCGGCAAGGTCAACGAATACCTGCTCACCTACCGTGTCGAGGCCAGCGTGCAGCGCAAGGGCGACGAGCTGCCCCTGCCGCTGACGGTGGTGGTGCGCCGCGAGCTGAGCTACAGCGATAGCGCCGTGCTGGGCAAGGAGCGCGAGGAAGCGCTGTTGCTGGAAGACATGCGCCGCGATGCCGCCGAGCAGCTGATGCACCGTCTCGCCTACCTGCCGAAACCGGGCAATGCCAGCATTAAGCCCTGACGCCTTTATCACGCAGCTGGCGCGCACGCTGGCGCCGCTGTACGTGATCCACGGCGAGGAAGCGCTGCTGGCGCTGGAGGCCGCCGACGCGCTGCGTAGCCGCGCACGACAGGCCGGCTATGCCGAGCGCGAGGTGCTGACGGTGGAGGGCGCGCATTTCGACTGGTCGCAGCTGACTGACGCGATGAGCAGCGTGTCGCTGTTTGCCAGCCTCAAGCTGCTGGAAATCCGCATTCCCGGCGGCAAGCCCGGGGTGGAGGGCGGCGAGGCGCTGCAAAGGTTGGCCGCCAGCCCACCGCCGGACACCATCACCCTGCTGCAACTGCCCAAGCTGGACCGCAGCCAGCAGAAGAGCAAGTGGTTTGCCGCGCTGGAAAAGAGCGCGGTGATCACCGAGGCCAAGCCGGTGGGCCGCCACGAGCTGCCGGCGTGGATCGCGCGGCGGCTGCAGCGCCAGGGTCAGACCCTGGGCCATGACGCGGCCAGCTTCTTTGCCGACCGGGTGGAGGGCAACCTGCTGGCGGCGAAGCAGGAAATCGACAAGCTGGCGCTGCTGTACCCGCAGGGTGAGCTGAGCCTGGCCGACATCCGCGACGCGGTGGCCAACGTGGCGCGTTTCGACGTGTTCCATCTGTCGGAAAGCTGGCTGGCCGGCGACGTGGCGCGTGCCGCGCGCATGCTGGACGGGCTGGAGGCGGAAGGCGAGGCGCCGGTGCTGGTGTTGTGGTCGTTCACCGAGGACGTGCGCATGCTGATCAAGCTCGGCCGCGGCCTGAAGGACGGCCGTGGCGTGCGCGACATGGCGGGTGAATTGCGGCTGTGGGGTGACAAGCAGCGGCTGGCGGAGCCGGCGCTGAAACGCATCGGCGGCGTGCGGCTGATGCAGGCGCTGACCGAGTGTGCGCGCATCGACCGCCAGATCAAGGGCGTGGCGCAGGGCGACGCCTGGCACAGCCTGAAACGGCTGGCCGCCAGCCTCGCCGCACGCTGAGTCGCAATGCGCCGGCCAAACAAAAGCCCCTGTCCGCGGACAGGGGCTTTTGTTTGTGGCGGCTGGCCGCGTTACAGCGGGAACAGCGGCGGCGGCAGGATCAGCTGGAAGCGCGGCTGGCGCGAGGGCACCAGCGGCTGGCCGGCGCGCGACTCGTAGGACGCCAGCACCTTGGCCACGTATTCGCGGGTCTCGCGATACGGCGGGATGGTGTTGCGGTATTTGCCGACCGCACCCTCGCCGGCGTTGTAGGCGGCGATCACCAGCGTCATGTCCTGCTTGAAGTGGCCCTGCAGGAAGCGCAGGTAACGCGCGCCACCGCGCAGGCTCTGCAGCGGGTCCGCCGGATTGCGCACGCCGAAACGGGCGGCGGTGTCCGGCATCAGCTGCATCAGTCCCTGCGCGCCCTTGGGCGAGGTCGCCACCGGGTTGTAGCCGGATTCGACGGTGACAATGGCGTGCAGCAGCTGCGGGTCCAGCTTGTGCTCGCGCGCCACCTGATTGATCAGTTTGTTGAACAGCGCCGCCTGTTGCCGGTTGTAGGCCGGGGTCTTGACGGCCGGCACCGCGTCACCGCGTGACTCGGGCGCCGGCGGCGGTTCCGGCAGGGCATCGAAGCTGAGGGTGGCGCCGAGACCGGGGCGCACCGCGTCGGCGAGGAAATCATCGGTAGGCAGGGGACCGAGTGCCAGCACCGGGCTTGTGGCCAGCAGCAGCACGATGGTCAGTAACAGGCGGTTCGTCATGATGTAAAGAACTCAGGCTCAGGGTGAAGGAGCGATACCTTCATGTTACTGAGTGAAGTGGCCATTTTCCAGTTGCGTCGTCACCGGCGTAGTGGTCTTTTTTATGTCAATGACGTATGTCGAGCAGGGGCAGGGCGATGCCCGGGATCGGCTGTCCTTAGATTTGTTGTAAAAGTGTTTAAATTAAATGCGACAAATCGCGGCGACCGCTCGCCGCCGCCGCGCTTGTTAAGCGTTAGTGCACGTGTGCCGCCGCTGGCGCCGGCTGCAGCTTGACGCCGGTGGCGGGAAACTCGCCGTTGCCGCCGTCCTGCGGCAGCTGCTGCCAGCGGATTTCCTGGGTGCCGCACTGCTGGATCACCTTGAACCAGGCGGTTTCGCCGGCGCGGTCGGGCAGGGTGCCGCGGAACACGAATTCGTCGTAGAAATCGTCGCGCAGCTGGCCGCCGGACCACACGATCTCGCGCACGTCCTCACGCACCGTCTGGCCGTGGTTGTCGAATGGCGTCACCGCGGCGCGCACCGTCTGCAGCTGCCAGCCGGCTTTGGGCATCGGCTTGGCGAGGCGGAAGCCGTCCGGCAGTTGCACGCGCACGCTGGTGGTGGCGCTGCCGTTGCAGCCGTGCGGCAGGCGCAGTACGCCCTTGTAGCTGCTGCCGGCGACGGCGTCGCGGCTTTCCAGGGTGACGTGGGCGAGGGTGGTGCCGCTGGCAAGCAGCAGGCCGAGGGCGAGGAGCAGGGATTTCATGGTCGGTCCGGTATGGGGAAACAGGACGCCAGTCTAGGCGCGGCCGGCGCAGGCGGGAATGCGGCAAAATGTCGCAGCCTGGCGGCCGGCGGCGTGAGGCTGCGGCCAGGCTTGGCCGCAACCGGTGCGCTTATTCGCGGTGGTAGGGGTGGTTGTTGAGGATGGAGTAGGCGCGGTACAGCTGCTCGGCCAGCAGCACGCGCACCATGCCGTGCGGCAGCGTCATCGCCGACAGCTGCAGCATGATGTCGGCGCGGGCTTTCAGTTCTTGCGACAGCCCGTCGGCACCGCCGATGACGATGCAGATGTCGTCGCCGCCGGCCATCCATTCCTTCATCGCGCCAGCCAGCTGCACCGAGGTCCAGTTCTTGCCGCGCTCGTCGAGGATCAGCAGTTTGCTGCGAGGCGGGATGGCCGCCACGATGCGCTCGTGCTCGGCGGCGATGCCTTTCTCGGCGGTGACGCCGCCGCCGCGCTTCTCCGGCTTGATCTCTTTCAGCTCGAAGCTGATGTCGCGGCCAAAGCGCTTGGCGTAGTCGTTGAACGCTTCGTCCACCCAGCGCGGCATCTTGGTGCCGACGGCCAGCAGGGTAATTTTCATGGCAGGGCTACAGGGGCAAAAGGTTGGCCGCAAAGCACAACGCACCGCCTGGGCGGTGCGCTTGCGATCACGGCAGGGCGGGGATTACTCCGCTGCGGTGGCATCCCATGGACGACCGCCGACCGGCACGAACGACGGCTTCTGGCCGCCCCACAGTGCCTCGATGTCGTAGTAGTCGCGTACCGCCGGCAGCATCACGTGGATGACCACGTCGCCGGCATCGACCAGTACCCACTCGCCGCTTTCGTGGCCTTCGGTGCCGACCAGCTCGATGCCGGCGGCCTTCAGGTCCACGGCCACGTTGTTGGCCAGCGCCTTCACCTGACGGTTGGAGTCGCCGGTGGCGACGATCAGGTGCGAGAACAGCGAGGTCAGCTTGCTGGTGTCCAGCGAGACGATGTTTTTACCTTTAACGTCTTCCAGCGCGTTGATGGCCAGTTTGACGATTTCTTGAACTTCCATGTGCATCCTTGTGATTCGGTGTCAGGGGACGTGGCGACGCGTCAGCGCCCGGCGTGGCCAGAGGTTCCGCAAAAGAGCAAACGGCCGGCAACCGCCGGCCAGTGCAAATCCTGCTTGCCGCCGCGTGTTGCGCTGCCCGGCTAGCGGTAGAGCCGGTGCTGGCGGATATAGGCCAGCACCGCCGCTGGCAGCAGCGCGCTGCAGTCCTGCCCCGCCGCCAGTTGCTGGCGGATGTCGGTGGCAGAGAGGGTGATGGGCGGCAAGTCCAAGGCGCGGATTGTACCGGAAGGCGTTCGATTTGAAAAATCAGATACTTGCCGCGCCTGCCACAGGGTGGCGACGGCCGGATCGAGCCTGGCCGCAACAAAGCCGGGACGGATGGCGACGGCGAGGTTGGCCAGCTGCAGCAGTTGCGGCCAACGTTGCCAGGTGTGCAGCTGTTGCAGCGAATCGCCGCCGATCAGGAACCACAGCTCGGCCTTGTCGCCCAGCTCGTCGCGCAGCTCCTGCAGCGTGTCGACGGTGTAGGCGTGGCGCGGGCGGCGCACCTCGCGGTCGTCGCTGACCAGCCCCGGCGCTTCCTCGGCCAGCGCCGCGTCCAGCATTGCCAGCCGCTGTGCGGCGCTGGCGTGCGGGGCACGGTCGCGGTGGTAGGGCTGGCCGGCGGGGATCAGCCGGACTTGGTCCAGCGCCAGCTCGTCGCGAAAGGCGCGCGCCAGGCGCAGGTGGGCGGCGTGCAGCGGGTCGAAGGTGCCGCCGAACACGCCGATGCGCGGCGGGTGCTCAGCCGGGCTGGTTGCCATCGACGATCACGTCCAGCGCGCCGGTGGCCGGGTGGATCACCAGGCCGTGTACCGGGATGTCTTTCGGCATCAGCGGATGGCTGCGGATGGTGGCCACGGTGTGGCGCACGCTGTCCTGCACGTTGTCGAAACCCTTCAGCCACGCGTCCAGGTCGATGCCGGCGCCGCGCAGGGTGGCGATGGTGTCCGCCGACACGCCGCGTTCCTGCGCATGGTCCAGGATGCGGTTCGGATCGATGGCGCGCATGCCGCAATCGTGGTGCGCGACGATGCAGATTTCCTCGGCGCGCAGTTCGTACACGGCGACCAGTAGCGAGCGCATCACCGAGCCCCACTGGTGGGTGACCAGCGCGCCGGCGTTCTTGATCAGTTTGAAGTCGCCGTTCTTCAGCCCCATCGCCTTGGGCAGCAGTTCCACCAGCCGGGCGTCCATGCAGGACAGCACGACCAGGTTCTTGTCCGGGAATTTGTCGGTGGAGAATTGCTCGTATTCGCGCGCTTCGACGAAGGCGCGATTGTGTTCCAGCAAGCTGTTAAGCAGGCCCATGGTGTTCTCCTGTCTTGAAGTTTGCCCGCGGGTAGCAGGCAGGGTCACGGGATTGGTGTGTTTGCTCTATCGGGGTCGGGCGCCATGCTACCACGGGTTTTGGCGACGGTCTCGTGCCGGCTTTGTCAGCGGGGGGCGCCGTCCGATGCCAGGGTTTTGCGCAGCGTGAGCGAGGTTTTGACATGGACATAACCGTGCTGCCGGTAAAAGCGGTGCGCATCCTGGCGGTGCTCGGCGCTGCGCAGGCCGAGCTGGTGGATGCCCTGCGTTTTCGCCCACTGCTCGCATGCCGCCAGCAGCGCGCTGCCGATACCGTGGCCGCGTTGTGCCGCCGCCACGACCAGCCCGCCCAGCTCGACGCAGGTGTCGGACTCCAGCAACGGCCGCACAAAGCCGTGAATCCAGCCGCAGGTTTCCCCCTGCCATTGCGCGATGCAGACGAAGTGCTGTTGCGGTGCCGCCAGCAGTATGGCCAGCCGCTGTCGCAGTTGTGCCGCGCTGGCGGGATAGCCCAGCTCGCCGCTGAGACGGGCGAGGTCGGCGGCATCGTCGGGGTGCGCCGGGCGCAGTTGCAGCGTGGCGTCGGGCATCGTTTTCATCCTTGTGCCGATTGTTGGCGGGTGGCCAGCCATTGTTCCAGATAGTGGATGCTGGTGCTGCCGGCGATGACGCCGGGGTCGCTTAGCAGCAGCTGGTGCAGCGGGAGATTGGTGTCGATGCCGCTGATCGCCAGCTCGCGCAGCGCCCCGCGCATCCGCGCCATCGCCTGTGCGCGGTCGTCGCCGTAGGCGATCAGCTTGCCGATCATCGAATCATAGTGCGGCGGCACCTGATAGCCCTGGTAGATGTGCGAATCGATGCGGATGCCGGGGCCGCCGGCGGGGTGGTAGTGCTCGATGCACCCCGGCGACGGCCGGAAGCTGAACGCGTGCTCGGCATTGAGGCGGCACTCCATGGCGTGGCCGCGGAAGTGGATGTCCTGCTGCCGGAAGCGCAGCGGCAGGCCGGCGGCGACGCGGATCTGCTCCTGCACGATGTCGATGCCGGTGATCATCTCGGTCACCGGATGCTCGACCTGCACCCGGGTGTTCATCTCGATGAAGTAGAACTTGCCGTCCTGGTACAGGAATTCGAAGGTGCCGGCGCCGCGGTAGCCGATGCGGCGGCAGGCGTCGGCACAGGCCTCGCCGATTTTCTTGCGCTGGGCGGCGCTGATGCCGGGGGCGGGCGCCTCCTCGATCACCTTCTGGTGGCGGCGCTGCAGCGAACAGTCGCGTTCGCCCAGGTGCACGGCGTTGCCGTGCTCGTCGGCCAGGATCTGGATCTCGATATGGCGCGGCGCCGGCAGGTATTGTTCCAGGTACACGCTGCCGTTGCCGAAGGCGGCCTCGGCCTCGCGCTGCGTGGTCTGGATCGCCGCCAGCAGCTCGCCGGCGTACGGCACCACGCGCATGCCGCGGCCGCCACCGCCGGCGGCGGCCTTGATCAGCAGCGGGTAGCCGATCTTGGCGGCGATCTTCAGCACCGCCTTGTCGTTGTCCGGCAGCGCGCCGTCGGAGCCGGGCACGCACGGCACGCCGGCGGCCAGCATCGCCTGCTTGGCCGACACCTTGTCGCCCATCAGGCGGATGGTGTCGGCGCGCGGGCCGATGAACACGAAGCCGGATTCCTCCACGCACTGCGAGAAGTGGGCGTTTTCCGACAGGAAGCCGTAGCCGGGGTGGATTGCCTGCGCGCGGGTGACCTCGGCGGCGGCGATGATGGCCGGGATGTGCAGGTAGCTGTGTGCCGCCGGCGGCGGGCCGATGCACACCGATTCGTCGGACAGTTTCACGTACTTGGTGTCGCGGTCGGCCTCGGAGTGCACCACCACCGTCTTGATGCCCAGCTCGTGACAGGCGCGCAGCACGCGCAGCGCGATTTCGCCACGGTTGGCGATCAGGATCTTGTCGAACATGGTTGGCCGCACTCCAGGCAAGGCGCCGCAGCGGGACGGCCGCGGCCGCAGCCGGTAGACGGCTGCTCCCTGCATCATGAGACAGGCGGCACGGCGCAGCGTTCGCCGCCTGCGGCCAACGTTGGCCGCAGGCGGGGGCTACCAGCGCGAGTGGTGGTCTTCGGTGATGCCGAGCAGCTGCGACACCTCATGCGCGACGCCGGTGTGCGGGTGGATGATGCGGCCGCTGAAACAGCCGATCGGCTGCAGGTAGCGGCTGGCGGCAATCAGCAGGTCCTGGTCGTGCTGGCGCGCGCCTTCCGGGGTGAAGGTCAGCGCCACCGCGCCGTCGTCGGTGCGGATCTGCCACGCGGCCAGCGGCTGCGCGGCATCGAAGTCGAAGCGGGCAGCGCCGACGCGGTGCGGCACGCCGTCCAGCCACACCGCGTTTTCGGCGTCGCCCATATAGCCCTGCTGCAGGTTGAAGCCGATGCGGTGGTCGTGGGCGCTGGCCCAGCGCCACGCGGTGTCGCGCGCCAGCAGGCCGTTGGAGGCGTCGAGGCTGGCGATGGCGTCATCCAGCACCAGCTGCCGGCCGCCGCAGTCGGCAAAGCCGCTGATCGGCAGCGCGCTGCTCTTGTGGGTGGCGTGCGCCAGCCAGTTGGCGGGGGCGATGGCGGCCATCACGCTGTGCGGCGCCGGCAGCGCGATGTGTGCCGCCAGCTGCAGCGCCGGGGTGTTGACGGTCAGCTCCAGGCGCTTGTCGGCGCGGCGGAAGGCGATGCAGTTCTTGCCCTGGCGGAAGGTGGCGTCGCCAAAGCTGCGGTTCTCGATGCGGGTGGACACCAGTGGCAGGCCGTTGCTGCTGAAGCTGGCGACCAGCTCGCGGCGACGGCGGTCGAACAGGTAGGCAAAGGCGCTGCCGCACCAGCCGGTATCGACCACCGCCACGCCGATGAAGAAGTCGGCATGGCCGATGGCGGCGTATTGCCAGCGCTTGTGGTGCAGCTGGCGCGTCAATTGCTTGGCCAGTGGCGCCTTCAGCGCCTGCCACGACAGTTGTTCGACGGTGCCGCGGTACATGCCGAAGGCCGGCACGCCGCGTTCGTGCACCAGTCGCGCCGGTGCCGGGGGCAAGGGATAGGGGTCCATTAGTGTACGGGTCGCCGCGCGCCCGATGTCATCACGATGGCTGCAGTTTACAGCAGGTTCAGCGGAATCTTTAAGTAGGCGGTGCCATTGTCCTCGGCCGGCGGCAGCTGGCCGGCGCGGATATTGACCTGGATCGCCGGCAGGATCAGCACCGGCATCGCCAGCGTCGCGTCGCGCGCCTCGCGCAGCTGTACGAAGTCGGCCTCGCTGATGCCGTCGTGGACGTGGATGTTGTGCGCGCGTTGCTCGGCCACCGTGCACTGCCACTGCGGCGCGCGGCCTTCCGGCGGGTAGTCGTGACACATGAACAGCCGGGTGTGGTCAGGAAACGACAACAGCCGCCGGATGGAGCGGTATAGTGCCGCGGCATTGCCGCCGGGGAAGTCGCAGCGCGCGGTGCCGACATCGGGCAGGAACAGGGTATCGCCGACAAAGATCGCGTCGCCGATGTGATAGGCCATGTCGGCCGGGGTGTGGCCGGGCACCGCGATGGCCTGCGCCTGCAGCTGGCCGATGGCAAAGGTGTCGCCATCGGCAAAAAGGTGGTCAAATTGCCGACCGTCAGTGGCGAAGCCGGTTTCGAGATTGAAAATGCCCTTGAACACGCGCTGCACGCCGTCGATCTGCTGGCCGATGGCGATGCGGCCGCCCAGCTGCTGTTTCAGGTAGGCGGCGGCGGACAGGTGGTCGGCGTGGGCGTGGGTTTCGATGATCCAGTCCAGCGTCAGCTGCTGCTCGCGCACGAAGGCCAGCAGCCGGTCGGCGGCGGCGGTGGCGGTGCGCCCGGACTTGGGATCGTAGTCCAGCACCGGGTCGATGATCGCCGCATGGCCGCCGCGCCGGTCGTACACCACATAGCTGATGGTCCAGGTGACGGGATCGAAACTGGCGTGGACTTGGGGATTCATCGTGACTCCTCGTGGCAGGACAGGTAGTGCAGTCAATATATTGCGTAACATTATATTTGTAAATATAATAAAAACGCGCTGCGATAAAATAACAAGACAGACAGGAGGAAATACCCACCATGGATCTGAGTATCTTGCATGACAACGCGTCACGCGCCACCAGCCTGCTGAAAAGCCTGGCCAACGAAGACCGGCTGCTGCTGCTGTGCCAGCTGGTGGACGGCGAGAAGAGCGTGTCCGAGCTGGAACGGCTGACCGGTATCCGCCAGCCGACGCTGTCGCAGCAGCTGGGCGTGCTGCGTAACGAGGCGCTGGTCAACACCCGGCGCGAGGGCAAGTGGATCTACTACAGTGTAGCCAGCCAGGAGGCGATGGCCATCCTCGGCACGCTGCACAGCCTGTTTTGTGCCGATGACGCGGGGCCGAAACCGCCGTCACCCTGATCAAGGAGTCACACCATGAACATCATCTGGGATCCGGCGGCGCTGCTGGCGGCACTGGCCGGCGGCGTGCTGATCGGGCTGGCCGCGGCGTGGATGGCGCTGGGGCTGGGACGCATTGCCGGCATCAGTGGCCTGCTGGGCGGGCTGGTGGATGGCGCGCCGGACCGCGCCGTGCGCGTCGCCTTTGTCGGCGGCCTGCTGCTGGCGCCGGCGCTGTACCTGCTGCTGCGCGGCGAGCTGCCGGCGGTCCGGATGATGGTCGATACCCCGTCGCTGCTGCTGGCCGGGCTGCTGGTCGGCATCGGCACCCGCTTTGCCTCCGGCTGCACCAGCGGCCACGGCGTCTGCGGCCTGTCGCGGCTGTCGCCGCGCTCGCTGGTGGCGACGCTGTCGTTCATGGCCGCCGGCTTTGCCGCGGTCTACCTGCTGCGCCACCTGCTGGTGTGAGGAGAGAATCATGAAACATCATGCACAAGCGGGGCAGGCGTTCGCCATTGGCCTGCTGTTCGGCGTCGGCCTGCTGCTGTCGGGGATGAGCAATCCGCAGAAGGTGATCGGTTTTCTCGATCTCGCCGGGGCCTGGGATCCGTCGCTGGCGCTGGTGATGGGCGGCGCCATCGCCGTCGGCCTGCCGCTGTTCCGCCTCGCCGAGTCGCGCAGCCATCGCCAGCTGCCGTCGTGGTCGGGTGCGCCCATCCACCTGCCGGGCAAGAGCGGCATCACGCCGCGTCTGGTGCTGGGCAGCGTGCTGTTCGGCATCGGCTGGGGCATCGCCGGCATCTGTCCCGGCCCGGGGCTGGTGCTGCTGGGCAGCCTGCAATGGCCGGGGCTGCTGTTCGTGCTGGCGATGGTGGCGGGCATGCTGTTGTTCCGGCCGCTGGACAAAGCGCTGTCGCGATGAACTGGCTGCCGCGCTGGCTGCGTCACTACCGCCGTGCCGACCTGCCAGGCGATGTCAGCGCCGGGGTGATCGTCACCCTGCTGCTGGTGCCGCAGGGGCTGGCCTATGCGCTGGTGGCCGGCCTGCCGCCGGAAGCCGGCCTCTACGCCAGCCTGCTGCCGCTGCTGCTGTACGCGTTCAGCGGCGGCAGCCACGCGCAGTCGGTGGGGCCGATGGCGGTGACCTCGCTGCTGGTGGCGGCGACGCTGTCAAGGTTGGCCGCAGCCGGCAGCGACGACTACCTGCTGGCGGCCATCTGGCTGGCGCTGCTGTCCGGCGCCATGCTGTTCCTGTTCGGCCTGCTGCGCCTCGGTTTTCTGGCCGACGCGCTGTCGCAGCCGGTGCTGGCCGGCTTCACCGCCGCCTCGGCGCTGTTGATCGTGCTGTCGCAGCTGGCGCCGCTGGCCGGCTTCCGCGCCGGCGGCGCCAGCCTGCCGGACATTGCGCAGGCCTTCCTCGCCCATGTCGCGGCGCTCAATCCGCTGGCCTTGCTGCTGGGGCTGGCGGCGTTGCTGCTGCTGGTGCTGGCGCGGCGCTATCTGGCCAGCCTGCTGCACGCGCTGGGGCTGGCATCCGGCGTGGCGCGCACGCTGTCGCGCACCGCGCCGATGCTGGTGGTGCTCGGCGGCCTGCTGGCGGTGACGCTGGCCGACTGGCAGGCGCAACTGCCGGTGGTCGGCGTGGTGCCGGGCGGGCTGCCGGCGCTGCGGCTGGCGGCCTTGCCGTCGCTGGGCCTCGCGCCGCTGGTGATGCCTTCCTTCTTCATCGCGCTGATCAACTACGTGCAGAGCCTGTCGGTGGCGCAGATGCTGGCCGCGCCGCGGCGCGAGAGCATCGACCCCGACCGCGAGCTGCTGGCGCTGGGGCTGTGCAATCTCGGCGCCGGCCTTAGCGGCGGCTTTCCGGTCACCGGCGGCCTGACCCGCTCGGTGGTCAATGCAGACGCCGGCGCCAATACCCAGCTGGCGTCGCTGATCACCGCCGCGCTAATGGTGCTGCTGCTGAGCACCGCCACCGCGTTGCTGGCCAACCTGCCGCTGGCGGTGCTGGCCGCCACCATCATCGCCTCGGTGGCGGTGATGATCGATTTCCGCACCCTGCGCGCGGCGTGGCGCACCGAACGCGCCGACGCGGTGGCGTTTGCCGTCACCTTCCTGCTGGTGCTGGCGCTGGGCGTCGATGCCGGCATCGTCGCCGGGGTGGTGATCTCGCTGTCGGTGTGGCTGATGCGCAGCAGCCGGCCGCACATCGCGGTGCTGGGACGGGTACCCGGCACCGAACACTTCCGCAACGTGCTGCGCTACCACACCGAGCCGCTGCCCGGCGTGCTGCTGCTGCGCGTCGACGAAAGCCTGTTCTTCGGCAATGCCCGCCACGTCGGCAATGCCATCCAGCAACTGGCCGCCGCCAGCCCGGACAGCCACAGCCTGCTGCTGGTGATGAGCGCGGTCAACCGCCTCGACATGACCGCGCTGTCGATGCTGGAGCGCCTGGACGACGGCCTCGCCGAGCGCGGCATCCGCCTGCACCTGGCCGAGGTCAAGGGCCCGGTGCTGGACGTGTGCAAGCGCGCCGGACTGGCGGCGCGCTTTGACGGCCGCCTGCACCTGTCCACCCATATCGCCATCCAGCAGCTATGCCCCGGCAGCGACTACCAGATCTGAAAACCACGCGCCGCGTGCAACTTCCGGCCGCCGCTGGCTATCATAGCGGCATGAAACGACACTCCCGCCGTGCCCTGTTCGTCGCCAGCCTGCTCGCTGCCCTGGCCGCGCCGCCGCTGTTTGCCGCCAACGACCTGCCCAGCCTCGGCACGGTGGCCGAGTCCGCCTTGCCGCAGGCGGAGGAAAACCGCATCGGCCGCGACATCCTGCGCTCGCTGCGCGGCGACGGCGACGGCGACGTGATCGACGACGCCGAGGTCAACGCCTACCTCGCCGACCTCGGCGGGCGCTTGGCCGCCGGCGCGCAGCTGCCGGGAATGCGCTTCGCCTTCTTCGCCGTCAACGACCGCAGCATCAACGCCTTCGCGCTGCCCGGCGGCGTGATCGGCGTGCACAGCGGCCTGCTGCTGGCGACGCAGAGCGAGGGTGAGCTGGCCTCGGTGCTGGCGCACGAGATCGCCCACGTCAGCCAGCGCCATCTGGCGCGGATGCAGGAGGGCGAGGGCAACCGCCACCTGCTGATGCTGGCGGCGATCCTGGCCGGGGTGCTGGCGTCCAATGCCTCCAACGGCGACGTCAGCGCCGGCATGGTCAACGCCGGCGTCGGCCTCGCCGCCAGCCGCCAGCTGGCCTATTCGCGCGATTTCGAACGCGAGGCCGACCGCATCGGCATGCAGTACCTGACCGCCGCCGGTTTCGACGCGCGCAGCATGGCCGGCTTTTTCGACCGTCTGCAGCAGACCCACCGCCACAACGACAACAACGCCTTCGGCTTCCTGCGAACCCACCCGCTGACCGGCGAGCGCGTCAGCGAGGCGCAGAACCGCGCGCAGGGCTATCCGCTGCGCATGCGCGCCGACAGCAGCGATTTCCTGCTGATGCGCGAGAAGCTGCGCCTGGCCACCCTCGGCGCCGCCGAGGCCGAGCGCCACTACCGCACCGCGCTGGCCGCCGGCCGCTTCCTGCAGCCGGGCGCCACCTATTACGGCCTCGCGCGCGCGCTGCTGCAGCTGGGCCGCTACGACGAGGCGCAGCAGGCGCTGGCCAGCGCGCAGCGGCAACTGCCGCCGCATCCTGCGCTGCTGCTGCTGGACGGCGACATCCAGCGCGCTGCGGCCAACCTTGACGGCGCGCTGGCGCGCTATCAGCAGGCGCTGCAGCAATTCCCGTCCAACGACGCGCTGTGGCTGGCGCGCATCGACACCCTGCTGCAGGCACGGCGCAGTGCCGAGGCGCGGCAGCAGATCGAGCTGGCGCTGAAGCGCGCGCCCGACAATGCCGCGCTGTGGCGGCTGGCGGCGCGCAGCTACGGCGAGGGCGACGCGCTGCGCTACCACGCTGCGCTCGGCCACGCGTTCTATATCGAACAGGAGTTTGAATCGGCGCGCATCCAGTACCAGCTCGCCAGCCGCGCCGGCGGCGACGACTTCTACCTGCGCTCCACCGTCGAGGCGCGTTTGCGCGAAATCGACAGCCAGCATCCGGCCAAGCCGCGCTGACGCCTGCCCCGCCTCCGGCCACGCCCCGCAGCGTGCGCCGGCGCTTTTTGCCCCGCCTGCCGTCGTTCCGCGAATAATCGCAAAAAAACAACATATTGCAGTGCAATATCGCTGCCGAAAAAGCCGATTTTGAGTGATATCCCCAATTGCCCACTTCGCGTGGAAATCGGCAGGATTTACACTCTGCGCTATGTAAGAAACTTTTCACTTTCGCAAATTTTATTTGCGGAATTGTTCGATTATAATCCGACGCAGTTCTGTAAAGCCTTTACCAAGGCACCCAATGTCATGACAGCAGACGCTGCCCAACCGGGTAGTGAACTGAAAATAAAAAGTGAGGATGTGAGATGGCAGCAATCTACCCTGACGATATCGATCCGGTTGAAACGCACGAATGGACCGATGCGCTGGAGTCTGTACTGGATAGTGACGGCGCCGAGCGTGCCCACTTCCTGCTGGAGAAAATGGTCGAACGTACCCGTCGCCGTGGCGCACACCTGCCGTTCGAGGCGACGACTGCATACCTGAATACTATCCCGGTGGGCAAAGAGCAAAAGTCCCCCGGCAATCACGAGATGGAGCACCGCATCCGCTCCATCAACCGCTGGAACGCGATGGCCCTGGTGCTGCGCGCCGGCAAGAAAGACTTGGAACTGGGTGGCCACATTGCCTCCTTCCAGTCCTCCGCCACCCTCTACGACGTCGGCTTCAACCACTTCTGGCGCGCCCACAACGACGAGCAGGAAGGCGATCTGGTGTACTTCCAGGGTCACATCTCCCCTGGCGTGTATGCGCGTGCCTTCCTTGAAGGCCGTCTGTCCGAGGCGCAGCTGGACACCTTCCGTCAGGAAGTGGACGGCAACGGCCTGTCTTCCTACCCGCATCCGTGGTTGATGGAAGACTTCTGGCAGTTCCCGACCGTCTCCATGGGCCTGGGCCCGTTGATGGCCATTTACCAGGCACGTTTCCTGAAGTATCTGGAAAGCCGTGGTCTGGCCAAGACCCTGGGTCGTAAAGTGTGGTGCTTCTGCGGCGACGGCGAGATGGACGAGCCGGAATCGCTGGGCGCGATCGCGCTGGCAGCCCGCGAAGGCCTGGACAACCTGGTGTTCGTGATCAACTGCAACCTGCAGCGTCTGGACGGCCCGGTACGCGGTAACGGCAAGATCATCCAGGAACTGGAAGGCGACTTCCGCGGTTCCGGCTGGAACGTGCTGAAAGTGGTATGGGGCTCGCGCTGGGACCCGCTGCTGGCGATGGACACCAAGGGCCTGCTGAAAAAGCGCATGGACGAGTGCGTCGACGGCGACTACCAGACCTTCAAGTCCAAGGACGGCGCCTACGTTCGCGAACACTTCTTCGGCAAGTACCCGGAGCTGCGCGAGATGGTGGCCAACATGTCCGACGACGAGATCTGGGCACTGAACCGTGGCGGCCACGACCCGCACAAGGTGTACGCGGCCTACCACGAAGCCACCCACAACGCCAACGGCCGTCCGACCGTGATCCTGGCCAAGACCATCAAGGGTTACGGCATGGGCTCCAGCGGCGAGGCACAGAACGTGGCCCACCAGGCCAAGAAAATGGCGCTGGACAACCTGCGCAAGTTCCGCGACCGCTTCGGCATCCCGGTATCCGACGCCGATCTGGAAAGCGTGCCGTACTACAAACCGGCCGAAGACAGCCCGGAAATGCAGTACATGCGCGAACGCCGCGCCGCGCTGGGCGGCTACCTGCCGGCCCGCAAACCGGTGAAAACGCCGCTGGCCATCCCGGGCCTGCACGTGTTCGACAGCCAGTTCAATGATTCCGGCGAGCGCGAGTTCTCCACCACCATGGCCTTCGTGCGCCAGCT
The DNA here is from genome assembly GCF_003633895.1 of Vogesella indigofera. GTDB lineage: Bacteria > Pseudomonadota > Gammaproteobacteria > Burkholderiales > Chromobacteriaceae > Vogesella > Vogesella indigofera. The sequence continues at coordinate 40,223 of NZ_RBID01000019.1, forward strand.
GGGCATCCTGCTCAAGGACAAGAACATCGGCAAGCAGATCGTGCCGATCGTGCCGGACGAATCGCGTACCTTCGGTATGGAAGGCATGTTCCGCCAGTACGGCATCTGGTCCACCCAGGGTCAGAACTACGTGCCGCAGGACGCCGACCAGCTGATGTTCTACAAGGAATCCAAGGACGGCCAGATGCTGCAGGAAGGCATCAACGAGCCGGGCGCGATGTCCTCGTGGATTGCGGCAGCGACCAGCTACGCCAACCACGGCATCCCGATGATTCCGTTCTACATCTACTACTCGATGTTCGGCTTCCAGCGTATCGGCGACCTGGCCTGGGCAGCAGGCGACATGCGCGCCCGCGGCTTCATGCTCGGCGGCACCGCCGGTCGTACCACGCTGAACGGTGAAGGCCTTCAGCACGAAGACGGTCACAGCCACATCCAGGCCGGCCTGATCCCGAACTGCATCAGCTACGATCCGACCTTCGCCTACGAACTGGCGGTGATCCTGCAGGACGGTCTGAAGCGCATGTACGTGGAACAGCAGGACGTGTTCTATTACATCACGCTGATGAACGAGAACTACACCCACCCGGCAATGCCGCAGGGCGCCGAAGACGGCATCCTGAAGGGCATGTACCTGTTCAAGGACGGTGGCGACGCCGCGGTGAAAGTCCAGCTGATGGGCTCCGGCACCATCCTGCGCGAAGTGATTGCCGCCGCCGACCTGCTGCGCAACGACTTCGGCATCGCGTCCGACATCTGGAGCGTGACCTCGTTCAACCAGCTGCGCCGTGACGGCATGGAAGCGTCGCGCCACAACCTGCTGCACCCGGTAGGTGAGCAGCGCCAGTCCTACGTCGAGCAGCAGCTGGCCGGCCGTTCCGGCCCGGTGATCGCCGCCACCGACTACATCCGCAACTACGCCGACCAGATCCGTGAATACGTGCCTGGCCGTTACGTGGTGCTGGGGACCGACGGTTACGGCCGCTCCGACAGCCGCGCCAAGCTGCGCGAGTTCTTCGAAGTGGACCGCCGCTACGTCGCCGTGGCCGCGCTGTCGGCACTGGCACGCGACGGCAAGATCGACGCCGCCCGCGTCCAGGAAGCCATCACCAAGTACGGTATCAACGTCGCCAAGCTGCCTAGCTGGAAGGTATAAGGCGCGGCCGTTGCGGCCAACCCTGATACCGGCGAAAGTCACCCGCGTGGCTTTCGCCGCTCCTGCAGCAACGCGCGATCCGGCCGCCGCCAGACGGCAGCCGGGATACCAAGCCGAATGTTGGCGGAGCCCGCCGCCGGCAAGGCGTCACGCCTTGCCCGTCACGCGGGCCTCCGCCCTACGATGTGGATAGAGCCATGAGCAATCTGATCGAACTGAAAGTGCCCGATATCGGTGGGCACAACAACGTAGACGTCATCGAAGTCTTCATCCAGCCGGGCCAGACCGTCGCCATCGACGACAGCCTGATCACGCTGGAAACCGACAAAGCCACCATGGAAGTACCGGCCGAAGCCGCCGGCGTGGTGAAAGAAGTGCGCGCCGTACTCGGCGGCAAGATTTCCGAAGGCGACGTGATCGCCATCATCGAAGTCGGCGCCAGCGCCGCCGCACCGGCCCCGGCTGCTGCGGTAGCCGCCCCGGTAGCGGCTGCGCCCGCGCCGGTAGCTGCCCCGGCACCCGCTGCTGCGCCAGCTGCTGCGCCGGCACCGGCCCCAGTTCCAGCCCCGGCTGCCAACGTTGGCCGCAGCGAGATCCGCATCCCCGACATCGGCGGCCACAACGGCGTCGACGTGATCGAGGTATCGGTCAAGGTCGGCGACGAGATCAAGGTCGACGACAGCCTGATCACCCTGGAAACCGACAAGGCGACCATGGAAGTACCGGCCACCGCCGCCGGCCGCGTGGTGGAAGTGAAAGTGAAAGTGGGCGACAAGGCCAGCGAAGGCGACCTGATCGTGGTGGTCGAAGGTGCCGGCGCCGCCGCCGCACCAGCCGCCGCGGCTGCTCCGGCACCGGCTCCCGCCGCTGCTGCGCCAGTTGCTGCCGCTCCGGCTGCCGCCGCCGCGCCGGTAGCAACACCGGTTGCCGCTGCCGTCGCTGCCGCCTTCAACGAAGCCGGCTTCGCCAAGTCGCACGCCGGCCCGTCGGTACGCAAGCTGGCACGCGAACTGGGTGTCGACCTGTCCAAGGTGACAGGCTCCGGCCGCAAGGGCCGTATCGTCGAGGACGACGTGAAGGGCTTCGTGAAGACCATCATGCAGAACCCGGCGGCGCTGGCCCCGGCCGCCGCGCCGGCAGCCAACGGCGGCGGTCTGGACCTGCTGCCGTGGCCGAAGGTCGATTTCGCCAAGTTCGGCCCGATCGAAACCAAGCCGCTGACCCGCATCCAGAAGCTGTCCGGTGCCAACCTGGCCCGCAACTGGGTGATGATCCCGCACGTCACGTTCAACGACGACTGCGACATCACCGAGCTGGAAGACTTCCGCAAGACCATCGGCAAGGAATGGGAAAAGTCCGGCCTCAAGATCAGCCCGCTGGCCTTCATCATCAAGGCCGCCGCCGAAGCACTGAAGGCGTTCCCGAACTTCAACAGCTCGCTGGACGGCGACAACCTGGTGCTGAAGCAGTACTACCACATCGGCTTTGCCGCCGACACGCCGAACGGGCTGGTGGTACCGGTGATCAAGAACGTGGATCAGAAGGGCATCAAGCAGATCGCCAAGGAACTGACCGACCTGTCCGCGCTGGCGCGTGACGGCAAGCTCAAGCCGACCGACATGCAGGGCGCCACCTTCACCATCTCCAGTCTGGGTGGTATCGGCGGTACCGGCTTCACGCCTATCGTCAACGCACCGGAAGTGGCCATCCTCGGCGTGTGCAAGTCGCAGATCAAGCCGGTATGGAACGGCAAGGAATTCGCGCCGCGCCTGATGTGCCCGCTGTCGCTGTCCTTCGACCACCGTGTGATCGACGGCGCCGCTGCCGCCCGCTTCACCGTGTACCTGGGCAAGCTGCTGTCCGACGTGCGCCGCCTGATCCTGTAATGGTCGCAGCCGGAAGGTTGGCCGCGGCCAACCTTCGGCTGCCAGCAAGCCATCGTGCCGAATACCGGCGGCGTGCCCTGCGCGCCGCCACCACATGGATGTGAACCATGAGCAATCTGATTGAACTGAAAGTGCCGGACATCGGCGGCCACAGCAATGTGGACGTGATCGAGGTGTTCGTGAAAGTCGGCGACACCGTAGCCAAGGACGACAGCCTGATCACGCTGGAAACCGACAAGGCCACCATGGAAGTACCGGCCGAAGCGGCCGGCGTGGTGAAGGAAGTGCGCACCGCCGTCGGCGGCAAGATCTCCGAAGGTGACGTGATCGTGGTCATCGACGCCGCCGGTGCGGCCGCTGCGGCCAACCCTGCGCCGGCTGCGGCACCTGCTGCTGCTCCGGCAGCGGCTGCCCCGCAAGTTGCGGCACCGGTTGCCGCCCCTGCTGCGGCCACGCACAGCGGCACCGCCGACATCGACTGCGATGTACTGGTACTGGGCGCCGGCCCCGGCGGTTACTCCGCCGCCTTCCGCGCCGCCGACCTGGGCCTGAAAGTGGTGCTGGTTGAGCGCTACGCCACCCTGGGCGGCGTGTGCCTGAACGTGGGCTGCATCCCGTCCAAGGCGCTGCTGCACAACGCGGCGGTGATCGACGAGGTGAAACACCTGGCCGCCAACGGCATCAAGTTTGCCGCGCCGGAAATCGACATCGACATGCTGCGCGGCTACAAGGAAAAGGTCATCGGCAAGCTGACCGGCGGTCTGGCCGGCATGGCCAAGGCGCGCAAGGTGCAAGTGGTGCGCGGCGTCGGCCAGTTCCTCGACCCGTACCACCTGCAGGTGGAAACCACCGACGGCACAGGTCAGGACAAGACCGGCGCCAAGCAGGTGATCAAGTTCAAGAACGCGATCATCGCCGCCGGTAGCCGCGTGGTGAACCTGCCGTTCATCCCGCAAGACCCGCGCATCGTCGATTCCACCGGCGCGCTGGAACTGAAAGCCGTGCCGAACAAGATGCTGGTGATCGGTGGCGGCATCATCGGCCTGGAAATGGGCACCGTGTACTCCACGCTGGGCGCGCGCCTGGACGTGGTGGAAATGATGGACGGCCTGATGCAGGGCCCGGACCGTGATCTGGTGAAGGTATGGGAAAAGTACAACGCCCACCGCTTCGACAACATCATGACCGGCACCAAAACCGTGGCCGTGGACGCCCGCGAAGACGGCATCTACGTGACGTTTGAAGGCGCCAAGGCCCCGGCCGAGCCGCAACGCTACGACCTGGTACTGGTCGCCGCAGGCCGCGCGCCGAACGGCAAGCTCATCGGCGCCGAAAACGCCGGTGTGGCCGTGACTGATCGCGGCTTCATCGAGGTCGACAAGCAGCAGCGTACCAACGTACCGCACATCTACGCCATCGGCGACATCGTCGGCCAGCCGATGCTGGCGCACAAGGCGGTGCACGAGGCGCACGTGGCAGCGGAAAACTGCGCTGGCCACAAAGCCTACTTCGACGCCCGCGTGATTCCAGGCGTGGCCTACACCGACCCGGAAGTCGCCTGGGTAGGCGTGACCGAAGAGAGCGCCAAGCGTGACGGCATCAAGATCGAAAAAGCGGTGTTCCCGTGGGCAGCCTCCGGCCGCGCCATCGCCAACGGTCGCGACGAAGGCTTCACCAAGCTGATTTTCGACGCCAACACCCATCAGGTGATTGGCGGCGCCATCGTGGGCACCCACGCCGGCGACATGCTGGGCGAAATCTGCCTGGCCATCGAAATGGGCTGCGACGCCACCGACATCGGCAAGACCATCCACGCTCACCCGACGCTGGGCGAGAGCATCGGCATGGCCGCCGAAGTGGCACACGGCAGCTGCACCGACCTGCCGCCGCAACGCAAGAAGTAAGCGTGTGACTGCGGCCAAGGTTGGCCGCAGCGCAGACGAGAAAGGGCAAGCCTGATGAGGGCTTGCCCTTTTGTTATGGCTGTTGTTTATGCCAATACATTAAAATGCTTGCTGGTCAGCACTTGTGGGCGAGTCGTTCGTCCGACAGATAGCGCAGATTAAGGAGGGAAGGATGAGTGTCGGGTCCTTGTTCAGCCGTGGTGTGGTCCTACTGGCATGGGCGTTTTTTATGTTTCTGTTTAGCCTCGGCGATTCTCCATCGTATGGCGCAATGATTTTCGTCACCATCTTTGCGGTACTTTTTCTTGCCGGGATGCAGCTGTCGCATTATCCGAAGGGTGGCTATGACCCTAAAGCCTTGATCTATTGCGAAATCCTTGTCGTATGCGTGGCGAGCATCATTCTGGGTTTACTAGGCCTTATCGTCAGCCACGTTCTGCACGGCAGGTTGAATACCGCGGGTGGCTTGGTTATTTTGCTGGCCGCATTTTTGTCGAAGCTGAGTGTGGCCTATGTGGAGATCAAGACGTGGTGGTTTTGGTACCTGACCCAGCACCGCTGGTGGCACCGACCACGCTAGCTGCCGCTGCAGCACAAGAAGTAAGCATGTGAATACGACCAACGTTGGCAGCAGGAGACGAGAAAGGGCAAGCCTGATTAGGGCTTGCCTTTTTTCATTGCTGCTTGTGATGGTGTATCGCCCTTTGGGATATGTAACCTGCACTCTGGCAGAGTAAAAATTTATCTAAGCCATTGAAATACAAAACAAGAGCCATACATGCATATTGCTAGTCGGCTGAGTTGTCTAGTTTGAAGATTGATGCGTCACCCCCTCCTTACCGAGGGACGTGATGTACCAAAAGTATTTTGTAGTACCGCTGCTATCGCTGATTCTGGCGATGGCTAAAAATCCGATCGTTTTTTATCACCTGTGGGAGGCCATTAGCGAGCAAGACTATCTACGTATCGCATACCACGGCTGCCGGTGTGCACGGTACTGGTGGCAGCAATCACAAACAGTCAAAAGCTGGATAGCAGAGAGGAAAAGTATGAAAAATACCGATAAAACCTGATCACCCGATGAAGATATCAACTATTCAACGAGAACCAAGCCGTATCAGATGACCCGATCATTCGCTGTTAACGCCTGATCAATCTTCAAATCGGGGTGCGCACAAGGCGCAACCCACAACCGAACTAGCAGAAAGCCCAGACGTATCAGCTAAGACTGTCATGAGAGTGAAACCAAGAGCCAACATGGAATAATGACTGATCAACTATTTGCAAAAGAAACGCTGCCCATAAGCCTGGAAGAAGAGATGCGTAGATCCTATTTGGAATACGCCATGTCTGTCATCGCAGGCAGAGCACTACCTGACATTCACGTAGTGCATGCCAGCATTGCAAAATTTGATCCCACTCTGCTTTTGGCGAGAACCTCGTCGCTCATTGAGCGATTAGAGATGTGTACTAACGACGTAAGTGGGCGTCATTACTACGCTAGTTTTCATGACAAGTTGAAACACCGTCTGGCCATTACCCTCCCGCTGGGGATTAGAGCCCCACCTGGTCAATACGTACCAGCAAAAAATACGCCCCACATAGGGGCGTTTTGCTTTTTAGCACTTACCAATTCGCTCTAACCTTGTTTTTATCTGAGGTATCCGCTGCGCGGATGTTTTTTATCTGCCGCTTTCCGCGCGGCGGCGGGTGACTTTCTTTTGCTTCGCCAAAAGAAAGTCACCAAAGAAAAGGCGACCCGACGGCGCAGGAATTCCCGTAGCAGCGGCCACCATCCCGGCGCCGCCCATACGCTGCGCTCAAAAGAGGGCGGCTTGTTTCCGGACTGGCGGCCGCTGCTACGGCCTGTGCCAACGGGGATGGGGTGCATCGGTTCGATGTTGGCTACCGCACGCGCTTTCATGGCCAACCTTGTGTTATCGGCACGCCGTCGCGCGGCGACCTGGCCTGATGGCATCATGCAACGGCTCGCCATGCTGGCGGGCCGTTTGTCTGGGAGACTGCATGCAACTGCGCCTGATTCTGGGGGACCAGCTCAACGCTGGCCACGGCTGGTACCGCGAACGCCGCGACGATGTGGTGTACGTGATGATGGAAATCCGCAGCGAAACCGGTTACGTGCGCCACCACGCGCAGAAGGTGCTGGCGCTGTTTGCCGCCATGCGCGGCTTTGCTAGCGCGCTGCAGGCGGCCGGCCATCGCGTGCACTATTTGCGCATCGGCGATACGGCCAACCGGCACGACTTTGCGGCCAACCTGGCATGGCTGGCCACACACTATGGCGCCAGCAGCCTGGCCTGCCAGCTGGCGGACGAGCGTCGCGTCGATGCCTTGCTGGCCTCGCTGCCGCAGCAGCTGGGCCTGCCGTTGAGCGTGGTCGATAGCGAGCATTTCTACACCGCGCGTGACGAGGCGGCAGCGCTGTTTGGCAGCAAGGGCTGGCGCATGGAAACCTTCTACCGCCACATGCGCCAGCAGCACGGCGTGTTGCTGGATGGCGCCGGCAAGCCCGAGGGCGGGCAGTGGAACTACGATGCGGCCAACCGCGAGCCGTATCGCGGCGAGGTGGCGCTGGCGCCGTGGCTGTTTGCCGGCCACGACCTGCGCGCGCTGTGGCAGGAAATCCTTGATGCCGGCGTGCAGACGCTGGGCGAGCCGCAGGCTGAGGCACTACGTTGGCCGCTGACCCGGCGCGAGGCGCGCGCCTGGCTGGCCGATTTCATCCGGCAGCGGCTGCGACACTTTGGCCGCTACCAGGACGCGCTGGTGCACGGCGAGGCCTGGCTGTTTCACAGCGGGCTGAGTTTTGCGCTGAATACCAAGATGCTGTCGCCGCACGAGGTGGTGCACGCCGCCGAGGCCGCCTGGCGCAGCGATCCGACACTGCCGCTGGCCAGCGTGGAGGGCTTCATCCGCCAGATCCTGGGCTGGCGTGAATACGTGCGCGGCGTGTACTGGGCGCGGCCGGATTTGGGCAGCGTGAACGCCTTGCAGCACAGCCGGCCGTTGCCGCGCTGGTTCTGGGATGGCGACACCGGCATGGCCTGTGTGGCGCAGGCGGTGCGCGGCAGCCTGCAGCACGCCTACGCCCATCACATCCAGCGCCTGATGGTCACCGGCAACATCGCCCTGCTGCTGGGCTGTCACCCGGACGAGGTGGACGCCTGGTATCTGGGCATCTACATCGATGCCTTCGAGTGGGTGGAGCAGCCCAACACGCGCGGCATGAGCCAGTGGGCCGACGGCGGCTTCATGGCCAGCAAGCCCTATGTGTCCGGCGGCGCCTATCTGGCGCGCATGGGCGACCACTGCACGCACTGCCGCTATACGGTCAAGCAGAAAACCGGGCCGCAAGCCTGCCCGTTCAACAGCCTGTACTGGCACTTTCTGGCACGGCACGAGGCGACGCTGGCGGCCAACCCGCGCCTGGCCATGCCCTACGCCAGCTGGCGCAAGATGGATGTGGCGACGCGGCAGGCGTTGCTGGCGCAGGCTGACGCCTGTATCCGCGACGCCGATACGCTGTAGCAATCATCCCCGGATGCGCTATCGCTTATCCGGGCTACCTGTTGTCATGGCCGCCAAGCCTGGCCGCAAGCGGTGTCGGGTTACGCTGCGCCAACCCGACCTACACACGGTTACCGCCCCGCCTTCTGCAATCCTGCCGCGATCCAGCGCTGGATGCTGGCGGCGTCCATGGCGCCGGCCTGGCGCTGGATTTCACGGCCGCCGACAAACAGGATCAGCGTGGGGATGCTGCGGATGGCGAAACGCTGGCCGAGGGTGGTTTCGGTCTGGGTGTTGATCTTGGCGAAGCGCACCTGCGGCAGGGCGGCGGCGGCCTGGGCGAAGGCGGGGCCCATCATCTGGCACGGGCCGCACCATGGCGCCCAGAAATCCACCACTACCGGGATGTCGTTGCGCGAGATGTGGCGCTCGGCGTGGTCGACGGTCAGTTCCAGCGGCTGGCCGGTCAGCAGCGGCTGGTGGCACTGGCCGCAGTTGGGGCCGTCGGCGAGGCGGCTGGCGGGGACGCGGTTGAGCGCGTGGCAGTGCGGGCAGGCCAGGTGCAGGGCGGTGGGGGTGTTCATGGCGGGCTCCAGGGGTGTCTGCTGGCCATATCGGTGCGGCGTGGCCACTTTCAAGGCTGGGCGCCTGCGGCCTGCCCACTGCCGGTCGGTGCGGCCAGCCGCCTGACGCACTGGGCTGACCTTAGCCGGGCACCTGCCGCAGCTCAGGCCGCAAGGTTGGCCGCAGGCGTTACCGCCTTGCGGCCAACGTCAGCGTGTGGCCGCTCAGCCGGCGCGCTGGCCCCACCACAGCCCGGTGCGGGTGGTGAAGCTGCCGTCGGCTTCCAGTTGCAGCGCGCTGGCGACTTCCTGCGGCGCCTCCTGCTGCAACTGGCGCAGCATGGCGACTTTTTCCGGCGGCGTGCGCATGCGGCTGACCCAGCTGCCGAACTCCAGCCGCAGTGGCCAGCGCTGTTGCTGTTGCAGGGTGATGCCGGCGTCGGCCAGCAGCTGGCGCCATTCCGTGTCGGAGCGGTCGCGGATGTGGGAGCGGTCGCGCAGCAGTTCCCAGCACTGCAGATGGGTGTCGACCAGCGCGTCGGCGTCGGTTTCCACGTCGATCAGCAGCAGGTAGCCGCCCGGGCGCAGCACGCGGCACATTTCCTGCACGCCGGCGGCGAGGTCTAGCCAGTGGTGGGCGCTGTAGCGGCTGGCGACCAGATCGAAGCTGGCGTCGGCAAACGGCAGCGCGGCGGCGTCGCCCTGTTGCGTGGTGATATTGCCGTGACCGTTGCTGGTGGCCGCCGCGGCGACGGTGGCCAGCATCGCCGGCGCCGGGTCCAGCGCCACCACTTCGCCCAGTAGCGGTGCCAGCGCGAAGCTGAGGTGGCCGGCGCCACAGCCGACATCCAGGCCGCGGCTGTGGCGCGGCAGGTGGGCGGCGACCAGCTGCTGCGCGGCGGCGAGGTCGGGGCCGGCGGCGTGCACCGCGCTGGTGAGGTAGGCTTGCGCCTGCGGATCGAACTGTTGCCGGGTGGCCTGCTGATGGCTGCTCATGTCGGATGCTCTGCAAGATGGAGTCATGACCTTAACCGCTGCCGGATAGGGGTACAAGATAAGCAGTTATCATGGTATCCGTGCTACCTGCCTGCCGCCGTGGCTCTGGCCCGTGCACGCGCCGGCGCCGCAAAAAACGGCTATGGTAGGCAGCACCCACTGCTGGCGGCGCTCGCCAGTGACCTATCCCGATCTCTTGCCCGATCCCTATTAAAGGAGCCGCCGTGACCGCACGCGCACAGACCCTGTGGCTGACCTGGCTGGCGATGCTGGCCTTTGCCGGCAATTCGCTGTTGTGCCGGCTGGCGCTGAGCAGTACCGGCATCGACGCCGCCAGTTTCACCGCGATCCGCCTGCTGTCCGGCGCGCTGATGCTGGCGGCGCTGGTGGTGTGGCAAACGCGGCAGTGGCCAGCGGCCGGCAGCTGGCGCGGCGCGGCGGCGCTGTTCGTCTACGCCGCCGCGTTCTCGTTTGCCTATCTCAGCCTGCCGGCTGCCAGCGGCGCGCTGTGCCTGTTCGGCGCGGTGCAGGCGACCATGATCGCCTGCGGCTGGTGGCAGGGCGAACGGCTGGCCGCCCGCCAGTGGCTGGGCTTTGTCGCGGCGCTGGGCGGGCTGTTGCTGCTGCTGTTGCCGGGGGCGTCGGCGCCGCCGCTGGGCGGCATGTTGCTGATGCTGCTGGCTGGTGTGGCGTGGGGTGCGTATTCGCTGCTCGGGCGCGGCGCCGGCGATGCTACCGCGGTGACCGCCGGCAATTTCCTGCGTGCGCTGCCCCTGGCGCTGCTGCTGTGGCTGTGGCAGGCGCCACCGCTGTCGCCGCCGGCGGCCGGGGTGGGGTACGCGGTGGCGTCCGGGGCGCTGGCGTCCGGCCTCGGCTACGCGATCTGGTATCGCGCGCTGCGCGGGCTGAGCGCCAGCAGCGCGGCCACGGTGCAGCTGAGCGTGCCGCTGCTGACGGCGCTGGCCGGCTGGCTGCTGCTGGCCGAGCAGCCGGGCTGGCGCCTGCTGCTGGCGGCACTGGCGATACTCGGCGGCATCGCGCTGGTGATCCGCGCGCGGCCGGCGCGCACCTAGGCGGATTTCAGCTGCAGCAGGTCCCAGCGGTTGCCGTAGAGGTCCTCGAACACCACTACCGTGCCGTAGGCCTCCTCGCGAGGGGACTCGCAGAAGTGCACACCGCGTGCCTGCATCGCGTGATAGTCGCGCCAGAAGTCGTCGCTTTCCAGAAACAGCCATACGCGGCCGCCGGCCTGGTGGCCGATAAATGCTGCCTGCTCCGCCGTCGAGGGCTGCGCCAGTACCAGTGCGCAGTGACCGGCGCCGCGCGGGCTGACCACGACCCAGCGCTTGTGTCCCTGCGGCTGGTCTTCCAGCAGCTCGAAACCGAGCTTGTCGACATACCAGGCAATGGCGGTATCGTAGTCGCGCACCAGCAGTGCGACGCGGGAGAGGTGCTGTGCCATGAGTGGCTCCGTTGAGGGTTGGCCGCACAGTATGCGTGCCAGTGGCCGCGACGGGAACGGCGCGCGCCGGCGGCGGTCTGATCTACGGCGCCGCTCGTGTGAATGTCATTTTTCATTGCGCGGCAACTGCACTACCATGGGCGCTTGCCCGCCCACCTGCTGACTATCCGCCCATGTATCGCGTCCTGTTGTTACTTGCCTGCCTGCCCCTGACCGCCCACGCGCTGGATTACCGCGTCGAGCTGGCGGCGCCGTCGGAACTGGACGCGCTGCTGCGCGGCAACCTCGACCTGTACACGCTGCAGCAGGATGAGGCGCTGACGGCGCAGGATCTGGACAGCATCGTGGCCGGCACGCCGGCCGAGGCGCGCGCACTGCTGGAGACCGAGGGCTATTTCGGCAGCGAGGTGCAGGTCAGCCGCGACGGCAACACGGTGCGGGTGCAGGTCAGCGCCGGCGCGCCGGTGATCGTCAGCGCGGTCGATGTCACGCTGCAGGGACCGGTGCGGCAGCAGGCGGACTACAGCCGATTTCTTTCCAAGGTGATGGAAGACTGGGCGCTGCCGGAGGGCGCGGTGTTCCGCCAGGACGACTGGGACAACAGCAAGAAGGCGGCGCTGCGCCCCTTCCTGCTCGACCGTTTCCCGCAGGCCAGGCTCACCGCCGCGCAGGTGCGCATCGACCCGGCCAGCCGCCAGGCGCGGGTGACGCTGACGGTGGACAGCGGGCCGCTGATCCGCTTCGGCGACTTCCGCATCGACGGCCTGCAGCGCTATCCGGCGAGCATTGTCAGCAGCATGGCCGATTTCGCGCCCGGCGCGCCGTACTCGCAGCCGTCGCTGGTGGCGTTGCAGGCGGCGCTGGAGAACGACCCGCACTTCACCGGCGTGGTGGTGGCGCCGCTGTGGGAACAGCTGCACGACGACACGGTGCCGCTGGGCATCACCCTGAGCGAGCAGCAGCGGCAGAAGCTGGAGGTCGGCCTCAACTACAGCACCGGCGACGGCGCCGGCACCCGCCTGGGTTACGAACACTACAACCTGCTGCGCCGCGGCTACACCGGCTCGGTGGCCTACGACTGGAAAAAATCGCGGCAGCAGCTGGATCTCGGCCTCGGTTTTGCGCGCGGCAGCGACGGCTACGCGCACAGCCTCAACCTGCAGCAGCGCCACGCCGAGCAGAACCTGACCATCACCGACGCCACCGAGCTTGGCCTGTTCCGCGTGCGCCAGCGCGGCGAGATCGAGGCCCGCTTCGGCGTGGAATACCTGATCGAACGCGAGAAGATCGAGGGCGAGGCCACCCGCGACAACAAGGCGCTGATCCTGTCCTACGGCTGGGCGCAGCGCGCGGTGGACAACCCGCTGCGCCCCGGTTCCGGCTATCTGCTGGAGGGCCACCTGTCCGGCGCCGGGCTGGCGGCGGACACCCGTTTCCTGCGCGCCTACGGCCGCGGCGCGCTGTACTGGAGCCCGTCCTTCATGCGCGGCACCTGGCTGACGCGGCTGGAGCTGGGCCAGGTGTGGGCCGACGACGCGCTGCAGGTGCCGGCGTCGCGCCTGTTCAAGGCCGGCGGCGTCGGCAGCGTGCGCGGCTACGACTACCAGAGCCTCGGCATCGTCAGCCCCGACAGCGGCGCGATCACCGGCGGCCGCGTGCTGGCGACCGCGACGCTGGAATACCAGTACCCGCTGACGCCGGCGTGGCGGCTGGCGGCGTTCGTCGACGGCGGTGACGCCGCTGACAGCTGGCAGAGCTGGCGCCTAGCGCGGGCGCAGGGGGTCGGCGTGCGCTGGCTCAGTCCGCTGGCGCCGCTGGCCTTCGACATCGCCTATGGCGCGCGCGACCAGCGCTGGCGCTGGAACCTCAACCTGGGGCTGGCCTTCTGATGGCGCACACCGAAGACCTGCTGCCGTCGTCATCCCTGCGGCCTCCGTCCCTGCCATCGGCGGCGGCGCCAGAGAACCCTGAACCACCTGCGCCGCGTCGCCGCATGCGGTGGCTGCGCTGGCTGCTGTTGCTGAGCCTGCTGCTGTTGCTCGGGGTCGGTGGCGCGCTGGCGTGGTTCACCGCCACGCCGGCCGGCTTCGCCAGCCTGTGGCCGCTGCTGGAGCGCGCCAGTGGCGGCCAGCTCAAGGTTGGCCGCAGCCACGGCACGCTGTGGCGCGGCTTCGTGCTGGAAGACCTCCGCTGGCAGACGCCGCAACAGCAGCTGGCGCTGAGCCGGCTGCAGCTGGCGTGGTCGCCGCAGCGGCTGTGGCAGCGCCAGTTGCAGATCGAACAATTGCACCTCGGCGTGCTGCGCTATCACAGCAGCAAGCCGTCCGACGGCAGCCCGCCGCAGCTGCCGGCCCACCTGCGCCTGCCGCTGGACGTCGCCATCGACAGTCTGCGCCTGGACGCGCTGCAGCTGGGCGACGCGCCGCCGCTGCTGAACGCGCTCGACGCCGGCTACTACTACCAGCAACAGCAGCACGCGCTGGTGTTGCGCCGGCTGGACAGCCGCTGGGGGCGGATGTACGCCAGCGTGGCGCTGGGCAGCAGCGCCCCGTTCGCGCTCGGCGGGCGGCTGGAATACGACGGCCAGCTGGAAGGCGTCGCCAGCCGCGGCGTGCTGACACTGCAGCAGTCGCTGCTGGCGCCGCGTGTCAGCGGCACCGTCAGCGCGCTGGGCCTGTCGGCCCAGCTGAGCGCACGGCTGCGGCCGTTCGCGCCGCAGGCCTTGCAGCGCCTGCAGCAGCTGGACGTACGCGTCGGCGGCATCAACCCTCAGGCCTTGCAGCCGGGTTGGCCGCAGGCACGGCTGGGTCTCGCGCTGCAGCTGGCGCCGGGGGCGGGCGGCGTGCTCGACGGCGGCGTGTCGCTGATCAACTACCAGCCCGGCGCGCTCAGCGCGCAGCGGCTGCCGCTGTCGCTGCTGTACGGCCCGTTCCAGATCCGAGACGACACCCTGCTGCTGAACAATCTGGTGGCGGAGCTGGCCGAGGGCCGCGCCACCCTCAACGGCCGCGTCAGCGCCAGCGCGCTGGCACTGGCGTTGCGGCTGGACGGCATCCACAGCCAGGCGCTGCTGGCCAACTTACCGTCGCACCGCATCGGCGGCGACATCCGCGTGTCCGGCAGCCCGCGCGCGCCGCGGCTGGCCCTGGCGCTGGCCAGCGGCAAGCTGTCGTTGCGCGGCGGACTGGCGCTGCCGGCGCCGCAGCAGTGGCAATTGCAACAGCTGCAGCTGGGCACCGGCGCCGGCCGGCTGCTGCTGGACGGCAGGCTGGCGCTGGGCGCGGTGCCGCAGCTGGACGCGCGCGGCAAGCTGCAGGCGCTGAACCCGGCGGCGCTGTCGCCGCAGCTGCCGGTGGGCAATATCAACGGCAATTTCAGCGCCAGGGTACGGCTGGCGCAGGCGCCGCAGGGCGAGCTGCAGTTGCAGCTGACGCCGGGCACGTTGTCCGGCGCGCCCTTGTCCGGCCGGCTGCAGGCCAGCTGGCAGGCGCAGCGGCTGCGCACGCTGCAGGGCCGCCTGCAACTGGGCGGCAACAGCCTGCGTCTTGCCGGCAGCTACGGCAAACCCGGCGACCGGCTGCAGATGCTGCTCGACGCGCCGCAGCTGGGCCTGCTCGGCCCGGCGTTCTCCGGGCGGGTGCGCGGCGAGCTGGATCTGGGCGGGGTGCCGGCGCGGCCACAGGTGCGTGCCGACCTGCAGGCCAGCAACCTGCGCCTGCCGGGGGCGCTGGCGGTGGCCAGCCTCAGCCTGCAGGGCGAGAGTGGCATCGCCGACGACAGCCCGTTCCGTATCCGCCTCGACGGCCGCACGCTGACGCTGGGCGACAGGCAGCTGGCGCGGCTGAGCCTGCAGGCCGACGGCAGCCGTCTGGCGCACCGGCTGCAGCTGAGCGCCGACGGTCGCCTGCAACAGCATGAACAGCAGCTGGCACTGCAGCTGAGCGGTGGTTTCGAGCGCGGCAGCAGCAACTGGCGCGGTACGCTGCAGCAGCTGGAGGGCAGCGGCTGGCTGCCGCTGCGCCTGCAGCAGCCGGTGGCGCTGCGCGCGGGGGCGGCCAACGTTTCGCTGGCGGCCAGCCGCTGGCAGGCGCTGGGCGCGCAGTGGCAACTGGGCGAGAGCAGCTGGCAGCGTGGCGGCGGCTGGCGCAGCGAGGGCCGGGTGCAGGGATTGGCGCTGTCGGCGCTGGCGCCGTGGTTCACGCCGCCCTTGCGCCAGACGCTGGTGTTCGACGCCGGCTGGCAATTGAACGGCGCGCAAGGTTGGCCGCAAGGCAGCGTGCAGCTGCAGCGTACGCAGGGCGATGTCTGGCTGCCGGCCCCGGCCGGCGAGCAGGCGCTGGGGCTGAGCCGGGCGACGCTGAGTGTCGGCCTCGGCGAACGCGGGCCGCTGGCGCTGGCGCTGGATAGCCGTTTTGGCAAGCTCGCCGCCGACGGCAGCGTGCTGTGGGGCAACGGCGGCAGTGTCGCCAACGCGGCGCTGACCGGCAGCGTGCGGCTGCAGGTGCCGTCGCTGGCGCTGGCACAGCCGTGGCTGAAGGCGGGCATGGAATTGTCCGGCAGCCTCGACGCCACGCTGCAGCTGGGCGGCACGCTGTCGTCGCCGACGCTGGACGGGCCGCTGCTGGGCCACGACCTGCGCTTTATCGAGCGCCGCAACGGCATCCGCCTGGAGCAGGGCCAGCTGCAGGCGCGACTGGCCGGCCAGCAGCTGCTGATCGACAGCCTGCGCTTCGGCAAGCAGGGCGAGCTGACCGGCAGCGGCCGCATCGACCTGTTCCAGCAGACGCCGGACGTGTTGCTGCTGCTCGACTTCAAGCGCTTCGCCGCGCTGGAGCGGCCGGGGCGGCGCCTGCTGTTGTCCGGGCGCAGCCGCGTCGAGGTGCGGCAGCGGGTGGTGACGCTGAGCGGCAACCTCAGCGTCGACGAGGGCCGTATCGACATCCCGAAACTGGGCGGGCCGCGGCTGTCCGACGACGTGGTGGTGCTGGGGCGCGAGGTGGTCGACGACGCCGGCAACCGCTGGCCGCTGGCGCTGGACCTGCGCATCGCGCTCGGCGACAAGCTGCGCTTCGGCGGCAACGGGCTGGAGGCGTGGCTGGGCGGCGAGGTGCGGCTGCTGGCAGAGCAGGGCGGCACGCTGCAGGCGCGCGGCCAGATCCGCGTCGACAAGGGGCGCTTCAAGGCCTACGGCCAGGATCTGGACATCACCCGCGGCCTGATCACCTTCAGCGGGCCGCTGGACAACCCGGCGCTGGACCTGCGCACCACGCGCCGCTTCTCGCCGGTCGGCGCCGGGGTCGAGGTGCGCGGCGCGCTGTTGACGCCGACGGTGAAGCTGGTGGCGGACGAGGCGATGTCGGAAAAGGACAAGCTGTCGTGGCTGGTGCTGGGCCGTGCCGCCGCAGTCGGCGACAACACCGGTGGTGCCGGTGCCGCCGCCGGCGGCCTGCTCGCCGGCCTGATCAACGACCAGGTCGGGCTGTTCGACGACATCGGCGTGCAGTCGCGGGCGGAAAGCACCAGCAGCGCCGGTGTGGTCAGCCCGGCGGAGCAGGTGGTGACGCTGGGCAAGCAGCTGACGCGCGAGCTGTATGTCGGCTACGAGTACGGGCTGCGCAGCGCCGAGCAGGCGCTGAAGGTCAGCTACCAGCTGTCGCGCACGCTGTCGCTGATCGGCCGCGCCGGCCGCGACGCGTCGTCGGAATTGCGCTACACCCGCCGCTTCGACTGAGCCGCGGTGCAGTGCCGGCGGCAAGGGAGCGCAATGGCGCGATGCGGCGCTAAAACGCCTGCGGCCTGCTGCTTCGTCGCCAGCGAAACGCCGCTTCCTGCGGCGTTTTTGCCTTGTCTTGCGTGAGTGTGCGACACCTTGAACCGGTTCCGAGGCGTCAGACCGCGTCGGCCGGTGCCTGCAGCCGGCACAGCGCCAGCGCGTCGTTGACCGCCAGCGGCCGGCCGGTGAGGAAGCCCTGCACCGTGTCGCAGCCCAGCGCCTGCAGCGCCGCCAGCTCGGCCTCGGTCTCCACGCCTTCGGCCAGCGACTCCATGTCCAGATTGCGCGCCAGGGTGATGATGGCGGAGACGATGGCGGCGTTGTCGCGGTTGTGCTGCAGCTCGCTGACGAAGGAGCGGTCGATCTTCACCGTGTCCGGCGCGAAGTTCTTCAGGTAGGCAAGGCTGGAGTAGCCGGTGCCGAAATCGTCCACCGCCAGCCGCACCCCCAGCGCCTTGATGCCGGCCAGCTGCTGCCGCACCGGGCCGCTATAGTCGATCAGCGTGCCCTCGGTCACTTCCAGTTCCAGCAGCGCCGGCGGCAGGCCGCTGTCGCGCAGCACCCGCGCCACCTCGGCGCAGAAGTCGCCGTGGGTCAGCTGCCGCGCCGAGACGTTGACGGCGATGGTCAGCTGCCGGCCGTGGCGCACCCACTCCGTCGCGGTGCGGCAGGCCTGTTCCAGCACCCACAGCCCCAGCTCGGTGATCACGCCGGAATCCTCGGCCACCGGGATGAAGCGCGCCGGCGACACCAGGCTGCCGTCCGCCTGGCGCCAGCGCAGCAAGGCCTCGAAGCCGTTGAGACGGCGGCTGGCGATGTGGTACTTCGGCTGCAGCTCCAGATAGAACTGCTGCTGCGCCATCGCCAGGCGCAGCTGGTTTTCCAGCAGCAGCCGCTCGCTGACCTCGGCGGTCATGCTGGCGGTGAAGAAGCGGAACGCGTTGCGGCCGCTGGCCTTGGCCTGGTACATCGCCATGTCGGCATTCTTGAGCAGCACTTCCGGGCTGCTGCCGTCGGCCGGCGACACCGCGATGCCGATGCTGGCGCTGATCACCAGCGTGTGGCCGCGCAGGGTGAACGGCGCCTCCAGCACCTGCAGCACGCGCTCGGCGACCATGCCGGCCTGCGCGCTGCCGGACAGCTCCGGCAGGATGATGACGAACTCGTCGCCGCCGGTGCGGCCGACGGTGTCCATCTCGCGCAGCATGTGCCGGGTGCGGCTGGCGACCTGGCGCAGCAGCTCGTCGCCGGCGTCGTGGCCGAGGGTGTCGTTGACGTTCTTGAAGCGGTCGAGATCCATGAACAGCACCGCCACCGCGTGCTGCTTGCGCTCGGCCAGGTGCAGCGACTGCTGCAGGCGGTCGTGCAGCAGCAGGCGGTTGGGCAGGTTGGTGAGGAAGTCGTACTCGGCGAGGTGCTGCACCCGCGCCTCGGTGGCCTTGCGCTCGCTGATGTCGGAGAACAGCGCCACGTAGTGGCTGATGCTGCCGTCGCCATTGCGCACCTGGTTGATGGTCAGCCACTCCGGGTAGATTTCGCCGTTCTGGCGCCGGTTCCAGATCTCGCCGCTCCAGTAGCCGCGCGCGTGCAGGTGGTTCCACATGTCGCGGTAGAAGGCGGCGTCGTGGCGGCCGGAGCCCAGCAGCGCCGGGGTGTTGCCCAGCGCCTGGGCCTCGCTGTAGCCGGTGATGTCACTGAAGGCGCGGTTGACGGCGATGATGCGGCTGTCGGCGTCGGTGATCAGGATCGCCTCCGAGCTGGCCTCGAACACCGTTGCGGCCAACCTTTGCTGCCGTTCGTGGCTGACGCGGGCGCTGATGTCGCGCGCGGTGGCGCAGCGGTAGTACTCGCCCTGGTAGCTGAGGCCGGTGAGGCTGATCTCCAGCGTCATCTCGCCGCTGCAGCAGCGCACGCTGCGCACGTAGTGGTGCTGGCCGCCGCTGAAGCGCTCCTCGAACAGCTCCGGCATGCGGTGCTCGTTGCCGTCGCAGAAGCAGCGCTTGGCCGCCTCGTTGTGGTACACCACGCGGCCCTGCGCGTTGAGCAGCACGATGGCGTCGGCGGCGCTGTCGCTCATGTAGCGCGTCAGCTCGATCTCGCGCGCCTTGTCCTCCACCTGCCGCTGCGACGCCTGCAGCCGCTGCTGGTACTGCGCGATCAGCGCCCCCAGCCAGCGGCTGAAGTGCACCGAGAACAGCCACGCCAGGCACACCGCCAGCGTCAGGATCAGCAGCGTGGTCAGCACCCGGTTGCGCGTCTTCTCGCCCAGCGCCTGCGCCTGTGCGGCGCCGGACAGCGTCAGCTCGCGCTCGGGGATGATGCTGACCACCCGCCACTGCCACGACGGCACCAGCGCCACGTAGGCGCTGTAGCGCTGGCTGCCGGCGGCGGCGGGATGGCTGAAGCTGACGAAATACTGCGACGGCGTGGCCGCCAGCTGCTGCTGCAGCGCGGCGGGCAGGGTGAAGCCGCGCTGGCCCGGCAGCTGGCGCAGGCGGCCGTGCTGGTCGATGACGGCGAAGAAGCCGCGCTCGCCGACCGGCATCTGCGCCAGCGTCTGCAGCGCCTGCTGCTGCAGGTCTTCTTCCACGTTCAGCACGTACTCGCCGCCGCCGATCAGCCAGCCGAACGGCTCGAAGCGGCGCGAGTAGGCGATCTTTTCCGACATGAACGTCTCGCCGGGGCGATACCAGCGATAGCTGGCAAAGCCGCTGCCGGCGGGATTGTCCACCGACAGGAGCAGCTTGCGCATGATGTAGGCGCCCTGGTCGTCCTGGTTGTCGAGCAGGTTGCGGCCTTCGCGCTGCGGGCTGGTCGGCAGCAGCACGCAGTCGCCGTCGAGGGTGTCGATGAAGTAGTAGCCGCGGCCGCCGAAGTAGCGCAGCGGGCGCAGGCTCTCCACGATCTCGCGTTGCAGCGCCGCGTCGCTCAAGCGGCGGTGATGGCGGCGGTACAGGCTGTCGGCCAGCACATAGGCCTGGTCGACCTGCTCGCGCAGGCGCTGGCGCAGGATGTCCTGCGTCTGCGAGTACAGCGTCTCCAGCGAGTTGCTGGCGTGGTCGCCGTAGGCCTTGAGGAAGGTCTGGCCGCGCAGCCGCGCCTCTTCCGCCACCACCGAGCTGCCGTCGCGGTAGTCGCGCCACTGCTGGTAGAAAAAGTAGCTGGCCAGCAGTACCACCACCATCAGCACCAGCCCCAGCATGCCGCTTAGTTGTAATCGCGCAAGTTTGTGGTGATCTGTCATGGAAGCGGGTGGCGGGGGTGGTGGGGGGGAGGAACAGTATAGGGAGCCGCTCGCGGCGGCGGATTGATAATTGTCAGTGCCGGGCAGCGCTTTGCGCTACAATCCGCGCCGGGAAGTCGGCCAGGCAGTCGCCGCGTGCTTGCACGGGGAGGAAAGTCCGGGCTCCAAAGGGCAGGATGCTGGCTAACGGCCAGGCGTCGTGAGGCGACGGAAAGTGGAACAGAGAGCTGAACCGCCGATGGCCGGATGTGTCACCCGCAAGGGTGCGCATCGTACTGTTCAGGGCAGAATACGCGCTGCGTGCAGCGTACGTTTTGCGTTAGTGCTGGTTCGCCAGCCCGCTGACAGCGGCACAGGCAAGGGTGAAAAGGTGCGGTAAGAGCGCACCGCGGACGTAGCGATACGGACGGCAGGCTAAACCCCATCCGGAGCAAGACCAAATAGGGGTACATTGGCGTGGCCCGCGCTGTACCCGGGTAGGTTGCTTGAGCTTGTCGGTAACGGCAAGACTAGAGGAATGACTGTCCAACGACAAAACCCGGCTTATCGACCGACTTCCCACCCCCATCCCTTCCGCAACATCCCCCGTTTTTCACTTGTCATGCAGGCGGCCGCCAGCGGCCAGGGCCACGCAGCAGCCGGCGTTGTTTTAGCTTAAAAAATAAGCAAAAAGGTTTTTACCGCCTGCGCAAAAGGCAGTACAATGGCCGCCCTTTCGCCCTCCATGTCTTTCTTTTGCAATGCAAATCGGCCCTTACACGCTCAAGAACCAGCTGATCGTTGCCCCCATGGCGGGTGTCACCGACCGGCCGTTCCGCATGCTGTGCAAGAGACTGGGCGCCGGCATGGCGGTGTCGGAGATGATCACCGCCAACAAGGCGTTGTGGACCACCAAGAAAACCCTGCTGCGCGCCGACCACAGCGGCGAAGTCGAGCCCATCGTGGTGCAGATCGCCGGCGGCGACGCGGCGATGCTGGCCGAGGCGGCGCAGCTGAACGTGGCGCGCGGCGCGCAGATCATCGACATCAACATGGGCTGCCCGGCGAAGAAGGTGTGCAATGTCGCCGCCGGCTCTGCGCTGCTGCGCGACCTCGACAACGTTGGCCGCATCCTCGACGCGGTGGTGCGCGCGGTGGACGTGCCGGTGACGCTGAAGACCCGCACCGGCTGGAGCAGCGAGGTGAAGACCGCGCTGCAGGTGGCGAAGATGGCCGAGGAGGCCGGCATCGCCGCGCTGGCGCTGCACGGGCGCACGCGCGAGGACATGTACCGCGGCGCCGCCGAGTACGACACCATCGCCGCGGTGAAGCAGGCGGTGGCTATCCCGGTGATCGCCAACGGCGACATCGACAGCCCGCACAAGGCGAAGCAGGTGCTGGATGCGACTGGCGCCGACGCGATCATGATCGGCCGCGCCGCACAGGGGCGGCCGTGGATCTTCCGCGAGATCCAGCATTTTCTGGATACCGGCGAGACGCTGCTGCCGCCGCGCATCAGCGAGATCGACGACATCATGCAGGGCCACCTCGACGAGCTGTACCGTTTTTACGGCGAATATTCCGGCTGCCGCATCGCGCGCAAGCACATCGCCTGGTACACCCGCGGCCTGCGTGGCAGCAACGAATTCCGTCAGGCGATGTACGCGCTGGAATCGACCAGCACGCAGCGCCAGGCAGTGGCACAGTATTTTGCGCAGCTTGCGGCCAGTTCCGAGCGGCTGGAGTACGTGTCCACCGGACCGCACGAGGACGAGGACGCGACAGCGTGTGCGGGCGATTAAGCAACAATACGAAGCGGCAAACCATGAACAACAATAACGACGATATTTCCCATTGCGTCAGGCTGGCGATGGAGCAGTACTTCCGCGACCTGGACGGCGAGATGCCGGCCGCCATCTATGACATGGTGCTGGCGCGGGTGGAAAAACCGCTGCTGGAGGTGGTGCTCAACCACACCCAGGGCAACCAGACGCGCGCGGCCGAGCTGCTCGGCCTCAACCGCAACACGCTGCGCAAGAAGATGAAATCGTACGACCTGATTTGAAACCGAAGCCATCCGCCGTCGCGGATGGCTTTTCTTTGGATAACGAACTCCCCTGCAGCGCAGGGGCGGGGGACGGGATCACCAGCACCGGCCGGCGCCAGCGCGCCGGCCGGTATACAGCAAGATTTGAGTTGGCCGCGGGCGTGCCCGTTGCCACGTTTTACTTTGAAGGCGGTAGAAAACCATGACCAAGATCGAACGTGCGCTGATCAGCGTTTCTGACAAAACCGGCGTACTGGCATTTGCCCAGGCCCTGGCCGGCTTTGGTGTCGAAATCCTCTCCACCGGCGGCACCTCCAAGCTGCTGCGCGACGCCGGCGTGCCGGTGATCGACGTATCGGATTACACCGGCTTTCCGGAAATGCTGGACGGCCGGGTCAAGACCCTGCACCCGAAAGTGCACGGCGGCATCCTCGGCCGTCGCGACCTGCCGGAGCACGTCGCCACCATGCAGGAACACGGCATCGGCAACATCGATCTGGTCTGTGTCAACCTCTACCCGTTCGAAGCCACCATCGCCAACCCGGACTGCCCGCTGGAAGACGCCATCGAGAACATCGACATCGGCGGCCCGACCATGGTGCGCTCCGCTGCGAAAAACTGGCAGCACGTGGCCATCGTCACCGATGCCGCTGACTACGACACCTTGGCCGCAGAAATGACGGCCAACGGCGGCAAGCTGTCCAAGCTGACCCGTCTCAACCTGTCGAAGAAGGCGTTCACCCACACCGCCGCCTACGACGGTGCGATCTCCAACTACCTGACCAGCCTGGTCGAAGGCGTCGACAGCGGCGTGCCGGAACGCGTGGCGTTCCCGAACCGCCTCAACGCGCAGTTCATCAAGGTGCAGGACATGCGCTACGGCGAGAACCCGCACCAGGCTGCCGCCTTCTACCGCGACCTCGATCCGGCCGCCGGCACCATCGCCGGTTACCGCCAGCTGCAGGGCAAGGAACTGTCCTACAACAACATCGCCGACGCCGATGCGGCGTGGGAAGCGGTGAAGACCTTCGACGCGCCGGCCTGCGTGATCGTCAAGCACGCCAACCCGTGCGGCGTGGCCATCGCCGCCGATACGCTGACTGCCTACAAGCTGGCGTTCGCCACCGACACCACCAGCGCCTTCGGCGGCATCATCGCCTTCAACCGTCCGGTGGATGCCGAGACCGTTGAAGCGGTGACCGGCCAGTTCTTGGAAGTGCTGATGGCCCCGGCGTTCACCGACGAAGCGAAGGCCATCATCGCCGCCAAGAAAAACGTGCGCGTGCTGGAGATCCCGCTGGAAGCCGGCGCCAACCGCTACGAGCTGAAGCGCGTCGGCGGCGGCGTGCTGGTGCAGACCCCGGACATCCGCAACGTCGGCCTGGACGAGCTGCGCGTGGTGACCAAGCGTGCGCCGACCGAACAGGAAATGGCCGACCTGCTGTTCGCCTGGCGCGTCGCCAAGTACGTGAAGTCCAACGCGATCGTGTTCTGCAAGAACGGCCAGACCGCCGGTATCGGCGCCGGCCAGATGAGCCGTGTCGACTCCACCCGCATCGCCGCGCGCAAGGCGCAGGATGCCGGCCTCAGCCTGATCGGTGCCGTGGCCTCGTCGGACGCGTTCTTCCCGTTCCGCGACGGCATCGACGTGATCGCCGAGCAGGGCATCAAGGCCATCATCCAGCCGGGCGGCTCGATGCGTGACGACGAGGTGTTCGCCGCCGCCGACGAGCACGGCATCGCCATGGTGCTGACCGGCGTGCGTCACTTCCGCCACTAATCTTCAATCGTTGCAAAGGTTGGCCGCAGCCTGCGGCCAACCGTGGCAGACCCGACCTCAAGGAAGCTGAGTCATGAAAGTACTCGTTATCGGTTCCGGCGGCCGCGAACACGCGCTGGCCTGGCGTGTGGCGCAATCGCCGCGCGTGTCCAAGGTATTCGTGGCGCCGGGTAACGCCGGTACCGCGCTCGATCCGCACCTGAGCAATGTCGCCATCACGGCCATTCCCGAGCTGATCGAGTTTGTAAAGCACGAGCAGATCGAACTGACCGTGGTCGGCCCGGAAGCGCCGCTGGCCGCCGGCGTGGTCGACGCCTTCCGCGCCGCCGGCCTGAAGATCTTCGGCCCGACGCAGTACTGCGCGCAGCTGGAAAGCTCCAAGGACTTCGCCAAGGCGTTCATGCAGCGCCACGGCATTCCGACCGCCGGCTACGAAACCTTCAGCGATGCCGCTGCCGCCCACGACTACGTTGCCCGCAAGGGTGCGCCGATCGTGATCAAGGCCGACGGCTTGGCCGCCGGCAAGGGCGTGGTGGTGGCGATGACGCTGGACGAGGCGCACGCCGCGATCGACGACATGCTGCTGGGCAACAAGATGGGTGACGCCGGCTCGCGCGTGGTGATCGAGGACTTCCTCGAAGGCGAGGAAGCCAGCTTCATCGTGATGGTCGACGGCGACAACGTGCTGGCGATGGCCACCAGCCAGGACCACAAGCGCCTGCTCGACGGCGACATGGGCCCCAACACCGGCGGCATGGGCGCCTACAGCCCGGCACCGGTGGTGACGCCGGAAGTGCACCACCGCGCGATGCGCGACATCATCCTGCCGACGGTGCGCGGCATGAAGGCCGACGGTCACAGCTATACCGGCTTCCTGTACGCCGGGCTGATGATCGACAAGCAGGGCAACCCGTACACCATCGAGTTCAACTGCCGCTTCGGCGATCCGGAAACGCAGCCGATCATGGCGCGCCTGAAATCCGACTTCACCGTGTTGCTGGAGGCCGGCATCAACGGCACCCTCGACAAGGTGGAAGCGGAGTGGGACCGCCGCGTGGCGATGGGCGTGGTGCTGGCTGCCGCCGGCTACCCGGACGCGCCGCGCAAGGGTGACGTGATCAGCGCCATCCCGGCCGCCACCGACGACACCTTCACCTTCCACGCCGGCAGCAGCGTCAACGACGCCGGCCAGCTGGTTACCAGCGGCGGCCGCGTACTGTGCGTGGTTGGCCTCGGCGACAGCGTGCGCGTGGCACAGCAGAAGGCGTACGCGGTCGCCGACCAGATCCAGTTCGCCGGCAAGCAGCTGCGCCGCGACATCGGCAACCGCGCACTGAACCGCGCCAAGTAAGGCGTGACGGCAGGCAGGCAACGGCACCTTCGGGTGCCGTTTTTCATGGTGGCTACCGCGGCAAAGCTTGCGGCAGCGGGCCGCGCGCGCGGTCTACACTGCAGTAAGCGTTGGCAAGAAAGGGTATGCCATGAACTTCCTGCGTCGCGTTGGCCTGCTGTGTTGCCTGGCGTTGCCCCTGCACGCCGCCGAGCCGCTGCAGCTGCGGCTGCTGACCGAAGACTACCCGCCGTTCAACATGCAGCTGGCGGACGGCCGGATCGGCGGCCTGTCCAGCGACATCGTGCGCGAGATCCTGCGCCGCGCCGGCATCGGCTACCGCATCGAGCTGCTGCCGTGGGTGCGCGCCTACAACAGCGCGGTGCTGGAGCCGAACACCTGCGTCTACTCCACCACCCGCACCGAGCAGCGCGAGCACCAGCTGCAGTGGATCGGCCCGGTGGTGGAAAACCCGTGGGTGCTGTACGGCCGCGACGACGGGCCGCAGGAGCTGAGCAATCTGGAGGCGGCGCGGCGCTACCGGCTGGGCGGCTATTCCGGCGACGCGGTGGCGCAGTACCTGATCAGCCGCGGCTTCGAGGTCGATCTGGCGTCCAACGACGTGCAGAACCTGCGCAAGCTGCAGGCCGGCCGCATCGACCTGTGGGCGACCGGCAAGTATCTCGGCGCCGCGCTGGTGGCGCGCGAAAAGGCCACCAGGCTGCGCCCGCTGCTGACCTTCAACACCACCTTTCTCTACCTCGCCTGCAACCAGATGATGGCGGACGGCACGGTGCGGCTGCTCAACGAGCACCTGCGAGGGATGCACAAAGACGGCACAGTGGCTAGAATCAACGCCCGTTACCTGAACGACTGAACGGAACCCGCCGCGCCGTGTGCGGTCTGTCCGGTCATCACCTTGCGACCTGCCATTACGTGAACCGTCAATTTCCCCGTCTGCCCCGCCACGGGCAACAGCGTGCCGCGCGCGGCCACCTGCAGCAGGGTGGCGTGATCGCCTACGCCACCGAGTCCTGTTTCGGGCTGGGCTGCGATCCGTTCGACGTGCGCGCCATCCGCCGCCTGCTGGCGATCAAGGCGCGCCCCAACCACAAGGGCCTGATCGTGATTGCGGCCAACCTTGAGCAGCTGCGGCCGCTGATCCGGCCGCTGACGCCGGCGCAGCTGGCCGTCGTCAACCGCTACTGGCCGGGGCCGTACACCTTTTTGCTGCCGGCCGCGCCGCGGGTGCCGGCACTGCTGCGCGGTCGCCACGACAAGATCGCGGTGCGCATCACCGCCCACGGCGAGGCGGCGGCGCTGTGCCTGGCGCTGGGCCACGCCATCGTGTCGACCTCGGCCAACCGCGCCGGCCAGCGCTCGCTGAAGACGGCGCGCGGCTGCCGCCAGGCCTTCGGCGCGCGGGTGCTGACGCTGCAGGGCCGCATCGGCAAGCGGCGCAAGCCTTCCACCATCATCGATCTCGATACCGGTCGCGTACTGCGCTGACCGCCAACCCAGGAGCCATCGTGCAAGAACTTTCGGTCATTGGTCTTATCCTCCATGCCAGCCTGCCGGTGCAGCTGGTGATGGCGGGGCTGGTGGTGCTGTCCCTGCTGTCGTGGGGCATCATCTTCAACAAGCTGGCGGTACTGCGCCGCGCCCGCCTCGCCACCCAGGACTTCGAGCAGCAGTTCTGGAGCGGCATCGACCTCAACCGCCTGTACGAGGACACCCGCCAGCATCACCGCTCCACCGGGGTGGAGAAGCTGTTCCAGGCCGGTTTTGCCGAGTTCATCAAGCTGCGGCGCCAGGGCGGTGTCGACAATTCCGAGCAGCTGGACGGCGCCCGCCGCGCGATGCGCGCCGCCGCGCAGCGCGAGCTGGACGCGCTGGACCACCACAACAGCTTCCTCGCCACCGTCGGCTCGGTCAGCCCCTATATCGGCCTGTTCGGCACGGTGTGGGGCATCATGCACGCCTTCATCGGCCTGGGTAACGCCGGCCAGGCCACGCTGGCCACGGTGGCGCCGGGCATCGCCGAGGCGCTGATCGCCACCGCCATCGGCCTGTTCGCGGCGATCCCGGCGGTGGTGGCCTACAACCGCTTCGCCGCCGACGTCGACCGCCTCGCCGGCCGTTTCGATTCCTTCATGGAAGAGTTTTCCAATATCCTGCAAAGGTTGGCCGCACGCTGACGCGGCGTGCCGGCCGCCGCCGTGCCGTGGCGCATGGCCAAGCTGCCGCAGATTTCCCCCGCAACAAGCCGTACGGCCGGCGCCAGCCGGCGCCCGGCCACCAACGCTAAGGACACGCAATGCTGCAGATACTCGGTAGGGCATCGTCGATCAATGTGCGCAAGGTCCTCTGGACCTGCGCCGAGCTGGACATCGCATTCGAGCGCGAGGACTGGGGCGCCGGCTTCCGCTCGACGCACAGTCCTGAATTCATGGCGCTGAATCCCAACGCCATGGTGCCGGTGATCAGGGACGACGATTTTGTGCTGTGGGAATCCAATACCATCATCCGCTACCTGGCGTCCCGCTACGGCGGCGAGTCGTTCTATCCGACGCCAGCGCAGGCCAGGGCCAGGGTGGACCAATGGCTGGACTGGCAGGCCACGGATCTCAACAACTCGTGGAGCTATGCCTTCATGTCGCTGGTTCGGCATTCGCCGCAACACCAGGATAGCGCCGCGCTGGCGCAGGCGTGCAGCACGTGGTCGCGGCATATGGCCATCCTCGAGCGACAGCTGGACCGCACCGGGGCCTACGTCAGCGGCGACGCGTTTTCGCTCGCCGACATCGCCATCGGGCTGTCGGTACACCGCTGGTTTGCCACCCCGCTCGCGCATCCGCCGCTGCCGGCGGTGGCGGCCTATTACGAGCGGCTGAGCCAGCGGCCGGGCTACCTGCTGCACGGCAGGAACGGCATGCCCTGAGCGCACGGGCCGCGGTGTCACTCCTGCCCGCCCCGAGCCAAAGCCGACGCCCCGCGTCGGCTTTTTTCATGCCCTCACAGCCTGGGCAGCGCAGTGGCGCGCAGGGTCTACAGTGAAGCAAGCGGCAGGCGGCCGCAGGCAACCGGCAGGAGAACGATGATGAGCGCAGTACGGATGGAACGGGACAGCATGGGCGAGCTGGCGGTGCCGGCCGACGCCCTCTACGGCGCGCAGACCCAGCGTGCGGTGCAGAATTTTCCGGTCAGCGGCCAGCGCCTGCCGGAAGGCTTCATTCGCGCGCTGCTGCTGGCCAAGTTGGCGGCGGCGCGCGCCAATGTCGCGCTGGGGCAGCTGACGGCGGCGCAGGGCGACGCCATCGCCGCCGCCTGCCGCCAGCTGCTGGACGACGCGGCGCTGATGACGCACTTTCCGCTGGACGTGTACCAGACCGGCTCCGGCACCAGCAGCAACATGAACGCCAACGAGGTGATCGCCACCCTCGCCAGCCGCGCGCTGGGCAGCGCGGTGAGCGCCAACGACCACGTCAACTGCGCACAGAGCAGCAACGATACCATCCCCAGCGCCATCCACATCGCGGCGGCGCTGGCGCTGCGCGAGCAGCTGCTGCCGGCCTTGCAGCACCTGCAACAGACCACGCAGGCCAAGGCGCAGCAGGTCGATCACCACATCAAGACCGGCCGCACCCACCTGATGGACGCGATGCCGGTACGCCTCGGCCAGAGCCTGAACGGCTGGGCGCAGCAGATTGCGGCCAACGTTGGCCACCTGCAGCAGCTGCGGCCCAGCCTGCTGCAGCTGGCGCAGGGCGGCACCGCGGTCGGCACCGGCATCAACGCCGACCCGCGCTTCGCCGCCCGTTTCTGCCAGGAACTGCAGGCGCTGACCGGGTTGGCGTTCGTGCCGGCGCCGGACTATTTCGCGGCGATGGGGGCGCAGGACACCGCGGTGGCGCTGTCCGGCCAGCTGCGCACCACCGCGGTGTCGCTGATGAAGATCGCCAACGACCTGCGCTGGATGAATTCCGGGCCGCTGGCCGGGCTGGGCGAGATCGAGCTGGAGGCGCTGCAGCCGGGCTCGTCCATCATGCCGGGCAAGGTCAACCCGGTGATCCCGGAGGCGACCTGCATGGTGGCGGCGCAGGTGATCGGGCTGGATGCAGCGATTGCGGTGGCGGGGCAGTCCGGCAATTTCGAGCTCAACGTGATGCTGCCGCTGATCGCCAGCAACCTGCTGAGCAGCATCGCGCTGCTGGCCAATGTGTCGCGGCTGCTGGCGGACAAGGCCATCGCCGGTTTCAGCGTCAACGAGTCGCGGCTGCAGCAGGCGCTGGCGCGCAACCCGATCCTGGTCACCGCGCTGAATCCGGTGATCGGCTACGCCCGCGCCGCCGAGATCGCCAAGCAGGCCTACCGCGAGGGCCGTGCCATCATCGATGTCGCCGCCGAAAACACCGGTCTCGACCGCGACGAGCTGGCGCGGTTGCTGGACCCGGCCAAGCTGACCCGCGGCGGGCTGTGACGCTGCGGCCAACGTTGGCCGCCGTCGTCGAGTATCTGCGGCGTGCAGGTGTGCGCTGTTCAGCACGCCTGCACGACGTGCCAGCACGGCTTGCTTGGCCGTGTGCGCCGTGTCGCGCGCAGGCTTGCCCGGTGAAGACCGCCGCTTAGCGTCCGCCGGCCGCGGTGCTGCCGGTGGCGGGGGCGCTGTCGGCGAGGCGGTCGAACAGCGCCAGCAGCGCATCGCTGTGCCGCTCCAGCTCGCGCATGTCGGCGACGATGCGCGCCTCCTCCAGCGCGCCGCCGGTGGCCGCGGCGCTGATGGCACTGCTGCCGTGGCGGCGGATCTGTTCCGCCAGCCGCTGCAGCTCGGCCTGCTGCGTGCCGCTGTCCAGCGCGCCCAGGTCGAGGCCGTCGTGGTGCTCGCCCAGCGGCTTGCCTTCCTCCAGCGCGTTGTAGGCCTGCTGCTTGTACATCACGTGGCCGATCTTCTGCAGCGACAGGTGCGACTTGTTGCGCACGCTGAGCACCTGCGCCAGCACCTGGTCGGACTGGCCGGCGAGGCTGGCGAAGCGCTGGCGGAACGATTCCACCGATTCC
This sequence comes from Vogesella indigofera, assembly GCF_003633895.1. Taxonomy (GTDB): domain Bacteria; phylum Pseudomonadota; class Gammaproteobacteria; order Burkholderiales; family Chromobacteriaceae; genus Vogesella; species Vogesella indigofera. The sequence goes on from NZ_RBID01000019.1 coordinate 70,929, forward strand.
TTGACGTGGCCGGCGACACTGCCGGCCTCGCCGGCGCGCGCCTGCATGTGGCCGATGCGGCTGGAGAGGGTGGCGAGGATGTGCTGCACGCGGTTGGCGGTGTCCTTGCTGCGCTCGGCCAGCTTGCGCACCTCGTCGGCGACCACGGCAAAGCCGCGCCCGGTCTCGCCGGCGCGCGCCGCCTCGATCGCCGCATTCAACGCCAGCAGGTTGGTCTGGTCGGCGATGTCGGAGATCGCCGCCAGCGAGCTTTCGATGCCCTGCCATTCGCCGGCCAGCGCGCTGCTGGCCTCGTTCATGCTGCCGACGCTGCCGACGATGGTGTCCAGCTGGGTGGACAGCTGCTCGGCGCTGTGCAGGCTGTCGCGCGCGCCGCTGGCGGTGTCGCGGGTGATGCGGCCAACGTCGGCCATCGCCGCGCTGATGGCGCCGAGATCCTGCTGGCTGCTGGCGAGGTTGCTGCGCAGGTGCGGGTTGCTCAGCGCTGCCAGCTGCGACGACAGCCGGTTGCGGCGCACGAAGCTGTCGTTGTCCTGCATCGCCTGGATGGCGGTGTCCATCGCCTGCAGCGAGCTGGCCAGCACCCCGGGCAGGCCCTTGCTCAGCGGGCGGCGGCTGTAGTCGCCGGCGCTGACGCGGGCAAAGCAGGTGTTGACCTCCTTGAAGTAGGTCTCGATCTGGTCGAGGAAGTCGTTCAGCTCCCACGCCACCAGCCCGACCTCGCCCAGGTTGCGGGTGTCGGTGGCGCGGTGGTGCAGCTCGCCCTTGCAGGCGAGGCCCAGCTGCAGGTGCAGGGTGTCCAGCAGGCGGAAGATGCGGCCGCTGCTATGCCACAGGTACAGCGCCAGCGCGCTACCGCCGACGACCAGCAGCGCGCCCAGCGCCAGGCGCAGCGTATCGTCGAGGAAGAAGCTGCCGGCCACGTAGGCCAGGGTCAGCAGGTTGGAGGCGAGCAGCCAGTAGCCCATCTGCGTGCGCAGCAGTGGCGGCCATTTGCGGCGTTGTTTCATGTCGCGGCTCCCGGTTGTTCCAGCGCCAGCACGAACTGCTGGTAGCTGACTTGTTTGGCGGCCAGTTGCGCCAGCAGCCACTGCATCGACGCGTCCGGCGCCGCCGCCTTGCCGGCCTGTGCCTCGATCGCGCACATCTGCTGGTACAGCGGGGTGACCGCGGCGATGCCGGCGCGCGTCGGCTGGCGCCGTACCGAGTAGTAGCCGGCCAGTGTGCGCTGCGCGGTGTAGTCGGGGGTGATGTTGGCGAACACCCAGTAGTAGTCGCCCTGCGCGGTGTAGTTTTTCACCAGGCCGAAGAATTCCTGCCCCGCCTGCAGCGTCTGCCACAGCAGGCGGTACACGCCGCGGGGCATGTCGGGGTGGCGGATCAGGTTGTGCGGCTTGCCCAGCAGCTCGTGCTCGGCATAGCCGGCGATGCGCATGAAGGTGCGGTTGGCGTAGCTGATGTGGCCGGAAGGATCGGTCTTGGTGATGATCAGATCGTCGGGGGCCAGCTGGATTTCTCGTCCACCGGATAGGCGGGAGGATGGGCTCATGGTGCGCCTCTTGCAAAATGGGTCGGCGCCACTATACGGCGCCACCGCTCGTGGCAAGTGGCCAGCGGGCAAGCGCTTGTCCTGCGTCAACCTTGCCGCTTGTTTGCTTGGCATAGTTGCAACAGTTTGTTGCTGATTATGACAATATCGTTATAAATCAAGGCCATGCCGCGGCAAGAACAGCCTTTTCGGCATTTGCCCCTTGTGCCGCCGCGATGCGAAAGGCATTGTTGGCAGCCCAACCGGTAGACCGCCATGAACCTGACTTCGCACCAGCTGAAACTGCTCGCCGCCTTCCTTGCCCTGTACCTGATCTGGGGTTCCACCTACTTTGCCATCCACATCGCCGTGACGTCGTGGCCGCCGTTCCTGATGGCCGGGGTGCGCTTCGTGCTGGCCGGCACGCTGATGTACTGCTTCCTGCGCTGGCGCGGTGCGGCCAATCCCACGCTGGCGGAGCTGAAGGGCGCCACCCTGCTCGGCATCCTGATGCCGGCCATCGGCAACGGCTTCGTGACGCTGGCGCAGAAAGAGGTGTCCTCCGGCGTGGCGGCGCTGGTGGTGGCCACCGTGCCGCTGTTCGCCATCCTGTTCGCGCGCCTGTTCGGCCACCGCCCGCGCAAGATGGAGCTGGCCGGCGTGCTGCTGGGCATTGTCGGCATCGTGGTGCTGAACATGGGCAGCAACCTGCAGGCGTCGCCGGCCGGCGCCGCCGCGCTGCTGTTCGCCTCGGCCGGCTGGGCGCTGGGCTCGGCGTGGAGCAAGCATCTGACCCAGCCCAAGGGGCTGATGTCCAGCGCGATGATGATGCTCACCGGCGGCATCGCGCTGCTGCTGGGCAGTTTCGCCAGCGGCGAGCAGCTGCTGGCGCTGCCGCCGCTGTCCGGCTGGCTGGCGATGCTGTACCTGGCCGTTTTCGGCTCGCTGATCGCCTACACCGCCTACATGTTCCTGCTGCAGCACGTCAGCGCCGCGGCCGCCACCAGCTATGCCTACGTCAATCCGGTGATTGCGGTGTTGCTGGGGGTCGGCCTGCTGGGCGAACACATCGGCCCCGCCGAGCTGCTGTCGATGACCATCATCCTGGCCGGCGTGGGGCTGATCGGCTGGAAGAAGTCGCCGCGTTAGCCGGCGTTTCCGGATGCGCTGCGCTTATCCGGGCTAGCTGCCGCCACATCGAACCGCCCGCGAGGGCGGTTTTTTCTTGTGTGCTGTGATTAAGCACGCAGCTTGTGCTTGAGCGTCGCGATGCCCAACGTTTACCGCGTGGTCTTGCTGTGGTCGTCCCGGTGTGGAATCCGCGCCGCGGATACCACATCCGATGCGGCCAACCTTGGCCGCAGCCCCCTGCTGTCACTGTGTTGCGTTTTTGATACCTTGTTAATACCAGTTGCGTCATCGCGCCGACACCCCGCAACGCCAATGCTGGCGCGGCCCGGCGTTTTTCGATGCGAATTCACGCCACGAATGCTGCATTGCAGCGTTGGTATTTCGATTAACTGGTCTACAACTGGTATTGACGTGGTTGGGTAGTGGTATTAATTTTGCGGTAACTGAGCGGCTGGGACGGCAGGCGGCCAACACGTAAACTGATGCCTTTCCAAGACCACTTGAGGATTTCGCCATGGATGAACGCTGGCAGGCACTGAAACCAGACGAGGCGCAGAGCACGCCGCTGTACCTGCAGTTCGCCCGCAAGCTGGCCGACGCCATCAACGCCGGCTGGTGGCAGGCAGACGAGGCGCTGCCGTCGGAACGTACCTTCTCCGACGAGCTGGCGATCTCGCGCGTCACCGCCCGCAAGGCGCTGGACGTGCTGCTGGAGCAGGGGCTGATCCGCCGCCGCCAGGGCTCCGGCACCTTCATCACCCCGCGGCTGGAGCAGCCGCTGTCGCGACTGACCGGCTTTACCGAGATGCTGCGCATGAAGGGCTTCGAGCCGTCGTCGCTGTGGCTGGAGCGCAGTGTCGGCGCCCCGACACACGACGAGGTGATCAAGCTGGGCCTGTCGCCGACCGCGCAGGTGGTGCGGCTGAAACGGCAGCGGCTGGCGGACGGCGTGGTGATGGCGATCGAGCAGACCACGCTGCCGCTGGCCTACCTGCCCGATCCGCAGGCGGTGGGCAGTTCGCTGTACGCGCACCTCGACGGGCTGGGGCATTCGGTGGTCCGCGCGCTGCAGCACATCCGCGCGGTGAATGCCGGCGCCGAGATTGCCGCCGTCGCCGGCATCAAGCCCGGCGAGGCGATGTTGCTGATGACCCGTATCGGTTATACCGCCGACAACGTGGCCATCGAGCTGACCGACACCTGGTGTCGCAACGATTACTACGACTTTGTCGCTGAGCTGAGACGATGACTACACGGGTACTGCAGGGACGGATGCTGACTACCGCCGGCTGGCTGGATGGCGAGCTGCATCTGGATGACAACGGCCGCATCGCCGCCATCGACGGCCGCCTGGCCGGTGCCGGCGAGCCGGCGCGCTACCTGCTGCCCGGCTTCATCGACCTGCACGTCCACGGCGGCGGCGGGGTGGACATCATGCAGGGCGGCAGTGCCGTCAGCCACGTTGGCCGCACCCACGCCCGCTTCGGCACCACTTCGCTGCTGGCCACCACCATGACCGCGCCGCGCGCCGAGCTGGAACGGGTGCTGGCGGCGCTGGGACAGCACAGCACCGTGCGCGCCACCGGCAGCGCCCGCGTGCTGGGCGTGCACCTGGAAGGCCCCTACATCAACCCCGGCAAGCTGGGCGCGCAGCCGGACGACGCGGTGGCGGCGGTGATGGCGGAGATCGACTACTACCGGTCGCTGGCGCCGCTGAAGGTGCTGACGCTGGCACCGGAAATCGCCGGCCACCACGAGGTGATCCGCCGCCTGAGCGCAGACGGCATCCGCGTGCAGATCGGCCACAGCCTGGGGAGTTACGAAGACGGCGTGGCCGCGCTGCAACAGGGCGCCAGCGGCTTCACCCACCTGTTCAACGCCATGACCGGGCTGCACCACCGCGCGCCGGGCATGGTCGGCGCCGCGCTGGCGCACGCCGAATACGCCGAGCTGATCCCCGACCTGCTGCACGTGCACCCCGGCGCGATGCACGCTGCGCTGCGCGCGATCCCGCGGCTGTACTGCGTGACCGATTCCACCGCCGCCGCCGGCATGCCGGACGGCGAATACCAGCTCGGCTCCCACACCGTGACCAAGTGCATGGGTGGCGTGCGCCTCGCCGACGGCACCCTGGCCGGCAGCACCCTGACCATGGATCAGGCACTGCGCAACCTGGTGCAGATCGGCCTGCCGCTGGCGCAGGCCAGTAACCGGCTGTCGCTGTACCCGGCCGACTACCTGGGCGTGACCGATCGCGGCCGGCTGGAAGCCGGCGCCTGGGCCGACATCGTGGTGATGGACCCGCAACTGGCGGTGCAACAAGTTTTCGTAGAAGGAGAGTGCCTTGAGCTCGCTAATGCTTGAAGAAGCCCTGTTTGCCGCCGAAGCGGTCGCCGCCCAACACATGTACGCCGACGAGGGGCTGGCGGTACTGGCACGGGAGCTGGCCAAGGCGCCGCCGCAGCTGGCGCTGACCGTGGCGCGCGGCAGTTCCGACCATGCGGCCAACTATTTCGCCTACCTAGCGATGCAGCGCACCGGCACCCCGGTGGTGTCGCTGCCGATGTCGCTGCTCACCCTGCACCACGCGCCGCTGCAGGTGAAAAACCAGCTGGCGGTGGCGCTGTCGCAGTCCGGTCGCAGCCCGGACCTGGTCGACACCATGAGCGCGCTGTCCGCCGCCGGCGCCCGCACCGTGGCACTGGTCAACCAGCCGGATTCGCCGCTGGCCGCCGCCTGCGAGTGGTCGCTGCCGCTGTGCGCCGGCACCGAGAAAAGCGTCGCCGCCACCAAGAGCTATATCGCCTCGCTGTCCGCCGTCGCCCGGCTGGTGGCGCACTGGCAGCAGGACGAAGCGCTGTTGGCGGCGCTGGCCGAGTTGCCGGACGCGCTGCAGCAGGCAACGCGCCAGGACTGGTCGCCGGCGATCGAGGTGCTGCAGCGCGCCGAGCGCATCATGGTGGTGGGCCGCGGCCTCGGCTTTGCCGTGGCGCTGGAATCGGCGCTGAAATTCAAGGAAACCTGCGCCATCCAGGCGGAGGCCTTCTCCGGCGCCGAGATCAAGCACGGCCCGATGGCGCTGATCGACACCGGCTACCCGCTGCTGGTGTACGCGCCGCGCGGCCCGGAACAGGCCGGCCTGATCGTGCTGGCCGATGAGATGCGCGGCCGTGGCGCCCGCGTGCTGCTGGCGGCGCCGGCGGATGTCGCCAGCCGCGACCTGACGCTGGCGGTGGCGGGCGACACGGCGCTGGACCCGCTGCTGGCGATCCAGAGCTTCTACCTGATGGCGGCGCGCCTGTCCGAAGCGCGCGGGCTGAACCCGGATGAGCCGCGGCATCTGAACAAGGTGACCTGCACGCTCTAAAGCGTCGCTGCCGGCGGCACCACGCCGCCACAATCCTCACAAGAACAACACACACAAGCACGACTGCGCGTACGGCTGGGGAAAGCCGCACCCGCAACACCAGAAAACGGAGGCATCCCATGTCCGCAACCATCACGTTGGCCGCACCGTTGAGCGGCCTTGCGCTCCCCCTGTCTGCCGTGCCGGACCCGGTGTTTGCCGGCGGCATGATGGGCGCCGGCCTCGCCATCGAGCCGCTGTCGACCACGCTGCTGGCGCCGTGCGCCGGCGACATCATCCAGCTGTCCGCCACCGGCCACGCACTGACCCTGCGCGCGGCCAATGGCGCCGAGGTGCTGCTGCACATCGGCATCGACACCGTGAAGCTGGGCGGTGCCGGCTTCACGCCGCTGGTGGCCACGGGCGCGCAGGTGGTCTGCGGCCAACCCTTGATCGAGTTTGACATCGACGCCATCGCCCGCCGCGCGCCGTCGCTGCTGACCGTGATCGTGGTCAGCAACAGCGACGCGATGACGCTGTCCGACTGTGCCAGCGGCCCGGTGCAGGCCGGTGCCGCCGGTCTGCTGACCATCCGCGCCAACGGGGTGGATCAGGCGTCCGCGCCGGCCGCCGCGCCGGCCTGCAGCGACAGCGCGCGGGTGGCGCACGAGGGCGGCCTGCACGCGCGCCCCAGCGCCTTGCTGCAGGGCGTGGCGCGCCGTTTCGACGCGCAGCTGGACATCGAATTCAACGGCCAGCGCGCCAACGCCCGCAGCGTTACCGCGCTGATGACGCTGGGCGTGGGTGAGGGCGATCGCGTCACCGTGCACGCCGGCGGCGCGCAGGCGGCGGAGGCGCTGGCGGCGATGCTGGCGGCGCTTCAGACCGCCACCGCGGCCGGTCACGTGCCGGTGGCGGCTGCGGTCACGGCGCCGGCGGCCCGTAGCGACGGCAAGCTCGGCGGCGTCTGCGCCGCGCCGGGGATGGCGGTCGGCACCGTGGTGTTGCTGGCACAGCAGGAGCGGGTGCTCGACGAGCGCGGCCACGGCATTGAGCAGGAGCTGGCGGCACTGACGCGGGCGCTGGCCCAGGTGCAGCAGGCGGTGGCAGAGGACGTGGCGCAGGCCGAGGCGCGCGGTGCACACGCCGAGAGCGAGATTTTCGGCGCCCATCTGGCCCTGCTGGACGACCCGCAGCTGCAGCAGGCGGCGGAGGGTTTCGTGCGTGACGGCTGCAGCGCGGCGTTTGCCTACCGCCGCGCCATCCGGCAGCAGAGCGAGGTGCTGCTGGCGCTGGGCAATGCGCTGCTGGCCGAGCGCGTCGCCGATCTGAAGGATCTGGAGCGCCGCGTCATCAGCGCGCTGCTGGGCGAGGTGCCGGAGCTGGCCGAGCTGCCGCCGCAGGCGGTGGTGGTCGCCGACGACCTGACGCCGTCGCAACTGACGCGGCTGCCGCGCGAACGTCTCGCCGCGCTGGTGCTGGCCCGTGGCGGCGCCAGCAACCACGTCGCCATCCTCTGCCGCGCGCTGGCGATCCCGTCGCTGGTCGCCGCCGGCGACGCGGTGCTGGCACTGGCCGCCGGCAGCACGGTGTGGCTGGACGCCGGCGACGGCTGGCTCGACCCGGCGCTGACTGCGGCCAACCTTGCCGCCGCGCACCAGCAGATCGCAGGGCGCGAGGCGCGGCGCGACAGCCTGCGCCGGCACGCCGCCGCCCCGGCGCACACGCTGGACGGCGTGGCCATCGAGGTCGCCGCCAACATCGTCAACGCGGCCGAGGCCGCGGCGGCGGTGCGCCACGGTGCCGACGGCGTCGGCCTGCTGCGCACCGAATTCCTGTTTGCCCACCGCAGCGACGCCCCGGACGAAGCCGAGCAGCGTGCCGCCTGCCAGGCGGTGCTGGACGCGCTGGACGGCCGCACGGCCATCATCCGTACCCTCGACGCCGGTGGTGACAAGGAGGTGCCCTACCTGCCGCTGCCGCCGGAAGACAACCCGGCGCTGGGCCTGCGCGGCATCCGCACCGGGCTGGCGATGCCGGCGGTGCTGGACAGCCAGCTGCGCGCGCTGTTGTCGCTCACACCGCTGTCGCGGCTGCGCATCCTGCTTCCGATGATTACCGACCTGTCCGAGCTGCAGCAGGTGCGTACCCGCATCGACGAGCTGGCGCGCGAGATGGGGCTGAGCGAGCGGCCGCAGCTGGGGGTGATGATCGAAGTGCCGTCCGCGGCGCTGCTGGCCGAGCAGCTGGCCGCCCACGCCGACTTCCTGTCCATCGGCACCAATGACCTGACGCAGTACACGCTGGCGATGGACCGCTGCAGCCCGGCGCTGGCGGCGCGGCTGGATCCGCTGCATCCGGCGGTGCTGCGCCTGATCGAGATGACGGTGCGCGGCGCGCGCCAGCACGGGCGTTGGGTCGGCGTCTGCGGCGCGATGGCGTCGGATCTGGCGGCGGTGCCGGTACTGCTGGGCCTGGGCGTCACCGAGCTGTCTGTCAGCCCGGCGCTGGTGCCGGAGGTGAAGGCCTGCGTCCGCCAGCTGCAGCTGGCGCAGTGCCGCGAACAGGCACAGGCGCTGCTGCAGCAAAGCTCGCCGCAGGCGGTGCGCGCGCTGTTGCAGCTGGCGGATACCGGCCAGCACTGAGGCGCACACGCAGAACACAACACAGCGTGGCGGGCCTCGCCGCCACGACTGATTCATAAACGAGGCAGAGGAGAACACAGTGAATACTACGAGCAAATTTGCCGGTATCCAGCAGCTGGGTCGCGCGCTGATGCTGCCGATCGCGGTGCTGCCGGTGGCCGGCCTGCTGTTGCGGCTGGGGCAGCCCGACCTGTTGAATATCGCGGTGATGGCGCAGGCCGGCGATGCCATCTTCGCCAACCTGGCGCTGCTGTTCGCCATCGGCGTGGCGGTCGGTTTCGCCCGCGACAACAACGGCACCGCCGGTCTGGCCGGCGCCATCGGCTACCTGGTGCTGACCGCGGTGCTGAAGGTGATCGACGCCAAGATCAATATGGGCGTGCTGGCCGGCATCACCGCCGGCATCAGCGCCGGCCTGCTGTACAACCGCTACAAGGACATCGCGCTGCCGTCCTACCTCGCCTTCTTCGGCGGCAAGCGCTTCGTGCCGATCGCCACCGGTTTCGCCATGTTGCTGGCCGGCGTGGTGCTGGGCCAGGTGTGGCCGCCGGTGCAGCACGGCATCGACAGCGTCGGCCACTGGCTGATCAACGCCGGCGAGATCGGGCTGTTCATCTACGGCGTGCTCAACCGCCTGCTGATCGTCACCGGCCTGCACCACATCCTCAATTCGCTGGTGTGGTTCGTGTTCGGCAGCTTCCCCGACCCGGCGATTGCCGGCAAGGTGGCCACCGGCGATCTCAACCGCTTCTTCGCCGGTGATCCGGGCGCCGGGCAATTCATGGCCGGCTTTTTCCCGGTGATGATGTTCGGCCTGCCGGCGGCGTGCCTGGCGATGTACCGCGCCGCGCTGCCGGAAAACAAGCAGGCGGTCGGCGGCATCCTGCTGTCGATGGCGCTGACCGCGGCGCTGACCGGCGTCACCGAGCCGGTGGAGTTCGCCTTCATGTTCCTGGCGCCGCTGCTGTACGCCATCCACGCGGTGCTGACCGGGCTGTCGATGGCGCTGATGCACGCGCTGGACATCCGCCTCGGCTTCACCTTCTCCGCCGGCCTGTTCGACTACGCGCTGTCGGCGGGCAAGGGGCAGAACCCGCTGCTGATGCTGCCGGTGGGCGTGGCCTACTTTGCCGTCTACTACGGCGTGTTCAGCTTCTTCATCCGCAAGTACAACCTGCTGACGCTGGGTCGCGAGCCGGCCAGCAGCACCACGCTTGCGGCCAACGTTGGCCGCAAGGGCAGTGCGCGCGCCGCAGGCTTCATCACCGCGCTGGGTGGCGGCGCCAATCTCAAATCGGTGGATGCCTGCACCACGCGCCTGCGCCTGCAGGTGGGCCGCAACGAGCTGGTGGACGAGGCGGCGCTGAAGGCGCTGGGCTCGCGCGGGCTGATCCGCCCGGCCGCCGGCAGCGTGCAGGTGGTGCTGGGGCCGGAGGCGGAAATCGTCGCCGACGAGATCCGCAGCGCGCTGGCGAACGGCGTGGTAACGGCGGACGACAACGATATCGACCGTGCGCAGTGGCTGGCGGCGCTGGGCGGCGCGGCCAACGTCAAGGCGGTGGCACTGGTGGCCGGCAGCCGGCTGCGGGTGGAGCTGGCCGACGCCAGCCGCGTCGATAGTGCACAGCTGAGCGCGCTGGGCGTCGCCGGGGTGATGCCGCTGCCGGGCAACCTGCTGCACCTGGTGCTGGGTGCGGACGCGCCGCGCTACGCGGCCGCGCTGCAGGTGTAAGCGTTCGCCGCCCGTGTGCGCCGGGCAAGGAAAAAGCCGCCAGACCGTATAGTCTGGCGGCTTTTTTGCGCTTATCGGCTCAGCGTTTGCGCGCCAGTGGCGGCAGCAGGCGCAGGCGGGTGCCGGCGAGGCGGTCGTGCAGGAACTGCTTGTCGTTGTCGATCAGCGCCCACAGCACCGGCAGGGCGTCCCACAGCAAGGCCACCGCCAGTGCATGCTGCCGCGATTCGAACAGCGGCTGCCACGCGGTGTAGGCCAGCGCCGGCACGCCCAGGTACAGCACCAGCGCCACCACGAAGCGCATCGCCGCGTGCGGCCAGCGCAGCGCGCCGCCATCCGCCAGCGTCAGCTGCAGCCGCCACGGCTTCATCGCCAGCGTCTGCCCGCCGCGCGTCCAGCAATAGCCGAAGTAGCCGAACATCACCAGCGCCAGGAACAGCTGCATCAGCACGCTCATCCAGCGCGCGTTGCCGCTCCACACCACCAGCGGGGTGAACAGCGCGGCCGCGACCAGCAGCACGGCACCCAGCAGCAAAGCTTCGTAGCACAGGCTGGCCAGTCGGCGCAGCAATCCGGGGTGGGTGAAATGTTGATTCATGCCGTGAAAATAATAATGAGGGAGTGAAAGGGCGGCGGCGGTAAAACCGCCGCAAGCAACCAGACATGGTATCAAAGCCGTCCCGTGTCGCCTACCCTGCAAAAGTGGCTGTTTTTGAATGTTTTTGGCGCTTTTTTGCACCTGCACAAAAGCGCTTGACCGCTATTTCAAACTTAAGCTAAGTTCATTCACTACGGGACATAAAACAACTACTCAGCAATCAAAGAGGCAAAGATGCAGATATCGGGCGCGGAAATCCTGGTGCGCAGCTTGCAGGCAGAAGGAGTCGAATTCGTTTTCGGCTACCCCGGCGGCGCGGTACTTGAGATATATGATGCAATTTTCAGGCAGCAAGAGTTCAAGCATGTGCTGGTGCGCCACGAGCAGGCCGCGGTGCACGCCGCGGATGCCTACTCGCGCTCCTGTGACAAGGTCGGCGTGGCGCTGGTCACCTCCGGCCCGGGTGCCACCAATGCGGTGACCGGCATTGCCACCGCCTACATGGACTCGGTGCCGATGGTGGTGATCTCCGGCCAGGTGTCGACGCCGGCCATCGGCCTCGACGCGTTCCAGGAAGTGGACATGGTCGGTATCACCCGTCCGTGCGTGAAGCACAACTTCCTGGTCAAGGACATCAACGAGCTGGCCACCACCATCAAGAAGGCGTTCTACATCGCCGCTACCGGTCGTCCCGGTCCGGTGGTGGTGGACATCCCGAAAGACGTGACCCAGCAGCTGGCCGAATTCCACTACCCGGAAAGCGTGAGCATCCGCTCCTACGTGCCGGTCACCCGTGGCCATCCTGGCCAGATCAAGAAGGCCGCCAGCCTGCTGGCCGAAGCCAAGCGCCCGTACATCTACATCGGTGGCGGCGCCGTGCAGGGCAATGCCTCGGCCGAAGTGACTGAGCTGGTGCGCATGTTGGGCCTGCCGTGTACCAATACGCTGATGGGCCTGGGCGCCTATCCCGGCGACGACCGCCAGTGTCTGGGCATGCTCGGCATGCACGGTACCTACGAAGCCAATATGGCGATGCAGTACTGTGACGTGCTGATCGCCGTCGGCGCCCGTTTCGACGACCGCGTGATCAGCGTGCCGTCGCACTTCCTGGCGCAGCCGAAGAAGATCGTGCACATCGACATCGACCCGTCCTCCATCGCCAAGCGCGTGAAGGTGGACGTGCCCATCGTCGGCGACGTGAAACACGTGCTGCGCGACCTGATCGACCTGATGAAGCAGAACGGGCAGCGCCCGGATGCGGCCAACCTCGCCGGCTGGTGGAAGCAGATCGAGCAATGGCGCAGCTACAACAGCCTGCTGTACACCCCGTCGACCGAGTTCATCAAGCCGCAGTCGGTGGTGCAGAAGCTGTACGAGATCACCGGCGGCGACGCCATCATCACCTCCGACGTCGGCCAGCACCAGATGTGGGCGGCGCAGTACTACCCGTTCAAGCGCCCGAAACAATGGCTGAACTCCGGCGGTTTGGGTACCATGGGTTTTGGCCTGCCGGCCGCCATCGGCGCGCAGCTGGCCAACCCGAATGCACAGGTGGCCTGCATTACCGGCGAAGGCTCGATCCAGATGAACATCCAGGAGCTGTCCACCGCCAAGCAGTACCACACGCCGGTGAAGGTGATTGCGCTGAACAACCGCTACCTGGGCATGGTGCGCCAGTGGCAGGAGTTCTTCTACGGCACGCGTTACGCCGAGTCCTATATGGATGCGCTACCGGATTTCGTCGGCATCGCCGAGGCCTACGGCCACGTCGGCATGAAGATCGAGAACCCGGCCGATGTCGAGGGTGCCTTGCGTGAAGCATTCAGCCCGGCATTGAAAGAGCGTCTGGTGTTCATGGACTTCCGTACCGACCAGTCCGAAAACGTGTTCCCGATGATCCAGAACGGCAAGGGTCTGGACCAGATGGATCTGCCGCCGCATATGCGCGAGCTGCAGATTGCTCCTTTCGAGAACAACCGTGACTACGGCAACATGTGCTAAGGCAGTGGCATGAGACATATACTTTCGATTTTGCTGGAAAACGAAGCGGGCGCGCTGTCGCGAGTAGTGGGACTTTTCTCCGCACGCGCTTACAATATCGATTCATTGACGGTGTCGACTACCGAAGACCCGACACTGTCACGGATGACCATCGTCACCCACGGGTCCGACGAAGTCATCGAACAGATCACCAAGCAGCTCAACAAGCTGATCGAGGTGGTCAAGGTGATTGACCTCAACGAGTCCGACCATATCGAACGCGAGATGATGTTGATCAAGGTCCGTGCCACCGGCAAGGATCGGGAAGAAATGAAGCGGATGGCTGACATCTTCCGTGGTCGCATCATCGACGTGACGGAAAAGACCTACACCATCGAGCTCACCGGTACGAGCGAAAAGCTGGGCGCCTTTATCGAGGCGATCGACCGTTCAGTGATCCTGGAAACGGTGCGTACCGGTGCATCCGGAATTGGTCGCGGCGAACGTATTTTGAAGATCTGAATCACCGGGGCGGCCATCAGCTGCCCTAGAACAAACTAGGGACATAAGACAATGAAAGTTTTCTACGACAAAGACGCTGATCTTTCCATCATCAAGGACCAGAAAGTTGCCATCATCGGTTACGGCTCCCAGGGTCATGCGCACGCGCAGAACCTGAAGGATTCCGGCGTGGATGTGGTGGTGGGCCTGCGCAAGGACGGCGCATCGTGGAAAAAGGCCGAAGCGGCCGGTCACAAAGTGAAAGAAGTCGCCGATGCCGTGAAGAAGGCGGATCTGGTGATGATCCTGCTGCCGGACGAATCGCAGCCTGACGTGTACCACAGCGAAATCGCCCCGAACATCAAGAAGGGTGCCACCCTGGCCTTCGCGCACGGCTTCAACGTGCACTACAACCAGATCGTGCCGCGCGAAGACCTGGACGTGATCATGGTGGCCCCGAAAGGCCCGGGTCACACCGTGCGTTCCGAGTACGTGAAGGGCGGCGGCGTGCCGACCCTGATCGCCGTGTACCAGGACAAGTCCGGCAAGGCCCGTGACGTGGCCCTGTCCTACGCTGCGGCCAACGGCGGCACCAAGGGCGGCGTGATCGAGACCAACTTCCGCGAAGAAACCGAAACCGACCTGTTCGGCGAACAGGCGGTACTGTGCGGCGGCGCGGTAGAACTGGTGAAAGCCGGTTTCGAAACCCTGACCGAAGCCGGTTATGCACCGGAAATGGCCTACTTCGAGTGCCTGCACGAGCTGAAGCTGATCGTGGACCTGATGTACGAAGGCGGCATCGCCAACATGAACTACTCCATCTCCAACAACGCGGAGTATGGCGAGTACGTGACCGGCCCGGAAGTGGTGACCTCCGCCACCAAGGAAGCGATGAAAAAAGCGCTGTACCGCATCCAGTCCGGTGAATACGCCAAGATGTTCATCCTGGAAGGCAAGACCAACTATCCGAGCATGACTGCCCGTCGTCGCCTGACCGCCGATCATCCGATCGAAAAAGTCGGTGCCGAACTGCGCGCGATGATGCCTTGGATCGCCAAGAACAAGCTGGTTGACCAGTCCAAGAACTAAGCCTGCCGCCTCGCGGTCAGTGTCAAGCCGGGCAGCTGCCCGGCTTTTTCTTTGCCTGCATCCCGCGCGGTGGTGGCGGTCGGCGCTGCCGCGCCGCATGACGCTTGGTAAGCGTGGCATCGCGCATTAGAATGCAGCATTGTCTTGCCGCCGGCGCGCAACGTTGGCCGCAAGTCCCGTTTCCTTCCGGCGCGCCTTGCCGCTGTCCGATGTCGAGAGTCTGCATGCATATTGACCCGAAGCCTATCAAGCCGTCCCTGCGCCGCCAGGGCATTTACCTGCTGCCCAACTCCTTTACCCTCGCCGCGCTGTTCGCCGGCTTCTACGCCATCGTGCAGGCGATGAACCAGAACTTCGAACACGCGGCGGTAGCGATTTTCATCGCCATGATCCTCGACGGCATGGACGGCCGCGTGGCGCGGCTGACGCATAGCCAGAGCGCGTTCGGCGCCGAGTTCGACAGCCTGTCGGACATGGTCAGCTTCGGTGTGGCGCCGGCGCTGATCGCCTACGAGTGGATGCTGAAGGACCTCGGCAAACTGGGCTGGATGATCGCCTTCATTCACTGCGCCGGTGCCGCGCTGCGCCTGGCGCGCTTCAATACCATGATCGGCTCCACCGACAAGCGCTGGTTCATCGGCCTGCCCAGTCCGGCGGCGGCGGCGCTGGTGGCCGGCCTGGTGTGGATCTGCCACGCCTACGGCTATAACGACCTGCCGGGTTTGCAGTGGGTGGCGCTGGGCTTCACCGCCTTTTCCGGCATCACCATGGTCACCAATGTGAAATTCTGGAGCTTCAAGGAGATCCACCTGCGCCGTCGCGTGCCGTTCGTGATGCTGCTGGCGCTGGTGGTGGTGCTGATGCTGCTGATGTCGGAGCCGCCGCTGGTGCTGTTCGGCTTCTTCGTCTGCTACGCGCTGTCCGGCTACGTGATGGCGCTACTGGGGCTGGGCAAGAAGACAGCGCCGCTGCTGCCGCCGCAAGCGTAAGACAAGTGCGGCGCCGCTAGGCGGCAGGCTGGACACGGGCGACTGCGGTCGCCTTTGTTTTGTTCGTAAATTCTACATATTGTCCGATATTTACGCTTTGACAACAGGTTTTGCCATGCTGCAACAAAATTATTCGACAAAATTTGACAGCTTGTCGGGCGAAACGTAAGGTTGAGCCATAACAAACAAGGAGCAGTGGCATGCAATTGGACATCGAACGTCTGATCGAGGATTTTGGAGGCCCAGGCGCGCTCGCGGAAGCGTTGAATGCGGCCTTCCCCGATGAGCCGGTGTCGCGTGCCGCCATCTACAAGTGGCGCGAGCGCGGCACCCTGCCGCTGGCGCAGCTGAACAAGCTGGCGCGGCTCGCCGCCGACCAAGGGAAACGGTTCGATTTCAACGACTATCTGACCGGGGCACTGGCCACGGGACAAGGGAGCACACCTGACATGGGCGATCGTCTTTACATTTTTGATACCACCTTGCGTGATGGCGAACAGTCGCCGGGCGCGTCGATGACCAAGGAAGAAAAAATCCGTATCGCCCGTCAGCTGGAGCGCCTCGGTGTCGACGTGATCGAGGCCGGCTTTGCCGCCGCCAGCCCCGGCGATGCCGATGCCATCCACGCCATTGCCGAAGTGATCAAGGAGTCGACCGTCTGTTCGCTGGCGCGGGCCAACGAGCGCGACATCCGTGCCGCCGGCGAGGCGATCAAGCCCGCCGCGCGTGGCCGCATCCACACCTTCATCGCCACCAGCCCGATCCACATGGAAAAGAAGCTGCGCATGACCCCGGACGAGGTGGTTGACGCTGCGGTGAAGGCGGTAAAACTGGCGCGCGAATACACCGACGACGTCGAGTTCTCCGCCGAGGACGCGCTGCGCTCCGACATCGATTTCCTCGCCCGCATCTTCGGCGAAGTGATCAAGGCCGGTGCCACCACGCTCAACGTGCCGGATACCGTCGGCTACGCGGTGCCGAAGCTCACCGAAACCTTCTTCCGCGAGCTGATCGCCAAGACCCCGGGCGGGGACAAGGTGGTGTGGTCCGCCCACTGCCACAACGACCTCGGCATGGCCGTCGCCAACAGCCTCGGCGCGGTACTGGGCGGTGCGCGGCAGGTGGAATGCACCATCAACGGCCTCGGCGAGCGCGCCGGCAACGCCGCGATGGAAGAAATCGTGATGGCGGTGCGTACCCGCAAGGACGTGTTCAACGTGGAAACCCGCGTCGACGCCACCCAGATCGTGCCGGCGTCCAAGCTGGTGTCGACCATCACCGGCTATCCGGTGCAGCCGAACAAGGCCATCGTCGGCGCCAATGCCTTCGCCCACGAATCCGGCATCCACCAGGACGGCGTGCTCAAGCACCGCGAAACCTACGAGATCATGTCCGCCGAATCGGTGGGCTGGACCGCCAACCGCCTGACGCTGGGCAAACTGTCCGGCCGCAACGCGTTCCGCACCAAGCTCACCGCGCTGGGCATCGTGCTGGACAGCGAAGAGGCACTGAACGCCGCCTTCGCCCGTTTCAAGGAGCTGGCCGACAAGAAGCGCGAGATCTTCGACGAAGACCTGCACGCGCTGGTGTCCGACCAGCTGGTCACCGCCGAGCAGGAAGACTACAAGTTCGTGTCGCTGAAAGTGGCGACCGAGACCGGCGAGGCACCGCAGGCGCAGATCGTGTTCGTCGAGCACGGCAACGAGCAGCGTGCCGAATCTACCGGCTCCGGCCCGGTCGATGCCGCCTTCAAGGCGATCGAGAGCGTGGTGAAAAGTGATGCAGTACTGGAGTTGTACTCGGTCAACGCCATCACCAAGGGTACCGAATCGCAGGGCGAAGTGACCGTGCGCCTGGCCAAGGACGGCCGCATCGTCAACGGCCAGGGGGCAGATACCGATGTGATTGTGGCCAGCGCCAAGGCGTATCTGGCGGCACTGAACAAGCTGCACAGCAAGACCGAGCGGGTATACGCCCAGGGTCCGGTCTAAACCGAGCGCGCAACCGCGGCAGCAAAACGTCCGACCCGGAAAGGTTGGCCGCCGCGGTAAAGATCAAAGGCCCACAAGGCCGCACCCTTCCGCCTTTGCCAGCACCACGGCAGACGCAGACAGCCGACCCACGAGGTCGGCATTGTCGCGTCTGTCTTTTCATTTGCCGGCTTGGCCTCATCTGCAGGCGGAGCTTTCCACAAGGACACTGCCCATGGCACAAGGCTATTTCATTACCGGCACCGATACCGAGATCGGCAAGACCCACAGCGCGGTGAAGCTGATCCGGCACTGGCAGGCGCAGGGAAAACGCGTGCTGGCGATGAAGCCGGTGGCTTCCGGCTGCGACATCCTGCCGGATGGCAGCTGGCACAACGACGACGTGGCACGCTTGGTGGCCGCCACCGGCCAGACCGATCTGGCGCTGATGAACCCGTACCGCTTCCTGCCGCCGGTGTCGCCGCACATCGCCGCGCGCGAGGCCGGCGTGACCATCGATCCGGCATTGATCGTCGCACACTACCAAAGGTTGGCCGCAGACGCCGACGTGGTGCTGGTGGAGGGCGCCGGCGGCTGGCTGGCGCCGCTGTCGGACGCGCTGGACATGCAGGGCCTGGCGCAGGCGCTGGGGCTGCCGGTGATCCTGGTGGTGGGCATGAAGCTGGGCTGTATCAACCACGCGCTGCTGACGGCGCAGGCGATCCGCGCCAGCGGCTGCACCCTGGCCGGCTGGGTCGCCAACCGCGTGGTGCCGGCGCAGCTGGCCTTTGAGGACAATCTGGCGACGCTCGTGCGCGCGCTGGGCGAGCCGCTGCTGAGCCTGCCTTACGAGGCGCCGGCCGCGCCCGCAGCCTGAGCGCCGGCGCTGGTTTGCGGCGCTGCACCATGATAAATACTTGTTTTATCGGCTGATCTTCCTATTCTCGATAAAGCGCTGCGGCACAGATCGCGGCCAGCGACCGGGTTTCCGGCCAACACGAGACTTTACTTGGGGAAGACGCCATGGCCTGTCGTCGCGTCCTGTTACTGCTCACCTGCTGGTCGCCTGCCGTGCTGGCGGCCAACGTCAACCTGCCGCCGCCAGTCACCGGCATCGCGCAGGATATCTACGATCTGCACATGCTGCTGCTGTACATCACCGGCGGCATCTTCGTGCTGGTATTCGGCGTGATGTTCTGGGCCATCCTGCGCCACCGCAAATCCGCCGGCCATCAGGCGAAACACTTCCACGAAAACACCACCGTCGAGATCATCTGGACGCTGATTCCGCTGTTGATCCTGGTGGCGATGGCGTGGCCGGCGACGCGGCTGATCCTGCAGCAGAAGAGCAGCGCCGGCGCCGAGCTGACCATCAAGGTCACCGGCTACCAGTGGAAATGGCACTACGACTACCTGGACGACGGCGTCGCCTTCATGAGTCATCTGGCCACGCCGCAAAGCGCCATTCACCAGGTGGCCGCTCGCGGCGAGCACTACCTGCTGGAGGTCGACCAGCCGCTGGTGGTGCCGACCGGCACCAAGGTGCGGCTGCTGCTGACCGCGAACGACGTGATCCACGCCTGGTGGGTGCCGCAACTGGGGGTGAAGCAGGACGCGATCCCCGGCTTCGTGCGCGATGTCTGGTTCAAGGTCGATCGCCCGGGCACCTACCGCGGCCAGTGCGCCGAGCTGTGCGGCAAGGATCACGGCTTCATGCCGATCGTGGTGGAGGCCAAGGCGCAGGCCGATTACGCGCGCTGGCTGGCGGCACGCAAGCAGGCGGCTGCGGCCAACCTTGACGACCCCGCCAAGCAGTGGCCGCTGGCGGAGCTGATGGCGCGCGGCGAGAAGGTGTACACCCAGAACTGTGTCGCCTGCCACCAGGCCAACGGCAAGGGCATCCCCGGCGCCTTCCCGGCGCTGGACGGCTCGGCAATGGCGACCAAGGACAAGCCCGGCCACATCGACATCGTGCTTAACGGCAGCAAGAAGAATGCCGCGATGGCGGCGTGGGGCAAGCAGTTGTCGGATACCGATATTGCGGCGGTGATCACCTACGAGCGTAACGCGTGGGGCAATCACACCGGCGACGTGGTGCAGCCCAAGGACATCAAGGCTGCCCGCGGCGGCAAAGCGTAAGGGGGAGAGGGCATGACTGCGATCGACAGTGCATTGCAGCCGGCGCACGACACCGCGCACGGCCACCACGCCAAGCCAAGCGGCATCACCCGCTGGCTGTTTGCCACCAACCACAAGGACATCGGCTCGCTGTACCTGTGGTTCGCCTTCAGCATGTTCATCTTCGGCGGCGTGCTGGCACTGTGCATCCGTGCCGAACTGTTCCGGCCCGGGTTGCAGTTCTGGCAGCCGGAGCTGTTCAACCAGTTCACCACCCTGCACGGGCTGATCATGGTGTTCGGCGCCATCATGCCGGCGTTCACCGGGCTGGCCAACTGGATGCTGCCGCTGATGATCGGCGCGCCGGACATGGCGTTTGCGCGGATGAACAACTGGAGCTTCTGGCTGCTGCCGCCGGCGGCGCTGCTGCTGCTGATCTCGTTCGCGGTGCCCGGCGGGGCTGCTGCTGCAGGCTGGACGCTGTACGCGCCGCTGTCGACGCAGATGGGCATGGGCATGGACCTGACCATCTTCGCCATCCACATCATGGGCGTCAGCTCGATCATGGGCTCGATCAACATCATCGTCACCATCCTCAACCTGCGCGCGCCGGGGATGACGATGATGAAGATGCCGATGTTCGCCTGGGCCAGCCTGATTACCGCCTACCTGATCATCGCGGTGATGCCGGTGCTGGCCGGGGTAGTGACCATGGTGCTGACCGACCGCCATTTCGGCACCCACTTCTTCAATGCCGCCGGCGGTGGCGATCCGGTGCTGTACCAGCACATCTTCTGGTTCTTCGGCCACCCCGAGGTCTACATCATGGCGCTGCCGGCGTTCGGCATCGTCAGCCACATCATCCCCACCTTCAGCCGCAAGCCGCTGTTCGGCTACACCTCGATGGTGTACGCCACCAGCTCCATCGCCATCCTCAGCTTCATGGTGTGGGCGCACCACATGTTCACCACCGGCATGCCGGCCACCGCGCAGCTGTTCTTCATGTACGCGACGATGCTGATCGCGGTGCCGACCGGGGTGAAGGTGTTCAACTGGATCGGCACCATGTGGCAGGGCAGCATGAGCTTCGAGACGCCGATGCTGTTCGCCATCGGCTTCATCTGCCTGTTTACCGTCGGCGGCCTGTCCGGAGTGACGCTGAGCATCGCCGCCATCGACATCCAACTGCAGGACACCTACTACGTGGTGGCGCACTTCCACTACGTGCTGGTGGCCGGCGCGCTGTTCAGCCTGTTCGCCGCGGTGTACTACTGGTTTCCGAAGATGACCGGGCGGATGTACTCGGAGTTCTGGGGCAAGTTCCACTTCTGGTGGTCGCTGCTGTGGTTCAACGTGACGTTTTTCCCGATGCACTTCCTCGGCCTCGCCGGCATGCCGCGCCGCATTCCCGACTACAACATGCAGTTCACCGATTTCAACACCATGGCCAGCGTCGGCGCCTTCTGTTTCGGGCTGGGGCAGCTGATCTTCTTCGCCAACATGCTGCACAGCCTGCGCCACGGCCGGCCGGCCGCGGCCAAGCCGTGGGAGGGCGCCGACACCCTGGAGTGGCAGATCGCCACACCGGCGCCGTATCACAGCTTTGTCGAGGCACCGGATCTGGAAGTCGGCGAAAACGGCCGCATCGATGCCATGCACGGCGGAAAGCACCACTGACATGGACAAGCCGCCCGCCACCCTGCACGACAACCGCCTGCTGCTGAAGCTGCTGCTGCTGGCGTGCGTGATGTTCGTGTTCGCCTGGGGGCTGATCCCGGTCTACGACGCGCTGTGCCGGCTGACCGGGCTGGGCAGCCTGCAGCGACCGGACACGGTCGGCAGCCAAAGGTTGGCCGCAACGCCGCTGGCGCCGGTGCTGCTGACCTTCGATGCCACGGTGCAGCCGGGGCTGCCGTGGCAGGTGCGGCCGCTGACGCGCACGCTGCACGCGGTGCCGGGCGAGTTCGTGCGCGTTGATTACGAGATCACCAATGCCAGCAACCGCCAGGTGATCGGCCAGGCGATCCCGCGCTACCTGCCGGCGGCGGCGGCGGAGTACGTGAAGAAGCTGGACTGCTTCTGCTTTGCGCAGCAGGCGTTTGCACCGGGCGAGACCCGGCGCTTTCCGGTGGTGTTCGTGGTCGACAAGAACGTACCGGCCGGCCTCGACAGCATCACGCTGGCCTACACCGTGTTCGATGTACCGGGGCGATCATGAGGCCGCTGCACGCCTTGGCCGCGGTGCTGGCCGCCTTCTTCGGCGTGCGGCGCGGCCGTGCGGCCAACGTTGATCGCCAGTTGCGCTTCGCTGATCTCATCGCGGCGGCGATCATTCTGGTGGCACTGTTTGTCGGCGGCCTGCTGTTGCTGGTCAGCTGGCTGACGGCGCCCTGAGCGGACGGAGGAATCATGCATAACGAAACGTCGCACCACTATTTCGTGCCCGATCCGTCACGCTGGCCGATCATCGGCGCGGTGGCGCTGTTTGCGCTGGGGCTGGGCGCCTCCTTCACCGTCAACGGCATCGCCGCCGGCAAGTTCGGCCTGCTGCTGGGGGTGCTGATCCTGCTGTGGATGCTGTTCGGCTGGTTTGGCGACGTGATCCGCGAAAGCCTGTCCGGCCGCTACCAGCGACGCGAGGATGCCTCGTTCCGCTGGGGCATGAGCTGGTTCATCTTTTCCGAGGTGATGTTCTTCGCCGCCTTCTTCGGCGCACTGTTCTACGTGCGGACCATCTCGGTGCCGGAGCTGGGCAACGAGCAGCACCAGTTGCTGTACCCCGGCTTTGCCGCCAGCTGGCCGCTGGCCACCGGACCCGGCATCAGCGCCACTTACCAGGCGATGGGGCCGTGGGGGCTGCCGGCGGTCAATACCCTGATCCTGCTGTCGTCCGGTGCCACGCTGACCTGGGCGCACTGGGGGCTGCTGTCCGGCCTGCGGTGGCGGCTGGTGTTCGGCCTCGGGCTGACGGTGGTGCTGGGTGCGCTGTTTCTCGGGTTGCAGATTTACGAGTACGCGCACGCGATGAACGAGCTGGGCCTGTCGCTGGCCTCCGGCGCCTACGG
The DNA here is from genome assembly GCF_003633895.1 of Vogesella indigofera. Lineage (GTDB taxonomy): Bacteria > Pseudomonadota > Gammaproteobacteria > Burkholderiales > Chromobacteriaceae > Vogesella > Vogesella indigofera. The sequence continues at coordinate 93,621 of NZ_RBID01000019.1, forward strand.
CATGACCTTTTTCATGCTGACCGGCTTTCACGGCCTGCACGTGCTGCTCGGCGCCATCATGCTGGCGGTGGTGTGGCTGCGGGTGCTGCGCGGGCATTTCAATGCCGAGCACCACTTCGCGTTCGAGGCCGCGGCGTGGTACTGGCACTTTGTCGACGTGGTGTGGCTGATCCTGTTCGTGTTCGTGTACTGGCTGTAGCGGCAGGAGGCGTCAGCGCCCGTGTGGCAGCCACCAGCCGAGCATGCCGCCGGCCATCAGCAGCAGGAACAGCCCCAGCGACAGCGCCACGCGCAGGGTCAGCGCCTTGACCGTCTGGCGCGGCGCGTTGCCGCGGCTGACGCTGCGCAGGGCAAAGGCCAGGGTCAGCATGATCAGCAACAGCAGGGTGATGGCGGCAATCTTCATGACATGTCCTCCGGTGGGTGTAATCCAGTCTAGCAGCCGTGCCGGCTTTCGCCGCCAGCGTGGCCGGCTGCGGCTGGCGTGGCTGTTGTGGTTGCTGGCGCTGCTGCCGTTCCTGCTGGCGTTGTGGCAGTGGCAGCGCGGCCAGCAACGGCAGGCACAACTGGCGCGCCATGAATTCAACCTGCGGCAGGCACCGCAGCCGCTGGCCGCACTGGCCGCCAGCGCGGCGCCGGCCGGGCAGCGTGCCTGGCTGCGGGTACGCGGCAGCGAGCCGGAGATACGGGTGGCCAATGCGCTGCTCGGTGGCGCCAGCGGCATCCGCATCTGGCAGCCGGTGCAACTGCCCGATGGCAGCTGGGTGGTGGTCGATCGCGGCTGGTTGCGTGGGCCGGCGGCCTATGTGCGCATCCCGCTGCCGCCGTTGCGGCTGCAGGGCTACTGGCTGCCGCGACCGCAGCCCTACCTGCTGTCCGGCGCGCGGGTGGCGGATCGCGGCGAGGTCGATGCGCTGGACTGGACGGCACTGGCACGGCGCCTGCCGGGGCGGCTGCACGACGGCCTGCTGGTGCTGGATGTGACCCTGCCACCGCTGCAGCCGTGGCCGGTGCGGCCGCCGTTCGATCCGCAGCGCCACTATGCCTATGCCTTGCAATGGCTGCTGCTTGGGCTATGCCTGATTACAGGAGCATGGATCGTGCAGAGGAGGGGACGGGATGAGCGCTCGGGATCGCGGACGGATTAAGTTGCTGCTGATTGCGCTGCTGTGCGCGCTGCCGGTGCTGGCATCGTGGCTGTCGTATCGCTGGCTGCCGCCGGCCGGTGGCAAGAGCTACGGCCAGCTGCTGGCGACACCGCTGCCGCAGGCGCGGCAGCCAGGTTGGCCGCAAGGGCGCTGGGTGCTGCTCGACGCCGCCGCAAACTGCAACCCGGCTTGCGAGCAGCGCCGCTTCGCGATGCGCCAGATCCACACCGCGCAGGGCGAAGCCGCCACGCGGCTGGTGCGGCGCCAGCAGGCCGATGCCACGCTGCGGCAGGACGGTTTCTATCTGGTGGACCCGCACGGCAACGGTGTGCTGTTCTACCCGGATGGCGCCGCGCCGGCGGCGGTGATCAAGGAAATCCGCAGTGTGCTGAAAAACAATAACAGCCTCGGCTGAGTGGCCGCGGCAACGGCTGTCCGTGCCGGTACGGGCAGGGAAGGGGGCAGGATGAGACGCGTGCTGTGGCTGGCCTTGTTGCTGGTGTGCATCGTGGTGCCGCTGGGGGCGTACGTGCGGCTGTCGGATGCCGGGCTTGGCTGCCCGGACTGGCCGGGCTGCTATGGCCGGCTGTCGCCGCTGCACGCGGCGCCGCTGATCCAGGAACAGCATGCGGCCAATCCTGACGGCCCGGTGAGCATGGCCAAGGCGTGGAAGGAAATGAGCCACCGCTATCTGGCCGCCAGTCTCGGCCTGCTGCTGCTGGCGCTGAACGTGCTGGCCTGGCGCCAGCGCCGGCTGCGCGGCTGGGCGGCGCTGCTGCTGTTGCTGGTGTGCGCGCAGGGCGCGCTGGGGATGTGGACGGTCACCCTGTTGCTGAAACCGGCCATCGTCAGCGCCCACCTGCTGGGCGGCATGACGCTGGCGGCGCTGCTGGCCGCCTGCTGCTGGTGGCAGCGGCGCCTGCCGCAGCGCCATGCGGTGGGGGTGGCCAGCTTCACACTGGCGCTGCTGCTGCCCTTGCTGCTGCTGCTGCAGATCGCGCTCGGCGGCTGGGTGTCGAGCAATTACGCGGCGCTGGCTTGCCAGGGCTTTCCGGCCTGCAACGGCGAGTGGTGGCCGGCGGGGCAGTGGCACGGTGCCTTTCATCTGCTGCGCGAGCTGGGCGAAGGCCCGGACGGCACGCCGCTGCTGAGCAGTCATCTGCTGACCATACACTGGGTACACCGGCTGGGCGCCGCGCTGGTGTCGCTGCTGCTGCTGTGGCTGGCGCTGCGGCTGTGGCGCCAGCCACCGCTGCGGCCGCTGTTGTGCCTGTTGCTGGGCAGCTGGCTGCTGCAGCTGGCGCTCGGTGTCGGCAATGTGCTGTTGCAGCTGCCACTGGCGCTGGCGGTGGCACACAACGCCGGGGCCATGCTGCTGCTGATCGTCGCCACGCTGCTGTTGCTGTCGCTGGATCCCGCCCCGAGGAGAACACGATGAATGCCTTGACCGCACCCTCCCTGCGTCGTCATGCCGGTGCCCTGTGGCAGCTGGCGAAACCGAAAGTGGTGGCGCTGGTCGTGTTCTGCGCCGTGATCGGCATGGTGCTGGCGGTGCCGGGTTGGCCCGACCCCAGCCGCATGCTGGCGGCGACGATTGGCATCGCGCTGGTGGCCGGTGCCGCGGCGATGATCAACTGCCTGGTGGAGCGCACCATCGACGCGCGCATGCGCCGTACCGCGCGCCGCGCCACCGCCAGCGGCGAGCTGGGGACGGCCGAGACGCTGCTGGTGGCGCTGACCGCGCTGGGGCTGGGCATGGCGCTGCTGATCGCGCTGGTCAACGCGCTGACCGCATGGCTGACGCTGGCCACCTTTGCCGGCTACGCCATCGTCTATACCCTGCTGCTGAAGCCGAACACGCCGCAGAACATCGTGATCGGCGGTGCCAGCGGCGCGATGCCACCCATCCTCGGCTGGGCGGCGATGACCGGTGAGGTCAGTGCCATGGCGATGGTGCTGTTCCTGATCATCTACACCTGGACGCCGCCGCACTTCTGGGCGCTGGCGCTGTACCGCCGCGACGACTACGCCCGCGCCGGCCTGCCGATGCTGCCGCTGACCCACGGCCAGCCATTCACCACGCTGTCGATCCTGCTCTACACCGTGCTGCTGGCGGCGGTGACGCTGCTGCCGCTGGCGCTGCAGGCGGCGGGGGCGGTGTACCTGCTGGCGATCCTGCTGCTCAACGCGCGCTTTGTGCAGCTTGCCGCCCGCCTGCACCGTCATTATGCTGACGACTCCGCGCGGCGCTGCTTCCGCTGGTCGATCCAGTTCCTGACCTGGCTGTTCGCCGCCCTGTTGCTTGACCGCGTCTTTTTCCTGCCCCTGAGTGGATGACCCCATGCCCTTGCTTGTACGTTTGCTGCTGCTTGTTGCCTTGATGACCGGACTGGCCGCCTGTGATGGCGCACCGCCGCCGCCGGCGTTCAAGGGCACCGACATCAGCGGCGCCAGCTTCGGCCAGTCGTTCACCCTTACCGGCCACGACGGCAAGCGCCACTCGCTGGACGAGTTCAAGGGCAAGGTGGTGGCGCTGTTCTTCGGCTATACCCACTGCCCGGACGTGTGCCCGACCACCATGCTGGAGTTCGCCCAGGCGGCCAAGCAGCTGGGCGCCGATGGCGACCGGCTGCAGGTGCTGTTCGTCAGCGTCGACTCGCAGCGCGACACGCCGCCGGTGCTGGCCGGCTACATCCCGCATTTCGACCCGCGCTTTCTCGGCCTGACCGGCAGCGAGGCGGAAGTCGCCGCCGTCGCCGGCAACTTCAAGGTCGTCGCCCAGCGCCAGCCGGCGGCGGGCGGTGGCTACAGCGTGGATCACAGCGCCGGCAGTTATCTGTTCGACCGGGAGGGCAAGTTGCGGGTGTATTTGCCCTACGCCACGCCGGCCAGCGATATCGCCCATGATGTAAAGGCCTTATTGGGTTAAACTCCGTAGTGACCGTTGTATCCTTTACTACCGCATTCCGGACGTCGTAACCGTGACCGATGACCTCACGCCCGGTGCCGCCAGTGGCAGCACCCCGCCCAGCATAGACCTGAGCAAATACACGCTGACCAGTGCGGCTGAAGTGGTGCATCACCTGCGCGGCATCGTGCAGCAGGGGCAGATGGTGACGGTATTTTCCAACAAGGGAAAATCCTTCATCCTGACCCGCATCCTGGCGCTGGACAACGTTGCCCGCACCATGGTGCTGGACTGGGGTGCCAACGAGCACGCCAACAAGCTGTTCCTGGAGAGCGAGCGCAACATCTACGTCTGTTCGCCGGCCGGGGTCAAAACCCAGTTCACCACCGGCCAGCCGCGCCGCATCAGTTTCCAGGGCGGCGACGCCTTCGAGGTAGCGCTGCCGGAGCAGGTGATCAAGTTGCAGCGCCGCGAGTTTTTCCGCATTCCCACCCCGATCGCCAACCCGGTGCTGTGCCAGTTCCTGGACCACCCCGCCGGCGAGCTGGCGCTGCCGCTGGCCGACATCAGCCTTGGCGGCGCCGCGCTGGTGCTGTCCACGGCACAGGCGGCCAAGTTCCATATCGGCGACCACTATCAGGTGTCGATCGAGCTGAAGCCGTTCGGCGTGCTGCAGGTGCAGCTGGAAATCCGTCACCTGATTCCGGTTCAGCATAAAAACGGCCAGGAAAGCATCCGTGCCGGATGCTGCTTCGCCAATATGAACACCCCGCGCGAAACCATGGTGCAACGTTATGTGGCCAACCTTGAGCGAGAGCGCCGGGCTCTGGTACGCTGATCCCCATTATTGCAACGCATCAATATCATGACCCTGACCATTGCCCTCTCGAAGGGCCGCATTTTTGAAGAAACCCTGCCGCTGCTGGCCGCTGCCGGCATCGAACCTGCCGAAGCCCCGGAATCGTCGCGCAAGCTGATCATCGGCACCAACCGTCCCGACGTGCAGCTGGTGATCGTGCGCGCGTCCGACGTGCCGACCTACGTGCAGTATGGCGCCGCCGATCTGGGCATCGCCGGCCGCGACGTGCTGATCGAGCACGGTGGTGCCGGGCTGTACCAGCCGCTGGACCTGAATATCGCCAAGTGCAAGATGATGGTGGCGGTGGAAAACGGCTTCGACTACGACGCCGCGGTCAAGCACGGCGCGCGCCTGAAGATTGCCACCAAGTACCCGCAGATCGCGCGCGAGCATTTCGCCGCCAAGGGCGTGCACGTCGACATCATCAAGCTGTACGGCTCGATGGAGCTGGCGCCGCTGGTCGGCCTCGCCGACGCCATCGTTGATCTGGTGTCCACCGGCAGCACGCTGAAAGCCAACAACCTGCTGGCGGTGGAACACATCATCGACATCAGCTCGCGACTGGTGGTGAACCAGGCCGCGCTCAAACTCAAGTACGACACCATCCAGCCGGTGCTGGACGCCTTTGCCGGCGCGGTGTCGCAGTAAGCCTATGCCCGTTGCGGCCAACCTTGAGGTTGGCCGCAAGCCTATGGAGCCGTAACCATGCAACGCCTGTCTTCCTCCCAAGCCGATTTCGACGCCCGCCTCAAAGCGCTGCTGGCCTTTGAAACCGCACAGGATCCGGCGGTCGACGCCGCCGTGGCCGCCATCTGTGACGACGTCAAGGCACGCGGCGACGCGGCGGTAGTGGAATACACCAACCGTTTCGACCGCATGAGCGTGGCCGACATGGCGGCGCTGACGCTGAGCCGCGAGCAGCTGCAGGCCGCGCACGGCCGCCTGCCGGCGCACGTGCGCACCGCGCTGGAAGCCGCCGCCGAGCGCGTGCGCCGCTACCACGAAAAGCAGCTGGCGCACTCGTGGAGCTACGAAGACGAAGACGGCACCCTGCTGGGCCAGCAGGTGACGCCGCTGGACCGCGTCGGCATCTACGTGCCCGGCGGCAAGGCCGCCTATCCCAGCTCGGTGCTGATGAACGCGCTGCCGGCCAAGGTCGCCGGCGTCGGCGAGATCATCATGGTGGTGCCGACCCCGGACGGCGAACAGAACGACCTGGTGCTGGCTGCTGCCTACATCGCCGGTGTCGACAAGGTATTCACCTGTGGCGGCGCGCAGGCCGTCGCCGCGCTGGCCTACGGCACCGAAAGCGTGCCGCAGGTGGACAAGATCACTGGCCCCGGTAATGCCTACGTCGCCGCCGCCAAGCGCCGCGTGTTCGGCGTGGTCGGCATCGACATGGTGGCTGGCCCGTCCGAGATCCTGGTGATCTGTGACGGCGACACCGATCCGGACTGGATCGCGATGGACCTGTTCAGCCAGGCCGAGCACGACGAGATCGCGCAGGCCATCCTGCTGTCCCCGTCGGCGGACTTCATCGCCCGCGTCGAGGCCAGCATAGCGAAGCTGCTGCCGGCGATGCCGCGCCGCGCCATCATCGAGGCCAGCCTCGGCAACCGCGGCGCGCTGATCCAGGTGCGCGACCTGGACGAAGCCTGCGCCATCTCCAACTACATCGCGCCGGAGCATCTGGAGCTGTCGGTGGCCCAGCCGGAAGCGTGGCTGGACAAGCTGCGCCACGCCGGTGCCATCTTCATGGGCCGCTTCACCTCGGAAAGTCTGGGCGACTACTGCGCCGGGCCCAACCACGTGCTGCCGACCAGCCGCACCGCGCGTTTTGCCAGCCCGCTGGGGGTGTACGACTTCCAGAAGCGCAGCAGCCTGATCCGCGTGTCGCACGCCGGCGCGCAGAAGCTGGGCAAGATCGCCAGCATCCTGGCGCACGGCGAGGGGCTGACCGCCCACGCCCGCGCCGCAGAGCTGCGACTGGACCCGGCCGCCGACTGAGTGCGCGGCGACCCAACCCCGTCTTGTCATGGCCAGCACTGCTGGCCATTTTCATGTCATGGCGCGGCGGTGCCACGCTGCTGCGCTGCCGCAGAAAAGCCGCTGCGGAGCTAGGCGCCCCCTGCCAAAACAGGTAGGATGAAAGTCTTGTGAATTGATTGTGTCGGGCTTTGCCGGCAGTTCCATCCGGCGCCGCCGGTAACGAAATGTCGAATAAAATGTCTATACAGAAGCTGTTCCGCCCCGACGTGCTGGCCATGCAGGCCTACCACGTTGCCGATGCCGCCGGCTTTATCAAGCTGGACGCCATGGAAAACCCGTACCGCCTGCCAGAGCCGCTGCGCAGCGAACTGGGACAGACCTTGGCCGATGTCGCCCTCAACCGTTACCCCGATCCACACGGCGATGGCCTGAAGGAGCAGCTCAAGGCTGCCTTTGCCATCCCCGCCGCCGCCGATGTCATCCTCGGCAACGGCTCCGACGAAATCATCACCCTGATCACCCAGGCACTGGCCGCCCCCGACATCGTGGTGATGGCGCTGGAGCCGTCGTTCGTGATGTACAAGCTCAACGCGCAGTTCTCGCGCGTGCGCTACGTTGGGGTGCCGCTGGCCGCCGATTTCAGTCTCGACCTGCCGGCCACGCTGGCCGCCATCGCCAGCCAGCAGCCGGCGGTGGTGTTCGTGTCCTACCCCAACAACCCGACCGGGCCGCGCTTTACCCGTGCCGAGGTGCAGGCGATTCTCGATGCCGCACCGGGGCTGGTGGTGGTCGACGAGGCCTACCAGGCGTTTGCCGACGACAGCTTCATGGATCTGGCCGGCAGCCACGAGCGACTGATCGTGATGCGCACGCTGTCCAAGCTCGGCCTCGCCGGCTTGCGTCTGGGCTATGCCGCCGGGCACCCGCAGGTGATGGCGCAGCTGGACAAGATGCGCCCGCCGTACAATATCAACGTGCTGACCCAGGCCGCCGCCAAGTTCGCGCTGCGCCATATCGAGGTATTCGACGCGCAGGCGGCGGAATTGCGTCGCGAACGCGAAAGGTTGGCCGCAGCCCTGAGCGCGCTGCCGCAGCTGAAGGTGTTCCCGTCGGAGGCCAACTTCCTCACCGTGCGCGTGCCGGATGCGCCGGCGCTGTTTGCCGCGCTGAAAGAGGCGCGCATCCTGGTGAAAAACCTGCACGGCTACCATCCGCTGCTGGCCAACTGCCTGCGCCTGACCGTCGGCAGCCCGGACGAAAACACCGCGGTTCTGGCCGCGATCACCACCTACTTTGCCTGAGCCACCATGCGCACCGCTACCGTTACCCGCAATACCCTGGAAACCCAGATCACCGCCACCGTCAATCTCGACGGCAGCGGCGTCGGCCGCTTTGATACCGGCGTGCCGTTTCTCGATCACATGATGGACCAGATCGCCCGCCACGGCCTGATCGACCTCGACATCACCGCGCGCGGCGACCTGCACATCGACGCCCACCACACCGTCGAAGACATCGGCATCACCCTGGGCCAGGCCTTTGCCAAGGCCATCGGCGACAAGAAGGGCATCCGCCGCTACGGCCACGCCTACGTGCCGCTGGACGAGGCACTGAGCCGTGTGGTGATCGACCTGTCCGGCCGCCCCGGGCTGCAGTACCACATCCCGTTTACCCGTGCCGCCATCGGCGGTTTCGACGTCGACCTGTTCAGCGAATTCTTCCACGGCTTCGTCAACCACAGCATGGTGACGCTGCACATCGACAACCTGCGCGGCGTCAACAGCCACCACCAGGCGGAGACGGTGTTCAAGGCCTTCGGCCGCGCGCTGCGCATGGCGGTGGAGTTCGACGAGCGCATGGCCGGCATCACGCCGTCGACCAAGGGGACCCTGACCGCATGAAGGTAGCCGTCATCGATTACGGCATGGGCAATCTGCACTCGGTGCTGAAGTCCGTGCAGAGCGTCAACGACATCGGCGCCGACATCTTCCTGACCTCCGATCCGGAGCGGGTGGTGACGGCGGACAAGGTGGTGTTTCCCGGCCAGGGCGCGATGCCGGACTGCATGCGCGAACTGAACGCGCACGGCCTGGCCGAGGCGGTGCGCGAAACCACGCAGACCAAGCCGTTCTTCGGCATCTGCGTCGGCGCCCAGCTGCTGTTCGAGCGCAGCGAGGAGGGCAACACCCCCGGCCTCGGCATCTTCAAGGGCGAGGTCAAGCGCTTTGCGGCCAACCTGCGCGACGCGCACGGCGAGCGCCTGAAAGTGCCGCACATGGGCTGGAACCGCGTGTTCCAGACCGTGGCACACCCGCTGTTTGCCGGCATCGAAGACGGCGAGCGTTTCTATTTTGTGCACAGTTACCACTTCGCACCGCAGGACCCGCAGCTGACGCTGGCACAAAGCGAGTACCCCGACCGGTTTTCCTGTATCGTCGGACGTGGCAATATCTTTGCCACCCAATTTCACACCGAAAAGAGCCATCGCGCCGGACTTCAGATGATGAAGAACTTCCTGGCCTGGGATGGCACTGTTTAACTTACCGAAGATTCTGTTCGCACCATGCTGCTGATACCTGCTATCGACCTCAAGGATGGTCAATGCGTACGCCTGAAACAGGGCGTGATGGACGACGCCACCGTTTTTTCCGACGACCCGGTCAAGGTCGCGCTGCACTGGCGTGACCAGGGCGCCCGCCGCCTGCACCTGGTGGATCTGAACGGCGCCTTTGCCGGCAAGCCGAAGAACCTGTCGGTGATCCGCGACATTCTCGGCGCGGTCGGCGACGACATGCCGGTACAGCTCGGCGGCGGCATTCGCGACCTGGATACCATCGAGAAGTACTTCGATCTGGGCCTGAAATACGTGATCATCGGCACCGCCGCGGTGAAGAACCCGGGCTTCCTGCACGACGCCTGCGACGCCTTCCCCGGCCAGGTGATCGTCGGTCTTGACGCCAAGGACGGCATGGTCGCCATCGACGGCTGGGCCAAGGTCACCACCCACAACGTGATCGACCTCGCCAAGCGCTTCGAAGACTACGGCGTGAACTCGGTGATCTACACCGATATCGGCCGCGACGGCATGATGAACGGCGTCAACATCGACGCCACCGTCAAGCTGGCGCAGGCACTGACCGTTCCGGTGATCGCCTCCGGCGGCCTGACCAATCTCGACGACGTGCGCAATCTGTGTGCGGTGGAGAGCGAAGGCATCGAGGGCGCCATTACCGGCCGCGCCATCTACGAAGGCAGCATTGATTTTGCCGCCGCGCAGGATCTGGCCGACGAACTGTCCGAAGCCTGAGGCAGTTTGCAATCACCTCCAAGGTTGGCCGCAAGCGCTTGCGGCCAACCTTCAGTACAGAACACCATGTCTCTAGCCAAACGCATTATCCCCTGCCTGGACGTGACTGCCGGTCGCGTGGTCAAGGGTATCAATTTTGTCGGCCTGCGTGACGCCGGCGACCCGGTCGAAATCGCCAAGCGCTATAACGAGCAGGGCGCCGACGAGCTGACCTTCCTCGACATTACCGCCAGTTCCGATGACCGCGACCTGATCCTGCACGTGATCGAGTCGGTGGCGGAACAGGTGTTCATCCCGCTGACGGTGGGTGGCGGCGTGCGCCAGGTGGCCGATATCCGCCGCCTGCTCAATGCCGGTGCCGACAAGGTCAGCATCAACACCGCGGCGATCACCAATCCCGACCTGGTGCGCGAGGCCGCCGACAAGTTCGGCAGCCAGTGCATCGTGGTGGCGGTCGACGCCAAGGCGGTGTCGCCGGCCAACGACCGCTGGGAGATCTTCACCCACGGCGGGCGCAAGGCCACCGGGCTGGATGCGGTGGAGTGGGCGGTCAAGATGGCGGAATACGGCGCCGGCGAGATCCTGCTGACCAGCATGGACCGTGACGGCACCAAGATCGGCTTCAACCTGCCGCTGACGCGGGCGGTGTCGGACGCGGTACCGGTGCCGGTGATCGCCTCCGGCGGCGTCGGCAACCTGCAGCATCTGGTGGAAGGCGTGACGCTGGGCAAGGCCGACGCGGTGCTGGCCGCCAGCATCTTCCATTTCGGCGAGTACACCGTGCGCCAGGCGAAAGAAGCGATGCGCGCCGCCGGCATCGAAGTACGTTTGTAAAGGTTGGCCGCAATGACTGCTCCGAACTGGCTGGATGAAGTGAAGTGGGACGACAAGGGGCTGGTGGTCGCCATCGCCCAGGATGCCAACACGGGCCGCGTGCTGATGGTCGCCTACATGAACCGTGAGTCGCTGCAACTGACTGCAGAAACCGGCATCGCCCACTACTGGACGCGCTCGCGCCAGAAACTGTGGAAAAAGGGCGAGGAATCCGGCCACCTGCAAACGGTGAAGGAACTGCGCCTCGACTGCGATGGCGACGTGATCACCATGCAGATCGAACAGGCCGGCGGCATCGCCTGCCACACCGGTCGCGAAAGCTGCTTCTACCGCGTGCTGCGCGACGGCGAGTGGCAGGTCACCGACGCGGTGCTCAAGGATCCGCACGCCATCTACGGTGTGCATCAGCACTGAGCCGCAGGGCAAGGGTTGCCCCTGCTACGCCTTGTTATCGAATTGTCACAGAATCGACATATACTGGCCGCGCTGACGGTTTGAAAGGATGCACATGATTGCCGCTGACGTATTACAGCACATTGGTGACACGCTGGAAGCCCGCAAGGAATCCAGCCCCAGCTCGTCCTACGTGGCTTCGCTGTTCCACAAGGGCGAGGATGCGATCCTGAAGAAAGTGGCGGAAGAGGCGGCCGAGGTGCTGATGGCGTCCAAGGACAAGGACCGCCTGCATCTGGTGCGCGAAGTGGCCGACCTGTGGTTCCACACCATGGTGCTGCTGGCGCATCACGGCCTGCGCCCGGAAGACGTGCTGGTGGAGCTGAAGCGCCGCGAGGGCATCTCCGGCCTCGACGAAAAAGCCGCACGCAACCCGCAGCCCTGAGGCGGAGAGAGTAGACATGAGCGATTGTATTTTCTGTAAGATTGCGGCCGGCGACATCCCGGCCAACAAGGTATACGAAGACGACGACGTGGTGGCCTTCCACGACATCAAGCCGGCCGGTGATGTGCACTTCCTGCTGGTGCCGAAACGGCACGTCGAATCGCTGGCGCACTGCAGCGCCGACGACGCGGCGATGCTGGCCAAGCTGATGCTGCTGGTGCCGAAGCTGGCCGCAGAACAGGGGCTGGCGGGCGGCTTCAAGACCGCGATCAACACCGGGCGCGGTGGCGGCCAGGAAGTGTTCCACCTGCACGTACACGTCTACGGCAACAAATAACCATGCGACGCAGCGCGTCCGTTCAACATTGAGGTAGTGGTCATGGGTTCTTTTAGCATCTGGCACTGGCTGATCGTTTTGTTGGTGGTGGTACTGGTATTCGGTACCAAGAAATTGCGCAATATCGGCCAGGACCTGGGCGGCGCCGTCAAGGGCTTCAAGGAAGGCATGAAGGGCGAGGAAGGCGACAAGCCGGAACAGGGCGGCCGCGTGATTGATGTCGATCCCGACAACAAGAAGTAAGCAGCGTGTTTGATATCAGCTTCGGCGAACTCCTGATTGTCGGCGTGGTGGCCCTGATCGTGCTGGGGCCGGAACGGCTGCCGACCGTCGCCCGTACCATCGGTGCGCTGGTTGGCCGCGCGCAGCGCTTTGTCGCCAGCGTCAAGGCCGACATCCATCAGCACAGCCAGATGGCCGGTTTTGACGACCTGAAGCAGGACGTGCAGCAGGCAGCCGACGCCTTCCGCAGCCAGATCGAGAGCGAGGTCGCCGGCGTGCGCGAGCTGTCGCAGCAGATCGGGCAGACGGCGCAGGCGGTGGAGCAGGAGGCCGGCCAGCTGCTGGACGAGGCGGCACGGCAGATCGCCCCGCCGGCCGAGCCTGGCGACGACAGCCCCGCCGCGACCGCCGCGTCGCCGGCCGCGGTGGCGGACGATAACCAGCTGGATCTTTTCAATACTGCGCTGCCTGCGGCGCAGCCTGACAACCCTGTGGTCAAAGTGCGCGAATGAGCGATCAACAACCTTTGCTCGCGCACCTGATCGAGCTGCGCAGCCGTGTGGTGCGCATTACGCTAGGCATCGTGGTGTGCTTCCTGGCGCTGTTCCACTGGTCCGGCGACATCTACCACCTGCTGGCCAAACCGATGCTGGACGTGCTGCCGGCCGGCACCAACATGATTGCCACCGACGTGACCGCGCCGTTCTTCGTGCCGGTCAAGGTCACCATGCTGGTCGCCTTCCTGCTGTCGCTGCCCAATACCATGTACCAGATCTGGGCCTTTGTCGCGCCCGGGCTGTACAACCACGAGAAGCGGCTGGTGCTGCCGCTGGTGATCTCCAGCGTGCTGCTGTTCTTTGTCGGCATGGCCTTTGCCTACTTTGCGGTATTCCCGGTGGTGTTCGGCTTCATGAGCGCGGTGACGCCGGAAGGGGTGTCGATGATGACCGACATCGACAAATACCTGTCCTTCGTGCTCGGCATGTTTGTCGCCTTCGGCGTCACCTTCGAGGTGCCGATCGTGGTGATCGTGCTGCATCGCATGGGTGTGGTCAGCCTGGCGCAGCTGCGCGAAGGCCGCCCCTACGTCATTGTCGGCGCCTTCGTCATCGCCGCGGTGGTGACGCCGCCGGACGTGCTGTCGCAGATCATGATGGCGGTGCCGCTGTGGCTGCTGTACGAAGCCGGCATCCTGATGGCGCTACTGACCGGTCGCCAGACGGAGGTGAGCCATGACTAATGCCCGCCTGTTCCACTGGGGCGCGGTTTGCAGCCTGATCGCGCTGATCATGCTCAGCCTGGCGTGGGAGCTGGTGCTGGCACCGTTGCGTCCCGGCGGCTCCTTCCTGGTGCTGAAGGCGGTGCTGCTGTTGCTGCCACTGATGGGGGTGCTGCGCCAGCGGGTCTACACCTACCAGTGGTCCAGCATGTTCATCCTCGCCTTCTTTGCCGAAGGCGTGATGCGCGCCTGGTCCGACAGCGGGCTGTCGCAAACCCTGGCGCTGGTCGAGGTACTGCTGACGGTGTGCTATTTCGCCAGTGTCGTGCTTTTTGTCAGGGCCATCCGTTTACAGCAGCCCTGAACCGGGTTTTGTGCAGCAAAAAGCCAGCTTCCTGTAAGCTGGCTTTTGTTATTGGCGCCGCGTACGGCGTTCAATTGAAATCATTTGTTTATAATCAATCAAAAGATATTTGCAAGTTGGCCATGCCGTGCTAATAATGATGCCGGTTGCCAATGCCGGCCGCAGCTTTCGTTGCCCACGAAGACCCAAAGGCGATGCCTTGACAAAGACCGCATATGAATAATCAGGAACACAAAGGCGCACAGGCGGATATTTCGCAACGTGCCACCCATCTGGATCCCTTGCTGGACTGCCTGTTCGAACTGACACGGCAGCACGGCATCACCACCACCCGCGACTCGCTGATTGCCGGCATTCCGCTGGAAGAACAGCGGCTGACCCCGGCGATGTTCTCGCGCGCGGCGCGCCGCGCCGGCCTGGTGTCGCGGGTGCTGCGCAAGCCGCTGAACGAGCTGCCGGCGGCGCTGTTGCCGGCGGTGCTGCTGCTCAACGGCAATGACGCCTGCCTGCTGCGCGAGATCGACGCCGACGGCAACTACTACATCAGCCCGGCCGAGCTGCCGGAAGCGGTGCAGGTGCTGAGCGGCAGCGAGCTGGCCGCGCGCTACAGCGGGCTGGCCATCGTGGTCAAGCCGCGTTTCCGCTTCGACAAGCGGGTGCCGGAGCTGAACAAGGCGCGCACCCAGCACTGGTTCTGGCACGCCATCCTGCAGGGGCGTCCGCTGTACCGCGACGCGCTGATTGCCGCCTTCTTCGTCAACGTGTTCGCACTGGTGTTTCCGCTGTTCTCGATGAACGTGTACGACCGCGTGGTTCCCAACATGGCGTTCGACACGCTGTGGGTGCTGGGGCTGGGGGTACTGCTGATCCTGGTGTTCGACTTCATCCTCAAGCTGACCCGCGGTTACCTGATCGACCTGGCCAGCAAGCGGGTGGACGTGATGCTGTCGGCGCTGATCATGGAGCGCGTGCTCGGCATCCGCATGGAGGCGCGACCGGCCTCGGTCGGTGCCTTTGCGGCCAACCTGCGTGCCTTCGAGACGGTGCGCGACTTCATCGCCTCCGCCACGGTGACCACGCTGGTGGACGTGCCGTTCGCGCTGCTGTTCGTGTTCGTGATCTTCTGGATCTCGCCGTGGATGGTGTTGCCGCCGCTGGTGGCGATCCTGCTGATGCTGCTGCTGGCGTTCACGGTGCAGGGCCAGATGCAGGAGCTGACCGAGACCACCTTCCGCGCCTCGTCGCAGCGCAATGCCCACCTGGTGGAAAGCCTGGTCGGCCTGGAAACCATCAAGACCCTCGGCGCCGAAGGCGTGCTGCAGGGGCGCTGGGAGAAGGCGACGCTGTTCCTGGCGCAGGTCGGCAGCCGCCTCAAGTTCCTGTCGGCGGTGACCATGAACTTCGCCGGCTTCATCCAGCAGCTGATGTCGGTGTCGATCATCATCATCGGCGTCTACCTGATCAAGGAGGGGCTGTCATCGGTCGGTGGCCTGATCGCCTGCACCATGCTGGCCGGTCGCGCCATTGCGCCGATGGGTGCGGTGGCCGGACTGATGACACAGTTCAACAACGCCAAGTCGTCGCTGGATTCGCTGGAAGGACTGATGAAAATGCCGGTGGAGCGCGAAGAGGAAGCCACCTTCTTCCATCGCACCCACTTCAACGGCGACATCGAGTTCTCCAACGTGTCGTTCACCTATCCCAACAGCCCGCTCGGTGCGCTGCACAATGTGTCGTTCCGCATCCGTGCCGGTGAAAAGGTGGCCATCCTCGGCCGTGTCGGCTCCGGCAAGTCCACCATCCAGAAGCTGATCATGGGCCTGTACCAGCCGCAGCAGGGCTCGACCCGCATTGACGGGGTCGACCTGCGCCAGATCGATCCGGCCGAGTTGCGCCGCAACGTCGGCTACGTGTCGCAGGAGCCGGTACTGTTCTACGGCACGCTGCGCCAGAACATCAGCATGGGCCAGCCGCACGTGCACGATGCCAGTATCGCCGCCGCGGCGGATCTGGCCGGGCTGAGCGAGTTCGTCAACAGCCATCCGGAAGGTTTCGACATGGTGATCGGCGAGCGCGGCGAATCGCTGTCCGGCGGCCAGCGCAAGGCGATCACCATCGCCCGCGCGCTGCTGAACGCCCCGCCGATCATGCTGCTGGACGAACCGACCAGCAATATGGACCACAGTACCGAGGCGGCGATGAAGCGCACCTTCGAGAAGATCATGCCGGGCAAGACCATGGTGCTGGTGACGCACCACACCGCACTGCTGGATCTGGCGGATCGCATCATCGTGATCGATCAGGGCCGCATCCTGGCGGATGGCCCGAAAGCAGAGGTGGTCCAGGCCCTGCAACAAGGCAAGATCGGAAGGGCACAAGTATGAAAAAACTGCTTAACAAACTGTGGCAAACGTCGCAGGCCAAGCGCAGCCCGCTGGTGCGCCGCGTGCTGGACTGGACCACGGCGGAAGACCTGCAGGACCGCCAGGATTTTGCCGCCGACGCCGAGTGGGCGATTCTGGAACAGAATCCGCAACGGCCGCGCATGTTCATCTGGGTGATCGGCCTGTTCCTGGTGTCAGCGCTGCTGTGGTCGGCGTTCGCCACGCTCGACGAGGTGGCGCGCGGCGAGGGCAAGGTGGTGCCGACCAGCCAGATCCAGCATCTGCAGAGCCTGGATGGCGGCGTGGTGTCGAAGATCCTGGTGAAAGAGGGCGATATCGTCGAACGCGGCCAACTGTTGCTGCAGGTCGACAACACCCGTTTCGTGTCCTCGCTCAACGAAAACCAGTCGCAGGTACTGTCGCTGCAGGCCAAGGCCTCGCGGCTGCGGGCGCTGGCCGAGGGCAAGCCGTTCTCGCTGCCGCCGGAAGTGACCAGCCAGGCGCCGGAAATCGCGCGCCAGGAAATGGATCTCTACCAGTCTAAACGCATGGAGCTGGACGCCAACGTCTCCATCGCCCGCCAGCAGCTGGCGCAGCGGACCGAAGAGCTGAACGAGGCGCGCGCGCGGCGCGAACAGGCCAACCAGGGGCTGGAACTGACCATGCGCGAGCTGACGGTGACGCGACCGCTGCTGAAATCCGGCGCGGTGTCCGAGGTCGACGTGTTGCGGCTGGAGCGTGATGTATCGCGCTATCGCGGCGAACGCGACATGTCCAATGCGCAGGTGCCGAAGATCCAGTCCGCGATCAGCGAGGCCAACCGCAAGATCCAGGAGGTGGAACTGGCATTCCGCAACCAGGCCAGTACCGAACTGTCGGAAACACTGGCCAAGCTGAGCACGCTCGGCGCCGGCAGTGCCGCGCTGCAGGACAAGGTCGACCTCACCGAGATCCGCTCGCCGGTGCGCGGCGAGGTCAAGCGCCTGCTGGTCAACACCGTCGGTGGCGTGGTACAGCCGGGCCGCGACATCCTCGAGATCGTGCCGCTGGATGATTCGCTGCTGATCGAGGCCAAGGTCTCGCCGCGCGATATCGCCTTCCTGCACCCGGGGCAGCCGGTGTTTGTCCGCTTTACCGCCTATGACTCCACCATCTACGGCGGCCTCAAGGGCAAGCTGCATCAGATCGGTGCCGACTCCATCACCGACGACAAGGGCAATACCTACTACGTGGTCAAGGTCAAGACCGATGCCGCGCACCTGAGCGAGAAAAAACTGCCGATCATCCCCGGCATGGTGGCGGAAGTCGACATCATCACCGGGCACAAGAGCGTGCTGAACTACCTTCTGAAACCGGTATTACGTGCCAAAGCACAAGCCCTGAGCGAACGCTGATATGCCGACACTACTCATCACCAGCAGTCCCTCGTTGCAGCAACACTTGCAGGCCGCCCTGGACCGCGAGCTGGAAGTGTACGACTCCTTGTCGGCACTGGCCGAGCAGCCGCAGCGCTGCGCCCAGGGGGTGGTGTGGGTGGATGCCGACAATCAGGATGAAGCGTTGCTGGGGCGGCTGTGCCGCGGCGATTTCGGCCATGCCCGCGTGATCGTGCTGAGCAGTACGCCATCCGATCGCCAGGCGGTACAGTGGCTGGGGGCGGGGGCGGCGGGTTTCCTCAACGCCTTCTCGCAGCCGGAAACGCTGCGGCAGGTCAGCGCGGTGGTGGCGGCGGACGGCATCTGGGTCGGTGTCGGCCTGATGCAGCAATTGTGCGCCCGTTTCGGACAGGTCGCCCGCACCGACAGCCCGCTGCTGGAACAGCTGACCGAGCGCGAACGCGAAGTGGTCGGCCATCTGCGCGAGGGCAAGAGCAACAAGCAGATCGCCCGCGACATGGACATCTCCGAACGCACGGTCAAGGCCCACCTCACCGCCATTTTCGGCAAGCTGGGGGTGCCGGACCGGGTGCAGCTGCTGCTGAAACTGTCCAGCTGACGCGTACTGCCCTTTAGTACAACTCCCTTCAGTACCATAGCCGGCCCCCACGCTCACCTCTACAACTAGAGAGTCAACAACGAGTGTGGGGGTTTTATCATGGCTACCGCTACCAACATTGTCCAGGGCAAGGTCGTCGCCATCATCGGCAAGATCATTGCCATCGCGCCGGACGGCAGCGAGCGCATCCTGAAACTGGGCGACATCGTGGCCACCGGCGACCGCCTGATCATCCCCGCCGACGGCGTGATCGAGCTGCAGTCGGCCAGCGGCAATATCGTGCGTATCGCCGAAGCCCGCGACCTCACCATTACCGATGACGTGTTCAACACCGCCTCCGGCGATGCCAGCGATGCGGCCATCGCCACGCTCAGTCCGGAAGCCGAGCAGGCCCTGGCGGCACTGGAACGCGGCCAGGATCCGTTGCAAGAGCTGGAAGCCACCGCAGCCGGCCTGGCGGCAGGTGGCGGCGAGGATGGCGGCAACTCCTTTACCCGCATCGGCCGCGTGGCCGAGGGCATCAGCCCGCTGTCGCTGGACAACGGGCTCGACAGCGGCAACCCGCCATTGCAACAGGCCTCGCTTGGTGACGCCGTGCTCATTCCGGCAACCCCGAGCATTCAGGTGGGCCAGCCGGGCATTGCGACCGGTGATGTCACCGTTGAAGAGGGTCTGGATGCCGTGTTCGGCGTCAGCATCACCGGAGCCGCCGCCGGCAGCAGCCTGGTGCTGGTTTTCGGCAATGGCTCGGCCGTCTCGCCGGCCGACTACGCCGCCACCGCTTTCCAGTACAGTACCGACGGCGGGGTCACCTGGACGGACTACACCGGCGCCATCGCGATCAGCGCCGGCGCCAGCCAGTTGCTGGTGCGCACCAGCACCGTGGACGACAGCGTGGATGAGGCCAACGAGAACTTCACCCTGAGTGCCACCTTGAGCAGTGGCGGTGCCAATTACAGCGACAGCGCCGCCGCGACCATCGTCGACGACGACGTGCCGACCATTCGTTTTGGCAATCCGGAGGCGGAAAGCGGCGACATCACCGTGCCGGAAGGCGATCCGGCCACCTTCGAACTGCACGTCACCGGCGCTGCCGCCGGCAGCACGCTGCAGCTGACCCTGGCCGACGGCACGGCGCTGAGCCCGGCGGACTACGCATCCGGCAATTTCCAGTACAGCACCGACAATGGCGTCAGCTGGACGACCTACAGCGGCGCCATCGCGCTGGCCGCCGGCGACACCGATCTGCTGATCCGTACCACCACGGTCGGCGACAGCGTCGACGAAGCGAACGAAACCTTCACCCTCGGCGCCACGCTGAGCAGCAACGGCAGCAGCTACGGCGACAGCGCCACCGCGACCATCGTCGACGACGACATCCCGACCATCTTCTTCGGCGAGAGCGACACTGCCAGCGGCGACATCACCGTGCCGGAAGGCGAGCCGGCGACCTTCGCGCTGCACGTCACCGGCGCTGCCGCCGGCAGCACGCTGGTGCTGACGCTGGCCGACGGCACGGCGCTCAGCCCGGCGGACTACGCTTCCGGCAGCTTCCAGTACAGCAGCGATGGCGGCGGCAGCTGGACGACCTACAGTGGCGCCATTACGTTGGCCGCAGGCGATACTGACCTGCTGATCCGCACCACCACGGTCGGCGACAGCGTCGACGAAGCGAACGAAACCTTCACGCTCGGTGCCACGCTGAGCAGCAACGGCAGCAGCTACGGCGACAGCGCCACCGCGACCATCGTCGACGACGACATCCCCTCCATCTTCTTCGGCGAGAGCGACACCGCCAGCGGCGACATCACCGTGCCGGAAGGCGATCCGGCCACCTTCGAACTGCACGTCACCGGCGCCGCCGCCGGCAGCACGCTGGTGCTGACCCTGGCCGACGGCACCGCGCTGAGCCCGGACGACTACGCTTCCGGCAGCTTCCAGTACAGCAGCGATGGCGGCAGCAGCTGGACGACCTACAGTGGCGCCATCGCGTTGGCCGCAGGCGATACTGACCTGCTGATCCGCACCACCACGGTCGGCGACAGCGTCGACGAAGCGAACGAAACCTTCACGCTCGGCGCCACACTGAGCAGCAACGGCAGCAGCTACGGCGACAGCGCCACAGCGACCATCGTCGACGACGACATCCCCTCCATCTTCTTCGGCGAGAGCGACACCGCCAGCGGCGACATCACCGTGCCGGAAGGCGATCCGGCTACCTTCGAACTGCACGTCACCGGCGCCGCCGCCGGCAGCACGCTGGTGCTGACCCTGGCTAATGGCACGGCGCTGAGCCCGGACGACTACGCTTCCGGCAGCTTCCAGTACAGCAGCGATGGCGGCAGCAGCTGGACGACCTACAGCGGCGCCATTACGTTGGCCGCAGGTGATAGCGACCTGCTGATCCGTACCACCACGGTCGGTGACAATGCGGAGGAGATGGATGAAACCTTCACGCTCGGTGCCACGCTGAGCAGCAACGGCAGCAGCTACAACGACAGCGCCACCGCCACCATCATCGACGATGACACCCCGACCATCTTCTTCGGCGCGAGTGAAACGGCCAGCGGCGACATCCTGGTGCCGGAAGGCGATCCGGCCACCTTCGAGCTGCACGTCACCAGTGCCGCCGCCGGCAGCACGCTGGTGCTGACCCTGGCCGACGGCACGGCGCTGAGCCCGGCGGATTACGCTTCCGGCAACTTCCAGTACAGCAGCGACGGCGGCAGCAGCTGGACGACCTACAGCGGCGCCATCGCGCTGTCCGCAGGCGACAGCGACCTGCTGATCCGCACCACCACGGTGGAAGATAGTGTCGACGAGGCAAACGAAATCTTCACTCTCGGCGCCACGCTGAACAGCAGTGGCAACAGCTATGGCGACAGCGCCTCCGCTACCATCGTCGACGACGACATCCCGAAAATATTCTTCGGCGCGAGCGACACGGCAACCGGCAACATCCTGGTGCCGGAAGGCGAGCTGGCCACCTTTGAGCTGCACGTCACCGGCGCCGCCGCCGGCAGCACGCTGGTGCTGACCATGGCCGACGGTACGGCGCTGAGCCCGGCGGATTACGCATCCGGCAACTTCCAGTACAGCACCAACAATGGCGTCAGCTGGACGATCTACAGCGGCAGCATTGCCTTGGCCGCCGGCGAGACCGACCTGCTGATCCGTACCACCACTGCGGAGGATAGCGTCGACGAGGCCGATGAAACCTTCACCCTCGGCGCCACGCTGAGCAGCAATGGCAGTAGCTACAATGACAGCGCCACCGCCACCATCGTCGACGACGATATCCCCGTCATCTTCTTCGGCGCGGCGGCGACAGAAAGCGGCAACATCACCGTGCCGGAAGGCCAGCTGGCCACCTTCGAGCTGCACATCACCGGCGCCGCTGCCGGCAGCACGCTGCAGCTGACCCTGGCCGACGGCACCGCGCTGAGCCCGGCGGACTACGCTTCCGGCGGCTTCCAGTACAGCAGCGACGGCGGCAGCAGCTGGACGACCTACAGCGGCGCCATCACCTTGGCCGCAGGCGACAGCAACCTGCTGATCCGTACCACCACGGTGGATGACAGCAGCGACGAAGCGAACGAAACCTTCACCCTCGGCGCCACGCTGAGCAGCAACGGCAGCACTTACCAGGACAGCGCCACCGCGACCATCGTGGATGACGACTACCCGCCGCCGGTGCTCTACGGTGATGACGGTGCCTGGCTAATGAACTACAGCTCCCAGCATCAGTCGTTCGATATTAAAGCCAAGGACGGTGACATCACCTTGTTTGCCGGCCGCACCATCCACTGGGACATCTGGGTCGACGATATCAGTGCTGTCGGGCTTACCCTGCTGGCATTGTCCTTGCCAACCGGCACCACCGGCTACTGGGAAAAGTTGTACACCGCCAATGGCGACACCCTGTTCCGCTTCTACCTGACCGCCGGTGATACCGATGTGGTGATGGACCAGAATGACCAGTTCAAGCTCCAGTTGCTTGGTGATGACCTCTCCAGTAGTAGCAACGTACACATCATCAACTCGGACGAGTACGTGAGGCCGCATAACAACTATCAGGGTGACTATGCCACCGACTTTGACAGCGCCACGGCGGGCAATGGTGCCGACCGTGACTGGCTGAGCAGCGACACCGATGGTGGTGAGTTTGCGGTCAGCGGCCCGATAACCGTAGCCGGGCAGACGCTGGATGCGCAGGGCGGCAACGACATGATCTACGGCACGGTCGGTAACGATACCCTTACTGGCGGTGACGGCGACGATTTCATCGATGGTCGTGCCGGCAGCGATACCCTGTATGGCGGTGCCGGTAACGACGTGCTGATGGGCGGGCTGGGCAATGACACCCTGTACGGCGGTGATGGCAACGATGTGCTGTATGGCGGTTTCGGCAATGACACGTTGATTGGCGGCGCGGGCAGCGACACCTTCAAGTGGAGCCTGGGCGATCAGGGGCTGGGTGGTGGTGCGGCTACCGATATCGTCAGCGTGAACGACTTCAAAACCAGTGAAGGCGACTCCCTTGATCTGCGCGACCTGCTGCAAGGAGAAAACAGCAGTAATCTGCAGCAATACCTGCACTTCAGTGCAGACGGCAGCAACACGTTGGTCCAGATCAGCTACAGCGGCGAATTCAATGGCAGCAACTATGGCACGGCCACCGATCAGCAGATTGTGCTGACCGGCGTGGCACTGGACTCCCTGGCCGGGGTAGGGGCGACCGATCAGCAGATCATCGACATGCTGAAAAACAATTCCAACCTGAAAACGGATTGAGGCAAGGGGAAAAGGGGAACAAAAGGCCGGCAACGGCTTGATAGCAGTCAGCATTCACTGGCTGCTATCAGGCCGTTGCCGGTCTTTTTTGTTATCCGAGGTTGGGCTTGCGGCCAACCTCACTTAAACTGGAACAGCAATTGCTAGTCTGCGTACAACTTTTGCCGGAGCGTTGCTGTGAATAACATACCGATGCGGGATTCCCTGGTACTGAACTCCCACTTTCAGCCCATCTATAGCCTGGCGCACCGGCGCACGGTCGGCATGGAGGCGCTGCTGCGGGCGTCGGAGAACGAGGTCTCGCTGTCGCCGCTGGAGGTGTACCAGCGTTATATCCGCCGCGACGAGCGGGTGGCGATGGATCTGGCGGTGTGCGCCGCGCACTGCCAGCGTTTTGCCGCCGCCGGCCATGCCCAGCGCTGGCTGTTCCTCAATGTCGATGCCATGACGCTGTCCGATCCGGACTATGCGACGCAACTGGGTATCATCATCGCCGAGTCTGGCATCGCGCCGCAGTCGGTGGTGCTGGAGGTGCTGGAGCAGGCGATCGAACTGGATGCGCGCCTGCTGGAGGGCGTGGCGCTGTTGCGGGAGCAGGGCTGCCTGCTGGCCATCGACGATTTCGGTGTCGGCCACTCCAATATCGACCGGGTGTGCAGCCTGGAGCCGGATTTCGTCAAGTTTGACCGCCACCTGCTGCGCAGCGCGGTGACCCAGCAGCGCACGCGCACCCTGTTGTCGCGTCTGGTGCGGCTGATGCACGAAATTGGTGCGCTGGTGGTGGTGGAGGGCGTGGAAAGCGACTCCGACGTGGTGGTGGCGCTGGATTCCGGCTGTGACTTGGTGCAGGGCTACTACGTGGCACGCCCTGCGGCGGTGCCGGACAGCGACCAGCTGATCACGCCGCGGCTCGATGCCAAGTGGGACGAGCTGATGAACCGCGAACTGCTGCGTCGCAAACTCAATCGCCGCCAGATGGAACTGTCGCGGCAGGCTTTTGTGCAGACGGCGATCGCGCTGATGCAGGGCAGCGAATTCGAGGTGGCGGCAAAACCGATGTTGCAGTTGCCGGACGTGATCCGCTGCTTCCTGCTGGATCAGGAGGGCCGCCAGCAGGGGCGCAACCTCAATTCCGGACGCAACAACATCGGCGACAGCCTGCGCTTCTCCCCGCTGGAGGACACCACCGGCGCGGTGTGGTCGCGGCGCGCCTATTTCCAGCACGCCATCGACCAGCCCGGCGTGCTGTACATGAGCGAGCCCTACCTGTCGATGACCGATACCCGCATCTGCGTCACGCTGTCGATGGCGATCGAGATCGACGAGGTGCAACACGTGCTGTGCAGCGACGTGCTGATGCCGGGGGTGGGGCGCAGCCTGTAGCCGTTGCCGGTACCCAGCAAAAAGGCGACTCGCGAGTCGCCTTTTTCATTGCCGTGGTGCTGTTTAGTTGCCGGGCTGGATGCTGGCTGCCGGTGTCTCGGCCAGCGTCTCGAACAGTGTGACCACCTGCTGCACGCCGCTGGTACGGCTGGCGACATCGGCGGCGGCGGCGCCTTCGCTGGCGGTGACCAGACCGAGCAGGTAGACCACGCCGCGGTCAGTCACTACCTTGATCGCCTGCGGCGGGTAGCCCTTGCCTTCCAGCAGGCGGGTGCGCACCTTGGTGGTGATCCACAGGTCGTTGTTCTTCTGTGCCAGCGTTGCCACCGGAGCTACCACCAGGTGGTTGTAGACGCGCTGCACGTTCGGCGTGCCGCGCACCACCATCTCGATTTCCTGGCGTTGCGCCTCGCTCAGCGCCTCGCCGCTGATCAGCACTGCTCGGTTGTAGCTGGTGATGCTGATGCGGGCGCCGGCAAAGCGCTCGCTGCTCTGGCGCAACGACTTCAGCTCGATGGCCTGGTCCTCGACATAGGCGCCGCTGGTACGGCGGTCGCTGGCGACCAGCGCACCGGCGGCCACGCCGCCGGCAACCAGCGGGAAACAGGCACTGAGACTGGCGGCGGCGCTGCTGGCCAGCAGCAGTGCGAACAAACGGTTTTTCATCATTCTCCTCCCAGCAACATGCAATCGATGGCATCGCACAGTGCATGGATCAACAAGATATGGACTTCCTGAATGCGCGCGGTGCGCAGGCTCGGCACATTCAGGTGGATGTCTTCCGGTGACAGGATTTCCGCGATCTGGCCCCCGTCCTTGCCGGTGAGGGCAATCACGCCCATGCCGCGTTCGTGCGCGGCATAGATTGCCTCGATGACGTTGGCGGAGTTGCCGGAGGTGGAGATCGCCAGCAGCAGGTCGTTGTGGTGGCCCAGTGCCCGCACCTGCTTGGAAAAGATCATGTCGAAATCGTAGTCGTTGCCGATGGCGCTGAGGATCGAACTGTCGGTGGCCAGCGACATCGCCGCCAGCCCCGGGCGTTCCTTCTCGAAGCGGCCGATCATTTCCGCGGCAAAATGCTGCGCGTCGGCGGCGGAACCGCCGTTGCCGCAGGCGAGGATCTTGCCCTCGTTCATCAGGCTGCTGACCATGCGCTCGGCGGCCAGCGCCACGGCCGGCGACAGCTCGTCCATCACCTGCTGCTTGATGGCGATGCTTTCAAGGAAGTGTCCGCTGACACGTTCGATCAAATCCATGTGATTCCTTTGGTCGGTGGCGCTTAAGCGAAAATGTTCTTCAGCCACTGCGCTTGTTCGCCGCCATCGAACAGCACGGCGTCGAAACGGCAGGGGGCATCAATGCGTTTGCTGCTGAGGTAAAGGTTGGCCGCAGTGTGCAGCTTGTGCTGCTTGGCGCTGCCGATGCTGGCGGCGGCGCCGCCGAAGTGGGCCGATTGCCGGGCGCGTACTTCGACGAACACCCAGTAGGCGCCGTCGCGCATCACCAGATCCAGTTCGCCCTGCCGGCAGTGCCAGTTGCGTTCCACCAGCGTCAGCCCCTGCTGCTGCAGGAAACGGCAGGCCAGCGCTTCGTAGTGGTCGCCACTGGCCTTGCTCATTGCGACTCGCCGCGAATGGCGGTCGGCAGCTCGCGCTGGATTACCCAGTCCTTGCCCAGTTGCAGGTCGCCGGTGACGCCGCGCAGGCGGATGCTGGCCGGATTGCGGCTCTGCCCCAGCGCCTTGCCGAGGCGGAAGGCATCCACTCCCAGCGCATACAGGCGCTCGGTGGCCTTGGTCAGCGGCGTGGCCGGCCGGGCGATGCCGGCGGCGTCCGGGTGATTGGGCATCAGGAACCACGGCATGTCGACGAAGCGCACGCCGTCCAGTGCCGGCGCCGCTTGCCGGGTATTGATCAGTGAGGTGGCGTAGGCGGCCAGCTCGGCCGGCAGTAGCGCGCGGCTGGCCTCGGCCTCCTTGTCGTCCAGTGCCAGGAACACGCTGTCGGCACCGGCCAGCAGCGTGCTCAGCTGCGCGCCGTCCGGCTGCGTCATGTTCAGTTCCAGCGGCGCGCTCGGATGGCGCTGCGTCCAGCTCTCGCTGAAGGCGGCGCGCAGGCGCGTAGACAGCGCATCGTTATTGAACAGCACCAGCGGTGCCTTGCGGCCGTCGTCGCGCATCATGCGCGCGATCTGGCGCGCCTCGCTCTCGACCGCCAGCGACAGGCTCCATACCTTGCCGCCGGCCGGTGCCTTGCTCAGCGTATTCAGCACCAGCGTCGGCACGCTGGCTTGCGCCGCCACGTTGGCCGCACCCTCGCGGGTCAGCGGTCCGACGATCACGTTGGCGCCGGCGGCCAGCAGCTGCTGGTAGCCCTTCACCGCGTCGTTCTCGCTGGCCAGCGCGACGAAGCTGAGCTGGACGTTGCTGTCCTGCTGCGCGGCGGCATCGAAACCGGCCTTCACCACCTGGGCAGCATCACCCAGCTGCGGTGCCTCCACCGGCAGCAGCAGCCCCAGATGCAGGCGTGGTTTGTTGTCGCTGAGCTTGGCGGCAGGCGTGGCGGGTGCCGCGACGGCAGGGCTGGCCAGCGGCGCGGAGGCAGCGCTGGCGCCGATGTTCCGGAGCGTTTGCTGATTTTGCTGAAGGATATAGCCCGGCGACTGTGCAGCGGCTACACTTGCCGCCATTAAAACGGCTGTGCCGGATAACCAGGGAGCCAAAACGTGCAGACAATGCTTGATCACTTGATGAATTCTGCCCAGGAAACGTTTGTCAACGGGTCATTATATGTGCTGGCCACGCCGATTGGGAATCTGGCTGATGTGACACTGCGCGCCATT
This sequence comes from Vogesella indigofera, assembly GCF_003633895.1. Classification (GTDB taxonomy): domain Bacteria; phylum Pseudomonadota; class Gammaproteobacteria; order Burkholderiales; family Chromobacteriaceae; genus Vogesella; species Vogesella indigofera. The sequence goes on from NZ_RBID01000019.1 coordinate 121,043, forward strand.
GCCGGGTTCCACGCCGCGGACATCGTTTTGGCGGAAGATACCCGCGTCACCGGCAGCCTGCTGGCCGCCTACGGCATCAGCAAGAAACTGGTCAGTCTGCGCGAACACAACGAGCGCGAAATGGCGGCCAGCGTGATCCGCTGGCTGCAGGAAGGCAAAATCGTGGTGCAGGTATCGGACGCCGGCACGCCGGGCATTTCCGACCCCGGTGCCCGTCTGGCGCAGGCGGTGTGGGCCGCCGGCCTGCGCGTGGTGCCGGTGGCCGGCGCCTCGGCGGTGATCGCCGCCTTGTCCGCCAGCGGGCTGGATACCGCGCGCTTCCTGTTTCACGGCTTCCTGCCGCCCAAGCGCGGCCAACGTTGCAAGACGCTGCAGCAATGGCAGGACGCCGACTACGCGGTGGTCTGCTACGAGGCGCCGCACCGCATCCTGGAGTGCGTGGAAGACGTTGCCGCCACCCTCGGTGCGGAACGGCCGCTGATCCTGGCGCGCGAGCTGACCAAGACCTTCGAGACCTTCCTGCGCCTGCCGGCGGCGGAACTGGTCGAGCGCATCCGCAGCGACAGCAACCAGCAGCGCGGCGAGTGCGTGCTGATCATCGACGCCGCCGCGCCGGTGGCACAGACGGCGGACAGCCTGCCTGCACCGGCGCTGGCGCTGCTTGCCGAGCTGGCGGCGGTGCTGCCGACCAAGCAGGCGGCGGCGATTGTGGCGACGCATTACGACCTCAACAAGAAGCAGCTGTACGAGCGCGCGCTGCAGCTGAAAGTGGCGGACTGAGCTTTACAAGGCGTAACACCGCTTATACAATGCGCGTCTTGGATTTTTTCGCCCGGGTGGCGAAATTGGTAGACGCAGGGGACTCAAAATCCCCCGCCGCAAGGTGTGCCGGTTCGAGTCCGGCCCCGGGCACCACGAAAAAATCTGAAGTACCGCATCAAACCCGCACAGCACAAGGCTCTGCGGGTTTTTTGTTGTCCGCTTGCCGCCGCCAGCGGTTCCCGGCCGCTTGCGCTGGGTCGCCACCGCGCAGTTGCGCTTGCCGTTTTCCTTCACATGGCGGCGACACGAAACAGCGAATGCCACGGGACGAGGCCATCTCGATGCTCCGGCGTTACGGATCGCGGCAGCTGGGTGTGCTTCGGCTATAACACAGCGCAGGGTGGCCACACGCTGAGCGGTCAGCGGGTCCGTGCCGATACGGCCAAGCGGCCTGCCGGGACACGTTATCAGCCGCGGCCTGCTTAATTCATCCGCAACAGGATTGTCCATGTCACTTGTCGATACCCATTTGCATCTGGATGCGGCGGAGTTTGCGGCCAACCGTGCGCAGCTGTGGCAACAGGCGCGCGCTGGTGGTGTCAGTCATGCCATCGTGCCGGCGGTGATGGCGGATACCTTTGACGAGGTGCTGGCGATGCGGGCGCAGTTCGGCGTCGATGTCGCCTTCGGCCTGCACCCGCTGTACCTGGCACGGCATCGGGACGAGCACCTGGCGCTGCTGGCCGACTATCTGGAGCGGCAGCGTCCGGTGGCGGTCGGTGAGTGCGGGCTGGATTTCTTTGTGCCGGGGCTGGATGCGCAGCAGCAGGAATACTGGCTGCAGGCGCAACTGAAGCTGGCGCGCCGCTTTGAGCTGCCGGTGATCCTGCACGCGCGTCGCTCGCATGACCGCATCCTCAAATACCTGCGTCAGCACAAGGTTCGTGGCGGCGTGGTGCACGCGTTCAACGGCAGCGTGCAGCAGGCGAATGCCTTTATCGAGCTGGGCTTCTGCCTCGGTTTTGGCGGTGCGATGACCTATCAGGGTTCGCAACGCATTCGCAGGTTGGCCGCAACGCTGCCGCTGTCGGCGATCGTGCTGGAGACCGACGGTCCGGACATTCCGCCGGAGTGGGCACCGGCGGTGCCGAATACGCCGGACAACCTGCCCAGGATTGCCGCAGTGCTGGCGGCACTGCGCGGTGTGCCGCTGGCCGACATCGCCGCCGCGACGGCGGCAAACGCGGCGCGAGTGTTCCCGGCCATGCAAGCACCGTAACGCCAGCGCCGGTTGCCCGCGCGGCGGACGTAAAAAAAGTGGCCGGATTAACCGGCCACTTGGCGTTGGGCAGTACTACTTTATGGCTTCGGCTTGGCGACGCGACGTTTCACGGCCGCTTTCGGTTTCACCGCACCCATCGGCGCCTGTTCCTGGAAGGTCACCACCACGCGACGGTGGCTAGGATCGGTCGGTGCCAGGTTCGGCAGCAGCTTGCTGCTGCCGTAGCCGACGCTGTCCAGACGGTCTGCCGGCACGCCCTTGGTGATCAGGTAGTCGCGTACCGCGGCGGCACGACGCTGCGACAGTGGCAGGTTGTGGCTGGCGCCACCGGTGGTGTCGGTATGGCCTTCCACCACGAAGCGCTTGCTACCCAGTTCCGGCATCAGCAGGGTGCTGGCCAGCTGGTCCAGGGTCGGGTAGCTTTCCGGACGGATGCGCGCCGAATCCAGATCAAACTGTACCTGCACGTTCACCGAGACATTGCGCTCGATGGCCGACGGGGTGGTCTTGGCGACGATGGTATCGTCGGTGAAGGACTTGGCGGCGATCTTGCTCTTGTCCAGCGGCGATGCCGGAGCGTAGTCGGTCGGGCAGGCCGGCACGGTCAGGTCGTCGACGCTGGCCAGCGAGCTGTCCTGCGGCTTGATCTGCATGACTTCCAGCAGGCGGCCGGATTCACCCAGCACGCGGTAGATCGCCAGTTGCTGGTTCAGCTCGGCGTTGATCAGCTCGCGGCGGGCGTCGAACAGTTCGTTTTCGCTGTCCAGCAGGTCAAGCAGGGTACGCTGGCCGATGTCGAACTGGCGGCGATAGGCGTCGCGCGCCTTTTCGGTGGACAGCTGGTGCTGGCGCAGCGAGTCGAGCTGGCTGGTCAACTTCGACACGTCGTTGTAGGCGATGCTGACCTGCTGGCGCATGTCGCGGCAGGCCTTGATGCCCAGTGCCTCGGCTTCGCTCTGGCGTTCGGCGGAGGAGGCCAGGCGGGCACGGTCGGCGCCGCCACGGAACAGGTTCATGTTCAGCACCAGTTCCACCGCCTGCTGCGAGTTGCGGCCCTTGATGCCGTCTTCGTTGTTGGTGACGTCCTTGGTGGCGCGCAGGTCCAGCGTCGGCGAGAAGGCGCCGCGACGGACGCGGACATCGGCTTCGGCCGCACGGTAGAAGGAACGGGCAGCCAGCAGCGTCGGGTTGTGCTTGTCCGCCAGCGGCATTACCTGGTCAGCGGCGGGCACCAGGCCCAAGTCCAGCATCGGCAGTTTCAGCTCGGCCGGGGGGGCTTCACCAACGATGCGGGCGTAACGCGCCGAGACATCGTGCAGGTTGGAGATCTCGTTGATCAGGTTGGATTCGGCCAGGCCGAGACGGCCGTTGATCTGCTCCAGGTCCACGCGGCGGCCAACGCCTTGCGTCACGCGCTGCAGGATCTGTTCGTAGATGCCCTTGTGGATGGCGTAGTTGTCTTCGGCGATCTCGACCAGCTTGCTGTAGCGCACCACGTCGATGAAGGTACGCGACGCTTCCAAGCTCTGCTGTTCAGCGGCGGCCAGGTACTCGAAATAGCGGGCGCGGCTGGTATAGTCCAGCTGCTTGACCTGGTTCACGGTCATGAAGCCCTGGAACAGGTTCTGGTTCAGCGTGGCGGTGTAGCCATGACGGTTGAACGAACGGCTGTTGACGGAACCGTCGGTCTGCGGCTCGCGCAGGCGCTCGCGACCGGTGTTGTAGCTGAGGTCGACGGTCGGGAAGAAGCCGGCGCTGGCGACACCCTTCTCTTCCGCGGTGGCGCGGAAGTTGTACCACTTCATGCCCACTTCCGCGTTGTTCTGCACCGTTTGCGTGATGGCGTCCTTCAATTCGAGCGCAAAGGATGCGGAAGGGATAACCATGGTCAATAATGCGGCCAGGGTACAACCGTAGAGGTGTTTGCGGCGGAAGTTCATGATAGCCTCGACATGCCAGTAATTATTAATCGGACAGTTGCAAGTAAGTAAACATCGACTTAATACAATGTATTGTCGGAATTGATTTAAGCAGTGTCAAGGGAAAGATAGTTCACCGTTGACAATATAGATAGGCGGATTTCCACACAGGTCACGGCCCGCATGCTTGGCAACAGCTTCATTCACAAGATCGCAGTCTGCGCGGCGACGCTGTCCCGGTGTTGGGGGAGAGCCTTGCTGGCCGTGCCTTTGCTGCTGGCGCTGGCCGGGCTGGTGCTGGCGGAGCTGAGTGCAGAGCGGGTGCAGCAGCTGTACGGCGTGCAGGCGCTGCGCGTTTACCGCGACTGGCAGCAACTGTTGTTGCAACTGCGTCGCGATAGCAATGAAATCAACCGCGTGCAGAATGTAAATCAGTTCTTTAATCAGAAATTGAGATACGTTGAAGATCCGGATTTGTGGCGGCAGGCGGACTACTGGGCGACGCCGCTGGAAAGCATGGCCAAGGGCGCCGGCGACTGCGAGGACTTTGCGCTGGCCAAGTACTTCACCCTGCGCGAGCTGGGCGTGGCGCCGCAGAAACTGCGCATGATCTATGTCCGTGCCCGCATCGGCGGCCCGGCCAGCACCATCACCCAGGCACACATGGTGCTGGCATACTATGCCGAGCCGACCGCCGAGCCGCTGGTGCTGGACAACCTGATTTCCAGCATCAAGCCGGCCTCGCAGCGCAGCGACTTGCAGCCGGTGTTCAGCTTCAACGCCGACGGCATCTGGGTCGGCGCTGGCGCGGCCCCCAATTCCAGTGTCGACCGGCTGACCCGCTGGCGACAGTTGATCGACAAAATGAAGGCCGAAGGCTTTATTAACTGAAAGCGGCACCGATGAAACGCGTTTCCCTGATTCAACAGCTCTGGTTTCTGGTCGTGGCGGCGGTGGTGCTGGCGGCGGCGGGCAGCCTGACCGCCAACCTGTTCAATGCCCGCAACTATCTGCAGCAGCAGCTGGCGGCGCAGAGTGCCGATGCGGCCAACTCGCTGGCGCTGTTGATCACCCAGAACCAGGCCGACCCGGCGATGGGCGAGACGCTGATCAACGCCGCCTTCGACCAGGGCCACTTCCGCCGTATCTCCTGGGTCGGCGCCGACGGCAAGCCGCGGGTACAGCGCGTCAACGCCTACCAGTCCGGCAGCGCGCCGGCGTGGTTCCGCAATATCTTCACCCTGGCGCCGACGCCGGCGCGGGCGATGGTCAGCAGCGGCTGGATGCAGGCCGGCACCATCGAGGTGGAGAGCGAGGCAGGTTACGCTTACGCCTCGCTGTGGGAAGGCGCGCTGCAGGTGTCGTTCTGGGTGCTGATCGCCGGGCTGGTGGTGGGCGCCATCGGCTCCTTCGGCGTCAATACCATCCGCAAGCAGCTGCTGGGCGTGGTCAATCAGGCCAAGGCGATTACCCAGCGCCGCTTCATCACCATTCCCGAGCCGCCGGGCCCGGAAATGGGGCGGCTGGCCCAGGCGATGAATGCGATGGTGACCCGCGTCAAGATGATGTTCGAAGAGGAGGCCGCGCGGCTGGAAGTGCTGCGCCGCCAGGTCAACTTCGACAGCGTCACCGGGCTGGCCAACCGCCAGTTCTTCATGGGCCGTCTCGGCGCCGACCTGCAGGAGCGCGAAGACGAGAGCAGCGTGCTGCTGCTGATGCGCATCGAGGCGCTGGCCGACATCAACAGCAAGCTGGGCCGGCCGCTGACCGATGAAATGCTGGGCCAGTTCGGCGCCGTGCTGCGCGACACGCAGCGTTTCGGTGTCGACAGCCAGGCGGCGCGCCTCAACGGCGCCGATTTCGCGCTGCTGTTGCCGGCGAGCCAGGCCGAGGCCGCCAGCCTGCAGCAGCTGCACGACGAGCTGCACGCGCTGCTGAGCAGCTTTGCCGCGCAGCCGGTCGCGTTGGCGATGGCGGCAACCGACCTGCGCGACGGCGACACCGTGCGCGACATCATGTCGCGGCTCGATCAGGCGCTGGCACAGTCCGAGTTTGCCGCCGGCGTGCGCATCGAGATGGCCGGCAGCAACGTCGACAAGCCGCCGGCGCCGACCGCGGAAGTGTGGGGCGGCATTCTCGATCAGGCGCTGCAGGGCGACGGCTTGCGCCTGGTGCGCTTCGCGGTGCGTGACCGTCAGGGCGCGCTGCTGCACGAGGAAGCGCCGCTGCGCCTGCGCCAAGGCGAGGCGTGGCTGCCGGCCGGCCAGTTCATGCCGATGGCGATCCGTACCCGGCGCGTGGCGGGGCTGGATCTGGCGGCGGTGGCGATGGCGCTGCGGCAGCTGGCGGCAGAGCCGGACTGTCCCGGCATCGCCGTCAACCTAGCGGCGGAATCGTTGGCCAGCGAGCACTTCCTGCGCCAGCTGGTGGCGCAGATCCGCGAGCACGGCCACAGTGCCGCGCGGCTGTGGCTGGAAATGCCGGAGGCCGGTATCCTGCCGCGCTTCGACGCGTTCCGTGCGCTGTGCCTGGCGCTGGCCGAGCTGCCGTGCAAGCTGGGCATCGAGCACTTTGGCCGCCAGTTCAGCCTGATCGGGCAGCTGCACGACCTGGGTATCGACTATCTGAAGGTCGACGGCAGCTTCGTGCAGGACATCCAGCAGCACGCCGGCAACCAGGTGTTCCTGAAGGGGGTGTGCAATATCGCGCACAATATCGGCCTCGGCGTGATCGCCGAAGGGGTGAAGCAGGAGCAGGAGCAGCAGATGCTGTTCGAACTGGGCTTTGACGGTGTTACCGGTCCGGCGGTCCGCTGACGGCTGACTGTCGCGGCCGCAGCGCTGCGCCTGTCGGCAGGGATGCGGCAAGGTTGGCCGCAACGTCCGGCGACCGGATTTTCACTGGTATCCCAGGCACAACGCCGCCCACTGGGCGGCGTTGTGCCTTGCCATGGTGCGGCGCTGCCGGATCAGGCCTGCTGGATGCCAGCGATCAGCCATGTCGGTCCGCTGATGGCTGACCGCCGCATCCTTAAGCTGGGAACGCAACAAGGTTGGCCGCATGCCCGCGGCCAGGTTTTCACCGGCACCCCATGAAAAACGCCGCCCGATTGGGCGGCGTTGTGTATTGCCATGGTGCGGTGTTGCCGGGTCAGGCCTGCTGGATGCCGGCGATCAGCCACTTGGCGCTGTTGCTGTCGTCCTTCACGTAGTGCCACACCTCGCTGAACGCTACCGGTGCGGTGCCGACGCTTTCGCTGACGGTGCCGCTGAAGCGGACGCTGGCGATCATGCGGCCGCCTTCGTTGACGGCTTCGATCACGCTGCAGTCCAGCTGCGGGAAGTCGGCCGCTTCGGTGTTGCTGCTGATGTCGTCACGCAGCGCGTTGAACAGCTCCGGCGTCATGTACTTGCGCACTTCTTCCAGGCTTTCCGCCGAGTTCAGGTTCTGCAGGTGCAGGAAGGTGGCCTTGGCCTGGCGCAGGAAGTGCGGGATCTCGGTGCCGTCCGGCAGGCGCTGCAGGCTGGCCGGTGGCGGCGTCAGTCCGCTGCCGCCTTGTGGCTGCATGCCGGAGCCGATCGGCGGAATGGCACCGTTGGGGCCGGCGGCGGCCGGTTCGAAGCGGCTGGCGTGCGGTACCGACATCGGACGCGGCGCCTGCTGGCGCTGACGGGCGGCGCGGTTGCGCAGGAAGGACAACAGCGCGAGGCCGCCGAGGCCGCCGGCGAGGATGCCCAGCCACGGGAAGTCGCCATCGCCGCCAAAGGCGGAGCTCAGCATGTAGCCGGCAGCGGCGCCGACGGCGCCGGCGGCCAGCATGCCACCGATGCCGGAGCCTTTTTGCTGGCCGGCTGCGGCTGGCGCCATCGGCGCGGCAGGCTGGGCCGGTGCGGCGCTAGGCTGCTGGTAGCTTTGTGTCGGGGTCGAGCGCTGCATGCCGGCGCTGCGGCCCTTGCCAAGCCGTGCGGCTTCGGCAAGCGGGGCAGCAAGGATGCTGATGAGGGAGAGGGCCAGAAGGGCGGTCTTCGCTCGGGATGTCATGGTGTCAATCTCCAATGTAAGCGGCACTTATAAGTTCTTGCGTGTAGCGCCGGACACAGTTCGACAAAGGGTCGAAGTGATTAGTTCGGGGCCAGTGGCGTTATTTCAAGCACCGTCACCTGTCCGTCGGCGATGCTGAAGGCGATGTTGCAGTCCGCCAGCCGCATGCCGTAGCGCCGCTGCGGATCGTCCTGGTAGGCCGGGCGCGGGTCCTGCGCCAGCACTTCCTCGATCAGCTGCGGCAGCCACACCGGGGCCTGCGGCCAGGCTTGCAGCTGCGCGCGCGCGGTCTCGCTCCAGCACACCGCCAGCTGCGGCGGCGGGCCGTCGACGAAGCCGCCGCGGGCGTCGGGCTTGGCCTCCACGAACGGGATGTAGGGCTTGATGTCCAGCACCGGCGTGCCGTCGAGCAGGTCGGCGCCGCTCAGCTGCAGCGTGACGCCGTGGCCGGTGTCGATGCCCTGCAATGCCACCAGTGACAGCCCGAGGCCGTTGGGGCGGTGCGTGGCGCGGCTGGCAAACACGCCGACCTTGCTGTTGCCGCCCAGCCGTGGCGGCCGTACCAGCGGCTGCCAGCCGCGCGCCAGCGTGTCGTGGAACACGAAGGTCAGCCACACGTGGGAGAAGTCTTCCAGTCCGCGCACGCAGTCGGGCTGGTTGTAGGGCGGCAGCAATTCCAGCGTGACCGGGGCGGACGGGGCCAGCGCCGGCTGGCGCGGGATGCCGAACTTTTCCTGGTACGGCGAGCGGATGATGCCGACGGGGGTGACCGAATATTCCATCCCGCGATTGTAACAGCGCGGTCAAGGTTGGCCGCAAGGCGGTGCCTGCGGCCAACCTTGCACCACGCCTCAGCCGGCGGCGAAGTGCTTCTGGTGGCGCAGGTCGAGGCGGTTCATTGGCAGCAGCATGAAGAAATCGGCACAGTTGAAATCCGGATCCCACGCCGGCTCGCCGCACACCCAGGCGCCGGCACGCAGGTAGCCCTTGATCAGCGGCGGCAGCGGCGCCGGCGCTGCGTCGTCCTGCACCCGGTGCAGCGGCAGGGCCAGGTGCGGCGTCACCCGCCACTCCACCGGCGCCAGATGCTTGCCCTCCAGCTGGCGGTAGAGGCTGACCGCCTGGTGGCCACCGTCGGCGAGGCTGACGCTGGCGCAGCCGGCCAGGTACTGGCCGCCCTGCTGCCGCACATAGTCGGCGAGTCCGGCCCACAGCATGGCGATCACCGCGCCGCGGCGATAGTCCTTGTGCACGCAGGAGCGGCCGACCTCGATCACGTGGTCGCGGATGCCGGCCAGCCGCGACAGCTCAAATTCGTGCTCGGAATACAGTTGCGGCAGCTGCCGCGCCCTGTGCGGCGGCAGCATGCGGTAGGTGCCGACCACCTTGCCGCTGGTGTTGTCCTCCACCAGCAGGTGATCGCAGTGGGCGTCGTAGTCGTCGCGGTCGATGCCTTCGGCGGCGGAGGCCAGCTGCGCGCCCATCTCGGTGGCAAACACCTGGTAGCGGAGCTTCTGTGCGCGGCGGATGTCCTTGTCGCTGCGCGCCAGTCGCACGCTCAGCCGGGGGGCGGTGCTGACCGCCAGTTGTTCGCTCAATTGCATGCTGCATTCCTGTGCGGGGTCGATGGCTGCATGCTAAACGGCGATTCTGACAGCGCCGTGTCCAGACCATGAACGGTGGGTGACCGGGCGATGAAACCCTGATGACAGTCAGGGTGATGAAAATCAACGGCTTAGCCGCGGTGGCGGATTTCGGTTACAATGTCCGGTTCTTTCCATAGCCGGGCAGGTGCTGCCGGTTGCGGCCAACCTTGATACGGTGGCGGCACGGCGGCAACGGCTCACGGTCTTATTTAGCAGGCGGGCATTTCATGATTTATCCGACGACCTTTGACGTGATCGTGGTGGGCGGCGGCCATGCCGGTACCGAAGCCGCGCTGGCGGCCGCGCGCATGGGCTGCAACACCTTGCTGCTGACCCACAATATCGAGACGCTGGGGCAGATGTCGTGCAACCCGTCGATCGGCGGCATCGGCAAGGGTCATCTGGTAAAAGAAGTGGACGCGCTCGGCGGCGCGATGGCGCTGGCCACCGACATCGGCGGCATCCAGTTCCGCACCCTCAACGCCTCCAAGGGCCCGGCGGTACGCGCCACCCGCGCCCAGGCCGACCGCGTGTTATATAAAGCGGCGATCCGCGAGATGCTGGAAAACCAGCCCAACCTGACCCTGTTCCAGCAGCCGGTGGACGACCTCTTGATCGAGGGCGACCGTGTCGCCGGCGCCATCACCGCCATCGGTATCACCTTCCGCGGCAAGAGCGTGGTACTCACCGCCGGCACCTTCCTTTCCGGCAAGATCCACGTCGGGCTGGAAAACTACAGCGGCGGCCGCGCCGGCGATGCTGCGGCGTCGACGCTGGGTGAGCGCCTGCGCGAGCTGAGTCTGCCGGTCGGCCGCCTGAAGACCGGGACCCCGCCGCGCATCGACGGCCGCAGCATCGATTTCAGCGTGATGGAAGCGCAGCCGGGCGACACCCCGGAGCCGGTATTCTCCTATCGCGGCAGCCGCGCGATGCACCCGCAGCAGCTGCCGTGCTGGATCACCCACACCAACGAGCGCACCCACGACATCATCCGCAGCGGTTTCGAGCGCAGCCCGATGTTCACCGGCGTGATCGAAGGTGTCGGCCCGCGCTACTGCCCGTCGATCGAGGACAAGATCAACCGCTTCGCCGACAAGGACAGCCACCAGATCTTCCTGGAGCCGGAAGGCCTGACCACGCACGAATACTATCCGAACGGGATTTCCACCAGCCTGCCGTTCGACATCCAGCTGGCGGCGGTACGCTCCATTCCCGGCCTGGAAAACGCGCACATCCTGCGCCCCGGCTACGCGATCGAGTACGACTACTTCGACCCGCGCGGGCTGAAGTCGACGCTGGAAACCAAGGCCATCCACGGTCTGTTCTTCGCCGGCCAGATCAACGGCACCACCGGCTATGAAGAAGCGGCGGCGCAGGGCCTGCTGGCCGGTCTCAACGCCGGCCTCTTCGCCCGCGAACAGGCCGGCTGGTGCCCGCGCCGCGACGAGGCCTATCTCGGCGTACTGGTGGATGATCTGTCCACCATGGGCGTGTCCGAGCCGTACCGCATGTTCACCAGCCGCGCCGAGTTCCGCCTGCAGCTGCGCGAAGACAACGCCGACCTGCGTCTCACCGAGGTTGGCCGCAAGCTGGGCCTGGTCGGTGACGCGCAGTGGGACGCGTTCTGCCACAAGCGCGACGCGGTCGAGGCGGAAAAGCAGCGCCTGGCCACGCACTACGTGCACCCGGGCAAGCTGCAGCCGGGCGAGGACGAGGCGATGTTCGGGCAGAAGCTGGCGCGCGAGTACAGTCTGCACGACCTGCTGAAGCGCCCCAACGTCAACTATCGCCAGCTGATGACGCTGTCGCAGGCGGGGGAGGGCGTGGCGGACGAGGTGGTGGCGGAGCAGGTGGAGATCCAGGTCAAGTACCAGGGCTACATCGACCGCCAGAACGAGGAAGTGGCCAAGCGCGAGCAGCTCGACGACGTCAGGCTGCCGCTGGACATCGACTACGCGCTGGTGAAGGGGCTGTCGAAGGAAGTGTCGCAGAAACTCAACCAGCATCGCCCGGAGACGCTGGGCCAGGCCTCGCGCATCCAGGGCATCACCCCGGCCGCGATCGCGCTGCTGCTGGTGCACCTCAAGCGCGGCTTCAGTGACGCCCGTCACGGCGCCTGAGCGCCAAATTGCTGCACTGCGCTCCGGAGTGCCGACTTCGGGGCGCATTTGTTTTTGATACCCGTTACAATCGGGCTATTCGTTTCCAATCATTGCCCACTTCATCATGACGCACCACGCAGAACTTACCCAAGGGTTGGCCGCAATCGGCCTGGAGCTGACGCCGGAGCAGATCACTCTGCTGGAGGGCTATCTGGGCCTGCTGGCCAAATGGAACCAGACCTACAACCTGACCGCCATCCGCGAGGAAGAGCGCATGGTCAGCTACCACCTGCTCGACAGCCTGACGCTGGTGCCGCACCTGGCCGGCGGCACGCGCCTGCTCGACGTCGGCTCCGGTGGCGGCATGCCCGGCATCCCGGCAGCGATCGCGCGCCCGGACCTGCAGGTGATGGTGCTGGATGCCAACCACAAGAAAACCACCTTCCTGCGCCAGGCGGTGATTGAGCTGAAGCTGCCGAACGTGGAGGTGATCACCGACCGCGTCGAGGCCTACCAGCCGGCGCAGAAGTTCGACCGCATCACCAGCCGTGCCTTCTCCGAGCTGGCCGAATTCGTCAAGCTGTCCAAGCACCTGCTGGCCGACGGCGGCCAGTTCGTGGCGATGAAGGGGGTGTACCCGTACGAAGAAATCGCGCAGCTGCCGGAAGACTTCGCGGTGTCCGAAGTGCTGCCGCTCTCCGTGCCCGGCCTTGATGCCGAGCGCCACCTCGTGCGCGTCGTCGCCAAATGACGGCACGCATCATCGCGGTCGCCAACCAGAAGGGCGGCGTCGGCAAAACCACCACCGTGGTCAACCTGGCGGCCAGCCTGGCCGAGCAGGGGCGTCGGGTGCTGATCGTCGATCTCGACCCGCAGGGCAATGCCACCATGGGCAGCGGCATCGACAAGAGCGCGTTGTCGCGCTCGGTCTACCACGTGCTGCTGGCCGAGCACGAGGTGGCCGAGGTGGTGCAGCCGGCGAAGCAGGGCGGTTACGATGTGTTGCCGGCCAACCGCGACCTGTCGGCGGCCGAGGTCGAGCTGATGCAGGAGCTGGCGCGCGAGGCGCGGCTGAAGAACGCGCTGGAACAGGTGGCGGCCAACTACGACTACATCCTGATCGACAGCCCGCCGTCGCTGAACCTGCTGACGCTGAACGGGCTGGTGGCGGCGCAGGGCGTGCTGATCCCGATGGTGTGCGAATACTACGCGCTGGAAGGGCTGACCGACCTGGTCAACACCCTGCGCAAGGTGCGGCTGGCGGTCAATCCGAAAATCGAGATCATGGGCCTGCTGCGCACCATGTTTGATGCCCGCAGCAACCTGTCGCAACAGGTGTCGGAACAGCTGGCGCGCCACTTCGGCGACAAGGTGTTCGATACCGTCATCCCGCGCAACATCCGCCTGGCGGAGGCGCCCAGTCACGGCCTGCCGGCACTGATCTACGATCGCAACGCCCGCGGTGCCCAGGCTTACATCGCCCTCGCGGCGGAGCTGACTGCCCGTCTCGAACCGCAAACAACCACAGCAGAACAATAAAGATGGCCAAACTCAAAGGACTGGGCCGCGGTCTTGACGCGCTGCTCTCCACTGTCGAATCCGTTGACGACCGCCTGACCGCGCTGGCGATCGAACGCATCCGTCCCGGCAAATACCAGCCGCGCAGCCAGATCGACGACACCGCACTGGAAGAGCTGGCGGCCTCGATTCGCGCCCAGGGCGTGATCCAGCCGGTGGTGGTGCGCGAGGTCGGCCTCGGCGACTACGAGCTGATCGCCGGTGAGCGCCGCTGGCGTGCCAGTCGCAAGGCCGGTCTGGCCGAGATTCCGGCGGTAATCCGCAGTGTTTCCGACGAAGCGGCGCTGGCGATGGGGCTGATCGAGAACATCCAGCGTCAGGAGCTGGACCCGATCGAGGAGGCACGTGGCCTGAAGCGGCTGATCGACGAGTTCGCCCTCACCCACGAGGCTGCCGCCGAGGCGGTCGGCCGTTCGCGCAGCGCGGTCAGCAACCTGCTGCGGCTGCTGGCGTTGCCGGAGCCGGTGCAGCAGATGCTGCACGATGGTCGCCTGGAAATGGGGCATGCCCGGGCACTGTTGCCGCTGCCGGTGCTGGAACAGATCAGCCTGGCGCAGCAGATTGCCGCCGACGGTCTTACCGTGCGCGAGGTGGAGCAAAAAGCGCAACAGCAGGATGGCAAGGTTGGCCGCAAGCCAACCGCGCCGGCACGGCAGGATGCCGACGTGCGCCGGCTGGCGGAAACGCTGTCCGAACAGCTGGGCATGAGCGTCAGTTTGCGCAATGCGGCGCGCGGCAACGGCAAGCTGATCATCGAATATGCAAATCTGGATGAACTTGACCGGCTGCTGGAAAAACTGCAAGCAAAATCAAAGTTGTGAGCCGGCTTTTGGCCATAAACAGCGGAACGAAGCAAAGTTGACGCTTTCGTCACGTCAAGCCTATAATCGTCCGATTTTTTACGATTCAGACATGATTAATCCAGACGCCAAACGCGTAGTCCGCATTCAGCTCAGACTGACGCTGCTTGCCATGCTGGTTGGCTTGGTGGTTGCCGAAGCGCCGCTGAATGCCGCCATGTCTGTGTTGTTGGGTGGCCTGTGCGCCATCATCCCGGCGCTGGTGTACATCCGCATCACCGGTGCCGTGCAGCGTGGCGATCCGGCGGCCATCATGCGCAGCCATTACCGCGCCGCCGCGGCAAAATTTATACTGACACTGCTCCTATTTGGTGGTGTGCTTTTGTTTTTCAAGGATTTATTGGTGCCGGGATTGTTTGGTGGCTTTATCGCTGCCACTTCCGCGTACTGGTTCGGGCTTCTGATCAAAAATTGAGACCAAAGCAATGGCAAGCAACGCAACTGAATATATCCAGCATCACCTGACGTTCTGGAAGTCATCGCACGAAGGCGGCTTCTGGACCCTGCACCTCGATACCTTCTCGGTATCGCTGATCCTCGGCTTCATTTTCCTGGCCGTGTTTGCCTCCGTGGCACGCAACGCCAAGATGGAAAACCCGGGTCGCTTGCAGATGTTCGTCGAAACCATCGTCGAGATGGTCGACACCCAGGTAAAAGAGATTTTCCATGCCAAGAGCAAAGTCATCGCCCCGCTGGCGCTGACCATCTTCTGCTGGATTTTCCTGATGAACACCATGGACTTGCTGCCGGTTGACCTGCTGCCGATGGTGGCGCAGTGGATCGGTCACACCTTCTTCGGCGCCGACCCGGCTCACGTTTACCTGCGCGTGGTACCGTCCGCCGACGTGAACGCCACTTTCGCGATGTCGCTGTCGGTGATGCTGTGCATCATCGGTTTCTCCATCGCCGCCAAGGGCCTGGGTGGCTGGACCAAGGAGCTGTTCACCGCGCCGTTCCATGCCGAAGGTCTGGTGATGACCATCATCCTGGCTCCGGTCAACTTCGCGTTCCAGCTGGTTGAACTGGCCGCCAAGCCGATCTCTCTCGCACTTCGTTTGTTCGGTAACATGTATTCCGGCGAACTGATCTTCATCCTGATTGCACTGCTGCCAGTGGCGTTCCAGTGGATTCTGGGCGCGCCATGGGCGATCTTCCACATCCTGGTGATCACCCTGCAGGCCTTCGTGTTCATGATGCTGACCATCGTGTATCTCAGCCTCGCGGTCGAGAAGCACTGATTTAACGATTTTCTTAGTACCTTTTTTCAAACCATCCTTGCACTTAGTCTTTAGGAGATTTAAATGGAAGCTCTCGTTTCTCAGATCCAGTCGATGACCGCTCTGGCCGCAGCCCTGATCATTGGTCTTGGCGCGATTGGTACTGCCCTGGGTTTTGCCATCCTCGGTGGTAAGTTTCTGGAATCGTCCGCTCGTCAACCTGAGCTGATCCCTGTTCTGCAAACCAAACTGTTCATTATCGCCGGTCTGCTTGACGCGATCTCCATGATCGGTGTGGGTGTTGCCATGCTGTACACCTTCAACAACCCGTTCCTGACTGCGGCTATCGCTGCTGTTAAAGCTGGCGCTTAATTTTTAACGCAAGCGGTTGTTGTCGTAACCCCACTGGAGGAAAACAAGCGTGGAATTCAATGCAACACTACTAGGCCAGGCGATCACGTTCGCTATCCTGGTATGGTTCACCATGAAGTTTGTTTGGCCTCCGCTTACCAACATGATGGACGAGCGTGCCAAGCGTATTGCTGATGGCTTGGCCGCTGCAGAGCGTGGCAAACAGGATCTGGAAGCAGCCGAAAAGCGCGTTGCTGACGAACTTCGTCAGGCAAAACAACAAGCTACCGAGCTGATCCTGGCCGCTGAAAAGCGTGCCAACCAGATCGTGGATGAAGCCAAGGACGCAGCTCGCACCGAAGGTGCAAAGCTGGTGGCGGACGCGAAGGCCCAAATCGATCAGGAAGTTTTGCGTGCCAAGGAGTCGCTGCGTGAGCAGGTTGCCTCCCTGGCCGTGAGCGGCGCGGAAAAGATCCTGCGCAAAGAGATCGATGCAGCCAAGCACGCTGATCTGTTAGCTTCCATCAAAGCGGAGTTTTAAACAACTCATGGCAGAACTTATTACCGTAGCAAGGCCCTATGCCGAAGCGGTATACAGCTTGGCCGCCGAGCAGCAGTCGCAGGCCAAATGGTCTGAAGCGCTCGCGTGGCTGGCTGCCATGGTGACAAACCCGGACGTGGCCCAGGTGGTCACCAACCCGAAACATACCGCGCAAGAGGTTGAGGCGCTGTTGTTGGACGTGTTGGGTGAACGTGGCAGTGATGACATCAAGCAGTTTGTTGTCACCCTCATCGAAAACCGCCGTCTGACATTGTTACCGGAAATTGCTGGCCAGTTTGAACAGCTCCGAGCCAAGTCCGAGGGAGTCGTCGACGCAGTCGTCGAATCGGCTTTCCCGCTGACCGAAGCTCAGCAAACCGATCTGATCGCCGCGCTTACCAAGAAGTATGGCAAGACCGTACGAATTGAAGTGCGCGAAGCTGCCGAGCTTATCGGCGGCGTACGCATTTTGATCGGTGATGACGTGATTGACGCGTCTGTGAGCGGCAAACTGCACGCAATGGCGGCAAGCCTCAAGAATTAGGAGAGATCATGCAGTTGAACCCCTCTGAAATCAGTGACCTGATCAAGGCGAAGATTCAGAACCTGTCCGAAGGTGTAGAGACGCGTACCAAAGGTACCGTGATCTCCGTAACCGACGGTATCGTTCGTATCCATGGCCTGGCAGACGTGATGCAGGGTGAAATGCTCGAGTTCTCGGGCAACACCTTTGGCCTGGCCATGAACCTGGAGCGTGACTCCGTTGGTGCCGTGATCCTGGGCGAGTACGAGCACATCTCCGAAGGTCAGGAAGTTAAATGTACCGGTCGCATTCTGGAAGTGCCGGTAGGTCCTGAGCTGGTTGGCCGCGTGGTAAACGCGCTGGGTCAGCCGATCGACGGTAAAGGTCCGATCAACGCGACCAAATCCTCCCCGATCGAAAAGATTGCTCCG
Organism: Vogesella indigofera; assembly: GCF_003633895.1. Taxonomy (GTDB): domain Bacteria; phylum Pseudomonadota; class Gammaproteobacteria; order Burkholderiales; family Chromobacteriaceae; genus Vogesella; species Vogesella indigofera. Next base: position 138,296 of record NZ_RBID01000019.1, read on the forward strand.
GGCGTGATTGCCCGTCAGTCCGTTTCGCAGCCTATGCAAACCGGCCTGAAGTCGATCGACGCCATGGTGCCGGTTGGCCGTGGTCAGCGTGAGCTGATCATTGGCGACCGTCAGACAGGCAAGACCGCTGTCGCACTGGACGCGATCGTTAACCAGAAAGGCACCGGCGTTGTCTGCATCTACGTAGCCGTAGGTCAGAAAGCATCGTCGATCGCCAACGTGGTTCGCAAACTGGAAGAACACGGCGCGCTGGCCCACACCATCGTGGTTGCCGCGACCGCTTCCGAAGCTGCTGCGCTGCAGTTCATTGCCCCGTACTCCGGTTGCGCAATGGGCGAATACTTCCGCGACATCGGTGAAGATGCGCTGATCGTATACGATGACCTGTCGAAACAGGCCGTTGCCTACCGTCAGATCTCGCTGCTGCTGCGTCGTCCACCGGGCCGCGAAGCCTATCCTGGCGACGTATTCTACCTGCACTCCCGTCTGCTGGAACGCGCTTCCCGCATCAACGAGGACGAGGTAGAGAAGCTGACTGGTGGCGCCGTCAAAGGCAAAACCGGCTCGCTGACCGCGCTGCCGATCATCGAAACCCAGGCTGGCGACGTTTCCGCCTTCGTTCCGACCAACGTGATTTCGATTACCGACGGTCAGATCTTCCTGGAAACCGACCTGTTCAACGCCGGTATCCGTCCTGCGATCAACGCCGGTATCTCGGTGTCGCGCGTGGGTGGTGCAGCTCAGACCAAAGTCATCAAGAAGCTGGGCGGTGGTATTCGTCTGGCACTGGCCCAGTATCGCGAACTGGCTGCGTTCTCGCAGTTTGCTTCCGACCTGGACGAAGCAACCCGCAAGCAGCTGCAGCACGGTGAAGTGGTTACCGAACTGATGAAGCAGAAGCAGTTCTCGACCCTGTCGACCGCCGAAATGGCGCTGACACTGTGGTCGGTGAACAAGGGTTACTACGAAGATGTGCCGGTGAAGAGCGCGTTGGCTTTCGAAGCCGCCTTCCTGGCCTATGTTCGCGCCAACCATGCTGACGTACTGGCTGCAACGGATGCGAGCGGTGACCTGTCTGCCGACAACGAAAAAGTACTGGCCTCGGCGATCGCGTCGTTCAAGGCTGGCTACAGTTTCTAAACTGAGTCTTTCGGACAACCTCGAGTTAAAGAAAGGTTCGGGATATGGCAGTCGGTAAAGAGATTCTCACCAAGATCCGAAGCGTGCAGAACACGCAGAAGATCACCCGCGCTATGCAAATGGTGTCAACCTCCAAGATGCGCAAAACGCAAGAGCGTATGCGCGCTGCCCGTCCTTACGCCGAGAAGGTGCGCTCCGTTATGGCGCACCTGGCTTCGGCCAACACGGATCTGGAGCACCCACTGCTTGCACGTCGTGACGTTATCAAGCGTGCTGGTATTCTGTTGATCACTTCGGACAAAGGCCTTTGCGGTGGCTTGAACGCCAATACCCTGAAGCGCTTTTATGCCAAAGTCAGCGAACTGCAAGCGCAAGATGTCGCAGTTGACGTCTGCGCCATCGGCCAGAAAGGCCTTGCAGCATGCCAGCGTGCCAAACTGAACGTTGTGGCAAGTGCGGTTCAGCTGGGCGATGTGCCCAAGCTGGAAAAATTGATCGGCCCGCTTACAGTACTGCTGAAACAGTATGCTGAAGGCGAACTGGATGCGGTTTATATCGTGTATTCCCGTTTCATCAACACGATGAAGCAGGAGCCAGCCCTGGAACAACTGTTGCCGTTGACCGACGAGCATATGGTATCGGAGCACACCCATTCGTGGGACTACCTCTACGAGCCGAATGCCACTGACGTGATGGAGTTCCTGGTGAAGCGTTATCTGGAGTCCGTGGTGTACCAGTCCGTGGCGGAAAACATTGCTTCCGAGCAAGCCGCCCGTATGGTCGCCATGAAGGCTGCAACCGATAACGCGGGTAATGCGATCAAGCAACTGCGTCTTGTGTATAACAAGTCGCGTCAGGCAGCAATTACCAAAGAGCTGTCCGAGATCGTGTCTGGTGCCGCTGCGGTATAACCGTCGCAGGACTGTAAAAGTTTATTGAGTTAGGAACCGATAATGAGCCAAGGCAAAATCGTACAAATCATTGGCCCGGTGGTTGACGTGGAATTCCCACGCGACGCCATGCCAAAGATTTATGATGCCCTGAAGCTGGTTGACGCAGATCTGACGCTTGAAGTCCAGCAGCAGCTGGGCGACGGCGTCGTGCGTACCATCGCGATGGGTAGCTCTGACGGCCTGAAGCGTGGCATGGCGATCACCAATACCGGCGCACCGATTTCGGTACCGGTTGGCGCTGCCACCCTCGGTCGTATCATGGATGTACTGGGCAATCCGGTTGACGAAGCAGGTCCGGTGGCTAGCGAATCCGTTCGCGCCATTCACCAGACTGCGCCGAAGTTCGACGAACTGTCCTCCGCTACTGAACTGCTGGAAACTGGCATCAAGGTTATTGACCTGCTGTGCCCGTTTGCCAAAGGCGGTAAGGTGGGTCTGTTCGGTGGTGCCGGTGTCGGCAAGACCGTTAACATGATGGAACTGATCAACAACATTGCCAAGGCACACTCGGGTCTGTCCGTGTTTGCCGGCGTTGGTGAGCGCACTCGTGAAGGTAACGACTTCTACCACGAGATGAAAGACTCCAACGTTCTGGACAAAGTGGCAATGGTGTACGGCCAGATGAACGAGCCGCCAGGCAACCGTCTGCGCGTAGCGCTGACCGGTCTGACCATGGCCGAGCATTTCCGCGACGAGAAGGACGAAAACGGCAAGGGCCGTGACGTGCTGTTCTTCGTGGACAACATCTACCGTTACACACTGGCCGGTACCGAAGTATCCGCACTGCTGGGCCGTATGCCTTCCGCAGTGGGTTACCAGCCGACGCTGGCCGAAGAAATGGGCCGTCTGCAAGAGCGTATTACCTCGACCAAGGATGGTTCGATTACCTCCATCCAGGCCGTTTACGTTCCAGCCGATGACTTGACCGACCCGTCTCCTGCCACAACGTTTGCCCACCTGGACGCAACCGTGGTGCTGTCGCGTGACATCGCTTCCCTTGGTATCTACCCTGCGGTAGACCCACTGGATTCGACTTCCCGTCAGCTGGATCCGCTGGTTGTTGGCGACGAGCACTACAGCGTTGCCCGCGGCGTGCAGACTACCCTGCAGAAGTACAAGGAACTGCGTGACATTATCGCGATTCTGGGTATGGACGAACTGTCTGAAGAAGACAAGCTCACCGTATACCGTGCGCGTAAGATCCAGCGTTTCCTGTCCCAGCCGTTCCACGTGGCAGAAGTGTTTACCGGCTCGCCGGGCAAATACGTTCCGCTGAAGGAAACGATCAAGGGCTTCAAGGCAATTATCAGCGGCGAGTACGACCATCTGCCGGAACAAGCGTTCTACATGGTCGGCTCCATCGACGAAGCTGTCGAGAAAGCCAAGACCCTTTAATCAAGGAGAGGGCTAATGGCCAAGATGCATGTGGAAGTGGTCAGTACCGAACAGCAGATCTACTCTGGTGAAGCCGAATTTCTGGTGGCACCGGCTCAGGAAGGCGAGATCGGTATCTATCCACGTCACGTGCCGCTGTTGACCCGTATCAAGCCAGGCCTGTTGCGTTTGACAGTGCCTGGTTCCAAGGAAGAAGTGCTGGTGGCGGTATCGGGTGGCATGATGGAAGTGCAACCTAACCACATCACGGTTCTTGCGGATACGGCGATTCGCGGTGAGGATCTCGATGAAGCGCGTGCGGCAGAAGCCAAGCGTACTGCTGAGGATGCCCTCAAGCATGCGGCCAGTGATCAAGACACGGCGAAAGCACAAGCTGCTCTGGCTTCTGCGATTGCCCAGCTCAAGGCACTGGAGTATCTGCGCAAGCGCGTGCACTAAGCGCGTCAGCGTTTGCTGTATAGTTCAGGCTGTCACTCCGGTGACAGCCTTTTTCATTTCTGGATAGACAGGCAGACTCGCCGCCTGGCTATTGTCATTATCTGGACTGTTGCATGGACTCTCTCAGCGTTGTCATTCTGGCTGCCGGCAAAGGCAAGCGTATGTACTCGGCCTTGCCCAAGGTGTTGCACCCGATCGGCGGACAGCCGATGCTGGCGCGCGTGATCGCCACCGCCCGCCAGTTGCAGCCGGCCAAGATCGTGGTGGTGTACGGCCACGGCGGCGAGCAGGTGCGTGAACAGATCCAGGACCCGGATATCGCCTGGGCGCTGCAGGCCGAGCAACTGGGCACCGGCCACGCGCTGAAAATGGCGCTGCCGCACCTGCCCAAGGTTGGCCGCACGCTGGTGTTGTACGGCGACGTGCCGCTGACCACGCTGGCGACCCTGCAGCAGTTGCTGGCGGTGGCGGAGCAGGGCATGGCGCTGCTGGTCGACGTGTTGCCGGATGCCAGTGGTTACGGCCGCATCGTGCGCAACGCCGCCGGCGAGATCGTCGCCATCGTGGAAGACAAGGATTGCAGCGCAGCGCAGAAGGCGATCCGCGAAATCAATACCGGCATGCTGGTGCTGCCCAACGAGCGCCTCGTCGGCTGGCTCGGCGCGCTGAAGAACGGCAATGCACAAGGCGAATACTACCTGACCGATGTCATCGGTCTGGCGGTGGCCGATGGTCTGGCGGTGCCCGGTGTCACCGTGGCCGCCTCGTGGGAGGCCGCCGGCGTCAACAACAAGTGGCAGCTGGCCGAGCTGGAGCGTCAGCTGCAGCTGAACCAGGCGCGGGCACTGCTCACCGCCGGCGTCACCCTCGCCGATCCGGCGCGCATCGACGTACGCGGCGAACTGCAGCATGGCCAGGATGTCAGCATCGACGTCGGCTGCGTGTTCGAAGGCCAGGTAAGCCTGGGTGATAATGTGCAGATCGGCGCCTACTGCGTGCTGAAGAACGTCACCGTCGCCGCCGGCAGCCGCATCGCGCCGTATTCGCACCTGGAAGACGCAGTGGTGGGCGAGGGCTGCCGCATCGGGCCGTATGCGCGGCTGCGCCCGGGTGCAAGGTTGGCCGCACATGTGCACGTCGGCAACTTTGTCGAGATCAAGAAGAGCACTATCGGCATCGGTTCCAAGGTCAATCACCTGAGCTATATCGGCGATGCCGAGGTCGGCAGCAAGGTCAATATCGGTGCCGGCTCGGTGACCTGCAACTACGACGGCGTCAACAAGTACCGCACCGTGATCGGCGACGGCGTGTTCGTCGGCTCCGGCACGCTGATGGTCGCGCCGGTAACGCTGGAAGAGGGCGCCACCATCGGCGCCGGCTCGGTGCTCACCAAGACCGCGCCCGCCGGCCAGCTCACCGTGGCGCGCGCCAAGCAGCTGACGGTACCGGGCTGGCAGCGCCCGCAGAAGAAGAATTGATGATCGGCTGAAACCCTGACAGCCCTGCAGCTTGCTGCAGGGCTGTTTGTTCTGGTGTACTTTACAGCCCGTCATGGTTGGCCGCAGGCCTGTCCGCGATCAGGGGGTCTCAGTCAAACAAGGCATCAAGATGACAGCTGCCCTGTTTCCGCCCCTGCACGCTGGCAATGTGCAGACTGTGCTGACTATCTTGTGCATGATAGCTGGCCAGCAGCGCGACCGTGATCACCTCATTCGGCTTTGTATTCTGCAGGGCCAGCAATGCTTCGACACCGCTAGCCTCGCCATTGGTATTGCGTAGCAGATAGCGGCTTTTGGCTATGTCACAGCGCTTTAACATCCACTCACTGCCGTTCTTTTCCAGCGTGCCGGTAAACAGATCGAGAGCTTGGGTTTCGGCATGGGCTGATAAGCCCAGCAACAGACTGGTCATGACCAACCAGGTTTTCATCACGCTATTCCTTTCTTCACGGTGGCGGCCAACTTTCCACCTTTCATCATGTGGCGATGCGAACTATGCCAAACGATAGGCTACAGGGCAAACCGCTTGCGTGCATTTCCGGTTCATATAGCTTGCTGGGCATGAGGCTGACGGTGCAGATACGCTTGCAGGCTTGCGGCACAGATTTCGCACTGTTATCATCATAAAACTTTTGAAACGAAACTTAATCTGATGAAGCGAAACACCCAGCAGCGTCGTCACGCGATTGTGGCCCTGGTGCAGGAACACGGTGAAGTCAGCGTCGATGACCTGACCCGCCGTTTTGACACATCCGAAGTCACCATCCGCAAGGATCTTGCGCTGCTGGAAACCAGCGGGCTGCTGCTGCGCCGCTATGGTGGTGCGGTGGCCTTGCCAGCCGAGATCGTGAGCGCCGATGCCGAAAAAGTTTCGCAACGAAAGATGGCGATTGCCCGCGCCGCAGCCGAGCGCATCCGAGACCACAATCGCATCATCATTGACAGCGGCAGCACCACCTGCGCCGTCATCCCGCTACTGGCGCCGAAGCAGGGCCTCGTCGTGATGACCAACTCGCTGAATGTGGCTGCCGCACTGCGCGAACTCGAAAACGAGCCGACCCTGTTGATGACTGGTGGCACCTGGGACCCGCATTCCGAATCGTTCCAGGGCCAGGTGGCCGAGCAGGTGCTGCGCTCCTACGACTTTGACCAGCTGTTTGTCGGTGCCGACGGCATCGATCTCGAACGCGGCACCACCACCTTTCACGAGCTGGTCGGCCTGTCGCGCGTGATGGCCGAAGCGGCACGCGAAGTGATCGTCATGGCCGAGTCTGACAAGGTTGGCCGCAAGATTCCGAATCTCGAGCTGCCGTGGCAGCAGATTCACACCCTGATTACCGATGACGGCCTCAGCGATGCGGCCCGTACCCAGATTGCCGCGCGCGGCGTGCAGGTGATCTGCGCCGCCGTCGGCGAAACGCCAAGGAGAAAATGAATGTGTGGCATTGTTGGCGCGATTGCTTCGCGCGATATCGTTCCGGTACTGGTCGAGGGCCTGAAGCGCCTCGAGTATCGCGGTTATGACTCTTCCGGCATCGCCGTGCACGCCGGCAGCGACATCACCCGCGTGCGCCGCGTTGGCCGCGTGGCGGAAATGGAAGCCGCGGCCGTGGCGGACAATGTGCACGGCGAGCTGGGCATCGGTCACACCCGCTGGGCCACCCACGGCGGCGTCACCGAGTACAACGCCCACCCGCACGTATCGCATGGCCTGATCGCGGTGGTGCACAACGGCATCATCGAGAATCACGAACAGAAGCGCGCCGAGCTGAAGGCCGCCGGCTACTTCTTCGAATCGCAGACCGACACCGAGGTGATCGCCCACCTGGTGCACCAGTACTACCTGCTAGAAAAAGACCTGTTCCGTGCCGTGCACAAGGCCACCCGCGAGCTGACCGGCGCCTACGCCATCGGCGTCATCGCGCTGGACCGTCCGGACGAACTGGTGTGCGCGCGCATGGGCTGCCCGCTGCTGGTCGGCCTCGGCGACGGTGAAAACTTCATCGCCTCTGACGTCTCCGCCATCCTGTCCGCCACCCGCCGCGTGATCTTCCTGGAAGAGGGCGACATCGGCCGCCTGACCCGTGACGGCGTGACGCTGATCGACAAGGACGACCAGCCGGTGGAGCGCAAGGTGCACGTCTCCGACGTGTCGCTGGCCTCGCTGGAGCTGGGGCCGTACAGCCACTTCATGCAGAAGGAAATCCACGAGCAGCCGAAGGCGCTGTCCGACACCATCGAGGCGATTCTTGACGACGGTTTCAGCGCCGAACTGTTCGGTGCCGCTGCGGCCAACGTGCTGCCGACGCTGACCGGCGTGAAAATCCTCGCCTGCGGCACCAGCTACTACGCCGGCCTCACCGCCAAGTACTGGATCGAGAGCATCGCCGGTGTGGTGTGCGATGTCGAGATCGCCAGCGAATACCGCTATCGCGACGCCTTCGCCGATCCGCAGCACCTGGTGGTGACCATCTCGCAGTCCGGCGAGACGCTGGACACCATGGAAGCGCTGAAATACGCCAAGTCGCTGGGGCACCGCCACGCGCTGTCGATCTGCAACGTGCGCGAATCCGCCATTCCGCGCGCCTCCGACCTGGTGTTCTACACCCGCGCCGGCGCAGAGATCGGCGTCGCCTCCACCAAGGCATTCACCACCCAGCTGGTCAGCCTGTTCGCGCTGGCGGTGACGCTGGGCAAGGTGCGCGGCCGCGTGACTGCCGAGCAGGAGGCGCAGTATCTGGCCGAATTGCGCCACCTGCCGGGCAGCGTGCAGCACGCGCTGAACCTGGAGCCGCAGATTACCGCCTGGTCGGCGCAGTTCGCCGCCAAGAACGACGCACTGTTCCTCGGCCGCGGCCTGCACTACCCGATCGCGCTGGAAGGCGCGCTGAAGCTGAAGGAAATCTCCTACATCCACGCCGAAGCCTACCCGGCCGGCGAGCTGAAGCACGGCCCGCTGGCGCTGGTGGACGAGAACATGCCGGTGGTGGTGATCGCCCCCAACGACGCGCTGCTGGAGAAGGTGAAGTCCAACATGCAGGAAGTGCGCGCCCGCGGCGGCGAGCTGTTCGTGTTCGCCGATGACGACAGCCACTTCAGCGACTCCGACGGCGTACACGTGATCCGCACCCCGCGCCACGTCGGCGTGCTCAGCCCGATCGTGCACTCCATCCCGGTGCAGCTGCTGGCCTACCACGTGGCGCTGACGCGCGGTACCGACGTCGACAAGCCGCGTAACTTGGCAAAAAGTGTAACAGTTGAATAAAAATGCTTGAATGTACAAGACAATGGCAAATTAAATCCGCCAGCGTCTGAGCAAAGCGAAGGGGCCGTTATGGCCCCTTCGCTTTTTCAATTCGGCGCTTGGCGGCGTCGTCAGAGGGAACGGTGCTGTGGAACGAGGGCTGCAGCTCGATGCAAGACAGCCTTGCTCGCTACGTCCCGCTGTAGCCTGTGTTGCGTAAACATTCGGGCCTGCCCACTTCCGTGTTGCTGCGGCTGGCCGTGGCGGAAGGAGGCCGGAGGGCAACAGACCGGCGGCTGGCCACGGCATCGTGCCCAAGGTTGGCCGCAAGCCCTTGCCGGTTTGCGGCCAACCTTGTCTTGGCGGGGGGGGCCGTGGTGACGATGGTCGTGCCCGTTGCCGCATGGCAATGCAATATTGTTGCGTCATGATGTGTTCTAATAAGCCTTTTCGGTAGTAAAGAGGGCTTCAGCATGCAGATACTGGCCGTGGTGACGGTGCTGGCGCTGGCGGCCTGGGCGCTATGGTGCACCCGGCAGCTGCGGCGTTACCGGCGCTGGCTGGACGGCGCCGCCGATCCGGTGCTGCTGGTCGAGCGCAACGGCCGTATCCGCTTTGCCAACCGCCAGCTGTGCCAGCTGCTGGACTTGCCGGCGGCCGAGGTGCGGCGCCTGCGGCTGGAACAGATCGTGTTGCCGGACAGCGACGGCTACGGCCCGGTGTGGGCGACGCTGTTTTCCCGCCACTCGCGCTTTGTCGGCAGCCTGGGCCTGCGCCAGGTGCGCTACCGCGCCGGGCTGGAGCGCATGGTGATCGATGCCGCCGCCTTGCCGGAGGACGCGCTGGTGCTGCTGACGCTGCGACCGCCGTCGCGGCAGAATACCGACCAGCCGCATCACTATCTGGCGCAGAAGCTGCTGCAAACGGCGGAAGCCGACGCCGGCATCGGCTCGTGGGTGCTGCAGATGGCCTCCGGCCGGCTGGACTGGAGCCGCGAGGTGCACCGCATTTTCGGCACGGATCCGGCAACCTTCCGCGCCACCGAGAGCGCCTATTTCGAGCGCGTGCATCCTGCCGACCGGGCGCGGGTGCGCGCGGAGCTGGACGCCAAGATGGCGCTGCAGCAGCCGTTCGACATCGAATACCGCATCATCCGCCCGGATGGCGACATCCGCGACCTGCTGGAACGCAACCATATCCACTGCCTGCCGGACGGCACCATCGACCACCTGTGGGGTACGGTGATCGACATGACCCAGCACAAGCAGCTGCAGCGCCAGCTGCAACTGGCGCAGCTGGCGGTCGAGCACAGCTCCGAGGCGGTGGCGATTGCCGATGGCGACATGCGCTGGCTGTATGTGAATCCGGCGCTGTGCCGCATCGCCGGTCGCGACGAGGCGGCACTGCTGGCGGCGCCGCCGTCGTTCCTGCTGCCGGGGGCGGATACCGCCTTGCGCGGCCGGGACTTGCTGAGCCTGCTCGGCGAGCGCCACCACTGGCAGGGCGAGTTGCGCATCGCCCGCCGCGGCAGCATGCCGTTGCCGGTGCTGGCGTCGGTATCGCGCGTGCAGGACACCGGCGGCGGCGCGGAAACGGTGTGGGTGTTTACCGACATCAGCCGCATCAAGGAATCGGAGCGCCAGTTGCAGAGTCTGGCCTTTTTTGACGGCCTGACCGGGCTGGCCAACCGCACGCTGTTCAACGAGCAGCTGGAGCGGGCGCTGCAGGCCAGCCGCGTGGCCGGTACGCCGCTGGCGCTGGTGTTTGCCGACCTGAACGGTTTCAAGCAGGTCAACGACCGGCTGGGGCATCAGGCCGGGGACGAAGTGCTGTGCCGCATCGCCACGCGGCTGAGCCGAGCGGTGCGCAGCGGCGACCTGGTCGGGCGCTGGGGCGGCGACGAATTCGCCATTCTGCTGCCGGCCTGCGGCGATGCGGCGGTACTGGCCGCCTTGCTGCAGCGCCTGCAGCAGGCGGTGTCCATCATGTGTCCGCAGCCGGCGGCAGCGCCGCTGGCGGTCGGCGCCAGCTTCGGTGTCGCCTGTTTCCACGGCGATGCGCTGACGGCCACGGCGTTGCTGGCGCAGGCCGATCAGGCGATGTACCGCGCCAAGTCGCAGGGTGGCGGCGCGGTGTGGCTGCATGACGGGCAGGGGCTGCAGCCGTTTGCCGCCACCGCCGGCAGCGAGGCGGCGTCCGGCCAGCCGGCCGCGTTATGACAGATGCGGGCGGCGCGGGTATGCTGCAGGTTCCTGTCCCGTGTGTGCGCCGCCATGACCGTCAATCCCATTCTCAATAGCGATTCCTACAAGCTCAGTCACTGGGTGCAGTATCCGCCCGGCACCGACGGCATGTATTCCTACGTTGCCGCGCGTGGCGGCACCGCCTCGCACGTGCTGTTTTTCGGCCTGCAGGCGCTGCTGAAGGACTACCTCAGCCAGCGCATCACCCTGGCGCATATCGACGAGGCGGAGGCACTGGCCGCGCTGCACGGCCTGCCGTTCAACCGCGCCGGCTTCGAACGCATCGTCAAGCGGCACCACGGCTACTGGCCGGTGCGCATCCGCGCGGTGGCCGAGGGCGAGCTGATCCCGACCGGGGTGCCGATGGTCACCATCGAATCCACCGACCCCGAGCTGTTCTGGGTGGTGTCCTTCCTGGAGACCGCGCTGCTGCGGGTGTGGTACCCGATCTCGGTCGCCACGCGCAGCTTCCGCGCCAAGGAAATCATCCGCCGCTATCTGGCGCAGACCGCCGACGACCTGTCCGGCCTGCCGTTCAAGCTGCACGATTTCGGCGCGCGCGGCGTATCCAGCTACGAGAGTTCGGAAATCGGCGGCCTCGCCCATCTGGTGAATTTCATGGGCAGCGACACGCTGGCGGCGCTGGTCGCCGCGCGCCGCCACTACCACGAGCCGTGTGCGGCGTTCTCGATTCCGGCGGCGGAGCACGCCACCATCACCGCCTGGGGCCGGCCGCAGGAGGGGTATGCCTTCAGCAACATGCTGCAGCACTTCGCCAGGCCCGGTGCGCTGCTGGCGGTGGTCAGCGACAGCTACGACGTCTTCCACGCCGTCAGCGAGCTGTGGGGCGAACGGCTGCGCCAGCAGGTGATAGACAGCGGCGCCACGGTGGTGATCCGCCCTGATTCCGGCGAGCCGGTGCAGGTGGTGGCCGAGGTCATCGACCGGCTGGCCGCCGCCTTCGGCACCACGCTGAACAGCAAGGGCTACCGCGTGCTGAACCATGTGCGCGTGATCCAGGGCGACGGCGTCAATCTGGCCAGCATCGACGCCATCCTCTCAAGGCTGGCCAAACTGGGTTACAGCGCCGACAACGTTGCCTTCGGCATGGGCGCCGAGCTGCTGCAGAAGCTGGACCGCGACACCCACAAGATGGCGCTGAAGTGCTCGGCAATCAGTGTCGGCGGCCAGTGGCGCGACGTGTTCAAGGACCCGGTCACCGACCCCGGCAAACGCTCGCTCGGCGGCCGCGTGGTGGCGGCGCGCGACAGCCGCGGCGCCTGGGGCGTCAACACTCTGGAGCGGGTGAGCGACGCCGACCTGCAGATGCGCGTGGTGTGGGAAAACGGCAAGCTGCTGCTGGACGAGGATTTCGCCACCATCCGCGCCCGCGCCGCCGCCCATCTGGCGCACTGACATGCTGAGCCCCGAACAAGTGGTACAGGCACAACTGGAGGCCTACAACGCGCGCGATCTCGACGCGCTGCTGGCCTGCTACGCCGCGGATGCACGCATGTATGTCTATCCGGCCACGCTGGTGGCCGAAGGCCGCGAGGAACTGCGCGAACGCATGCGCCAGCGCTTCGCCGAGCCGGACCTGCACGCGCGGCTGCTGCGGCGCGTGGTGCTGGGCGAGGTGGTGATCGACGACGAGATCGTGACCCGCAATTTTCCCGAGGGCCGCGGCACGCAGGCGATGACCATGATCTACCGCGTCAGCGACGGCCGCATCAGGGATGCGTCCGCCATCATGGGGGAGATGCGACTCGACGCCAGCGTCTGAGCACCCGTCGGTAAAGGTTGGCCGCACCGCCATCTGGCAGTGCGGCCAACCTTTTTTTCGGCCTGCCGTTTCAGCGCTCGCTCTGCAAGGCGGCCAGCGGCAGCACGCGGATGGCGTTGCCGGGTACCGCCAGATTGGCCCACAGCCAGTTCAGGTGCGCGACCAGCGTCTCGCCGCTGGCGTGCGGACGGTCCTTGCAGGTGTGGGCGTCGGCGACCACGGTGACGGCGTAGCCGAGCGAGGCGGCGCGGCGCACGGTGGTGTCGACGCAGAAGTCGCTGGCGTAGCCGCCGACCCACAGGTTCTCGATCTCCTCGCTGTCCAGGTACTGGCGCAGGCTGGTGTCGAGGAAGCTGTCGGCGGCGGTTTTTTCGATCACCGGGTCATCCGGCTGGCGCTGCAGGCCCGGATGCAGCTGCCACGCCTCGCTGCCGCGTGGCAGCTCGGCCTCGTGGTGCTGGATGAACAGCACGCGGTGGCCGCAGGCGCGGGCGTGGGCGATCAGGCGGTTGAGTCTGGCCAGGGTCTCGGCGCCGCGCGTGGCACGCGGCGCCAGCTCGATCAGGCCATACTGGAAATCGATGACCAGCAGTGCGGTAGCAGACATCAGGCAAGACTCCTTCGGCAACGGGGTGGCAAGGTTGGCCGCATGCCGCGCGGCCATGGCGCACAGTGTAGCGTCTGCGGCTGCGGCCCGGGATGTCATCGTGCTGTCGGCGGCGGCAGCGCCTTGCTATGCTGAGTTGATGGCCAACCCCGCGACGGAGGCATGATGGCACGACTCGATAGTCAGCAGGCATTCGAACAGCACCTGCAGCGCGACACCGCGCAGCGCTATGTCGCCCAGTTTGCCGGTTGCTGGCTGCAGAGCTGTTTCCAGCCGATCTTCTACCGCAGCGGCGGCGTGTTCGGCCACGAGGCGCTGTTGCGGGTGCACGACGCGGCCGGCGACAGCGTGCGCCCAGACCGTTTCTTCGCCAGCCTGCCGCTGTTGCAGCAGATCGACGCCGACAGCCTGGCACGGGTGATCCACATCCGCAACTTCGCCGCCAGTGCCGAGCCGGGCTGCCTGACGCTGAACCTGCTGCCGCTGACGGTGGTGCATGAGGCCGGTTATGGCGGCAACTACGCGCTGATGCTGCAACGGCTGCAGCAGCTGGGCATCGACAACGGCCGCGTGATCCTGGAGGTGGTGGAGTACGAGGTGGAAGAGGGCGACGGCGCGCTGTCGGCGGCGCTGGGTGCGGCGGCAGCGGCCGGTTTCGGCATCGCGGTGGACGATTTCGGCGCCATGGCCTCCGGTCACGGCCGGGTGCGCGCGCTGCGACCGGACATCATCAAGATCGACCGCAGCCTGCTGCTGGACTACATGCAGGGCGACAACGGCCAGCTGGCGGCGGTGCTGCAGCTGGGCTGGGAGGTCGGCAGCCGCATGCTGGTGGAAGGCATCGAGACCGAGGCGCAGTACCGTGCGATGTGCGGCCTCGGCGTCGAGCTGTACCAGGGTTTTTACCTCGGGCGGCCGGGCTTCCTGCCGGTGCGGCGCGAGCTGTGAGCCATGAATGAAAAAAGGTTGGCCGCAAGCCGGTAACGGGCTTGCGGCCAACCTTTTGCCGGGCTGCCGCCTTACAGCAGCACGCGTTCGATGCCGCCGTTGCGGGCGTTGTCGACGTAGTCCTTCATCCAGTTGTCACCCAGCAGGTGCTTGGCCATTTCCACCACGATGTAGTCGGCCTGGGTGCCGGTGTCGTCGCTGTAGCGGCTCAAACCCTGCAGGCAGGACGGGCAGGAGGTCAGGATCTTCACCGGCTTGTCGCTGTCGCCGAGCTTGGCCAGATCCTTGTTGATCTCCTCTTCCTTGCGGAAGCGCACCTGGGTGGCGATGTCCGGACGGCTGGCGGCAAAGGTGCCGGATTCGCCGCAGCAGCGGTCGTTCTGTACCACGCCGCCGCCGAGCAGCTCGTTGACCACCTTGATCGGCTGGTAGGCCTTCATCGGGGTGTGGCACGGGTCGTGGTACATGTACTTCTGGCCGCCGACGCCGTCCAGCTTCAGCCCTTTTTCCATCAGGTATTCGTGGATGTCGATGATGCGACAGCCGGGGAAGATCTCCTCGAAGCGGTAGTTGGCCAGCTGGTCGTAACAGGTGCCACAGCTGACCACCACGGTCTTGATGTCGAGGTAGTTCAGCGTGTTGGCCATGCGGTGGAACAGCACGCGGTTCTCGGTGGTGATCTCGTCGCCCTTGTCCTTGAAGCCGGCGCTGGTCTGCGGGTAGCCGCAGCACAGGTAGCCCGGCGGCAGCACGGTCTGGGTGCCGACGTGCCACAGCATCGCCTGGGTGGCGAGGCCGACCTGGCTGAACAGGCGCTCCGAGCCGCAGCCGGGGAAGTAGAACACCGCTTCCGCGTCTTCGCTGTCCTTCGGATTGCGGATCACCGGGATCACGTTGCCGTCTTCCACGTCCAGCAGTGCGCGCGCGGTTTTCTTCGGCAGCCCGCCCGGCATCGGCTTGTTGATGAAGTGGATCACCTGCGCCTTGATCGGCGCCTTGCCCAGCGTCGCCGGCGGCTGCGCGGTCTGGCTGCCGGTCAGTCCCAGCTTCTTGCCGATGCGGTTGCCCAGGCGCTGCAGCTTGTAGGCGCCGCCGACCAGGCCGCTGCGGATGGTCTTGATGGTGGCCGGGTCCTTGGCGGTGAGGAAGGCCATGCCCAGCGCGGTGCCGGGGTTGAACTTCTTGTTGCCGGTCTTGCGCAGGAAGTTGCGCATCGCCACCGACACGTCGCCGAAGTCGATCTTCACCGGGCACGGCTTCACGCAGCGGTGGCACACGGTGCAGTGGTCGGCGACGTCGGACAGCTCTTCGAAGTGCTTCAGCGACACACCGCGGCGGGTCTGTTCCTCGTACAGGAAGGCTTCGGTCAACAGGCCGACGCCGAGGATCTTGTTGCGCGGCGAGTACAGCAGGTTGGCGCGCGGCACGTGGGTGGAGCACACCGGCTTGCACTTGCCGCAGCGCAGGCAGTCCTTCACCGAATCGGAAATCTGGCCGATGTCGGACTGCTCCAGGATCAGCGATTCTGCGCCCAGCAGCGAGAACGACGGCGTGTAGGCCATGGCCAGGTCGGCGCCCGGCAGCAGCTTGCCCTTGTTGAAGTGGCCGTTGGGGTCGACGCGCGCCTTGTAGTCGCGGAAGGGCTGGATTTCCTCTTCGGTGAGGAATTCCAGCTTGGTGATGCCGATGCCGTGCTCGCCGGAGATCACGCCGTTGAGCGAGCGCGCCAGCTTCATGATGCGTTCCACCGCGCGGTGCGCGGTCTGCAGCATCTCGTAGTCGTCGGAGTTGACCGGGATGTTGGTGTGCACGTTGCCGTCGCCGGCGTGCATGTGCAGCGCGACGAAGGCGCGGCCGCGCAGCACTTTCTGCTGGATCAGGCGGATGGCTTCGATGATGGGGCTGTCGGCCTTGCCGGCGAACAGCGCTTCCAGATCGGCCTGCAGCTCGCGCTTCCAGCTGACGCGCAGCTTGAAGTCGCGCATCGCGGTGAACACGCTGGCCTCAAGGTTGGCCGCAGCGTCTTCTAGCGGCGCTTGTGGCCAACCTTGCCGGTACTGCGCCAGCGGCGTGTCCAGGTTGTCCAGCAGCCACTGCCAGCGTTGCTGTACGGCGGTGATCAGCTCCAGCGCGGTCTCGCGGCGGTCGCCGATCAGCTCGTCGGCGGACAGGGTGCCGCCTTCGGTATCCACCGGCAGGCGGCCGTGGAAGAACTCGGCCAGCTGGCCCAGCAGCTTGATCTTACTGGCGATCGACAGCTCGATGTTGATGCGCTCGATGCCGTCGCTGTAGTCGCCGAGGCGATCCAGCGGGATCACCACGTCTTCGTTGATCTTGAAGGCGTTGGTGTGGCGGGCGATGGCGGCGGTGCGCGAACGGTCCAGCCAGAAGGTCTTGCGCGCCTCGGGAGTGACGGCGATGAAGCCTTCGCCGTGGCGGGCGTTGGCGTAGCGCACTACCTGGCTGGCGGCCTCGGCCACCGCGTTTTCGTTGTCGGACACGATGTCGGCGATCAGCACCATCTTCGGCCGGCCCTTGGACTTGGCCTTGGTGGCGTAGCCGACGGCGCGCACATAGCGCCAGTCGAGGTGCTCGAGGCCGGCCAGCTGCACGCCGGCCAGCACGCCGGCGCCGTTCGGCTTGAAGTAGTCGGTGATCTCGACGATGGCCGGGGTGGCTTCGGCGACGGTGCCGAAGAATTCCAGGCACACGGTGCGGGTGTGCGCCGGCATCTTGTGCAGCACGAAGCGCGCGCTGGTGATGATGCCGTCAGTGCCTTCCTTCTGCACGCCGGGCAGGCCGGCCAGGAACTTGTCGGTCACGTCCTTGCCGAGGCCGACCTTGCGGAAGCTGCGGCCGGGAATGTCCAGTTGTTCGCTGGAGATCACGGTCTGGCCGTCGTCCTGCAGGCGGCTGACACGGAAGCTGGCGACGTCGACGTCGTGGATCTTGCCGTAGTTGTGGTTGATGCGCTCGATAAACAGCCAGTTGCCATCCGGATCGACCATCTTCCAGCTGGCGAGGTTGTCCAGCGCGGTGCCCCACAGCACCGCCTTCTTGCCGCCGGCGTTCATCGCCACGTTGCCGCCGATACAGGACGCTTCTGCCGAGGTTGGGTCCACCGCGAACACCAGGCCGGCGGCGCTGGCCGCTTCCGATACCCGGGCGGTGACCACGCCGGCACCGCACTGGATGGTGGCGCGCTTGCCGTCGAGGCCGGGCAGGGCGATGTATTCGACGCCGACATGGCGATCCAGCTTCTCGGTGTTGATGACCGCCGAGCGCTTGTCCAGCGGCACCGCGCCGCCGGTGTAGCCGGTGCCGCCGCCGCGCGGGATGATGGTCAGCTCCAGCTCGATACAGGCTTTCACCAGCGGCGCGATCTCGGCTTCCGTATCCGGGCACAGCACCACGAACGGGTATTCCACGCGCCAGTCGGTGGCGTCGGTCACGTGCGACACCCGCGCCAGACCGTCGAACAGGATGTTGTCGCGGCGGGTGATCTTGCCGAAGCGCTTGAGGATGGCGGCGCGCAGCTCGCGCGTCTCGCCGAACTGCTGCTCGAAGCTGTCCACCGCCTGGTAGGCGGCGGCGATCATGCGGCCAACCTTGTCGTTGCCGTCGCGGCGCTTGTCCACTTCGCCGAGGCGGTGACGCAGCGCGCCGACCAGTGCGGTCAGGCGTTGCGGATTGTCCAGCAGGTCATCGACCAGATAGGGGTTGCGGTCCACCACCCAGATGTCGCCCAGCACCTCGAAAAGCATACGGGCAGAACGGCCTGTTTTCCGTTCTGCCCGCAGCTCTTCGAGTAATTGCCACATCGGTTCGCCCAGCAGGCGAATGATGATCTCGCGATCCGAATATGAGGTGTAGTTGTACGGGATTTCCCGCACGCGTGTGTGAGTGGTGGCGCTCATTATGTCCCTGAACTTCGGCGATTATTTGTGGAGAGTTGCCGCGATTTTACCGCAAATGCTGCGCCGCGAAAAATGCCGCTAACGTCAGGCTGATATAACCGTTAGTGATTGGATATTGTCGGCATTATGCAAATAACGCGGGCCGTTTTTTAGCGGGCGCAGCACGGCAACTGGCGGCCAGGGTTGGCCGCCAGCGGGGGACAATGGGGGGGCTCAGGTTGCGAGCTGCGCGGCCAGCCGCACCGCCTCGAACAGGCTGCCGGGGTCGGCGCGGCCGGTGGCGGCGAGATCGAGCGCGGTGCCGTGATCGACCGAGGTGCGAATGATGGGCAGGCCCAGCGTGATGTTGATGCCGGCGCCGAAGCTGGCGTGCTTCAGTACCGGCAGGCCCTGGTCGTGGTACATCGCCAGCACCGCATCGCCCTGCGCCAGCTTGTCGGGGTTGAACAGGGTGTCGGCCGGCAGCGGCCCGATCAGGTTCATGCCCTCGCCACGCAATGCGGCCAACGTTGGCTCGATGACGTCGATTTCCTCGCGGCCCATGTGGCCACCCTCGCCGGCGTGCGGGTTGAGGCCGGCGACCAGGATGCGCGGCGCGGCGATGCCGAACTTGGTGACCAGATCGGCGTGCAGGATGCGGATCACCGCGGCGAGGCTATCGCGGGTGATGGCATCGGCTACCTGCCGCAGCGGCAGGTGGGTGGTGGCCAGCGCCACGCGCATGCCGGCCCCGGCCAGCATCATCACCACCAGTGGCGTGGCGGTGTGCTCGGCGAGGTACTCGGTGTGGCCGGAGAAGGCCACCCCGGCGTCATTGATCACGCCCTTGTGCACCGGCGCGGTGACCATGGCGGCAAACTCGCCGCTCAGGCAGCCGGCGATGGCGACATCCAGCGTGGCCAAGACGTAGCGGCCGTTGGCCGCATCCAGCACCCCCGGCCGGCAGGGCGCGGCCAGCGGCACGTGCCACACCTCCAGCGCCCCGGCCGGCGCGGGCTGCGCGCGCTGGTAGTCGACCAGCGGCACGTCCAGCCCCAGCGCGGCGGTGCGCTGTTGCAGCAGGGTCTTGTCGGCGATGACGACGCAGCGCGCCGGCAGCGCCAGCTCGGGCAGGCGCAGCACCAGGTCGGGGCCGATGCCGGCCGGTTCTCCGGCGGTGACGGCGAGGAGGGGGAGCGGGGTGGACATGGCGGCTTTCAGCAATAAAAGGGCAGCAATGAAAGGGGCAGCAATAAAAAAGGCCGGTGCGAGCACCGGCCTTGGGGGTTATTTTTCGATCAGCCGGTCATCGATGAAGGCCGCGGCGCGCAGTTGCTGCAACCAGTCGTTGTAGTTCTGCTCTGCCTTGCGCTGGCGGATCTGCTGCTTGATCGCCAGCTTGGCGCGTTCGCCGGACACGTCCTGGCTGCGCACTTCTTCCAGCCGGATCAGGTGCCAGCCGAACGGGCTGCGTACCGGCTCGCTGTTTTGCCCGGCTTGCAGCGCGTTGAAGGCGCGCTCGAATTCCGGCACCGTATCGCCGGGGTTGAGCCAGCCCAGATCGCCGCCGAGCGAGGCGCTGCCGTCCTCCGAGAACTGGCGTGCCACCGCTTCGAAGCTGGCGCCGCGCTGCAGGCGGTCCTGCACTTGCAGGATGCGCGCCTTGGCTTCCGCTTCCGAGGTGGCTTCGTTGGTCTTGATCAGGATGTGGCGCACCTTGTGCTGCTGCACCAGCTGCTCGCCGGCGCTGTTGCGCTTGTCGGACAGCTTGAACAGGAACAGGCTGCCGTTGGCGCGCACGATGTCGGTGACGTCGCCGACCTTCATGCTGTCCAGCAGCTGGATGAAGTCCGGCGGCAGCGCGCTGGCGCCTTTCCAGCCCATGTCGCCGCCGCTGAGCGCGGTGGCGGCTTCGGAGTAGCGGGCGGCCACTTCGGCGAACGACTGGCCGTTACGGATCGCCTGCTGTGCTTCCTGCAGCCGCTGGCGCAGTTTCTCAATCTGCGCGGCATCGGCGCGTTCCGGTATGTTGAGCTGGATCATCGCCAGCCGGTACTCGGCGTTGGACAGCCCCTGGGTGCTCTTCAGCACCTGCTCCACCTCGCTGTCGGTGACATTGACGCGGCCGACGATCTCGCGTTCCTTGATGCGGTCCAGCAGCAGGTCCTTGCGCAGGCTCTTGCGGAACTGCTCCAGTGACAGCCCGTCCTGCTGCAGGCGGGCGTACAGCCCCTGCAGGTCCGTCTTGTTCTGTGCCGCCAGCCGTTGCAGGGTCTGGTCGATTTCGCTTTCGCTGACGCGCAGGCCGTTGCTGGCGGCGTACTGCAGCTGCAGCTGCTCGTTGACCATCAGGTCCAGCACCTGCCGCGACAGCACGCTGGCCGGCGGCAGTGCCACGTTCTGCCGTTTCAGGCTGGCGGTGATTTCGGCTTCGCGCTGTTGCAGTTCGCTCAGCGTGATCACGCCGTTATTGATCACGGCGACGATGCGGTCGGCGGTCTGCACGGCAGCGCTGGCCGGGGTGGCCAGGCTGAGGGCGAGGGTCGCGGCAAGAAGGAGCTGTTTCATCAGTTACCTGTTGTCTCGTTGATTGGGCTGTAGCCCGGAATGGCTAGTCGCAGGGCATTGAGCGGATTGCTGCCGACGCTGCTGAAGTCTTTCAGCTCCAGTTGCAGGAACACGGCATTCTTGGTCTTGTCGAGGTCGGTGACGTAGCGCTGGCCGACCACGCGCATGCTCCAGCAGCCATCGTTGTACTCCACCCCGGCCAGTTGCTCCAACGCTTTTTTGTCGCGCAGCGAGTAGTTCTGCCGCGCCACCGCGTACCAGCGCGGCGCGATCGGCCACTGGCCGGCGACATCGATCTGGCGCAAGGTGTCACGCTCGCTGCCGCTGCCGATCAGCTCGTCACGGCCGTAGCGGTAGCGCACGCTGACGGTCTTGCCCGGTGCCGGGTTGTAGCGCAGCTGCGCATTGTAGCGTTCGGTCTTGGATAGCGCCTGGTTGTACTGGTAGGAACCGTCCAGCCGCAGGCTGTGGCTGAGGTCGCCGCCGACGGTCACGAGCAGGTCGGAACCGGCCTCGCTGCGTTCGCTGCTGCTGCCGTCGAGGCTGATGTCGTCGCGGCTGAGGTAGAAGCGCTGGCCGATGGCGACGCGCAGCCGTTCCAGCCCGTTTTCCTTGTCCAGATAGCGGCTGGTCAGCGCCGCGGTGACCTGGTTGGCCGCATTGATGCGGTCGTGGCCGGAGAAGCGGTTTTCGGTGAACAGCTGCGCAAAGTTGAAGTCGTTTTCCGAGGTGTCGAAGTTGGGCAGGCTGGACTGATCGACCTTCGGGATCTTCACGTAGAACAGGCGCGGCTCCAGCGTCTGGTTCATGTCGCGGCCGAACAGCGTGCTGTCGCGCTCGAAGTACAGGCCGCTGTCGAGGCTGACGATAGGCAGCGTGCGTTCGTCGCTGCGCACCGTCTGGCTGCTGTCGCTGTTGGCCAGTTCGTAGCGGGTAAAGTGGACGCCGACTTTCGGGCGCAGGAAGCCCCACGGCCGTTCGATGGCATAGCCCAGGCTGGGGTAGGCCACCAGCCGCGTGCCTTCTTGCTTGCTGCTGTGACTGAAGCGGGTTAGCTCGCTTTCGAGGTTGCTGCTGAAACCGGCGAACTGTTGGCGGGCGTTGATGCTCAGCTGCGGCAGGCGCGCGTACGGCTCTTCCACCGTGCCGTTCTCGTCCTGCAGCGTCTGGTAGCGCTGCGCCTTCAGCGTCACCGAGCCCCACTCCGGCCGGTAGCTGAGCCAGGCCTCGCGCTTGAGGTTGACGTTGGCCGCACTGCTGACGCGGTCGCCAAAGTCGTCGAAATAGTCGTCATCGGACACGTAGGCGCCGTTGGCGCCCGCACTCAGCGCCGGTGCCAGCTGTTGCACGTGTTCGCCCTTCCACAGGAAGCGGCTCTGCTCGCTTTTCTTGTCGTCGGGCAACTGCTCGGTATACAGCTGGCCCTGGGCGTCCGGCAGCAGGTAGCGGCCTTCCAGTCCCAGCATCATGCCGCGCTGTTCGATGTAGCGCGGGGTAATGGTGGCGTCGTAGTTCGGCGCGATGTTCCAGTAGTAGGGCAGCGACACCTGCAGCCCGTCGCTGCCGGTGCTGATGGTCGGGAACAGCAGGCCGCTCTTGCGGCCGCCGTCCAGCGGGAAGTCGATCCACGGCGTGTACAAGATAGGCACGCCCTGGAATTCCACCCGCGCATTGCGCGCCACGCCGACATTGCGACCGTAGTCGAGGTCGATGGTGCTGGCCTTCAGGTACCAGGAGTCGTCGTTGGGATCGCAGGTGTTGGCGCGTGCGCTGCGCAGGCGGTAGTTGTCCTTGCCCTGGAATTCGAGCTTGCCGGCATTGCCGCGCAGCGTCTTGCCGTCGCGGCCGAAGCTGAAGCTCGCGTTGCTGGCACTGCCGCTGCGCTCGCCCAGCAGGTAGTCGAGCTGCTCCGCCTCGATTTGGCCGTCCGCCTGCGTCAGCCGCACCCGCTCGCCGGCGCGCAACTGCTGGCGCTGGACGAAGTATTCCAGCCAGTCGGCCTCGACGGTCTGGTCGTCGCGGGTGGCCTTCACCTGACCGCTGGCCTTCAGCTCGACGTCCATCTGGCCGCTCAGGGTGTCGGATTCGACACTCAGCGTGCCCGCCGGCAGGGAGTCCGCCTGCGCCAGCGGCAGCAGGAACAGGGGGAGCAAGGCCGCCATCACGGGCGTCAAACGGAAGCGTGTCTGCATCGGAAGAAGTCGAGCCGGCCATGTTGGGGCGCGGTCAAAGCGGTTACAATCGCGTCATTGTACCCAATTTGCCGATATACGCGACTATGCAGCGACTCGAAGCCCTGAAAGCGTGGCTGGCCACGCAGTTTCCCGATCAGACCATCACGGTGGAATTCGCCGCCGCCGATGCTGATTTCCGCCGTTACTTCCGTGCCACCTTCCCCGATGGCAGCACCCGCATCGTGATGGACGCGCCGCCGGAAAAGATGAACACCGACGCCTACGTCAGCGTGCGCGAGCTGTTTGCGCCGGCGGCCAACGTGCCGGCGATCCTGCTGCGCGACCGCGAGCAGGGCTTCATGCTGCTGGAAGACCTCGGCACCATCACCCTGCTGGCGGCACTGCAGCACGATGAATGGGAAATGGTGCGCAAGCACCTGCTGCTGGAAGCGGTGGATACCCTGATTGAGATCCAGAAGATCAGCCAGCCCGGCGTACTGCCGGACTACGACCACGCGCTGCTGACCCGCGAGCTGAACCTGTTCCCGGAGTGGTACGTGGCCAAGGAATTGGGCAAGCCGCTGACCTACGCCCAGCGCCAGCTGTGGGACGCGGCGCTGCAGGTGCTGCTGCCGCGTATCGAGGCGCAGGGCAAGGTCTATGTGCATCGCGACTACATCGTGCGCAACCTGATGCTGACCCCGGGCAAGCCGGGCGTGCTCGACTTCCAGGACGCGGTGTACGGCCCGGTCAGCTACGATATCGTGTCGCTGCTGCGCGACGCCTTCATCGGCTGGGACGAGGAATTCGTGCTCGACATCGCCGTCCGCTACTGGGAAAAGGCGCGTGCCGCCGGCCTGCCGGTGGCGGCCACCATCGACGACTTCTACCGCGATTTCGAGTGGATGGGCGTGCAGCGCCACCTGAAAGTGGCCGGCATCTTCGCCCGCCTCTACCACCGCGACGGCAAGGACAAGTACCGCGCCGAGATCCCGCGCTTCATCAAGTACCTGAAGAAGACCAGCCGCCGCTATCACGAGCTGCAGCCGCTGTTCCAGTTGCTGGTGGAGCTGGTCGGCCTCGACGAGGACGACAACGACGACAGCATCGGCTCGGTGTTCAGCCATACCCGCATCTCGTCCGACCAGTAAACCCGGCCTGGCGCCGGTCACGCCGCAGGCGTGGCCGCTGCCAGCCGGTGTCAGGAAGCCGACCCCATGAAAGCAATGATCCTCGCCGCCGGCCGCGGCCAACGCATGCGGCCGCTGACCGACCACACCCCCAAGCCGCTGCTGCCGGTAGGCGGGCAGCCGCTGATTGCCTGGCATATCCAGCACCTGGCTGCCGCCGGTTTTAGCGATATCGTCATCAACCACGCCTGGCTGGGCGACAAGATCGAAACCACGCTGGGCGATGGCAGCCGTTACGGCGTGCGTCTGGCCTACTCGCACGAGAAGAGCGCGCTGGAAACCGCCGGCGGCATCGCCACCGCGCTGCCGCTGCTGGGCGATGCCCCGTTCGTGGTGGTGAACGGCGACGTGCTCACCGATGTCGACTTCGCCGCCTTGCGGCCAACCTTGGCCGCACTGGATGGCGAGCGCCACCTGGCGCACCTGCTGCTGGTGGCCAACCCGCCGCACCACCCGGGGGGCGATTTCGGCCTGCTGCCGGATGGTCATCTGTCCGGCAATGCCAGCGACGGCATCGGCCTGACCTTCTCCGGCATCGGCCTGTATCACCCGGCGCTGTTCGCCGCCATTCCGGCCCACCAGCCGGCCAAGCTGGCGCCGCTGCTGCGCGCGGCCATGGCACACGGGCAGGTGACTGGCGCCCGCCACGACGGACTGTGGCTGGACGTCGGCACGCCCGAGCGGCTGGCGGAGGCCGACGCCATCGCGCAAGGCTGGCTGTCGGCGTGAAACGCCGCATCCTCGGCATCGACCCCGGCAGCCGCATCACCGGTTTCGGCGTCATCGACATCGTCGGCAACCAGCGGCTGTACGTCGCCTCCGGCGCCATCCGCACGCCGCAGGGCGCCAGCCTCGCCGAGCGCATCAAGGTGCTGGTGCACGGCATCCACGACGTGATCGCCACCTACCAGCCAACCGAATCGGCGCTGGAGCAGGTGTTCGTCAACGTCAACCCGGCGGCAACGCTGATGCTGGGCCAGGCGCGCGGCGCCTGCATGACGGCGCTGGTGATGAAGGAGCTGCCGGTGGCGGAGTACACCGCGCTGCAGGTGAAACAGTCGGTGGTGGGGCAGGGCAAGGCGCCGAAGGAGCAGGTGCAGTTCATGGTGGTGACCATGCTCAACCTGTCCGGCACGCCGCAGGCCGACGCCGCCGACGCGCTGGCGGTGGCGCTGACCCACGCCAACCACAGCGGCGGCGCCATCGGCCAGCTGGCCAAGCTCGGCTACAAGGTGAAGGGCGGGCGGCTGGTGTGAGCGGCGGCTTGCGGCCAACCCCGGCCGCAGGCGGGGTGTCAGTGCATCGACACCGCCGCGTTGCTCACCCGTGTCGCGGCCGATCACGCCGGGCCGGCTCGCCCCTGATCTCGCGCTGAAATCACGCGCCGCGATGGGCGCCGTTTCAGGCGCGCTGTTTTCTGGCCTGCTTCACCACATACATTTCACTGTCGGCCAGGTGTACGGCGTCGGCGCTGTGCAGCCCGAACGGGGCCAGCGGCACGACACCGACACTGGCTCCGCCGTAGACGACGCGGTGGCCGGCCAGCTGGTAGTCGCCGGCTGTCAGCGCCGACAGCCGCTGCTGCAGCGCGCGTGCCGCGCTGGCCGGCTCGCCCTCCGTGATCAGTGCCCCCGGCGCGCCGCCACCCGGCCATGCCGGCCCCGGGCCGATGAACAGAAACTCGTCCCCGCCCATCCGCCCCAGCATTTCCGTCGCGCGCAAACCGGATTGCAGGCGCTGTGCGATCGCCTGCAGAAAATCGTCGCCGGCCTGGTGGCCATGGCGGTCGTTGATCTGCTTGAAGCCGTCAAGATCGATCACCCCCACCAGGATGCTGCTGCCGGTGCGCACCGCCTGCGCCAGCAACCGCTCCAGTTCGTCGAACAGCGCGCGGCGGTTGGGCAGCGCGGTCAGCGGGTCGGTCAGCGCATAAGTGGCCAGCTTGGCGTTGGCGCGCTGCAGGTTTTCCAGCAGCATTTCCCGTTCGATGAAGTTGGCCGCGATGTTGGCAAACAGCTGCAGCAGCGTTTCGGTTTCGGCGCTGATCGTCACCGCGCGGACGCTGGCCGCGCACAGGGTGCCCAGCAGCCCGCCGTCGCCACTGCGTACCGGTGCGCTGATATAACTCTTGATGCCGAGCTGGCGCGCCGCAGCGGAGTCGCCCCACAGCGTGCTCACCTGGTTGGTCGACAGGGTGCCGGTTTCCAGCGAGCGCTTGCACAAGGTGTCTTCCCACGGCACGCTCAGCCCTTCCGGGATCTGCATCTCGCCGTTGTTGCGTGCGTAGCGCACATGCTGCAGCCCTTGTCCCAGCTCGATATTGGTGAGGTAGGTGGACTCCATGCCGGTGATGTTGCCCAGCATCTCGAGCACCGGGCGAATCAGCTGATCGATGGTCCGGGCCGTATTCAGGGACAGCGAGAGTTGCGAGAGGATCGGGTCCATGCCGAACGGCTTCCACGAAGTTGTGATGGCTGCGCACTGTAGCGGAACAGGCGGCCGAAAGACAGCGCTCAGGCAAGAGCGGTTTGCCGCGCGCTGGGTCAGGCCGCGCCCTGGCACCGCGCCGACATTGGCCGGCCCTGCGTTTTATTGCGCCAGCCCAAGGCCGGCTGCCGCGCCGCGTGGCACACTGCGGCCAACCTTAACTGTCTGGAGCCTGCGATGTGGAATGACTATGCCATCGCCCGCGCGCTGCACGTGCTGGCGATCGTGATGTGGGTCGGCGGTGTCGGTTTCGTCACCACGGTGCTGATTCCGGCCATCGGTCGCCGTTTCCCGCCTGAGCAGCAGTACGCGATGTTCGAGGACGTCGAGCACCGCTTCGGCGCGCAGGCGCGGCTGTGGGTGCTGCTGGCGCTGGCCAGCGGCGCGTGGATGCTGCACGCCAGCGACGGCTGGGCGCGGCTGCTGGACACCGGCTGGCTGCAGCTGATGCTGGCGGCGTGGCTGCCGTTTCTGCTGATGCTGTTCGTGCTGGAGCCGTTCTTCATCCACCGCTGGCTGAAACGGCGTTCGCAGCACGACCCGGCCGGCACCATGCGCCTGCTGCAGCGGCTGCATGTCGGCCTGCTGGCGCTGACGCTGAGCGCACTGCTGGCCGGCGTGGTCGGCGCCCACGGCGGCTGGCGCTTCTGAGGCAAGGCCGCGCGCCGGCTTTGCGTTATGCTTGCTGGATCTGCCTTCCACCTCCGACACCATGCCTGCCACCACCTGCCCGCCGCCACCCGACCGCTCCCGCCCTGACGGCCGTGCCGCGCGCTGGCTGCTGGCCACCCGCCCGGCCTTCCTGACCCTGACCCTCGGCGGCGTGCTGCTCGGCATCGCCGGCAGCGGCGTCGATGCGCTGTGGCAACGTTGGCCGCAAGCGGCGCTGGCGCTGCTGCTGGCCTTGCTGTGCCACGCGGCGGTCAACGTGATCAACGACGTGGCCGATCACGACAACGGCAGCGATGCGGCCAACGTGGCGCGGCAGTTTCCGTTTACCGGCGGCAGCCGCATGATCCAGGACGCGCTGCTCAGCCGCCGCGACATGGCGCGGCTGGCGCAGGGGCTGTTTGCGCTGGTGATCGCCGGCGGCCTGCTGCTGGTGTGGCTGAGCGGGCCGTGGCTGCTGGCCATCGGCGTGATCGGCGTGGTGTTGGGCTGGGGCTACTCGGCGCCGCCGCTGCGGCTGAACAGCCGCGGCCTAGGCGAGCTGTGCGTGCTGCTGTGCTTCACCCTGCTGCCGCTGGGCGCGCAGGTGCTGCTGAGCGGCGCGCCGTCGCTGTCCATGCTGGCCGCGGCCTTGCCCTACGGCCTGCTGGCGGCTGCGCTGCTGTACATCAACCAGTTTCCGGACCGCGACGCCGACGCGCTGGCCGGCAAGCGCCACTGGGTGGTGCGGCTGGCGCCGCAGCAGGCGCGCTACGGCTACCTGCTGCTGGTGGCGCTGGCCTTGCTGAGCCTGCTGGTGGCGATTGCCGTCGGCCTGCTGCCGTTGTGGGCCATGCTGCTGTTGCCGTTGTGGGCGCTGCCGGCACGGGCGGCCGTCACGCTGTGGCACAATGCGGCGCAACCGGCGCAGCTGCGCCCTGCCATCATCCAGACCATTGCCGCGGCCAACCTTTATCCGCTGGCGCTGGCCGTCATCCTGTCCTGTTAAGCGCCGCGCTGCGGCCAACCTTTTGAAAGCCCCGAAATGATCGGACGACTCACCGGCACCCTGCTCGAAAAACTGCCCCCGCAAATCACCGTCGACGTCAACGGCGTCGGCTACGACGTGGACGTGACCATGACCACCTTCTACCAGCTGCCGGCGCTGGGGCAGAAGACCACGCTGTTCACCCACCTGGTGGTGCGCGAGGACGCCCACCTGCTGTACGGCTTCGGCAGCCGCGACGAGCGCGAGACCTTCCGCCAGCTGATCAAGATCACCGGCGTCGGCGCCAAGATCGCGCTGGCCATCCTGTCCGGCATGACCGCCGACGAGCTGGCGATCGCGGTGGCCAGCGAAGACATCAAGCGCCTGTCCAGCGTGCCCGGCATCGGCAAGAAGACCGCCGAGCGGCTGGTGCTGGAGCTGCGCGGCAAGCTGGCCACCGGTGGCAACCTCACCGTGCCCGGCGGCCTGCCGTTTGCCGCCACCCCGGACGAAAAGAGCGACATCGTGAACGCGCTGCTGGCGCTGGGCTACAACGAAAAAGAGGCCGCCGCGGCCACCAAGGGCCTGCCGGCGGACGTTACCGTCAGCGACGGCGTACGCCTGGCGCTGAAGAACCTGATGAAAGGCTAAGGCATGGACAAGGTGCTGCTGGTCACCGGTGCCAGTCGTGGCATCGGCGCCGCCACCGCGCTGCTGGCGGCGCAGCGCGGCTACGCGGTGGCGGTGAACTACCACCGCAACCAGGCGGCCGCCGAGGCGGTGGTGGCCGCCATTCACGCCGCCGGCGGCCGTGCGGTGGCGATTGCGGCCAACGTGGCCGACGAAATCGACGTGCAGCGCCTGTTCGTGGAGACCGAGCTGGCGCTGGGGCCGCTGTCGGCGCTGGTCAACAACGCCGGCGTGCTGGAGCCGCAGCTGCGGCTCGACGAAATGAGCGTGGCGCGCTGGCAGCGCATCCTGGCCACCAACGTCATCGGCCCGCTGCTGTGCTGCCGCGAGGCGGTAAAGCGGCTGTCCACCCGCCACGGCGGCGCGGGCGGCGCCATCGTCAACGTGTCGTCCGCCGCCGCGCGGCTGGGGTCGGGCGGTGAATACGTCGACTACGCCGCCAGCAAGGGGGCGCTGGACACGCTGACCATCGGTCTGGCCAAGGAAGTGGCCGCCGAAGGCATCCGCGTCAACGCGGTGCGCCCCGGCTTCATCTACACCGAGATGCACGCCGACGGCGGCGAGCCGGGCCGCGTCGACCGCGTCAAGAGCGCGGTGCCGCTGCAGCGCGGCGGTCAGCCGCAGGAGGTGGCGGAGGCGATCCTGTGGCTGCTGTCCGACGCCGCCTCGTTCACCACCGGCAGTTTCATCGATGTCGCCGGCGGCCGCTGAGCGCGCCACGGCATCGTCAACAAGGGGAAAATAATGGCCAACGTAGCGGTACTGATCGACGCGGACAACGTGTCGCCGGGCTGGATCGAGGACGTACTGGAAGAGGCCGGCAAGCTGGGCGTGCTGGCACTGAAACGGGTGTACGGCGACTTCAGCCGTCACGACAAGGCGTGGCGCGACCTGTGCGCCCGCTTCGCCATCCACCCGATCCAGCAGTTTCCCAACACCAAGGGCAAGAACGCGTCCGACATCACGCTGGTGATCGACGCGATGGACATGCTGCACTCCGGCCGCTACCACAGCTTCTGCCTGATCTCCAGCGACAGTGATTTTTCGCGGCTGGCGACGCGGCTGCGCGAGGACGGGCTGGAAGTGTGGGGCTTCGGCGAGGAGAAGACGCCGTCGGCCTTCGTCAACGCCTGCAGCAAGTTCGTGTACGTGGAAGTGCTGGCGCTGAGCGACGAGGCCAAGGCAGAGGAGAGCGCGGCCAAGGAAGGCGACGGCGCGCGTGGCGGCGGCAAGCCGGCGCCGGCGGCACGGGTGCTGCGGCCGCTGGACAAGAAGTTGCGCGTGCAATTCCAGAAGGGGATCGAGAGCATGGACGACGACGAGGGCTGGGCCGACCTCGGCGGCGTCGGCAGCCTGCTGGGGCAGTGGATGCCGGACTTCGACCCGCGCAATTACGGCTTTGCCAAGCTGTCCGAACTGGTGCTGAAGTCGGGCTGGTTCGAGGTGCGCAAGGCCAGCAGTGGCCGCGGCGGGGTATCGATCCGCCTCAAGCCGGGCAACGGCGGCGGGCGCAAAGCGGCCAAGTAGCGCGCTTGCCGCACCACGCCGGCGTCAGCCGCAAAAAAACCGCAGCGTGAGCACGCTGCGGTTTTTGTTTGCGGCCAACGTTGGCCG
Source organism: Vogesella indigofera (assembly GCF_003633895.1). Taxonomy (GTDB): domain Bacteria; phylum Pseudomonadota; class Gammaproteobacteria; order Burkholderiales; family Chromobacteriaceae; genus Vogesella; species Vogesella indigofera. The sequence goes on from NZ_RBID01000019.1 coordinate 168,801, forward strand.
CAAGCGTTCACGGCTGCTCGCGCGCCAGCCATTGCACCAGCTCGGCCACCGTCAGCTGCGGCAACTGGTGTTGCGCGGCGTAGGCGTCCAGCTCGGCGCCGCGCATCATGCTGCCGTCCGGATTCATCAGCTCGCACAGCACGCCGGCCGGGCTGAAACCGGCCAGTCGCGCCAGCTCCACCGCGGATTCGGTATGACCGCGGCGTTCGCGTACACCGCCGGCACGGGCGATCAGCGGGTAGACGTGGCCGGGGCGGGCGAGGTCCTCGGGCCTGGCGCCGGGGGCGATGGCGGCGCGGATGGTGGTGACGCGGTCGGCGGCGGAGACGCCGGTAGTCACGCCTTCGGCGGCCTCGATGCTGACGGTGAAGGCGGTGCCGTAGCGGCTGCCGTTGTCGGCCACCATCGGCGGCAGCGCAAGGCGTGCCGCGTGCTCGGGTGTCAGGCACAGGCAGACGATGCCGCTGCAATCGCGGATCAGGCGCGCCATTTCCGGCACCGTCAGCGCGTCGGCGGCCAGGATCAGGTCGGCCTCGTTTTCGCGGTCGTGGTCGTCGGCGACGATCACCGGCTTGCCGGCACGCAGCGCGGCAAGGGCGGCGTGGAGGCGCAGGGAAAGGCTATCGGTGTTGGTATTCATGGATAACGGTCCTCAAATTGGCTAGTGAGAAACACGTCACGGGGCGTGAAGCGGCCGGCCTGGCGGCCAACCTGGTGCGCACGGCGTGCGCGGACAGCAACCCCCGTCGCCGGCTGGCGGGCGGGGGATGGCGTCATCTTCTTTCATCCGGACTGTGACCGTCGGCTCTGGCATCGCACCAGATCTGCTGACCTTTTGCCGGGCGGCAAAAGCGCTCGCGGGCTCGGCTGCGCAGGCAGCCATACCGCCGGTGGGGAATTGCACCCCGCCCTGAAGACGTCGCTTGCGGCCAACGTTGGCCGCAAGCGGGGCACAGTATAGCAGTGGTAACATCGGGCGATTGATCCCGAGTGATAGCGACATGATCCAGACCGACAACCTGATAGGCGGCGCGCCGGAGCGCCGCATCGTCACCCAGCAAAGCCTGTCGCAGCAGGAAGAGGCGCTGGAGCGCGCGCTGCGGCCGAAGCAGCTGGACGAGTACGTCGGCCAGAAAAAGGCGCGCGAACAGCTGGAAATCTTCATCGAGGCGGCCAAGAAGCGCGGCGAGGCGCTCGACCACGTGCTGCTGTTCGGCCCGCCGGGCCTTGGCAAGACCACGCTGGCGCACATCGTGGCGCGCGAGATGGGCGTCAACCTGCGCCAGACCTCCGGCCCGGTGCTGGAGCGCGCCGGTGACCTGGCCGCGCTCTTGACCAACCTCGAGCCGCACGACGTGCTGTTCATCGACGAGATCCACCGCCTGTCGCCGGTGGTGGAGGAGATCCTGTATCCGGCGCTGGAGGACTACCAGATCGACATCATGATCGGCGAGGGGCCGGCGGCGCGTTCGGTGAAGATCGACCTGCCGCCGTTCACGCTGGTCGGCGCCACCACCCGCGCCGGGATGCTGACCAATCCGCTGCGGGATAGATTTGGGATTGTCGCGCGGCTGGAGTTCTACACCCCGGAGGAGCTGCAGCGCATCGTGGTGCGCTCTGCCGGGCTGCTGAACGTGCCGCTGGCCGACGACGGCGCGTTCGAGGTCGCGCGTCGCTCGCGCGGCACGCCGCGCATCGCCAACCGCCTGCTGCGGCGGGTGCGCGACTACGCCGAGGTGCGCGCCGACGGCACGGTGACCGCGGCGGTGGCCGACGCCGCGCTGGCGATGCTGGACGTCGATCCGGCCGGCCTGGACGTGATGGACCGCAAATTGCTTCAGGCCATTCTGGACAAGTTCGGTGGCGGCCCGGTAGGGCTGGACAACGTCGGCGCCGCCATCGGCGAATCGACCGACACCATCGAGGACGTGATCGAACCGTTCCTGATCCAGCAGGGCTATCTGCAGCGCACGCCGCGCGGGCGGATGGCGACGGCGCTGGCGTATACCCATTTCGGGCTGCCGACCAGGGAGTAAGCGGCGGCCGCGGTTGACGATGAACGAGCGAACACGATGCAGAAAAAGCTGATTATCCGCACCGGCCGCGTCTATGCCGGCTTGCGCGCCGAGCTGGGCGATTTTGACGACTGGATCCGCCGCGAGCTGGGCGCCGATGGCGACAGCTGGCAGGTGATCGACGTGCAGGCCGGCGAGGCGCTGCCGGCGGTGACGGAAGTGGCGGGGGCGGTGATTACCGGCTCGGCGGCGATGGTCAGCGAGCGCGCGCCGTGGAGCGAGGCCACCGCCGCCTGGCTGCGCAGCGCGCATGCGGCCAACGTGCCGCTCTTGGGCATCTGTTTCGGGCACCAGCTGCTGGCGTCGGCGCTGGGCGGCGAGGTCGGTTATCACCCGCAGGGGCCGGAGGCCGGCACGGTGACGGTGCACACCACCGCCGCAGCCGCCGCCGACCCGTTGCTGTCGGCATTGCCTGAGCGTTTTGCTGCCAACGTGATCCACTGGCAGAGCGTGCAGCGGCTGCCGGCCGGCGCGGTGTGCCTGGCGCACAATGCCTTCGAACCGCACCACGCCTTCCGCCACGGTTCGGCGTGGGGTGTGCAGTTTCACCCGGAATTCAATGCCGAGGCGATGACGCGCTATCTGGCACAACTGGCGCCGTTGCTGGACAAGGCGCAGCTGTCGCTGCCGGCGTTGCAGCAGAATGTTGCAGCGACACCACATGCGGCGGCTTTATTGCAGCGTTTCGCCACCTTGCTGCCCGGGGCTGCGCAAGGTTGAGCACGCGGCGTACAATGCGCGCCAGATGTTTTATTCGCTCATGATTGCTCAGGGAGTATGCAGGCATGTTTTACGCCATTTTGCTGGTGACACTGGCGGTCGCCTTGGTGACGTCGATACTGGTGGTCCGTTTTTTCAACGAGGCAGTGAAGAAAATCCTGTCGCGCATCGTCGGCGATGATCTGGCCGAGGCGTGGCGCAAGTACATGAGCTTCGCCATCGTGGTGGTCGGCGTCTCCGGTGGCGTGCGCATCTGGGATCTGGAAAAGTTCGTGCCCAACGGCCGCGAATCGGCGTTGGAGCTGAACGGCGTGCGCTGGACCATCCAGATCTACCGCACCGTGATCGACACCCTGTCGCAGATCGCGTGGGTGATGCTGCTGTTCTTCCTGTGCACCATGGTCGCCTACGTGATCATGCGCGCGGTGGAAGCACGTGCCAGCGAGCGCGGCGGCAAGGCGCCGGAGTAAGCGCCACGCCGGGCCGGTCTGGCCATCATGCAAACAGGGCTGCCGTGGCAGCCCTGTTGCTTTGTGTGCGGTCGCCTTGGAACGTGTTCACGATCCCGCCCGCTCAGGCGAGACAAGGCGAAAACGGCTGAGGAGGCGGCGTTGAGCTGGATAGAAACCAGCATGCCGAAGCCGTTTATCAGCCGCCGCAGATCGTGAACAACTTCTTACAGCGCGACCATGTTGTCGCGGTGGATCAGCTCCGGCTCGATCAGGTAGCCGAGCACACCCTCGATGTCGCGGGTGGCCTTGCGCATGATCAGCCGCGCTTCTTCCGAGCTGTAGTTGACCAGCCCGCGCGCCACCTCGGCGCCCTGTTCGTCGACGCAGACCACCGCGTCGCCGCGCAGGAAGCTGCCTTCCACCGCGATGACGCCGATCGGCAACAGGCTGGTGCCTTTTTCGCGCACTGCCAGCGCGGCGCCGGCGTCCAGCACCACCTTGCCGGACAGCTGCAGGTGATCGGCCAGCCACTGCTTGCGTGCGGCCAACCTGGTGGTCGGCGCATTGAGCTGGGTGCCGATCGCCTCGCCATCGGCCAGCCGCGACAGCACGTTGGCCTCGCGGCCGCAGGCGATCACGGTGGCGGCGCCACTGCGTGCGGCGCGCTTGGCGGCGATGATCTTGGTGTACATGCCGCCGGTGCCGACGCTGGAGCCGGCACCGCCGGCCATGTCTTCCAGCTTGCTGTCACCGGCCTCGGCCTCGTGCACGAAGACGGCATCGGGATGCTTGCGCGGGTCGGCGGTGTACAGGCCCTGCTGGTCGGTGAGGATCACCAGGCTGTCGGCTTCGATCAGGTTGGTGACCAGCGCGCCGAGGGTGTCGTTGTCGCCGAAACGGATCTCGTCGGTGACCACGGTGTCGTTTTCGTTGATGATGGGCACCACGTTCAGCGCCAGCAGCGTCGACAGCGTGGTTCGCGCGTTGAGGTAGCGCAGGCGATCGGACAGGTCTTCGTGGGTGAGCAGTACCTGCGCGGTTTTCAGGCCGTGCTCGCGAAAGGCGCTTTCATACGCCTGGCACAGCCCCATCTGGCCGACGGCGGCGGCGGCCTGCAGCTCGTGCACCGCTTTCGGCCGCTTGGCCCAGCCCAGGCGCTGGCAGCCTTCGGCGATGGCGCCGCTGGAGACCAGCACCACTTCCTTGCCGCGGCGTTTCAGGTCGGCGATTTCGGCGGCCCAGCGCGCCAGCGCGCTCATGTCCAGACCCTTGCCGTCATTGGTCACCAGGCTGGAGCCTACTTTCACCACGATGCGCGTGGCGCTGTGAATCACCGATTGCATGTCGCCGAATCCCGTCAGAAGCAAAGCCGTCAGTTTACCCGATTCCGCCGCCATGCCGCAGTGCGTCAGGCGGCGGGTAGAGAGTATTCACGATCTCGCGAGCTCACGCGAGACAAGGTGAAAACGGCTGAGGAAGCGGCGTATATCCAGATTCAAACAAGTATGCCGAAGCCGTTTTCAACGCCGTATCGACCCCGTGAGATCAGTTGCAGCAGATCGTGAACAGGCTTACGGCAGCGCGGTTTCCGGCCGCGCCGACGGCCGGTCGCCGGCCAGCAGTTGCGTCAGCGCCGACAGCGTGGCGTCGACCAGCTGGCGCATGTGGTTTTCCTCGATGATGTAGGGCGGCATGAAGTACACCGTCTTGCCGATCGGGCGCACCAGGCAACCCTGCTGCAGCATCAGGCTGAAGAAGGCGGGGCCGAAGTCGGCGCGCTGGCAGTCGACGTCGAACGCCCAGATCATGCCGCGCTGGCGGAAGTGGCGCACCGCCGGATGGGCGGCGATCACCGCCAGATGGCGACTGAACAGCGTGGCGGTGGCAAGGTTGGCCGCAATCACCTGTTCGTCCTCGAAGATGTCGAGCACGGTCAGCGCCGCGCGGCAGGCCAGCGCATTGCCGGTGTAGCTGTGCGAATGCAAGAAGCCGCGGCTGACGTCGTCGTCGTAGAACGCGGCGTAGATGTTGTCGGTGGTCAGCACGCAGGACAGCGGCAGGTAGCCGCCGGTGATGCCTTTCGACAGGCACAGGAAATCGGCGCGGATCGCCGCCTGCTCGCAGGCGAACAGCGTGCCGGTGCGGCCGAAGCCGACCGCGATTTCGTCGGCGATCAGGTGTACCCGGTACTGGTCGCACAGCCGGCGCGCTTCGGCCAGATACAGCGGGTCGTACATCACCATGCCGGCGGCGCCCTGTACCAGCGGCTCGATGATGAAGGCGGCGAGCTCGTGGCCGTGCTGTTGCAGCAGGGTCTCCAGCGCGCTGGCGGCGCGGCGTGCGACATCGGCGGCCGTCTCCCCCGGTGCGGCAAGACGGGCGTCGGGGCTGGGCGCGCGCAGGTTGTGCCGCAGCAGCGGCGCGTAGGTGTCGGAGAACAGCGGCACGTCGGTGACCGCCAGCGCGCCGACGGTTTCGCCGTGGTAGCTGTGTTCCAGGCTGAGGAAACGGGTCTTCTGCGTCTGGCCATGATTGCGCCAGTAGTGGAAGCTCATCTTCAGCGCGATCTCGGTGGCGCTGGCACCGTCGGAGCCATAGAAGGCATGGCCGAGGCCGGTGAGTGCGGCCAACCTTTCCGACAGTTCCACCACCGGCTGGTGGGTGAAGCCGGCGAGGATCACGTGCTCCAGGGTATCGAGCTGATCCTTCAGCGCCTGCTTGATGCGCGGCTGGTTGTGGCCGAACAGGTTGACCCACCACGAGCTGACGCCGTCGATGTAGCGCTTGCCGTCGAAATCCTCTAACCAGATGCCGTCGGCGCGGGCAATCGGGATGATGGGCAGGGTTTCGTGGCGCTTCATCTGGGTGCAGGGGTGCCACACCGCGGCGCGGCTGCGCGCCAGCCAGTGTTGTGCTTGCGAGTCATGCATGGTGGGGCCTCCGGAAGACAAGGCGGGCATCGTAACATGGCGCCGCACCTCGCAAGAGTGACGAAAATTGTCAGCCGCTTGCCGATTTTGCGCCCGCTGGCGGTGTCTGTGCTGGCGGTGCTGGGCGCGGAAAGCCTGCTACAGCGGTCTTTTGCGATGGCAGCGGCCAACCTGGCACGGCCTGGCGCCGATCTTGCTCTGCTTTGTCAGGAATCAAGCTGCACCGGCCCGTTGCCGTGTATCCTCGCCGCGACGGTCGTTAAGGTAGCTAGCCGCGGAGATCGTAGTACCCGGTCGCTGCTAGCTGCCGGCCTCGGTTCCGTGATTTACCGAGGCGGCTCGTGTGCGTGCCAATTGGCAATTGCAGTGCTGGCTTGGATTTGTTTTTTCGCTGGTAGTTTGCCGTTTTTCATTTTCAAACAGGAGCGATACACATGAAACGTGTACAACAAGGTTTTACCCTGATCGAACTGATGATCGTGGTAGCGATCATTGGTATTCTGGCTGCGCTTGCGATCCCGGCGTACTCCAACTACACCAAGCGCGCGCAGGTTTCGGAAGCGTTCTCGCTGGCGGATGGTATGAAGATTAAAGTCGCAGAAACGCAAGGCGAAACGGGCTCTTGTACTACTATGAATGCTTCCGGTACCTATGCGAATATTGCTGTCTCGTCTGGTACTGCTGCTGCTGGTGGTTGTGTTATCACTGCAACCTTCCAAGCCCCTGCTCACACCGATCTGGTTGGTGATACCGCTGTAATTATTCCTACTTTTGGCTCCAACTCGACCACTTGGTTGTGCAGCTTGGCTAGCTCGACAGTAGACGACGCGTATCTGCCTAAGGCTTGCTCGTAATTTCATTCGTAACGTGAGCATTAATCTGGCCCTTGCTATGCAAGGGCCTTTTATTTTCGGGAACAGAATGAGCCGGACCATCACATTGGAACGCCTGGCAATGGCCGCCTTGTTTTTACTGGTGACCATCCCCTTTCTCAACTGGGTACGCTTTCAGCCGGCGGGTGATTACGTCAGCAGTGTTTGCGCGGTATTGCTGGCGGTGGTGGTATTGCTGCTGTCACCGGCAAGAAATCGTGATGCAGAGCCTAGCGGCGCCTTGCTGCTACTGGCGCTGTTGCCATTGTTGACCATTGCCACCGCCCTGGTCTCGCTCTATCCCGGACAGGGGGCGGCAGCCAGCATGGGTATGGCGCTGTGCCTGGCGCTGGCCTATGCCGTATCCCGCCATTCGCCACAGTTGGTGCTGACGGCGCTGGCCTGGGGGCTGTTGCTGGGTGGGCTGATGCAGGTGGTGATTGGCTTGTTGCAGGTGACACAGTGGGTGCTGGTATTGCAATGGCCGTGGGTGTTCTACGACAAGGGCAATCCGGCCAATCTGATTGGTCAGGTAGCACAGCGCAACCATTACGCCAATTACCTGACCCTGTCCCTGTTCGCCAGTTGCTATCTGTTTGCTGTCAACAAGCTGCGCGGCTGGTTATTGCTGCCGCTGGTGCTGTTCTTCGGCCTGTTCATCAGCTGGTCCGGCTCACGGTTGGCGATCGGTTATGCCGGCGCCGCCATGGTACTGGCGTGGCTGTTTTACTGGCGTAGTGGCCGCCAGGCCGAGACCGGCCGTTTGGCCTTGGCCCTAGCCTTGGCGACGTGCTGGCTGGTGTTCTGCCAGTTGTTCAATAGGGAACTGGTCGTACTGCTCAATTGGCTGGGCCTGCCATTGGGCGATATCGGCTCTGCCGCCGACCGCATGCTGGCCGGTGGCTTTGGTGCCCGGCGCTGGGTGGAGTGGCAGAAGGCGTGGCAAGTTTTTCTGGAGCACCCCTTGTTCGGTGTCGGGCTGGGCGGCTATGCGGCAGAAAGCGTGCGCCTGGAAGTGGCGATGGGTTTTGCCGGGCAGTGGTCGGAGAGCTGGCTGTTTACGCATAGTCATAACCTGATCCTGCAGTTGCTGGCGGAAACGGGACTGCTTGGCACCGCTGTGGTGGTGATTGGCCTGTGCTGGGCGTTCTTGCCGTTTTTCCGCAAGGAGCAGGCCAATGTTCATTCCCTGCTGGTGGTGCTGCTGGCAATGGTGCTGCTGCTGCACAGCATGGTCGAATATCCGCTGTGGTATATGACTTTTCTCAGCCTGTTTGCCGTGCTGCTGGGGCTGTCACCGGCCCGCCACTACACGCTGGCTATCCGCCTGTCGATGCGTCGTGTGCTGACGTGGGGCTTTTGCGCGCTGTTGCTGTGGCAGTCGGTGGCAGGGCTGCTGGCCTATGGCAAGCTGGCGCGCTGGCTTGTGCCGGGCTCCAATGCGCAGGTGAATGTGATGCGCGCCGAGGAAGTCTGGCACATTGCGCGCAATCCGCTGTGGACTTACGAGGCCGATATGGTGCTGGCCAATTACCTGATCGTGGACAAGCGCCAGCTGCAGGAGAAGCGTGCGCTGTTCGAGCGGCTGACCGCCTATCGCCCGCATGCCGGCATGCTGATCAATGTCGCGATCCTGCGAGCGCTGGATGGCGACAGCGCTGCCGCCGAGCAGGCACTGCGTTTTGCCATCGCCGCCTATCCGGCCTATACGCCGGGTTTTGCCGCCGAGCTGATGTCGCGTCACGATCCGGAGCTGCGGCCGCTGCAGGCGATCGCCAATACGGCGCTGCAGGCCAGTCGCGATGGCGGCGCACAGTCGGCGGCATCCAGCGTGCTGGCTGCGCCACGGCGTTGAAACTCTCCCGATCTGACAGCAAAAGCGGCGGTGCGGTATGCTTCCGCCTTTGCCGAAACGCGGATTGATGATGTTTGCTTCTCTTGCGCGGCCAAGGTTGGCCGCATTGCTGCTGGCGGCGGTGACCGTGCTGCCCTTCCTGTCGCCGTTCCACTACCTGCCGCTGCCGCAGTGGTGGGGGGAGATCGCGGTGGTGGTACTCGGCGCGCTGGCCTGTCTGTGTCTGCCGCGCGGCACATTGCGCCTGCCGCGGGTGGTGCCGTGGCTGGCGCTGCTGGCGCTGCTGTGGCTGAGCCAGCCATTATTTGTCGAGTTGCTGTTTCCCGGCCTCAATGCGGCAACGGCGCTGGCCTTTCTCGCGCTGGCGCTGCTGGCGCTGGCTGTTGCCCGCTGGCAGGCGCTGAGCGACGCCGAAACGGTGATGACGGTGCTGGCCAAGGGCTTGCTGGTCGGTGCCCTGCTGCAGTCGCTGATCGGGCTGGCGCAGCTCACCGGGCTGGCGCCGCTGCTGGGCGGTGTGCTGTTCTACGATGGCGCGCATCCTACCTCCAATATTTTCGGCCACATCGGGCAGCGCAACCAGTATGCACACTACCTGAGCTGGGGGCTGGTGGCCGTCAGCTGGCTGGCCGTGGCGCGCGTGCTGTCGCGCGGCGTGGCCGTCGCCGTGCTGCTGTGGCTGGCGCTGTCGATCGCCTTTGCCGGCTCCCGCACCGTGCTGCTGTATGCCGCCGCCTTGCTGCTGCTGGCGCCGGCCTGGTACTGGCACGTGCGCGACGAGGCCAGCAAGCGCCTGATGCAGTGGCTGTTGCTGGCGGCGGGTTTGCTGCTGCTGATGCAGTTCGCGTTGCCGCTGGGCGAGTGGCTGTTGCGACCACTGTTGCATGGCGAGCTGGTGGCCAGTGGTGTCGAGCGGCTGGCGGCCAACTCTGACGGCATGGGCGCGCGCCGGCTGGCGGAGTGGGGCAAGGCATGGCTGGTGTTCCGCGAGGCGCCGTGGTTCGGCGCCGGCTGGTCGCAGTACGCGTACCACAGCGTGCGGCTGCAGTTGCTACCGCAGTTTGTCGATAGTGGCGTCAACAGCGGGCTGTTCAGCAATGCCCACAATCTGGTGTTCCAGCTGCTGGCCGAGGTCGGCCTGATCGGCACCCTGGCGGTGATGCTGGGCCTGGGCTGGGTGTTGCTGCCGTGGTGCGGCCGCCAGGCGCGGGCGGTGCATCTGCTGCCGCTGGCCATGCTGGCCATCTCGCTATTGCATAGCATGCTGGAGTACCCGCTGTGGTACCTGTACTTCCCGGCGGTACTGGTGATGCTGCTGGCGCTGGCGCCGGTGGCGGAGGGGGGCAAACGCCGCCCGTTCCGGCCGGTACAGTACGGCGCGCTGCTAATGCTGCTGCTGGCGGGGTATGGCAGCTATCGTTACGTCGAGATGCAGGGCCTGTACAACCCGCGCACCGCGCAGCAACAGCAGCGGTTACAGCAAATCATGCGCAACGAGCCGCTGTTTGCCTTCCACGCGCTGGGGTTGCTGGATGATGTGGTGAAGCCGGGCCGCGACAGTCCGTCAGCGCAGCGGCAGTGGATTGCGCTGCTGGCGCAGATGCGGCCGTATCCGGATGTGCTGCGCAAGGAGGCGCAATTCCTGGCGCTGGAAGGGCGCCCGCAGGAGGCCGCCTACACCATGCGGCTGGCACTGGCCTCGTTCCCGACCTACGCGCCGTTTTTCCTGCGCGCGCTGTCGCCGGAAGAGCCGGCGTGGCAGCCGCTGCGGCAACAGGTGGAGGCGGCGATGCTTAAGCCATGAACGGCGACGGCTGGCCAGCAATGAAAAATCCCTGCACATGGCAGGGATTTTTTGTGTCTGGCGAGGCGGGCAGATCAGCCGTCGATGACCACGCCGCTGTGCAGCGCCGTCTTCATCTTGCCCAGTGCCTTGGCCTCGATCTGGCGGATGCGCTCGGCGGAGACGCCGAATTCTGCGGCGAGGTCATGCAGCGTGGCGCCGCTGTCGTCGGCCAGCCAGCGCGCTTCGATGATGCGGCGGCTGCGCGGGTCCAGTGTCGACAACGCTTCCAGCAGGCCTTCGCTCTGCAGGCGATCCACCGCGCGGCGCTCCAGCGTCACGGTCGGCTCGTTGTGGGCGTCGGCCAGCCAGTCGATCGGGGCGTAGGCGTCGTCGTCGTTGTCGTCGGCCAGCAGCGACACGTCCTGGCCGCTCATGCGCGTTTCCATTTCGCGCACTTCTTCCGGCTTGACGCCGAGATCTTCGGCAATGGCGCGGGCTTCGCTGTCGCTGAGTGCGGCAAAGCTCTTCTTCATACTACGCAGGTTGAAGAACAGCTTGCGCTGTGGCTTGGTGGTGGCAATGCGCACCAGCCGCCAGTTGCGCAGGATGAATTCATGCATCTCGGCCTTGATCCAGTGCACCGCGAACGAGAACAGGCGCACGCCGCGGTTCGGTTCGAAGCGCTTGACCGCCTTCATCAGGCCGATGTTACCTTCCTGGATCAGGTCGGCCTGTGGCAGGCCGTAACCGGCGTAGCCGCGGGCAATGGATACCACCACGCGCAGGTGAGACATCACCAGGCGTTTTGCCGCTTCCAGGTCTTCGTGTTGCTGATGACGCGTGGCAAGCTCGATCTCCTCTTCCTGGGTCAGCATCGGGATGCTGTTAACGGTCTGGATGTATTGTTCCAGGCTGCCGTTGGAAGAAAGTACGGGCAGGGCAAAAGTGGACATGTATTCGCAATCCTCCTAAATGGACCGACTTATCTTAGCACTCGGATTATGAGAGTGCCAGACGACAGGAGTTCCTGCCAATGGCAAATTTCAATCAGACCGATTGTCTCGCCCGATGTCACGCCGGCTGGTTTTTGCGCAGATGATGGTCTGCGGCCAACCTGGCGCCGAGCATGCTCAACAGCATGGCGCCCAGCAACACGCCTAGCACTTCCAGCGGCTGCAGGCTGCGCAATTGGGCATCGATGCCGTACAGACTGGCGAATTCGGCCAGCGCCGGATTGGCCTGATAGGCCAGCCAGCTGCTCAGGCCCCAGCATAGCAGCGCCGACAGCCCGCCTTGCCACGCCGCGTGATAGAGGAAAGGGCGGCGAATGAAGCTGTCGGTGGCGCCGATCAGTTTCGATACCGCGATTTCTTCCTGCCGCGCCAGGATCTGCATGCGGATGGTGTTGTGGTTGATCAGCACCATCGCCAGCGCAAACACCACCGCCAGCAGCCAGGCGAGCTGGCCGGCGAGGGTGATCATCGCGTGCAGCTTGCGCGCCCAGGTGGCATCGAACTGCGCCAGCTCCACCATCGGCAGCCCGGACAGCTCCTTCTGCAGCAGGTCGAGCATCGCCGGCTCCAGCGCTTGCGGGGTGACGATGAAGGCGTGTGGCAGCGGATTGCTGCCGAGGCCCTCGCTGATCGCGTTCAGGCCGCTGCGCTGTTCCAGTTCTTTCAGCGCGGCATCCTTGTGCACGAAGCGGAAGGATGCAACCCGTGGATGGTGCTTGAGGCTGCTTTCCACCGCGGCCAGATCGGCCTGTTCGCTGGACAGCTCCATGAACAGCGTGATCTGCGGCGTGGTGTTCAGCTTGGCGGTCCACTGCTGCAGGCTGCTGACACCGAGATACAGCGACACCGGCAGCGCCAGCGCGATGGCCAGCATCAGCAGGTTGAGCAGGTTGCCGAACGGCTGGCGCAGGATCTTCAGCAGTGCGCTGCGGGCGCTCTGTGCGTGCAGGTACAGGTAGTGTTTCATGCGGCGAATTGTCCTTCACGAAGCCGGATGATGCGGCGGCCGTAGTCTTCCATCAGCGTTTCGTCGTGGGCCGAGATCAGCACCGTGACGCCGACCTGGTGGAAGGACTTGAACAGCTCCATGATGTCGAGCGCGTAGGCGCGGTCGAGGTTGGCCGATGGCTCGTCCGCCAGCAGGATGCTGGGGCGGTGCACCACGGCGCGGGCAATGCACAGCCGTTGCTGTTCGCCGCCAGACAGGCGGATCGGCATCACCTTTTCCTTGCCGGCGAGGCCGACCTTGTCCAGTGCCGCTCGCACTCGTCGCTGCGCATCGCGGCGATCAAAGCCGATGATGTCCAGCGGCAGCATCACGTTGTCGAATACCGTGCGGTCGAACAGGATTTTGTGATCCTGGAACACCACGCCGATGTGCTGGCGCACATACGGCAATTGGCTGGCGCGCAGCTTGCTCAGATTCTGGTTGTTGACCAGCACATTGCCGCTGGTGGCGCGTTCGATACCGGAAACCAGCTTCAGCAGCGTGCTTTTGCCGGCGCCGGAATGACCGGCGAGGAACACCATCTCACCGCTTTCCACTGTGAAGGACAGGTTGCGCAGCGCCTCGTGTCCGCCGGGGTAGCGCTTGGTGACTTGGTCAAATCGGATCATCGGCAATCATCCCGCACAAAGGTTGGCCGCAACGGTGGCGGCCGGCAAGTGGATCAAAGCGCTCAGTCGAATAGCGCGTCGACAAAGTCGTGGGTCGAGAACGGACGCAGATCGTCAATGCCTTCGCCGACGCCGATGAAACGCAGCGGTACCGGGTGCTGCTTGGCGATGCCGGCGATGACACCGCCCTTGGCGGTGCCGTCCAGCTTGGTGAGGATCAGGCCGGTGAGACCCAGCGCCTCGTTGAAAGCCACCACCTGGTTGATCGCGTTCTGGCCGATATTGGCGTCCAGCACCAGCACCACTTCATGCGGCGCATCCGGGATCGCCTTCTGGATCACGCGCTTCACCTTCTTGATTTCTTCCATCAGGTGCAATTGCGTCGGCAGGCGGCCGGCGGTGTCGGCAATGACGATGTCGATGCCGCGGGCCATGGCGGCCTGCATCGCGTCGTAGCAGACGGCGGCGGCGTCGCCGCTTTGCTGCGCGATCACGGTGACGTTGTTGCGCTCGCCCCAGGCGATCAGCTGTTCGCGGGCGGCGGCACGGAAGGTGTCACCGGCGGCGAGCAGCACCGACTTGCCCTGGCTCTGGAAATACTTGGCCAGCTTGCCGATCGAGGTGGTCTTGCCGGCACCGTTGACGCCGGCGAGCATGATCACGTAAGGCTTCTTGCCGTGCGTCTGCAGCGGCTGTTCCAGCGGCTGGATCAGCTCGACCAGTGCCTCCTTTAGCGCGCCTTTCAGCTCGCTGGCGTCCTTGAGGCCCTTCAGCGACACCCGCTCGCGCACGTCACGCAGCAGGTGGCTGGTCGCATCCATGCCCATGTCCGAAGTCAGCAGCACCGCTTCCAGCTCTTCGTATAAATCTTCGTCGATCTTGCCGCCACCGAACAGGCCAGCCAACTGCTTGCCCAGTTTGTCGCGGGTCTTGGCGAGGCCGGATTTCAGTCGTTCGGTCCAGCTCGGCTTCGCTTGCGTCACGCTGCTGGCCGGGGCGGGAGTCGGCGCCGCAACAACTGGCGCTGCCGTTACCGCTGCGGCGGGCGCCGGCTCAACGCTGGCCGCGGGAGGGGTAACGGTGTCCGCTACGGGCGCGACCGGGGCTGCCGGCGGGGTCGGGGTGGTGTCGGGAACGGGTTTTTTCTTGAAAAAGCTGAACATGCGAAATGGCTGAGTCGAAGTAAGAGATTAGCGCTGGATTGTACCGGCAAAAGCCGGGGCGAGGGCAAACCTGAGTATAAAGCGCGACATGGCGTTAACAGATTGATTCACGACAGAAGTTCTGCGGCGGTAAATGGAGTAAAATCTCGCCCTTCTTTGAACAAGGCAGGGCATGGCATGGCGCAGCAACGCAACAGGGTGCGGATCATTGCCGGCAAGTATCGTCGGCGCCTGCTGCCTTTCCCGGATGTTGACGGCTTGCGGCCAACCCCGGACCGGGTGCGCGAAACGGTGTTCAACTGGCTGGCAGATCGTGTCGAGAACGCCGATTGTCTCGACCTGTTCGCCGGTAGCGGGGCGATGGGCTTCGAGGCCGCGTCGCGCGGTGCGCGCAAGGTGGTGCTGGTCGAGAAAAGCCGCACGGCGCTGCAGTGCCTGCGCGACAGCAAGACCTTGCTGGCAGCAGCCGAAGTACAGCTGCATTCCGGTGCCGCGGAGGACTACCTGGCGCGCAGTGCGGAGCGTTTCGACCTGATCTTCCTCGACCCGCCGTATGCGCTGACCCTGCTGCCGGCATTGCTGCCCAAGGTTGGCCGCATGTTGAAGGCAGGCGGATGCATATATATAGAATCGGATCGGCCGGAGCAGTTTACCGGTTGGCGGGTGCTGAAAGAGGGCAAGGCGGGGGCGGTGCGCTTTGCGCTGCTGGCCGCTGAGTCCAGCGAATAAACATATAACGGCATGGGCTTGCGATGGTGTGCCGGCGGTGCCAGAATTCACTAGTGAAATACCTGAGGAAATTACTATGTCTTTGATCATTACTGACGAATGCATCAATTGCGATGTCTGTGAGCCGGAGTGCCCGAACAACGCCATTTCGCAAGGTGAAGAGATCTACGAAATCGATCCTAACCTGTGTACCCAGTGTGTCGGCCACTACGACGAGCCGCAGTGCCAGCAAGTCTGTCCGGTGGACTGCATTCCGCTGGATGCCTCCAATCCGGAGACGCATGACCAGCTGTATCAGAAATACCTGGTGATCACCGCCAAGGCCTGATTGCGCTAAGCTGTTGATTTGTGAGGCAGCCGCCACCGAGTGTGGTGGCTGTTTGCATTTTGGCTGCAAAAAATCCGAAAAATCACGGAAAAGCTGTTGACGATCGCCGGAGCTGTCTATAATATTCGGGCTTCTTCACGGGGGGATTCCCGAGCGGTCAAAGGGATCAGACTGTAAATCTGACGGCTCAGCCTTCGAAGGTTCGAATCCTTCTCCCCCCACCAAAGTTACCAGCATCTTGGCGGCGAAAGCAGTTAGAGTTGGCCGGGATCGTAAGGCGGGTGTAGCTCAATGGTAGAGCAGAAGCCTTCCAAGCTTACGACGAGGGTTCGATTCCCTTCACCCGCTCCAGGTTGCGATAGTTGTAAAGTTTTTTGGCCCATGTAGCTCAGGGGTAGAGCACTCCCTTGGTAAGGGAGAGGTCGGCAGTTCAATTCTGCCCATGGGCACCAAACTCATTTTATTGTATTCAGGGAATTTGCCATGGCTAAGGAAAAGTTTGCGCGGACCAAGCCGCACGTAAACGTTGGTACCATCGGTCACGTGGACCATGGTAAAACCACTCTGACTGCAGCGATCACCACTAT
>NZ_RBID01000020.1 GCF_003633895.1 Vogesella indigofera
TCGTTTCTCAGAATCTTGACAGTGCAAGTATTTGGCTAAGCCAGACACTTACACCTATCGGTTATTCGTTCTGTTAAAGAGCAGTGCTGCGTCGCTTGTTTCGTTTGCGTCTGCAGCTGAGGAGACGAACTATAGCTAAGCGCAGAAGCAGCGTCAACAGGTTTTTTGCAGAAAAGTGCGGGTTTTGACAAAAAACACAGACAAGCCGCTGATTTGCAAACAATTACCCGATTAAACTATTTTGCAGACCATCGCAAAACCCGCCGCCTACCCGCCCGCCAGCCCCCTGCCCCGCCAGCCAAATATTCAAATCCCGCCTTTTTACGCCCGATTTTTATATTTACCCGCTTTTGAAACGTTAACGGCCGCCTGACGGCGGCCGCTGACGCGGACAACGTTGGCCGCAAACCTTGCGGCCAACCCTGGGCAACGCTTAGCTGCGGTAGTCGGCGTTGATCTTCACGTACTCATAGGAGAAGTCGCAGCTCCACACCGTGGCGTTGACCAGGCCGCGCCCCAGCACCACGCGCACGGTGATTTCGGCCTGCTGCATCACACGCTGGCCGTCCGCTTCCTGGTAGTCCGGATTGCGGCCGCCGTCCTTGGCCACCAGCACGTCGTCCAGGTACAGCTCGAGGCGATCAACATCCAGATCGTTGATGCCGGCGTAGCCGATGGCGGCGAGCAGGCGGCCGAGGTTGGGGTCGGAGGCGAAGAAGGCGGTCTTCACCAGCGGCGAACGGCCGATGGCGTAGCCGACGGCCTTGCACTCGGCGACGCTGCGGCCGCCTTCGACCTGGATGGTGATGAACTTGGTGGCGCCTTCGCCGTCGCGCACGATGGCCTGTGCCAGCTCGACGGAGACGTCCAGCAACGCGGCCTTCAGCTGTTCGTAGGCCGGGTGGGTGACGGAGTCGATGCGCGGCGCGCCGCTCTGGGCGGTGGAGATCAGCATGAAGCTGTCGTTGGTGGAGGTGTCGCCGTCGATGGTGATGCTGTTGAAGCTGAGATCGGCGACGTCCTTCACCAGCTGGCTCAGCACCGGACGGGTGATGGCGGCGTCGGTGGCGATGAAGCCGAGCATGGTGGCCATGTTCGGGTGGATCATGCCGGCGCCCTTGGCGATGCCGGTGATGTTGACGGCGTGACCGTCGATGTCGATGGTTCGGCTGGTCGCCTTCGGCGCGATGTCGGTGGTCATGATCGCCTCGGCGGCGTCGGCCCAGGTGGCGGCCTGCCGTGTCGGCAGCGCGGCGACGATCTTGTCGACCGGCAGCGGCTCGAGGATCACGCCGGTGGAGAACGGCAGGATCTGTTCCGGCAGGCAGTCCAGCTCGGCGGCCAGCGCCTCGCACACCGCGCGCGCGTTCTGGCGGCCGGATTCGCCGGTGCCGGCGTTGGCGTTGCCGGTGTTGATCACCAGCGCGCGGATCTGCACGCCGGCGTCGAGATTCTGTTTGCAGATCTGTACCGGGGCGGCACAGAAGCGGTTTTGCGTGAACACGCCAGCGACGGTATTGCCCTTGTCGATGCGGATGACCAGGATGTCCTTGCGGCCCGGCTTCTTGATACCGGCGCAGGCGTAGGACAGGTCCACACCGGCGATGGGCGCGAGCTGCGCGTTATCGATGGGCTTGAGATTCACTGGCATGACGTTTCTCCGTAATTTGGTGTCGCGTCATTGTAACTGAATCCGTGATCCCGGATCACGCCTCGCCGTCGCGCACCAGCGCCAGCAGCGCACTGCCGTAACGGGCGACCTTCAGCTCGCCGAGGCCGTAAATCTTCTTCAGTGCGGCCAACGTTTGCGGCCGTTGCAGCACCAGTTCCTGCAGGCTCTTGTCGGAGAACACCGCGTAGGCCGGCACGTTGTGCTCGTCGGCGGTGGCCTTGCGCCAGCGGCGCAGCGCCTGCCACAGCCGCTCCTCGCGCTCGGTGCGCAGCCAGCGCTCGGCGTGCACGCTCTGCCGTTTCTTGTCGTCGGCCAGCGGCCGCAGCGCGATCTGCTGCTGCCCCTTCAGCAACGGCCGGCAGGCGTCGGTGAGCAGCAGCGACTGGCCGCGCACGATGTCGACCACCAGCAGCTTGCGCGCCACCAGCTGGCGGATGATGGAACGCCAGCCCTTCTGGTTCAGCTCGCGGCCGATACCGAAGGTGGACAGCTTGTCGTGACCGAAGTGGGTGACGCTCTGGTTGGCGCGGCCGAGCAGCACGTCGATGACATGGCTGGCCGCGAAGCGCTGTTCCACTCTATAGATGCAGGACAGCAGTTTCTGCACCGGCACGGTGGCGTCGAAGGTGGCCGGCGGGCGCTGGCAGTTGTCGCACTGGCCGCACGGCGCCGACGCCTCGCCGAAGTAGGCGAGGATCTGCTGGCGGCGGCAGCTGGCGGTTTCGCAGTAGCCGAGCATGGCGTCGAGCTTGGTCAGCTCCACCTGCTTCTGCTGCTCCGCGCTGTCGCCGGACTCGATCATCTGCGTCAGCTGCACCATGTCGTTGAGGCCGTAGCACAGCCAGCTGGTGGCCGGCAGGCCGTCGCGGCCGGCACGGCCGGATTCCTGGTAGAAGTTCTCCGGGCTTTTCGGCAGGTCGATGTGGGCGACGAAGCGCACGTCCGGCTTGTCGATGCCCATGCCGAAGGCGATGGTCGCCACCATCACGATGCCGTCCTCGCGCAAGAAGGCGCGCTGGTTGGCGTCGCGCTCGGCGTGGCTCATGCCGGCGTGGTAAGGCAGCGCGCGCAGGCCGTTTTCGCACAGCCAAGCCGCGGTGTCGTCCACCCGCTTGCGCGACAGGCAGTAGACGATACCGGAGGCGCCGGGGTAGTCGTGCTCGATGAAGGCCAGCAGCTGCTTCTTGGCGCTGTCCTTCTCCACCACCTGGTAGAACAGGTTGGGGCGGTCGAAGCTGGTGACGAACTGGCGCGCGTCCTGCAATTGCAGGAAGTGCAGCATGTCGGCGCGGGTCTCGGCGTCGGCGGTGGCGGTCAGCGCGATGCGCGGCACCTGCGGCCAACGTTGGAACAGCAGCCCCAGCTGCTGGTATTCGGGGCGGAAATCATGGCCCCACTGGCTGACGCAGTGCGCCTCGTCGATGGCGAACAGCGCGATCTGCGGCAGGCTGGCCAGGAAATCGAGAAAGCGCGGGCTGAGCAGGCGCTCCGGCGCCACGTACAGCAGGTCCAGCTCGCCGCTGCGCGCCATGCGCGCGATCTCGCGGGCGTCGTCCGGTGCGGTGGCGGAGTTGAGGCAGGCGGCGGCGACGCCGGCTTCCTGCAGTGCTGCCACCTGGTCCTGCATCAGCGCGATCAGCGGCGACACCACCAGCGCCACGCCGTCGCGCAGCAGGGCCGGGATCTGGTAGCACAGGCTTTTGCCGCCGCCGGTGGGCATCAGCACCAGCGCGTGGCCGCCGTCGGCGACATGCTCGATGATGTCGCCCTGCATGCCGCGGAACGCCGGGTAGCCGAAAGTGTTCTGAAGTATCGAGAGCGCGTGCTGCATCGGTGATTTCCATTGGGGGCGTCCATTGTACGCCAAAGCGGCGCGCCGCCCGCGACTCGCCACTTTGGCTTTATCGGCAGAGTGTGCGAGACTTTCCCATGTCTTTAGAAAGTAGCCGTGATATGCGATTGATTTTCCTTGCCGCCGCCAGCCTGCTGCTGGCCGCCTGCGCCACCCAGCCGCGTCCGGGCAGCACCAAGCCGGTCCGGCCCGGCACCGCCAAACCGCTACCGGCACCGGTCACGGTGCCCAACGCCGAGTGGCAGATCATCGGCGTGTCGCCCAACGGCAATATCCTGCACGAGGTCGACGTGCTGAGCATTCGCCGCGAAGGCGCGCTGACGGTGTTCCGCGACCGCAAGACCATCTTCAATCCACGCAAGGAAAACTTCCTCAACACGCCGCAGCACAAGTATTCGCTGAACCAGTGGGAAGTGAACTGCACCGCCAAGACCTTCCGCCTGCGCAGCATGGCGCTGCTCGACGACGGCGGCCGCCAGCTGCTCAGCCGCAGCTTCAGCGAGGCAGAGATCAAGCCGATGCCGGTGGTGAAGCAGTCCGCCGCCTTCCAGCAGGTGGAATTCGTCTGCCAGCGCAGCCGCTGAGCGGCCTAACGATTTCGTGATTTGACCCCCGGGGAGCCAGCATGCGTCGCGTTGTATTCAATCAGAAGGGCGGGGTCGGCAAGTCGACCATCACCGTCAACCTCGCCGCCGCCGCCGCTGCCGCCGGGCGCCGCGTGCTGGTGGTCGATCTCGACCCGCAGGGCAACAGCAGCCACTACCTGAGCGGCAGCACCACGCCGCCGCCGGTGTCGGTGGCCGGGCTGTTCCACCAGATGCTCAACATCAGCATGTTCGAAAAGCCGGTGACCGACTTCGTCACCGCCACCGCCCACCCCAACCTCAGCCTGCTGGCCTCGCACCCGGAGCTTTCCGAGCTGATGGTGAAGCTGGAAGCGCGCTACAAGATGTTCAAGCTGCGCGACGCGCTGGAACAGCTCGATGGCGACTTCGACGAGATCTGGATCGACACCCCGCCGGCGCTGAACTTCTACACCCGCTCGGCGCTGATTGCGGCCAACCGCTGCCTGATCCCGTTCGACTGCGACAGCTTCTCGCGCCACGCGCTGCTGGGGCTGATCGACAGCGTCGGCGAGATCCGCGCCGACCACAACAGCGGTCTCAGCGTGGAAGGCATCGTCGTCAACCAGTTCCAGCCGCGCGCCAGCCTGCCGCAACGGCTGGTGCAGGAGCTGCGTGACGCCGGCCTGCCGGTGCTGGACCCGCCGCTGTCGGCGTCGGTGAAGATCCGCGAATCGCACGAGCGTAGCCTGCCGATGGTGTACCTCGATGCGCGCCACAAGCTGTCGCAGGAATTCGCCGCGCTGTACCAGACCCTGCGCCGCCAGTAACCGGACAGGGCCGCCCGGTGATAACCGCACGCTCGCCGCGCATCCTGTGGCTGCTGGGCACCTGCAGCGGCCTGCTGCTGTGGCTGGGCGCCAGCTGGCTGCAACAGGACAGCGAACGGCAGCAGCTGCGCAACCAGCAGCTGCGCGAAGCGGAACTGCTGGTCGACAACGCCGCCAACCAGCTCAACTACGCGCTGCTGGCCGGCCAGGCCGCCACCGAGCTGCTGCTGTCCGACAACGGCCACAACGGCCAGAGCGCGTTCCAGCGCTTTGCGCCGTTCATCCTCTCCGACAACACGCTGTTCGATTTCGTCGCCACCGCGCGTCGCATCACCCCGCCGCAGCGGCTGCTGTACGAGCGGCAGCAGACGGTGATCCTGCGCGAATACCGCGACAACCGGCTGACCACCGCGCAGCCGCGGCCGCTGCACTTCCCGGTGGAGCAGCAATACCCGGAAAACAGCAAGGCGCTGCCGGCACAGCTCGACCTCGCCTCGCAAGGCAATGTCGAGGCCGCGCTGCAGCGGGTGAGCAAGACCGGCCGCCCGGCGATCGCGCTGATCCAGGCCGGCAACGCCAGCCGCCTGTCCGCCTTCTTCAGCGCCCGCGGCCGCCCCGGCGACCAGCTGCTGGTGATGGGCATCAACCCCGGCGGCCTGATCAGCACGGTGCCGATGGCCGGCGACGTGTTCCGCCCGGCACTGCCCTACCGCCTGCGCGTGCTGCTGAAGGATCGCGCGCAGACGGTGATCCTCGACAGCGTGGGGCTGGATCATCCGCCGCCGCCGGAACAGCCGGCGCTGTCCTCCACCCGCACCATCGGCGGCCAGCCGTTGATCTTCGAGCTGTACCCGACCGCCGACAGCGACAGCGGCCACCACTACGGCCAGGACGCGGCGATACTGCTGGCGCTGGTGATCATGGCCACGCTGTCCGGCCTGATCGTGCGCCACAGCCAGCACAGCCAGCAGGCACAGCGCCAGCGGCTGCAGGCACAGGGCACGCAGAACGCGCTGCTGCAACAGCAGCTGCAGCAGCAGCAACAACAGGAAGACGGCTACAAACAGACCATCCTGCGCCTGCGCGCCATCGTCGAGGGCAGCGGCGACGCCATCCTGGTGATCGGCCGCGACGGCCTGATCCGCGACCTCAACCGCGCCGCCGAGGCGATGCTGGGCCAGTCGCGCGACGTGCTGCTGGCGCTGCCAGCCGGCGCGCTGCTCAGCGAACTGCATCCGGCGGAGCCGGCACTGGGCTTCGAGCACCACGTCGCGCCGCGCATCGGCCGCCCGTTCGAGGCGCTGATGATCTGCAGCGCCTCGCAGATGCTGCAGGTGGAAGTGTCGCTGACCCACGTGGTGATCGAGCAGGACGCGGTGTACATCGCGGTATGCCGCGACATCTCGGCGCGCAAGGCGAGCGAGGCGGCGCTGATCCAGCTGAAGGACTCGCTGGCGGAACAGGTGGAAACGCAGAGCCGGCAGCTGTCGGCGCTGCTCGACGCCAGCCCGATGGCGATGGCCTACATCGTCGAGCTGGAGTTCAAGCAGGTCAACCACGCCTTCCTCGAACTGTTCCACCGCCGCGAGGACGAGATCATCGGCCAGTCGACGCGCATCCTGTACGACAGCGACGAGCACTTCGCCCGCACCGGGCGCCAGGTCTACCCGGTGCTGCACAGCGGCCAGGTGTCGCAGGGCGAGATCTGCCTGCAGCGCGGCGACGGTGCCGCGCAGTGGGTGTACATGTACGGCAAGGCGGTCAGTGCCGACAAGCCGGCACTGGGCTCGATCTGGCTGTACCAGGACATCTCGGCGCAGCGCACGGCGGAAGACAACCTGCGCCACGCCAAGGAGCTGGCCGAGGAAAACAGCCGCGCCAAGACCGAATTCCTCGCCAACATGTCGCACGAGCTGCGCACGCCGATGCACGCCATTCTCGGCTTTGCCGAGATGGGGCAGAACCGTGTCGAGCGCGCCGCCGCCGACAAGCTGCGCCACTACTTCGAGCGCATCCACAGCAGCGGCACCCGCCTGCTGACTCTGCTCAACGACCTACTCGACCTGTCGAAGATGGAAGTGGGCAAGATGATCTACACCCTGGCGCCGTGCGACGTCGCCCAGGTAGCACGCGAGGCGGTGGACGAGCTGCGCGGCATGGCGCAGCGCCACGACGTGCACCTGCAATTGGTGGTGCACGGCAACGCCGCGCTGTACGCCGAGGTCGATGCCTTCCGCATCGGCCAGCTGCTGCGCAACCTGCTCAGCAACGCCATCAAGTTCAGCCCCGCCGGCACGCCGGTACAGATTGACCTCGCCATCGACACGGCGGCCAACCTTTGCCTCAGCGTGCGCGATTTCGGCCCCGGGGTGCCGGCCGCAGAGCAGGAGCAGATCTTCAACACCTTCATTCAAAGTTCGCTGACCAAGACCGGCGCCGGCGGCACCGGCCTTGGGCTGGCGATCTGCCGCGAAATCGTGCACGCCCACCGCGGCCGCATCGAGATCCTACCGGTTGCCGGCCACGGCGCCCATTTCCGCGTCACCCTGCCGCGAGGCAGCGTTGGCGCCAGCGAGGAATCAGCCTGATGAAAAAACGCCTGTTACTGGTCGACGACGAACCGTTCAACCTGGAACTGATGACCGACCTGCTGGAAGACGCCGGCTACGATACGCAGCAGGCGCTGAACGGCGAGGACGCGTGGCAGATCCTGCAGCGCGAGGGAGAACAGTTTTCCGCCATCCTGCTCGACAAGATGATGCCCGGCATCAGCGGCGTCGACCTGCTCAAGCGCATCAAGGCCACCGAGCGGCTGGCCTTCCTGCCGGTGATCATGCAGACCGCGGTCGGCGCCGCCGCCAGCGTGCAGGAAAGCCTGGCCGGCGGTGCCTTCTACTATCTGACCAAGCCGTTCTCGCGCGACATGCTGCTGGCAGTGGTCGCCGCCGCCACCGAGCACTGGGACCGCCACCAGTACTTTGTCGAGCTGGCCAACCAGCAGCTGGACGCGCTGCAGCATCTGGAGCAGGCCAGCTTCGGCTTCCGCCAGCTGCATGAGGCGCGCTGCGTCACCGCGCTGCTGGCGCGCACCAGCAGCAGCCCGGAAAAGACCGCCACCGGCCTGTTCGAGCTGATCGTCAACGCCATCGAGCACGGCAACCTGGAGCTGGACTACCAGGAAAAAACCCAGCTGCAGCGCGAGGACCGCTGGCAGGAGACGCTGCAACAGCGGCTGGCCGACCCGGTGCTGGGCGCGCGCGAGGTTCGCGTCAGCATGCAGCGCCACGGCGGCGACCTGCACTTCACCATCAGCGACCAGGGCAACGGCTTCGACTGGGCGCGCTACCTGGTCGACGACCCCACGCAGCTGATCAGCAGTCACGGCCGCGGCATCCTCATCGCGCGCAAGCTGTCCTTCGACCAGTTGCACTATCAGGGCAACGGCAACCAGGTGCTGGCCATCGTTCACGGCTGAGAACCTGTTCACGATCTGCTGTGACGGATGTCCACAGGGCGATGCGGCGTTGAAAACGGCTTCGGCATGCGGGTTTATCTCCCGCTAAACGCTGCGTCCTCTGCCGTTTTCGCCTTGTCTCGTGTGAGCGCGCGAGACTTTGAACTGGTTCTTAAGACGACGGCCGCCAGTAGCGTGCCGCCTGCGCCCGCCGCGCCTGCAGTTCGCCCTGTCTGGGCCCCAGCCGCAGCGCCAGCGCGCCGTCGTGATCGCTGCGCCACAGCGTGATGCCGGCCGCGTCCAGCCGTGACAGCACCTGCGGGTGCGGATGGCGGTAACGGTTGCGGTAGCCGGCGCTGACCAGCGCCATCTGCGGCTGCACCTGCCGCAGCCAGTCGTCACCGCTGGAGGTACGGCTGCCATGATGGCCGAGCACCAGCCACTGGCTGCGCAGCGCGCTGCCGTAACGCGCCACCAGCGCCTGCTCCACCGCCAGCGGCGCGTCGCCGGACAGCAGCAGCGCCTGACCGGCGGTGGCGACCCGCAGCACGCAGCTGTGCGCGTTGTCCTCGCCCTGCCACGCCGGTGGCGGCCACAACACGTCGAAGCGCACGCCGTCCCACACCCAGCTCTGCCCGCCACGACACGGCTCGGCGCCGGGATAGAACCGCGGCTGCCCGGCGAGGATGCGGCCAACCTTGATGCCGTCGCGCAGGCTGACGGCGGCACCGTCGTGATCGCTGTCGTGGTGCGACAGCAGCAGGGTGTCCAGCTGCCGCACGTCCAGCGCGCGCAGTGCCGGCAGCAGCACCCGCGTCGCGTCGCCGGCGCCGGTGTCGTACAGCAAGGCGTGCTGCCGCGTGCGCAACAGCACCGCCAGCCCCTGACCGACATCAAGCAGCTCCACCGCCAGCGTGCCGCTGGCCGGCGGCGGCACCCGGTACAGCAGCAGCGGCAGCAACAGGCAGCCGCCCAGCGCGCGCCCGCTCCACGACCACGGCAGCAGGGCCAGCAGTGTGCCGGCCAGTGCCGCCAGCAGCAGCGGCCACGGCAACAGCGGCACCGCGTACAGCGGCGCGCCGGCCAGCAGATCGACCCACCACCAAAACAGCTGTGCCGTCCAGACCGCCGCATCAAGAAGCCACGGCCACGGCAGCAGCGCCGCCAGCAGGGCCAACGGCGTCAGCAGCAGCGACACCAGCGGCGTGCCCAGCGCATTGGCCAGCGGCGACACCAGCGGCAGCTGGCCGAAGAACAGCGCCAGCGGCAGCGTCGACGCCAGCGTCACCAGCAATTGCGCCTGCAGCGCGGTCTGCCACTTGCCGCCCGGCGCGCGGCGGCCGGCCACCATCACGATCAGCGCCGCCACCAGCCCGAACGACAGCCAGAAGCCCGGCGCCAACACCGCAAACGGATCGAGCAGCAACACCAGCGTCAGCGCCGCCAGCCAGATCTGCAACGGCGACAGCCCGCGCTGGCTGGCCAGCGCCAGGGCCGCCACCAGCAGCATCCACAGGCTGCGCTGCGTCGGCACCGAAAAACCGGCCAGCGCGGCATAGGCGCCGGCTGCCAGCATCGCGCCGCCCAGCACCCACCACAACGGCCGCCGCAGCGGCGGCAGATGGCGCAGCACGCGCCGCAACAGCCACGCCACCAGCAAGGCGATCATCGTGATGTGCAGCCCGGAGACGCTGACCACATGGGTCAACCCGGTAGCGGCCAGCTGCTGCCAGTCGTCACGCGTCAGCGTCTGCTGCGCCCCCACCGCCAGTGCCGCCACCAGCGCCGCCGCGCGCACCTCGTCACTGCCGGCCAGCAGCCGCTGCGCCACCCGCTCGCGCAGGCGGTCGATGCGCGCCGGCCAGTCCGTCGCCATGCCCAGCGCCTGCCGCCCCTTGAGCACGCTGCCGGTGGCCAGCACCCCTTCCGACCAGTACCACGCCTCGGCGTCGAAACCGGCAACGTTGGCCGCACCGCGCGGCGGGCGCAGGCGCGCGCCGAGGCGCCAGCGGCTGCCGGCCGGCCACGGCTGCTGCCGGTAGTCGCTCAACTCCAGCAGTGGCGGCAGGCGGAGGCCCGGTGCCGCGTCCTCCACCTCGAAGCGCAGCCGCACGCCGAATTCACCGGGCTTGGCCAGACCGCGCACCACGCCGCTGAACTGCACCACCTCGCCAGCCAGCGCCGTATCCAGCCGCTGCGCGAGGCGCAGCTCCGCCCGCCACGCGGCGTAGCCCAGCCCCAGCGTGGCGGCCACCAGCGCCAGCAACCACAGGCGGCGCGTGCGCCACCACAGCGGCCACGACAACAGCAGCACGGTCAGCAACAAGGGCCAGCTCGGCAGCACCGGCAAAAACGCGCACAGCACCACCCCGGCACAGAAACAGGCAAGCAGCAACATGCCACCATTTATTCACATTGCATCAAGAAAGGCAAAGCGCTTGCTGCCGCCACCGCGATCCCGTATCGTCGCCGCGTCAATGAAGGAAGCCGCATGCAACCCACTCCCCTGTACTGCGCCGAAAGTGCGCGCCGCGACACCGCCGAGCAACTGGCCAGCCGCTTTGCCCTGCCCTTGGTACGGCAGCGGCCGACGGACGGCTACTGGCTGGAACTGGGTGCAGAGCGGCTGGAGCTGGTCACCAACGCCAAGCACGGCGCGGTGTACGCGGAGTTCGTCGAGGGCGCCGCCCGCCACCGCCGCGAACAGGGCGGCGGCCGCGGCCAGCCGGTGGCCAAGGCGGTGGGGCTGAAAGGCGCCAAGGACCTGCCGCGGGTGGTGGATGCCACCGCCGGCCTCGGCGGCGACAGCTTCGTGCTGGCCACGCTGGGCTGCCACGTCACC
Source organism: Vogesella indigofera (assembly GCF_003633895.1). GTDB lineage: Bacteria > Pseudomonadota > Gammaproteobacteria > Burkholderiales > Chromobacteriaceae > Vogesella > Vogesella indigofera. The sequence continues at coordinate 11,214 of NZ_RBID01000020.1, forward strand.
ATGCTGGAGCGTTCTCCCGTCGCCGCCGCGCTGCTGGCCGACGCGCTGGAGCGCGCCGCGCGCGATTCCTCCACCGCCGACATCGCCGCGCGCATGACGCTGGTACACGGCAACGCCATCGACTGGCTGGCACAACAGGCCGCCCTGCCACGCGAGGCGCGCCCGGACGTGGTGTTCGTCGACCCGATGTTCCCCGATACCGACAAGAAATCCGCCGCTGCCAAGAAAGGCATGCAGGCGTTCCAGCACGTGATCGGCGACGATCTGGACAGCGCCCAGCTGCTGGAGGCCGCCATCGCTGCCGCCACCGTGCGCGTGGTGGTGAAACGGCCGCAGCGCGGCGTGGCGATAGCGGGTGTCAAGCCGTCGGTGGTGCTGGACGGCAAGTCCACCCGCTTCGACCTCTACATCATCAAGGCACTGCGGCCGCAGGACTTCGCGGACGCGGACTGAGGCAACGGCCAGGGTTGGCCGCAAGCCTGAACCCAGCGCCAGCCCGCTTGCCATTCCGCGCCGAGCACCCCTTGCGTTACACTGCCCTCCCCGTGCGGCACGCCGCCGCTTGCCCGCCGCGAAGCACAAGGCGGTGCGGTGCGCGCTGCCGTCAACCCCGATCAGGAGCCATAGCGATGTCCGTGTTTGCCGTTGAATTCAAGGTGCGTGATTACGAGTGTGATATGCAGGGCATCGTCAATAACGGTGTCTACTTCAACTACCTGGAGCACGCGCGCCACGAATTCCTGCTGCACAAGGGCATCGACTTTGCCGAGCTGGCGCGGCAGAAGGTGAATCTGGTGGTGGTGCGCTCGGAGCTGGACTACAAGGCGTCGCTGACCAGCGGCGACCAGTTCGTGGTTACCGTGGCGTTCGAGGCGGTGTCGCGCGTGCGCTTCGGCTTCCGCCAGCAGGTGATCCGCCTTGCCGACCAGAAGGTGGTGTTGGAGGGGCTGATCATCGGTACCGCCGTCAACGAGCGCGGCCGCCCGGCGATCCCGGAAGCGTTCGCCGCACAGCTGGCCGGCTGAAGCCGCCGCCAGGCAAAACGCCCCGCGCTGCGGGGCGTTGTCGTTTGCGGCCAACCTTGGCCAGCGCCGACGTCAGCCGTGATGCTGGCGGCTGTCACCCGGCGCCGCCGTCCGCTCGCTCATGCCGTAATCACGCACCACCGCCGTCACCCGCAGGCGGTAGTCGGCAAACACGCCGCCGCGCCCGGCGGCTTGCGCCATGCGGTGCGCCTCCAGCTGCCGCCATTGCGCCAGCGCCGCCTCGTCGCGCCAGAACGATAGCGACAGCAGTTTGTCCGGCTCGCTCAGGCTGGCAAAGCGTTCGATGGAGATAAAACCGTCGATCTGCTGCAATAGCGGGCGCAGCTCGGCGGCGAGCTGCAGATAGCGCGGCTGCTGCCCGGCCGCGAGGCTGACTTCGAAGATCACGGCGATCATGGCGTACTCCCTGCGGCAGCGGCATCGGCAAACAGGCGAATGCGGGCATTCAGCGACGCCCGGAAGCGGTGGCTGCGCGCCAGTGCCGGCCAGTCCGGCGCGCGGTGCAAGCACTGTTGCACGAACTGCCGTGCGATGGACAAGGCAAGGCTGCTGCCGGGACAACGATGCGTGGCGGCACCAAAGCCGAGCTCCTGCCGTTCGCGCTGCAATTCGAAGCGCAGCGGCTGCGGATGCCGGGCCGGATCAAGGTTGGCCGCAGCCAGTAACAGCAACACGCCATCCCCCGCCCGCAGGGTATGGCCGGCGATCTCGGCGTCGGCCGCCAGATAGCGGCGCGTGTTGTGGATGGCGGCATCCAGGCGCTGGCTTTCCGCGATGCAGTCATCCAGCCATGCCGGTTGCTGCCGCAGGATTTCCCGCAGCCCGGCGTCAACGGCCAGCCGGTACAGCACATTGCCGATCAGCCCGGCGCTGGCATCCCAGGTTTGCAACAACAGACCCAGTGCATTGGCGTGCAGGCTGGCCGGTGGCGTGATGCGGCTGGCCAGCGCGGCATGGAGCGGCGAGACCGCGGCAGGCAGCGCGGCAAACTGCGCCAGCAGCGGCGTGACGGCCGCACTGCCGCGTGCGATGTCGGCGGCGGTGGCCAGCGGCGACAGTGCCGCGACAAAATCGCGCATCAGCGCCAGCCGGTCTGCGTCGGGCGGCAAGCCCAGCAGGCGGGCCATGATCTGCAGCGGTGCCGCAAACAGCCAGTCATCCAGCGCCGCACCGTCCAGCCGTGCCGGCATGGAGGCCAGCACCTGCGCACAGCAGTCGTCCACACTCGGCGGCGGCAGCACCGCCAGCGCAGTCGCCAGCGCCGGCTTGAGCCGGGCGTGATACTCGCCGTCGCTCATGCGAATCAGGCGCCCGAAGACCCCGGCCAGCGGGGTGTCCCGCAACGCGGCCGGCAAGGGCTGCAAGGTTGGCCGCACGCGACAGGCCGGATGGGCCAGCACGGCCTCGACCACGCTTGCGCTGCTGGCCACCCACAGCTGCAGCGCGCGATCGAAATACAGTGGCCGCGTGGCTTGCAGCTGCTGGTAATACGGCGCCGGATCGGGGTGGGTGACCGCGGCCAGCGGGTCGGACGGGAAATCGCGCATGGGGCATCCTTGGGGTTGATGACGAGTGGCGCTATGGTAGGCTCGCGGCTCTGTCCACGTTTCAGCCCGGAGTGAACCATGAGCGACGACCTGCCCGACATCAGCCGTCTGGCCAGCCTGCTGGCCGACCCCGGCCGCTCGCGCATGCTGCTGGCGCTGCTGGGCGGACAAATGGCCACGGCAACCGATCTGGCACAGGTGGCCAACCTGTCGCCACAGGCGGCGAGCAACCATCTGGCACGCCTGCTCGACGGCGACGTGCTGCGGGTGGAAAGCCGTGGCCGCTACCGTTATTACACGCTGGCCAATGTCCAGATCGCCCATGCGCTGGAGGCACTGGCGGTGGCCGCCCACGGCCACGACCTGTCGCGGCCAACCTTGCGCCGCAAGGGCAATGGCGAGATCCGCCTGGCTCGCACCTGTTACCGCCATCTGGCCGGCCGGCTGGGCACCCTGTTGTGCGAGGCGATGGTGGCCAAGGACTATCTGCAGCCAGACGCCGAGGCTCGTGCCTTTGCCGTGACCGCCAGCGGCCAGCAGTGGCTGCAGGCCACGCTGGCCATCGACAGCACCGCCTTGCCGCTGAAACGGCGCGAGCTGGCACGCGCCTGCCTGGACTGGAGCGAGCGGCGCGACCATCTGGCCGGCGTGCTGGGCGAGGCGCTATGCACGGCCTTTGTGACGCAGGGCCTGGTACAGCGCCGCAGCGGCAACCGCTCGCTGATCGTGACCGCGGCCGGACACCATTTTCTGCGGCAGCACTTCGACCTCGTGCTGTAAACCGCGGCGGCGGTCTGGCCTGGCCGCCGCCTTGCCCCGTTCTCCCGCCATCCGCCGTTTCCCGCCTCGACACCTGTCGCCTCGACACCTGCCGCCGGACGCGCTACCCTTGCGCCCTTTTTTTCATTTCAAATCAGTACTTTGTATATACAAATGAATGCCATCCTGATCGCAGTAACCCTGATGCTGGCGCTGACCCTCGCCCGCACCCATGTCGTCATCAGCCTGCTGCTGGGCGCCCTCGTCGGCGGCCTCAGCGGCGGGCTGGATCTGGCGCAAACGCTGGCCGCCTTCAACAAGGGCATCACCAATGGCGCGGCGGTGGCGCTGTCCTACGCGCTGCTGGGCGCCTTCGCGGTGGCAATCGCCAAGTCCGGCCTGCCGCACGCGCTGGCCGATGCCGCGGTGGCGCGGCTGGCGCGCAGCGACGGCAAGACGCGGCTGAAATGGCTGCTGATCCTGATGCTGGCCGTGGTCAGCGTGATGAGCCAGAACCTGGTGCCGATCCACATCGCCTTCATCCCGCTGCTGGTGCCGCCGCTGCTGTACGTGATGGCGCGGCTGCAGCTGGATCGCCGCGCGGTGGCCTGCGTGATCACCTTCGGCCTGGTGACGCCGTACATGCTGTTCCCGGTCGGTTTCGGCGACATCTTCTTGAACCAGATCCTGCTGGGCAATATCACCAAGGCCGGCATGGACGTCTCCGGCGTCAACGTGATGCACGCGATGGCGATCCCGGCCGCCGGCATGCTGGTCGGCCTGCTGCTGGCGGTGTTCGTCAGCTACCGCAAGCCGCGTTCGTACTCGCTGGGCAAGATCGAGAACGCCGAGCGCACCGGTACCCGCATCAGCCGCAAGGGCACCGTCACCGCGCTGCTGGCCATCGCCTGCGCCTTCGCGGTGCAGCTGTACAGCGATTCGATGATTCTGGGCGCACTGGCCGGCTTTTTGCTGTTCATCGCCACCGGCGCGCTGAAATGGCACGAGGCCGACGACGCGTTCAGCGACGGCATGAAGCTGATGGCGATGATCGGCTTCGTGATGATCACCGCGCAGGGCTTTGCCGAGGTGCTGACCGCCACCGGCCAGATCGGCGAGCTGGTCAGCGCCTCCGCCAGCCTGTTCGGCGACAACCGCGGCATGGCCGCGTTCGCGATGCTGTTTGTCGGGCTGGTGGTGACCATGGGCATCGGCTCCTCGTTTTCCACCGTGCCGATCCTGACCGCGATCTACGTGCCGCTGTGCCTGCAGCTCGGCTTCTCGCCGCTGGCAACGGTGGCCATCATCGGCACCGCCGGCGCGCTGGGCGATGCCGGTTCGCCGGCGTCGGACTCCACGCTGGGGCCGACTTCCGGCCTCAACGTCGACGGCCAGCACGACCACATGCGCGATACGGTGATCCCCACCTTCCTGCACTACAACCTGCCGCTGCTGGCCGCCGGCTGGGTGGCGGCGCTGGTGCTGTAAGCCAAAAAAATGACGCGGGGACTTGCCAGATAAACAATCTTCGGCAATAATGCACGCCTCTTCGCCGGTGTAGCTCAGATGGTAGAGCACCTGACTTGTAATCAGGGGGTCGCGAGTTCGATTCCTGCCGCCGGCACCAGGATTTACGGGGTTTCCAGAAATGGAAACCCCGTTTTCCGTTCTATGATCAGAAAAGCACCACCACACTCAGCGGGTACCAATCATGGAATCACGCCTCATCGAACTGGAAATCAAGGTCGCGCTGCAGGAAGACCTGCTCGACGCGCTCAATCTCACCGTCACCCGCCAGCAGCAGCAGATCGACCTGCTGCAGGAACAGCTGCGCCACTTGTACCAGCTGCAACAGGGTGCCAGCCAGGATGAAAACGTCGGCTCGCTGCGCGACGACATTCCGCCGCACTACTGAACCGCCACACTCACTGCGTCGCCCCGCTTGCGGCCAAGGTTGGCCGCAACGGCGCCGCGCTTGCCGGAACCACCGCATGAGCACACCCCGCGCCTTCATCACCGCCCTCGCGCCGCAGCTGGCCGGCCTGAGCTGGGCCATCGGCGGCAGCACCCTGCTGCAACAACTCGGCCTCGTCGACGAGCCGCGCGACCTCGACCTGATCACCACTGCCGAGGACTTCGCCGCCGTCAAGGCACTGCTGCTGCAACACGCCAGCGACATCACCCCGCCACCGCACCCGCTGTACGCCACCCGTCACTTCGCCCGCCTGCAGAGCGCCGACGGGCTGGAGATCGACCTGATCGCCGGGCTGGCCATCCGGCTGGACAAGGGCCAGTTCCGCTGGCCGTTCGACGCTGCCGCCTGCTGGCAGGCGGACGGCCTCAACTGGTGCATGGCCGAGGACTGGGCGCTGCTGTACCGGCTGATGGGCTACAGCGAACAGACCGAGGCGCTGGACGAGTGGCTGGACGAGCACGGCGTCACCCACCCGCAGCGCATCGCCGCCAACCTGTTCGCCGGCTACCCGGAAAAATACCTGAAGCCGGCGCCGGACTGGTGGCCGTGGGAAGAATGAAACCCCCGCGTTTCACGTGAAACCGGCCCCCGCCCCGCCTTTATCCATCTCACGAGCACCCGCATGAGCCGCTACCAAGACGCCGAGATTGCCACCGTCTACCGCGTGATCCGCGAACGGCGCGACATGCGCCACTTCCGCCCGGCGCCGCTGGACCCGGCGCTGCTGCAACGGCTGCTGCAGGCTGCACACCACGCGCCCAGCGTCGGCTACATGCAGCCGTGGCGCTTCATCCGCATCAGCGATGCCGCGCTGCGCCAGCAGCTGCACACGCTGGTGGAACAGGAACGGCAGCGCACCGCCGCCGCCCTCGGCCAGCGGCAGGAAGAATTCATGCGCCTGAAGGTGGAGGGCCTGCGCGAGTGCGCCGAGGTGCTGGTGGTGGCGTTGATGGACGGCCGCGAACGCCACGTCTTCGGCCGCCGCACGCTGCCGGAGATGGATCTGGCGTCGGTGGCCTGCGCCATCCAGAACATGTGGCTGGCGGCGCGCGCCGAGGGCATCGGTCTGGGCTGGGTGTCGATCTTTGATCCGGACGCGCTGGCCGCGCTGCTGCGGTTTCCGCCGGGCGCACGCGCGGTGGCGATCCTGTGCATCGGCCACGTCGACGCCTTCTACGACAAGCCGATGCTGGAGCAGGAAAACTGGGCGCAGCGCCAGCCGCTGGCGGCGCTGCTCAGCGAGAACGGCTGGGGCGACGTGCCAGCCGCCGCCAGCGAGTAGCCGTCGCCCAAAACACTGCGGCCAACCTTGTGCAAGGTTGGCCGCAGTGTTTTAACGCCTGAGTTTAAAGGCTTAGCGCTTGCCGGCCGCCTCTTCGCGACGACGCTTGGCCTCTTCCAGCAGGTAGACCTGGTAGTCGTCCAGATCGCCCTCGAAATCGCTGACCCCGCCGCGCGACACCATCCAGAACTCGTCGCACACCGCGCGCAGCAAGGCGCGGTCGTGGCTGACCAGCATCACCGAGCCTTCGAACTCGTTCAGCGCCACGCTCAGCGCCTCGCGGGTGGCGAGGTCCAGGTGGTTGGTCGGTTCATCCAGCAGCAGCAGGTTGGGCCGCTGCCACACGATCATGCACAGCACCAGCCGCGCCTTCTCGCCGCCGCTCATGCTGCCGACCGCCTGCTTCACCATGTCGCCGCTGAAGTTGAAGGTACCGAGGAAATTGCGCAGCCCCTGCTCGCGGCAGTCGTTGGCCGACGGCCGCATCGCCGCCGGGGTGTCGCGCGCCAGGCGGAACATGTGCTGCAGCGGATCGTCCTCCGGCCGCAGCACGTCCAGCTCCTGCTGCGAGAAGTAGCCGATGTTCAGCCCCTTGCCGCGGATGATCTCGCCGCCGACCGCCTGCAGCGCCTCGGCCACGGTTTTCACCAGCGTCGACTTGCCCTGGCCGTTGGCACCGAGAATGCCGATGCGCTGCCCGGCCAGCACGGTGCGATTGACGTTGCGCACGATCACCGTCGGCGGCGTGTCTGCCGGCGCGCCCTCCGGTGCCGGATAGCCGAACACCGCGCCGGTCATCGACAGCATCGAGTTGGGCAGGCTCTGCGGCTCCTTGAATTCGAACTGGAAGTCGGCATCGGCCAGTACCGGCGCGATCTTCTCCATCCGCTCCAGCGCCTTGACGCGACTCTGCGCCTGCTTGGCCTTGCTGGCCTTGGCCTTGAAGCGGTCGATGAACTTCTGCAGGTGCGCCATCTTTTCCTGCTGCTTGGCCTGCGCCGCCTGCTGCAGGATCAGCTGTTCGGCACGCATGTCCTCGAACTTGCTGTAATTGCCGCCGTAACGCACCAGCTTGGCGTTGTCGACGTGCAGCGTCACCGTGGTGACGGCATCGAGGAATTCGCGGTCATGGCTGATCACCACCATGGTGCCGGCGTACTGCTTCAGCCACGCCTCCAGCCATACCAGCGCGTCCAGATCCAGGTGGTTGGTCGGCTCGTCCAGCAGCAGCAAATCGGACGGGCACATCAGCGCGCGCGCCAGTTGCAGCCGCATGCGCCAGCCGCCGGAGAAGCTGTTCACCGGCTGCTGCAGCTCGGCGACGCTGAAGCCCAGGCCGAGGATCAGCGCCTGCGCCCGGGCCGGCGCGTCATGGGCGCCGGCATCGTTGAGCGCGGTATAGGCGTGCGCCATGCGCATGTAGTCTTCGCCGGCCTCGGCCTCGGTCACCTCCTGCTGCGCGGCCAGCAGCGTGGTATCGCCCTCGACCACGAATTCGGTCGCCGTTTGCGCCGTTTCCGGCATGTCCTGCGCCACCTGCGACATGCGCCACTGCGACGGGATCGACACATCGCCGCCGTCTTCGTGCAGCGAGCCGTTCAGCACCGCGAACAGCGAGGATTTGCCGGCGCCGTTGCGACCGACGAGGCCGACTTTCTCGCCGGGATTGAGCGTCACCGACGCGTTGTCGAGCAGGACTTTGGTACCGCGGCGCAAGGCCACGTTTTTCAGAATGATCATGGGAATCGCCGTGCGGCGGCAGGAAACAGGTTAGGCCGCGACCGGCGACAAGGCGGGAAGACGACAGAAAATGCGGCCAACGTTGGCCGCATCAGGGTAAGGATGCTGCCGTGGCAGCGTGGCGCCACCGTATGCTGCAAAGCAATAAAAACGGCGCGGCGCAGATGGTAACACGCCCCCTGCCCGAGCGCCGGCCTGTCCATAAAAAACAGGCGCTTATGACGGGGACGACATGAAAGCGCGCGGCGGCCAAGCGCTGCCAGCGCGCCGGCTACAGCGGCACCGCGTGGGTCAGCTTCACCGTCTCCATCGGCACCTCGGTTTTCACGCTCTGCACGCTGGCGATGCGCGTCAGCTGCTCGGCGTGAAACTGGCGGTACGACGCCAGATCCCGCGTCACGATGCGCAGCAGCGCGTCGCACTCGCCGGCCATGATGTGGCACTCCACCACCTCTGCCATGTCGCGCACGCTGGCGATGAAATGGTTGGTGGTGTCGGCATCCTGCGCCTTGAACCACACCCGCGCGAACAGCGACAACCCGGCGCCGACCTTGGCGCCATCCAGCACCGCCACGTAGCGCTTGATCACGCCGCGCGCCTCCAGCAGCTTCACCCGCCGCAGGCACGACGACGGCGACAGGCCGGCCGCGCGCGCCAGCTCCACGTTCTGCAAGCGGCCGTCACGCTGCAGCGCGTGCAGGATACGGCGATCAATACTGTCCAGCTTTACGGCATCCACTGCGGCAATCTCCCAGATTATTCGCAGCCGATTCTATTTCAACGCTGCCACCCGCGTCACAACACAACCCGATTTCAGTGCGAAAACCCTAGAATTTTCGGCAGTAATTTGCCCTTGCCCGCCCGGCAACGGCCCCCTCCAATCTGCCCGAGAAAGTCCGTCCCATGCCCAGCGATACCCTGCTGCTGTTCGCCCTCACCGTGTTCCCGCTGGTCTGCAGCCCCGGCCCCGACATCCTGTTCGTCGCCTCGCAAGGCCTGTGCCGCGGCCGCGCCGCCGCCCGCAGCGCCACGCTCGGCATCCTCGCCGGTTACAGCGTGCACGCGCTGCTGGCCGCCTTCGGCATCGCCGCCCTGCTCGGCGCCTGGCCGCCGCTGCTGCACGCCATCCGCTGGACCGGCCTTGCCTACCTGCTGTACCTGGCGTGGCAGATGTTCCGCGCCGCCAGCCGCCCCGGCAGCCTGCGGCTGGACAGCCGCCCGGTGCACGGCCTGTTCCGCAAGGGCCTGCTCACCAGCCTGCTGAATCCGAAAGGCCTGCTGATCTACCTGTCGATCCTGCCCAACTTCATCCGCCCCGACGCCAGCGTGGCGACACAGGCGCTGCTGCTGTCCGGCATCTTCATCGGCTCCTGCGCGGTGGTGTACAGCGTGATCGGCTACAGCGTCGCCGGCATGGCAGGCAACGGTCGTTTCAGCGACCGCAAACGGCGGCTGGCGGAAGCGACGGCGGGAGGATTGCTGCTGCTGGCAGCGGGGAAGCTGGCGAGCTGAGGACTGCGGCCAAGGTTGGCCGCAAATTCGGCTTAATCAATCACTAACCATTGATCAAAGGCCAGGCTTCAAACACAGCCGTCCCTCTGACAAACTCCGACAACCAATCCAGATCTGGCAAGCTTCTATTCTTCAGACCGCACTCCCAAATTTCCAGAACTCGCCATCCGGACTTCAACAACGCGTCCTTTGCCTGTTCGTCGCGTATCTTGTTGACGCGAAATTTTTCCTGCCAAAACTCTGTTCGCGTTGCAGGCATAGTCGCAAACCGGCAGCCAAGATGCTGATGCCAAAAGCAGCCATGGACAAAAATACATAATCTGTACTTGGGCAAAACAATATCAGGACAGCCCGGCAATGCAGACACATGCAATCGAAAGCGAAAACCTTTCGAATGCAGATAACGTCTGATGCAGATTTCAGGCTTGGTATCTTTTGCCCGAATACCAGACATCATTCGCGAACGCGTCTGCTGATCAACTATATCCAATTGTTTCTTTCCGCTTCAGTAGCTTCCTGGTATCCTGGCATTTTGTTTTCGCCCTGACTTTACTCATATGAAACCGGCTGTAGCACCCATTCCTATCATCGACCTTTTTGCTGGCCCTGGCGGTCTTGGTGAAGGATTTTCCTCATTAGAGGATGGTACGTCATTTCAGATCGCGGTCTCAGCAGAACGTGACCCTATCGCCCATCAGACCCTTCGCCTGCGTGCTTTCTATCGCCTGCTGAGAAACAATCGGCCTGATTGCCTAGATGATTACTATCGTTACTGCAATGGGCTCGCACAATCGCCTTTCGGCGAAAAAATTCGTGACTTGTGGCAGCAGGCAAACGAAGAGGCACTTTGCCTGGAAATCGGCAGCAAAGAGGGTAATGCACGTCTAGATGCTGCCATTCAGGCAGCACTCGGGAGTACAACTGAGCAACCTTGGGTCCTGATTGGCGGCCCACCTTGCCAAGCCTATTCACTGGTTGGTCGATCCCGCAATATGGGGAAGGCCGATTACAAGGCAGAAGAAGACAGTCGTCATTTTCTTTACAAGGAATACCTGCGGATCATCCAGCAGTATCAGCCGCACATTTTTGTTATGGAAAATGTAAAAGGTATTCTTTCCTCCAAGGTCAACGGTGGTCAGATCTTTCACCAGATACTCAAAGATCTGGCGAACCCCGACAAGGCACTCAAGCAGCCTGAAACTGGCCACAAGTACCGGATTGTCTCGATCGTTGATGATCTCACCTTCCAAGATGGGGATGACCCTGCATTGCTTGATGCCCGCAAGTTTGTGATACGCGCAGAAGAGTACGGCATTCCGCAAGCCAGACACCGCGTTATTCTGATTGGTATCCGTGATGATATCTCATGCAAAAAGCTGCCAAAGCTGCAAGCTGCAGACCCTTTGAATGTTTCTGACGTTATTGGCGGCCTGCCCAAATTGCGAAGCCAGCTCAGCAAGCAAAAAGATTCTGCCGATGCGTGGACTCACATGGTAGCCCAACAACTCAGAAAACTCGCTGTATCGGCAGCAGGCAAACCACACAGCACAGCCTTCAGGCTGGCGAGCAAGCTCAGTGATACCGCCAACCAGCTTGGCGCACACCGCTCTTTTGGTGCAAACCAGTTAGCCAAAACCGAAAGCAATGAGGTTGGCGCAACCGGCAATCCCAGACTGGATGAATGGCTGTTGGACAAGCAGCTGACGGTCTGGCTGAACCACGAAGCGCGCGGTCACCGAATTGATGATCTCGGCCGATACGGCTACGCAGCCATCTTTGCTGAGAAACTTGGCAGATCACCAAAGGGACATGAAGAGTTTGATCTGCCTGAATTGACGCCAGATCACAAAAATTGGGAGAGCGGAAACTTTTCAGATCGGTTCCGGGTACAGACGGCTAAAGGTCCATCAACAACTATCACCAGTCATATCTCAAAAGATGGGCATTACTTTATTCACCCGGATCCTCTGCAATGCCGCAGCCTGACTGTACGCGAGGCAGCACGCCTGCAGACCTTCCCTGATAACTACTTTTTTCAGGGCGGACGCACGCAACAGTATCACCAAGTCGGGAATGCTGTGCCGCCACTTCTAGCAAAGCAGATAGCTCAAGTCGTTGCAGTTATCTTGGCATAAATAGCGAATTCTCACCTTGCCTAGGATGTCACCATGCTTGCATAGGTAACGTTGAAAATTATCTTTGCTACAGAATAATTTTTGAATATTTATGGAATATTTATGGAATGTTTATGGGATATTTATGGAATAATCATACTGCCAAATGAATACTTGCTAGGTGTCAAAATGGAAGAGAAACGTGAAAAGTTTGTTCGACTAGCGGAACAGCGAGTGAATCGTGCGCTGAACGATCTCCGTCTGATCGGCAATCTGTCGAACCGGAACGCTTATAGTTTCACTGATGAAGACGTGAAAAAGATCTTCAGAACGCTACAGAAAGAGCTTGACCAGGCCAAGGCGCGCTTCTCCGATGCTGACGGGATGTCTGCTGGGGATTTCAAGCTGTGACAGGAACCAACTTCTCAGGGACGAGTAAGTGAACAATCCAGATTTGGAATTTCCGGCGAACAATGCTGGTGAGCGAGATGGCCTTGGCGATGCCGGCATCGAAACCTTCCGTGATGCACCCTATGCAAGTTGCGCTCGTGAAGCTGGGCAGAACTCGCGCGATGCTGCAGCAGGGCAAAACAATCCAGTCAAAATGAGCTTTGACCTACTAGAAGTGAATCGCGCCCAGATTCCAGGAGTAGAGCGCCTAGAGGAAACCCTCAGCCTGTGCCTGGAGCAGGCTCATGATGACAAGGAAAGTGAGTTTTTCAAAAACGCTCTCTCTATCATTCAACGGCCTCAGATACCCGTACTACGCATTGCCGATTACAACACTACCGGGCTGGCGGGGCCACCGGATAAGTTAGGGACACCATTCAACTCTCTCCTCAAGGCTCGCGGAGTAAGTAGCAAGGAGAGCTCTACCTCTGGCGGCTCATTCGGCATCGGCAAGAACGCCTCCGTCGCGGTATCTGAACTCCAGACAGTTTTTTATTCAACTCGTTATGTAGATCCAGAGAGTAACCAAGATTGTTTTGCCGCTCAGGGTAAGGTGATACTCGTTTCCCATGATGGGAAAGATAGTCAACCACGCAGAGCCACCGGATACTGGGGGCACCCTGATGGGTTCCGCGCGGTAACAGATGAGAATCTAGTCCCCGACTGGATGAGACGTACCGATATTGGTACATCTATCTTCAGCATTGGCTTTCGCGGACATAGCAGCAACTGGGAAGAGCTGATGGTCTGCTCTCTAGTTGCCAACTTCTTTGCCGCTATTCAGCAGGGGCAGATGGAGTTCACGGTTGGGAAACACACTATCAATACAAACACCCTAGAATCTCTTCTCACATCTGATGAACTGCTTGCTGCTGCTGAAGGTACAGCGCTTCGAGAAGAACTTGAATTTGCACGTTACCTGCATCGTTGCCAAGTTTCCGCGCTCTCCGCCGAAGAGCTGATCGAGATTCCGTCTATTGGAAAAGTTCGGGTACGTATCCTTTCGGACAAAGACTTGCCGCGTCGTGTGGGCTTCATACGTAACGGAATGCTCATCACTGACAACCTCGGCTACTTCGGCCATAAGTTCGCCCGCTTTCCCCGTGCACGTGACTTCATCTGCCTAGTTGAGCCTGCAGATGACGATGCGAGCCGCCTAATGAAGAGCCTAGAAAACCCTCAACACAGGGATTTTTCTGCGGACCGCATTCCTGACCCTGAAAAGCGTCAGACTGCAACCAAAGCGATGCAGAATCTCGGAGTCCGAATCAGATCCTTGATAAACAGCAAAGCCGGTGTAGAGCTCGCTGACTCGGTGGTTGTGGAGGAGTTGGCTCATCTCTTCGGAGAGGGAGCAACTAATAACGCCAACAACCCTAGTTCTGAAAAGACCCCAGAGAAATACACTTACAGTGCGGTACGGCAGGTACCAAAGCGTACAGCCCCCCAAAACTCAATTGGTGCGGAAGAGGGACGATCAGGCGCTCATCAACCCGGAAATGATTCCAGTGCCATAGACTCAGGCAACAACAACAATGGCAAAAGAGATGGTAACGGCCAGACCGGATCATCTGATCGTCGCAAGCACGTTTACCTGAAAGACGTACGCAATAAAGTCTTGGCTGATGGCACATCAGAATATGGCAAGAGGGAGTTGTATTTCACCTCAGAAACCTCAGGTCAGGTCGAGCTAGGTGTTCAAGCATTGGGGGTCAATAATCCTGAACCTCTGGTGATTAAAGATGCCTATCCTCATAAGCCTAAAAATGGAGTCGTGCTTCTTAGTGTGGAAGCCGGGAAGCGCCAAAAACTCACGATTCAACTGGATGAGCCCTATGAAGGGCCGATTGAGGTCATCGCTGTGCAAGTTGAAGCTGCGGGGGGTACGCAATGAGGCTGTCTGACGAAACCCGTTATCCGCATCCGGTACTCGGACCACTAACCAATGACTACACAGTGGGTGAGTTCAGCGTTTCGTTTTCGGTCAGTGAGAACGTCGGGACAAGTGCATTGACGCTCATCCACGAAATCACCCTCACGGAGCCCTCTTTACTTGAGCTTGTCAAGTCAGGCAAAGCTACTGTTGGTTGTATAGTCGTGTGCAGAGATACCTATTACAACCAGCTTCACAAGCTCAGTTTCGAGAATGGGTCAACGGATTTCCAAGCTGGAAGCCTCCTCAATCGTGTGACCCTGCGCCCGGTGATCTGGTTAAATGACGAAAAGGCTGAGCTGACTTCGGAGTTCATTCACCCTGAATTCGGTTCATCCATTACCGTTACACAAGGCGACATTATTGCCATTGATATGGAGTACGTAATTACCGTCGGAAAGGCGAAGCTCGCTACGATGGAAAGTATCTTCGAGCTGACCAAGGTCCCTAACATGGAAGAGGGCAAAGTTGAGATTGATCTCGAATGTGAGCGTATTGCCATACTTCTTGGGCCAAAGACATTCGAAGCAATCAACCTGCTCCGAGGGCAGAGCATGCATCAGTCGGTAATGCTGAGCGCAGTTTATCTCCCGGCAGTAATGGAGGTATTGGATCAGCTGCGCAGCAATGCTGGCACCTATGCCGACCGGCGCTGGTACACACCATTTATCGCCAAGTGTGATCTGAAAGGTATCACCCTGAACGAAAATACCCCTTTACTTCAAGGGGGGCAGGCACTTCTGAATAACCCAGTAGCCAAGTTGGAACAACTGATGGAAGGAGACTCCAAAAATGGCGACTGAATCTTTCAAGTATCTGTCGGAAGCACGTCTAGCTCAGTTGCTGCGAGACGTCTCTGAAAATCGGGAGCGATATAGATCGGGGGATTTCATCGATCTTGCCAAAGAAAATGGCTGGGGAATCGAAAGCTCACTGATGAAGATAAATTCGGCAGCTCTCTCTGATCTTGATGGTACTAGCCAGACTGCCGAGGCCGATGCCAAGAATTCGTTGATCGTCTACCAAGCACTGCAGGGAATGACCCCTGCTCTTGCCATGGAGGAATGTGTCTGGACTCGTCTTACGCACACTGAGTGCATTGAATACACCCGCGCTCGCTGGTTCTCCAAAAGCTCATCTTACGATAATGAGAAATTCGACAAGCATGTTCTGCTACATTTCTTTGCTCGTGGATTGACTGGCGCTCGCGACGACAATGCCATTGCTCGCCTTTGGTGGAACATGCACATCGCGACCATGCTTTCGCCATCGTCCCCCAAAGATGCCCTAGATTGTATCCTCAAGACAGCTGATATTCGATCAAACCTAGTAGAACGATCTTGGACCGGGGCAAGAGTGCCTCTTTCTCGTGCGATTGTGGAGAAGATGAAGAAGGAAGCATGGTTAACCGCAAATGAAGACAACTTTCGTAGATTCATGAAGATTCTTAACCGAGTTGGCGGCGGGATTCTTCTTGAGGCTTTTCCTAATGAAAAGAGAGAGGATGCGGTTAATAAAATTATGGAGTACTGCCTGCTCAAGGCAAAAGAAACATGACCTGCGATTAGTATTACATAGCAAATGGCCCCCAATCGTGGAGGCCATTTGCTTATCTGAGCACTGATAGAAGAATCCCAAAAATCTAGAAAAGTGGGAAATACCTAGATATTCGTGGGATCCTGTGCCTTCGCATTATTGCTGCCAGCTGATACTCATGAAATCAGGCACTTGCGCGATAATTTAGCGAGGTTTCTACCATGGATTTCGCATAATTCATGCTCGTATGGTTCAAGTTTCGCCGAGTTCGTGCACAGCTGTTTTCGCATCACTTTTCCCTTGCATCGTTCAGCTGGCGGGGGCTGACGTGGGTATGACACGTAGTGCGGACGTTCCTGGATGGATTGGCGTGTCGGCTGACTGGTCGCTGACATGACGGACGTTTTTCCGCTACTCTTGGTTTGTTGCACGTCCCATAACTCAGCAATCGGAGCTGCGCCATCGTGTGCAACACCTCCATAGCAAAAAGCCCGCGTAAGCGGGCTTTTGCGTTATTGGCTGTGCCATCGCCGGATCTCTTCTCGGCGGTAGAAGTACTTGCGGCAGCCATCGACTTTGGGGCCTGTCACGGGGTAGATGGGCTTCAGCTCATCCAGCAAATCCCTTGGACGTCGCCTTTGCTGCTGCGCTAGCCAACTCAGCGAGACGTAGCTGGATTTGAAGCGTTCCAGCTCCTCCCTCGCAACCCGTCGGGCTGCTCCGATGCGTTGACTGGGGCTGACTGTTCGTAGCAGCCCCTTTTTCACCAGTTGGAAGACCACCTCATCCTTCTCTCCCAACAAGCGAGCGGCCTCTTCTATCGCCAGTTCATCCAGCTCTTTCGTTCGATACTGCAGCAGCCAGTCTGTCACTTCGGCCCTGTCCAGTAGCAACTTCCCGAAAGGCATGTCAGGTACACCATAAAGGTGTACTTGGTGATTTTGAAGCTGAGTGAAGAAGGCTTGAACCTCTTGGTCTGACAGTTTGTGAAACCGCAAGAAGTGGTAAGCAGTGAGCGGTTTGCCTGGAGGAGTCGCATCGATAATCAGGAAGCGGGCCATAAACGCGGTAATGTCACTCTGGCTGAAATGCCACCGTCGATCAGGCGACTCTTTCGCACATCGGTTTGCCTGAAGGATGTTGCTCTTCCACAGTTGCCTTACACGCTCTTGGTGAAGACCCAGCAGCTTGGCACTTTCCTTCAAGTCATGGCCAGTGTGTTCATCTAGCTGACAGCGATCCACCAGTGCTGCGAAGTCGGCAGTAAATGGCTTGTTGTGGTCTGTACCAGCAAATTGCACATCAAACGCATTCGGCATGTTCAGCACCAGCCGTACTGCCCTGCGAGAGTACTTTTCCATGATGGCCCGCTTATTTAGCCGGGGATGGCTCTCGATAATATGCGGTGGCAGCCTGCGGTTTTTCTCGTTGAGACTGCCTTTCCAGTTGCGGTGGATATAGCGCTCGGTTGCGGTACGTAGTGGTTCGAAGATCGGTGCACTGCAGTAGATGTAAGCTATCCGCATCCAGCAGCCCATCACTCGCTGTAAGCTGAAATCATTCGGTGCGCGTTCGTAAAGCAGATCAAGGCAGTGGTACAGATTTCTGGGCCAATCATTCAGAAGTTCGATGGCAGCTTCAAATACGAGCCGACCTACCGATCCATTCAGCATGTAATGGCTGGAGGGTGCATTTCTGGTGGTTTCTAGCCAGAATCTGCCCAGCTTGGTGATCAGGTGGCATACCTGCATGGGTTCGGGATAATGGGTCACGATAGGGAGCACATCGCTATGCCACGGTAGGCCGACGCATGATCCATCAATCAGCTTGCCAAGGGAGGCGGCAACGGTATCGCAAGACTCACCGACCTCTGGCAACGTGCCCAGCCATGAGCAGTCGCGTGTCGTCTCCAACGATTCAGCAGCGACAAGCCAGCAATGATGCTGATGGCAAGTCCAGTTCAGGCGAAGTCCCCAGCTCGACCTGACCCATGGGTCGGCCTTCCAGCATTCGGGGCAAACCTTGTAGTCGGTGATAGCGACCTGATGTGACGCATTGCCGTAGCTCTCGGTGGAAAGAGAAAAGCCTGTCGGTGGCATACCTCGCAGTCGGAAGCGTTCCGTCGTATTGATGGCCTGGGCGAGTCCGAAGTTACTGTTGCCATGTACGGTCTTGATGTATGCCGTCAGCCCGCTGACTGTGTGGAAACCATTGATGAACGCCAGCCGTTCGAGATACCCGAAGCAGTGCTCGTGATGTCGAGGTTTGGGACGGATGGGCAACATCATGCCGCCCTCCTGCGTTGTACCTTCGGTGCCATATTGGCTTGGGCAAATGGCTCTCCGACCAGCTTCAATTCTCGCCCGCAGAATGACATGGAGAACGGGTTCAGCTCGGCGTTGGCATCTGGCCAGACTTGTTCGGTAAAGGCCCGCTGCAGGACTTCATAGCCAACAGTTTGCCGGCATTCCTGCTGGGCGAGGCGCAGCGCACCAATCGCCAGAATCTTGAGGTAGCCGATTCGCATGTTGCTGGCAAAAGCCAGGCGTCTGGCCAGGTCTGCCCAGCTATCGACAGACAGTGTGACCTGCTGATAATCCAGCATGCCTTTGAACAACTCCAGGCAGATGCGCTCCTTGCTGTAACCGGCGTGTTCGGTGATTTCCAGACGTGACGATTGCAGAAAACGCCGGCGCAGTTGTTCATTGATACCGAGCAACCCAGCCGTGTGCGGAAGGCCGAACAAAACGAAGGGAACGCCGCTGGCGTCGATCAGGCTTTTGAGCCAGTCGGCTACCTGATACTGCGTGCGCTCTGTCCCCTTTTCCAAGATGTGCTGTACCTCGTCGATGATGATCATCTGCACCTGGCAGTTCTTGATCAGCCGAACAATCTGAGTGGTACTGCGGGTGTTGTTTTCGGCCTTCTTTTGCAGGCCCATCGCATTCAGCATCGCTTCGGCCATCGCCCCGATGGTGGCGCTGGCCGGCACACTGAGCGACAACACGGGGAAAGTAGTGGCCTCCGGTGTATCGACGGGTAGATAACTATCGGCAAACAGCCTGGCGAGGGTGGTTTTACCGGTGCCACTTTCGCCAGTCACCAGCAAGTGTCGGGCGATGCCTGTTTGCTGATATAGCGTGAGGTTTTCCTGGATTTTTTGTTTGGCCTGCAAGAATGCCGGGAAGTCCTGATACACACTGGCCAATATGGCTTCTGGTGCAATCTTTGTCATACATGTGCCTCCTGGCACTGTGGGCCATGTACCGGGAACAGCCCGATGGGGCTGCCCATGAACTCTTCCTCCAAATCATCGATGGGTGACAGATGAGCGTGGGGCGGACTACCCGTTGGCTGGCACGGGGTGGCGGTGGCATCAATCGTGAACTCGCGTTCCGGCGTGCTGCTGGTTTTGCCCTTGAGGTGGGCGGCCTTATGGCGATTGCGCTGCTTTTTACTTTCCTGCAGCGTATCAATCGAATCTGAGAATGCGATCTTGTTGGTCATCAGCACTTCGCGATCCTCTGGGGATTGGGCGGCTGCATGTACCCTGGCGATGATGTGCTTGTGCTGCAGCTCCGTCAGGCCTTTGGCATAGCGTTGATCAACGGCCGGAATGGTCAGCGGATCCTGGCTGTTGGGTAGCCAGACTTCGATACTGCCCAGGTCTTCGGGGTTGTAGCAGATGCGATACTTGATACCAAAGCCAAACTGCCGCAACGCCTGCTCCAGTACGGGGCTGGAGTAGCGGATATGGTTAATTTCAAAGCCTTCACGTCGAAGCATGCGCTCGATGACTTTACCAATCCGGCGATTCAATACGCTCATATCCGCCGGTAAACGGGGTTTGTGTCTGAGTAGCCCTTCTTGCCATCTGGCCCATGGCGTTGCGTGGGTATCGCTGTGGACGGTATGGGCATAGATGTCCAATAGCCACTTCTCAAAAGCATGCTTGAACTC
Source organism: Vogesella indigofera (assembly GCF_003633895.1). Classification (GTDB taxonomy): domain Bacteria; phylum Pseudomonadota; class Gammaproteobacteria; order Burkholderiales; family Chromobacteriaceae; genus Vogesella; species Vogesella indigofera. Next base: position 31,068 of record NZ_RBID01000020.1, read on the forward strand.
CCCCAACGTCAGCAGGGCATGTTCTTCTGGCTTGTATTCACCGCGTTCCATGTAGTACGCCATCGACGTACCAGGCAGTTTGTGGACAAAGCTGTAGTTCACCGTCTTGATCAGCCGTTCAATCGTGCCCTTCAGCCACGGCTCCCTGACCCTGCAGAACACCAGGTTAAAACCCAGATCCAGCGCAATGGACGCCAAGGCAAGGCTGTGAAATTCCGGCCCGTTGTCTGTCACCAGATTGTAGAAAAGCCCATAGCATGGCCAATGGTTTTGTACGATCAAGCCCGGAATCACGGCCTTGGCGGGCTCTTTCGGCAGGATGGCGTGGCGCAGCGCCCCCATGACTGCTTGGGTCGAGCCACCTCCGAAACTGATGTAGTAGCCGAGAGGCATGCGGCTGTAGCAATCCACGACGAGGGTAAGCGTGGCTTTGCCCAGTACCATCCCGGTTTCATCGCAAACCAGAAAGATATCCAGTTGGGTATGGTCGATCTCTACCCGTTCCAGAATGTTGGAAACCAGAATCTGTTTCCTGACTAGCCGGTATTTGCGCTTGGCGACGTTCTTGCCATTCTCATAGCTATACGTCAGAAAGCCTTCAAGTTGATCGTACTTGCGGTACAGCGTCGAGATATGGGGCGGTTTGAGCTGTTTGTCAGTCGGGCGAGTCAGGTTGGCCAGGCGGATTTTCTTGTGCAGCCGTTCTTCAATGTCTGACATCGTGGCGCATGGACTACGCTCGAATACCTCTTCAACGGCCGAGAGAAACATGTGGGTGATCTCTTCCCCAATCCTCGGCTTGTGTGGCCCTCGCCGATGGAATTGCGGTATCAGTACACGGTAGTCGCCACCGGCATTGATCAGCTTGCGGTGCCACCGGAATACCGTACTGGGATGAGGAGGTTCAGGGTCGTTGCACGATTTACCGGCCTGTTGAATCTGCAATTGAATGGTACTGCGAGAGCAGAACTCCTCCAGATTGCCCAGATAGTCCAGGTAGAACTTGCATCTGAGAACCGCTTTCAGTTGCTTCTCAGGGAGATCTTCAAGGGGACGTGTCCAGTCAGGCTGCGGCACTGGATAGGATGTCACTGACGGCAGAAAGGACAGCTCTTGCCGGCGATAGCTGTTGAGCAAATCCGCCATCTGATGCAGCGAGAATGCCCCCGTTGCATTGTCGGTCAGTACGATCTGTTCGTGGGCACTGATCTGATTAATCGTGAACGCCGCCCCTTTCAGGGCGATGGCTTGGCCTACTTTCCAGGTATAGCTATGCATCTTCTCGCCCCTCTTGTTCTGTCCAGAAGAGGGTCTGGCTGATATCCAGCTGCCCCAGCCGTGACTGCATTTCGCTGGTGCCGTATGCGATCAGCGTTTCGTAGCTCAGTGGTTCCGACGCATCAAGGGCATGCAGGTAGCCTGCCAGCATCAAATATTCGGCATTGATGCGTTGCCCTGTCAGGTGGATGTTCGCGGTAGCGATAGAACACGGCAGGTATCGGGCTAACTTGCCCAAGGCCATGCGTGCCTCCTGCTTTCCTGGCTGCACATAGCTGGCGTTCTGGAATAGCCAGCGTAACTGTGCCAGGCAAGGCTGCTGACGGATGAACTTGTCTGTCAGCACAACGAACGGTTGGTGGTGTCGGCGGTAGTACTCATTCAGGCAGGCCAGACGGTGCTTGGTATCCGTTTCCAGGGTTTTGGCGAAGGGTTTGACTTCGATGCAGACCGATACCCCGCTAGTCAGGGTGGCGACGATATCTGGGGTATAGCGCCGCATCCTGCTGCCGTTGGGGTAGTAAATCTGTTGGCACTGTTCGCGGTACTCCACCACGTCAGGCGAAGCTTCCAGCCAATGAAAAGCATCAAACTCCAGCAGGCCTTCGGAATGCACCATGCGGCCGTTTTTCAGACTGCAAAACGCCGCGCACATATTGGTATAGGTATGCCGCAGCACTTCGCGGTCACGGGTGTGGAACTGCTGTCCAGGGGTTGCTGCAATGTGGCCAGGTTTGGCTTGCAGTATCGAACTCATGCATTTCTCCAGGGCGCAAGGATTCGCCACCAGCGTGCAGAAAAAAGCGCAGGCTGGTGGTGTGTGGAGGTGTAAAGGGAATAGGAGGGCTTGCGCGCCAGGAGGAAGGCTCAGATACTCAGGTTTCCACACGAGAGTATTTGATACTTCACCTGACGGGCTGCCTCTCCGAGGTAGTCCGTTTTGCTTTTCTACATGCTGTTCTCCTTCAAGGCGGTGCGGTGCTGTTCATCGGCCATCTGCATCACCAGCCGGATCATCGCGATATGTGTCTCCGATAACTGGCCGACTCTCCCCACCAGCTCGTGCAACAAGCCGTACTCCTCTTTGCTGGTTTCCTCTGGCAACTCAAGGTGACGCTGCGAAATCTTTGCCGCGTACTGCAAGGTGGCGGTTTCCTCCGCTGTTAGTTGCAGGGCACGTGCGATCTGGTCGACTCTTTCCGGTGACGGGGCATCTCTGCGCCCTACTTCCAGGGCGCTGATGAAGTTGCTGCCAAGGTGCAGCCTGGCAGCCAGGTCTTTTTGCCGCAGGCTACGGGCACGCCGCAGCTGGAATAGCAGGTCTGAGAACGGAGTCATGGCGATAAATGCAACACTTCAGGCTGCGAAATCCTGAAGAAAATTGTGGTAACTACAGAAGATTACGTAGCTTGGACACGGCTGTCGAAGCCCGAGAAGGAGACGTTTTAGACATGGGGCATTTCCATGAATGGAGATACCCCATGTCAATCCATCGGTATGCAAGGCATGAAAAAAGCCCTGATAGATCAGGGCTTTAAAGTGTCGTATTTGTACAATGCTTTTGCAGCTACGGTGCCGGAAGCGAGGTAACGTTTTGCCAGGTTTCACCGTCCCAGGCGGCAGTAAAGCCGGCCGTATTACGGATGGCCTGCGTATGCTCCAGCTGCCGGAAAAGCTGCATGGTTTTGCTGCTGACGTCAGGGATCGTACCGTCCATGACAGCGCGTAGCGCCTGCAGAAACTGGCCATGGCCCACCATCGCGACGTTATGTATCCCCGTTCCAGCCAGGCTTGCCAGCCTTTGCTGCGTATCAAAAACACGTCCCATCAGCTGGGCGAAGCTTTCTGCGCCCTCCCCATCGACATAATCTACATCAGCACGATGCCAATAGGTCTCGACCATGGGCCGACGAGTTGCTACTGTCATGCCTGAGCACTTCGCCGGTGGCAGATAGGTGAACTCGTGGATGGGCCAGGTCTCGACAGGCACATCAGCAAACTTTGCCATCAGTGGCGCAGCAGTTTGTTGTGCACGCAAGAAAGGCGAAACCACGATGAGGTCAGGCCGGAGTGAGAAGGCATCGGCAAGGTTTTGGGCCTGGCGATGCCCTGTTTCTGTCAGCGCGATGGTTGCCGGATCCGTAGTAGCAGATCCGGCATTCGCATCGCTTTCGCCGTGGCGGAAGGCGAGAAGGTGCAGCATGGGATGGGACTCATCTGTGGATATACCATTTAGATGGTACTCCATCTGCGCGGGTCAAGTGACCTGCCTGCAAGTCTGCAGCGGATTTTGAGCCAATAGAAAAAACTGTCCGCCCTCAAGTCTGTGGCTTGGAAACACAGCATGTATTCATCAGCCTGGCTGAACTTAAGGCAAAGCTTGACCAGACCAAATCTGGGCATGACTCAACCCTTCCAGACTAAGACTAACCCAATCACAACAGACCAAACCCGTTTTTAACCGGCCGGAAATGACGTAAACTATGGTCAGTTGCCGCCATTCTGGCGGTAAATTTCTGTTTGGATGCAGATATGGATGACCGCTGGCTCTCTGTTGATGAAATTGCTGAATATCTAGGGGTCGCTAAAGACACCATTTACACTTGGGTGACCAGCAAGGATATGCCAGGGCATAAAGTCGGACGATTCTGGAAGTTCAAGAAAACGGATGTTGATGCTTGGGTGCGCGCAGGGGGTGCAGCAGATGGGCTATCAGGTGCGAAAGAGGCAAGCTTGTGAAATTGGAAACCGAAAGTAGCAACCTGATCACTCACGGCGTCGAGCATCGTGAGGAACTTAGTATGACGACGATTTCATGTGTTGATTTGTTTTGTGGTGCTGGAGGATTGACACACGGATTGATCAAGGAAGGCCTGCCTGTGGTTGCGGGGATTGATCTTGATCCTGCATGTGAATTCCCCTATGAGGCGAACAACCCAGGTCGCTTCATCAAGCGTGATGTCAAAGACTTGACCACTGATGAGCTCGCGCAGCTTTTTGGCGATGCGGAGATTCGGGTACTGGCTGGATGTGCACCGTGCCAGCCATTTTCGACTTACGCTCAACGCTATGAGTCGGATGGTAAGGAAGGCAAGTGGGGGTTGCTCTATCACTTCGCACGCCTTGCTGAAGCGACAATGCCGGATATCGTCACGATGGAGAACGTTCCTACTGTCGCCAAGCATGTCGTTTTTCATGACTTCGTTGAGTCATTGAAACACCTTGGCTATAAAGTCTGGTTCGATGTCGTCGACAGTTCTCAGTATGGCGTCCCGCAAATGCGTAGAAGAATGGTTCTGCTTGCTTCTCTGCATGGTCAAATCGAAATGATCGCACCTACCCACAACAAACCCATAACGGTCAAGCAAGCCATTGGACGATTGAGAGCGATACGGGCAGGAGAATCTGCACCCCGAGACAAATTGCATACTTCCTCGTCGCTCACTGAGAAAAATTTGTTACGCATCATGCATTCACGCCCTGGCGGCACTTGGCGAGATTGGCCAGAAGACTTGGTTGCAGATTGCCATAAGGCGGATACCGGTCGCACCTACCCCGGCGTTTATGGGCGAATGGAGTGGGACAAGCCCGCGCCGACCATGACGACGCAATGCTATGGATTCGGCAATGGAAGATTTGGCCACCCTGAGCAGCATCGCGCGATTTCATTGCGAGAGGCGGCCATCCTGCAAAGTTTTCCTCGCAACTACAAATTTGTTCCGAAGAGAGGGGCGGTTAGCTTCACCGTTCTCGGACGGCTCATTGGCAATGCTGTACCGGTTGAGCTTGGTCGTGCCATTGCAAAGAGTATCAACGCGCATCTCGCATCAGTAAAAGCCCAATGACGGTCTCGGAGGAGGAGTTCGATGCCGCACGTACCTCCTTCCTCAGCGAGAGCCAGTCGCCGCATGGCAAAGGTTCGTCAAAAGGATACGGATGCCGAAATCGCCGTGCGACAAGAGCCGTTTCGTTGTGGTCTGCGTTATAGGATCGACTACGTCGTACTAAAGAAGCCTCGCCGTGTTGCGGACATTGCCTTTCCCCCGGCTGAAGATCGCCATTTTCATTGATGGATGTTTTTGGCATAGTTGCCCTATGCACATCACATGGCCCAAGCAGAATGCGGAGTTCTGGCGACAGAAGATAGAAGCAAACCGCGCACGAGACGCCTACACGAATGCCCGTTTGTACGAAGCGGGATGGACCGTGTCCCGATTTTGGCGGCACGAATCCCCTTCTGACGCAGCTGCCATAGTTGCCCAATCAGTTGCTGCGGCAAAAGAAGCTTCGAAACAGTCTCCGTAATCGACATCTGTGGCAACTGCCACTGAAAGAGGAACTGAACATCCGCATGGAACTAATGAACAATAAAAATAACCAGGCTTACCGCGCCCGTCCAGAGCCTGGCCAGCTGGTCGAGGTTCGGAGGCGCCAATGGGTAGTTGCAGATATAGTCTCATCCAATCTGGCTATAACGTCTGTCCAGCAGAATGCGGTAACCCTCTCATCCATAGATGAGGATGGCCTCGGCGAGGAGCTTGAGGTCATCTGGGAGATCGAGCCTGGCGCACAGATCATCGAGCGATCTGGTCTGCCTTCGATTTCCGGTCAGGATGATTCGGACACGCTGGAAGCGTTCCTTGATGCAGTGCGCTGGGGTGCCGCCACCAACGCGGACAGAGGCTTTCTACAAGCGCCGTTTCGCAGTGGCGTCAGCATTGAGGACTTCCAGCTCGACCCCTTGGTACGTGCCATCGATATGGCGCGCGTCAATCTGCTCATCGCTGACGACGTCGGCTTGGGCAAGACCATCGAGGCGGGTCTCGTCATCCAGGAGATGTTGCTGCGGCATCGTGCCCGCACCGTCCTGATCGTCTGCCCCGCATCGCTGCAAGAGAAGTGGCGCGTGGAGATGCTGGAAAAGTTTGGCCTTGATTTCCGGGTTGTCGACACGGCTTACATCAAGCAACTACGCCGAGATCGCGGCATCCATGCCAATCCGTGGACATCTCATCCACGCCTGATCGCGTCCATGGACTGGGTCAAGAGCGGCGAAGGACTACGCGCCATGCGGGACGTCTTGCCCACGCATACCAGCTATCCACGCAAGTTCGACATGCTGGTCGTCGATGAAGCACACAACATCGCCCCGGCTGCCGGGGCGAACTACGCGCTGGAGAGTCAGCGCACACGCTTCATTCGTTCGATCAGTCCACACTTTCAGCATCGCCTGTTTCTCACCGCCACCCCACACAACGGTTACACCGAATCCTTCACTTCTTTGCTGGAGTTGCTGGACGACCAGCGTTTCGCTAGAAACATCCTGCCGGATGAAAAGCAGCTGAGTCAGGTAATGATCCGCCGCCTCAAAAGCGATTTGGTCGATCCCGAAGGCAAGCCACTCTACGCGCAGCGCAAACTACAAGCGCTGCAGGTCCCGTACTCAGCACAAGAGCGCGCCATTCACCAAAAGCTGAACGACTACTGTGTGAGCCGCGAGCAGGACGCAGAAAGGGTTGGTAATGCGTTCGGCACATCGTTCGTCAACCAGTTGCTCAAGAAGCGGCTCTTCTCTTCTCCCGCTGCTTTTGCATCCACCCTTGAGAAGCACACTGCCACCCTGGCCAATGGGAGCCAACGCAAAGAGAAGGATGCGATGGCCGACCGCATTTTGCGCAAGGCCATTCTGCGAGTCGAAGAGGACTACGCCAACGACCAGGAGGTCGAGAACGCGCAGTCCGAGGCTGTTGAAGAGGCCTCACGTCGCGCGCAGCCGCTGACAGCAGAGCAGCAACAAATACTGAGCGAACTACGGTCGTGGGCGCAGACGGCCAAGAATCAGGTCGATGCCAAAGCCAAGGCCATCCTCGACTGGCTTGAGGCCAATCTCAAGACCGACGGTCAGTGGAATGATCGTCGAGTCATCTTGTTCACCGAATACCGCACTACGCACCAGTGGATGCACGAGATCTTGGCCAGCCATGATTTCGGTGGCGATCGACTGGCCATCCTTCACGGTGGCATGGCGCAGGATGAGCGCGAGAAAGTCAAAGCGGCCTTCCAGACCTCGCCCAAGGATTCAGCGGTGCGCATCCTGCTGGCCACCGATGCGGCGTCAGAAGGTATCGACTTGCAGAACCACTGTAACTGCCTCATCCATCTGGAGATCCCGTACAACCCCAATGTGATGGAGCAGCGCAACGGTCGTATCGATCGACACGGTCAGCGCCAGAAGGAAGTCCTAATCTGGCACCCCGTCGATGGTGGAGAACAAGGCAAAGCAACCATTGGCGGTCACGGCGACGACATCATCCGGGCGCTGCGCAAACTCGAATCCATGCGTGCAGACATGGGTAGCGTCAACCCGGTCATCGCGCCGCAGATGTCGGGGCTGATCGAAGGCTCGCTCAAAGACCTCGATACCCGTCTCGCAGAAGCCAAGATCGCCAAGGCCAGATGCTTCGTGCGCGCCGAGCGCGAACTGAAAGACCGAGTCGCTAAACTGCACGAACGGCTCCTGACTACGCAGCAGGATTTTCACCTCACGCCAGAACACATCCTCATGGCGGTCAAGACGGGCCTCGCGTTGGCAGGCCGTCCGCCGCTCGAGCCGTTTGCCTTGGCCGACGCCCCGGCGGGCACCGTATTCAAGATGCCCGCGCTGTCGGGCTCGTGGGCGCGCTGCCTCGAAGGTTTGCGTCACCCCCACACACTGCAAATCCGGCCTATCACCTTCGATCACGCCGTCGCCACCGGGCGTGACGACGTGGTGCTTGTTCATCTCAACCACCGACTGGTGCAGATGTGCCTGCGTTTGCTGCGCGCCGAAGTCTGGGCACAAGACGATGTGAAGAAGCTGCACCGCGTCACAGTGCGCTCGGTGCCGGACGCACTGATTGATGGCCCTGCTGTGGTCGTCATCTCGCGGCTGGTCGTCACCGGCGGCAACCATCATCGCCTCCACGAAGAGCTGACCGTGGCCGGAGGCTATCTGGGCGACAAATCATTCCGTCGTGAGGAGGGCGTCACCAAAGTCCAGCAATGGCTGGATCAGGCCAAGCCGCTGACGGCCGCAGACTCTCTGTTTGACGCCATCCGAGTTCGCTTCGACCGTGCACAGAGCGCCATCCTGCAGGCGGTTGACGCCCGTTCGAAAGACAGACTCAAGTTCCTGACAAATACCCTGCAAACTCGCAAACAGCAGGAGGTGGCTGACATTGAGGCTGTGCTTGACGAGTTGGAGAAATCCATTCGAGCTGAGCTGAATAAAACCAACCAGCCGGAGCAGTTCAATTTGTTCTCAGAAGACGAACGAACGCAGCTAAGGCGCGACACCGCCGCACTGGAAGCACGTCTCGCCCGCATTCCGGCCGAGCGTCAGCAGGAGGCCGAGGCCATTGAAACCCGCTACGCAAAACTGAACGACCGCACCTTCCCGGTCGCCGTCATCTTTCTGGTGCCTGCATCTGCCGTTCAGGGAGGTGCAGCATGAGTGCTCCCTGCGTGCATGACGATTGGTTGTCGCTGATCGAGATCTCCGGCCCTTTCCTCGCCGTTCCCGTTCTGAAAGAAGCCTTTCCACAAGGGCTGGAAGAACTGGATGCCACCAAGCGCAAACGTCTGCGCCAAGCCTACGAGGAATGGCGCGAAGCGCTGGAGCTGGACGACGCGCAGTTTGCCGAGTTACACGCGGCATGGATCGACGAGGTATTGTCGCGTGGCCTTGAGCTTGATGAAGACGGTAAAGGCGACGTCCTCAAGCGCGCCGACTGGTGCGCCGCCAACCTCAAAGCCAGCTTGCCCGAACACGGCGTGACGCTGTCCCCCGATCTTGCCGTGATCGATGAGCAACACGCAAACAAACCACTGCTGCTGATCCAGACCTATACGCAGGATGTCGATCTCGATGCCACCCTGAAGCAAGATGGCTGGGCCGCCACACCCGCCGATCGCATGGTCGCGCTGTGCCGCGCGCTGGGCTGCCGCCTCGGCTTGGTGACCAATGGCGAGCGCTGGATGCTGGTGGATGCACCGGTGGGTGCTGTCACCACCTTTGCCAGTTGGTATGCCCGCATTTGGAGCCAAGAGCCCATCACTCTGCAGGCCTTCGTGCATCTGCTCGGCATTCGTCGCTTCTTTGTCGATGAATCCGAACAATTGCCCGCACTGTTCGATCGCTCCCTGAAGTACCAGGACGAAGTCACCGACGCCCTCGGAGAGCAAGTACGCCGCGCCGTCGAAGTATTGATTCAGACACTCGACAAGGCCGACCAGGATCGCAACCGCGAACTGCTGCACGACGTCAAGGAACCCGAGCTGTATGAGGCCGCGCTCACGGTGATGATGCGCTTGGTGTTCCTGCTCTCCGCCGAGGAGCGTGGCCTGCTCCTGATGGGCGACGAGCGCTACGAAGCCAACTACGCGCTCTCCACCTTGCGCATGCAGTTGCGCAAAGAGTCCGAGGAAATCCTCGAGCGCCGCTGGGACGCTTGGTCGCGCCTGCTGGCGATCTTCCGCGCGGTGTTCGGCGGCATCGAGCACGAAAACCTGCGCCTGCCAGCCTTGGGCGGTTCGCTCTTCGATCCCGATCGCTTCCCCTTCCTCGAAGGTCGGGCCAAAGGCTCGAACTGGCGCAGCGATGCAGCCAAGCCGCTCCCCATCGACAACCGCACCGTTCTGCTGTTGCTGGAGGCCATTCAGCAATTCCAAGGGCGCACGCTGTCTTATCGTGCGCTCGATGTCGAACAGATCGGCTACGTGTACGAGGGTCTGCTCGAACGCACCGTCAAGCGCACCGATGAAGTGACGCTGGAACTGGATGCCACCAAGAACGCCAAGACACCATGGGTCAAGTTGGCCGAGTTGGATTCGGCACGCTTGGATGGTGCTGCGCGACTGGCCGAGTTACTGCAAGAACGCTCTGGCAGCTCCACCAGCAGGGTGCGCAATGATCTGGCAAAACCCGTCGACGACACCTTGGCCGACCGCCTGCTGACCGCTTGCTTGGGCGACACCAAGCTGCGCGATCGCGTCAAACCCTATGCCCATCTGCTGCGTACCGATCCATGGGGCTATCCGCTGGTCTATCCCGCTGGTGCCTTCATCGTTACCACCGGTTCTGACCGGCGCGAAACCGGCACCCACTACACCCCGAAATCGCTGACCGAAGCGATCGTCGCCGAGACCCTCACGCCGGTGGCCTATATCGGCCCGGCAGAAGGAACGCCGCGCGATAGATGGGCACTGAAGTCGCCCGCCGAGCTGCTCGACCTCAAGATTTGTGACCCCGCCATGGGCTCGGGCGCATTCCTGGTGCAGGCCTGCCGCTGGTTGTCTGATCGCCTCGTCGAGGCTTGGTCACTGGTCGAAGCATCGGGCAAAACCGTGAGCGTGGATGGCGAGGTTCTAGATGCCGGAGCAACCAAGGAGCCGTTGCCTCGTGATAGTGAAGCACGCACGGTGATCGCACGCCGCCTCATCGCCGAGCGTTGCCTGTATGGCGTCGATCTGAACCCGCTGGCAGTCGAACTCGCCAAACTGTCGATCTGGCTGGTGACACTGGCTAAAGGACGCCCGTTTGGGTTTCTTGACCATAACTTGCGCTGCGGGGACAGCCTGCTCGGTATTCACAGGTTGGATCAGCTCACTCAGCTTTCGATGAACCCTACGGGTCAGGGCCAGCTACGCCTGTTCGGGCAGAACATTGATCAGGCAGTATGCGAGGCGATCGAATTGCGACAGCAGTTGCGCCGCATGCCCATCCGCGATATCCGGGATGTGGAAGCCATGGCGCATTTTGACGCTGATGCGCGCCGGAGGCTCGAAGTGCCGGAAAGCGTCGCCAATGCATTCATCGGAGAGGTATTTGTGTCTGGCGGCCATGGCGCGGGACTAGAAGACGCGCTGGCGTCTCTAGCCATTCAGGCCGGACAAGCCTTTGACGGCGATCTCGACGTGATTACCTTGTTGTGCAGGAGATCGGTCGCCACGTTATCTACCGACTTGCTTGCCGATAAGGCTGCGCGCCGGCCTTTTCATTGGCCTCTAGAGTTTCCCGAGGTGTTTCAGCGTCACGATGGCGGCTTTGATTGTGTTATCGGAAATCCGCCATTCATGGGCGGAAGAAAGATTAGCTCTAGTTTTGGTGATGCATATTTGAGATTTCTGACCACCATTCGATCGGATATAAATGGAATAGCCGATTTGGTTTGCCACTTCTTTAGGCGCAGTTTTGAAGTCTTATCGAATAATGGGGCGTTTGGCTTGTTGGCAACCAAGTCGATATCGGAGGTTGATTCGCGAAGGGGTGGGCTGGGCGCTATCGTTGCTGATGGTGGTTTCATCTATGGCGCAAATGTAAACATCCCTTGGCCTGGCAAGGCTGCCGTTCTGGTGTCTTGCGTTCATGTTTCAAAGTTTAATTTCCTGTGCAAGAAATTAAACGGCAACATGGTCAACGAAATTTCGCCGTCGCTCCAAGATGATGCTCAGACTGAGGGGGAGCCTCATATCTTGTCCGTTTACCTTGGGAAAGGTAGATCCGGCTCATTTTTGCTTGGCGATGGATTTAAGCTCACACATGCAGAAGCTCAAGAAATTGTCGATCAGGGTTATTCGGCAAAAACAATAATAAAGGAGCTGATAAGAGGGACTGATATAACGAATTCGCCTCAGCAAGAGGCTTCATTTCTTGTGATTGATCCCGGCGGAATGAGCGAGGAACAGCTAAAGAAATTTCCAATAATCTACGATCGACTTAAGGCAACCGTCTACCCGGAAAGACTCTTGATCAAGGATGCCGCAAAGAAAAAGAATTGGTGGCGGTATGCCGGGGTCAGTTCTGCATTGTATAAAAATATCGACACCCTGACGGATTGTATTGTTTGCAGCCGAGTGACCAAGTATCCGGTTTTTCAGTTGATGAAAACTACGTCAGAAGCGTGGGGACGCCGAGTTTTTGATAACTCAACAATTGTACTGGGCTTGGCAGAATTCTCTGTTTTTGCAATTCTCCACTCAACACACCACAGTTTGTGGGTTGCAAAGTGGGGTTCGAAAATGGGGGCAACGCAAAGGTATACGCCAACAGAGGTTTTCGAGACGTTTGCTTTTCCACTACATAGCGATGCTGAGCGATTAACTGATTTGGGGCGAAGCTTTAAAAGCGTAAGGGACCGGGTGCAACGGATTCGTGGAATAGGCTTGACCGAGCTATACAACGCTTTCCATGATCCGAACGTCGTCGATTCAGACGTTGTGGAGTTGCGAGACTTTCAAATAAAAATCGACGCTGAAGTGCAAAAATCTTATGGGTGGGACGATCTGGAGCTGAGGCACGATTTTCTTGAGGTTCCTTTGCTTTCGGATAAGAACAAAATCCGCTTCACATTTGATGAGCAAACACGCCTTGAGGTTCTGCGTCGACTATCGGCGCTAAATCTCAAGCGATACGAGCAAGAGGTCGCTCAAGGGATGCCTCCTGACGGCACGTCGCGCGCTTTGACTCGTGCCCCGCGCGCTAGTCACACCACCAGCGCCGCAACGGCCCAACCGTCTTTCGACTTCGAGAGCGGGACTGCCACTATCGTCAATCGCGAGATGCCCTCAACGGCGATCCTCGGTTTCCTGAAAGCTCACGTTAGCTGGCACGCCAAGGCTGACATTCTTGCTGCCACGCGTATCACAGATGGCCAGTGGAACACCGCGATCGCGGAGCTGATCACAGGCGGCAAGGTTGAACGCCAAGGCGAGAAGCGCGGAGCACGGTATCGAATAGTCGAAGTAAATTCCTCCAATGGAGACGGCATATGAATCAACTCAACTTCACGCGCGGGGCCAATGGCAAACCAGTCGTCTCGCATGAGCTTGAAACGGCTTTGTCCGAAACGGATGGCCTTTCAGGCGAGTGTTTTTTTGGCTACCCACTCATCGCAACACCTGAAGGTAAGTATTTCCTTGATGCGACGGTTGTGACATCGGAGAAAGGCATCATTCTTTTCGATTTGGTCGAAGGAACGGAAGTTGGTGATTACGGGGCAAGACAGGATGACCTGGCCAATAAAATCGAAGCCAAGTTGAAGTTGCACAAAGATCTCGTAAAAGGACGAAGCCTCATTCCACCGCTTCAAGTTGTGACTTTTGCACCTGCGGTGGGCGACATCACGCGCATCGCGATTGATGGGTACCCGATCGCCAACGCAAACAACTTAAATGATGTCGTCAACGGCTTGTCTTGGGATGGATCATCCGAAGATCTCTATCGATTGACTTTGTCGGCGATCGAGAGTCTTTCATCCATCCGAAAGAGCCGCTTGAAACGTGAGGTGCACAAGCCGGACTCTCGTGGAGCAAAACTCAAGAAACTTGAGGACTCCATCGCGACACTGGATCATCGTCAAAACCGTGCCGTCATCGAAACGGTAGATGGGGTTCAGCGCATTCGAGGCCTGGCGGGATCGGGCAAGACCATCGTCTTGGCCTTGAAAGCAGCATATCTGCACACTCAGCACCCGGATTGGCGCATCGCAGTCACTTTCAATACACGGTCACTGAAAGGTCAGTTCAAAAGGTTGATCAACAACTTCTGCATTGAGCAAAGCGGAGAAGAGCCTGATTGGACGAAGATTCGCGTCGTAAACGCATGGGGAGCACCAGGCGGTGATGAGCGAGATGGCATCTACTATGAGTTTTGCAGAGCATCCGGACATGAGTTTCACGATTTCCGATCCGCCAGCTCTCGCTTTGGCGGCAATGACAAAGCATTCGACGGCGCATGCACAGCAGCGCTGAATGCAGTCCAGAACCCATCCTCCGTCTACGATGTCATTTTGGTGGATGAAGCTCAGGACTTCACCTCCAGCTTCCTTCGACTCTGTTATTCGATGCTTCGCTCTCCGAGGCGACTCGTCTATGCCTATGACGAGCTACAAAACTTGTCGGGAACGTCGCTTCCGCCACCGGAGGAGATTTTCGGCAACGACGATAGCGGGCGACCACGCGTAACGCTTGGCAGTGATACACGTCGTGATGTGATTCTTCAGAAGTGCTATCGCAATTCTCGACCTGTTCTGGCGGCAGCGCATTCGCTCGGTTTCGGCATTTACCGTGCCCCCTCGAAGAGTGCCGAAACTGGCTTGGTGCAGATGTTCGATCAGCCTGCACTGTGGGAAGAGATCGGATATCGGGTTCAAGCAGGCCATTTGACCAAAGGCGATCATGTAGTTCTCGAACGCACGAACGACACCAGCCCTTTGTTCCTTGAACAACACTCCGAGATTGATGATCTCGTGAGTTTTCTGAACTTTGAAAATGAGGCGGCTCAAAACGCGTGGCTCATCGAACAAATATCTAAAAATTTGGAGGAGGACGAGCTTCGTCATGATGACATCATCGTCATTCATCCTGACCCGATTTCAGCTCGAGATCGCTTGGGGCCAATCCGTAAGTCCCTTTTCGATAAGGGCATCCAAAATCATCTCGCAGGCGTTGATACCAACGCCGATGTGTTCTTCAAGACAGAGACGCAATCCGTAACATTGACGGGAATCTTTCGCGCAAAAGGTAACGAAGCAGGGATGGTGTACATCATCAATGCTCAGGACTGTGATACGAGCGCCATGGGCTTGGCAAACCTGCGAAACAGGCTATTTACAGCCATCACTCGCAGCAAGGCTTGGGTTCGTGTCGTTGGTTATGGCCGAGGCATGGAAAGATTGCTTAACGAATTCAACACCCTAAAGAGTCACAGTTTTCGGCTCGACTTCACATACCCAACGGACGAAATCCTGTCGAAGCTTCGTGTCGTACATCGAGACCTGTCTCCGGCAGACAAAGCCCGGCTGGAGAGAAAGAAACAAAGTTTCGATCAGGCCATAGATGGGATTGTGTCTGGCGAACTCGATATCGACGATATTGCCTCCTCGCTTGGGAAGCTGGATGAGAAAAAGAGAGCGGAACTCTTGCGCTTGCTTGAGGGGCGCAAATGACAACTCCCCGGTGCCCACAAAATACCAAGAACGATCTCGAAGGATTGCTATCGTCATTGATCGAAAGGGGTGTGGCCGACGATCAAAATTTCCCTGTTCTTCGCCAATATTCGGCTGAGGGATGGGAGGTCTCCTTTGCTGGGGCCGAGCATGTCTCCTTCGCAATGGGAGACATCGACTATGGCGAAATTCATCGCGAACTCAGTGAAAAACGTTCGTACAACGCCAAGCTCATTGATGGCGGATTACTTCAGTTGATGTATCGCTTCAATGGAGACCTGCTTGTCAAACACCGGCTTGCGTTCTATCCATCACCAAGTCTTCGCCCCTTTCAAGATGATCCAGAGGCGTATATGCGAGATGAGCTCTTTATCGATATCGTCTCCCGTCGCATCGTTCCTTTTCCACTGCGTTTCGATTACGACGCTGAGGCTGCAAAGGATGTAGAGCATCCGCACTGCCATCTCACCCTGGGCGATATCAAGGGCTGCCGCATCCCCGTTTCTGCACCACTGACTCCCCGTTGGTTCATTGAATTCGTCTTGCGCAATTTCTATCAGACTGATGAACACGATTTCGTCAGCAGCCTGCCTAAGCATGGCCTGGATTTTCCTTCCACGATCACAGGGAACGAGGCTGCGCTGATGCACATGGTCGTTCCATACGGAGTGAGCGCATGACGAATCACCCAAACGCATGGATCGCCATTGATCATGGCCTTGCTACCGATCTCACGCTGGCACCCTACACGTTACGGCTGAAAGGTGAGCATTCGCTGTACCATGCCATCGCCGATGACGATTGGGTGTTGATTTTGAACACCACTGGGCACATCACGCGGGTCGGGCGGGTGCTGCGGGTTCGTTCTGATCTGGAAACTACCACGATCTACTTCGACCGCATGTTGTTGGTTGATCCGGCTGTCTCGATGGGTCTTACTTCGCTCACCCCGCCATCCACCGGCAGCGTTGGCCGCATTCAATGGACGGACTTTCTGGAGTCGCTCCCCAAGGCATTGCACAAGACCATCGCCGAAGTGCCGACCATAGAGGATCAGGCCTATATCCGCGAACTGCTGCAACTGGCCGTGATGGACGACCTGCTCGGCCCGGCAGGCGGCCCCCGTGAACGCATCGTCGATATGGGTGTGCGCGACCGCTACCTGGTTGGCAAACTGGCCCCGCGTGAGGCTGCACAGGGCGGCATTGAGGGGTTGGACGGGCCACTGGCCAATGACGACGCAGAAGAGCCCACGGAGGCCAAGGTGCCCGGACGGCACGAGCCGGGTGCTGAGTTTGGAACGGCCACCGGGCGTGTGGAGCCGGAATCGGATTCGTCTGACGAGATCGATGCCGCCAGCAATCAATCACTGGTGCCCAGCAGCCTGGGCATGACCTTCTGCGTGGATGGTGATGCTGACCGGATCGAGATCGAGGCGCGCTGGGGTCGGTACGAGCGCAGTGACGAGCACGAGATATTCCGCACCCGCAAGAACAAGGAAACCGGGACGGAAGTGCAGACCAAGGCCAAGGTCTGGCAACGCATTCCTTGTGGCGGCAAGATCGTGTTGCCGCTGACCGAAGGCGTGATTCCGCATCAGGCACCTGACAACGAGTTTCCCGAAGTGCGCGTGCAGGGTTCCATTCGGGCCAAGAATGCCAATGGCGATCGGCTGGTCACCTTGTTCCTGGTGAATGCACAAGAAGAGCCAGGCACCAATCGCGACACGGTGTGGGTGTTCCAGCCCGAGCTGATCGTTCGTTCGACCCAGGATGCCGCCAAGCGCGCCATCTTCCGGCGTAGGCCGGTGTTGGACGCAGACGGTATGGACCCCGAGCGCGAAGCGCTGGAGATGATTTACCGCAACCGCGTCGAGTTCGCAGTGGGCCATGGCGTTGCCGTCCATGCCGAAACGGCAGAGGACGTGACGCTGGCGACCGAGGTGCGCACCACTGTGATGCCGCAGTACGAGGTGCAGGTGACAGAGACGCCCGGGCTTGATCCAATCGATCGCCCGGCGATGCGCGAGATGGTCAACAGCGGCCTGCTCGATATGCAGCGCCTGGCGTCTTTGGACATCGACCCGCTGGTCGACGCCTTGAGTACATTAACCCGCGACTACGCCGCGTGGATTGATGAGCAGCGCGAACGCGTCGGGTCCGAGGTGACCGGCTACGACACCCAGTCGCAACAGGCGATGGACCGATGCCAGGAGATCCACTCCCGCCTGCAGCAGGGTATCGACACGCTGAAAGGCAATGACAAAGCGCTGGCCGCATTCCGGTTTGCCAACCGGGCGATGGCGACGCAACGCGTGCGCAGCCAATACGCGCTGGCCATGCGCCGGGGCGAGGATGTCACCATCGACAAGTTCGATCTATTGAAGAACCGCAGCTGGCGTCCATTCCAGTTGGCGTTTCTGCTGCTCTCGATTCCGTCACTGGCAGACCCTAGCCACCCGGATCGCGTTGAGCCTGTCGAGGCCTACGCCGATCTGTTGTGGTTCCCCACCGGTGGCGGTAAGACCGAAGCCTATTTGGGCGTGGCCGCCTTCACCATGGCCATCCGGCGCATGCAGGGCAATCTTGGCGGGTTCGACAGTTCGCGCGGTTTGGCCGTGATCATGCGTTACACGCTGCGCCTGCTGACGCTGCAACAGTTCCAGCGTGCCACGGCATTGATTTGCGCCATGGAAGTATTGCGCCGAGAGGCGCTGGATAAGGGCGACAAATCCCTCGGCACGGAACCCTTCACCATCGGCCTCTGGGTTGGCAACAAGGTCACACCGGGCACGACCGAGGACAGCCACCGCGCCATTGAGGATGTACGCAACCCCGGCAAGTACAACGCAGGAGCGGCATCACCCGCGCAACTCACCAGTTGCCCGTGGTGCGGCTCGGAAGTAGCACCCGGACGGGATGTGGAGGTCGACAAAGGCTCTGGCCGCACCTTCGTCTATTGCGGCGACAAGAAGGGCCGCTGCGACTTCTCTAAGGGCAAGTCCAGCAAGCAGCCGCATCCGGGGATTCCGGTGCTGGTGGTCGACGAAGAGATTTACCACCGCCCACCGACGATGATGATCGCCACCGTGGACAAGTTCGCCATGATGGCGTGGCGTGGTCAGGTGCGCACGCTCTTTGGTCGCGTCGGACAGGAATGCGAGCGCCACGGACTGCTTTGGCAAGGTGCCGATTGCAATGGCAACCACCAGGCTGGCAAAGGGCTTCCTTCTTCGAAGGTAAAGACCATCAACCCGATTCGCCCGCCTGACTTGATCATTCAGGATGAGTTCCACCTGATCAGTGGGCCGCTGGGCACCATGGTGGGCTTGTATGAGACCACCGTGGATGAACTGTGCGGCTGGACGCTCAATGGCAAAACGGTCAAACCGAAGATCATTGCCTCCACGGCGACGGTGCGCAAAGCCAAGGAGCAAGTGAATAACGTTTTCATGCGTCGTGTTTCGGTGTTTCCACCTCACGGTCTGGATGTGGAAGACAACTTCTTTTCGGTGCAACGTCCGATCGAAGACAAGCCGGGACGGCGTTACCTCGGGGTGTGCTCACCCGGCAGTTCACGCCCCGCGATGTTGATCCGCGTTTACACCGCATTCTTGACGGCAGCACAGGAGTTGTTCGACCACTTTGGCGAACCCGCTGACCCGTACATGACCATGGTCGGCTATTTCAATTCCCTGCGTGAGTTGGGCGGCATGAAGCGATTGGCAGAGGACGACGTGCAAACGCGTTCCTACCGCGTGCAGATGAGCATGGTGGAGCGACCCGCACTGGCACAACGCAGCATCAGCAACATTCGCGAGCTGACGTCGCGGGTGTCGAGTCAGGACATTCCCAAGTACCTCGACAACCTGGAGGTCAAGTTCAAGTCTGAGTTCGACACCGCTACCGGCAAGTATGTGACCCGCTGGCAGGAAGGTGACACGCGCGCCATCGACGTGGTGCTAGCGACCAACATGCTGTCAGTGGGTGTCGACGTGAACCGGCTTGGCCTGATGGCCGTGAACGGACAACCCAAAGGAACCGCCGAGTACATTCAGGCCACCAGTCGTGTCGGGCGTTCCTTCCCGGGCTTGGTCTGCACGGTGCTGACGTGGGCGAGACCGCGCGACCTGTCACATTACGAAACCTTCGAGCATTACCACGCCACGTTCTACAAACACGTCGAGGCGCAATCGGTAACGCCATTCTCACCACGCGCAATGGATCGTGGTCTGACGGGCTCGCTGTTGAGCCTGATGCGTCTGGAGAACGACGAGTTCAGCCCAAACGAAGGCGCTGGCCAACTGAGCATGTCCAATCAGGCCGAGATCATTGATGCCATCAAAGTATTGGCTACTCGCGCAGGCAATGTCGCTGAAGACAACTCGCGTAAGCAGTTGGCAGAGACAGAACTTAAGGAGCGTGCCGACGAATGGGCGAAAGAAGTCAGCAAGGGTGGACGGATCTTGGCGTATGAGAAGCGCGGCCCCGAAAAAGACAAGACCGTGGCATTGATCAAGTCGCCAGGACTTCAAGCCTGGGACAACTGGACCGTGCCGATGTCGATGCGGGAAGTCGAGCCAGGCGTGCGCCTGATTATGAACACGAGCCATATCACGGACGATCACGATTGGAAGCCTCGTCCCGCAACGAAGGATGAGGATTGAACATGATCATCAACAACAAAACGCCAGTCGGCGAAGTGCGCCCTAGCCAATTGCTGTGGACTTATGGCCCCGGTGCGCTGATCGACCTGCCCAGCCTTTCCGTCGTGACGCTTGGTATCGACCGCTGGGAAAAGGATCGCTGCCAGCCGATTCAGGAGGCGCGGCTGCTCGCTGCAGTTCGGAAGGTTCTAGGCGCGCAGGTTGAGAACCTGCGGATGCCGCCTTTCCAGAAAAGCGAACTCAATGACGTCTGGTCGGCAGAGGCTAATATCGGTGTTCCCGTGCGGCCATTCCCGCGCTGGATGCGCTGCGTGAAGTGCGGCCTGCTGTCGCCCTTTGATGCTGGTCTGTTCGAGATCAAGGAGAACCGCTTCAGGCCAGAACGAACCCGTTTCGTGCACAAAGGCTGCCGTGGCTCCAAAGGCGACCAACCGGCCAAGGACGCGGATGCCGTCCCAGCGCGTTTTCTGCTGGCCTGCCGCGATGGCCATCTCGACGACTTCCCTTGGCACTACTTCGTCCACGGCGGCAACAGTTCTTGCAAAGGCACATTGCGCTTCTTCGAGAGTGGTGCATCGCTGCAAACCGAAAATCTGTGGGTGAAGTGTGATGCCTGTGGGGCGTCTAGAAGTATGGCGCACGCCTTTGGAAAAGCCGGAAAAGAGAATCTGCCGGGTTGCCGAGGGCGTCACCCACACTTGGATCACTTCGATAACGAATGTGATGAAGAGGCTCGCGCAGTTCTGCTGGGTGCCACGAACAGCTGGTTCCCGATCACGCTCTCCGCACTTGCAATCCCCCAGACCAAGGACCCGCTCAGTCAACTGATCCAGGATGGCTGGGAGTTTTTCGACGAACTTGAATCCGAAGCCGAGGTGTCGGTGACGGTGAAGACCTTGAAGAAGACCGGGGCGCTGCCAGGAGTCGACAAGTATCCGGCTGCGTCGATCTGGTTGGCCGTCGAAGCACACCGCAATGGCGGCGGACAGGAGGTCGTGGGTGAGGTCGAAATCAAAGGGCCCGAGTGGGATGTTCTGACAGAGGCCAACCCGCCCACGGACTACCCGCATTTCATGAGCAAGAAGGTCGGTACGCCAACGGGACTCGGTGGCCATATCAGTCGAGTCTTGCTGCTCGAACGTTTGCGCGAGGTGAATGCGCTGCTGGGTTTCACTCGGGTCGAAGCACCCGAAGAGTCTGGCGACCCCGGTAAGCGTCCGCAGATGGCCAGCCTTTCACGTAGCAAGCCCGATTGGGTGCCCGCCAACCAGGTTCATGGTGAAGGAATCTTCATACAGTTCGATGAGGCTGCGCTCGTCAAGTGGGAAGCTCTGGATGGCGTGAAGAAGGTCGACCAGATGCTCCGTGGTGGTCATAGGGGATGGCGCAATTCGCGTCATCTCGACCCAAGCGAGGGCTACCCAGGCATTCGTTACGCGATGCTGCACACGCTGTCTCACTTGCTGATTCGTGAGCTGGCACTGGAGTGCGGATACAACGCCGCGAGTATTCGTGAACGCATCTATGCCGATACGTCGGGCGCTAACCCGCAGGCAGGTATCCTCATCTACACGGCAGCAGCCGATTCTGACGGCACGCTGGGTGGTCTCGTCGATCTTGGCAAGCCTGAAAATCTTGGCCGCTTGCTGCAGCAAGCGCTGAATCGCTCGAAGATCTGCTCCTCTGATCCTCTCTGTTCGGAACATGATCCAGAAAAGGATCGATCACTGCATGGCGCTGCCTGCCATGCCTGCAGTTTGGTAGCGGAGACCTCTTGTGAGCGAGGTAACCGCTATCTGGATCGATCGCTGCTCGTACCAACACTCGAACGCACCGACGCTGCTTTCTTCAAGGGTTTCTGACATGGATGAACTCTTGGATGCCATTGCAGCTTTGGTCTCTCTGATTTCGCCTGAAAAGGTACAGGCCATTGCTACCCGCGTTCGTCGAACCGATGCCTGCAAAGCTGCGACGACTCTGTCGAGTGTAGTTGGAACCCCTGGGGCCAGAACCGTGGTCGAGCAACTCGCAGCTGCGTGGCAAAACACCACGGTCGGTTCAGATGAACTGGCTTCGATGCTTCTCGCCGCCAGCCACGTCCACACCAAAGCCGCTTTGGAGCAGTCCACCGAACTCGTGTGGACTGGCCCGACGACACCGTTCGTGTCGGCGCGTCGAACAGAGCAAGCGCTTCTGCAGGTCATCAATTCCGCTGAACAGTCGTTGTTCATCACCAGCTTCGTAGCCTATGACGTGTCGACCATCGTTAAAGCCTTGAATGCCGCCGCTGGGCGCGGGGTGAGCATCACTATGTTGCTGGAGTCCTCGCAAGACCATGGTGGCAGCATCAACATCGACGTCATTGGCAAGATGCGAGGCTTAGTGCCTGACGCACAGCTCTATGCATGGCGCGACAAAACCAGTGATTTTGCTGATGGCCGTGTGCACTCGAAGGTAGTAGTCGCTGATGATCGCTCCTGCTTCATTACCAGCGCCAATCTCACCGGCTATGCGATGGAGAAGAACATGGAGGCCGGAGTTCTGATCACTGGAGGGCCCATTCCGCACCTCTTCGATGCGCACTTACGTTCACTGATCGATACCAAAATCATTGAGCTTGCTTGAATCTTACTGATCAAATTGTCAATCCCGACCGCGTCGCGAAGAGGTATACCACCGCTTGATTTTTTTCGCTAGGACGACTGCTTAGCATCTCAAACTTCCCAGATAACCTCGCAAGCCAAGTACTCACCAATGACAAATTTGATACGTACAAAGCCTCCATCATCAATAGCTTGATATCTATAACGGCCTTCTTGAACCTCAACCCAATCGTTGAGGATTAAATGCAAAAGATGTTCATCACCGTCGGAATTAGCCAGCTTTACCGTGACTACACGCAAGCGTTGTATCCCACGTGAGCCTATCTCTCCGTAGGTCTGAATTGCGTAAGGGGAGTTGAACTCTTCCAAAAATTCCTCAGATAGCAGCGCCATGGGCTGCCACCATACAGAAGCAGGCTCTCCGCGACACTCTTGCCTTAATTCGTAGGCCGCATGGCATCTCGCTAGCTTTAGAAGAACGCGCTTTACTCTTTCATGCTCGACTTCAAATATTATCCGTGTCCCGTCGAAAGTCTTGGATGACGCAATACGAGCCTGCAGAACTGGTGACCTGTCTAGTAGCGCTGCAATATTTGATCGTCGGATTTTTGTGGGATCCGCAGAGCCAGCAATGACAGCCTCAATTAGGCAGGCAACATATTCCTCATCTTTGGAAAACCCATTATTGCAAGGATAGCAAGCGCCGACTATGGGCAGATTTTCAGGGTATGGCTTGTCCAGAAATACACGCGAAGGAACATGCTCACGCGTGTTGTCTTGAGCCCCGCAGTAAATGCAGCCCTGTAGCAGCCGCTCGTCAGAGTAGTCCCTTAACTGTTCCATCGTGCTTTCTCTCTGCCTATTTGTCTAACAGGATTTACACAAACATGATTACCCGTATATCAACCGATATTGCTTACAGTCATCATCCAACATAAATGTCATTATTTTCAACCATTAGTCAAGGGCTGACCACCCACAATCTACCGGATACCATGGCCTTGTCTCTATCATTCGCGGTAGCGGTGGCGGCCATGTTTCAAGTCGGCGAAATGATAGTGATTGTCAGACACGAAGCTATGGCAGTTTTGTGGTGAGAGCTAGTGGAGGACGCCGTGCGAATACTCATTGAAAGTCTGGCGCACACCAGTCGGGTAATTGCCGACTGGATAGGGTTCTACAACCACCGGCATAGGGATGAAGACGCCAGCGATGATGTACCAATTAGCAGCCTGACTTGTGCTGAAAAGGCTGGGTCATTACAAGTCTGTACTCACTAGCTTCAAGGTCTCTTCCAGACACGTGTCTCCCAAAAGTTGAAGCCCCCATCTTTGGGGGCTTCTGCTTTTGCGCACTATCTCTGCGAACTGGTGAGCACTAATGTGCGAAAAGTCGCATTAATTGTGCGAACGTACACCTACAACATCACACGTCAATATTCCGCGCAATCAAGGCGTGGCTTTCGATGAAGGCACGTCTTGGTTCCACGTTATCGCCCATCAGCGTGGTGAACACGTCGTCGGCGGCCATTGCGTCTTCGATGCGTACTTTCAGCAGGCGGCGTACGGTCGGGTCCATGGTGGTTTCCCACAGCTGGCCGGGGTTCATCTCGCCCAGACCCTTGTAGCGCTGGATGGACAGGCCCTTGCGGGTTTCGCCCAGCAGCCAGTCGAGGCCGTCGCCGAATTCGCTGATCGGCTTCACGGTCTCGCCGCGCTTGACGCTGGCGCCGTCGCGCAGCAGGCCGTGCAGCATGTCGCGGGTCTGGCACAGGATGTCGTAGTCGGCGGTGGCGAGGAAGTCCTGATCCAGCGCGGTGACCAGCACGTTGCCGTGCAGCTGGCGGGTGATCTTCAGCATCCAGGCGTCGTTCTTGTCGTCGCGCAGCACGTTGAGGCGGATCAGTTCCGGCGGCAGTACCGCGGCCAGTGCGGCAACGGCGGCATTGGCCGCGGCTTCGCTATCGAGGGTGATGCGGCCAACCTTGAGGAAGGCGTGCAGTACCAGCGGATCGACAACGCGGCTTTCGCGATCGATGGCGGCGCGGGCGAGCAGGAACTGGCGCGCCACTTCGCCCAGCGTGTCGCCGGACAGTGCGGCTTCGCCGGCGGCCGGGATCAGTTCGGCCTTGTCCAGTGCCAGTTGCAGCAGGTACTGGTTTAGCTCGTAGTCGTCCTTCAGGTAGCGTTCCTGCTTGCCGTGCTTGGCCTTGTACAGCGGCGGTTGCGCGATGTAGATGTGGCCGCGCTCGACCAGCTCCGGCGTCTGGCGGTAGAAGAAGGTCAGCAGCAGGGTGCGGATGTGGGCGCCGTCGACGTCGGCGTCGGTCATGATGATGATGCGGTGGTAGCGCAGCTTGTCCGGGTTGTACTCGTCCTTGCCGATGCCGCAGCCCAGCGCGGTGATCAGGGTGGCGACTTCCTGGCTTTGCAGCATCTTGTCGAAGCGCGCGCGCTCGACGTTGAGGATCTTGCCCTTCAGCGGCAGGATGGCCTGGAACTTGCGGTCGCGGCCCTGCTTGGCGGAGCCGCCGGCGGAGTCACCCTCGACCAAGTACAGTTCGGACATCGCCGGGTCTTTTTCCTGGCAGTCGGCCAGTTTGCCGGGTAGGCCGAGGCCGTCCATCACGCCCTTGCGGCGGGTGATTTCACGCGCCTTGCGCGCGGCTTCGCGGGCGCGGGCGGCGTCGACGATCTTGCCGATGATGATCTTGGCGTCGCCCGGGTTTTCCATCAGGAAGTCCTTCAGCGCTTCGCTGATCACTTCGTTGACCACCGGACCGATTTCGCTGGAGACCAGCTTGTCCTTGGTCTGGCTGGAGAATTTCGGGTCCGGCAGCTTGACCGACAGTACGCAGGTCAGGCCTTCGCGCATGTCGTCGCCGCTGGTATCGACCTTGGCCTTCTTGGCGGCATCGGATTCCTCGATGTAGCCGTTGAGGGTGCGCGTCATCACCTGGCGCAGTGCGGTGAGGTGGCTGCCGCCGTCACGCTGCGGGATGTTGTTGGTGAAGCACTGCACGTTTTCCTGGTAGGAATCGTTCCATTGCATCGCCACTTCCACGGTCATGCCGTCCTTTTCGCCAGTGGCGTAAAAGGTCTTCGGGTGCAGCACCGACTTGTTGCGGTTCATGTACTGCACGAAGCCGGCGACGCCGCCGGAGAAGGCGAAGCTTTCTTCCTTGCCGCTGCGCTTGTCGAGCAGGGTGATCGCCACGCCCTGGTTGAGGAAGGACAGTTCGCGGATGCGCTTGGCGAGGATGTCGAAGTGGAATTCGATGACGCCGAAGGTTTCTTCGCTGGCACGGAAGGTGACTTCGGTGCCACGGTAGGTGGTGTGACCGGTCATGGTCAGCGGCGCCACGGCTTCACCGCGGCGGAATTCCATTTCGTGCACCTGGCCGTTGCGCCAGATTTTCAGCTTCAGCCAGTCGGACAGCGCGTTAACCACCGACACGCCGACGCCGTGCAGGCCGCCGGAGATCTTGTAGCTGTTGCTGTCGAATTTGCCGCCAGCGTGCAGCACGGTCATGATCACCTCGGCGGCGGAGCGGCCTTCTTCCGGGTGGATGTCAGTGGGGATGCCGCGACCGTTGTCTTCCACCGAGATCGAGTTGTCGGGGTGGATGGTGACTTTGATGGTATCTGCGTGGCCAGCCAGCGCTTCGTCAATGGCGTTGTCCAGCACTTCGAACACCATGTGGTGCAGACCGGTGCCGTCCTGGGTATCGCCAATGTACATGCCGGGGCGCTTGCGTACTGCATCCAGACCCTTCAGGACTTTAATACTGTCCGCGCCGTATTCCTGTTCGCTCATAAAACCACTCTTTTGTCAGCCAGTGCGTCCGGGGCGGTTGCCCCACTGTTGAAAACTGTTGCCGTGCCGGCCTAACCGGCGTGCGGCCAACGCTGGACAAAGGTTGGCCGCAGTGCGATGCCGCCCGCCACCGTTGCCGGTGGCGGATGGCCTGTCGTCAGATGCGCATCGGCATCACGACATACTTGAAGTTGCTGTTGTCGGGGATGGTGACCAGCGTGGAGCGCACGCTGTCGCCAAACGCCATCTGCAGGGTGTCGGCCGACAGGTTGGTCAGCACGTCCAGCAGGTAGTTGATGTTGAAGCCGATTTCCAGCTCGCCGCCCTGGTAGGCGATTTCCAGTTCTTCCTGCGCTTCTTCCTGCTCGCTGTTGGTACACAGGATCGACATCGCGCCCGGCTTCAGCACCAGCCGCACGCCGCGGAATTTCTCGTTGGCGAGAATGGCGGCGCGCTGCAGCGCGTGCAGGAAGGTCACGCGCTCGATCAGGAAGATCTTGTCGTTATCCAGCGGCACCACGCGGTTGTAGTCGGGGAACTTGCCGTCGACCACCTTGCTGATGATCACGGTGTTGCCGAAGCTGAAACGCACCTGGTTGGACAGCAGCTCGATGTTGATCGTCTCGTCACTGTCCTGCAGCAGCTTGTACAGCTCCAAGATGGTCTTGCGCGGCAGGATCACCTCGGCCTTGTCGAGGCTGGCCTCGATGTCGGCGCTGGCAAACGCCAGGCGGTGGCCGTCGGTGGAGATCAGCCGCACCTGGTTGCCCTCGGTCTGCAGCAGCAGGCCGTTGAGGTAGTAACGGATGTCCTGCACCGCCATCGCGTACTGCACCTGCGAGATCAGGCGCTTCAGGTCGCGCTGGCTGAGCTGGAAGCTGGCTTGCGCGGCACTGCCGGCCGACAGCAGCGGGAAGTCGTCCGCCGGCAGCGTCTGCAGGTTGAAGCGGCTCTTGCCGGCTTTCAGCATCAGGCGGCCGTCCTGCTGTTCCAGCGTGACCATGCTGTTGCCGGGAATGGCGCGCAGGATGTCCTGCAGCTTTTTCGCCGAGGTGGTCAGGCGGAACGCGTCGCCGGCGATGTCGTCCGGACTGGCGGTGGTGATCTGGATTTCCAGGTCGGTCGCCAGGAAGCTGACGGCTCCTGCCTGTTTTTCGATCAGCACATTCGACAGAATGGGCAGGGTGTGGCGGCGCTCGACGATGCCGGTAACAGCCAGCAGTGGCTTGAGCAGGGCATCGCGTTCGGCTTGCAGAATCAGCATGTGCGGACTCCCGAAGGGTTACAGTGTCGTTATCAAATGAATCAGTTGCGCAACATCGCGAGCAACGTATCGTAATCGTGCGCGATTTCGCTGTCATTACCGCGCATTTCGGCAATGGTCTTGCAGGCGTGCAGCACGGTGGTGTGGTCGCGGCCGCCGAAGGCGTCGCCGATGTTCGGCAAGCTGAGCGAGGTCAGCTCCTTGGCCAGCGTCATCGCCACCTGCCGCGGCCGCGCGATGTCGCGCGAGCGCTTCTTGCTGTGCATGTCGGACAGCTTGATCTTGTAGTAGTCGGCCACCGTCTTCTGGATGGTCTCGATGGTGACCTGGCGGTTGCCGGCGGCGAGGATATCCTTCAGCGCTTCCTTGACCAGCTCCATGGTGATGCTCTGGTTGCTGAAGCGGGCGTAGGCCACCACGCGCTTGAGCGCGCCTTCCAGCTCGCGCACGTTGCTGCGCACGTTCTGGGCAATGAAGAAGGCGACGTTGTGGTCGAGCTTGGTGTTGTCGGCCTCGGCCTTCTTCATCAGGATGGCGACGCGCATTTCCAGCTCCGGCGGCTGGATTTCCACGGTCAGGCCCCAGCTGAAGCGCGAGATCAGGCGCTCTTCCATGCCCTCGATCTGCTTGGGGTAGCTGTCGCAGGTCATGATCACCTGCTTGCCGCCCTCGATCAGCGCGTTGAAGGCATAGAAGAACTCTTCCTGGGTGCGGTTCTTGCCGGCAAAAAACTGGATGTCGTCGATCAGCAGCAGGTCCAGGCTATGGTAGTAGCGCTTGAACTCGTCGAAGGCCTTGTGCTGGTAGGCACGCATGATGTCGGCTACATAACGCTCGGCGTGAATGTAGCGGATCTTGGCCTGCGGATTCTTCAGATAGACGTGGTTGCCGATGGCCTGGATCAAGTGGGTTTTACCGAGGCCGACACCGCCGTACACGAACAGCGGGTTGTAGGCTGGATCGCCCGGATTCTCGGCAATCTGCATCGCCGCGGCGCGCGCCAGCTGGTTGCCCTTACCGGTGACCAGCGTGTCGAAGGTGAAGCTCGGATTGAGGCGGGTGCTCTCGTGGCCGCCGCCGATGGCCTTGACCGCGGTCTGCTTCGCCGTCGGCGCTACCGCCGGGGCGTTGGCGGCGACCTTGGCCACCGCGCTTTCCACATCGACGCTGGCGGCAGGGGTGCCGTTGCTGCGCGGCGCACTGCTGGCCGGCGCCGGACGCGCCACCGCGACCGGTGCCCCGGCGGCGGCGCCAATGCGCAGCTCCACCGACACTTCGCCCAGCAGTTCGATCGCCAGCGCCTCGATGCGCGCCAGGAAACGATCCTTAATGAACTGCAGGATAAAGCGGTTTGGCGCGTACAGCACCACACCCTCGTCGCCTGCCTCGGCAGAGAGCGGGCGGATCCAGGTGTTGAATTGCTGTGAGGACAGTTCTTCCTCAAGACGCGTCAGGCACGCAGGCCAGAAGTTTTCCGGTTCAGTCATCAATGCTTCATGTTAAAAACGAAATGCCGCCGCAGACTAACGGGTAGTTCGGGGGCGGCGGGGAGGCTGCGCGCGCGGCGGGTGCCGGGCGGCAGTCACGATGTTTGGTGTGGAATCGCCCTGTTTCTGGTGTCTGGCGGGCGGCGATCCGGCGCTGCCGATGCCGTCCGGGCGGACAGGGTCACAAGCGATACATTCTACTGGCTTTGCCAAAAGTTATCCACAGCACCGGCAAAATATCGCCGCCGCCCACAACGATGGCTAACGGCAACAGCCGGATCGCCGCCTGCGCCACAGCATCGCCGACAATCGGGGCCGCAAACTGTTAATTAGGTTGACAATTCCGGCATTTATCTATGTAATCACGCGTTTATTTCCGTTTCGAAACAGGAAAATTATCATGAAACGTACTTACCAGCCTTCCACTACCCGCCGCAAGCGTACCCACGGCTTCCTCGTTCGCTCCAAGACCCGTGGTGGTCGCGCCGTTCTGGCCGCCCGTCGCGCCAAAGGTCGCAAGCGTCTGGCTGTATAACGCTTGGACAACACATTTCGCCGTGCGCACCGGCTTTTAAAAACGGATGAGTTCTCATCCGTTTTTCATTTGCGCAACGCGCGCAGTAACCAATTGTTCCAGGTGTATGCCCGCCCGAACGGTCTGACCCACGCCCGTCTCGGTCTGGTGGTCGGCAAGAAGGTGGCCAAACGCGCCAACCGCCGCAACTACATCAAGCGCACCGTGCGCGAGTGGTTTCGGCTGCACCGTCATGATCTGCCGCCGATGGATTTTGTCGTCAGATCACGCCAGGCCTACTATCGCGGCGAATATCACGAAGCGGTAAAGGCATTGGCTGCGCTCTTTGCTAAACTAGCCCGATGTCGCGACTCTTCGTCCTCTTGATCCGCTTTTACCAGCTGGCGATCAGCCCCTGGCTGCCGCCGCGTTGCCGGTATCAGCCAACCTGCTCCGGCTATGCCATCGAGGCATTGCAAAAGCACGGCGTGATCAAGGGCAGCTGGCTAGCGATACGACGGATTAGTCGTTGCCACCCGCTCGGTGGCAGCGGCCATGACCCGGTTCCCTGACTTTTCCGGTAAGTAAGATGGATTCCAAACGACTGATCATCTTTATCGCGCTGTCATTCAGCATCCTGTTGCTATGGCAAGAATACTTTGCGCCGAAACCCGTCGCCAAGCCTGCCGTGACACAGCAAGCCAGCACAGCCGCGAGCAGTAGCGATACCCCTGCCGCCAACGCCAGCAACGTCGCCCAGCCTGCCGACAGCAGCAGCCTGAGCCGCGGCCAGCGCATCACCGTCACCACCGACCTGGTCAAGGCCGAAATCGACACCACCGGTGGCGATCTGCGCAGCCTGCAACTGCTCAAGCACAATGCGGCGGAAGACGCCAGCAAGCCGTTCGAGCTGTTTACCGACAAGGGCGCCCACCTGTACGTGGCGCAGACCGGCCTGATCGCCGCCGGCAACGCCGCGCTGCCGACCCACAAGACCCAGTTCAGCGCCGAAAAGACCGCCTACACGCTGCAAGGCAACAAGGTCGAGATCAAGCTGACCGCGCCGGAAGCCAATGGCGTCAAGGTGAGCAAGGTGTACACCTTCCACAAGGGCAGCTACCTGATCGATGTGCGTTACGACATCGTCAACGCCGGCACCACGCCGCTGGCCAGCACCGCCTACTTCCGCCTGCTGCGTGACGGCAAGGCACCGGAAGGCGAAAGCCGCTTCGCACAGACCTTCACCGGCCCGGCGGTGTACACCACCGAAGGCACCTTCCAGAAAGTCGCCTTCTCCGATCTGGACAAGGGCAAGGCCGAGTACGTGAAGAGCGCCGACAACGGCTGGGTAGCGATGCTGCAGCACTACTTCATGAGCGCCTGGATCCTGAAACCGCTGGACGGCAAATCGGTATGCGCCAACGCACAGGCCTGCCAGTTCCAGCTGGAACCGAAGAACGGCGCCTACTCCGCCGCCGCCATGGTCAACGTGGCACCGATCGCGGCCGGCCAGAGCGCCAGCATCACGGTACCGCTGTACGCCGGCCCGGAAGAGTACAACACCATCACCAAGGTGGCCGACGGCATGGAGTTCGCCAAGGACTTCGGCATGGTGCACATCTTCGCCTCGCCGCTGTTCTGGCTGCTGACCAAGCTGCACTCCATGGTGCAGAACTGGGGCTGGGCCATCATCCTGCTGACGCTGATCGTGAAGGCGGTGTTCTACCCGCTGACCGCCGCTTCCTACCGCTCGATGGCGAAGATGAAGGTGCTGGCACCGCGTCTGGAAAACCTGAAGCAGCAGTTCGGCGACGACCGCATGAAGTTCCAGCAGGCGGTGATGGAGATGTACAAGACCGAGAAGGTCAATCCGCTCGGCGGCTGCCTGCCGATGCTGATCCAGATCCCGGTGTTTATCGGCCTGTACTGGGCGCTGCTGGCCTCGGTCGAGCTGCGCCAGGCTGACTGGCTGTACATCGCCGACCTGGCCCGTCCGGATCCGTACTACATCCTGCCGGCGCTGATGGCGATCACCATGTTCGCGCAGACCTTCCTCAACCCGCCGCCGGCCGATCCGATGCAGGCGAAGATGATGAAGATCATGCCGGTAGCGTTCTCGGTGATGTTCTTCTTCTTCCCGGCCGGTCTGGTGCTGTACTGGGTAGTCAACAACCTGCTGTCGATCACACAGCAGTGGTATGTGAACCAGAGCATCGAAAAAGCCCGCAAACTGGCACTGCAATCGTAAGCAGCCGCCAAGCTGGCGTAAAATCAAAGCCCGGCCGTCATGGCCGGGCTTTTTACCTTGTTGAGGGTCTCCAGCCAAGCGCGCACCGCTTGCCTCGACACCTTCGCCTTGCGGCCAACGTTGGCCGCAAGCAACCGACCCGACGGACCCCGCGATGAACCTTGCCTACACTCCCAGCACCATCTGTGCCGTTGCCACCGCCCCCGGCCGCGGCGGCGTCGGCGTGGTGCGCATCTCCGGCCGCGCGCTGCTGCCGCTGGCCCAGGCCCTCAGCGGCGGCAAGACGCCCAAGCCGCGCTACGCCACCTACACCGATTTTGTCGCCGCCGACGGCACGCCGATCGACAACGGCCTGCTGCTGTTCTTCCCCGGCCCGAACAGCTTTACCGGCGAGGACGTGATCGAGCTGCAGGGCCACGGCGGCCCGGTGGTGCTGAAGATGCTGCTGTCGCGCTGCGTCGAGCTGGGCGCACGCCTCGCCGAACCCGGCGAATTCACCAAGCGCGCCTTTCTCAACGACAAGCTGGACCTGGCGCAGGCGGAGAGCGTCGCCGACCTGATCGACGCCGCCAGCGAAAGCGCCGCCCGCAGCGCGCTGAAATCGCTGAAGGGCGCCTTCTCCGGCGAGATCCACACCCTGGTCGACGAACTGATCACGCTGCGCATGCTGGTGGAGGCGACGCTGGACTTCCCCGAGGAAGACATCGACTTTCTGGAAAAAGCCGACGCCGTCGGCAAGCTGCAGCGCCTGCGCGGCCAGCTGGGCAAGGTGCAGGCCACCGCCCGCCAGGGCGCGCTGCTGCGCGAAGGCATGCACGTGGTGCTGGTCGGCCAGCCCAACGTCGGCAAGTCCAGCCTGATGAACGCGCTGGCCGGCGACGACATCGCCATCGTCACCGACATCGCCGGCACCACCCGCGACACCGTGCGCGAGGAAATCGTCATCGACGGCGTGCCGGTGCACATCATCGACACCGCCGGCCTGCGCGATACCGACGACGTGGTGGAAAAGATCGGCATCGAACGCACCTGGCAGGCGGTGGAACGCGCCGACGTGGCGCTGGTGCTGGTCGACAGCCGCGACGGCATCGTGCCGGAGGTCGAGGCCATCCTGGCCAAGTTGCCGCCGCGCCTGCCGCGCGTGCACGTGTTCAACAAGGTGGACCTGTCCGGCGACCAGGTTGGCCGCAGCGAGGAAGATGGCCACCCGGTGGTGCGGCTGTCGGCGCGCACCCACGCCGGCGTCGACGACCTGCGCGCACTGCTGCTGGAGATGATCGGCTACCAGGGCGACAGCGAGGGCGTATTCCTGGCCCGCGAACGCCACCTGGATGCCATCGCCCGCGCCGCCGGCCATCTCGACCTCGCCGCGCAGGACTGGCAGCAGGTGGAGATCTTCGCCGAGGAGCTGCGCATGGCGCAGAACGCGCTGTCGGAGATCACCGGCAAGTTCACCCCCGACGACCTGCTCGGCGTCATCTTTTCGCGCTTCTGCATCGGCAAGTAAACGCCCCGCCCTGCCGCAACCGTACCCCACAAGCACCCGCCGCCATGGCGGGTGTTTGCTGTCTGCCGGCGCGCGGCGCCGCTATGCGGGCTAGCGCACCGACCGCCACCAGCGGGCGGCGCAGTGTGGCAGTCGGGCCCGCTGCGGGTCCGGCGTTGCCGCATCATGATGATGCGGCAACCGCAGGCACCCACGCCTGCCATCACGCTGAGGTCCGGCTATGACAGAAAACGAGATAATGGCAAAACTGAAGAGTATTCGCGGCGGGCGCGACCGTGCCGTGCTGGCCGGCTTCTGGCTGATGATGGGCTCGCGACAGGGCGTGAAAACGCTGGGCTTCGCCGAGCTGCGCAGCCTGAGCGGCGACAGCCGTGCGCTGTTTCATGCCATCAGCAACGGCCTGCTGTCGCACCGCCTGCCGCAGCTGTCCAGCCGCCACACCAGCGAGCTGTTGCACATGCTGCACGCCGACCACGGCCTGCCGGCACTGCATTAAGCCACCGCCATCCCGCGCCGCCCCCACGGCGGTGCCTCCCTGACCAGCAATCCGCCCGCGTGGCGGATTGTTGCTGCCTACCCTGCCTCAGCCTACCGCCAGCGCCGACGCGACAAAGGCCGCCACCAGCGGTGACGCCTCCGCCCCGGGCGCCTGCGCCAGCACCACCCGCTGCGCCGGCAGCGCCTCTGCCAGCGGACGGCAGGCGATGGCCCGGCCGTCGTAGCTGCAGTCGCCGGCCGGGCGGGTGCACGACAGCGCCACACCCTGGCCGTGCGCCACCAGCCCGCGCTGCATCTCGAAGCTCTGCACCGTCTGCGCGATGCGCGGCGTCAGCTGCTGCTGCCAGAACAGCGACAGCAGGTACTCGCGGGTGTGCGGAATGTCCTCCAGCACCAGCGGCTGGCTGGCCAGCTGCGCCAGCGACACCTTGTCCTGCGCCGCCAGCGGATGATCCGCCGGCAGCAACGCGTACGGCGCCAGCTCCGCCAGCGTGCAGCGCGCCATCTGCGCGTCGATGGCCAGCTCGTAGGTCAGCGCCAGTTCCGCCTTGCCGCTGCGCAGCGCGCGTTGCACCGTGGCCAGATCGCCTTCCAGCAGCGTGACCGCCACCTGCGGATGGCGCGCGCGAAAACCGGCCAGCAGCCGCGGCGCAAAGTAGGGGCCGAGATCCTGGAAGCAGATCAGCGCCAGCTGGCCGCGCAGCTCGCCGCTCGCACCGCCAGCGCCGAGTGCCGCCGCCTGGCCGAGGATGTCGCGCGCCTGCAGCAGCACGCGCTGGCCGGCACTGGTCAGCTCCACACCACGGCTGGCCTGGCGGCGGAACAGCGCGCTGCCTAGCGCCGCTTCCAGTTGCGCGATGGCCAGCGACACCGACGGTTGCGATACGTGGCAGGCGCGTGCGGCGGCGCTGACGCCGCCATGCTCGACGGTGGCGACGAAGTACTGCAGCTGGCGCAACGAGAAATTGATCATGTTTTCCAATAATGAAAAATAGGAAATATATATTTTCACTATGATAGCGCCGGATCCGATACTGAGGCGGCCAACTCGGCATTCCCCACCGCAAGCAAGGAGTCACAGATGCAGGCAGTCACTATCGGTAATGAACAGATCGCGGCGTTCCAGCGCGACGGCGTCATCGTGTTGCGCGGCGTGTTCCGCGACTGGATAGAACCGCTGCGCGACGGTTTCGAGCAGGTACTGGCCGCGCCCGGCCCGTTCGCGATCGAGAACGTCGGCAACAACGAACGTGGTCGTTTCTTCGAGGATTACTGCAACTGGCAGCGTATCGAACCATTTTCCCGCTTCATCCAGCAGTCACCGGCGGCGGCGCTGGCCGGCCAGCTGATGGGCGCGCACCAGGTGCAGATCTTCCACGAGCACATCCTGGTGAAGGAGCCGGGCACCGCCAAGGCCACGCCGTGGCATCAGGACATCCCCTACTACTGCGTCGATGGCGAGCAGACCGCCAGCTACTGGATTCCACTGGATCCGGTGACGCAGGACAACACGCTGCGCGTGGTGCTCGGCTCGCACCGCTGGCCCAAGCTGGTGCGCCCAAAACGCTGGGCCAGCAACGAGAATTTCTTCGCCGGCGACGATGACTACATGGAGATGCCGGACGTGGAGGACGGCAGCTACACCATCCTCGCGCCGGAGCTGGAGCCGGGCGACGCGGTGCTGTTCGATTTCCGCACCGTGCACGGCGCCGCCGGCAACCAGGGTGGCAACCGCCGCCGCGCCTTCTCGGCGCGTTTCCTCGGCGACGACGCGTGCTATGCCGAACGCCCGGGGCGCACCTCGCCCCCCTTCCCCGGTATCAACCAGCGCCACGGCGAACGACTGCGCGAGGACTGGTTCCCGGTGGTGTGGTCGGCCGACTGAGGCGGCAACGGTCGTAGGCGCGGCCGTCGTGACCGCCCGCGGCCAACGTCAGTGCCAATATCAACGCCGGCATCCGCACCGGGGTTGGCCGCAACCATGTCAAAGAGATACGTTGCCATCGGCAAGCCGGCACGGCGTGTTACGCTGTGCCACGGCGTACCCTCCCGCCACGGCGGGAGGCAACACGCCACGTTGCCAACCCTTGCCCCGCCCCCTGCCCATGATCGTCCGCACCCTGCTGTTTGCCCTGCCCCTGCTATGGCTGGCCCCACCGGCCAGTGCCGCCGTCACGCCCACCCCGACGTTGGTGTACGCCTTCAGCCGTTTCGAGCCGTACAAGACCGTGGACACCGACGGCAAGCCGGGCGGCCCCTATACCGTGCTGCTGCAGGAGCTGGCACGGCGCAGCGGTGTGCAGCTCGACATCGTGCACTGCCCGCTGCAACGCTGCCTGGCGCTGCTGCAGCGCGGCCAGGCCGATCTCAGCATCGGCATCCGCGGCAACGCCGAACGCGACCGCTATCTGGATTTCCTCGATCCGCCGTTCGCGCCGCCTACCGCCACCATGGTGTTGCAACGGCACGACGATCCGCGCCCGATCCGGCACTACGACGACCTGTATGCGCTGCGTGTCGGGGTGGTGGAAGGTGCCAGCTATTTCCAGCGTTTTGATGACGACAGGCTGATGCGTCGCGATGCCGCGCCCAGTGCCAGACTGGCGCTGCGCAAGCTGGCGGCAAAGCGTTTCGACGTGCTGCTGATCAATGCGCAACAGGGCCGCCAGCTGAGCCGGGAGCTGGGCGCCAGGCAGTACCGCCGCGCCGAATTGCAGTTTCCCGGCGAGCTGCCGCGCCGCATCGCGCTGTCACGGCTGTCGCCGGCGGTACAGGCCGCCAAACCGCGACTGGCGGCACAATTACAGCAGATGCTGCGCGATGGCAGCGTGCGGCGCATTCTGGACGGCGCTGCCGTTCAGGCCGCCCACGCCGGATCGAAGCGGTCGGGACGGTCGCTGCACAGCATGTCGACCCCCCACTGACGCAGGCACTGCATCTCCTGCGGCTGGTTCACCGTCCACGCCATCACCGCCAGGCCGAGGCCGTGCAGCTGCGCCACCCACTCCGCGCTCAGCGCACGGTGGCAGACATGCAGCGCGCGGCAACCGAGCGCCTGCGCCTGCGCCACCAGCGCCGGGTTCAGCTCTTCCACCAGCAGCGCCAGCGGCAGTTCCGGCGCCGCCTGGCGCACCCCGGCCAGCGCCTCGGCATTGAATGACGACACCAGCGGCAACAGCGCCGCGCCCTGCCAGTGCTGGCGGATCTGCGCCGCGCACAGCTGCCCCATCTGCCGCGCGTCGCCAGCCGGCTTCAGCTCCAGATTGACCGCCATGCCCAGCCGCCGCAGCGTGGCGGCCAGTTTTTGCAGGCTGGGCAGCGCCTCGCCGGCAAACGCCGGATGGTGATAGCGGCCGGCATCCAGCTGCAGCAGTTCTGCCGCGGTGTGCGCCGCCAGTGCGCCGTTGCCGCTGGTGGTGCGCTCCAGCTCGGCGTCGTGGGCGATCACCGCCACACCGTCGGCGCTGAGCTGCACGTCGCACTCCACCGCCGTCACCCCCAGCCGGTGTGCCAACAGCAGGCCGGCGAGCGTGTTTTCCGGCGCCAGCGCGCCGCCAAGGCGGTGGGCAAACCCCACCGGATAAGGCCAATGCATGAGCGTCTCCTTGTCATGAGAATGTCGCCGGTCGGCGACTTGGCGCCGCGAACAAAACCTCGCAGCGCACCTGAGACTAGGCGCGCCGACGCAGACCGTACACGTCGTACGGCAAGAAGGCGCAACGCAGGATCAGGGGTTTGGTCAGTGGCGCTTAGCGTTATCCCTTAAGCGTAAGCCCTTGTTTACAGCATGGCAGGCAAAACGGTTTACTGAAACGGCTATTGCGGCGCAATAAATCGCCTTGACATGAGAAATGCGGCCAACCTTGGCTGCCGGCCGGCGACAAGCACCGCCACGGCGTCCGGATGTTGCCCCGCAGCAACGTACAAAAATGGCAACAGTTGTGTGCTATCAAGCCGTGATTGATGAAAATACATCGTCAAATCATTTGATTAAAAAACTGTCAGACAGTATTCCTATAGCCAACTGCAACGTGCCCGGCGGCCAACGCCGGCAAGCGGATGTCGCTTTTATGTAAAAGCATTGCGCCAAATCACAAATTTGTGATTAATTACCAATTCAAACGCTCGTTCGAAATCAAGCCTCGCACGGGCGTTCGCTATCTCTGTCGTTTTTACATTTTTCATTCAACATTTGCAGAAAGGAAGACCATGCAAATCGCTATTGCCACCGAACGGCTGGCAGGTGAACTCCGCGTGGCCGCAACACCGGAAACGGTGAAGAAACTCGTCGCCATGGGTCACACCGTGGTGATCGAGGCCGGGGCTGGGCGGCATGCCGCGGCACCGGATGCGGCCTACTCGGAGGCCGGCGCAACGTTGACCGCATCGCGCGCCGCGGCGCTGGGCCAGGGCGACATCGTGCTCACCGTGCGCCCGCTGCCCGCCGATGCCATTGCCGAGCTGAAGGACGGTGCGGTGCTGATCGGCCAACTGGCGCCCTACCACAACGACACCTTCCCGCTGCTGGCGGCCAAGCAGGTGTCGGCCTTCGCCATGGAGCTGCTGCCGCGCACCACCCGCGCGCAGAGCATGGACGTGCTGTCCAGCCAGAACAACATCGCCGGCTACCGCGCGGTGTTGCTGGCCACCCACTACTACCCGCGCTTCATGCCGATGCTGATGACCGCCGCCGGCACGGTGAAACCGGCACGGGTGCTGATCATGGGTGTCGGCGTCGCCGGCCTGCAGGCGATTGCCACCGCCAAGCGCCTCGGCGCGGTGGTGGAAGCCACCGACGTGCGCGCCTCGACCAAGGAACAGGTGGAATCGCTGGGCGGCAAGTTCATCGAAGTGCCGATGAGCGAGGAGGAGAAAAAAGCCAACGACGGCGTCTACGCCAAGGAGATGTCCGACGACTACAAGCAGCGCCAGGCCGAGCTGGTGGCCAAGCACGCACGCCAGGCCGACATCATCATCACCACCGCGCTGATTCCGGGCAAGAAGGCGCCGACGCTGCTCAGCGCCGAGGTGGTGCAGGCGATGAAACCGGGCAGCGTGATCATCGACCTCGCCGCCGAAGCCGGCGGCAACTGCGCGCAAACGGTGCCGGGCGAGGTGATCACCACCGACAACGGCGTCACCGTCGTCGGCCTCACCAACCTGCCGGGCATGGTGGCGGCGGACGCCTCCAGCCTGTACGCCAAGAACCTGTTCACCTTCCTCGGCCTGATGCTGAGCAAGGAAGGTTTCACCCTGAATCTGGAAGACGACCTGCTGGCGGCCACCCTAGTCACCCACGCCGGCGAAGTGCGCTTCCCTGCGGCCAACGTGGCCAATCCGGCAAAGAAGGAGACCTCTCATGGTTGATCCGTTCATCACCAGCTTCACCATCTTTGTCCTCGCCGTGTTCGTCGGCTACCACGTGGTGTGGAACGTCACCCCGGCGCTGCACACGCCGCTGATGGCCGTCACCAACGCCATCTCCGGCATCATCATCGTCGGCGCCATGCTGCAGGTGGTGGACATCAATGGCAGCGAGCTGAGCGTCACCTCGGTGCTGGGCACCATCGGCATCTTCCTCGCCAGCATCAACATCTTCGGCGGCTTCCTGGTCACCCAGCGCATGCTCGACATGTTCAAGAAGAAGAAAAAATAAGGGACACACGATGGAAAATCTCTCGGCAATACTTTATCTGGTCGCGGCGGTACTGTTCATCCTGGCACTGAAGGGGCTGTCGTCGCCCACCACCGCCATCCAGGGCAACCGCTACGGCGTGATCGGCATGCTGCTCGCGGTGGCCACCACCTTCATGGTGATGGACAAGCCGGTGCTGGCGCTGATCATCGGTGCCATCGCCGCCGGCGGCGCCATCGGCGCCTGGAAGGCGAAGACGGTACAGATGACCGGCATGCCGGAACTGGTGGCGGCGATGCACTCGCTGGTGGGCCTCTCCGCGGTGCTGATCGCGGTGGCCGCCATCTTCCACAGCGGCGTCGAACACACCGCGGTGCAGAAGGTGGAGCTGTTCATCGGCGCCTTCATCGGTGCCATCACCTTCACCGCCTCGGTGATCGCCTACGGCAAACTGTCCGGTAAATTCGGCGCCAAGGCGATCAACTTCAGCGGCCAGCATCTGCTGAACCTGGTGCTGGCGCTGTCTATGGTCGGCTTCGGCGTGCTGTATTTCGTCAGCGACAGCCACGCCGCCTTCCTGGCAATGGTCGCCATCGCACTGGTGCTGGGCGTGACGCTGATCATCCCGATCGGCGGTGCCGACATGCCGGTGGTGGTGTCGATGCTGAACAGCTACTCCGGCTGGGCGGCGGCGGGTATCGGCTTCACGCTGAACAACCCGGTGCTGATCATCGCCGGCGCCTGCGTCGGTGCGTCCGGTGCCATCCTGTCCTACATCATGTGCAAGGCGATGAACCGCTCCATCGTCAGCGTGCTGCTCGGCGGTTTCGGTGCCGAGACGGCCAGCGGCGGCAGCAGCGACGCCGGCGGGCCGAAGCACTACAAGTCCGGCTCCGCCGAAGATGCGGCCTTCCTGATGGGCAACGCCGACAGCGTGATCATCGTGCCGGGCTATGGCCTGGCGGTATCGCGCGCGCAGCATGCACTGCAGGAATTCGCCGAGCTGCTCTCCGAGAAAGGCGTCAACGTGCGCTACGCCATCCACCCGGTGGCCGGCCGCATGCCGGGGCACATGAACGTGCTGCTGGCGGAAGCGGAGGTACCGTACGAGCGGGTGCAGGAGATGGAGGAGATCAACTCCGACTTCGCCAATACCGACGTGGTGCTGGTGATCGGCGCCAACGACGTGGTCAACCCGGCGGCGCAGAAGGACAAGGCCAGCCCGATCTACGGCATGCCGATCCTGGAAGCGCACAAGGCGCGCACCGTGATCGTGGTCAAGCGCTCGATGAACGCCGGCTACGCCGGTCTCGACAACGAGCTGTTCTACATGGACAAGACCATGATGGTATTCGGCGACGCCAAGAAGGTGGTCGAGGATCTGGTGAAAGGCGGCGGCCACTAAGCCACCCGCTGCAGCCAAGGTTGGCCGCAAGCAAAACCCCCGTCGCGTGGCACGCAGCGGGGGTTTTTTCATGGAGCTGGCGGTGTGGACAGCGCACGGGTCAGTGCAGCGCGACGCCGTACAGGAACGGCCCGGCCGCCTCACCCGGCGGCGGTGCCGACAGCAGCCGCATCCCCAGCCGCGCGCACAGGCGGTGTGCCGCCTGCTGGCTGTCGGCCACCGGCACGCGGATGTCGCGCACCTGGTAGTGGCCAAAGGCCAGCACCAGCATGCGCTCCACCGCCTCGGTGAACAGCCCCTGCCCCTGCCAGTCGCTGTGACCCCAGAACTGCAGCAGCCACGACTCGTCCGGCTGGTGTTGCAAGCGCAGCCAGCCGACCACCTCGTCGCCCAGCCACAGCAACGCCACCTTGCTGTCGCCGCGCTGCCAGTTGCGCTGCACCTCGTAGCAGTAGCGCTCCACCAGCGCCACGTCCAGCACCGGCTGCGACCACGGCAGATCGGCGGCAAAGCCCTGCAACTCGTGCTGCGAGGCGACGATGGCCTGGAACAGCGCCGCGCCGTCGCCCGCCTGCGGGGCCACCAACACCAGCCGCGGGGTTCGGATGCCATCCAACAGCGGGTCAGACTGGGTAATCACTGCCATGGCGGCCTCCCAGGTTTATTGATCAAGCTGGCTGGCCAGCAGCGCGACGATGCGCGCGCTGGCGCCACGATGCTGCGCGGTAAACGCCAGGCCGGCGTCGCGCATCGCCGCGCGCTGCGGCGCGTCGGCCAGCAGTTGCAACACCAGCGCCACCAGGGCGCCGGCGTCAGCCACCTGCCGCGCGGCACCGGCAGCCAGCGCCAACTGGCTGGCCTCGGCAAAATTATAGGTCGACGGCCCCAATAACACCGGCACGCCGATGCTGGCCGGCTCGATCAGGTTCTGCGCGCCGAAATCCAGCAGCGAGCCGCCGACAAAGGCGACATCGGCGGCGGCGTAATAGCCGAACAGCTCGCCCATGCTGTCGCCGAGCCACACCTGCGTTTCACGTGAAACCGGCAACTGGTCGCTGCGCCGCTGCACGGCAAAGCCCTGCTCCGCCGCCAGCGCGGCAACCGTGCCGAAGCGCTCCGGATGGCGCGGCACCAGCAGCAACAGCGCGTCGCCAACGTTGGCCGCACGCCACGCCGTCAGGATCAGCGCTTCCTCGCCGTCGCGGGTGCTGGCGCACAGCCACACCGGCCGCTGGCCGATGCGTTCGCGAAACTGCGCCCCCAGCGCCAGCTGCGCCGATGGCGGCGTGAAGTCGTACTTGGTATTGCCGCACACGCGGATATTGCCCGCCCCCAGCGTCCCCAGCCGTGCGGCGTCGGCCTCGCTCTGCGCGGCGATGGCGCGCAACTGGCGCAACGCCGGGCGGATCAGCGCACCGATACGGCGGTAGCCGCGCAGCGATTTTTCCGACAGCCGGGCATTGACCAGAAAGGCCGGTACGCCGGCCTGTGCGCAAGCGTGCAGCAGATTGGGCCAGATCTCGGTTTCCATCAGGATCAGGCAGCGCGGCCGCAGCGCGGCGACGAAACGGCGCATCACCCGCGCGTTGTCGTACGGCAGGTAGCGCACCTCGGCGTCGGGGTACAGCTGCTCGGCGGTGGCGCGCCCGGTCGGCGTCATCTGGGTGATGACGAAACGCGCCTGCGGATACCGTTCCCGCAAACGGGCCACCAGCGGCTGTGCCGCGCGCGTCTCGCCCACCGACACCGCGTGCAGCCAGATCACCTCGCCACCGGCCTGCGGCAGCAGGTCGCCGAAGCGCTCGTCCCAGTGTTCGAGATAGGCCGGCGCCTGGCGCGCGCGTTTTCGCAGGTAGCGCCTGAGCAGCGGCGTCGCCAGCGGCCACAGCAGGCTGTACAGCGCGCGAGCGATCATGCGCCGCGTACCCGCGCCAGCAGCGCCAGCACCGCGTCCACCGTCGGGATTTCTCCGGCACGGCCGATGTTGGCCGCACGCGCGGTTTCCACCACCCCGGTCAGCGCCGGGTCGGTATCGGTATAGATCGCCACCAGCGGCACATCCAGCGCGTTGGCGAGATGAGTCAGCCCGGTATCGACGCCGATCACCGCCGCGGCGTGGCCCAGCAGTGCCGCCGCCTCGCGCAGGTTCATCTTCGGCGCCAGCACGGCGCCAGGGATGGCCGCGGCCAACCTTTGCGCACGCTGCTGCTCCGCCGCACTGCCCCACGGAATGACGATGGCCAGATCCTGATTCTGCAGCGCCTGTGCCAGCTCAATCCAGTGCGCCTCCGGCCACAGCTTGCTGTCGCGGCTGGTGGCGTGCAGCAGCACCGCGTAGTCGCCGGCCGGCAACCACGCCAGTCGTTCACCGCAGCGGATGCCGAACACCGGCGCGCCCTCGGGCCGGTAACCGAAGGCGGCGCCGAACAGCTGGCGGTTGCGTTCGATCGCCGACAGCTGGCGGCTGACCGCGTAGCGGCGCTCGTAAAAGCGGCTGGCCAGCGGCTCGCGGATGCTGGCGCGGTCGTAGCCGGCCAGCGGGCCGTTGGCCCAGCGACCGGGAATGGCACTCTTCAACAGCCCCTGCGCGTCCAGCACCAGCTCCCAGCGCGTGGCGGCCAACGTATGCCGCAGCGCCGCGATCTCGCGCCAGGTGGCGGCCTTGAACAAGGCCTTGCGCCAGCGTCGCCAGGCAATGGGAATGGTGCGGCTCACCAGCGGATGCAGGCCGGGAATGTCGGCAAAGCCTTCTTCCGCCAGCCAGCTGACGCTCAGCTCCGGACGGTGACGTGCCAGATCGGTCAGCGCCGGCCAGGTGTGGATAAGGTCGCCCATCGACGATGTGCGCAGCAACAGGACGTTTTTCATGCGCCGGATTTTACGGGCAGCCCTGTGGTTAACCAAGTAAAATCAGGGCTACCGCTTTGTGGATAACTGGCAGTGGATAAATATCGCCAAAACTGTCCACAAGCTGTCCTGTTGCTGGCAGGCCCTTCAAAGACCCAGCCCCCAACAGGGCAAACTGTTGAAAACATTGGTCAATAGCGGGTTATCCACAGAAAAGTGTCCACTACATCAGTATCTTCATATTTAAAATAGGCAAACAATGAAAAGATGAGGTGCAGACCCAAACGGCTGGAAACACTGTTTGCGTCATTGCTGGCAAGAGATTGTGGATAAGCGGGCAGCACGGCAAGATGGCAAAA
This sequence comes from Vogesella indigofera, assembly GCF_003633895.1. Classification (GTDB taxonomy): domain Bacteria; phylum Pseudomonadota; class Gammaproteobacteria; order Burkholderiales; family Chromobacteriaceae; genus Vogesella; species Vogesella indigofera. Next base: position 75,180 of record NZ_RBID01000020.1, read on the forward strand.
TTGTCCACAACTGATGCACGCCATTCCAGCTGCGGCAACGACAAGCTAGGCGACATCTCAAGTCATTGAAAAAAAACGTCTTTAGCGTGTTATCCACAGACCGGCACTGCCTTCTACTATCCTTATCCTTTATATAACTAGAAAGTACTAGAAAGAATGTCGCGCCAACTTAGCGTGGTTCTGATCACCAAAAATGCCGAAGCGTTGCTGGAAAAATGTCTGCAAAGCTGTGCCTTTGCCGACGAGATCGTGGTGGTGGATTCGGGTAGCACCGACAGGACATTGGCAATAGCCTCTGCCTATAAGGCAAAAGTTATCCACCAAACGTGGTTGGGATTCGGTCCGCAGAAGCAATTCGCGGTACAGCAGGCCAGCCACGACTGGGTGCTGTGTCTGGATGCCGACGAGTGGTTGTCTGAAAAATTGCGCCATGAAATCAGTAACTTGCTGCACAATCCGGCGCTTGGCGCCTACCGTTTTGCACGCAGCAACAAGTTCATGGGCCGCTTCCTGAAGTTTGGCGAAGGCTATCCCGATTACAGCTTGCGGCTGTTCGATCGCCGCCAGGCACGCTGGTCCGACGACGTGGTGCACGAGTACGTGATCGCCGACGGTGACGTCGGCACCCTGCCCGGCGACCTGATGCACGAATCCGGCGAAGACATCGCGCTGTACCTCGGCAAACAGAACCGCTACACCAGCCTGCAGGCAGAAACGCTGTATCAGCGCGGGAAAAAGGCGGGGATTGCCAAGCTGCTGCTCAGCCCGCTGCTGCGCTTCGTGAAGTTTTACCTGCTGCGGCAGGGTTTTCGCGACGGCCTGCCCGGACTTGTCCACATCAGCATTGGCTGCTTCAACAGTTATCTCAAATACGCGAAGCTGATCGAACTGCACCGGCTTCGCCCACAGGAAAAATGACGATGAAAGTACTGGTCACCGGCGCCGCCGGTTTCATTGGCCGCGCGGTATGTGAAAAACTGCTGGATCGCGGCGATGTGCAAGTGATTGCTGTGGATAACCTCAACGACTACTACGCGGTGGCGCTGAAACACGCGCGCCTGGCCACGCTGCAGGGCCGTGCCGGTTTTGTTTTCCACAAGCTGGACATCGCCGACTGGGCCGCCATCGACGCGCTGTTTGCCGCCGAGCGCCCGGACTACGTGATCCACCTCGCCGCCCAGGCCGGCGTGCGCTACAGCATCGACAACCCGCACGTGTACGCGCAGAGCAATCTGGTTGGCCACACCAATATGCTGGAAGCCTGCCGCCGCTACCCGGTGCAGCACCTGGTGTTCGCCAGCTCTTCCAGCGTCTACGGCAAGAACGCCAAGGTGCCGTTCAGCGAAGACGACCGCGTCGACGAGCCGGTCAGCTTCTACGCTGCCACCAAGAAGGCCAACGAGGTGATGGCGCACAGCTACGCCCACCTGTACCAGCTGCCGATCACCGGCCTGCGCTTCTTCACCGTCTACGGCCCGTGGGGCCGCCCGGACATGGCGCCGTGGCTGTTTACCGAGGCCATCCTCAACGGCGACCCGATCAAGGTGTTCAACCACGGCCAGATGCAGCGCGATTTCACCTACATCGACGACATCGTCGAGGGCGTGCTGCGGGTGATGGCGCATCCGGCCAGCGGCGACGTGCCGTTCGCGGTGTTCAACATCGGCAACCACAACCCGGTGCCACTGATGGACTTCATCCAGGCCACCGAAGCCGCCTGCGGCCGCGAGGCGGTCAAGCAGTACCTGCCGATGCAGGACGGCGACGTGCCGGTCACCTACGCCGACACCGCGCGGCTGCGCGCCGCGGTCGGTTTCTCGCCGGACACGCCGCTGCGCGACGGCATGCAGGCCTTTGTCGACTGGTATCGCGACTACCACCAGCGTTGAGTCTTATCCAGTCCAGTGTGGCGGCAACGGCGGCCTTGCGCCCCGTTGCTGGCCGGCGGCCGCGGCTTCACACACGTACCATCGTGGCTGCCGGGCCGTAAACCGGCCGCCAGCGCCCGCTGTCGTTGCCAACACCTCGTGCTGACGGAAGCGCACGCCAGGCGCGTGGCGGGCCGCTGTGGCGCCGCGATACCGCCTTGCCGCGCCATCCTGCCGCCGCTGCCGGCGTGGCGGCCAACTTTATCCACAGTTGGCCGCGCCGTTTCCGCCGCCGTGATGCGGCAATTTTTCCGCCACGGTCTAAGCTGAACTGATGAATTTTCCAGCGCGGGAGGCGGCAATCATGGATACCGGGCATCACGAACTGACCGAGCTGTTTGCACAGCTCGGGCTGGACAACAGCACCAAGGCGATCAACCAGTTTGTACAGAGCCATCCGCTGCCGGAGCATGTGGTGCTGGCGGAGGCGCCGTTCTGGAGCGCGAGCCAGGCCGCGTTCCTGCGCCAGTCGCTGGCCTGCGACGCGGAATGGTCGGACGCGGTCGATACCCTGGCGACCCTGCTGCAGCAACGCGGTTGAAGCGGTCATCCGGCGCAGAGGCTACTAGCATTGCGTCGGCGATAAATGACAGACAGATAAACGGTTTGCCGATGGCTGCGGCCAACGTTTGGTGTCGCGGCGGCATGGTCTATGCTGGGTTATCACAGTCGTTGAGGAGCCCGTCATGCTGATCGCCCGCTGGAGTATCGAGGCCAAGTTTGGCCACAAACCGGAAGTCATCGCCGAGATGCAGCGCTGGCTGCGCGACATCGGCTCGCAGGCTGGCTGGACGCCGCAGCGCGTGCGGCTGCTGAACGGCTCGATCGGCGCCAAGGAATCCACCATCCTGTCCGAAATCGAGATCGCCGATCTGGCCGAGCTGGACGCCGCCTGGCACAAGCTGGGCACCCTGCCCGAGCACGCGGCGTGGAGCAAGGCGCTGGAGCCGCACGTGGTGTCCGGCACCCAGCGCTGGGAAATCTTCCGCGTCATCGGTTAACCGCCGTCACCGCAGCCGCACCCGGGGATGACCGCGTGTCATCCCTTGGCTTTGCCGTGTCTGGCAGTACGGCCTTGCGGCCAAGGTTGGCCGCAACATCGATCCCACCCAAGTGTCTGATTCTGCTATCATTCCGCGCCTTGCCCCCACCCACCGCAGGAAGTATTCATGAGTCTGTTGCCGCACCAGGTTGAGCTGTTGTCCCCCGCCAAGAACATCGACATCGGCCGCGAGGCGATTTTGCACGGTGCGGATGCGGTCTATATCGGCGGGCCGAGCTTTGGCGCGCGGCACAACGCCTGTAACAGCGTGGCCGAGATCGCCGAGCTGGTGCAGTTTGCCCACCGCTACCACGCGCGCATCTTCACCACGCTCAATACCATCCTGCACGACGCCGAGCTGGACGCCGCGCGCACGCTGATCTGGCAACTGTACGACGCGGGTGTCGACGCGCTGATCGTGCAGGATATGGGCATCCTGCAGCTGGACCTGCCGCCGATCCAGCTGCACGCCTCCACCCAGTGCGAAATCCGCGATGCGGCCAAGGCGCGTTTCCTGTCCGATGCCGGCTTCTCGCAGGTGGTGCTGGCGCGCGAGCTGACCATCCCGCAGATCGCCAAGATCTCGCAGACCGTGGCTGAGGGGCATGACCCGGCCGCCATCGAATACTTCATCCACGGTGCGCTGTGCGTCGCCTTCTCCGGCCAGTGCTACATCAGCCACGCCGACAACGGCCGCAGCGCCAACCGTGGCGACTGCTCGCAAGCCTGTCGCCTGCCGTACACCCTCACCGACGAAAAAGGCGGTGTGGTCGCCTTCGACAAGCACCTGCTGTCGATGAAGGACAACAACCAGAGCCGCAACCTCGAGGCGCTGCTCGACGCCGGCGTGCGTTCGCTCAAGATCGAAGGCCGCTACAAGGACGTCAGCTACGTCAAGAACATCACCGCCCACTACCGCCTGCTGCTCGACGAAATCATCGAGCGCCGGCCGGAACTGGCGCCCGCCTCCAGCGGCAGCAGCGAAATCTACTTCGCGCCCGATCCGGACAAGACCTTCCACCGCGGGGCAACGGATTATTTCGCCACCGGCCGCAAGATCGACATCGGCGCCTTCGATTCGCCGAAATTCGTCGGCGTCGAGCTGGGCAGCGTGCACCAGGTCGGCGATAACTGGCTGGAGATCGCCACCGCTGACAGCATGGCCAACGGCGATGGCATCAACTACATGAAGAAGCGCGACGTTGTCGGCATGCAGCTCAACACCGTGAAGCAGATCGGCCACGTGCCGGGCGGCGAGCTGCTGTGGCGCTGCGTGCCCAACGACCCGGCGGTGCTGGCCGGCCTCAAGCCCGGCACCCGCATCAGCCGCAACCGCGACCACGCGTGGGAGCTGTCGCTGCTGAAAAAATCGGCAGAACGCCGCATCGGCGTGTGGCTGAACCTGGACCAGACCGCCGACGGCCTGGCACTGACCATCACCGACGAAGACGGCTGCAGCGCCACCGCCCACGCGACACTGGCGCTGGAACCGGCCAAGGACGCCGCCCGCGCCGAAGCCGGCCTGCGCGACGCCGTCGCCAAGCTCGGCAACACGATGTTCGTGGCCAACGACGTGGCGCTGAACCTGGCGCAGCCGTGGTTCGTGCCGTCATCGGTGATCAACGCGCTGCGCCGCGACGCGGTGGAAAAACTGGAAGCCGCCAGGTTGGCCGCCTGGCCACGCCAGCCGCGCAAGGCGCCGGTACAGCCGCCGGTACCGTATCCGGAAAAAAACCTCAGCTACCTCGCCAACGTCTACAACGCCAAGGCCTGGGATTTCTACAAGAAACACGGCGTGGAAGTGATCGAGCCGGCCTACGAGGCGCACCAGGAAGAAGGCGAAGTCAGTCTGATGATCACCAAGCACTGCCTGCGCTTCTCCTACAACCTGTGTCCGAAGCAGGCCAAGGGTGTCAAGGGCGTGATGGGCCAGGTGCGCGCCGACCCGATGGTGCTGAAATCCGGCGACGAGACCTACACGCTGAAATTCGAATGCCGCCCGTGCGAGATGCACGTGATGGGCAAGATGAAGAAGCACATCCTGAAATCGCCGCCACCGAGCGAGATTCCGGCGACGGCACCGATCACCTTCTTCAAGCAGCGACCTGCGTCGTGAGCTAGTGGGGGATGCGGCCAAGGTTGGCCGCAGGTTTGGATGACATAGAGCAAGGGCAAGCCGGATGGCTTGCCCTTTTGTCATTGTCTTGCCGTATGATGATCGGGTTTGTAGGTTGGCGCAGCACATAGCCAAGATCAACACTTGATGAGCATGGCGCGGTAAACATTGAGTTTCGCAGGCTCAGTCCAGTCTACCCTGCTTATGGAGAAGTAATGAGAGCAATTAATAAGATATTATTTTTGATAATTACTTTTTCAATTATGGCATGTAGTAAAAACCATGTTGAACCAGTTGTTCTTAAGCTGAATGGTGACTCCTCTTTATTTATTGAAGTGAAAAATTGTAATTTCCCTTTTCAAGGGGAGTCAATGATATCTTTTTATGCCGAGCTTGATCGATCTACCCGTAATTTTGTGTGTGGTGATGGCAGCAATAAGGATGATGTTTTTAGAATACAAATTGGAAATTTTAGATTTGAATATAGTCTTGGCTATTACATGAAGATTGAAGAAACAGAATATTATTCTTTGTACAAAGAACGAAATAATGAAACATCTATTGGATGGGCTATTTTTTCGAAAAAACATGGTTTTCTGGTGAGAAAATCAAATATTAAGAATAAAATTGTTGAAGTAACTTCAGATATGGGTGGCCGGTTTTACATGGAGGCACTGATTGATGTGAATTCATTTGAACCAGATAACGTTATATATCAGGCTAATCGAGTAGTTGAGCTTCTAAATGCTAACGTAAGAAACGGTAAGCCGGACTGAGCTTGTGAAGCCCAATTTTTTATCGCAATGAATTGGAAAGGTTGGCCGCAAGCCGTCATGGGCTTTGCGGCCAACCTTTTTTGAAATATGGCATCCGCTGCGCGGATATTTTTTTATCTGCCGCTTTCCGCACGGCGGCGGGATACTTTCTTTTGCTTCGCCAAAAGAAAGTATCCAAAGAAAAGGCGACCCGAAGGCGCAAGCATTCCCGTGAAAACCGCCGCCATCCCGGCGCCGCCCATCCGCTGCGCTCAAAAGAGGGCGGCTTGTTTCCGGGCTGGCGGCCGTTTCCACGGCTTGCGCCAACGGTGATGGGAGCGTCGGTTCGGTTTTGGCTGGTGATATTGGAGTGAGAACCGTAGGGTGCAACACCCCGGCTTTATCGAGGCGTTGCACCGTTTTTCGGGCGGGTGAAACGTGTAGCCAGAATAAGCTGCAGGCGCATCCGGGTAGGTGCGGGGTAAATCTCAAGGCGGGTTACTAGCGATTGGTTGGTCACTCCCACGGTAATAATATATTTTTGAGGTTGGAATGAGAAATTATTTTGATGTGGTGGTTATTTGGATGGTAATGATTTTGGTGTTTGCTTTTTTTTGTACAGCATGCGCCTCTGATTATGAAACAATAAAGATACCTAAAAATAAATATGGTGTTTTTTATATTAATCATTGCCCTACAAGATTTTTTTCAGGCGCACCACTAATCGAGTTTAAATTTTATTCATCGGCAGGTGATCTTGAGAAAATTATGAATGAATTAGGCAGAGACTCTGCAAAAGGAAGAGTGGTTTTTGAAAGTTTTGAAACTAATCAACGTCAAGTATATGGCAAGAGCTCTATGTATGGTGGGTATGTCGCTAAGGATAGTGTACGTGTTAGTATGGACTTCATAAAATCAGCTAGTTGTCAAAAATATAAAGTGATAGTTGAAGAGGCATTTAATGAAGATGTGGATATATATGTTGGTAATCGCTATCTTTAGCACTGTAATTTGTGCTTCGTTTGCAAATCCCAATGTTGATCACGAATGAATGACCAAGGTTGGTCGCAAGCGATAACAGCTTTGCGGCCAACCTTTTTTGAAATATGGCATCCGCTGCGCGGATATTTTTTATCTGCCGCTTTCCGCGCGGCGGCGGGATACTTTCTTTTGCTTCGCCAAAAGAAAGTATCCAAAGAAAAGGCGACCCGACGGCGCAAGCATTCCCGTGAAAACTGCCGCCATCCCGGCGCCGCCCATCCGCTGCGCTCAAAAGAGGGCGGCTTGTTTCCGGGATGGCGCCATTTTTCACGGCTTGCGCCAACGGGGATGGGCGAGTTGGTGCGGTGTTGGCTTGTGGGTATAAGTTATCCACAGGTGGTATCGCGGTCGCTTGCACTGACCCTGCGAAGCCCATCTCTACCGCGATCAAATCAAAAAGGTTGGCCGCAAGCCGTCATGGCTTTGCGGCCAACCTTTTTTACGATGCCGCGATGTAGCGATCCGGCCGGTGGTAGAAGCCGATCACCAGGCTCATCGCGGCGGCGCCGATCAGTGAGCCGATCAGCTGCGGCAGGCTGCACAGCAGCAGCGACGCGAGCAGGATCGCAAGGTCGATGCCGAATTGCAGCTTGCCGGCGCGCAGGCCGTAACGCTGCTGTACGTACAGCGCCAGGATGTTGATGCCGCCGACGCTGGCCTTGTGGCGGAACAGCGCGATCAGGCCCATGCCGAGCAGCAGTCCGCCGAGCAGGCCGGTGGAGTACGGGTTCAGCGTGCCGGCAAACGGGAACAGCTCGCGGCATTGGGTGGACAGCAGGGACACCAGTGCGACGCAGACAAAGGTGCGCACGGTGAAGGCGGCGCCCATGTGGCGCAGCGCCAGCCAGTAGAACGGCAGGTTGATCAGGAAAAACAGCCAGCCGAAGGGCGCCAGGCCCTGGTAGTGCAGCAGGAAGGCGATGCCGGCGGTGCCGCCGGTGAGCAGGCCGGCCTGCACGAACATGGCCATGCCGAAGCCGATGAAGGAAGTGCCGATCAGGATGGCGAGCAGGTCTTCTGCCCGGCTGTGTGCCAGCGGATTGTGTCCGCTTGTCAGGCGCGTGGTGTCGGTAGTCATGTGGATACCGTTGGGGGCGATTTGTCAGAAACGGCGCGCCGGGTAAGGGCGCCGCACCGGTAGCCGGCGCAGCAAGAAGCCTGCCAGCGCCGCGGGGTCGATGCGTGGCGCTGGCGGGCTTGCGGTGCCTTGTGGCGGGGCAAACGGCCAGTGCCGGCCGGTCTGCCGCGCCAGAGTGGTGCATGGCCGCGCTGTTTGCTGCTGCGGCCAACCCTGGCCACCGGCGTGGCTGTGTTGCCGTCGCTGGCGAGGCCGGCGCGGAATGTCGCCGCATTTCGTGCTACAACGGCAGCATCTGCCCCTTTCTGTTGCCGTGCCGCCCATGGATTTCCTGCGCCGCTTTTTCCTGCGTCACTACCGCGATCCCTACACCCGCTTTTCGTTGCTGATGTGTGGGCTGATGCTGGCCTTGCTGCTGCTGGTGTGGCTGTTCGATCTCGATACCCCGGCGCGCGAGCCGGTGCCGTTGCCGCCGCCGGCGACCATCGGCGTGCCGGTGTAGTCGCGGTGCTCTTGCGCGGCTTGCCAGCCACGGTTGATGGCAGGATCATCGGTGGCTTACTGCGGGGGATGAGGCGATGAACGGGCTGTTACTGGCGCTGGCGTTTGTGATGGGGGTGGTGGTGCCGCTGCAGGCGGCGATCAATCACCAGCTGAAGCTGCTGATCGGCGGCAGCCCGGTGCTGGCGGCGCTGGTGTCGTTTGCGGTGGGGCTGGTGACGCTGACCATCGCCGCGCTGCTGAGCGGGCAAAAGTGGGTTGGTCTCGCCGCCTTGCCGCGCGCGGAGTGGTGGATGCTGAGCGGTGGCGCGCTGGGGGCGCTGTTCGTGTTCGGCACCACGCTGCTGGCGCCGAGGCTGGGGGTGGCGGTGATGCTGTCGCTGATCATCGCCGGCCAGGTGTGCGCGTCGCTGTTGTTCGACCGTTACGGCTGGCTGGGCATGCCGCTGAAGGAGATCAACAGCTGGCGTCTGCTGGGCGCGCTGCTGGTGGTGGCCGGGGTGTTGCTGGTCAATCTCGGCGACCGCATCGGCCGGTAGCGGCCGGCGCGGCGTTTCACGTGGAACGGCCCGGCCGCCGCCGACAAACAGCACAATGGCAACAGCGGATTGCGTTACAATCCGCTGTTTTTCATTGCGGCGGCAGAAATGCTGCCGAATCAGGGTTTTAAGGAATCAGTGTGGCCGATATCGAGCGCCTCGATACGTGGGTAAAGTACAAGAATGGCCTGTGCAGCGACTGCATGGGCAGCTGTTGCAGCATGCCGGTGGAAGTGAAGCTGCCGGATCTGGTGCGCATCGGCGTGGTGGACGAGTTCGAGCTGGGCGAGCCTATCAAGAACATCGCCAAACGTCTGGAAAAGCAGCGCATCATCCAGCATTTCAACTTCAAGAGCGGTCTGTTCACGCTGACGCAGCGCGCCAACGGCGATTGCCAGTACCTGGATCAGAAGACCCGGCTGTGCAGCATCTACGCGCTGCGGCCGAATACCTGCCGCAATCACCCGCAGGTCGGTCCGCGACCGGGGTTTTGCGCCTATACCCGTAATCCGCAGCATGGCCGCAAGGTGAGTACATGAGCGACAAACAGAGCAACAACCCGCTGCACGGCGTGACGCTGGAAGCGATGCTGACCGAGCTGCACGGCCACTACGGCTGGGATGGCCTCGCCAGCCGCATTGCGGTGCGCTGCTTCAGCCACGAGCCGAGCATCAAGTCCAGCCTCGCCTTCCTGCGCCGCACGCCGTGGGCGCGCGACAAGGTCGAGGCGCTGTACCTGCAGCTGAAGAAGCCGAAGCGCAGCCTGGCGCCGAAGGCGGCCACCGCGCGCGCGCCGGCCGGCCACGGCGCGGCCAAGGCGCCGACCATCCTGTTTGCCCGCAAGACCCCGCCGACCGACGACGCCTGAGCCGGCTGCCACCCGAACCCTCCGGCCGCGACACGTCGTCGCGGCTTTTTGACGCAAGGAGCCGCCGATGACCGCGCCCGCCGTATTGCTCGATGCCCGTGGCCTGATCGCCGCGCAACGCCAGTTTGCCGCCGAGCGCGACTGGCAGCGTTTCCATACCCCGCGCAATCTGATGCTGGCACTGACCGGCGAGGTCGGCGAGCTGGCGGAGCTGTTCCAGTGGCGCACGGACGCCGAGGCGGCGGCGATGGCGAGCGAGCCGCAGGCCTTCGAACGGCTGCAGGAGGAAATCGCCGACGTGATGATGTACCTGGTGCGGCTGGCCGATGTCTGCGGCGTCGATCTCGACCACGCGCTGCAGGACAAGCTGCACAAGAATGCGCTGAAATATCCGGCCGGCGGGCGGGAATAAATTGCCACAGTTTTGCCGCAGTACCCGGATGTTATTTATAGAAAGCGGCGGCAATTGATAATCCAATACTTTTCTATCCGGCGCGGCAGCGGCAAGCAAACATGCCGTTGGCTTAGCCTGTGCTAAGCTGGCCGATTGTGTTTGCCGCAGATCCCGACCGATGAACCAAGCCGACACGCTGTCTTTCCACGCCGCCTCGCTGCCGCCTGCCGCCCGCCTGCAGCAGCTGTACGCGGCGCTGCCCTACCCGGTGCTGCTGTTTGACGTGCACGGGCAGCTGGAGTTTGCCAATCACGCCGCGCAGTGCTGTCCCGATGCGCAGCCGGCGCTGCAACAGCTGGCCGCCGGCGCCACGCTGGCGACGGTGACGCTGCCGGGGCTGAGCGCCGACAGCTTCGCCCAGGTGCTGGCCACGGCCGCGCCGCAGAGCATGGAGCTGAGCCTGCCGCAGACCGATGGCAGGCCGGGACACTACCAGATCACGCTGACGCCGCTGTGTGATGCCAGCGGCAAGGTGGACGGCGTGCTGCAGACCCGCCACGACGTCACCCGCCAGCGCCAGGAAGCGCAGCGGCTGCAGCTGTTGCAGGGGCACCTGCTGGAGATGGCGCACCGCGACGCGCTGACCAATCTCGCCAACCGCCGCTATCTGGAACTGAAACTGGAAAGGTTGGCCGCAGACAGCGCGTCCAGCCTGTGCGCGCTGCTGTTCATCGATCTCGACCGTTTCAAGCCGATCAACGACGCCCACGGCCACGACACTGGCGACGCGGTGCTGTCGGCGATTGCCGCGCGGCTGAAGCAGGCGCTGCGCGGCACCGACCTGCTGGCGCGCATCGGCGGCGACGAGTTTGCCATCCTGCTGGAAGGCGTCACCGAGAGCGGCGCGCGCGCGGTGGCCGGCAAGATCATCCAGGCACTGGACGAGCCGTTTGCCGAGCTGTCGCCACCGAACCGGCTCGGCCTGTCGGTCGGCATCTGCCTGTTCAAGAGCGGTGCGACGATGCCGGCCGAGGTGCTGGCCGAGGCCGACCAGGCGATGTACCGCGCCAAGCGCCGTGGCGGCCGCCAGTTCGAGCTGCAGCAGCTGTAAGAACCTGTTCACGATCTGCTGCGCGTCGGCGATACCGCGTTAAAAACGCCTTCGGAATGCTCATTTACCACTTGTAAACTCCGCTTCCTCAGCCGTTTTCGCCTTGTCTCGCTCTAGCTCGCGAGATCGTGAACACGTTCTAAGCATGCGCGCATGACAAAACGGCCACCCGCGTTGCCGGTGGCCGTTGTTGTTTCACATGAAACGCAAGGGGTTGATGCCCCACTTTTCCGGCGCCTCGTGGCGCACGATCTTGTCGCCGCCGCCAAAGCCGAGCGGTCGCGACAGGTCGATGATTTCCGGCTGCAGGTAGGTATTGCTCTTGCTGCTGAACATCACCTTGATCTTCGGCGTCAGCAGGTTGCTGTCGTGCTGCTCGATCACCACCCCCAGCTTGCCGGATTCCAGCAACACCAGCGTGCCGACCGGGTAGATGCCGACACAGCGCATGAAGGCCTGCACCAGCTTGGGGTCGAAGTGGTATTTCGACCATTCGAAGATCTTGCGCAGCGCATCGGTCGGTGCCATGCCCTTGTGATAGCAGCGATCGGCGGTGATGGCGTCGTAGACGTCGACGATGGCCGCCATCTTGGCCAGTGTGCTGATGGTGTCACCCTTGAGATTGTGCGGGTAGCCGCTGCCGTCGACGCGTTCGTGGTGATGCAGGGTGATGTCGAGCGGGATCTCGCTGATGCCCTCGGTGCGGCTGAGGATGTCGAAGCCGTCGCGCGGGTGGCGCTTGATGATGTCGAACTCCTCCTCGGTCAGGCGCCCCGGCTTGTTGAGGATCTCGTCCGGCACCAGCGCCTTGCCGGTGTCGTGCAGGATGCCGCCCAGCCCGGCAAGGTGGATAGTTTCCATGTCCATGCCCACCGAGCGGCAGAACGCGATCATCAGCGTGCCGACGCTGACCGAATGCAGGAAGGTGTAGTCGTCCTTGTTCTTGATGCGCAGCAGCGTCAGCAGCGCGCCGCTGTTGCTGAGCACCGATTCGGTGATCGATTCGATCATCGGCTCGACCTGCTCCAGCTCCACCGCCCGCCCCAGGCGCACATCCTGCATCACGGTCTTGACCAGCGCGTGCGCCTGGCTCTTGATGCGGTTGGCGCGGCCCAGCTCCTCGGCAAACGACAGCGCGATGATCGGCGCCGGCTTGCTGGTGACCGCCTCGATCATCTGCTGCTGCAAGCTGGCGTTGACCTCGTCCACGCTGCGCGCATGGCTGACATCCAGCCCCTTTTCGGTATCGATATAGAGTTCGTGAATACCGGCTTCGACGATCTTGGCGATTTCGGCATCGTTCTTGATCAGGAAGCGCTTGCGGAAAAACGGATGAGAGGTCCAGTCGCAGTTCAGGTCATGCACATACATGCCGATCTTGATGTCGGCAATATCGATATTTTTGATCATGGCGTTGTTTTCTTGGAGTCTGGTCTGGCAAAAAACGGTGTAAAAACAGCGGTCAGGCTGCTGGTGGCAGCGCTGCGACGGTGGTGTGGTGTGCCACGACAGTTTGTGCCAGAAACCTTATCCGACGATTATCGCGCCAATCGGCGATGCAAACAGGGTTTTATTTGTATTGATATTGGTTATCATTATTTTATTCAAATAAATAGTGATCGATAATAATTATGGCAATTGATAATCAATGATCAGTGCTTTTTTATTATTACGTATTGGTGATAGTCAATTTTCATGCAAGCGGATATTCTAGGTATAAATACCTAGAACAAAAAACCGGATTTCGCGAGCTACAGGAGTGCAAGGCATGACGCAGAGTACACGTTGGGGGCATCTGGGCAACCGCATCATCGGCGTTGCCGCGGTGGCGGTGGCGGTTGGTTTTGCGGTGATGATCGCCATCATCGCCAAGCAAAGTTATGACGCCGCGGTCGAGCAGGGTAACCAGCTGGCCTCGGAGCAGGCCGGCCGCGTGGCGGACAGTGTCGAGGCCAAGCTGGCCAACGGCTTTGCCATTCCGCGCAGCATGGCCGCCAGCGTGCAGGGGCTGCAGCGCGCGCAGGCGGTGGAGCGCAAGGTGGTCGACAACATCCTGCTCAGCTCGCTGGACAACGCGCCGGGCATCATCGGCGCGTGGATGATCTGGGAGCCGAACGCACTGGATGGCCGCGACGACGAATTCCGCCGCGACTGGCCGAAGCACGACCCGAGCGGGCGCTACACGCCGTACCTGACGCGCGGTGGCGACGGCAAGGCGGCGCTGGACGTGATGATGTCCAGCGACCGGGTGGCGAAATTCCCGGAGTGGCAGGACAGGCTCACCGAGTACGCGCCGGACTATGAAAAATCGGGCTGGGGCGATTTCTACTTCGTGCCGAAATCGCGCGGCCGCGACACCATCACCGAGCCGTTCTTCTACGAGGTGCAGGGCAAGCAGGTACTGGAAAGCTCGCTGGCGGTGGTGATGAAGGACGCGTCCGGCAAGCTGCTGGGGGTATCCGCCGTCGATCTAGCGCTGGACGACCTGCAAAAGCAGTTCGGCGCCATCCGCCTCTATGACACCGGCTATGTGCGCATGGTGTCCGAGGGCGGCCTGTTCGTGGTCAACCCGCAGGCGGAACTGGTCGGCAAGGCGGTGGCCAGTGGCGATCCGCTGGCGGCCAACCTCGACAAGATCAAGAAGGGCGAGCGCTTCGTCTACGAAGACGGCGGCTTTACCCACTTCTTCTACCCGATCAAGGTGGCAGACAGCGGCCAGTTCTGGTCCGCCGGCGTCAGCGTGCCGACCGCGGCGATTACCGCGACCGCCAACAGCCAGCGCAATACCGCCATCGTGGTCGGCGTCATCGCGCTGGCGCTGATCATCCTGGTGCTGACGCTGCTGATCCGCACCCTGACGCGGCCGCTGAACACGCTGGCGGAAACCATGGAACAGTTCGCCAGCGGCAAGGGCGATCTGACGTTGCACCTCACTGTCAGCAACCGTGACGAAATCGGCCGCACCGCCGCCGCCTTCAACCGCTTCATCGAGAGCCTGCGCGAGATGTTCATCGAGGTGCGCGAGCAGAGCCTGGCGGTGAGCCGTTCCGCCGGCCAGCTGGCCGACTCCGCGGTACAGGTGGAGCAGTCGTCGGCGCAGCAGTCGGACGCCGCCAGCGCCACTGCTGCCGGCGTGGAGCAGGTCACCGTCAGCGTGCACCACATCGCCGATACCGCGATGCTGGCCGAGAGCATGGCGCGCGAAACCGGCGTGCTGACCGAGCACAGCGTGGCAACGGTGGATAAGGTCACCGGCGAGATCCAGCGCATGACCAGCAATATGCAGGCGCTGGCCGGGCGCATGGGCGCGCTGGGTGCACGTTCGGCGGAGGTCAGCACCATTGTCGGCGTAATCAAGGACATTGCCGACCAGACCAACCTGCTGGCGCTGAACGCGGCCATCGAGGCGGCGCGCGCCGGCGAGCAGGGGCGCGGCTTTGCGGTGGTGGCGGACGAGGTGCGCAACCTCGCCGGCCGCACCGCCGAGGCCACGGTGCAGATCAGCCGCATCGTCAACGCCATCAGCAGCGAGACCAACGACGCGGTGGACGAGGTGAAGCGCAGCACCGAGCTGGTGTCGGTCAGCGTCGGCATCGCCGAGGAGGCCAACGTGGCGATGAAGGGTGTGTACGAGAAAAGCGTCGATCTGGTGGACAATATCGGTGATATCGCGTCGTCGACGCGGGAACAGTCGAACGCGACCTCGGAAATCGCGCAGAACGTGGAGCGCATCAGCACCATGGCGCAGTCCAACAGCGAAGTGGCGCGCGAGGTACGCGCCGCGGTGGAGCAGCTGCGCGAGCAGTCCGCCAGCCTGGAAGCGCTGGTCGGCAATTTCCGACTCTGAGTAGCCGGCTAGCCGCAGCCAGCGCCGCCCGTCACGGGCGGCGCTTTTTTATTGGCGGTTTTGGCCTGACAGCGCGCGGTGATTTTCGTATAATCCGCCGGTTTGCTTTGCGAGACCCGCCATGTCGCCCTTACCCTGCCCGCTTCCTTGCCCCGCCGCGCTGTCTGCGCGTCGCCAGGCGTTGCCGGTACGGGGTCGACACGACGCCGGGCCGCTGCATTGATATATAAAGAAGCTCCTGATCCGGCATCAGGGGCTTTTTTTTCAGCCATTGATTCTGTTATTGCCAAAGGTGACCGCCATGCCCAACCCGCTTTATCGCAAGCACATCATTTCGATACCGGATTTCACGCGCGAGGAACTGGAACTGGTCGTGCAGACGGCGGCACAACTGAAGGCCGCGTCGCGTGGTGACCTGCTCAAGGACCGCCTGCTGGCGACCTGCTTCTTCGAGCCGTCGACCCGTACCCGGCTGTCGTTCGAGACCGCGGTGCAGCGCCTGGGCGGCAACGTGATCGGTTTTGCCGACGGTGCCAACACCTCGGCGAAGAAGGGCGAAACGCTGGCCGACACCGTGCGCATCATCAGCTCCTACACCGACGCCATCATTATGCGCCATCCGAAGGAAGGCGCCGCGCGTGTGGCCAGCGAGTTTTCCAGTGTGCCGATCATCAACGGCGGCGACGGTGCCAACCAGCACCCGTCGCAGACGCTGCTCGACCTGTTCACGCTGCAGGAAACCCAGGGCCGTCTCGACAACCTGACGGTGGCCTTCGTCGGCGACCTGAAATACGGCCGCACCGTGCACTCGCTGGCGCAGGCGCTGTCGCTGTTCGGCGCGAAGTTCTACTTCGTCGGCCCCGAGGCGCTGGCGATGCCGGACTACCTGTGCGAGGAGCTGGACGAGCGCGGCATCAGCTACAGCATTGCCGCCACCATCGAGGAAGTGATCCCGCACATCGACATCCTGTACATGACCCGCGTGCAGCGCGAGCGCTTCGACGAGGCCGAGTACAAGAAGATCCAGGGCCAGTTCGTGCTGCGTGCCGACATGCTGCGCAGCGCGCGCCCGAACATGAAGATCCTGCACCCGCTGCCACGGGTGGACGAGATCACCACCGACGTCGACGCCACCCCGCACGCCTACTACTTTGAGCAGGCCAAGAATGGTGTCTACGCCCGCCAGGCGCTGCTGTCGCTGGTGCTCAACGAAACGGTGTGAAAGGAAAAACCATGACTGAAAAAGTGTATGCCCGCAATGTCGAGGCACTGAAATCCGGCACCGTGATCGACCACATTCCGGCCGGCCAGGGCCTGCGCATCCTGCGCCTGTTCCAGCTGGCGGAATACCGCGAGCGCGTTACCGTCGGCCTCAACCTGCCCAGCGGGCACATGGGCAGCAAGGACCTGATCAAGATCGAGAACGTGGTGCTGAGCGAGGAGCAGGCCAACGAGCTGGCACTGTTCGCGCCGCGCGGCACCGTCAGCGTGATCGAGGATTTTGCCGTGGTACGCAAGCAGAAGCTGGCGATCCCGGACACGGTGGAAGGCATCTTCGCCTGCCCCAACTCCAACTGCGTGTCGCACGTGGAGCCGGTGCAGAGCCATTTCAGCGTGCGCGTCACCGAGCACGACACCAAGATGAAGTGCAAGTACTGCGAGAAGGTGTTCAGCAAGGACATCGTGGTCGACGTACGCTAAGCCGGCCGGTATCGGCATCGGGCGGTCGCGGGCAACCGCGGCCGCCTTTTTCATGGCTGCGGCCAACCTTGAGCGCCCGTGGCGGGAACTCGCCGCCGCGGCGGGCTTTCCAAGCGCTTATTTGCCCTGTGGAGAACATCATGTGGCGTCCCCTGCTGTTGGCCGCGATCGGCCTGCCCCTGTTGCTGGCCTGTAGTGACGAACAGGTCGGCAAGCTGCAACAAGACGCGTCCGCCGCCATCGGCGTGGCCGGTAATAAACTGCAGCAGGCCAGCGCGCCGCTGGCCGAGATCAAGCAGCAGGCGGCCACGGCGCTGGACAAGGCCGGCACGCTGGCCGGGGAGCTGCAGCCCAAGGTGCAGCAGCAGGTGGAAGAACTGAAACAGCAGGCCGGCGTGGTGCGCGAGGTGGTCAGCGCGTGGCAGGGCAAGGGCGACTGGACGGTGCTGGAAAAGCAGGTCGGCCAGTATCCGCGCGACAGCGGCCTGTTCGACAAGCCGCCACTGGCGGCACCGCTGAAGGCCTTGCTGGGCAAGGACCTGGCCAAGTTCAAGTTGTTCATGGATACCCAGGGGCCGTTGCAGCAGGACCGGCTGCTGTTCGTCACCGGCAACAAGCGCCACGCGGCGCAGGATGGCGCGGCCTACCTGCTGATCGACGTGTCGCAGCGCAAGCTGGAGGCGGGGCTGATCGAGAACGGCCTGCTCAAGGTCTACGCCAGCGAGGGCACACCGTTGCAGCCGCCGGCCGAGGTGCGCACCTTCATCGGCAACCTGCAGCGGCAGTAAGCGGCGCCGGCGCAAGGTTGGCCGCAATGAAAAACGCCACGACCGGGGTCGTGGCGTTGTGCTGTCGGCGCGCGGTTCAGCGTTTGCGCTTCAACGACTTCTTGGCGTAGAAGGTCTTGCTGGCGGCCTTGCGGCGGGTGCTGCTCTTCAGCTGGCGATCCAGTTCCGGCAACAGGCGGCCGGCGACGTTCATGCGTCGCGACAGCTCCTGCGCGCTGGCGATCTGCTCCGGCTTCATCTCGTGCTGCAGCTGGTTCAGCTTGCTGGCGGCCTGGGCATTGCCCTGCGCCCGTGCCAGGTTGTGCAGCGCGTAGGCCAGCACCTCGTTGTGCGGGATGCCCTGGTAGCTGTAGGCGGTGTAGGCATGGCCGAGGCTGTTCAGCGCGTCGACCTGATACTTGGCGGCGGCCTTGCGATACCAGCTCAGTGCCAGTTTCAGGTCGCGCGACACGCCCTGGCCGTTTTCGTACAGGCTGCCGAGCTGGAATTGCGCTTCGGCGTTGCCCTGCTTGGCGGCCTTGGTGTACCACTGCGCGGCGTCGAAATAGTCCTGCTCCACGCCCTGGCCCTGACGGAACAGGTTGCCGAGGCTGGCCTGGGCGCCGGCATGGCCTTGCTCGGCTGCCTTGCGCAACCACAGCGCGGCCTGGCTGGCGTCCTGCGGCACGCCCTTGCCCTGTGCGTACAGCTGGCCGAGGTTGGCCTGCGCGTTCATGTCGCCCTGCTCGGCGGCCTTCTGATACCACTGGGTGGCGTCGCTGAGGCTCTGCGTGACTTCCACGCCCTGCTCATACAGCTGGCCGAGCGCGTTCTGTGCCTGCAGGTGATCCTGCGCCGCGGCTTTCTGATACCAGCTGGCGGCTTCCGCCAGATCCGGGTTCACGCCGTTGCCCTTCTCGTACAGTTCGCCCAGGCCGTACTGCGCCTCGGCATCGCCCTGCTCGGCGGCCTTGCGATACCAGCTGGCGGCTTGCAGCTCGGCACCCTTCTGGTACCACTGCAGCGCCTGCGCCGGGTCTTTCGGCACGCCGCGACCGCTCTGGTACAGGCTGGCCAGCGCCGTCTGCGCGTTGGTGTGGCCCTGCTCGGCGGCCTTGCGATACCAGTTGGCCGCCAGCGCCAGGTTGCGCGGGGTGCCGCGACCGTTCTGGTGCAGCACCGCCAGTGCGTACTGGGCATCGGCGATGCCCTGCTCGGCGGCACGGCCGAACCAGATCGCGGCGGCCGCCAGATCCTGCGGCATGCCCTGGCCGTTCTGGTACATCAGGCCCAGTGCGTGCTGCGCCGGGGCGTAGCCCTGCTGTGCGGCCTTGTGCTGCCATTGCGCGGCATCGATCAGGTTGCGCGGCACACCCTTGCCGGCGAGCAGCAGGTTGGCGTAGTGGTACTGCGCCTCGGCGCTGCCCTGTTCGGCGGCACGGCGGTACAGCACCGCCGCCTGATTGCTGTTTTGCGTCACGCCGACGCCATTCTGCGAGATCTGTGCCAGCTGGGTCCGCGCCAGCGCGTTGCCCTGCCGTGCCGCCTGCTGGAACAGGCTGGATGCCTGCGCCAGATCCTGCGGCACGCCGCGGCCGTACTGGTACATCAGGCCGAGGCTGGTCTGTGCGGCGGTGTTGCCCTGTGCCGCGGCTTTCTGATACCAGCTGACGGCGGTGGCGTAGTCCTGGCGCACGCCGAGGCCGTTTTCATACAGGCCACCCAGCTTGTGCTGGGCGTCGACATTCCCCTGCGCCGCGGCCTTGTCGTACCAGCGGGCGGCTTCGGCCAGGTCCGGCACCACGCCCTGACCCTTGCGGTACATCTCGGCCAGCAGCAGCTGAACGCGCGGATTGCCCTGCTCGCCGACCGGGGTCAGCTCTTGCAAGGCGGTGGCAAAATCCCCTTTGCCATAGGCAAGACGGCCTTCTTTCAGACCTGCCATCGCGGGCGCAGCCAGCAGCATGCTGGTCAGAAGGACGGAAGTAGCAAAATGTCTGTTCATGTGCGTTTCTTCATTTTGTAGAGAGGCCGTGCCGATCGTGTGCGGGTAATGAAACCTGATCCGCGCGGGGTAACATTTTATTCTGCATGATTAACGGCTAGTTTAACGGCTAATCATAAGCTGTTAAAGGATTGTCCCTGCCAAGACGCGGGTATTTGATAGCAAAGTGTTGCAGCCGTGGTGTCCGGCACGGTTTTGTCATGACTTTGCGCTTGATCGTGGCATGAGTCACCCGCCAGCGGCGTGCCGGCGCAGCAATAGTGGTGCCGGCGGGCGCGCGATCACGCGCTGCGCGATGATAAGGATGCCGCCAGGGCGCAACCTTGTCCATGATCAGGCAATGGCAACACTGCGGCCAACTTTGATTGCTTTGACATAAAAGGCGCCACCGATTTGCTGCGGAAAAGCGCGCCAGCCTCACCTATGATGAAATCTCGGCGCCTGTTGCGCCGCTGCCGGATGACTGTGTGACAGCACAGGGGGGGCATCATGTTTGACAGTCGGTTCTATTTCACCGGGGCGACGATCCTGGCGGTGCTGTCCACGCTGGCCACCGCCTGGACACTACTGATGTTTTCCGTGCTACTGATCTTTGTCGGGCTGTGGCAGGCCGACCGCGAGCAGATCCGCGAGCTCTCCCCCAGCACCGCGGTGATGTTCGTGATGCAGGACGACAGCTCGCCGCGCTCGCTCGACGATTTCATCGGCCACCACCTGATGTTCTATCAGGACGGCATCCCGGTTTATCGCGACCTGTTCGACGGCGATCACTACTGGCAGCTGCTGGAAGCCGACAGCCAGGCGCTGAGCGGCGACGACATCATCCGCGTGTTCCCCGGCGTCAGCTACCGGCGCAAAGCCTGATTCTGCGCCATCGCCACAAGCAAGAGCAGCCACTGACGGCTGCCGTTTTGCTGTCTGGCACCAAGCTTGGCCGCAAGATGGTGGCCGGGTTTAGCGTGGTGCCTTATCCATGATGCTTTCGGATTCTGCAATCATCTTTTTGCCATCTTCGGCTCGGCCATTTTTATAGTAGAGCCAGCCAAGACCGTTTAAGGCCACACCATAGGCATAGTGCTGCGTGCCAAGCACTTTTCCCAGAGTACCCAGGGATGCCTTGTAGTAGCGTTCTGCTGCTTCGATTTGCCGTTGGTAATGGTAAACATCGGCAAGCTCGCGTTGCGTGATACCGGCAATGACACTTTCTGCCATGCCGTTTTCTTGCATGCCATCCATCACCGCGTTTAGTGTCGTGATCGCTTCCGGATAATGCTTTTTGTCCGTGTACACCGATCCCAGTCGTGACAGCGTATTGAGTATGCGCGGGTGGTTTGGCCGGAGTATTTTTTGCTTGATGTGCAAGGCGGACAGCAACTGCTGCTCGGCATCGTCATATTGTTTTGCTCTCGCGTACAAGGTGCCGAGGTTATGCAAGGTTTCGGCGGCTTCGTAACTCTCCGAGCCGGCTATTTTCTGCCGCATTGTCAGTGCTTGTTGATAAAGAACTTTTGCGGTGTCGGTTTTTTTCATGTCGACCAACAACAGTGCCAAATTGTTCAGCGATTCGGCGACCAGCAAGTGTTCCTCGCCAAGCAGTTTGCGACGCAAAGCCAAGGCCTGTTCCGCGTAGGGCAATGCTTCCTTGCTGCGGAGTGTTCTCCTTAGTACCGAGACCTGTGCATCCTGGATGTCCGCATAGAGCAGCGTGTCGGGTACGACGACATCATCACCGTGCAGCAATTCATGCAGCAGGGATTCGGCCCGCTGTAGTTTGTCCTGCTGGATCAATACTCGGGCCAGATCCCGTTTTGCCTGTTGCCGAGCAGTGTTGTCGCTTGCTGTCGCCAGTGCCTGATGCGCTGTTTGGTACGCTTGCGAGTACTCCCCATTGATGATCATGGCGTCGATGGCGCTTGCCCCGGCAATGGCCGGGAGTTGGAGTGCGGTGATGAGGAGCAGGGTTATGCGTTTCATCGGGAGATTTCTGACGTGATGGCGAGGTAAGCATTGCATTACAGCACATCATTTTATGCAAATAAAATTGTGATGTTCATGCCCGGTCATGTGGTTGTTTCTATGTGCGATAACAAAAAAGGTTGGCCGCATCGCTGCGGCCAACCTTTATCGTTTCAGCTGAAGCAAAACCGGCTTACACCTTGTCGTACAGCTTGCCGCCGCCCTTCACGAACTCGATCGACTTCACCTCCATGCCCTTCTGCAGCGCATCCTGCTCGCTGATGCCCTGTTTGGCGGCGAATTCGCGCACATCTTGCGTGATCTTCATCGAACAGAAGTGCGGGCCGCACATGGAGCAGAAGTGCGCCACCTTGGCGCTATCTTTCGGCAGCGTTTCGTCGTGGAATTCGCGCGCCTTGTCCGGGTCCAGGCCCAGGTTGAACTGGTCTTCCCAGCGGAACTCGAAGCGGGCCTTGGACAGCGCGTTGTCGCGGATCTGTGCGCCGGGGTGGCCCTTGGCGAGGTCGGCGGCGTGCGCGGCCAGCTTGTAGGTGATGATGCCTTCCTTCACATCGTTCTTGTTCGGCAGGCCCAGGTGCTCTTTCTGGGTGACGTAGCACAGCATGGCGGTGCCGTACCAACCGATCTGCGCGGCACCAATCGCACTGGTGATGTGGTCGTAGCCCGGCGCGATGTCGGTGGTCAGCGGCCCCAGGGTGTAGAACGGTGCCTCGTGGCACCACTCCAGTTCCTTGTCCATGTTCTCCTTGATCAGCTGCATCGGCACGTGGCCGGGGCCTTCGATCATCACCTGCACGTCGTGCTGCCACGCGATCTGGGTCAGCTCGCCCAGCGTCTTCAGCTCGCCCAGCTGCGCGGCGTCGTTGGCATCCCAGGCGGAACCCGGACGCAGGCCGTCGCCCAGCGAGAAGGCCACGTCGTAGGCCTTCATGATTTCGCAGATGTCTTCGAAATGGGTGTACAGGAAGTTTTCCTGGTGATGCGCCAGGCACCATTTGGCCATGATCGAGCCGCCGCGCGACACGATGCCGGTCATGCGGCCGGCGGTCAGCGGCACGTACTGCAGGCGCACGCCGGCGTGGATGGTGAAGTAGTCGACGCCCTGTTCGGCCTGCTCAATCAGGGTGTCCTTGAAAATTTCCCAGGTCAGGTCTTCGGCCTTGCCGTTCACCTTTTCCAGTGCCTGGTAGATCGGCACGGTGCCGATCGGGACCGGCGAATTGCGCAGGATCCACTCGCGGGTTTCGTGGATGTTCTTGCCGGTGGACAGGTCCATGATGGTGTCGGCGCCCCAGCGGATGCCCCAGGTCATCTTGTCCACTTCTTCGCTGATCGACGACGTTACCGCGCTGTTGCCGATGTTGCCGTTGATCTTCACCAGGAAGTTGCGGCCGATGATCATCGGCTCGGATTCCGGGTGGTTGATGTTGTTGGGGATGATGGCGCGGCCGGCGGCGATTTCCTGGCGTACGAATTCGGCGGTGATGGTGTCCGGCAGGTTGGCGCCGAAGCTGTGGCCGGGGTGCTGCCGCGTCATCAGCTCCAGCAGGCGGTCGTTCTTGCCGCCGGCCGTTTTCAGGCTCTCGACATAGGCCTGGCGGTTCAGGTTTTCGCGGATGGCGACGTATTCCATCTCCGGGGTGATGATGCCCTGCCGTGCGTAGTGCATCTGGCTGACGTTGCGGCCAGGCTTGGCGCGGCGTGGCTTGCGCTGCAGGTTGAAGCGCAGGTCGGCCAGTTTCGGGTCGGCTTCGCGCTGGCGGCCATAGTCGCTGGACAGGCCGGCGAGCAGCTCGGTGTCGTCGCGTTCGGCGATCCACGCGGCGCGCAGCGGGGCGAGGCCGTTCTGGATGTTGATGCTGGCGGCGGGGTCGGTGTACGGGCCGCTGCAGTCGTAGACGTAGATCGGCGGGTTGCGCTCGCCGCCGAACTGGGTCGGGGTGTCGGCCTGGCTGATCTCGCGCATCGGCACGCGGATGTCGGGGCGGCTGCCTTCGACATAAATCTTGCGGGAATTCGGCAGTGGCGCGATGGCGGCGGCATCGACCACCATCTGTTGGTTGGGCTTGTGGCTATCGGGTGTGGCAGGCGCGTTCATCGGGCAGGTTCTCCAAGGCGATGAAACGGCGCAAGGAGCGGCCCGGGTGTCCGGCTGCAAGGTTGGCCGCAAGCCGGGCGGGAACGCAGCGCGGCGGGCGGTGTCTGGCAGATTACGCTTCCCTACGCCGGTATTATCCGGGTCAGGTTCTAAGGGTAACTCTCACCCGCCCTGTTTATGCCATACGCGTTTTGGTGCGAATGGTACACAACAGGAGCAGGACCCCTAGCGATGCTGTGAAGGTAAGGTAAATGTGGGATAATCGCAAGTTACGAATTGCTCGGGCGGTTGTGAAATGCGGGTTGAGGCAGCCTGTTTTTCAGAGTCGTCCTTGATATTGTCTAGAATCCAAGCCGGAGTTTCCGATGAATTTCGAACAAGCCCGCTTCAATATGGTTGAGCAACAGATCCGTCCGTGGGACGTGCTCGACACCTCCATTCTCGATCTGCTGTTCCACGTGAAACGCGAAGATTTTGTCGGTACCGACAAGCGCGCGCTGGCCTTTGTCGACACCCAGCTGCCGCTGGACAACGGCTGCACCATGCTGGAGCCGAAGGTCGAAGCCCGTCTGGTGCAGGACCTGCAGGTGAAAGCCAGCGACAAGGTACTGGAAATCGGCACCGGCAGCGGCTACCTGACCGCGCTGTTGGCCGCCGTCGGCCAGCACGTGTACAGCGTCGACATCGACGCGCAGCAGCTGCAGCACGCTGCGGCCAACCTCAAGACCGCCGGCATCAAGAACGTGACGCTGAGCCAGGGCAACGGCATTGACGGTCTGGCGGCGCAGGCGCCGTTCGACGTGATCTGCGTCGGCGGTTCGGTACCGGTGGTGCCGGAAGCGCTGAAGGCGCAGCTGGCCGTCGGCGGCCGCATGGCGGTAATCGTCGGCGACGCGCCGGTAATGATCGCCAAGATCATCACCCGCGTGTCCGAAACCGCGTATCAGGAAAGCGTCAGCTTCGATACCAACATCGCGCGCCTGCAGCAGCTGGACGCGATCGAACCGTCGCGCTTCAGCTTCTGATGATCCGCGAAATCAACGCCCGCGAGCTGGCCGACTGGCTGGCCGACGCGTCCCGTCCGCAGCCGGTGCTGCTCGACGTGCGCGAGGACTGGGAATACGCGCTGTGCCGCATCGACGGTTCGCGCCAGATTCCGATGAACCTGATCCCGCTGCGCCACAACGAGCTGCCGGATGACACCCCGGTGGTGACCATCTGCCACCACGGCGTGCGCAGCTACCAGGTCGGCCTGTTCCTGGAAAACGCCGGTTTCGAGCAGGTGCTGAGCCTGCGCGGCGGCGTGGCGGCGTGGGCGGACGAGGTCGAGCCGGCGATGGCGCGCTACTGAGCCGACGTTGGCCGCAAGCAAAGCCGTTCCCTGTGGAGCGGCTTTTTTATTGGTACCGCTCCGGCACGGCATGCCCGCGTGTGCTGGCCGTTGGCGGTCGCTATTGCTGCTGCGGGTTCGGTGGCAGCAACGGGGGGTGACTCCCCCGCTGCCGGACCCTGAATTTTTCGTGATTCCGATGGTTAATAACATGACTTATCTCGCCCCCGCCCTCGCCACCCTGCCCGCCGCCTGGCAACAGGTGCTGGCAACGCCGGCCATCAGTGCGCAACTGGCGCTGATCGACGCGCAACTGGCCGACCGCGCCGCCGCCGGTGCGGTGATCTATCCGCCGCGCGAGCTGGTGTTCAACGCGCTGCGCCACGTGGCGCCGGCCGACATCCGCGTGGTGATCATCGGGCAGGACCCGTATCACGGCGCCGGCGAGGCGATGGGGCTGAGTTTTTCGGTGCCGGACGGGGTGAAGATCCCGCCCAGCCTGCGCAATATCTACAAGGAACAGCTCAGCGACCTCGGCCTGCCGCCGCCGGCCAGCGGCAACCTGACGCACTGGGCGGCGCAGGGCGTGCTGCTGCTCAATGCCTCGCTGACGGTGGAGGCCGACCGCGCCGGCAGCCACGGCAAGCTCGGTTGGCAGCCGGTGACCGACGCGCTGATCGACGCGGTGAACGCGGCCAACCCCGGCTGCGTGTTCCTGCTGTGGGGCAACTGGGCGCACGGCAAGGCCGAGCGCATCGATGCCGCCCGCCACTGCGTGCTGAAGGCGGCGCACCCGTCGCCGCTGTCGGCCAGCCGCGGCTTTCTCGGCTGCCGTCATTTCTCGCAGGCCAACCAGTGGCTGGCCGAGCGCGGCCGCGGCGAGATCGCCTGGGGTGGCGCGGTGGCACAGGGCGGGCTGTTCTAGCACGCACGCTGCGGCCAACGTTGGCCGCAGCGGCGCCGTGCCGCTTCAAGGCCGGCCCGGATGGCAAGCGGCTGATACGGCGTTAGCGGCACCGGCACCCGGCGTGCGCGCGGTCACGCCGCCGTTGTCGTGTTGCCGCGCGCGGCTTGGCGCCACCGTTTACAGGCAGCTGGTTGCCGCATCCAGGATGTAGCCCTCGCCGCGCACGGTGCGGATCAGCCGCGGGTTGCGCGGGTCGTCCTGCAGCTTGTGGCGCAGGCGCGAGATCAGGATGTCGATGCTGCGGTCGAAGGCGTCGACGGTACAGCCGCGGGTCAGGTCCAGCAGCAGCTCGCGGTCGAGGATGGTGCGCGGTCGCTGCAGCAGCACCGACAGCAGGCGGAATTCGGCGTTGGACAGCGGGATCACCACGCCCTGCTTGTCCTGCAGCTGGCGCAGGCCGACGTTGAGGCGCCAGTCGCCGAACTGGATCTGGCGCGGCGGCTTGTCGCTGCCGTGGCTGGCGGCCGGCTGGCGCCCGGCCTGGGTGCGGCGCAGCACCGAGTGGATGCGCGCCACCAGTTCGCGGATATCGAACGGCTTGCTGACGAAGTCGTCGGCGCCCACCTCCAGGCTGATGATGCGTTCGATCGGCTCGCCGTGGGCGCTGATCATCAGGATCGGCACGCTGGACTGGCTGCGGATCTCCTTGCACAGCGTCAGCCCGCTTTCGCCGGGCAGCATCAGGTCGAGCACGATGACGTCGAACTGGCGGCTGGCCATCGCCTCGCGCATGGCGCGGCCGTTGCCGACGCCGACGCAGCTCATCGCGTAGCCGTGCAGGTACTGGCAGATCAGGCTGCGGATGTCTTCGTCGTCGTCCACCACCAGCACGTGCAGCATGGCTGGTGCGGCGCCGGGGGCAACGGTGAGAGCGGGACTGCTGGAAATCATGGGAATCAGGGCCTGCGCCGGAACACGATCGCGCCAGCTTAAACAGCGGCTGCAACGCCGGTGTGTGCGTTGTGTACGGGAATGGATACAAAGCGACAAACTGCCCGCTACATCGCCGCGCGTAGACTGCCGGCTGGCTCTCCCCGTTACCGCCTGGCGCGGCCGTCCCCATGCCCCACTCCTGCTCGCGAACCGCCCGCCTCGGCCTGCTGCTGGCCTGCGCCAGCCTCGGCGGCTGCATCACCATCCAGGCGCTGCCCAACCCGGTGCGCGAGGTATTCACCTTCGGCTTTTCCACCGCCACCGAGATGCAGGCGATGGCGGAAAAGGAACGCCAGGCCAGCGAGCGGCGGCTGGCGCCGTACCCGCAGCTGTGCATCGAGTGGAACGAACGGGTGACGGTGCCGGATTTCCTGCGCGTGGTGGAGGACGGCCTGCGCCGCCGCGGCGTGGCCAGCCAGGTGTACGCGCCGGGCACCCTGCCCGCCGGCTGCGTGGTGCTCAGCTACGCCGCCAGCCGCGCCTGGGAACAGGATTTTGCCTACATGAGCTACGCCACGCTGGCGCTGCGCAAGGACGGCAACGTGCTGGCCAAGGTGGTGTACGAGCCGCGCCGCCTCGGCTTCGACAAATGGGCCAGCACCGAGGCCAAGCTGATCTTCCTGCTCGACCAGCTGCTGTTCAGCGGCGGCCCGCGCGACGTGCGCTAGCTGCCTGCGGCCAACCTTGTGCGCAGAACCTGTGGATGATTTGTAGCGAATGGCTGTAAATGGGGCGATACGGCGTTGAAAACGGTGCCGGAATGCGTGTTCCTGTCTGGCGCAACGCCGCTTCCTCCGCCGTGTTCGTCCTGTTTTGCGTGAGCGCGCGAGATCGTGAAGCGCTCAGTACAGGCTGACCGCGGCGCCGAACAGTAACTGCACCCACGCCAGCACGCCGGCATCCAGCGGCATGTTCTGGTTGACCTGGTCCAGCCGCGCGTTGATCACGTACTTCGACGAGATGCTGTTGCCGGGCTGGATGTGGTTGCCGTTGACGATGCCGGAGAAGCGCAGCACGCTCTGCTTGCCGTTGACCAGCACCGCCTTGTCGCCGCCGACCACCAGATAGCCGTTGGGAAGCACGTCCAGCACCGACACCATGATGTTGCCGTTGACCTTGTTGCTGTTCTTGACGCTGCTCTGGCCGTTGTCGTTGATGCTGTAGTCGGAATCGACATCGACCTCGAACAGCTGCTTGATCAGCCCCGGCATGGTGTGCAGCGCACCGGGGCCGTTGATGCTGGTGGCGCCGCTGGCCTTGTCGTTCAGCTGCCGGCTGCTGCTGCTGCTGACGTCTTCCTCGATGGTGACCACGATGCTGTCGCCGACGTGCTTGGCGATCTGGGTCTCGAAGAACAGCCGCGCGGTGACCGGATTGAAGATGCCGCCGCCGCTGTCCTGCGTCAGCAGCGGCCGCAACTGCGGGTAGCTACTGGTCGGCAGCTGCACCACCGACGGCGTGGTACAGGCCGCCAGCAGCAGCGGCAACAGCAGGGAGACGACACGGTGCATGGCTCGGATCCGGCAAAGTTGACCCCACCATTCAAGCATGCCGCGGTTGTCGCATTACGGCACTTTCGTTTCAAAATGCCGTACTTTGGCTACATATCGCCAACAATGGCGATATCTACCCGCTTGCAGGTGCCGGCGTCGGCCGGCCAGTGCCGTGCCCGGTGGCGACCGGCGCGCATGCTAAAATGCGGCATCGACAGCCACCCGCGAGTATCCCCATGCGTATCGGAACCCCTCTTTCCGCGTCGGCCCGACGCGTCATGCTGCTGGGCAGCGGCGAACTGGGCAAGGAAGTGGTCATCGCCCTGCAGCGCCTTGGCGTGGAAACCATCGCCGTCGACCGCTACCCCGACGCGCCGGCGATGCAGGTGGCGCACCGCAGCCACGTCATCAACATGGCCGACCCTGCCGCGCTGCGTGCGTTGGTGGAGGCGGAGCGGCCGCACCTGATCGTGCCGGAGATCGAGGCCATCGCCACCGAGGAATTGCTGCGCATTGAGGCCGATGGCCTCGCCGAGGTGATCCCCACCGCGCGTGCGGCCAACCTGACCATGAACCGCGAAGGCATCCGCCGCCTGGCCGCCGAGGAGCTGGCACTGCCGACCTCGCCGTACGCCTTTGCCGCGAGCGAGGCTGAGCTGCAGGCCGCCATCGCCGCCGGCATCGGCTACCCCTGCCTGGTGAAGCCGGTGATGTCGTCCAGCGGCAAGGGCCAGTCGCTGCTGCGCGGGCCGGCCGATGTCGCCGCCGCCTGGCAGTACGCGGTCAGCGCCGGCCGCGTCGACAAGGGGCTGGTGATCGTCGAGGGCTTCATCGACTTCGACTACGAAATCACCCTGCTCACCGTGCGCGCCAGTGACGGCGCCGGCGGCATCGCCACCCACTTCTGCGCCCCGGTCGGCCACCTGCAGCAGCGCGGCGACTACATCGAAAGCTGGCAGCCGCAGCCGATGTCGCCGCTGGCGCTGCAGCGCGCGCAGGACATGGCGGCACAGGTCACCGCCGCGCTCGGCGGCCGCGGCCTGTTCGGCGTCGAGCTGTTCGTCAAGGGCGACCAGGTGTGGTTCTCCGAGGTCAGCCCGCGGCCGCACGATACCGGGCTGGTGACGCTGGCCAGCCAGATCTACAGCGAATTCGAGCTGCACGCGCGCGCCATCCTCGGCCTGCCGGTGGACGTCACGCTGCGCAATGCCGCGGCGTCGGCGGTGATCTACGGCGGGCTGGACGAAGCCGGCATCGCCTTCGACGGCGTCGCCGAGGCGCTGGCGGTGCCAGGCGCCGACCTGCGCCTGTTCGGCAAGCCGGAAAGCTTCGAACGCCGCCGCATGGGCGTGGCGGTGGCACGCGCCGACGATATCGCCACCGCGCGCGCGCGCGCACGGCTGGCGGCGGGTAAGGTCAAGCCGGTCAGCGGCAACTAGGCGTTGCGGCCAACCTTGGCCGCACGCGGCAGCACAGAATCAACCAGGAGTGACAGACAGCATGAATGACGAATTGCAGATTGAAGACCTGCTGCCCGGCGACGGCAAGGCGGTGGTCAAGGGCGCGCTGATTACCACCCAGTACCGCGGCTGGCTGGAGGACGGCACCTGCTTCGATTCCTCCTACCAGCGCGGCAAGCCGTTCCAGTGCGTGATCGGCAGCGGCCGCGTGATCAAGGGCTGGGACCTGGGCCTGATGGGCATGCGTGTCGGCGGCAAGCGCAAGCTGTGGGTGCCGGCGCACCTCGCCTACGGCGAACGCCAGATCGGCGCCCACATCACGCCGCACTCCAACCTGATCTTCGAGATCGAGCTATTGGAAGTACTGACCCGCGACGACTGAACGTCACCGCGGCATGAAAAAACGCCCGTTACCGGCTGCCGGTAACGGGCGTTTTGCTGTGCTTCCCTGCTCTGGCGTCAGCCGGCGCTGGTGGCCAGCGCCGGCTGGCGACGCTCGACCAGCAGCAGGTAGATGCCGACCAGTACCCCGAGCGCGCACAGGCTGCTGACATAGTGTGACGGTGCCAGCGGATCGGCCTTCATCCACAGCGTCACCACCATGGGGGTCAGGCCGCCGAAGATGGCATAGGACAGGTTGTAGGAGAACGACAACCCGCTGAAGCGCACCACCGGCGGGAAGGCATGCACCATCACGTAGGGCACGGCGCCGACGATGCCGACTGTGAAGCCGGTCAACGCATACCAGCCGTACAGCGCGCCGCTGCTGATGCTGCTATCGAGTTGGTGATAGAAGTGGTAGCTTGCCAGTCCCAGCAGCAGGCTGCCGACGATAAAGGTGATGCCGCTGCCGATACGGTCGATGATGGCGCCGGCCAGCACGCAGCCGAAGGTCAGCGCCACGATGGCGAGGCTGTTGGCCTTCAGCGAGGTGGCGGCGTCGATGGCGAACTGCTTCTGCAGGTAGGTTGGCGTCATCAGGATCACCACCACGATGGCGGCGGACAGCAACCAGGTCAGCAGCATCGACACCACCACCGCCGGCTTGTGATCGCGCAGCACGGTTTTCAGCGGCATTTCCTCGGCCAGCGCCTTGTTGGCCTGCATTTCGGCAAACACCGGCGTCTCTTCCAGCCAGCGGCGCAGGTACATCGCCATCAGGCCGAAACCGCCACCGAGAATGAACGGAATACGCCATGCCCAGTCGGCGATCTCCGTCGCGCTGTAGCTGGTATTGATGGCGGTGGCGATCAGCGAACCGAGCAGGATGCCGGCAGTCAGGCCGGCGGTCAGCGTGCCGCAGGCATAGCCGATGTGGCGCTGTGGCACGTGTTCGGAGACGAATACCCACGCCCCCGGCACCTCGCCGCCGATGGCGGCGCCCTGCAGGATGCGCAGCGCCAGCAGCAACAGCGGCGCGGCAATGCCGAGGTTGGCATAGGTCGGTAGCAGGCCCATCAGCAAGGTGGGCAAGGCCATCAGCACGATGCTGAGCGTGAACATGCGCTTGCGGCCAAGCAGGTCGCCAAAATGCGCCATGATGATGCCGCCCAGCGGTCGTGCCAGATAACCGGCGGCAAAGATGCCGAAAGTCTGGAACTGGCGCAGCCAGTCCGGCATTTCCGGCGGGAAGAACAGGTTGCCGATCACCACGGCGAAAAAAACGAAGATCACGAAATCGTAAAACTCCAGCGCACCGCCGAGGGCAGCGAGCGACAGCGTCTTGTAATCCTGGCGGTTGAGGGGGCGTGCCGCATGGGCCACGCTACGGTGTGGGTTCATAACGGTAATCTCTTTGGTCTTATTGGTGGTGGGTGCTAACGGTCGGCCTGCCTGCGGCGGCAATGTCGCAATGCGGCAACCGAGTCTGGCAGACTAAACGGCTGTTTCACGATTGGCAATTGTCATTTATGACGTCATGAAGTATGGCATGTGGATCACGTGCGATGGACGGCGCACGGAAAGGATCAGCGGGAAGCGGTGCGGCCAACGTTGGCCGCAAAAAAACCGCCGGCGGGTGCACGGCGGTGTTGTGTATGAGCGATGTGTGATTCGTGACCGGTCTGTGTCACGAATCACACTGTCGTGCCTGTCATTCCATTCAGAACTCGACGGTCACCTTCTTTGCTCCCATCGCCTTGGCGCGGGCGATCAGCTGTTCCAGTGTGGCGTCGGCCAGCAGGATGCCGGCGGCCAGCGGCGCAGCCGGCTCCGCCGCGGTGGCGGCTACCACGGCCACGGGCGGCGTCACCGGGGGTGGCGGGCTGACCGCGGCGCTGGCGCTGTCGGCGAGCAGTGTCGCCAGCACCTTGCTCAGCCGTTCGTAGGCTTCGCGGCTGGGCTTGATGTTGCTGCCGTCCTGCGCCTCGTAGCGCTGGATGGCTGCGGTGGACAGTCCGACCTGGGCCGCCAGCGCGGTGCGTGACAGCTGCAATTGCTTGCGGATGGCTTTCAGCGCCGGGGCAAATTCGGCACTTTCAAAGTCGGGCAGTACGGGCATCGCGCTCTCCAGCAGACGGGAATAAGCGTTGATCATACACAGGATGCGCCGATTAATACAATAAAACATACACCAAACGGTGTCACGCCAAGGTGTGTGTATGGTGTTTGCCACATCTGGCAGATAAATCATACATGAACAGCGATGCGCTGCCGATTAATCATTTCGTTATCAATGGCTTGCGTTTGTTGTGTGATTTATTGCGAAAACACAATCACACCGTGGCAATACAAGTAATCCGGGGGTAAGTCCACCCAAAAGTATGGTTTGTATGATTGTATGAAAGTCGTACCGTGCCCTATTAATACAGTGGTGGCGGCTGGGAGTGGCGCAGCGTTGCTGCCGGTGATGACGGACGCGAGCACCCTGCTGGCGCGATCGATGACAGGTGCACGGTGGCAGGCTGTCATGGCCTGCTGCCAGCGGCTGACAACGGGCGCTCACCCTCAAACGGTGGCTGCCACCGGTGCGTCAGGCTTGGCCGCCACGCCGGCGGCGGTTCAGGCCGCACAGCCGTCCAGTGCCAGCAGCAGCTCGTCGATTTCCTGCAGATGGGTGTCGTCGTGCGCCACCATGTCGGCGACCAGCTCCGCCAGCGTCAGCCGCTGCCGGCCTTCCCAGACGCCGATGCGGGCCTGGGCATCGGCGTCGCAGCCCTGCAGCAGAGCCAGCAGCTCGCCGCGCGCGCGCAGCATGCCGCTGGCCGCCTGCGCGTAATCCTGTGCCTGGTAGTCGCGGGCGATGGCCCACTCGCTGCCGTTGACGCCGTGCAGCAGCGGCTGCGGCTGTTCGAGGATGGCGCGCACGCGCGGGCGGAAGGCGTCGTCGTCGAGATCGCGCAGGTGGCAGAGGTGCTCCAGCGCGGAGAAGCCGATGCCGGCCGGCCGCGTGCGCTGGCGCGCCAGTGGCAGTGCCGCCAGCCGCTGCAGCACCTGTTGCGGCATCGCGGCGAGGCTGGCCAGCAGCTGGTCGAAGCTGCGCGGCTGCGGCAGCGGCGACCACACCGCGCCGTAACTGAAGTAGCCGCCCGGCACCCGCCCGCGCGGGCGCAGCAGCTGGTGGCCGTGGCGGCGCATCACGTCGCCGACCATGGCACCACAGAACTGGCGCGCGCCCTGGTCGGCGGTGACTTCGGCGAACTTGTGCTGTAGTTCGTGGACGATGGCCGTCACCGCCGGGATGCCGGCGCGCGACAGCGCCGCGTATTCGAGGTAGCGCTGCGGGGTGTCGATCAGCTGTTCCAGCTGCTGGCCGAGGGCGCTGCGGCGGAACTGGTCAAAGCGGTTGTGCATGGTGGCAGGCCTAGTAACGTATCAAAATGATACGTTACTTGCTGGCGGCTACCACGGCAAGCCGTTTCCGCCGTGAGCTGACTCGGCCGGGCCGCGCGCCACCATTGCGAACCCGGCTGGGCTGCGCGGGGGCTGGCGATGCCGTCAGGCCTGCGGCCAACCCTGGCGGCGGCTTGCGCGGTGCGAGCCACTACCCGGTCGCGACCTCGCCATACCGTGCGCGCCCGGCCGTGGCCCGGCGCTACAGCGTGCGCGCCAGCGCGATCATCTGTTCCATGCAGCGGCCCCAGCCGTCGTGGAAACCCATGTCGGCGTGGGTCTGGCGGTCGATGGCGTCCTTGTGCAGCACGCGCGCGTTGTAGCGGGTGCCGCCGTCGGCCAGCGCGTCAAAGCTGATGATGGCGGTGAAGAAGGGCTTGCTGGCGGGGCGGAAGCCCGGTTGCAGCGCATCGCTGAACACCAGCCGCCGCTGCGGCACGATGTCGAGGAAGCAGCCGCTGGTCGGGTAGCGGGCGCCGTCCGGCGCCTGCATCACGGTGCGGAACACGCCGCCCGGCTGCAGTTCCATTTCGCACTCGGGGGTGGTCAGCGGCGCCGGTGCCCACCATTGCTGCAGCAGCGCCGGCGTGGTCCACACCCGCCACAGCAGCGCCGGCGGCAGCGCGATGTCGCGGCCCAGTTCCAGGTCCAGGTGTTCGTCGAAGGGTGGCAGGGTCATGGTTGCTCCTTGCTTTGGCTAGGCGCCGGCGGCGGCCAGGGTTGGCCGCAGGCGCGGGTTCAGACGTGCGGGAAATCCGGGTTCCACGCCACTTCCCACAGGAAACCGTCGGCGTCGGCGAAGTAGCCGCTGCGCCCGCCCCAGAACGCGTCCTGTGCCGGCTTGACGATGCGGCCGCCGCGGGCGGCGACTTCGGCCAGCAGCGTGTCCACCTCGGCCGCGCTGCGCACATTGTGCGCCAGCGTAAAGCCGGGGAACGCCGCCGCCGGGCTGTCCGCCACGCCGGCATCGGCGGCCAGCGCCGCGCGCGGATACAGCGACAGCCAGGTGTGGCCGAGTTCGAAAAAGGCGACGCCGGCGCCGTCCGGCATCGCGATCTGCGGCAGCTGCAGCACGTCGCGGTAGAAGGCGGTGGCGCGCGCCAGATCGGCGACGCCCAGGGTGACAAAGCTCAGTCTTGCTTCCATGCGTGGTACTCCCGGTGCCAGGGTTGGCTCATTTGTTGTTGCAGGTGCCGCCGCGCCGGCTCGCCGACGTCGGCGTGGTGCAGGAAGGCATCCAGTGAAATGTTGTCCGGCCACGGCGTGTCGTTTTGTTGTATAGCCTGCATCCGGTCAACACGAAAATGGCGATAGTCGTGGCGCAGCAGGCACCACGCCGCCAGCGTCCAGCGGTCGCCCCAGAAGAACAGCCCCAGCGGCGCCAGTGTGCGACAGCTGGCCTGGCCGGCCTCGTCGCGGTAGTCGATGGCGAGGCAGCGCCGTGTGTGGATGGCGGCGGTGATGCCGCCCAGCCGTTCGCGCGGATAGCCGTGATGGCGCGCGGCAAACAGCGGCGCCGGCGCCAGCCCGGCGGAGCCGAGCACGGCGTGGATCTTGGCCAGCGCGCTGGCGGCCGCGTCGGCGGTGGCATGATCCGCCCACGCCGCCAGCATGCGGGCGCCGACTTCCAGTGCCGACAGCTCGGCCGCGGAAAAGCTCAGCGGCGGCGGGGTGAAGCCGGCTTCCAGCCAGTAGCCCTCGCCGGCCTCGCCGTTCACCGGCGCGCCGCTGGCCATCAGGTCGGCCATGTCGCGGTACACCGTGCGCGGTGACACCTCCAGCCACTGCGCCAGCTGTTGTGCGGTGGTGCGGCGGCGGCCGCGCAGCAGCAGCAGGATCTGCATCAGGCGGTCGGCACGGCGCATGTCAGCCGCCGTCCTGTTGCCGGGCCAGCCGGATCACGGCACGAATGGCGGCGCGCGCCTGCGGGCTATTGCCCCAGCAACTGCTGCGCAGCATGAGGGCGATCTGGCGGCACAGTTCGGCCTCGTCGCTGTCGCGCAGCTGCGCCAGCGACTGGTAGCCCAGCTGTTCCAGCCGCGCGATCACGCTGTCGCCGACGCCGTGCAGGGCGCGCATGGCCTGTCGTTCGTGCTCGGGAAAGGCCATGGGCACTCCTTCAATGCTGAATGGATGACAAGGATAAACCGCGAGCCATGGCGGCGGGATGTTTTGTCAGGCCACACGCTGGTAAAACGCCAGCAGCGCGCTGCCGGGGGCGAGCAGCGACAGGAAGTGCGCGCCGTGCGGATCGTCCGGCCACAGCTCGCACAGCGCGACGGCGCGTTCGCGGCTGTCGGCCAGCACCAGGTCGACATAGCTGTCGTCGTCGCCGCGCCACAGCGTGTGGCTGACAAAGCCGGGCTGGTGGCGCAGCAAGTGCTGTTCCACCGCCTGTGCTGCCTGGCGCAGCGTCGCTTCGCTGACGCCGGGGCGCAGCCGGAAACTGGCGAATTCGAGTCCGCCGATGGGGGGGAGTGTGGTCGTCATGGTGCGGGGCTTTCGTCAAAAAGGGGATAGGCCGGCGCTGGTGGCAACGTGGCCGGCAGCGCGGCCTGCATCGCCGCGGCAATCAGGTAAAAATCGGCGGCGCTGATCTGCAGCTGGCCGAAACGCAGCGGATAGCCCCAGCGTGCCGGGTCGGTGATGAAGGCCAGCTGCGTGAGCAAAGGCCGGATCGGCGCCGCTTGCGCGGCGACAAAGGCGACATCGCGGCGCCACGGCCGGAAGTGCGCGTCCATGCTGACGCGGTACGGCGCGCCGGCGCCGACGCTGCCGATGGCGGTGAACGCCTGGCACCGGCGCGGGCTGCCCAAGGCGTCTTGCGGCGAGTAGTACACCAGGCCGTCGCCGGCCGCCATGCGCGCCAGCGGTGCCGCCTTGCCGTGGCACAGCTGGGCAAAGCCGCCGGCCACACCGCGGGCAACGTGTTCGCGGCAGGCGACGCCGATCCAGTAGCGCCGGCTCATGGCGCGTGGTGCAGGCCGATGTGGTTGCCCTCGCTGTCCTGGAACAGCGCGATGTCGCCGTTGCCGTCCGGCAGCGTCAGGCGCGGCTGCAGGATCACGCCGCCGGCGGCAGCGATGCGCACCAGCAGCGCGTCCATGTCCGGCCCGCTGTCGAGATAGACGCGGCTGCCGGCACTGCCGGCTTGCAAGCGCGGGCTGGCCATGATGCAGCCGGGGTGCTCGCCGCCGGCGGTGCGGAAGACGGCAATCTGTTCGCCCATGAACGGCTCGACGTGCAGTTCCACGTGGAACGTGTCGCGGTAAAAGGCGACCGCGCGCTCGAAATCGGTGGCGGGAATTTCAAACCAGTGAACAAAGGCAGACATGGTGTGGCTCCGGTAGCAGGTTGGCGGCAGGGTTTGCCGTTGCCCAGTATCGCGACCGGCTGCTGACAGCCTGCTGTCAGTAGTCTTTTGTCATGGTGAAATTATTTTCGCCGGCGGCGGCCAGAGCTAGCGTGGCGCTCGTGTCCGGCGCGGCCGCTGGCGCCATGGCCAAGCCGGGAGCATGGCGGCGGGATCGGCAACGGCAGGCCGGCTGCACCGCCAGCTTGCTGGCGGCACCTTCGCCGCTCCGCCGGTGAGTCTCAGCCCTGGCGCAGGCGGCGGTAGAAGGTGCTGCGGCTGATGCCCAGCGCGCGGGCGGCGGCGCTGGCGTTGCCGCCGTGCTGTTGCAGCAGTTGCGCCAGTTGCCCGCTGGCGGCGCTGGCCGCCGCCGGATGGTGTTCGCGCAGGGTGTCCGGCAGATGGGCCAGCCCCAGCTCGGTGCCGTCGTCGACCAGCGCCAGCAGCGTCTTCAGCAGGTTGTCGAGCTGGCGAAGGTTGCCCGGCCACGGGTAGCGGCGGATGAAGTCGGCCAGCGCCGCCGACAGCGTCACCCCGCGCCGCGCGCCGCCGTGCTGCGCCAGCAGGTTGGCCGCAATCTGCGCCACGTCGCCGCGCTCGCGCAGTGGCGGCAGCCGCAGTGGATAGTGGCCGAGGCGGTAGTAGAGGTCGGCACGGAAGCGGCCGGCGGCGACTTCGTGCTCCAGGTTGCGGTGGGTGGCGGCGACGATGCGCACGTCCACCTTCTGGCCGATGCCGCCGCCCAGCGGCACCACCAGCCGCTCCTGCAGCACGCGCAGCAGCCGCGCCTGCAGGCTGGCCGGCATGTCGCCGATCTCGTCGAGGAACAGGATGCCGCCGTCGGCCTCGCGCAGGCGCCCCTTGGCACCCTGCTTGCGCGCGCCGGTAAAGGCGCCCTCCTCATAGCCGAACAGCTCGGCCTCGATCAGCCCCTCCGGAATCGCCGCGCAGTTGACCGCCACCAGCGGCGCAGCGGCGCGGCTGCTGGCGGCGTGCAGCGCCTGCACGAAGCGCTCCTTGCCGACGCCGGTTTCACCCAGCACCAGCACCGGGATGTCGGCCTCCAGCAGCCGCTGCCCGCGCTGCAGCAGGCCGTCCGGCAGCGCACCGGCGTCGTTGCGGCCAACCTTGCTGTCGGCCATCCGGCCGGGGCGCGCGGCGGCGTGATCGGTCGGCACCGCTGCGGGCGCCGCCTGCCGTGGTGTGGGCGGCAGCAGCCGCGCCGAGTACAGCTGGCCGCCGTGACGCAAGGAGGCGGCGCCGATGCCGTGGCGGCTGAGCCAGTGTTCCAGGCTCTGCCCGGCCAGCGCGGCAAAGCGGCTGTGGCCCAGCGCCGGCCAGTCCAGCCCCAGCGCCGCCAGCGCGGCACGGTTGGCCGCGCGCAGCACGCCGTCGTCGTCGAAGCCCAGCCGCCCGCAGCGCGGCGTGGTCAGCGTGGCGGCGTCGGGCGCGAAGCGCAGCTCGAACAGTGCGCCTGCCTGCTCGTCGAACAGGCGCTGCTCGATATGGCGCACCGCCGCCTGCACCTGCTGCTGCTGCGCGTCGCCCAGCTTGCGCGGCAGGCCGGAGACATCGACCACGCCCAGCAGCTCGCCCTGCGGGCTGACGATGGCGCCGGCGGTGCACGACAGCTGGCGGTTGCGCTCCAGGTAGTGCTCGCTGCCGCGTACCCGCACCGGGCCGCCGAGCACCAGCGCGGTACCGATGGCGTTGGTGCCGCGCACGTCCTCGCGCCAGTCCATGCCCGGCAGCAGCGCCACCCGCTCGGCACGGTCGAGAAAGGCCGGGTGCCCCATCTGGTCGAGGATCACGCCGTGGCGGTCGGCGACGATCACCACGTGGCCGTCGTCGACCACGCTGTCGAACAGCGCGTCAATCGCCGGCCGCGCCAGCTGCAGCCAGTCGGCGTTTTCCTGCTGCCGACTGCCGAGGCTGGCGGTGTCCAGCTTGTCCGGCAGCCGCAGCCGCGCCGCCGACAGGCCGAGGCCGAGGCAGCGCCGCCACGAGTGCAGGATCGGGCTGGGCACGCTGTTGTCGGGCAGGGTTTCGCCCTCGAAAAAGCGGCGGCGGATTTCGGCTAGCGGCAAGGACGACATGGTGGCTCCGGCTTGTGTCAGTGTGTCGCGACAGGTGTGTCAGGCTGCGACAGCGGCGCTCGGCTCGCTCCGCCGATTATGCGCGCCCGGGCGTGGCGAACAAGCGCTAAAAAAACAGCGCCGCTGGCGCGCTGCAACATCGGCACGCGGCGGTGGCCGCCGTTGCAAGGTTGGCCGCACGCTGCGGTGCAGCATCAGAAAACGCTGGCACGCGCCGTGCACTGTTGCAGCCACACCCGCTTGAGGTGAGCCAAGACAACAGGAGAGAGACGATGAGCACCATTACCCCGGCCCAGTACGGCCTGAACCTGAAATCCCGCTACGACAACTTTATCGGTGGCCGCTGGTTGCCGCCGGTCAATGGCCGCTACTTCGAAAACCTGACCCCGGTCACCGGCAAGGCGCTGTGCGAGATCGCCCGCTCCGACGAGGCCGACATCGAGCTGGCGCTGGACGCCGCCCACGCCGCCAAGGCCGCCTGGGGCAAGACCAGCGTGACCCAGCGCTCGCTGATCCTGCTGCGCATCGCCGACCGCATGGAGCAGCACCTGCACACCCTGGCCACCGTCGAAACCTTCGACAACGGCAAGCCGATCCGCGAGACGCTGGCCGCCGACATCCCGCTGGCCATCGACCACTTCCGCTACTTTGCCGGCTGCATCCGCGCGCAGGAAGGCAGCCTCGGCGAGATCGACGCCACCACCGTCGCCTACCACTTCCACGAGCCGCTGGGCGTGGTCGGCCAGATCATCCCGTGGAACTTCCCCATCCTGATGGCGGCGTGGAAACTGGCGCCGGCACTGGCCGCCGGCAACTGCGTGGTGCTGAAACCGGCCGAGCAGACGCCGCTGTCCATCCTGATTTTTGCCGAGCTGGTGGGGGATTTGCTGCCGCCGGGCGTGCTCAACATCGTCAACGGCTTCGGCACCGAGGCCGGCAAGGCGCTGGCCACCAGCAAGCGCATCGCCAAGATCGCCTTCACCGGCTCCACCCCGGTCGGCCGCCTGATCATGAACTACGCCAGCCAGAACCTGATTCCGGTGACGCTGGAGCTGGGCGGCAAGTCGCCGAACATCTTCTTTGCCGACGTCGCCGCCAAGGATGACGCCTTCTTCGACAAGGCGATCGAGGGCTTCGTGATGTTCGCGCTCAACCAGGGCGAGGTGTGCACC
Source organism: Vogesella indigofera (assembly GCF_003633895.1). Taxonomy (GTDB): domain Bacteria; phylum Pseudomonadota; class Gammaproteobacteria; order Burkholderiales; family Chromobacteriaceae; genus Vogesella; species Vogesella indigofera. The sequence continues at coordinate 115,582 of NZ_RBID01000020.1, forward strand.
TGCCCGAGCCGCTCGCTGGTGCACGAGTCGATCTACGACCGCTTCATGGAGCGCGCACTGAAGCGCGTGGCCGAGATCAAGCAGGGCAACCCGCTGGATCCGTCCACCATGATCGGCGCGCAATCCTCGCAGGAGCAGATGGACAAGATCCAGAGCTACCTCGCCATCGGCAAGGAAGAAGGTGCCGCGGTCCTGGCCGGCGGTCAGCGCGCCCACCTCGGCGGCGATCTGGAAGACGGCTACTACATCCAGCCGACGGTTTTCCAGGGCCACAACAAGATGCGCATCTTCCAGGAGGAAATCTTCGGGCCGGTGCTGTCGGTGACCAAGTTCAAGGACGTCGAGGAGGCGCTGCACATCTCCAACGACACGCCGTTTGGCCTGGGCGCCGGGGTGTGGACCCGCGACATGAACACCGCCTTCCACATGGGCCGCGGCATCGAGGCCGGCCGGGTGTGGACCAACTGCTATCACGCCTACCCGGCGCACGCGGCGTTCGGCGGCTACAAGCAGTCCGGCATCGGTCGCGAGACGCACAAGATGATGCTCGACCACTACCAGCAGACCAAGAACCTGCTGGTCAGCTACAGCGAGGACAAGCTCGGCTTCTTCTGAGGCTGAGCGCGGCCGGCGCAGGCCGGCCAGCATCACCGGCGCGGCGGGCTGCCTGCCGCCGCGCCGTACCGCAATACCCGAACGCTGGCGCAGCACGCACCCCCTGCCAGCAGTCGCAGATGAACCATCGCCGGGCCGCAGCATGGCGGCGGGCAAAGCCAGACATAGGGATTACTTACCATGACAACGACCACTTTCTTCATTCCGCCGGTCAACCTGATCGGCGACGGCTGTCTCAACGACGCGCTGCAGGCGATCCGCGGCTACGGCTTCCGCCACGCGCTGATCGTCACCGACGCCGGGCTGGCGCGTGCCGGCGTGGCCGCCAAGGTCGCCGCGCTGCTGCAGGCGCAGGACATCGAGGCCACCATCTTCAGCGGCGCGCAGCCGAACCCGACGGTGGCCAACGTCGAGGCCGGCCTCGCGCTGCTGCGCGAGAAACGCTGCGACTGCGTGATCTCGCTCGGCGGCGGTTCGCCGCACGACTGCGCCAAGGGCATCGCGCTGGTGGCCACCAACGGCGGCCACATCGGCGACTACGAGGGCGTCGACAAGTCGGCCAAGCCGCAGCTGCCGCTGATCGCCATCAACACCACCGCCGGCACCGCCAGCGAGATGACGCGCTTCTGCATCATCACCGACCAGGCACGCCACATCAAAATGGCCATCGTCGACCGCAACGTGACGCCGATCCTGTCGGTGAACGACGCCTCGCTGATGCTGGCCAAGCCGGCGGCGCTGACCGCCGCCACCGGCATGGACGCGCTGACCCACGCCATCGAGGCCTACGTGTCCACCGCCGCCACCCCGATCACCGACGCCTGTGCGCTGCAGGCGGTGCGGCTGATTGCGGCCAACCTGCGCACCGCGGTGCGCAACGGCCAGGACCTGCACGCCCGCGAACAGATGGCCTACGCCCAGTTCCTCGCCGGCATGGCCTTCAACAACGCGTCGCTCGGCTATGTGCACGCGATGGCACACCAGCTCGGCGGCTTCTACGACCTGCCGCACGGGGTGTGCAACGCGCTGCTGCTGCCGCACGTCGAGGCCTTCAACGCCAGCGTCGCCGCCGGCCGGCTGGCCGATGTCGCCGCCGCGATGGGCGAGGATGTCGCGGCGCTGGATGCCGCCGCCGCCGCTGAATGCTGCCTGGCCGCCATCCGCCGCCTCGCCGCCGACATCGACATCCCAGCCCGGCTCAGCGAGCTGGGGGTGCAGGAAGCCGACATCCCGCTGCTGGCCGCCAACGCGCTGAAGGACGCCTGCGGCCTGACCAACCCGCGCCCGGCCAGCCAAGCCGAGATCGAGGCCATCTTCCGCCAGGCGCTCTAACCCGTCCTCCTGGCACGGTACTGCGGCGGCAGGGCTCCCTCCCGCTGTCGCCGCAGTGCTGCTGCCTTGTCCTTGCCCGTCTGATGTGTCGCAACACAGACGGGTTTTTTTGGGCCTATCATTTTGATGTCATGGCTGGCGCGGCACCCTGCCCGCCGGCCGCCGGCGCCACCTTCCGGTGGTCTGCCCGCCCCCAACCGCTGGAGTCCGCATGTCGTTTTTCCGTAACCGAGCCACCCGTGTGCCCGCTGCCGCCAGCGCCATCCCGCCGCTGCAGGTCTTGCGCAGCGACAGCCACAGCTATGAAGCGGCGCTGGCCGCCAGCGCCAGTCCGCGGGTGCGGCTGGTGCTGGGCTACGTCAACCCGTCCGCCAACCTGGAACAGATCGGCCGCTGCATCGCGCGCCATTTCCCGCAGGCGAAGATGCTGCTGACCACCACCGCCGGCGAGCTGTGCAGCCGCCAGGCTGGCGACGCGCTGTACCTGCCGGCCGACGGCCAGTGGCAGAGCATGGTGTTCCAGCTGTTCGACGAGGCGCTGCTGGCCGGGGTGCACATCGAGGCGGTGGCGCTGGCCTGCGACGACATCAAGGCCGGCAGCCCGGTGCTGAGCCACGCCGCGCGCATCGCGCGGCTGCAGGAGCACGTTGGCCGCATCCGGCTGCCGTTCGCGATGCGCCACGACGAGGGCTTCGTGCTGACCCTGGTCGACGGCCTGTCCAATAGCGAGAGCTACCTGCTGGAGGCGCTGTACGAATCCGGCAAGCTGCCCTACCTGTTCGTCGGCGGCTCCGCCGGCGGGCCGCTGGATTTCTCGATGACGCGGCTGTACGACGGCCAGCAGGTGCGCGACGGCCACGCGGTGTTCGCCTTCATCAAGCTGGCGCCGGCCTACCGCTACGGCGTGTTCAAGAGCCAGAACTTCGAGGACAGCGGCAGCCACTTCACCATCGCCGAGGCCAGCACCGAGCTGCGCCGCGTGCACTCGGTGATCGATGAACACAGCGGCGAGATCCGCAACGTGCTCGACGCGCTGTCCGCGCACTTCCGCTGTCCGCGCCAGCAGCTGGCGGCCAAGCTGCAAAGCCACAGCTTCGGCATCAAGATCAATGGCGAGCTGTTCGTGCGCTCGGTGCTGGCGGTGAACGAGGCCGGCGGCTACCTGCAGTTCGCCTGCGACCTCGCCTTCGGCGAGCGGCTGCACCTGCTGCGCAGCACCGATCTCGCCGAGCACACCCGCCGCGACTTTGCCGCCTTCAGCGCCGGCAAGCCGGCCGCGGTCGGCGCCATCCTCAACGACTGCATCCTGCGGCGGCTGAACAACGCCGGCGCGCTGGCGCGTGCCAACGTCTACGGCGACATCCCCGCCGCCGGTTTTTCCACCTTCGGCGAGCTGCTCGGCGTCAACATCAACCAGACGCTGACCGCGATCTTCTTCTACCCGGCGACGGCGGCGTTCAGCGACGATTTCGTCGACCGCTTCCCGGTGCACTACGCCAACTTCAAGAACTACTTCTACCGCCGCGAGCTGGCGCGCGAGCAGATGACCGGGCAGATGAAGAGCCGCGTCATCGCCGAGCTGAACGGCTACAAGAGCTTTGCCGCGCAGCTGATGGCCAGCCTGCCGCTGTTCCGCGATGCCACCACCGAGCTGGTGTCGCATCTGGGCGTGATCGAGAACGACATCCACCGCTTCGGCAGCGAGATCAATCGCGGCGCGCAGACCGCCGGCACGGTGACCGAACGCATCGGCCATCTGGAAAAGGATGCGCAGCAGATCGGCGAGGTGATGCAGATGATCAAGAAGATCGCCGAACAGACCAATCTGCTGGCGCTGAACGCCGCCATCGAGGCGGCGCGCGCCGGTGAGGCCGGGCGCGGCTTTGCCGTGGTCGCCGACGAGGTGCGCAAGCTGGCCAACACCACGCAGTCGAACCTGAATGCCACCGGCGGGGCGGTGGACAACGTGATGAACGGGGTGCGCGATGTCGGCGGCGACGTGCGCGACATGGGCAGCCAGGTCAGCGCCTTTGCCGGCGAGATGGGCAAGGTGGTCGGCACCCTGCAGCAACTGGCTGCAACCTCGCAGCACAGCAAGCTGCGCGTGGACGAGATGCTGGGCCAGACCGAGGCGCTGTACGAAAAGATGCGCGCGGTGGACAAGGAGCTGGACGCGATCCTGAAACTGGAACAGCAGTAAGCCTGCCCGTACTGCGCTTGCGGCCAACCCTGACAGGTTGGCCGCAAGCGTTTGTGTGACGGTGTGTGACCGGCTTCACAAAGCTTAACCAGCGCCTGATTGACGCTGGCATGAGGTGGCCGTTAGCCTTGCGGCCATCCTGGCAGGGCGCGTGTTCCCCTGCCGCCCTGCGCCGCGTTGTTGCCGGCGCCCTGCCACAAGGAGCCCGCATGAGCCTGTCCCGCTATTCCGCCCTCATCTCCGCCGCGCTGCTGGCCGCCTGCGCCGCCACCACGCCGCAACCCGACGGCCGCTGGAAGTCGGCCGGCGACAACGAGCCGCCGATCGAACTGGAACTGAAAAACGGCCGCCTGTCCGTGTCCGGCGGCTGCAACCGCCTGTTCGGCACCGCCCGCGTCGAGAACGGCGTACTGATCGTCGACCAGCTGGCTAGCACCATGATGGCCTGCGACGCGGTGTCGATGGCGCGCGACCGTGACCTCAGCCTGCTGCTCAATAGCCGGCCGACGGTGCGGCAGCAGGACGGCCACCTGTTGCTGGCCGGGCCGGGCAAGCAGCTGGAATTGCGGCAGCAGGAGGATCTGTCGGCGGCGCCGACGCGGCTGGTCTACGTCGCCGCCGAACGCAAGCCGTGCAGCGGCGTGGCACCGATGCAGTGCCTGCAGGTGCGCGACAGCAAGGACGCGCCGTGGCAGCTGCACTACGGCGAGATCGAGGGCTTCAAGCCCGAGCCGGGCATCGCCTACCGCCTGCGCATCAGGGAAGTGAAAGTCGCCAAGCCGCCTGCCGACGCGCCATCCGTGCGCTGGGTGCTGGACCAGGTGCTGGAACAGAAACTTGAATAGCAGCGGGTCGCGCCGTAAAACGCGCGGCGCATCGCACAAAAAGACTGCGGCCAACCTTGCACAAGGTTGGCCGCAGTCTTTTGTGGTTACCGGAAACTCAGCGTCGCGCGATCAGCACGATGCCCATTCCGATCAGCAGCATGCCCAGCAGCTCGCCGCTGCCTGGCCATTCGCCCAGGCTGGTGGCGGCCATCGCCACCGCCAGCACCGGGATCACCAGCGCGTTGAAGCTGAGCGTGGACGCCGGCAGGCGGCGCAGCAGCCACAGCCACGCCAGCCAGCCGACCGCGCTGGAGAACACGCCGGAGTAGATCATGCCCAGCACGAAGGCCGGCGACCAGTGGATGGCGGCGAAATCGGCGAACGGCAGCAGCAGCGGCAGCGGCGCGAGGCCGATCAGCGCCTGCCAGCCGGAGAAGTTCAGGCTGTCGAGCTGGCCCTGCTGCGCGGTCTTCTTGGTCAGCACCGAGCCCAGCGCCCACAGGAAGCCGGCCAGCACCGCCAGCAGCATCGGCAGCACGCCGTGCAGCTGCCACGGCGCCACAATCAGCATCAGCCCGGCAAAGCCGGCGACGAGCGCCCGGCGCGCGTTGGCGGTGAACGGCTCCGCCAGCAGCCAGCGCGACAGCAGCGCCACCCAGAACGGCATGGTGAACACCAGTACCGAGGTGCGCCCGGCGGCGCCGGCCACCAGCGCCAGCGTCACCGTCAGGCCGTAGGCGAAGGTGGTGGTCAGCCCGACCTGCAGTGTCTGCTTCAGCCGTTGCGGCTTGAGGCCGTGGCCGCGCGCCAGCAGCACGCCGAACAGCGTCAGGCTGCCGATGGTGGTGCGGATGATCAGGTGGGTGATGGGCGTCGCCGCCTGCAGCGTCACCTTCATCACCACGTAGTTGTACGCCCACATCGTCACCAGCCCGGCGAACAGCGCGTAGGGCAGCCAGCGGCTGGCGGACAGCGCGGCAAGGTTGGCCGCGAGGCGGCGGGCGGGATTGAGGGTGCTCATGTGAGGCTCCGGTGGCGGGCGTCTGCCCGATGCGATGCTCACAGTGTAGAAAGCCCGCCGCTGCCGCTTGCTGCGTTATCATGCGCCACAGTGCAGCGACGCTGCTTTTGAATGGCTGTTGACGCAGGATTCCTGACATGCTGGATGCTTACGATCGCAAACTGCTGGTGCTGCTGCAGGAAGACGCGCGCCAGACCCACGACGCGCTGGCCGAAGCGGTCAACCTGTCGCCGACCGCGGTCACCCGCCGCCTGAAGCGGCTGCGCAGCGAGGGCATCATCCGGCGCGAGGTGGCGCTGGTCGATCCGGCGCTGTTCGGCCGCACACTGCGGCTGGTGGTCAACGTGATGCTGCAGCGTGCGCAGGCGCCGCTGGTGGACGCGTTCAAGGCGGCGATGGACGCGGCGCCGGAGGTGATGGAGTGCTACAACGTCACCGGGCGTCCGGATTTCGTGCTGATGGTGCTGGTGCGCGACATGGGCGACTACGAGCGCTTCGCCCGTGCCCACCTGATGAACAACCCGCACGTGCGCGAGTTCGAGTCGCTGGTGGTGATCAATACCTGCAAGTACCGCACCGCGGTGCCGGCCGATCCGGACTGAGCACCTGTTCACGATCGGCTGCAACTGATCTCACGGGGCGATACGACGTTGAAAACCGCTTCGGCATGCGGATTTATATCGGGATAAACGCCGCTTCCTCGGCCGTTTTCGCCTTGCCTCGTGTGAGCGCGCGAGATCGTGAACACGTTCTGAGCGCCGCAAACCAAACCCCTGATCCTGCGTTGCGCCTCCTTGCCGTACGACTGGTACGGTCTGCGTCGGCGCGCCTAGGCTCAGCTGCGCTGCGAGGTGTTGTTAGCGGCGCTGGACGCGACCCTGCAAACGAATGCGGCCAACCTTGATCAAGATTGGCCGCAATATTGTCCGGCTTAGCTTAAGGCGCCGTGGCTCAGTCCTCGTGCAGCAGCGCGTGTTCGATCTCGGAGAACGCCTGCGGCACGCGGATGAAGTTCAGCGAGATGCCGAGCCGGCGCGCGATGTGCGAGGTGGAGAACAGGCCGCACACTTCCAGGTGCTTGCTGCTGCCGTTCAGCTCCACCACCAGCGCGTGCTGGCGGCCGGTGTGCTTCATGGTGGCGACCAGCTGGCCGATGCTGGCGTTCGCCACCTCGGCCATGTCCAGTGCCTCCAGCTCGCGGCGCGGGGTCATCACGTCGGACACCAGCAGTTCATCGTGGCGCTTGCCGCGTTCCTGAATGCATTTCATCGGCCGCTCGCCGAGCACGTCGGAGGCGGTGAGCAGGCCGGTCAGCGCGCCCTCGCGGTCGGTGACGAACAGCAGGCGGATGCCGTGGCTGACCATGCGTTCGTGGGCGTCGTGCAGCAGCGCGTCCTCGCAGATGCTGACCGGGTCGATCACCTTCAGGTCGGTCATCACGTCCAGCGCCGGGCTTTTCAGCGACAGCGTGCGCTGCGGGCGCTGGTCGACGTGGATCAGGTCGGTGGTCTGCGGCAGGGAAAGGGTGGTCAGGGCTTGGTACTGGGTGTCCATGGCGGGCGCTCCTCGTCTGTTTTCTGGTTTTGCCGCGCGCCGGGCACGAGCTCCCGACGGCGGTGCGCAATACCGGGGGCAACACCATCACGCTTCCCCATTGGCACCCCGGTGTCTTTATCTAAGCACGCTTTGCCGGCGCCTGGCGCGTTTTTCGTGGCCGGCAGCTGATTTTCGTCAACCACAGGAGCTAGCCGGCTCCGTCTTTTGGCGTATCGGCAACAGTTGCCGCCGCCCGTACACTGTTAGTCCCGCCCCGTGTATCAGGACCGCCCGCCATGACCGCCATTACCGATTTCGCCAGCCTGCTGGCCGCCGCCCGCGCCCAGCCGACCCCGCAACGCCTGCTGTTCGCCTTTTGCCAGCGCCGCCTGCACGACGACCACAGCGCGCAGGAAGCAGAACGCTTCGCCGCCGGCGAAGGCGGCATCCTGCAGCCCATCCTGTGTGTCGACAAGACCCCGGCCGAGCTGGGCGATTTCGCGCAGCTGGCTCAGGACGCCGATGCGCTGGACGCGCGCTGGCAGCTGGTGTTCGTTGCCGCCATCGACAGCAGCAGCAGCGCCGACGCCGACGGCCCGCTGAAGCGCATGGTGCAGACCATCCAGACCGGCGGCGACGTCGCGCGTTACCTCGCGTTCAATCGCGACGGCGCGCTGCTGCAGTTCCTGTGACCACGGCTTAGCCGGCGCAGCAGCTTGTCAAACGGCCCGGGCAGGGATCACCCTGCGGCGGGCCGTTGTTGCGTGCGGCTTCGTGTGCGGCAGCCGGACACCCCCGGCGACGGCGGCAAGACGCGGCGTGAGCGGCGTTAGCCCGCCGCCGGCAACTGCGCCAGCAGCTGGGTCAGCGCCGCGTGCAGCGCCGTTACCGCGCCGTCCATGTCCCAGTCGTCGTGCCCCGGCTGCACCACGTTGGAGATGGCGCGCAGCTCGATAAACGGCACCCCTTCCTGCTGGCAGACATGGAAGAAGGCGGCGCCCTCCATGTTCTCGATCTCCACCTCGCTGCTGTCCACGAACGGCGCCAGCGCCGCGTTCAGCGACAGGCTGCGCGCGCGGCGCAGCGGGCTTGCCGCCGGCAGGTGCGGGCAGTGCAGCGTATGGCGGCGCTCGAACGCCATCTCCAGCGGCAGCTGCGCCAGATGGGTGAAGCCCTGCGGCGTGAAGAAGCCGAGATCGCCCTCCACCTCCGAGCTGACCAGCACCACCTCGCCGATGGCCAGCCCGGCCTGCGGATACATGCCGGCGATGCCGGCCAGGATCAGCAGCGACGGCCGCCGCTCGTGGATCACCTTCAGCGTGGCGTAGGCGGTGGCGGTCAGCCCGACGCCGCTGACCACGGTGTGCACCCCGGGGTGCTGGAACTGGCGCGCCTCGGTGGCGGTGGGAAAGAGGATGCAGATGCTCATGGCGGCTCGCGGGCTAGTGAAAAGGGACAGCCGCCACTATGCCACATCGGCCGGCGCGGCCGGGCGGCGGCGGCCTGCATTTAGTGGTGTTCTTTTCAGGAATTTGAGCCATTACTGAATAATCCCGTCGCCGGTGCCCTTGCCATGGCCGATTCCGCCAAGACCCGACTGCCGTCCTCCTTCGTCCGCCTCGGCCAGCCCCTACCGGTCGATGTCTACCACGAGAGCGGCATCCTGCTGCTGAAGAAGGGCCACTACGTGCTGACCCCGGAGCAGCGCGAGCGCCTGCTCGCCGCCGGCCACGGCGACAGCGAGGCGGTGGCGGCGCGGCTGGAACGCGAGCAGCAGGAACGCGCGGCGCGGCGGCAGCAGGACAGCCTGGCGCAGCCGTGCAATCCGCTGGTGGAGTTCGAATTCCTGCTGCACCGCGTCGAGGGCCTGCTCAGTCACGGCCTGGCGGTGCGCGGCCTGGGCAGCGCGCTGCGCGAGGTGCTCGCCAGCCTGCTGGAACTGAGCCAGCGCCTGCCGGACGGCATGCTGGCGGCCAGCCTGCTGCTGGACAGCCGCCTGCCCGCTGCCGCACACGGGCTGCGAGTGGCGACCACGCTGGCGGTGCTCGGCCGCCGCCTGGGGCTGGACGCGGCGACGCTGCACAGCGCCTGTGGTGCGGCGCTGACCATGAACATCGCCATCGTCGGCCTGCTGGGCAAGCTGCGGCAGCAGGACGAGCCGCTGAGCGAGGCGCAGAGTGCGGCACTGCTCGCCCATCCGGTGATCGGCTCCGCCATCCTGCGCGAGGCCGGCATCGACGACGAGCTGTGGCACAGCCTGGTGCAGTGCCACCACGAAAAGCCGGACGGCAGCGGCTACCCGCAGGCGCTGCGCGGCGACGAGGTGCCGCCGCTGGCGCGCCTGCTGGCGCTGCTGGACCAGCTGGGGGAACAGGTGGAAAGCGGGCGGCTGTTGCCGTCGCAGGCGCTGGCGACGCTGTTCCGCGATCCGGCCGGCGGCCACGATCCGGCGCAGCTGGCGGCGCTGGTGAAGGAGCTGGGCGTGTATCCGCCGGGCAGCTTTGTCGAGCTGGCCAGCGGCGAGATCGCGGTGGTCACCTACCGCGGCGACAGCGCCAACACGCCGCGGGTGGCGGCGCTGCGCCGTCGCGACGGCCCGCCCTACGCCGAGCCGCTGCTGCGCGATACCCGCCAGCTGCCATTCCGCATCAACAAGGCGGTCGGCCGCGGCAGCACCGGCGTCAAGCCGGCCTATCTGATCCGGCTGTGGCAGCGGCGCTGAGTGTTGCTTCACGATCGGCGGCGCCCGATCGCTGATGGGGTGATCCGGTGTTGGACATGGCCACAGCAGGCGTGTTGATCGCAACTGCAACGGCGTTCTTTGATCCATGCCACCTGCGCTGACTTTGGCTCGCGAACCCGTGCCGGGCAGCAAGGTTGGCCGCAAGCCTGGCTCCTTCTTTTCCGCGTGAGACTCCGCCCGCTCAGGCGCCGCGCGCCACCAGCCGTGGCTGCCAGCGCAACACCGCACTGGCGGCGACGCCGGCCAGCAGCGCCCACAGCGGCGCGCCGATACCGGCGATGCTGACGCCGGAGGCGGCCACCACGAAGGTCAGCAAGGCCGCCTCGCGCTGGCTGTCGCCCGCCAGTGCCGCGGTCAGCGACGAGGCCAGGGTACCGAACAGTGCCAGCGCCGCCGCCGCCATCACCAGCGCCTTGGGCAGCACCAGCAGCAAGGCCACCAGCGAGCCGCCCACCGCCGCCACCAAGAGGTAGCTCAGTGCCGCCACCACGCCGGCCTTCCAGCGCTGTTGCGGGTCGGGATGGCATTCGGGGCCGGTGCACATCGCCGCGGTGATCGCCGCCAGCACCACGCCGTGGCCGCCGAACGGCGCCAAGAGCAGCGACACGCCGCCCAGCAGGCTGACCGGCACCCGCGCCGGCAGGTCGTAGCCGTCGTTTTTCAGCACCGCCATGCCGGGCAGGAACTGGCCGGTCAGCGCCACCAGCGCCAGCGGCAGCGCGATATTGCTCAGGCCGGCGACACTGAACTGCGGCGTGGTCCACAGCGGGCCGCTGGCGGTGGCGGTCAAGGTCGGCGTGGCGGCAAAACCGCCCTGCAGCGCCAGCAGCACGCAACCGAGCAGCAGCGCTGCCATCAGCGCGTAGCGCGGCCACAGCCGGCGGCCGGCGAAGAAGGCCAGCGCCATCGGCAGCACCAGCGCGGCATGATCGCGCGCAGCCGGCACCAGCTCCACCACGAAGCGGAACAGGATGCCGGCCAAGAGCGCGGCGGCCAGCGCCGGCGGAAAGCGTTTCATCAGCGCGTCAAAGGCGCCGCTGACGCCGACCAGCCATACCGCGAGGCCGGCCAGCACGAAGCCGCCGATGGCCTCCGGGTAGGGCACGCCGGGCAGGGACGCCAGCAGCACCGCGGCGCCGGGCGTGGACCACGCGGTAATCACCGGCATCTTCCAGCGCCACGACAGCCACAGCCCGGCCACGCCGGAGCCGAGCGACACCGCCCACAGCCACGAGGCCAGCTGCGCCGGGGTCAGGCCGGCCTGCTGCGCGGCGTGCACGATGATGAGAAAGGGGCCGGTGTAGCCGACGGCGATGGTCAGCACACCGGTGATCAGGGTCGACGGGGGTAGGTGTTTGAACATGGTAGTCCTTCAGGTCAGAGGCCGCCGCCAGCCGCGCACGGGTTGCGCGGTGGGCGGCATCCGGCGTCGGTGGACGCTGCCGGCGCGGGTAGCGTGGCGACCGGACTGCCGTGGTGTTGCCACTGTACGGCGCCTGCCTGCGGCCAACCTGCCACAGCCGGCTACAACAGGCTGGCGCAGCGCGCCGCTGTTCTATATAACAGCGGGATGAACCCGAGCGCCCTCCCCGTTTACCGCCACATCGCCAATGCCCTGACCGCCAGGCTGGACAGCGGCGAATTCCCGCCCGGCAGCCGCCTGCCGGCGGTGCGCGCGCTGGCCGCCGAATTCGGCGTCAACACCCTCACCGCGCTGGCCGCCTACCGCTATCTGGAACAGCAGCAGCGGGTGCTGGCGCGGCCGCGCGCCGGCTACTTTGCCGCGCTGCCGGCGGCGCCGTCGTCGCCCGGAACCGCCGCGCCGCTGCCCAGCGCGGCGGCGCTGGTCGATGTCAGCAGCCGCATGTCCACCCTGCTGCAGCTGGGTGACGAGCGCATCCACACCCAGCTGCACATGGCCGAGGCCGCCGCCAGCCTGTATCCGGCCGCCGAGCTGGCGCGCCGCCTGCAACTGACGCTGACGCGGCAGCCGGAGCTGATCGGCGCCCATCTGCCGGCCGGCGAACAGCGCCGGCTGCTGGCGGCGCTGGTGCGCCTCGGCCACGAGCGCGGCCTGGTGCTGGACGAGGGCGGCATCCTGCTCACTCATGGTATTACCGAGGGCATCAGCCTGGCGCTGCGCCACCTGACCCGCCCCGGCGACACCGTGGCGGTGGAAACGCCGGTCTACTTCGGCCTGTTGCAGACGCTGGAGGGGCTGGGGCTGAAGGCGCTGGAAATCCCGTGCACGCCGGAGGCCGGCCTGTCGCTGGAGGCGCTGGAGTTCGCGCTGCACCACGGCCCGGCGGTGAAGTGCCTGGTGTGCGTGCCCAACTTCCAGAACCCGACCGGCGCGCTGATGCCGGACGACAACAAGAAGCGGCTGCTGGCGCTGGCGCGCAAGCACGGCGTCACCATCATCGAGGACGACGTGTTCGGCGACCTGCACTACGGCAACGGGCGGCCGACGCCGCTGAAGGCGTGGGACCGCGACGGCGACGTGATCTACTGCGCGTCGTTCACCAAGAGCTTCGCGCCGTCGTTCCGCCTCGGCTGGCTGGCCGCCGGCCGCCACCACGGCGCGCTCGCCAGGCTGTGCGCCAGCAGCACGCTGGTGTCGTCGCCGCTGTTGCAGGTGGTGCTGGCCGACGTGCTCGACAGCGGCGACTACGCGCGCATCAGCCAGCGCCTGCGCCTGCAGCTGGCGGCGCAGATGACGGCCACCGCCGACGCGGTGCTGCAGCATTTTCCGCGCGGCACCCGCGTGCGGCGGCCGCAGGGCGGCGTGGTGCTGTGGGTGGAGTGTCCGGAGACGGTGGACGGCACGCGCCTGCTGCAGCGCGCGCTGGCGGAGGGCATCAGCTTTGCGCCCGGCGTCGCGTTCTCGGCCGCGCCGCGCTTCGGCCACTGCCTGCGCATCAATTGCGGCCAACCTTTCACCCCGGCGCTGGTGGCGGCGATCGCGCGGCTGGGGCAGCTGGCGCTGGGACACTGAGCGCACTGCGGAACTTGCCCGGTTTTGCCCGCTCTATCGTGGGCATCTTTTAACCGGAGAATCAACAACATGCGTGCAGTCATCGTCGTGTTACTGGCCAGCCTGGGGCTGGCAGCGTGCAGCGAGCAGCAAACCGCGAAATTGCAGCAGGACGCCTCCGCCGCCATCGGCGGCGTGCATCAGGTGGTGGCGGACAGCAGTGCGCCACTGGGCGCGTTGCGGCAGCAGGCCGGCCAGCTGGCGCAGGACGCCAGCGCGGCGCTGGGTGTCGCCACGCGGGTGGGCAAGGCCGCGGCGGTGCTGGATCCGGAGCTGGGGCAACAGCTTGACGAGGCCAGGCAGCAGGTCGATGCGGTGAAAGAGGCGGCCTCGGCACTGAAACCGTAAGCCGCGGCGCCAGGGTTGGCCGCAACCTGCAAAAAAGCCGCGTCGGACCGACGCGGCTTTTTGTCGTTGCGGTAACGCGCGTTTACAGCGCCAGGCGCTGGCGCAGCTCGGCGACCCAGTCGCGGCTGGCGAAATCGGCGCCCATCACCAGCACCAGGTAGCCGTCGCCGCCGAAGCGCGAGTCGACCTCGACCAGCACGTGGGTGTCGTGGCCGTAGGGGATGAAGGTCAGCTCGATCTCCTGGATGCGGAAATTGCCGCCGCGCGGTTTCAGCTCGAATTCCTGGTAGCAGCCCAGCGTGCTCGTCACGTTGCCGACACGGGCGGTGCCGACCTCGACGTCGGTGCTGTACAGCGGCCAGCCCAGCTGCTCGAAGGCGGTCAGCAGGGTGGCGATCTGGGCCGTGGGGTGGATTTCCAGCAGGTCGCGGTCGTTGGCGTCGACGGCGGCGGCGATGGCGAGGTCGGTGTGGATCCACACCGGCAGCGCTCGGCCGTAGTGCGGCAGCGCGTTGACCGGCGTTTCCGCCGGCAGCAGCAGCTGGAACGGCAGCTGGCGTGTTTCGCCGGCGCGGATGGTGAAGCGCTCGGCGACGCGGATCACGCCCAGCGCGATGGCGCCGCGCGCCTCGTGGTCGCCGGCTTCCTGTTCCGCCTCGGTCATCAGCACCAGTTCGATTTTCTCGATGTCCTGGTCGGCGTTGCCGCCCTGTACCAGCACGTGGCCGGACAGCACCTCGCCGGGACGCAGCCGCGGGTTGTCGAGGCGGGTATCGATTTTGGCGCCGCCGACGCCGATGGAAGCTAGCAGTTTCTTGAACATGGTTGATCCGTGAAATGAAAGAGAGGCAGCGTGGCAGACCATGCCGCCGCCGCCAGGTTCCGCCGGCGGGTTGCCGGCATCAGCATGGCGGCATACTAGCGGAAATTCCCCGCCCGCGGCAGCGGCGTGGCCGCCGGCGTCAACCCGGCTTTACCCCCGCGCGGCATCAGGGTAAAACAGCGCCACGACAACGGAGACAGCGATGGAAAAAGTCGATTGCGTAGTGATCGGTGCCGGGGTGGTGGGCCTGGCGATTGCCCGCGCGCTGGCGCAGGAAGGCCGCGAGGTGATCGTGCTGGAGGCGGAATCCGCCTTCGGCCAGCACACCTCCAGCCGCAACAGCGAGGTGATCCACGCCGGCATGCACTACCCGGCCGGCAGCCTGAAGGCGCTGCACTGCCTGCGCGGCAAGCGGCTGCTGTACCAGTACTGCCGCGAGCGCGACATCGGCCATCGCCAGACCGGCAAGCTGATCGTGGCGGTGGACGACAGCGAGATGCCGCGGCTGGTGGCGCTGCAGGAAAAGGCGCTGGTCAACGGCGTGACTGACCTGACCTGGATGGACCGCCGCGTGCTGGCCGAGGTCGAGCCGGCGCTGCAGGCGCACGCGGCGCTGTATTCGCCCAGCACCGGCATCGTCGACAGCCACGCGCTGATGCTGTCGCTGCTGGCCGACGCCGAGGCCGCCGGCGCGGTGCTGGCGCTGCAGTCGCGCGTCACCGGGGGGCAGGAGACCAAGGACGGCATGCTGCTGTTCGTCGACGGCACCGAGCTGCTGGCCGGCACCGTGGTCAATGCCGCCGGCCTCACCGCCCACGTGCTGGCAGCGAAGATGCGCGGTGTTCCACATGAAACCATCCCGCGCGTGCGCTACGCGCGCGGCGTGTACTTCACGCTGTCGGGGCGGCACCCGTTCTCGCACCTGATCTATCCGCTGCCGGAGCCGGGCGGCCTCGGCACCCACCTGACGCTGGATCTGGCCGGCCAGGCGCGCTTCGGCCCGGACGTGGAGTGGATCAACCACATCGACTACCGCGTCGACCCCGACCGCGTCGACGGCTTCTACCACAGCATCCGCCGCTGGTGGCCGCAGCTGCCGCAGGGCGCGCTGTCGCCGGCCTACAGCGGCATCCGCCCCAAGGTGATCAACGAGGACAAGCCGGAGGGCGACTTCCTGATCCAGGGCCAGGAGGGCCACGGCATCCGCGGCCTGATCAATCTGTTCGGCATCGAATCGCCCGGCCTCACCGCCTGCCTGTCGCTGGCCGACGAGGTGCTGCGCCGCTGCCGCCAGTACTGGGCACCGGTCTGAGCGCCGGTGATGATTGATCGCCGCCAACCAAATGCCACCTTGCCGCAAGGTGGCGTTTGTCATGCCGGCTGCGGCCAACGTTGGCCGCAAGCCGTGTGACGCGCCGCGCATGGTGCCGCGTGATGCGGCGGGAGACGTCGCCCGTGGCCAATCAGTCCGGCTTGCCGGTAGCCTGTTCGATGGCGGCCAGCATCTGCCGCCGGATCAGGCCGCTGGCGAGGCGGATCGCCAGCCAGTACGGCCAGAAGCGCAGGCGGCTGGCGTGGTCCGGGCAGTGGACGCGGGTTTCGGTGCACAGCAGGCTGCCATCGGCATTGGCCTGCGCCTGGAAGGTCAGCAGCAGCCGGGGCACGCCCGGCTCGGCAAAGGTACGAAAGCCGTCGGCGTCGGCAATGCTGGCCAGGCCGAAGTCGCGCTGCCAGAAGCGGCCGGCCAGCCCCAGCGCCAGCGAGTGCTCGTCACGGTACAGCAGGGTGAATTCGTGCAGGCCGAACAGCGGCCGTCCCTGTCGCGCCGGATCGCGCAACAGGCGGGCCGGCAGCTCGCGCAATTGCAGCAGGACGCGTACCAGCGGCAGCGATTGCGGCTGCACCAGCGGCACGGCGGCGATCAGCGCGGCCGGCGTGGCGCGGCATTGCCGCTGGTGGCGTTCGCGGAACTGGAAATCAGGCAGCAGGGTGGCGGCTGGGCTCATGGCTGCGCCTCGCTGCCGTAGCGGGTGAAGATCGCCTGGTACTGCGGGCTGGCTTTCAGCGTGCGGATGCGGGCATCCACCCGCGCGCGCAGGCCGCTGTCGCGGAACAGCAGCCCGGCTTCCTTCGGCGGCAGCAGCGGGTAGATGCGCAGCGGCGGGGTGTGCTCCAGGCTCGCCGGCAACAGCTGGCGGCGCTGCCACTCGAAGATCAGCCGGTCGCTGAGGATGACGTCGACGCGGCCGGCCAGCAGGTTGACCAGCTGGTGGCCCTGGTTGCCGGCTTCCAGATAATTGCCGTCGGCCAGCGCCAGCAGCCGGTCGTAGCCGGCCGGCAGCGCAGTGCCGGCGCCATCCCACGCCATCACCCGCCAGCGTGCCAGATCGCCCAGCTGCTCGATTGTCAGCTGGCGGCCGCCGGGCTGCACCCACGGCGGGATGGCTTCCGGAAAGCCGACGTACACCGTGCGCGCGGCGCCGGCACTGCCGCTGCCCAGCAACAGGCCGAGCAGCAGCACGGCGCTCTTAATCGAAGGCCAGCGCACTGTCCAGCACCTCCACCGCGTCGCCCAGCTGCAGCGTGCCGCTGTTGCGCGCGATCACGTTCACGCCGAAGCACACGCCCTCCTCCAGCCGGCGGTAGCCCAGCAGCGTCGCCAGCGGCTGCCGCTGCGGATCCGGCTGCGCGCTGTCGGGATCGACAGTGGTCAGCACGCAGCGGGTGCAGCGGCTGACCACTTCGAATTCGACGGCGCCGATGCGAAAGCGCCGCCACTCGTCTTCTTCAAACGCGAAGGTGTCGTCCACCACCAGATTGGGGCGGAAGTGGCGCATGGTCACCGGTTGCGCCAGCCGGCTGTTGAGGTCAAGCAGCGACGCCTCGCTCAGCAGCAGATAGGGATAGCCGTCGGCGAAGGACAGCCTGTCGGCGGTGGTTTTCTGCACGCGGGTGGACTCGCCCAGCCATAGCAGCTGCAGCGGCTCGCCCAAGTAGTGGCTGAGCCAGGCGTCGGCCGCCGCGTCGCCGTGCAGCGCGCTGAACGCGGACTTCCACACCGTGGCCGGCACCCGCTGCCGGTAGTCGGCCGGGCTGGTCAGCAGCGGCGGCATCCCCGGCGCGGTGAAGCACCACTGGCCGTCGGCCTGCTGCGTGACGCCGACCTGCACCAGCCGCGGGTGGCTGCGCGCGCTGATGAACTGGCCGTCGGCACGGCTGGCCAGCCACACGCGGTCGTCGCGCAGCCCCTGCGGCGTGACCTCGGCGCGCTGCAGCGCATTGCCGCGGCAGGATTTCAGCGGATGGACGAACAGTTGGGTGAGGGCCATGGCCGGCTCCGGACGCAGGATGAAAACGGCAAGCTTAGCCGCTGTGCGGCGTCATCACAATGCCGGGCGCATGAAATGGACGGTATGGGAGCGGTGATGGCGCAGCCATGGCGAGCGTCGCTGCGCTGCGGCGGCCGGGTGGTGCTGCGTCAGAGCGCGGCCAGCGCGACCTCGATCACGTCCTGCAGCCGTTGCGCCTGCGCCTCTCCCTCGTAGCCCCGGCCCAGCACCCGCAAGCCCTGGATGGTGGCGACCAGGAAACGCGCCAGGGCGACGGGCGACTTGCCGGCCGCGATCTCGCCCTGCTGCTGTCCCCTTTGCATCAGCGCGGTGAGGGCGGTCTCCAGCGTGGCGAAGTGCTCCTGCAGCAGGCTGTTCACCGTGCCGTCGCGCCCGCCCAGTTCCAGCGCGGTATTGGCCACCAGACAGCCGCAACAGGCTGCGCCGGCCAGCTCGTCGTCGGCGATTTGCTGCAGCAGCGCCCGCACGCGGGCGATGGCAGGGCCGTCTTCCGCCAGCAGCGCAACGTTGGCCGCAGTCTGGCAGTGATAACGGCGCAAGGCATGCTGGAACAGCCCGTGCTTGCTTTCGAAGGTGTTGTACAGGCTGCTGCGCGACAGGCCGGTGCCGTCCACCAGATCCTGGATCGAGGTGGCGGCATAGCCTTTTTGCCAGAAAACGTGCATCGCCGCGTCGGCGGCGTCATCGGGGTGGAAGTGGGCAGTATGCATGGTCGGTGGTGAAGGAAAGGGTGGCCGGGCGCGGCGCCGTCCGGCCAGGGACGAGCCGCTGTGGCCGGCTGGTGCTCTGTTACTATGTGCCGCATTTGCAAGCATGAAAGGCTATCACATCATGTCAGGCGCTGTTGTACCGGCAGGCTTGCTGTCGGCGCTGCGGCACGTGCTGTCTCCGCCGGACGATGCTGGCGCCAGTGTCGCCGCGCTCTGGCGCCCGTGGCCGCTGCCGGTGGCGGGCGGCTCGGTCGCAGCCTTGTCCTTGCCGGCGCTGGATGCGCTGCTGGGCGATATCGTGCCCGCCAGCCTGCACCCGGCCATTCCCGGGCGTTGCGTGCGCTCCCGGCAGTTGTCTTTTCTGGCCGGGCGCTTGTGTGCCGAGCAGGCGCTGGCCGCTTTGCCACTGACGGCGGCGGTGCTTGGGCGCGATGCGAGCGGCCGGCCCCTGTGGCCCGCTGGTGTTACCGGATCCATTACCCATAGCCCCACCCTGGCTGCGGCGGTCGCGGCATGGAGTCCGCAGACCGACGGGCTGGGCGTGGATTGCGAGCCGCTGGCGGCCGGAGAACGGCTGGACGACATCGTGTCGGCTTGTTGCACCGCGGCGGATCGTGCCTGCCTGCCAAGCCGGGCGGCGGGCACGATGGCGACGCTGATCTTCTCGGCGAAAGAGGCCGGTTACAAAGCCTTGTCGCATCGTTTTGGCCGCATCGTTGACTTTACCGAGTTCGAAGTCTGCCAGTTGGCGCGAGATGCCGGCCAGCTGTGGCTGGCGCCGGTTCCCGGCAGCGAGTGGCACCGACGTATCCAGCCGTTTGCCGTGCAGTTCACCTTTGATGCCGACAGTGTCTACACCCTGGCCGACCTGCGCGGCATTCCCTAGCACGCTGCCGCTCAGGCTGGCAGGTCGGGTGCCAGAAAGCTGGCCGCCATGTCCTTGTCGCCATGCCCGGCGGCAAGGGCACGTTCGAAGCGGTGCAGCCCCGCGCCGGCCACTTCGGCGTACAGGCCGGCCTGGCTGGCCGCATCGAGGATCAGCCTGCTGTCTTTTACCGCATTGGCCACGCTGAAGCTTGGCGTGTAGTTGCCTGCCAGCATGGCCGCGCTCTTGAGCTGGAAATAGGCGCAGTCCATCGGCCCGTTGCTGACGACATCGACGACCAAAGCCGGATCGACCCCCAGTCCCTTGGCCAGCGCCAGGCTTTCTGCCAGTCCGTGGGTCAGGGTGAAGGCCCAGTTGTTCAGGGCCAGTTTCAGGCGGCTGGCCTGGCCGGCCTCGTCTGCCACCCACAGGGTACGCTTGCCAATGGCGTCGAAGACGGTTTGTACCTCCTCCCGTCCGGCCTGGGGGCCGGAGGCCAGAATGATCAGCTGGCCCTGCTCTGCCGGCTGGCGCGTGCCCTGTACCGGCGTATCGAAATACACCAGCTGCTGCTGGCTGGCCAGCTGTGCCAGGCTGGCGGCGGCATCTATCCCCACCGTGCTGAGCTGCAGCCATTTGGCCCCGGGCCGGAAGTGCCCGCTGCCGGCGGCCATGGCGGAGGCCACACTGTCGCCGTCTTTCAGCACCGTCACGATGCAGTCGGCATCACGGACGGCTTCGGCCACGCTGGCGCAAGCCTGCAAATTGTCCTGCACCAGCGCCTGCGCCTTGGCTGCCGTACGGTTCCAGACCTTTACCTTGAAGCCCTTGCTGGCCAGGTTGCGTGCGACCGGTGCGCCAATCAGGCCGCTGCCCAATACGGCAATGGTGGGGGTTGTCGTGTTCATTGTGTTGTCCTTGGTGACCGGGTATTCCGGGAAATTCAAAATGGGTAATTAAATTTGGAATGATCGTTCCAGTTAATGTAAGATGCCGCTCGGCTGCGGTCAACCCATATGACATTTTTTTCTGGGTGGTCCGCGATTTCCATCGCTTGCCAAGGACAAAACAGATCAAAAATGAGTAATGCCAACAAAATTCTCGGTCACCGTTTGCGCGTCGGCGTGGTCATTCCGTCGACCAATACTTCCGCCCAGCCGGAAATGGACGACATGCGGCCGTACGGGGTGACCAACCATGTGGGCCGGATGGTGATAGTGGACCAGTCGCTGGTCGCCGAGCCCGGCTTCAACAGCGTGATCCAGGCGATGCGCCGTGCCACGGAGCCGGCGATCAAGAGCCTGCAGGACTGCCAGCTCGACCGCATCATCGTCGCGGTGTCTCCCGATGCCTACTGGCGCGGCGTTGAGGCGCACGCGCAGATGCTGGCGCAGTTGCAGGACACGGCCGGCGGGGTCGGCATCACCTGCAGTGCCGACGCCATTGAAGAAGCCTTGGCCCGGCTGGGTGGTGTGCGCCGTATCGGCCTGATCTCCCCCTACACCGCCATTGGCAACGAGGCGGTCGCGCAGTTCTTTGTCGACAAGGGCTATGAGGTGGTGGCGCTGGCCAATCTGGGCGGGCAAAGCCCCTCCCGCATCGCCGAGGTCAGCCTGCAGGATCTGCGCAATGCGGTAGACACGGCCAATGCGCCGGGGGTCGAGGCGATCGTGCAGGTGGGCACCAATGTACCGATGGCCAGCTTTGCCCATACCGCCGAGCAGTGGACTGGCAAGCCCGTGATTGCCAACAACACGGTGCTGTACTGGCATGCGCTTCGCATGAGCGGCATCGATGACCAGTTTGATGGCTTTGGCCGTTTGTTCAGCTGTTGCTAACGGCACCTGTTGGCAGCGCTAAGCGATCCACATCCATACAGAGAGCAATATGTCAGCCCAGATGAATACCTTGCAGGCCTTCCTGCAGCAACATATCCAGTCATCGTACACCCACACCAGTCCGTATCTGCGCACCCTGCCCGCCATGCTGCTGGCCCAGGTACACAGCCGGAAAAACGAAATTGCGATTGCCGATCAGGAAACCGAATACAGCTACGAGACCACCCTGCTGCACGCCGTCGGCATTGCGGCGGCGCTACGCGCCAAAGGGGTGAGCTATAACGACTGCCTTGGCCTGTTTATCGATGCCTCGGCCGACCTGGCGCTGGCAACGTGGGGCATCCTGTTTGCCGGGGCGGCGTACCTGCCGCTGGCAACCGACTACCCGCAAGACCGCCTGAGCTATATGGTGAGCGATGCCAGGGTCAAGCTGGTGCTCACCAACAATCGCAGCCGCGAGCGCCTGGCTGGCGTGCTGTTGCCGGGCGTCAGCCTACTCAATATCGACGATGTCGCCCCGGCAAGCATTACCGAGGTCGACCAGGTGCTGACCGAGCTGCTCGAGCAGGATGGCGAGGACCTGGCGTACGTGATCTACACTTCCGGCACCACCGGCAAGCCCAAAGGCGTGGCCATCTCGCAGCAGGCCATTGCCAATCAACTGGCGTGGCTCACGCACGAAGGCTATCTGCTGCCGGGTCACCGCATCCTGCAGAAAACGCCGGTCAGCTTCGACGCCGCGCAGTGGGAGCTGCTGGGCATGTGCTGCGGTGCCCGCGTGGTCATGGGGCAACCGGGCGTCTACCGTGACCCGGAGGCGCTGATCCGCCAGGTCCAGCAACACGGCATTACCACGCTGCAAGGCGTACCGACCCTGCTGCAAGCCTTGAGCGAGCTGCCCGCCTTTGCCGATTGCGACACCCTGCACAGCCTGTTCAGCGGTGGCGAAGGGCTGTCGCGCAAGCTGGCCAGCAAGCTGCTGCAAATCCTGCCGGACTGCCGGCTGGTCAACCTGTACGGGCCGACCGAATGCACCATCAATGCCACGCACTATCGCATCGACCAGCGCAGCCTGGACCAGGAATGGGAGATCGCGCCGATCGGCCTGCCGGTGGCCGGGCTGCATTACCAGGTGCTGGATCTGCAGCTGGCACCGGTGGCCGCGGGACAGACCGGTGAGCTGTTCATCGGCGGCGCCCAGCTGGCAAATGGCTACCTGTTCCGCGCCGAGCAGACCGCGGAGAAATTCCTTTCGCTGCCGCTGGATGCGGCGTCCCCGCAGGTCAGGATGTACCGCACCGGCGACCTGGTCCGGGTCGATCCGGACGGCGTGCTGCACTTTGTCGGCCGCACCGACAATCAGGTCAAGTTCCGCGGCTACCGTATCGAGTTGGACGAAATCCGCCTCGCCATCGAAAACCATGACTGGGTGAAATCGGCCGCCGTCTTCATTAAGGAAAACGCCCGCAGCGGTCATGCCCAGCTGATCGGTGCGGTGGAGCTGAACCCGAACGAGGCCAAGCTGATGGATCAGGGTGCGGCCGAGTCGCATCACCAGACCAAGGCCAGCCGTCATCAGATCAAGGCCCAGCTGTCCGGGCGCGGCTTCCGCAGCGACGCCAGCCTGGCGGGCAGACAGCAGATCGCGCTGCCGGGGCAGCAGGAAACCGCCGCCCAGCGCGAACGCGTGTTCGCCCGCAAGACGTACCGCTTTTTCCACGGCGGCCCGGTCGCCGCCACCGACATCCTGCAGCTGCTGGCGGCGCAGCCGGAAGCGGCGCCATCGGCCCGGCTGGCGGATCTGGACGCGAGCAAGCTGGGTGAAATGCTGCGCTATCTGGGACAGTTCAGCAGCGAAGAGCGGCTGTTGCCCAAGTTCGGCTACGCCTCCCCCGGCGCGCTGTACGCCACCCAGGTGTATATCGAGCTGAACCAGGTCGCCGACTTGCCCGCCGGATACTACTACTACCACCCGCTGCAGCATCGCCTGTACCTGCTGGCCGCCAGCAGTGCGACCGAACCCTGCCTGCGGCTGCACTTTGTCGGCAAGATCCCCGCCGTGCGCGAGGTCTACAAGAACAACATCCTGGAAGTGCTGGAAATGGAAAGCGGCCACATCCTGGGCATGCTGGATCATGTGCTGCCGGGCTACGGCTACGGCCTGGGCCTGGGCCGGCATACGCCGGAGGTGCTGGCCCGGCTGGATTGCCCGGAGGAGCACGACTACCTCGGCAGTTACGATATCGTCGCGCTGGCCGAACGTATTGATGACCTGGCCGTCGACATCTACGTCCAGGCCCAGCAAGGCCGGATCCACGATCTGGCCGACGGTAACTACCTGTACCGTCAGGGTCGGCTGGACAAGGTCTCCGGCCACCTGATCGAGCAGCGCCATGTCATTGCCATCAACCAGCAGGTCTACCAGCGCGCCAGTGGCGGCCTCTCCTTCGTCAGCCAGAGCCAGGCGCCGTGGCGGCAATACCTCGATCTGGGACGCAGCCTGCAGCGGGTACAGATGAACCGCCTCGGCGTGGGCACCATGTCGTCCGGCTACAGCTCCAAGAGCGGCAACAACCTCGCCACCGCCCTGCGCCTGAACGACATTGTCGGCGATGCCGGCCGAGAGTCCGGCCCAAGCTACTTCTGCCTGTTCGGCAAGGTCAGTGCGGCGCAGCTCAGTCATCAGGGCATGGATGAAGACGCGGTGCACATGAAAGGTCCGGCCGAGCTGATTCGTGCCGACCTGCTCAACAGCCTGCCGGACTACATGGTTCCCGGACGCATTGCCATCATCAACCAGATGCCGCATACCACCTCGGGCAAGGTGGATGTGCAGGCGCTGAAACAGTGTGCCGATTTCCAGCTGGCGGATCAGGAGCAGCCGCATGTCGCCGCCCGTACCGCGACAGAGCAGGCGATCAGCCAGATCTGGTGTCACATCCTGCAGCTGGAAGAGGTCTCGGTGATGGACGACTTCTTCGCTCTGGGCGGCAACTCGATCCAGGCGGTGGCCATTGCCCGTGCCATCAACCGCCAGTTTGCGGCCAAGGTGCCGATCCAGCTGCTCTTCAGCGCGCCGACCATCGAGAAGCTGGCGCAGGCGGTCAGTGGCGGCGACATGCAAACCGCCAGCCGCGCCGTTGCACTGGCCGGCCACGACGGCACCCTCGCGACCTTCTGCTGGCCGGGACTGGGCGGCTACCCGATGAACCTGCGCCTGCTGGGCGAAGCCGTGGCCGGTGAGCGCCGTTTCTATGGCATCCAGGCTCACGGCATCAATGCCGGCGAAACCGCTTTCGACAGCATTGAGGCGATGGCGCGCGAGGATGTGCAGCTGCTGCGCAGCCTGCAGCCGCAGGGGCCCTATGCGCTGTGGGGCTACTCCTTTGGCGCCCGGGTCGCGTACGAGGTGGCCTACCAGCTGGAACAGCAAGGTGAAACCGTCAGCCAGCTGGTGTTGCTGGCGCCGGGCTCACCCCGGCTGTCCCATGCCGAACCGGTCAGCCGCGACGAGCGCGAGCTGTTCGCCAACCCGGCGTTCCTGACCATTCTGCTGTCGGTGTTCGCCCACGACATCGACCCGGCCCTGAATGCGGACTGCCTGCTGCGCGTCGACAGCCGTGCGACCTTCATCCGCTTTGCGGCGGAGAAATTCCCCGCGATCGACCGCACCCTGATCGACGCCATTGCCAATGTCGTGGCCGTGACCTACTCGCCGGACTACCAGATCGCACTGGCCGACAAGCCCTTGTGCTGCCCGATCTCGGTGTGGCGGGCTCGCGGCGACGGACCGTCCTTCATCGCCGACGGCGAGCAGGCCGGGCTGCGCATCCGCTGGCACGACCTGGACGTCGGCCACTACGCGGTGCTGAAAGCGGAAGGCATTGCCGCGATGCAAGCCGCCGTACTGGCTTGAACGGGAGCGTACCCATGCCTCATGTCGTCATCCATTACTTCCAGGCCGAGCTCTCCGCCGCCGCGCTGGAGCGCGTTCAGCAATCGCTGGTGCAGCTACTGCAACAGGAGCTGTCATGCCCCGCCGGGGCGGTGTCGATCGATCTGCAGCCGGTCGCGCCGGCGCAGTGGCCGCAGCAGGTCTACCAGCCGCTGATCGTGCCGCGCATGGCCGCGCTGCTGCGCCGCCCGGACTACCGCTATTGATTCACCCTGCCCGGCGGCCCCGTGCCGCCGGGCGCCCCACCCACCGTTCAAACAGGAATTGTCATGACTCAACACACCAAGCCGGCAGGCGTCCTGCTGCTGCTGGCCATCCTGCTGCTGTCGCTTAACCTGCGGCCGGCCATCGCCGCCATCGGCCCGTTGATCCAGTCCATCAGCCACGACGCCGGCGTCAGATCGGTCGGCATCAGCCTGCTGACCACCATCCCGGTGCTGATGATGGGGCTGGGCGCCATCTACGCCGCGCGCATCCGCCAGGCGCTGGGCGAGCGCGGCGGCATCACCGCCGGCAGTGCCCTCATCGCAGTTGCCTGCCTGATGCGGTTGTGGGCGGACGACCGCAACGGACTGTTCCTCAGCGCCGCGCTGGTGGGACTGGGCATTGCCGTGATCCAGGCGCTGCTGCCGGGCTTCATCAAGCGCAACTTCGGCGCACGCACCAGCAGCGTGATCGCCCTCTACTCCACCGGCATCGTCGCCGGTGCCGCCATCGGCTCCGGCACCGCCTCGTGGTTGGAAGACCAGCTCGGCTGGCTGTCCACCCTGGCCAGCTGGTCGCTGCCGGCGGCGCTGGCAACCGTGTTCTGGCTGCTGGCCTCGCTTGGCAGTCAGCACGAAGGCCGCAGCAACGTGCAGGCCACGACGCGCAGCGTGCCGTTCTGGCGCATCGGCCGTTGCTGGTCGCTGCTGCTGTTCTTCGGCATCGGTACCGGCGCCTTCATGCTGGCGATGGCGTGGATCTCGCCGTTCTACATCGGCCTAGGCCTGGGCAAGGCGACCGCCGGCCTGCTGCTGTCGGTGCTGACCATCGTCGAGGCGCTGACAGCGCTGTGGCTGTCGTTTGCCATCGGCCGCTTCCCCGACCGTCGCGGCCTGCTGCTGACCTCGCTGCTGCTGGTCGCGGCCGGCTTCCTGCTGCTGATCGTGGCGCCGCTGCTGGCGCCCTACTTTGCCGTGTCGCTGCTGGGCGTCGGCATTGGCATCCTGTTCCCGCTGTCCATCATCGTGGCCATGGATCACCTGAAAGACCCGACGCTGGCCGGCAACTTCACCGCCTTCGTCCAGGGCGGCGGCTTCATCATCGCCAGTCTGGTGCCGCTGACTGCCGGCAGCCTGCGCGACGTGTTCAACGACCTGTCCTACATCTGGCTGCTGATGAGCATCGCCAGCCTAGGCATGCTGGTGCTGGCGGTACGCTTCTCGCCGGCCAGCTACCAGCAATTCCAGCAGGACCTGGCCGAGCTGCAGGCCGGCGAGCTGAAACCGGCCTGATCCCGCACGGCCGCCTGACGTCCAGTGCCGAAAACGACAACGCCAGCGTCCCGACGCTGGCGTTGTTTTTGCCCGGACGGCCAAGGTTGGCCGCTTGCCGCGGGCAAACTGCGCGGGCAGGGGCAACTGCTATAACTCAGTTACCAACAAGAAGAAAACCATCTCTGCAGCCGGGGTGTCGCCAGTGGCTGGCGGACACGTCCCGAGGGGCGAAGGAGCCATCATGGCCAGGAAACTCATCGACTGCCGCGAACACAGCGGCAGCCCACCACAATGCACCGTCTCGATAGCAGCCGACAGTGAAGACGAACTGCTCGCCGCCGCCGTACAGCATGCGGTCACGGTACACGGCTATCCGGACACACCGGAAATGCGCGAGCAATTGCGTCAGATGTTCAAGGACGAGCCCGCCGCGCACTGACACCCCGCCGGCACGTCAAACCACAAGCAACGGCTCCCGCGGGAGCCGTTGTCATGTCTGACGGCGGCGGTTCAGCGGCCCCAAAAAAGGTTGGCCGCAAGCCGGCGATGGCTTGCGGCCAACCTTTGTCATTCATACGCGGTGAACGTTGGGCTTCGCTGCGCTCAACCCAACCTACGAACTACAAAACCGACTTGCCGGGGTTGACCCGTCAGCTACCGCCGAACCGGCGCGCCCCGCTCCCGTTGGTGCCGGCCGTAAAAACGGCCGCCAGCCCGGAAACAAGCCGCCCTCTTTTGAGCGCAGCGTATGGGCGGCGCCGGGCTGGTGACCGTTTTTGCGGGAATTCCGGCGCCTTCGGGTCGCCTTTTCTTTGCTTCCTTTCTTTTTGGCGAAGCAAAAGAAAGGGAGCCGCCGCCGCGCGGAAAGCGGCAGATAAAAACATCCGCGCAGCGGATACTCTAGACAACACAAGGTTGGCCGCAAACCCGTGACGGTTTGCGGCCAACCTTTGTCATTCATCCTCGGTGAACGTTGGGGTTCGCTGCGTTCAACCCAACCTACCGTGCTTATTTTACAAAACCAACCTTGAAAATTACTTTAAAAAAAATAACAGAAATCAAGCGGAAGCCAATGATATAATATAACAATTCCATTAATTGCCTATTGTAATATGCTTTGTAATTGGCTTCTCCATTTGAAAAATGTGGCATTATCATTATTGTCAACCAGAACAAAATAGACAATGAATCAAAACAGGCATCAAACGCCTCGCCAAAAGTTTTCGATTTCTCTATTTTTTCATCTATTTTATATCGATGACTCCAGCTTTTTAAAACATTAATCCCCATAAAATTATATAATATGAAAATTTCTTTTGATAAAATATCATATTTGGTGGATGTTTTTAATTTTTCAAAAATTACTTTATTAAATGAAGCCCATCTAATCACAGCAATAGCACTACTCAGCCAAAAAAAATAAACCTCTCCAGAAACAAGAAAGATTATAACTGCCAGAAAAAATATAACGATTTCAGCATGTTTGGCAAATTCTATGAAATTTTCATTTCTGTGCATATGATCATCTCTCTTGTAAGAATTTTCCAACGTGAGCTTTCCAAGTGGCATCTCAGCATGCCGCCAGCCTTGCTGGTTTTCGCGGTAAGCGCCGGACCTCGCAGCACAGCCAGCAGACTGTGCCTTACATATTCCGAGCTTTTATCACCTAAACATCATACTAGGTGAACACTGGGCTTCGCTGCGCTAACCTAACCTATGCGCTGATTTGTGTAACAAAGTTTCTCCTAGCTCGAAAATAATTACCTTATCTGAAAATAAATCAGGCTTTCCTAATGGTTTACAAGTCTCCGTAGTGCCATTAAAATTAAATCGCTCACTGCCTATGTCGTGGCTGTTATATCCATTCAAACCTGCAACCGTCCCTGAACAAAGCGTATTGCTATGAGAATTGACAGAATAATCTATTCTGTACAATCTCCAACCACAAAGTCCCCTCCCGGCGGGACTATCGGAAAATTCAAATAAAAATCTTCTACCAACACCTATTTCAATATATTTTTCTTGGCTAAAAAATCTTGGACTAGTCACGATAACTGGCCAATTAATAACTTTTTCACAAAGTTTACTGGTTGTTGCGTAAGTGAATTTAATTCTCAACTTTTCATGAACAACTCCATCAAATCCAATCAAGCGTCCCACTATTTTTTTCATTTCAGAGGGGTTGTGATTGTCATCAGGTGTAGAGTTGAATAAATAAATTATATTTCGATAAAAAACATATATAGCAAAAGCAAAGAATATAGAAAAAAACCAAGTTCTTTTCATACAAGATCCTTGCAGTTAGGTTTTTTTGCACAAATCAGTTTGTAGGTTGGGCTTCACTGCGCTCAGCTCCATGCCAGCAACCCAAACATCATATCATCGTGCCATGAAAAAAGGGCAAGCCTTCATCAGGCTTGCCCTTGTTCACATCACGCTGCGGCCAACGTTGGCCGCAAGCTCATCCCACCCTTACAGCGACGGCAGCAGCCCGTCGATGGCGTAGCGGTTGTACTCGGCGCGCTGGATCAGTGCGCAGGCCTTTTCGATGTCCGGCGCGAAGTAGCGGTCCTTGTCGTAGAACGGCACTTCGGCGCGCAGCATCGCCTTGGCGCTTTCCAGCGCTTCGGCGGCCTTGTTCGGGGCGCGGAAGTCCACGCCCTGGCAGGCAGCCAGCAGCTCGACGGCCAGGATGCCGGCGGTGTTGTCGGCCATGTCGCGCAGGCGGCGGCCGGCGAAGGTGGCCATCGATACGTGGTCTTCCTGGTTGGCGGAGGTCGGCAGGCTGTCCACGGAGGCCGGGTGGGCCAGCGACTTGTTCTCGGAGGCCAGTGCCGCGCCGGTGACCTGGGCGATCATGAAGCCGGAGTTCACGCCGCCATTGTTGACCAGGAACGGTGGCAGCTTGGACAGGTTGCTGTCGATCAAGAGCGCCATGCGGCGTTCGGACAGCGAGCCGATTTCGGCAATCGCCAGCGCCAGGTTGTCGGCGGCGAAGGCGACCGGCTCGGCGTGGAAGTTGCCGCCGGACAGGATGTCGTTGTCGTCGGCGAATACCAGCGGGTTGTCGGAAACGGAGTTGGCTTCCACCAGCAGCACTTCGGAGGACTGGCGGATCTGGGTCAGGCAGGCGCCCATCACCTGCGGCTGGCAGCGCAGCGAGTACGGGTCCTGTACCTTGCCGCAGTTGGCGTGCGAGTCGGCGATCTCGGAGCCGGCGCCCAGCAGCGCGCGGTATTGCGCGGCGGCGTCGATCTGGCCTTTATGGCCGCGTACCTGGTGGATGCGGTCATCGAACGGGGTGCGGCTGCCCTGGGCGGCTTCCACCGACATGGCGCCGGCGACGGAGGCGGCCACGTACAGGTCTTCGGCGGCGAACAGGCCTTCCAGTGCGAAAGCGGTGGAGGCCTGGGTGCCGTTCAGCAGCGCGAGGCCCTCTTTCGGCGCCAGCACGATCGGCTCCAGACCGGCGGCGCGCATCGCGTCGCCACCGTGTACGCGCTCACCGCCCACGAAGGCTTCGCCTTCGCCGATCAGTACCGCGCTCATGTGCGACAGCGGGGCCAGGTCGCCGGAGGCGCCGACGGAGCCCTTCTGCGGGATCACCGGGTAGATGCCCTTGTTGAACAGGGTGATCATCGCTTCCAGCACCAGACGGCGGATGCCGGAGAAGCCGCGCGACAGCGAGTTGATCTTCAGCGCCATGATCAGGCGCACGGTGGAATCCTTCATCGGCTGGCCGATGCCGGCGGCGTGCGACAGCACGATGGAGCGCTGCAGCAGTTCCAGCTCGTCCGCGGCGATCTTGGTGTTGGCCAGCAGGCCGAAACCGGTGTTGATGCCGTACACGGTGCGGTTCTCGGCCAGTACGCGCGCCACGGTGGCGGCGGAGGCGTCGATGGCGGCGTGGGCGGCCGGGTCCAGCGCCAGTTGCACGGAGGCGTCACGGGCGATCAGGCGCAGTTGGGCCAGTGTCAGCTTGCCCGGGGTGATGGTGATGGTGGTCATGATGGTCCTTCCTTTGCGCGGCGGCAGTTTGGCCGCGACAGATGTGTCGGTGCTGCGGCCAACCTTGTGGGCTGGCCGCACGCGGATTTACTTGATCATCGGCAGCTTGAGGCCGAAGCGCTTGGCGGCGGCAATCGCCTGCTCGTAGCCGGCGTCGGCGTGGCGCATCACGCCGGAGCCGCAGTCGTTCACCAGCACGCGCGCCAGGCGCTCGGCGGCGGCGTCGGTGCCGTCAGCCACGATCACCATGCCGGAGTGCTGCGAGTAGCCCATGCCCACGCCGCCACCGTGGTGCAGCGATACCCAGCTGGCGCCGCCGGCGGTGTTCAGCAGCGCGTTCAGCAGTGGCCAGTCGGACACGGCGTCGGTGCCGTCCTTCATCGCTTCGGTTTCGCGGTTCGGGCTGGCCACCGAGCCGGTGTCCAGGTGGTCGCGGCCGATCACGATCGGCGCCTTCAGCTCGCCGTTCTTGACCATTTCGTTGAAGGCCAGACCAGCCAGGTGGCGCTCGCCCAGACCCAGCCAGCAGATGCGCGCCGGCAGGCCCTGGAAGCTGATGCGCTCGCGCGCCATGTCCAGCCAGCGGTGGGTGTGCTTGTTGTCCGGGAACAGTTCCTTGATCTTGGCGTCGGTCTTGTAGATGTCTTCCGGATCGCCGGACAGCGCCACCCAGCGGAACGGGCCCTTGCCTTCGCAGAACAGCGGACGGATGTAGGCCGGCACGAAGCCCGGGAAGTCGAAGGCGTTCTTCACGCCCTTGTCGAACGCGACCTGGCGGATATTGTTGCCGTAGTCCACGGTCGGGATGCCCATCGCCTGGAAGTCCAGCATCGCCTGTACGTGCACGGCGCAGCTCTGTGCGGCTTCGTCGGTCAGGCGGGCGTGCAGTTCCGGCTGGCGCTGCGCGTCTTTCCACTGTTCCACCGTCCAGCCGATCGGCAGGTAGCCGTTGATCAGGTCGTGGGCGGAGGTCTGGTCGGTCACCAGATCCGGCTTGATGCTGCCGGCCTGGGCGCGTTTCACCAGCTCCGGCAGCACCTCGGCGGCGTTGCCCAACAGCGCGATGGAGACGGCTTCCTTGCGGGAAGTATGTTCCTTGATCAGTTCCAGCGCGTGGTCGATGTCGCGTGCCTGCTTGTCCACGTAGCGGGTACGCAGGCGGAAGTCGATGCTGCTCTGCTGGCATTCGATGTTCAGCGAGCAGGCACCGGCCAGGGTGGCGGCCAGCGGCTGTGCGCCACCCATGCCGCCGAGGCCGGCGGTGAGGATCCACTTGCCCGACAGGTCGTTGTTGTAGTGCTGGCGGCCGGCTTCGACGAAGGTTTCAAACGTACCTTGCACGATGCCCTGGCTGCCGATGTAGATCCAGCTGCCGGCGGTCATCTGGCCGTACATGAACAGGCCCTTGCGGTCCAGCTCGTTGAAGTGTTCCCAGTTGGCCCACTTCGGCACCAGGTTGGAGTTGGCCAGCAGCACGCGCGGGGCGTTGGCGTGGGTCTTGAACACGCCGACCGGCTTGCCGGACTGCACCAGCAGGGTTTCGTCTTCGTTCAGGTCTTTCAGCGAAGCCAGGATCTGGTCGTAGCACTCCCAGTTGCGCGCGGCACGGCCGATGCCACCGTACACCACCAGCGCCTGCGGGTTCTCGGCGACGTCCGGGTCCAGGTTGTTCTGGATCATGCGGTAGGCCGCTTCGGCGATCCAGTTCTTGCAGTGCAGTTCGGTGCCGTGCGGGGCACGGATTACGCGGCTAGCGTCAAAACGCGGGTCAGTCATGGGAGTTGCTCCTATCGGGTCTTGCTCTGTCAGGTGTTGTTCACTACGTAAGCCGCCGCCGGTTTGCGCCGCACAGCGGAATGCTGTCAGCGCCGCAGTTGGCGCGTGATCGACCACGCCAGTCGCGCGGCGGCCTTGGCGCCGTGGCTGTCCTGGTCAAAATTGGGGTTGAATTCCACCAGATCGGCACCGACCAGCTTGCCGCTCTTGGCGATCTTGCCGACCAGCGCTTCCACCACGCTGATGTCGACGCCGTAGCCGGCCGGGGCCGACACCGCCGGCATCTGCGCCGCCGGCAATACGTCGAGGTCGATGGTCAGGTACACCGCGTCGACGCTGTCGATGAACTCGGCCAGCTGGTGGCGGGCATCGGCCAGCTGCCAGGCGGTCATGTCGCTGTCCAGCCGCCACTCGGCGCCAAGGTTGGCCGCAGCGTCGAACAGCGCGCGGGTGTTGGCGGTTTCGGCGACGCCCAGGCACAGGTAGCGGAAGTGCTGGCCGCGTTTCACGCACTCGGCGGCGATCTGCGCGAACGGGGTGCCGCTGGTGGCTTCCGCTGCGCTGCGCAGGTCGAAGTGGGCGTCGAAGTTGACGATGCCGATACGCTTGTCCTGATGCGCGTCGGCGAGGCCCAGCCAGTGGCCGAAGGCGGTCTCGTGGCCGCCGCCCAGCACCAGCGGCAGGTGGCCGGCGTAGACGATGGCGCTGACGCGGGCGGCCAACCTTTGGTGCGCGGCGTCCAGATCGCCGTCGTCGCAGCTGATGGTGCCGGCGTCGTACAGTGGCAGCGTCGGGTGATACGCCAGATTGGCCAGGGCCTTGCGCAGCGCCTGCGGGCCGGCCACGGCGCCGGTGCGGCCCTGGTTGCGGCGCACGCCTTCGTCGCAGGCAAAGCCGAGGATGGCGATGCCGGGCGCGGCGCCGGCGGCCAGCGGCTGCACCACCTGGTGCCAGCGGCGCGCCGCGTCGCCTTCGGCGGCGTCAATGCGGCCGGTCCACATGCTCATGTCGATAGTCATGGTTTATCCCTCGTGCTGCACCACGCCACGGAACACGCGGCGGGTCAGCGGGTTGGTGCCGAGGCCGTACACGATCTCGGCCGGATGGTCGATGTCCCACAGCAGCAGGTCGGCGACAAAGCCGGCGGCCAGCTGGCCGTGCGTGGCGCCGCGACCCAGCGCCTGCGCCGCGTGGCGGGTGGTGCCGCGCAGTGCCTCTTCCGGCGTCAGGCCGAACAGCACGCAGGCCTGGTTCATCGCGAGCCGGATGGAGGCAAACGGGCTGGTGCCGGGGTTCAGGTCGGTGGACACCGCCATCGCCACACCGGCGGCGCGCAGCTTGTCCACCGGCGGTTTCTGCGTCTCGCGCAGGAAGTAGTAGGCGCCGGGCAGCAGCACGGCCACGGTGCCGGACTTGGCCAAGGCAGCGACGCCGGCGTCGTCCAGATATTCGATATGGTCGGCGGACAGGCCGCCGAACTCGGCCACCAGCGCGGCGCCATGCAGGTTGGACAGCTGCTCGACGTGACCCTTCACCTTCAGGCCATGCGCGCGGGCGGCCTCGAACACCTGGCGGGTCTGCGCCGGCGAAAAGCCGACGCCTTCGCAGAACACGTCCACCGCCTCGGCCAGCCCTTCCTGCGCGGCGGCGGGGATGATCACCTCGCACACGTGGCGGATGTAGCCGTCGGCATCGCCGGCGAATTCCGGCGGCAGCGCGTGCGCCGACAGCAGCGTGGTGGCCACTTCCAACGGCAGCGCCGCTTCCAGCCGGCGCGCGGCGCGCAGCTGTTTCAGCTCGTCGGCCAGCGTCAGGCCGTAGCCGGACTTCATCTCGATGGTGGTGACGCCTTCCTTCATCAGCGCCTTCAGCCGCGGCAGGCTGGTGAGCGCCAGCTCGTCCTCGTCCAGGCCACGGGTGGCGCGCACGGTGGAGATGATGCCGCCGCCTTCGGCCGCGATCTGCTGGTAAGGCACGCCGGTGAGGCGCTTTTCCCATTCCGCGGCACGGTTGCCGCCGTACACCAGGTGGGTGTGGCAGTCGATGAAGCCGGGGGTGATCCAGGCACCCTTGGCGTCGCGCACCTCGCCGCCGCCGGCGAAGGCGGCCAGCGCCTGCTCTTGCGGCAGCACTGCGTGGATGCGGCCGTCACGCAGCCACAGCGCGTGACCGTCCAGCGCGCCGTAGGGCGCAAGGTTGGCCGCGTCGAAGGTGGCGAGACGGGCGTTGATCCACAGGGTGTCGCTGTTGCTGCTCATGGTGGTGTCCGCTGTTTTGCGATGAATTGTATATACATTTAGTTGATCGCAAGGCGGGCGTCAAGATTTTTCTGCGACGGGATTGTTGGCAGTGCGCGACGCGCCGGGTCGTCAATCTGGCAAAAAAGCCAATAAAAACAAAAGGCCACGCGCTGGCGTGGCCTGTTTCCGGTTGTTGCGTAAATGTATATACATTTACTATTTGCGTACCCGCGTCTGCGAGCGCAGCTTGTAGCCGGCGCCGGGGTGCAGCAGCCGCGCGAAGCTGACCAGGTGCTTGCCGGACCAGGTGCGGCGCAGCACGCGCAGGCAGGGCTCGCTGGCCTGCAGCCCGAGCAGGCTCTGCGCCTGCGCATCCGGCAGCACCGCCTCGACGGTGTGCTCGACATCGGTCAGCGGGCAGGCGCGCATCAGATAGGCGTTCGGCGTCTCGCGCTGGAACTGCTGCGCCAGGTAGTCCGGCGCCCATTGCGGATTGATGTAGCGGTCTTCGAGCTGGATCGGGGTGTCGTCCTCGAAGTGCACGATCAGCGAGTGGAACACCGGCATGCCGACGCCCAGCGCCAGTCGCAGCGCCACTTCCTCGCTGGCGGCTTCCTCGCGCACGAAGTGCACCTCGGCGCGGTAGGCGTGGCCGCGGCTGGCGATCTCCTCGGCGATGTTGTTGACGTCGAGCAGCGGCGATTCCGCCTTGCGTTCGGCGACGTAGGTGCCGTCGCCGGCGTAGCGCAGCAGCACGCCGGCCTCGGCCAGATCGCGGATCGCCTTGTTGACGGTCATGCGCGACACGCCGAACTGCTTCGCCAGCTCGACCTCGGGCGGAATCTTGGCACCGGGGGCGAAGCTGCGGCTCTTGATACCGTCTAGAATGAAATCGCGGATGCGCAGGTAGTGCGGCTTGGAGGCGGGTTTGGGCGTGCTCATGCGGCGATTGTAAGCTGAAACGGACGGAAAAAGGCGCGGCCGCCGGCGGGCGACCGCGCGTGGTGCCTCAGTCGAGGTGGGCGGCGAGAAATTGCAGGCTGCGGCCGTGCGCCAGCGCCGCGGCGCGCTGGTCGTACATCGGCCGGCCCCAGCAGTTGAAGCCGTGATCGACACCGGCGTAGTCGTGGAACACCGCGTTCGGCTTGCCGGCAAACGCCGCCTTCACCGCCGCCACCATGTCCTGGCTGATGTGGCCGTCCTGTGCCGCGTAGTGGAACAGGATAGGCATGCCGATGTCGGCGGCCACGTCCAGGTGCTGCTGGATGCCGCCGCCGTAGTAGCACACCGCGGCATCGGCCTGGCTCAGCGCCGCGGCGCGATAGGCCAGCTGGCCGCCCAGACAGAAGCCCAGCGTCGCCACCTTGCCGCTGACTTGCGGCAGGGCGCGCAGCGTGGCCACCGCCGCCGCCACGTCGCTGGCCGCCAGCGCGGTATCCACCCGCTGGTAGTAGCCGAAGGCCTGCTGGCTGCCGGCGTCGTCGTAGGCGAGGTCCACGCGCGGGCTCAGCCGCCAGAACACGTCCGGCGCCAGCACCACGTAGCCGTCCAGTGCGTACTGCTCGGCCACGGCGCGGATGTGTTCGTTGACGCCCCAGATCTCCTGCACCAGCACGATGCCGGGGCCGCTGCCGGTCGGCGGTAGCGTCAGGTAGCCGGAGAAGGTTTCGCCTTGTGCGGTTTGAATGTCGATCCAGCGTGAATTCACGGCATCACTCCTTATGGGGTTGGAACGCGGAACGCCGGCGGCATGGCGCGCTTGGCAAGCCGGCAGAAACTGTTGCATTGTAGCCGTCACACCGCTACTACGCCTGCAAGGATGTCATCATGACCCACCCTGTCCACCCCGACCTGCTGCCCGCCGGCGTGCGTGCCATCGAACTGGCCCCCGGCATGCCCGGCCTCGCCTTCAGCCACCCGGATTTCAGCGCCGTGTTCAGCCTGTACGGCGGCCAGCTGCTCGATTTCATCCCCGCCGGCGGCCAGCCGCTGCTGTACCTGTCGCCGCAGGCGCAGCTGCAGCCGGGCAAGGCCATCCGCGGCGGCATCCCGCTGTGCTGGCCGTGGTTCGGCCCCCACCCCGGCGACAGCAGCCGCCCGCAGCACGGCGTGGCGCGCACCGCGCTGTGGACGGTGAACGCGGTGGTGCGCAGTGACGACGGCTTCCACCTCAGCCTCAACGGCCCGCGCGAGGGCGAGCTGCAGGCGTCGCTGACGCTGCTGCTGGCCCCGCAGCAGCTGTCGCTGACGCTGACCACGCGCAACCTCGGCAAGACGCCGCAGCCGCTGAGCCAGGCGCTGCACAGCTATGTCGCGGTCAGCAATATCCGCCAGCTGCGCCTGCAGGGCCTGGCGCAGGCGCCGTACCATGACAAGCTCGACGGCCGGTTCAAGAGCTGGCCGGACGGCGACTGGACGCCGCAGGCGGCCACCGATGCGGTCGTGGCCAGCGCCGCGCCGCTGCAACTGGACGATGCCGGCTGGCAGCGCCGGCTGCAGCTGTCCAGCAGCGGCAGCGCCAGCACCGTGGTGTGGACGCCGTGGCAGCAGGGTGCGGCCAAGCTTGGCGATCTGCCCGCCGACGGCTGGCAGCATTTCCTGTGCCTGGAGGCGGCCAATGCCGGCGCCGACGCGCGGGTGCTGGCCGCCGGCGAGGCGCACAGTCTGACGCAGCAGCTGCGCGTCGCGGCGTTATAATCGCGCTTTACCTGATACACCGGAGCGTGACGAGTATGCTCAAGCCCGATCGACTTGATCGATTCCTGCCGCAGGTGTTCCCCAGCGGCGTCAAGGTCAGCAGCTTTGCCAAGCACTGCCCGCACTGCAAGAAACTGGTCAAATCGCCGGCCATGCACGGCGTGGCGCTGCTGGTGGTCGACCGCGTGTTCATCCTGGCACGCGCCGAATGCCCGCAATGCGGCAACCGTTTTGAAGTGAAGTGCATGTTCGACGACAGCAAGCAGGTGCACCCGGTGCTGCTGCCGACGCTGATGGTGCGTTGGCTGATGCTGTGGCACGCGCGGCAGCTGCGCCGGCGCGGCATCCCGCTGAAACCGCTGGCGACGGTGGTCGGCGACGAGCAGGACGCGGTGGTGACGCAGGAGCGCGTCGGCCTGCTGCTGGCCGACAGCGAGGTGACCAAGTCGCCGGAAACGGTCGGCAGCTATCTCGGCCTGCCGATCGTGGCGTGGATCGAATACCAGGGCCAGCGCTACAACTACGACCGCGCGGTGCCGGAAGAGGGCCAGTTCCGCCTCAGCCAGTACGAGGCGCTGTTTGACCGGCGCCTGATCTACCGCCGCAGCGGGCACTGAGCGGCGAGTGACAGACAAGCAAAACGGTGGCATGCAGCCACCGTTTTGCTTTTTGGGGAAGGATTCGGGCGAGGGGGTTGCGGCCAAGGTTGGCCGCATCGCTTTAGCGCCGCGAACAAAACCTCGCAGAGCAGCTGAGCCAAGGCGTGCCGATGCAGACAGTACACGTCGTACGGCAAGGAGGCGCAACGCAGGATCAGGGGGTTTGTTCGCGGCTCTTAACGGCCGGGCGCGGTCTCAGGCGCCGTAGTCGCCCCACACCGTCTGCATCGCCGCCGCCGCCGCCAGCGCCGCGGTTTCGGTGCGCAGGATGCGCGGGCCGAGCTTGAGCGGCGTCCAGCCGCCGCCGATCGCCGCCGCTTCTTCCGCCGCCGACAGCCCGCCTTCCGGCCCCGCCATCAGCCACGCGCGTGCCGGCGCCTGCGCGATATCGGCCAGCCGCTGCGTACCCAGCGGCGACAGCACCAGGTGCGCGTCGCCGTCCGGCTTCGCCGCCAGCCACTGTTTCAGCGTCAGGATAGGCAGCACCTCGGGGATGGTATTGCGCCCGCACTGCTCGCAGGCGGAGACGATGATCTCCTGCCAGCGTGCGAGGCGCTTGTCGGCGCGGTCGCCGGCCAGCTTGACGATGCTGCGCTCGGTCATCAGCGGCTGGAACACGCTGACGCCCATCTCCACCCCCTTCTGCAGCGTGAACTCCATGCGGTCGCCGCTGGAGATCGCCTGCGCCAGTCCCAGCCACAGCGGCGACTCGCGGCTGCTGTCGTCGAAGCGGCTGATGTCGCAGTCGGCATCGCGCTTGGCGATGGCGGTGAGCGTGGCCTGGTACTCGCCGCCACGGCCGTCGAACAGGGTGATGGCGTCGCCTTCTTTCAGCCGCAATACCTGTACATGGCGCACGACATGGTCGGGAAGGGACAGCGAACGCAGGCCGGCGAGGGGTGTGGCAACAAAAAACCTGGGCATGGTGTGTTGAAAGTCTGTGGTGATGGCGGTATTTTGCTTGTTTTGCTGCAATTGCAACAACCACTGTTTTCAATTCGCCCCCGCGGGGACGGCTTGAGGTGCGGGCCCACCGGCCTGCCAACCGTGTTAACCCGTCCGCTGACCGGCGGACGCGCCAGGAGAAGCGCATGCAGGTGGTCGACGAGGTCATCCGTACCGTTCGTAACGTGGCCCAGACCGAGGTCATGCCGCGCTTTTTGCGCGTCGGCAAGACGCGCAAGGACGACGGTTCGCTGTTTACCGAGGCCGATCTTGGCTGCCAGCAGGCACTGCAGCGCGACCTGCCGCTGATCCTGCCGCACCCGGTGCTGGGCGAGGAAATGACGCGCGAGGAACAGGACGCGCTGTGGGCGGCCAATCCGGACGGGCTGTGGGTGGTCGATCCCATCGACGGCACCACCAACTTCGTCAACGGCCTGCCCTACTTCGCCATCTCGGTGGCGCTGATGGTGAACGGCATCAGCGAGCTGGGGGTGATCTACAACCCGGTGGCCGACGAGATGTTCTACGCGCGGCGCGGCAAGGGCGCCTACCTCAACGGCAACCGCCTGCCGCTGAAGACCACGCGCAACAGCATGGGCGACGCCATCGCCGCGGTGGAGATCAAGTACCTGCGCTCCGGCAAGCTGGCGGCGCGCATGAACAGCGTGGCGCCGTTCGGCAGCCAGCGCAGCATGGGCTCCAGCACGCTGGACTGGTGCTTCCTCGCCGCCGGCCGTTACGACCTGTACCTGCACGGCGGCCAGCGGCTGTGGGACTACGCCGCCGGCGCGGTGATCCTGGAAGAAGCCGGCGGCCGCATCGCCAGCCTCAATACCGATGACTACTGGACGGACACGCTGTGGAAGCGCTCGGTGATCGCGGCGCTGGACCCGGAGCTGTTCGGCCACTGGCACCGCTGGGTGCGCGCCAACCAGTAAACCGGCGGATACCCGGAAACGATGCGGCCAACCTTGGACAAGGTTGGCCGCAGTTTTTATTGGGATCAAGGCTGCGGCGGAGGCCGCCTTGCTGCCTTGTCAAACCAGATGTCGGCCTCGCGTTCATCCCGAGGCACGCCCTGACCGTTCAGCAACATCGTTGCCAGATTGAACTGCGCGTCGCTCAATCCCTGTTCCGCTGCCTTGCGATACCACTGCACCGCCTGTTCCGCATTCATGGCAACGCCCTGCCCGTAGCGATACATATTGCCCAGATTGTTCTGCGCCGGCGCATAGCCCTGCCCGGCCGCCAGCTGGTACCAGTGCACGTCCCGGGACCAGTCGTAGGGGACGCCGCGTCCTTCGGCGTAGAGTTTGCCCAGATTGTTGCGGGCGACGCGGTCGCCCTGCTCCGCGGCCTTGCGGTACCAGGCCGCGGCCTGGGCATCATCGCGCGGTCGACCCTTGCCGCTCTCGTACAACTGCCTCAGCAGGCGTTGCGCCCTGGCATCCCCTGTTTGCGCGGCCTGCTGTTGCCGGCTTGCCGTCAGCAGATCCTGCCGGCTGAGGCCTACGTGGTTCTCGAACAGGCCGTTCAGGCGCCATTTGGCATGGGTATCGCCTTGCGCCGCAGCCTTGAGGAACCAGCTTTCGGCGGCGGCGAAATCCATGTCGACCCCGCGGCCATGCTGCAGCATTTCGCCCAGATGGGTCTGCGCCGATGCCAGCCCTTGCTCGGCGGCCTTGCGGTACCACGTCACGGCCTCGGTGGCATTCTGGTCCACGCCCAGGCCGTACTGGTACATCTGCCCGAGGCTGTCCTGTGCCGTGGCCAAACCCTGTTCGGCAGCCTTGCGCAACCACGTTGCCGCGTCGCTGAAACTCTGGGTGACGCCCTGGCCGTTTTTGTACTGCAGGCCCAGTTTGTATTGGGCGGCTGCCATACCCTGTTCCGCTGCCTTGCGGTACCACCCGGCCGCCTGATGGATATCGCTTGGCAAACCCTTGCCCGACTCGTGCATCAGGCCCGTCAGATACTGGGCGTTGGCATCGCCTTGCTGTGCAGCCTGCCGGTACTGATGGGCGGCCAGGATGGTTTCCCTGCTGAGGCCATTGGAACTGAGGAATAGGTAGTGCAGATTGAGTTTTGCCTCCGGATGGCCTTGTGCCGCGGCTTTGCTGTACCAGCGTTCGGCTTCGGCAAAATCCATGGCCACCAGTTGTCCATACTGGTATGCGGAGCCTAGCTCATTCTGCGCTTGCGCCTGGCCCTGCTCGGCGGCCTTGCGATACCACGCCAGCGCCTGGGCCGGATCCTTGATGCCCAGCCCGTGTTGGTACACATAGCCCAGGTAGTACTGGCAGTCGGCGTCTCCTTGTCGTGCGCCCTTCTGGAGCCAGTCAAAAGCCTCTGTATAACCTTGCGGCTCTTCGTGGTGCTGCAGCAGCTGGATGCCGAGAGTGCCCATCGCTTTGGTGGAGCCTTGTTTGGCGGCCTTGCGCAGCAGGGCGAAAGCGGCAGCGGTATCCTGTGCTGTCCCCTGTCCGGAGAGATAGAGCTGGGCGAGGTTGAACTGGGCTTCCGCCAGGCCCTGCTCGGCGGCCTTGCGATACCACAACACGGCTTGGGCAAAGTCTTGCGCCACCCCGTCGCCCTGCTGATAGCGCCACGCGATATTGAACTGGGCTCTGGCGTTACCCTGTTCGGCTGCGACCTGCTCGGCGATCTGTTCGGTGCTCTGGGCCGGGGGCGTGGTGAGGGCGGCGTGCGCGGCGGTGGGTAACAGCAGGGCGGACATCAGCGTCGCCAGCGTGGCGAGGGGTTTCATTCGGCAAAATCCTGAAGCAGTTGGCAGTGAAACAGGTGTACAGGATACGGGAAGCGCTGGTTGGGCTGAATAATTTTATGACAAAAGGTTGGCCGCAACGGTTGCAGGAAGGGAGGGCAGCTTATTCCAGCTTGGCTTTGGCTTCCGGTAGATCCTGC
The DNA here is from genome assembly GCF_003633895.1 of Vogesella indigofera. Lineage (GTDB taxonomy): Bacteria > Pseudomonadota > Gammaproteobacteria > Burkholderiales > Chromobacteriaceae > Vogesella > Vogesella indigofera. The sequence goes on from NZ_RBID01000020.1 coordinate 157,507, forward strand.
TCCGCCGCCTTGCGGAACCAGCCCAGCGCCAGCGCTTCGTCCTTGGCTACCCCGATTCCGTCCTGGTAAAACAGGCCCAGCCGGTACTGGGCGTCCGGCACGCCCTTGTCGGCGGCTTTCCGGTACCAGGCCAGAGCCTGAGCCACGTCCTGCTCAACCCCCCAGGCCTTCTCGTACATGCGGCCGAGATTGAACTGCGCCTGGGGCAGGCCCTGTTCGGCGGCCTTGCGGTACCAGGTCGCCGCAACCGTTGAATCGACGGCGACTCCGCGGGCATTGTTATAGATGTCTGCCAGCGCGTTCTGGGCGCGGGCGTCGCCCTGTTCCGCGGCCTTGCCGTACCAGTGCCGCGCCTGTTGCAAGTCGCGCAGTACGCCCCAGCCTTGTTCGTACATCACGCCGAGGCGGTACTGGGCAATCTGGTCGCCCTGCAGCGCCGCCTTGCGATACCAGACGACGGCCCGGTCGGTACTCGATGGCACGCCCTTGCCGGCCTCATACATCAGCCCGATCTTGCGCTGGGCGACCGCATTGCCTTGTGACGCCGCCTGCCGCAGTTGTGCGGCAGCCAGGATGTCATCCTGGCTCAGGCCAAAGTCGTTTTCGAACAGCGCTTTGAGTTCTTGCCCGGCAAAGGGGTCACCCGCGTCTGCCGCTTTCTGGAACCAGTCAGCGGCAGCGCGAAGATCACTTTCCGCCCCCTGTCCATCCAGGTACATCCGGGCCAGACTGGCCTGGGCAAAGGCGTGACCTTGCTCGGCTGCCTTGCGAAACCAGAGGATGGCCTCCTTGTCACTTTGAGCGGTGCCAGTGCCATTCTGAAACATGGTGCCCAACGCATACTGTGCCTGCGGAAAATCCTGTTTTGCCGCTTTGAGATACCACCTCACCGCCTCGGCATGATCTTGCGCGAGCCCCCGGCCAGTGTCGTACATGAATGCCAGGTTGTACTGCGCGCTGGCATCGCCCTGCTCGGCGGCCTTGCGAAACCAGAACGCGGCGTCCGTGTCGTTCTGTGCGATGCCACGGCCGTTCTGTAGCATTATCCCCAGGTCGTTCTGCGCTGGCGCCAGTCCCTGCTCTGCAGCCAGGCGGAACCAGACCACGGCTTCGTTATCGTCTTGGGCTACACCCTTGCCTTCCAGGTACAGCACGCCGAGGTTGGCTTGTGCCATCGCCGATTTCTGCGCTACCCCTTTGCGCAACCAGCTCAGCGCAAGCTGGTAATCCTGCGCTACCCCTCGCCCGAGCTTGTACATGAGACCAAGATTACTCTGCGCTATGGCCACTCCCTGCTCGGCAACCTTGCGGAACAAGGCCACGGCTGCGGCGTCATCCTGCGGAAGTCCCCGACCTTCCCGCATCATTATGGCAAGGTTGTAGTCGGCCATGAGCTGACCCTGTGCCGCCGCCTTGCGGGTCCAGACAACCGCCTCGTCGTCATTTTTGGGAGTGCCTTGGCCATTCATCAGCATCGCGCCAAGGTTTAGTTGCGCCTCGGCCTGCCCCTGTGTTGCTGCCTTGCGGAACCACGCGAGGGCCTCGGCATCGTTCTGATTTACGCCTTGGCCGTTCAGATACAGCACGGCCAGGTTGTTTTGCGCCTCGGGCATCCCTTGCGTGGCGGCCTGGCGATACCACGTCGCCGCCTTGGCAAAATCCTGTGGCACGCCGGAGCCCTTTTCGTAGCGGACACCCAGCCGGAACTGGGCATTGGCATCGCCCTGTTCGGCGGCGACCTGCTCTGCGATCTGCTCGGCGCTCTGGGCGGGGGGCGTGGTGAGGGCGGCGTGCGCGGCGGGTAACAGCAGGGCGGATATCAGCGCCGCCAACGGGGCGAGGGTTTTCATTCGGCAAGATCCTGGAGCAGTCGGCTGTGAAACAGGCGTACAGGATACGGGAAGCGCAGCTTGGGCTGAATAGATTTATGACAAAAGGCTGCGGCCAACCTTGGACAAGGTTGGCCGCATTGTTTTTGACGCATGGGATGGTCTGGCCGGCGCGGACGCTCCGGGCCGGCCGATGATCTGCATGGCAGCGCGGCTGCTCAGGGCGCGGGAGCTTCCAGTACCGCCAGCAACTGGCGCAGGCCGGTGTCGAGCGCGGCATGGGGTTCGGCGGGCAGCGGGGCGAGGATGGCCGCCATATTGGCGACGTGGGCGTCCAGCGCCGCCTCGACCAGCGCCAGCCCGTCCGGGGTCAGCCGCACCAGCAGGCTGCGCGCGTCGGCCGGGTTGGGCAGCCGCTCCACCAGCCCGCGCTCGGCCAGCAGTTGCAGCTGCCGCGTCATGGTGCCGGAGGACAGCATCAGGCTGGAGAACAGCGCGGTGGGTGCCAGGCAGTACGGCGCGCCGCTGCGGCGCAGCGTGGCCAGCACGTCGAATTCCCAGTTGCAGATGCCGTACTGGCCGAAGGTGTCGTTGAGCCGCTTTTGCAGCTGGCCGGCGCAGCGGGCCAGGCGGCCGATCAGCGCCATGTCGCGGGTGTCGAGGTCGGGCCGCTCGCGCTGCCACTGCGCGCGGATGGCGTCCACGGCGTCGGGGGTGTTCAGTGTGTCCATGCCGGCTCCGGATAGCTCGTGTTCAAGATAAATATCTTGAGTTGAAGATAAATTGGCGATACGCTGATTATATCTTGAATGGGAGATAAATCCGTGATGCCTGCTTCCCGCCTGTGGCGCGATACCCTGCTGACCGCCGTGGTGCCGCTGATCTGGGGTTCCACCTATCTGGTAACCACGCAATGGCTGCCGGCCGGCCTGCCGTTCAGCGCCGGCGTGCTGCGCGTGCTGCCGGCCGGCCTGCTGCTGTTGCTGTGGACGCGCCACCTGCCGCAGCGCCAGGAATGGCCACGGCTGCTGCTGCTGTCGCTGCTGAATATCGGTGCCTTCCAGGCCTTGCTGTTTGTCGCCGCCTACCGCCTGCCCGGCGGCATCGCCGCGGTGCTGGGTGCGATCCAGCCGCTGCTGATGATGGGCCTGCTGTGGGGGCTGGAGCGGCAGACGCCGCGGCCGCTGGTGTTGCTGGCCGCCTGCGCCGGCCTTGCCGGCATGGCGGTGCTGCTGAACGCCGGCAACGCGCGCTGGGACAGCATCGGTGTGCTGGCCGCCGCCGGCGGCGCGGTGGTGATGGCGCTGGGGATGTATCTGGCGCGGCGCTGGGGCAGCAGCCTGCCCTTGCTGGCGCTGACCGGCTGGCAGCTGGCACTGGGTGGCCTGATGCTGCTGCCGGCGGCGCTGTGGCTGGATCCGCCGCTGCCGGCGCTGTCTGCGGCCAACGTGGCGGGCTACGCCTATCTGTCGCTGGTGGGCGCGCTGCTGGCCTACGGCCTGTGGTTCCGCGGCCTGCGCCTGCTGCCGCCGGTGGCGGTGTCGGCGCTGGGCCTGCTCAGCCCGGTGGCGGCGGTGATCCTGGGCTGGGTGGCGTTGGGGCAGCGCCTGCACGGCTGGACGCTGATCGGCATGGTGACGGTGCTGGCCAGCGTGCTGTGCGTGCAGCTGGCCAGCAGTCGGCGCCCGGCGCGGGCGGGGTGAGTGGCCCCGTCAGTCAGGCAAGCCGCCCGCCACGGGCGGCTTTTTTTGCGTCGCCGGGGGCTGGCCGGCGCGGCGCCGGTGGCCGTCCGGGCAACGGGATACCGCACGCCTTCCGCCGTTATCCGGGAGACGATCCATCGTCCCGCAGCGTGATCTCCACCCGCTCCTTGCCCTTGCCGACGTTCTTGCGTTTCAGCGCGATGCGGCCAACCTCTGCGGTGCGCTGGAGGTGGGTGCCGCCGCACGGTACGCGGCCGTAGCCGGCGATTTCCCAGTAGCGACGCTCGCTCGCCGCATCGGCAAACGCGCTGGTAATGGGCAGGTTGGCCGCAATCAGCGCATCGATGCGGGCCTGCAGTGCCGGCAGCTGCGGGGTGATCGGCTGCGGCAGCGCGAAGTCGATGCGCGCCTTGTGTTCGCCGATGTGGGCGCCGATTTTCTCCACGCCGGCCAGCGTCTGGCCGATGGTTTCCAGTACCAGCTCGGCGGCGAAGTGCAGCCGCATCAGACGATAGCGCCGTGGCCAGTCGATGCGCACCGTCACCGCATCGCCGGCTTGCAGGCCGTGGCCGGCGGCCAGGGTGTAGACGATGTCGCGGCCAAGTTTTTCCGCCTGCAGCACCGGCAGGCCGGCGATGCTGCCGCTGTCGCTCTCCTGGCCGCCGCTCTCGGCGTAGAAGATGGTGGCCTGCAGCGTGACGCGCGCGCCGTCCACCGTGGCGACCTGCGTGGCCAGCTCGCACCGGTACGGGTCGTCCCAGAAGGTTTTGTGCGTCATGGCTGGGCGTGCCCACCGGCCAGGCGCTGGTAGATGTCCGGCTCCACTTTTTCCATGATGCGCTGCGGTGCGCCCAGTGCGGCAAAGCCGTACTGCGCGTACAGGCCGTGGGCGTCAGCGGTGGCCAGCATGAAGCGGCGCAGGTTTTGCAGCAGCGGATGGGCCTGGATGTAGCTCATCAGCGCCTTGCCCACGCCCTGGCCGCGCACGCTGTCCAGCACGAACACGTCGCCAAGGTAGGCGAAGGTGGCGAAATCGCTGATCACGCGCGCAAACGCCACCTGCCGGCCGTGCTCGTCGTAGCCGCCGATGCACAGCGCACCGTCCAGCGAGCGCTCGAAGATGTCGCGCGGCAGGCCGCGCGCCCAGTAGGATTCGCCGCTCAGGTAGCGGTACACCATGTCGCGGTCCAGCCGCTGCTTGTCGGTATCGAATGTGATGCTCATGTCAGCCTCCGTTGTCGCCTGTCACGCTACTGCCGGCTGGCCGTGGCGGCAAGCGCGGTGGGCAGAACACTGTGTGAAGCGCGCTGCCAAAAGCAATGCGGCCAACCCTGAACCAGGGTTGGCCGCATGTGGTTGCCGTGCGCCGGTTTACGCCTGCTGCAGGCGGCGTTGCTTCCAGTAGCTGAGCAGCCCGGCGCCGGAGTACAGCGCCAGAGCGCTCCAGATCAGCGCGAAGCCGATGGCGCGGTCGTTGCCGAACGGCTCGTTATACAGCCATACCCCCAGCAACAGCTGGATGGTGGGGCCGAGGTACTGGATCAGGCCGACGGTGGCCAGTTTCAGCCGTCGCGCACCGCTGGCGAACAGCAGCAGCGGAATGGCCGTCACCACCCCGGCGCCGAGCAGCAGCAGGTCGGTGGCGGTGCCTTGCTGGCCAAAGGCACCCTGCCCCTGCCAGTTGAACCACAGCAACGCGATGGCGGCCAGCGGCGTCATCAGGAAGGTCTCCAGCGCCAGGCCTTCCAGCGAGGGCAGCGTCGCCTTTTTGCGCAGCAGGCCGTAAATGCCGAAGCTGCCGGCCAGACTCAGTGAAATCCATGGCGGGCTGCCGGCGGTCAGCGTCAGCCAGCCCACCCCCAGTGTCGCGAAGGCAACGGCGGCGGCCTGCGGCCGCGTCAGCCGCTCGCCGAGAAACAGCCGTCCCAGCAGCACGTTGACCAGCGGATTGATGAAGTAGCCGAGGCTGGCCTCCACCACGCGGCCTTCGTTGACCGCCCAGATATAGATCAGCCAGTTCAGCGACAGCATCAGCGACGATACCGCAAAGATCGCCACCCGCCGCGGATCGCGCAGTGCGGCGAGCAGCCAGCCCCAGTTGCGCTGCAGCAGCAGGATCAGCGCCACGAACACGGCTGACCACACGATGCGGTGGCACAGGATCTGCAAGGCCGGCACGTCGTGCAGCGGCTTCCAGTACAGCGGGAACAGGCCCCAGATGAAAAAGGCACCGACGGCATACAGCACGCCGCGCGAGGTTTCCTGACGGGAGGTAGACATGGGAGGCACCGCAAAGGTTGGCCGCAGGCCGGCTTGTGGCCGGTAGCGGCAGGGTCAAGGGTGCACTCTACCGCCCGCCGACTGTCTACTCAATGGCGGGGGCGGAACGCTGTGTTCTGCCGCCGCGGCCGGCCGCGCATGCTGCACTGGCACATAAGCCGCAGCTGTCGCGGCGAAACGACAATTATGTTGACGTTTACGTTTACGTCACCTAGTCTGCGCCCAGTAGTCCGGCCGCCACCTGCGCGCGCCGGGCACGGCCACAAAAAGACGCCACAGGCGCTACAACTAGAGATAGAGATTGCCAGCAAGCGCCGCTCACAAGGCCGGCCTCGCCCCGTTGCCACAAGCACAGAGAATGATGGAGGAGAAACCATGTCGATTCGCCATGTCGCACTGGAAGACAAATACACGGCAGCTACCGGACAGGTATTGCTGAACGGCATCCAGGCGCTGGTGCGCCTGCCGATGATGCAGCAGGAGCGCGACCGCGCCGCCGGCCTCAATACCGCCGGCTACGTTACCGGCTACCGCGGCTCGCCGCTGGGCAACGTCGACCAGACCATGCAGAAGGCGGAGAAATACCTCAAGGCACACAATGTGGTGTTTCACCCCGGTCTCAACGAAGACCTGGCCGCCACCGCGGTATGGGGCACGCAGCAGGTCAACATGTTCGACGGCGCCAAGTACGAAGGCGTGTACGCGCTGTGGTACGGCAAGGGCCCCGGCGTGGACCGCTCCGGCGACGTGATCAAGCACGGCAACGTGGCCGGTACCAGCAAGCACGGCGGCGTGCTGCTGATCTGCGGCGACGACCACGCCGCCAAATCCTCCACCTTCCCGCACCAGTCCGACCACATCCTCGCCGCCAGCATGATCCCGGTGCTGTCGCCGTCCGGCGTGCAGGAGGTGATCGACTACGGCCTGCACGGCTGGGCGATGAGCCGCTACTCCGGCTGCTGGGTGTCGATCAAGGCGATCACCGATACCATCGAAAGCTCGGCGGTGGTCGACATCAGCCCGGATCGCGTCAACTGCGTGATCCCCGACGACTTCCCGCTGCCGGCCGACGGCCTGTCCATCCGCTGGCCGGACACCCCGCTGGCGCAGGAAAAGCGCGTGCTGCACCACCGCCTGTACGCGGCGCTGGCCTACGCCCGCGTCAACAAGCTCAACCACGTGACGCTGGATTCGCCGAAGGCGCGCCTCGGCATCATCACCTGTGGCAAGTCCTATCTCGACGTGATGCAGGCGCTGGACGACCTCGGCATCGACGAGGCGCTGGCCGCCGACATCGGCCTGCGCATCTTCAAGGTGGGCATGGTGTGGCCGCTGGAGCCGGAAGGCGTGCGCGAATTCGCGCAGGGCCTGGACGAGATCCTGGTGATCGAGGAAAAACGCCAGATCATCGAATACCAGCTCAAGGAACAGCTGTACAACTGGCGCGACGACGTGCGCCCGCGCGTGGTGGGCAAGTTCGCCGAAAAAGGCGAATGGGCGCTGCCGCACGGCGACTGGCTGCTGCCGGCCGCCGGCGAGCTGACCCCGGCGATGATCGCGCGCGCCATCGCCAGCCGGCTGGCCAACATCTTCGACAGCCCGGTGATCCACGACCGCCTGAAGTTCTACGACGACAAGGAAGCGCAGCTGGTGCAGCCGCGCGAGGCGATCAACCGCATCCCGCACTACTGCTCCGGCTGTCCGCACAACACGTCGACCAAGGTGCCGGAAGGCAGCCGCGCGGTGGCCGGCATCGGCTGCCACTACATGGCGCACTGGATCGAGGGCGACAGCACCAAGACCTTCACCCAGATGGGCGGCGAAGGCATCACCTGGCTGGGCCAGGCGCCGTTCACCACCACCAAGCACATCTTCACCAACCTCGGTGACGGCACCTACTTCCACTCCGGCCTGCTGGCGATCCGCGCCGCGGTGGCCGGCAAGGTCAACATCACCTACAAGATCCTGTACAACGACGCGGTGGCGATGACCGGCGGCCAGCACGTCGACGGTTATCTGGACGTGCCGATGATCACCCGCCAGGTGCACGCCGAAGGGGTTGGCCGCATCGTGATCACCAGTGACGACCCGGACAAGTACCGCACCGCGCACGGACTGAAGGAAGGCCTGGCGCCGGGGGTGGAAGTGTTCCACCGCCGCGAGCTGGACCGCATCCAGAAAGAGCTGCGCGAGCTGGAAGGCGTCACCATCCTGATCCACGACCAGACCTGTGCCGCCGAGAAGCGCCGCCGCCGCAAACGTGGCGAATTCCCCGACCCGGACCGCCGCATCTTCATCAACGAGCGCGTGTGCGAGGGCTGTGGCGACTGCGGCAAGAAATCCGGCTGCCTGTCGGTGCTGCCGGTGGAAACCGCGCTCGGCCGCAAGCGCAAGATCGACCAGAGCAGCTGCAACAAGGACTACAGCTGCGTCGAGGGCTTCTGCCCCAGCTTTGTCAGCGTCTCCGGCGCCAAGCTGAAAAAGTCCTCCGGCGGCAACAAGGCCGGCCTTGACAGCATGAGCACGCTGCCGGATCCGAAGCTGCCGGCACTGCACGAGCCGTACGGCATCATGATTACCGGCGTCGGCGGTACCGGTGTGGTCACCATCGGCCAGGTGCTGGCGATGGCCGCCCACCTCGACAACAAGGGCATCACCGTGCTGGACATGGCCGGCCTCGCGCAGAAAGGTGGCTCGGTGTGGTCGCACGTGCGCATCGCCGACAGCCAGGACAAGCTGCACGCGGTGCGTATCGCCGCCGGCGACGCCAACCTGGTGCTGGGCTGCGACCTGGTGGTCACCGCCGCCGAGGAAGCACTGGCCAAGATGCGCGAGGGCTTCAGCCACGTGGTGGTCAACAGCTACGAATCGCCGACCAGCGCCTTCCTGAAGAACCCGGACGTGCGTTTCCCGGCGCGGGCGATGAAGGACGCGATCATCGAATCGGTCGGCGGCAGCCACTTTGCCGAGGTCAACGCCACCCGCATCGCCACCGCGCTGATGGGCGACGGCATTGCCGCCAACATGTTCATGCTCGGCTATGCCTGGCAGCAGGGGCTGGTGCCGGTGTCGCTGGAAGCGATCATGGCCGCCGTCGAGCTGAACGGCGCCGCGGTGAAGTTCAACCAGGATGCCTTTACCTGGGGCCGCCACGCCGCGCACGACCTGCAGCGCGTGGAAACGCTGGTGTCGCCGTCGGCGGTGGTGCAATTCGTTCCACGTGAAACGGTGGACGGCGTGCTGCACCATCGCAGCAAGGAACTGGTCGCCTACCAGGACGAAAAACTGGCCGAGCGCTACAAGGCGCTGGTGGCCAGGGTGCAGGCCGCCGAAGAGCAGGCCCGTCCCGGCAGCAGCGCGCTGGCACTGGCGGTGGCGAAGAACTACTACCACCTGCTGGCCTACAAGGACGAGTACGAAGTGGCGCGGCTGTACAGCGACGGCGTGTTCCAGCGCGAGCTGGCGGCGCAGTTCGACGGCGACCTGAAGCTGACCTTCCACTTCGGCGCCAGCTGGATGACCGGCCACCAGCCGCGCAAGATCAATCTCGGCCAGTGGGCACTGAAGGCAATGGCCATCATCGCCCACGGCAAGCGGCTGCGCGGCACCGCGCTGGATGTTTTCGGCTACCAGGCCGACCGCAAGCTGGAGCGACAGCTGATCGTCGAGTTCGAGACGCTGGTGGACGAGCTGTGCGGCAAGCTTACCGCGGCCAACCTGGTCACCGCCACCGAGATGGTCAAGCAGTACGAAGGCATTCGCGGCTTCGGCCATGTCAAGGACGCCGGCCTCGCCAGCGCCCGCGGCAAGCTGGCGGAACTGCGGCAGGCGTTCGAGGCGTTACCGCACACCGGCAAGGGTGCGGTGGCGTAACGGGCAATGTTTGAGGGTGTTTGAGCGGGCCGCTGGCCCGCTTTTTTTATGGTGCGGCCCGCCCCCGATCCCGCGCAGCAGTACTGGCGCAAGCTGCCGGCCTTCTTGTCGACGGCAAGCAACATGGCGGAAAGTGGACCACGCTCCGGCTGTTATCCGTTCGGCATTAACGACAAGTGCGTAACTCTTTGGCATAATTCGTGGCTTTGTCCCGCTCCGGAGCCGCTGCCATGAACCTCCCCGACCTGCTCGCCAGCTTCGCCTCCGCCTTCAATCAGGACCAGCGCCTGCTCAGCCTGCAACTGGGTGACGGCAGCCGCTGGGGCGAGACGCTGTTGCCGCTGGCCTTGTCCGGCGACGAGGCGCTGGCCGGCGATTACCGCTTCCGCGTCGAGTGCCTGGCGCCGGACGACGGCATCGAGTTGAAATCGCTGCTCGGCCTGCCGGTGCGGCTCGGCATTGCCGGCGCCGACGGCCGCGAATCGCTGCGCTGCGGCGTGGTCAGCGCCGCCGAGACACTGGGCAGCGATGGTGGCTTTGCTCGCTACGCACTCACCATCGAACCGCCGTTTGCGCTGCTGCGCCTGCGCCAGACCTCGCGCGTGTTCCAGGATTTGTCGGTGGACGCCATCGTGCGGCAGATTTTCGCCGAGCACGCGGCGGCCAACCCGCCGTTCGCCGCGGTGCAGGGGCTGGACTTCATGCTTACCGGCCCGCTGCCCAGTCGCAGCTACTGCCTGCAGTACCGCGAATCCGACCACGACTTCATCTGCCGCCTGCTGCGCGAGGAAGGTCTCAGCTGGCGCTACGAGCACCTGGGTGGTGTGACTGAGCGAGGTAGCGCAGCGTCGCGAGGGAATATCCCGCAGGTCAAGCTGCTGGCCTTCGACGATCCGTACAGCCTGCCGGCAGCCAACCTTGACCGCGTGCGTTTCCACCGCAGCGATGCGACGGAAGAGGAGGACGGCCTCACCCGCTGGGACGGCGCCCGGCAGATCGTGCCGGGCAGCGTGGCGCTGACCACTTACGACTACCAGCCGGTGGCCACCGGCCACAGCGGCGACGAGACCGCGATCGAGCAGGGGCTGGATGGTGCCCGCCTGCAATCCAGCCTGCA
>NZ_RBID01000001.1:0-154179 GCF_003633895.1 Vogesella indigofera
TCGTTTCTCAGAATCTTGACAGTGCAAGTATTTGGCTAAGCCAGACACTTACACCTATCGGTTATTCGTTCTGTTAAAGAGCAGTGCTGCGTCGCGTTTCGTTTGCGGCGTCAGCTGAGGAGGCAAACTATAGCGAAGCCCGCCAGCCGCGTCAACACCCGCAAACGGACTTTTTGACACCAAAGCGGCAAGTCCTTGATTCCACAGCCACCCCGCCGCCAAGAAAAATGAAAAAGGTTGGCCGCAATGTTTGCGGCCAACCTTTGGTAGCGGATCCAGCGCGTAAATTACGCGTGATAAGCGGTGACGCGTTCCACTTCTTCCCTGGAGCCAAGGAATACCGCCACCCGCTCGTGCAGACCATTAGGCTGGATATCGAGAATGCGCTGGTGGCCGTTGGTTGCAGCGCCGCCGGCCTGCTCGATGATAAAGGCCATCGGATTGCCTTCATACATCAGCCGCAGCTTGCCCGGCTTGCCCGGATCGCGGGCATCCTTCGGATACATGAACACACCGCCACGCACCAGGATGCGATGCACTTCGGCCACCATGGAGGCGACCCAGCGCATATTGTAGTCCTTGGCCAAAGGGCCTTCCTGACCGGCCAGCAACTCGCCGATGTAGCGCTGCACCGGTGCTTCCCAGTGCCGCTGGTTGGACATGTTGATGGAGAATTCCTTGGTGCTTTCCGGCACCTGCATGCGCGAATTGGTCAGCACCCACGAACCCAGCTCACGATCCAGCGTGAAGCCGTACACGCCCTGACCGAAGGTCAGCACCAGCATGTTCTGCGGACCGTACAGCGCATAACCGGCGGCTACCTGGCGGCTACCCGGCTGCAGGAAGTCCTGCTCGGTTGGCTGCTCGTTGCCCTCCGGCGCTTCCAGCACCGAGAAGATGGTACCGACCGAGATGTTGACGTCGATATTGGAAGAACCATCCAGCGGATCGAACAGCAGCAGGTAGCGGCCACGCGGCATGTGATCCGGGATCGAGTGCGGCAGTTCCATCTCTTCGGAGGCCATGGCGCCGAGGTTGCCACCCCACTCGTTGGCTTCCAGCAGGATGTCGTTGGCGATCACGTCCAGTTTTTTCTGTGCTTCGCCCTGCACGTTGCCGGTGCCGGCATCGCCGAGCACACCAGCCAGCGCGCCCTTGTTGACGGAGTGGGCAATGGCCTTGCAGGCACGAGCCACGGTTTCAATCAGCAGACGCAGGTCCGGCGGCAATGCGCCGTGCTGGCGCTGCTCTTCGATCAGGAAGCGGGAAAGGGAGATACGGCTCATCGTTGTCCTCGTATCGCAAGGTAGGTGAAAAACGGCAATGGGCAAAGTTTACCATCGCCCTTCTGCCATCGGGGGTGTTACCTGCGAACTACATGTATTGACAAAGAAAAACGCCCGACTTGGGCGGTGCGTGCACTCGATGCACGCACCAGTCGGGCGTTGACAGGATCAGGCAGTCAGACTCAGGTGTTGAGTTCCTTGGCCAGATACAGCCAGGTTTCCACCACGGTGTCCGGGTTCAGCGAGATGGTCTCGATGCCCTCTTCCACCAGCCACTTGGCGAAATCCGGGTGATCGGACGGGCCCTGGCCGCAGATACCGACATACTTGTCGAGCTTGCGGCAAGCCTGGATCGCTAGGTGCAGCATGGCTTTCACTGCTTCGTTGCGCTCGTCGAAAGTGGTGGCAATCGGGCCGCCGGAGTCGCGGTCCACGCCCAGGGTGAGCTGGGTCATGTCGTTGGAGCCGATGGAGAAGCCGTCGAAGAACTGCAGGAACTTCTCGGCCAGAATGGCGTTGGTCGGCAGTTCGCACATCATGATCAGGCGCAGGCCGTTTTCGCCGCGCTTCAGGCCGTTGGCGGCCAGGATCTCGATCACTTTCTCGGCTTCGGCCAGGGTACGCACGAACGGGATCATCACTTCCACGTTGGTGAGGCCCATCACGTCGCGCACTTTCTTGATGGCGCGGCATTCCAGCTCGAAGCAGTCGCGGAAGCTGTCGGCCACGTAACGCGCGGCACCACGGAAGCCCAGCATCGGGTTTTCTTCGTGCGGCTCGTACAGCTGGCCACCGATCAGGTTGGCGTACTCGTTCGACTTGAAGTCGGACATGCGCACGATGACCTTTTTCGGAGAGAAGGCTGCGGCCAACGTCGATACACCTTCGGCGATCTTGTCGACGTAGAAGTCGACCGGGCTGGCGTAACCGGCGATGCGATCGGTAATGGTCGCCTTCAGGTCGGCCGGCAGGGTATCAAACTCCAGCAGCGCTTTCGGGTGGATACCGATCTGGCGGTTGATCACGAACTCCATGCGCGCCAGACCCACACCTTCGTTCGGCAGCTGCGCGAAGTCGAAGGCCAGTTCCGGGTTGCCGACGTTCATCATGATCTTGACCGGGGACTTCGGCATCTTGTCGAGCTCCAGCTCGATGATTTCCACGTCCAGCAGGCCGTCGTAGATGTTGCCGGTGTCGCCTTCGGAGCAGGATACGGTCACCTGCATGCCGTCGCGCAGCAGGTCGGTGGCATCGCCACAGCCGACTACGGCAGGAATACCCAGTTCACGCGCGATGATCGCGGCGTGGCAGGTACGGCCACCACGGTTGGTCACGATGGCGGCGGCACGCTTCATCACCGGTTCCCAGTCCGGGTCGGTCATGTCGGTCACCAGCACGTCACCGGCCTTCACCTGATCCATCTCGGACGCGTCCTTGATCATGCGCACGGTGCCCTGGCCGATCTTCTGACCAATGGCGCGGCCTTCGACCAGCACGGTGGACTTGTTCTTCAGGCGATAACGGCGCAGGGTGTCCTTGCGGTCTTCCTGCGACTTCACGGTTTCCGGACGCGCTTGCAGGATGTACAGCTTGCCGTCGGTACCGTCACGCCCCCACTCGATGTCCATCGGGCGGCCGTAGTGCTTTTCGATGATCAGCGCGTAGTGGGCCAGTTCTTCCACTTCCGCGTCGGAGATCGAGAACTGTTTTTGCAGTTCCGCTGCCACGTCGACGGTTTTTACCGAGCGGCCGGCTTGCGACGCGTCGGTGAACTCCATCTTGATCAGCTTGGAGCCCATGTTCTTGCGCAGTACGGCCGGACGGCCGGCACGCAGGGTCGGCTTGTGGACATAGAACTCGTCCGGGTTCACCGCGCCTTGCACCACTGTCTCGCCCAGACCGTAGGAAGAGGTGATGAACACCACGTCTTCGAAGCCGGATTCGGTATCGATGGTGAACATCACGCCGGCAGCGCCGCTATCGGAACGCACCATGCGCTGCACACCAGCCGACAGTGCCACCACATCGTGGGCAAAGCCTTTGTGTACGCGATAGGAGATGGCGCGGTCGTTATAGAGGGAAGCGAAAACGTGCTTCATGGCGTCCTTGACGTTGTCAAGGCCACGAATGTTCAGGAAGGTTTCTTGCTGGCCTGCGAACGAGGCATCGGGGAGGTCTTCTGCGGTTGCAGAGGAACGGACTGCGACGGAAATATCGGCACCACCGGCATCGGCGACCATTTTGTCCCAGGCAGTCTTGATGTCTTCATCAAGCTTGGCCGGGAATGGGGTGTCGATAATCCATTGCCGAATTTCCTTGCCGACGCGGGCCAGTTCGGTGACATCATCGATATCGAGTTTGCCAAGGGCTTGGTTGATTCGGTCGGCGAGGCCATTGTGCTGCAAAAAGTCACGATAGGCGTCTGCAGTAGTTGCAAAGCCTCCCGGTACTCGCACGCCGGAGTTTGCCAGCTGACTGATCATTTCGCCGAGAGAGGCATTCTTGCCGCCTACTTCTTCAACGTCGGTCATGCGCAGCTTCTCGAACCAGATGACGTAGTTCTCTGCCATCACTTCACTTCCTGTATGTGGATTGGACGATAGGGATAGCGCATTCTAGCCGAACAAGTCGCTGTTTGCGTAGCTACTTCTGCACTGCACAACACGGGGTTTGCCCTCACTCAAGGCACAATGCCGCTTTCTGGTGTTCCGCCCTGCACCACAATGTCGCAGTTTTGCCGACTGCCACTGTAGTCGGCAAACTACAGCGCTCCACCGGCAGGTGCCGCGCTTGCGGCTTGCATCCGCCGCCGCCTGCCCGCAGACTTGCCGCTGTAGACCGCCACTGGACATTTGCAGGAAATCACCATGCCGCATCGCCGTTCCGTTTTTTTTGTTTCCGACCGCACCGGGATCACTGCCGAATCACTCGGAAACACCCTGCTGACGCAATTTGATGCCCAAGAGTTCAAGCGTGAAACGGTGCCGTTTATCGATACCGTGGAGAAAGCGCAGGAGCTGACACGCCAGATTGACGAGGTCGGCGCCACCGACCACCTCAAGCCGCTGGTCTTTACCAGCATCATCAAGGCCGATGTCCGCGCCGCACTGCAGATCAGCCACGCGCTGGTGATCGATTTCTTCGAGACCTTCATCGGCGAGCTGGAACGGGAGCTGGGTGAAAAAGCGACACTACAGCTGGGCAAGGCGCATGGCATGAGCAACGAAGCAGAATACGATCACCGCATCGAGGCGGTGAACTTCTCGCTCAACCATGACGATGGCGTGAAGCTGAAGGATCTGGCCGAGGCCGACGTGATCCTGATCGGCGTGTCGCGCTCCGGCAAGACGCCGACCTGCCTGTATCTGGCACTGCAATACGGCATCAAGGCGGCCAACTATCCGCTGACCCCGGAAGACCTCGACAGCCCGACGCTGCCGAAAATGCTGCTGCCGTACCGCAGCAAGATGTTCGGCCTGACCATCGATCCGGCGCGACTGCATCACATCCGCTCCGAGCGCCGTCCGGATTCGCGCTACGCCAGCATGGACAACTGCCGCCGCGAGGTGAACGAGGCCGAGTCGATGTTCCGCCACCATTCGGTGCCGTTCATCAGCACCACGCACAAGTCGATCGAGGAAATCGCCTCCACCATCATGCACAAGGCACACCTCAACCGCCGCTTCTAAAAACGGCTTGACGCCCGCAGCAATGCCGTGATCTGATGAAAAACATGACTACCAAACCCGCAACCGCAGCTTTCTTTTTTTCCTGGTGGCGCCTCTGACGGCGGCACCTCGGTTGCGTACGTAAAGCAAACCCGGGAGCAGCCGACAAGGCGCCCGGGTTTTTTGTTGCACTCCCCTCCCCTGCGCCAAGTCGGTCTCCCGCAAAATAACGGAGATCAGCATGGACATCCTCAGCACCGTATCCAGTAACGACATCATCCTCACCGGTGACCGCACCACCGGCCCGCTGCACCTCGGCCACTACGTCGGCTCGCTGCGCAACCGTGTCATCCTGCAGGAGCGCTGCCAGCAATTCCTGCTGCTGGCCGACGCCCAGGCGCTGACCGACAACATGGGCAACTACCTGAAGGTGCGCGACAACGTGCTGCAGGTGGCGCTGGACTACCTCGCCGTCGGCATCGATCCGGCCAAGAGTACCATCTTCATCCAGAGCCTGGTGCCGGAGCTGATGGAGCTGGCCTCCTACTACCTGAACCTGGTCACCGTGTCGCGGCTGGAACGCAACCCGACCATCAAGGACGAGATCAAGCTGCGTGGCTACGAGCGCGACATCCCGGCCGGCTTCCTCACCTACCCTGCCGCCCAGGCCGCCGACATCACCGCGTTCAAGGCCACCATCGTGCCGGTCGGCGCCGACCAGATCCCGATGATCGAGCAGACCAACGAGATTGCCCGCCGCTTCAACAGCAGCGTTGGCCGCGAGGTGCTGGTCGAGGCGCGGGCGGTGGTGCCGACCGCCGGCGCACGCCTGCCCGGCATCGACGGCAAGGCCAAGATGTCGAAATCGCTGGGCAATGCGCTGCCGCTGTCAGCCAGCCCGGACGAGATCAGCCACGCGGTGAAGATGATGTACACCGACGCCAATCATCTGCGCGTCGATGATCCCGGTCAGGTCGAGGGCAATGTGGTGTTCGCCTATCTGGACGCCTTCGAGCCGGACAGAGCGCTGGTGGCCGATCTCAAGGCGCGCTACCAGCGCGGCGGCCTCGGCGACAGCGTGATCAAGAAACAGTTGGAGGAACGGCTGCAGGCGCTACTGGCCCCGATCCGCACCCGCCGCGAACACTACGCGCAGGACCCGGCACAGGTGATGGCGCTGCTGAAGGAAGGCACCTACAAGGCACGCGCGGTGGCGGCACAGACACTGGCGGAAGTGAAGGCGGCCATGGGACTCAACTACTACTGAACACAGCCTGCGGCCAAGCTTGCCAGCGTTGGCAGCGACCAGCACACCCCTAAGCGGCGCCTGCAGCCAGCAGGCGACCGGCCATCACCAGCGCGGGAGAGACATCATGGAATGGGTTTACCAGTGCCGTAACTTGCAGGAAGTCCGCGACCAGATCGACACCCTGGATCGCGCCATCGTCAGCCTGATCGCCGAACGCGGCCTGTACGTGCAGCAGGCGGCCGATTTCAAACAGCCCGGCGACGGAGCGGAAGACAGCAAGCGCCGCGACCAGGTGATGCGCCGCGTCACCCGCCTCGCCGGCGAGCTGGGCGCCGATGCCGCGCTGACCGCGAAGATCTACCGCGAGATGATCGGCCACTTCAGCGAACGCGAGCGCGCGGCACTGCTGGCGGCGCTGCCGGACGGTAACGCCGCATGAGCGCGCCACGCTTGCCGGCGCAGTGCCGCGACATGGCGGAAATCCGCGGCGAGATCGACCGTATCGACCAGCAGGTGATCGCGCTGCTGGGCGAGCGCTTTCGCTACGTCAAGGCCGCCACCGCGTTCAAGCATAGCGCCGACGCCGTGCGCGCCAAGGCGCGCTTCGACAGCATACTGGCGCAACGCCGCGTGTGGGCCGAGCAACAGCAGCTGTCCGCCGACGTCATCGAGCGGCTGTACCGCGAGCTGGTGAACTACTTCATCGCCGAGGAACTGGCGGCATGGCAGGCGCAGCAGCCAGCGAGTGGCTGAGCGCCGGCCCGCCAGCGGCGCGGACTTACTGCGCGACCGGGCCGGCCGGTAGCGGCAGCAGCTTGCCCATCGCGCTGGCGCCCTGCGCCGCGTGCTCCGGCAGCAGCTGCATGCCGAGCCAGACGCCGCCGACGATCAGCAGCACCACCAGCCCGCCCTTCCAGATGAAGCCAAACGACCAGTCCGCCTCGGCGCGGTGCCGCAGCGCGAACAGGAAGGACAGCGGCGGAATGAAGAAGGTCAGCGAGCCCCACACGATGCGGCCGTGGTTGAAGGCCGCCATCGTCGCGCCCAGGCAGCCGAGGTAGAACACCACCACGGCCACGGAAAATACCAGACCGATCAGCGCGACCAGCCCCAGAATCAGCATGCTCATTGTTTGTCAGCTCTTAAAAAGTCAGTTGCAGGCCATCGTACGCCACCGCCACCCCCGGCGGACACTGCGCCGACAGCGCGTGATATTCCAGCTGGTGCGTCATGTGGATCAGGAAGGTCTGCCTTGCGGCCAACCTTTGCGCCCACTCCAGCGACGCCGCCAGATGCAGGTGCGAAGGGTACGGCTCCGGTCGCAGACAGTCGAGGAATAGCGTGTCCAGCCCCTGCAGCAGCGGCAGACTGCTGGCCGGGATATCGGACAGGTCGGTCAGCCACGCCACATCGCCGATGCGCCAGCCCAGGCACGGCCAGGAGCCGTGCTGCAGCGGGATCGGCATCACCGTCACGCCGTTGATGGTCAACGGCGCCGTCACCAGTTCGGTGTGCAGCACCGGCTTGTCCCACACTGGCGACGGCGGCGCCAGCGCGTAATCGAAGCGGCGGCGGATGTTGTCGAGGGTGAAGGCATTGCCGTACAGCGTGATCGGCCCCTTTTTCACGTAGCAAAAGGCGCGCAGGTCGTCGATGCCGTTGAGGTGATCGGCATGCGGGTGGGTGTACAGCACCGCGTCGACACGGCTGATGCCCTCGCGCAGCGCCTGCTGGCGCAGGTCGGGCCCGGTGTCGATCAGCACGCCGGCGTCGCCGATGCGCACGTAGGCGGAGCAACGGGTGCGCCGGTTGCGCGTATCCGTCGAGCTGCAGGTAGGGCAGCCGCAACCGATGGCCGGCGTGCCGCTGCTGGAGCCGCAACCGAGGACTGTCCACTGCAGCTTGTTCATCGTCATCGCCTCAACCCTGCCCCGCGACGCGCTGCGCCTTGGTGAACAGGCGGAAGAAATTGTCGGTGGTGGCTGCCGCCACCGTCTCGAACGACAGGCCGCGCAGCTCGGCGATATGCTCTGCCACGTGCTTGACGAAGGCCGGCTCGTTGGTCTTGCCGCGGAACGGCACCGGCGCCAGGTACGGCGAGTCGGTTTCCACCAGCAGGCGCTCCAGCGGCACCTTCTGCGCCACTTCCTTTACCACCGCCGCGTTCTTGAAAGTGACGATGCCGGACAGCGAGATGTAGAAGCCCAGATCCAGCGCGGCGCGGGCGGTATCCCAGTCTTCGGTGAAGCAGTGCATCACGCCACCGGCCTGATCGGCGCCGTGCTCGCGCATCATGCGCACGGTATCGGCGGCAGAAGCGCGGGTATGGATCACCAGCGGCAGGCCGGTGCGGCGCGCGGCACGGATGTGCACCGCGAAGCGCTCGTGCTGCCACGCCAGATCGCCTTGGCACCAGTGGTAATCGAGGCCGGTCTCGCCGATGCCGACCACCTTCGGGTGCGCCGCGTGCGCCACCAGCTCGTCCTCGCTGAATTCCTCCGCCTCCGGGTCATCCGGGTGGATACCGACGGTGGCAAACAGGTTGGCATGTGCCTCGGCCAGCGCCAGCACCTCAGGGTACTTCGGCCGGCTGACGCCGATCACCATCGCGTGGCTCACGCCGTTGGCGGCCATATTGGCCAGCACTTCCGGCATGCGCGCGGCAAGGTCGGGGAAATTGATATGGCAGTGCGAATCGACCAGCATGATGGGCTTCCAAAAAAAATTGCGGCCAACGTTGGCCGCAACAGATTGACAGCAGAAATTGTAGAAGGTCACTCGCCATTTGTGAATGGTAGCGTCGCCATCTTCGGTCCGCGACTGCCGTTCAGAAAAACTGCTGCTGCACTTGCTGACGCAAGGCGGTGGTCTCCTGATTCAACCGAGATGATGCCCCATGCTCCGCCCGCACAATATGGTAGAGGTAAAAGTGGTTGGCATTACGGGACTCGAAGTAATCAGCGGCATACAGCTTGCTCGTCGCTCCCGCATCAGCAGGAAAAAGACGCTCGCCCAAAACTTCGTGCGCACCCTGGAATGGTTCAGAACGCTGGATCTCGGCCTGAATGTCAGTCAAGGCAATTCCGATGCAGGACATCTTTTTCTCTTCGGCAGACACAATATCCTGATACTCGAACGGCTCGCCTTTCTTGCATACGGAGGGAGTCGAGGCGAGGTATTCGGTATTGATCCGCCCCTGCAGACTCACCCGCAAGTACATTAGTTCATGGTAGCCATGTTCACCACGCTTGCCCAAGTACAGATAACCTGAGGCCGTGTCGCGAGTACTGAGCGGCCCGCCTTCCTCACGAACCTCACCCAAAGATGAACCAGAACCTAAAATCAGCCAATCCTCGCCGATCTCAATACGCTTGTCCTGCAATACCAGTGCGCTGATCGCGGTCCCGAACGGCAGCGCCTTCTTAAACTTCTCGCCACGTACTTTGGCCGAGTCAAAAAAACCAAAGTCGACACGGACTTCCGTTGCCTGCGCGCTCCCCATCAATGCCAACAGCGCCAGCGCGCCAATAAAGCGTTTCATTTTTCCCCCTCCCAGTGTTGTCCACCGGTTCATCCCACATGATCAATATTCAGCCTGTTTTTCTGTTGCCATTGCCTGCCGCAGAAAAAACCAAAATGAATATTATTTCAAAAAGGGGAAAAACAAAACAATTTAAACCAAAAGCATAAATCGCAAGGGAAAATTACATGGTATGGGTCGGCCGCGTCGAGTTCAGCGCGCCGCCGAGCAGGCTCTCGATCTTCAGTCGTGCCTGCTTGCAGGTTTCGTCGGCGGCGAATTCGATGCCGATGCCCTGGTTGCGGTTGTTGTTGGCGCCGGCGGGGGTGAGCCACGCAACCTTGCCGGGGATTGCCAGCTTCTGGGTGTCGTCCAGCAGCGTCAGCAGCAGGAACACCTCGTCACCGAGGCTGTAGTCGCGGTTGGTCGGCACGAAGATGCCGCCGTTGCGCAGGAAGGGCATGTAGGCCGCGTACAGCGCGCTGCGCTCCTTGATCGACAGCGACAGCACGCCGGGGCGGCTGGCGTCGGGCTTGATCTCGACTGCGTTATCCATGCTGGTCCTGTGTCATGTGGGCTTGCCGGCAAAGGCTTTCAGGTAGTTCATCAACAGGGCTTCCAGTTGCAGCCTTGTCACCAGGGTGTGCTGGCCGTACGGCGCCAGTGCGGTCAGTTCGCGCTGGCAATCCATTAAAGCATGGATATTCAGCCGTGGCAGCAGGCGCTGCATCGCCGCCTGCTGTGCCGGGAAGTAGCGCACCGCGCCGCCCAGCCGCAACGCGGCCAGGTCGTGCAGCCATTTGCCCAGCCAGCGCAGCGGCAGCTCCAGCGCCACCTTCTGCTTGTCGACCGCGTCGGCGAGGCTCAGCACGCTGCCCATGCTGCACTCGGTCAGACCGGACACGAACTGCTTGCGCAGCGCCGCCTCCGCCGCGTCGTGCTCGAACAGCGGCATGCCGCCGTGAAACGCCAGCTCGGCCTCGGCGTCCTCGACGCCCTGTTCGTTCACCCACGCCAGCGCCTGTGCCGCCGACGGCAGGCTGAGCGGAAACTGGCGGCAACGGCTCTTGATGGTCGGCAACAGCCGCTGCGGCGCATCGGACACCAGCAGGAACACCACCTCGGCCGGCGGTTCTTCCAGCACTTTCAGCAGTGCGTTGGCGGCGGCCGGGTTCAGCGCTTCCGCCGGCTCCACGATCACCACCCGCCGTCCGCCACGGTGGGCGCTGAGGTGGGCGAATTCGATCACGTTGCGCACGCCGTCGATCTTGATCACCGGCAGCTTGCGTTTCGGCGCCTTGGCCTCCTTGCCGTCTTCCGCTTCCTCGTCGTCGCCGTGCGGTGTCAGCACACGCAGGTCGGGATGGTTGCCGGCGGCAAACCAGTGGCAGGCCTGGCACTGGCCGCAGGCGTGGTGATCGGCCTGCGGCGCCTCGCACAGCAGCGAGCGCGCCACTTCCTGCGCGAATTCGCGCTTGCCGATGCCGGCCGGGCCGCTGAGCAGCCAGGCATTGGGCAGGCGCTCGAAGTTGGCGGCCAACCTTTGCCAGTCGCTGGCTTGCCACGGGTAGCGCATCAGGCTTGTGCTTTCAGCATGGCGAGACGGCCGGCCAGCTGCTGCTGGATGTCGGCGATGTCGCCGGTGGCGTCGACCACGAAGAAGCGTTGCGGATAGGCGGCGGCGCGGGCGAGGTAGCTGTCGCGCACACGCTGGTGGAAGTCCTCGCGCTCGCGCTCGAAACGGTCCGGCAGCCGCGTCTGGCTCAGGCGCTGCTGCGACACCTGCAGCGGCACGTCGAGCAGGATGGTCAGGTCCGGCTGCAGGCCCTGCTGCACCCACTCTTCCAGCTGCGCAATGCGCTTGGCCGGCACGCCGCGACCACCGCCCTGATAGGCGAAGGTGGCGTCGGTAAAGCGGTCGCTGACCACCCAGCGCCCCATGGCCAGCGCCGGGCGGATCACCGACGACAGCAACTCCTGGCGGCTGGCGAACATCAGCAGCGTCTCGGTATCCAGCGTGGCTTCGGTATCGACGTCAAGCAGCAGCTCGCGCAGCTTCTCGCCCAGCGGCGTGCCGCCCGGCTCGCGGGTAAACACGGTGTCAACGTTGGCCGCAGCCAGCCAGTTGCGGATGAAGGTCAAATGCGTGGTCTTGCCGGCACCGTCGAGTCCCTCCAGCGTAATGAAGCGCGCTCTGGACATCATCAACCTTTCTTCAGGATGTATTGGCGGACGGCTTCGTTGTGCTCGTCCAGTGTTTCGGAGAATTGGGTGGTGCCGTCACCGCGTGACACGAAGTACAGCGCGCGGCTGGGCGCCGGGTGCGCGGCAGCATCCAGTGCCGCGCGGCTGACCAGCGCGATCGGCGTCGGCGTCAGCCCGGCACGGGTATAGGTGTTGTACGGCGTGTCGCGGCGCAGTGCGTCCTTGCCGATGCGGCCACGGTAGCGCTCGCCCATGCCGTAGATCACCGCCGGATCGGTCTGCAGCCGCATGCCGATGCGCAGGCGGTTGACAAACACGCTGGCCACCATGCTGCGGTCTTCCTCTCGCGCGGTTTCCTTCTCGATCAGGCTGGCCATGATCAGCAGCTGGTACGGCGTCTGGTACGGCAGGTCGGCGGCGCGCGATTCCCACACCGTCTGCAGCTGCTGCATCAGCGTCTGGTTGGCGCGGCGCAGCAGTTCCACGTCGCTGCTGCCGGGCAGGTAGTAATAGGTGCTGGGGAAGAACAGGCCTTCGACACTGCCCTCGCTCATGCCCAGCTCGGCCAGCAGGCGCTGCTCGCTCCAGGCGGCGCTGTCCTGGCGCAGGTCTTCCTCGTCACGCAGCGCCGCGCGGAACTGGCGGAAGGTCCAGCCCTCGATGATGGTGACGCTGGCCTGGTCCGGGTGGCCGTCGTTGAAGCGCGACAGGTACTGCCACAGCGCGGTGGCGCCGGAGAACTGGTACAGCCCGGCCTTCAGCTTGCGGTCACTGCCCATCATGCGCGAGATCGCCACCATCACCCAGCGGTTGCGGATGGCGCCATCCTCTTCCAGCGTGCGCGCCAGCTGGCCCATGGTACGGTTGGGGGCGACGCTGACGGTGTAGGGCGAGCCGGGCGGGGTCACCGGCACGGCAACCACCCAGGCCAGCCACAGGGCAAACAGCAGCGCGAACGCGGCAAGGATACGGCCTATCAATCGGTGCATACGGACTTCATCAACTTAGCTAAAAAGAGGCGCTGGCGCCGGGTTAAAAGGCGCGCTGGCGCCGGACGCGCGATGATACCACGCACGCCGGCCGCCTTCCGCGCCAAAGCGGCGCGCCGTTCAGGGCTGCGGCGACAGCACCACACCGTAGCGCTGCGACACGTCGGCGGCGGCCAGCGGCCGCAGCGGCAGGCTGCCTTCGGCCAGGCACAACTGCAGCGCCAGCGTGCCCTGCTGCCACGCCGTCCAGTCCGCCGCCGTCGGCGGCAGGCCGTCGGCGCTGCGCAACATCACGTCGCTCAGCGCCAGCAGCTCGCGGTCGTCCACCACCGCCAGCTCGCCGCCGGCCTCGACAAACAGCCGCCCGCCCTCGTCCAGCAGCGCCAGCCGCGGCGTGCCGGGGTCGATGTCCGGCAGCCACTGCCAGCCAGCCTCACCGCGCCGCACCACATAGGGCGCGGCATCGAGCGCGACGTAGACCTTTTGCGGGCCGTTCTGCACGTAGTAGCGGCCGTCGCCGTCGCGCGCGTAGTTGCGGCGGAAAAAATCCACGATCGCGGCCTGGTTCAGCCGCTCCTCGCGCAGCCACCACTGGCCACGCGCATCCAGCCGCAGCCAGCCGAACACGGCCGGCACGTTCGGCCACTTGGCGAGTGACGCCAATACCATTGCATCCATGTCGTTCGCTCCTGTCTCAGCTGTTGCGCAGTATGTCGGTGGGTGGGGTGCGCGTGATTTTACGCAGCAGCGGCCAGCCGGCAAGGCCGACCACCGCGCCACCGCACAGCGCGCCCAGCAACGGCAGCCACAGGTTCGGCGCCAGCGGCAGGTTGAACAGCTGCACCGCCACCAGGCTGCCGATCGCCATCGCGCCGATGCCGGCCAAGAGCCCGGTCAGTCCGCCCAGCCACGCCAGCTCGGCGAGGATCACCGCACGCACCTGCTGCCGCGAGGCGCCCAGCGCGCGCAACAGCGCGACATCGAACTGCCGCTCGTCGCGGGTAGCGGCCAGCGCCGCCCACAGCACCAGCACCCCCGCCGCCAGCGCCAGGCTGAACATGGTTTCCACCGCCAGCGCCAGGCGCCCGATCACCGCCTTCACCTCACGCACGATGACGCTGATGTCGATCACGGTGACATTGGGCAGCGCCGCCACCAGCCGGTTGTTGAAGTCCTTGTCCGGCGCGCGGTAGCTGGTGATGTAGCTGGCGCTCTCGCCACCCATCCAGCCCTGCGGCGCGATGACGAAGAAATTGGGCTGGAAGCTGTCCCACGCCACCTTGCGCAGGCTGGTCACCGGCGCCTGCCAGCGGGTGCCGGCGATGTCGAACACCAGTACGTCGCCCATGCGGATGCCCAGCGTCTCGGCCAGCCCCTGTTCCACCGAGAACGCCGGCTGCGTGCTGTCCGCCGGCCACCACTTGCCGGCGGCAAAGCCGTTGCCCGGCGGCGGCGCGGCGCGCCACGACAGGTTGAACTCGCGCTCGGCCAGCCGCTGCGCACGTTCGTCCTCGTAGTCGCTGCCCTTCACCGCGCGCTCGTTGATCATCAACAGCCGCGCCCGCGTCATCGGCGCCGCCTGCGGCGCGCTGCGGCCAACCTTGGCGAACAGCGCGTCCAGCGTCGCCTGCTGCGGCGCCTGCAGATTGATCAGGAACGAATCCGGCGCATCGGCCGGCAGCGACTTCTGCCAGGCGCCGATCAGGTCGTCGCGCACCACGGTCAGCGTCAGCAGCGCCATCAGGCTCACCGACAGCGCCGCGATCTGGATCACCGCCAGCCACGGCCGCCGCGCCAGGTTGGCCGCACCGTGGCGCCAGCCGACGGCACCGGACAGCGGCACGCGGCGCAGCAGGCGCACCACGCCCCAGGCCAGCAGGCCGACCGCCAGCAGGAAGCCGACCAGCCCGCCCAGCAGCCACAGCGCCAGCGTGCTGTCGCCGACCTGCCACGCCGCCAGGCCGAGCAGCGCGACAATGGCCAGCAGCGGCGCCAGCAGCGAACGGCTGGAGGTCGGCATGTCGGCACGCAACACCGCCACCGCCGGAATGCGGCGCAGCGCCAACAGCGGCGGCAGCGCAAACCCGGCGAGCAGGATCAGCGCCGACAGCGGCCCGCTCAGCCAGGCGGTTAGCGCCGGCGCCGGCAGCCCCGCGCCCAGCCACTGCTGCGCCAGCAGCAGCAAGCCGGCCTGCACGCCGTAACCGGCGACGGTGCCGAGCACACCGGCCACCAGCGCCAGCCACAGGAACAGGCTGCCCCACACCAGCGCCACCTCGCTACCGGTCTGCCCCAGCGCGCGCATCACCGCCACGCTCTGCCAGTGCCGCGCCAGGTAGCGGCGCACCGCCAGCGCCACCGCCGCCGCCGACAGCAGCACCGACAGCAGCGCGGTCAGGCCGAGGAAGCGCCGCGCCCGCTCCAGCGCCGATTTCACCTCCGGCCGCGCCTCCTCGACATCCTCCAGCCGCGTGCGGCGGTCCAGTTGCGGCGCCAGCCACTGACGGTAGCCGGCCACGCTGGCGGCATCGCCGGCCACCATCAGCCGGTAGCGCACGCGGCTGCCGTCCTGGACCAGGCCGGTGGCGGCCAGGTCGGCGTGGTTGAACAGCACGCGCGGGATGAAGTTGTACAGGTCCATCGCGCCGTCCGGTTCGCGCAGCACTTCCGCGCTCAGGCGCAGGCTGACGTTGCCCAGGCGCACGCTGTCGCCCAGGCGCAGGCCCAGCTTCTGCAGCAGCCGCGTATCGGCCCACAGCTCGCCCGGCGCCGGCGCCAGCCGTCCCTCTTTCGGCCCCTGTAGCGTGCGCAGCTGCACCTCGCCGCGCAGCGGATAGCCGGCGGTAACCGCCTTCAGCGTCGCCAGCACCGCCTGTTCGCGGGCGAACACCATGGACGGGAAGGTGGCCGACTGCGCCTGCTGCAGGCCGCGCTGCGCCGCCTGCTGTTGCCACGAGGCCGGCGGCGGCCGGTTACCGTTGGACACCAGGTCGGCGGCCAGCAGCTGGCTGGCCTGCCGCGTCAGCGCCTGCTCGATGCGGTCGGAAAAGAAGGCGACGCTGCTCATCGCCGTCACCGCCACCAGCAGCGCCAGCAGCAGCACCGTCAGCTCGCCGGCACGCAGCTCGCGCCGCAACAGGCGCCAGCCCATCTGCAGCGACAGCCGGCTCATGTCGCCTCCCGCTGCAGGCGGCCGTCGTTGAGGCGGTAGACCGCGGCACAGCGCGACGCCAGCGCGGTGTCGTGGGTGACCAGCACCAGCGCGGTGCCGGCCTCGGCGTTGAGCTGGAACAGCAGCTCAATCACCTGCCGCCCGGTGGCCGGATCGAGGTTGCCGGTCGGCTCGTCGGCAAACAGCAAGGTTGGCCGCACCACGAAGGCGCGCGCCAGCGCCACCCGCTGCTGCTCGCCGCCGGACAGGTGGCGCGGGTAGTGATCGAGACGGTGGCCGAGGCCGACACGCTGCAGCATGGCGCTGGCGGCGGCGCGGGCATCGCCGCGTCCGGCCAGCTCCAGCGGCAGCATCACGTTTTCCAGCGCGGTGAATTGCGGCATCAGCTGGAAGTTCTGGAACACGAAGCCGACCTTGTCGCGGCGCAGCAGCGCGCGCTGGTCCTCGTCCAGCGCCGACAGCGCCTGGCCGTCCAGCCACACCTCGCCGGAACTTGCCGGGTCCAGCCCTGCCAGAATGGCAAGCAGCGTGGATTTGCCGCTGCCGGAGGCGCCGACGATGGCGACGCTCTCGCCGGCGGCGACACTGAAGCTGGCTTGGTGCAAGATGGTCAGCGTCTGGCCGTGGTAGTCGACTTGGCGTGCCAGCGCTTCGGCGCGCAGGATCACGTTATTTTCTGGAGAGGGATTCATGCTTTATCGCTGCTTTCTGCTGGTTGTCTTGCTGCTGGCGCCGCACATGGCACACGCCGCGCGTATCGTGGTGTTCGGCGACAGCCTGTCCGCCGCCTATGGCCTGCGCCCGGAACAGGGCTGGGTCAGGCTGCTGCAACAACAACTGGGCAGCACGCATCAGGTCATCAACAGCAGCCTGTCCGGCGAAACCACCGCCGGCGGTTTGGCGCGGCTGCCGGCGGTGCTGCGGCAACAGCGCCCGGAGGTGCTGATTCTGGAGCTGGGCGGCAACGACGGCCTGCGCGGCCTGCCGCTGCCGGCGATGCAGGACAACCTGTCCGCCATGGTCCGCCTGGCCCAGCGCGCCGGCGCGCGGGTGCTGCTGGTCGGCATGGCGCTGCCCCCCAATTATGGCCCCGATTACGGCGCCAAGTTCCGGCAGGTGTATGACAAAGTGGCACGCCAGCACAAAGTGCCGCTGGTGCCGCTGCTGGTGGCCGGTTTCGAGCAGGATCTGGCGCTGTTCCAGGGCGACGGCATCCATCCGGTCGCGCAGGCGCAGCCGCGCATGGTGCGCAACGTGCTGCCGGCGCTGACGCCGCTAATCGCCAGAAAATAGCAGGAATCACTGTTTTTTGTGGTGAACGCAACGTTTCTCAGGCTTTTGCCACACTTCATGACATAAAGGTTAACCTTGTGACTGCGGCGGCCCATCCGGCTGTCCGCCCGCTGCCGCTTTCCCACAAGGATTCCCCATGCCCGCTCTTGCCGCCGCGCTCGCCCAGCGCCTGGTCACCCCGTTCCGCGGCCTGCCGGCCGGCGTCTACATCCAGATCGTCGCCACCATGATCAACACCATGGGCGGCATCGCCAAGCTGTTCCTGCCGCTCTATTTTCTGGAGCGCTACCGGCTGCCCTACGGCAGCATCGGCCTGCTGATGGGCTGCTACGGTCTGGGCTGCGTGCTGGGCGCCTACGGCGGCGGCGCCCTCAGCGACCGCCTCGATACCCGCAAGCTGTGCGCGGCGCTGCTGCTGGCCAGCGGGCTGCTGACCATGTCGCTGGCGCTGCCGCTGCCGGTGTGGGGCTTCGTGCCGCTGCTGCTGCTGACCGGCATCGCCGACGGCGGCTTCCGCCCCGGCAATATGCGGCTGGTGCTGGAGCCGTGCGCGCCGGCGCAGCGCGCCACCGCGCAAGGGCTGTACCGGGTGGCGTTCAACCTCGGCACCTCGCTGGCCGGTATCACCGGCGGCCTGCTGGCGGTGTACGGCTACCAGTGGGTGTTCGTGGCGCAGGGCTGTGCCAGCCTGCTGGCCTGCCTGTGGCTGGTGGCCGCCTATCGCCGCCAGCCGCCGCAGTCGGGCCGGGCGCAAGCCCCTGCGGCCAACCTTGAGACACCGGACGGCTCGCCGTGGCAGGACCGTGCCTTTTTGCGCTTCATCGCCGGGCAGCTGCTGATCCTGGCGGTATTCGACCAGATGTACGGCACGCTGGGCATGTTCCTGCGCGAACACTACCGGCTGGGGCCGGAGTGGATCGGCTACTTGTTTACCCTCAACGGGCTGATGGTGGTGGCGCTGCAGGTCAGCATTGCCCACCGCGTCGGCCGCTGGGGGCTGCAGCGCTGCTCACACCTCGGCGTGCTGTGCATCGGCATGAGCTTCCTGCTGCTCAATGCCGGCGTCGCCGCCGGCTGGGCGCTGCTGGCGATGCTGGTGCTGACCATCGGCGAACTGCTGCTGTCGCCGACCTGGTCGGTGATCGTGATGCAGCGCTCGGAGGGACGTCAGCGCGGCCGCTACCTCGGCGTCTACGCCGCGGCGTGGAGCGGGCGCACGCTGTACGCGCCGGCGATCGGCACCTGGGCCTACGGCCAGTTCGGCGGCGCGCTGCTGTGGTGGCTGTGCGCCGGGGTGGCGCTGCTGACCGTGCTGCTGCAGGCCGGCGCGTTGCGCCAGATGCTGGCGCCGACGCCATAAAAAAACCCTGCATCGCGGATGCAGGGTGGTGACTGCGGCCAACCCTAGGGCTGGCGCTGATTACAGCGCGGCGGCGTTCTCGGCCAGGTAGGAAGCCACGCCTTCGGCGGACGGCTTCATGCCTTTCTTGCCCTTGTTCCAGCCGGCCGGGCATACTTCACCGTGTTCTTCGGTGAACTGCAGCGCGTCAACCATGCGCAGCATCTCGTCCACGTCGCGGCCCAGCGGCA
Organism: Vogesella indigofera; assembly: GCF_003633895.1. Lineage (GTDB taxonomy): Bacteria > Pseudomonadota > Gammaproteobacteria > Burkholderiales > Chromobacteriaceae > Vogesella > Vogesella indigofera. The sequence goes on from NZ_RBID01000001.1 coordinate 18,973, forward strand.
GGTTGTTGACCACCTGGTGCTGTACCACGCCGGACTTGTCGATAAGGAAGGAGCCACGGAAGGCCACGCCACCGTCGGCTTCCACGTCGAAGGCCTTGCACAGCTCGTGCTGGATGTCGGCCACTAGGGTGTAGCCCACCTGGCCGATACCGCCTTTTTCCACCGGGGTGTTGCGCCATGCGGCGTGGGAGAACTGGCTGTCGATGGACACGCCGATCACTTCCACGTTGCGGGCCTTGAACTCGGCCAGACGGTGATCAAACGCGATCAGCTCGGACGGGCATACGAAGGTGAAGTCCAGCGGGTAGAAGAACACCACGGCGTACTTGCCTTCAGTCGCCTGCTGGAAGGAATAGTTGTCAACAATCTGACCATCGCCCAGAACGGCGGAGAAGGTTTTTTCGCCTGCAAAGAACGGTGCCTGTTTGCCTACAAGTACGGCCATGTAATTCTCCTTGGAGTTCGGTTATGTGTGAATCCTGCGGACATTGATTCCGCAAACTGGCACGTTTATAAATCAGCGGCGGCGCCAGCTGCCAATTGAATATCCAAATTGCCGCCATTAAGGCGGGCAATCACCACGCCGCCAGTGTACCCCTCATCCCCGGCCACCACGCGCCATGGGATGGCCGGCCATGCGAAGCAGATAACGTTGGCCGCAATCTGGATTAAAATACGACAGGGGCGGCCGTTGGCGCCCCGCTCCCTTTCAACCACCCGCCGCGGGATGACCATGAGCAAACAGCTGACCATACTGGCGGTAGACGATGTCAGCCTGCATCGCACCATGCTGGCCCGCTTCATCCGCCAGCTGGGACACCTGCCGGTGACTGCCAGCAACGGGCAGGAGGCGGTCGAATATTGCGCCACCAGCATGCCGGACATGATACTGATGGACATCCTGATGCCGGTGATGGACGGCTTCAGCGCCACCCGCCACATCCGCCGGCAACTGGCCGGGCACTGGATCCCGATCGTGTTCCTGTCGGCGATGAACGAAGAAGCCGACTACCTGCACGGGCTGGAGGCCGGCGGCGACGACTACCTGACCAAGCCGGTCAACCTGCCGCTGCTGTCGGCCAAGATCAGCAGCCTGCTGCGCGTGATCGACATGCAGGCGCGCCTGGGCGACAGCAACCGCCAGCTGGAGCAGTACTACGCCACCACCCAGCAGGAACACAGCTTGGCGCAGCACGTACTGGAAAGCTTCAACACCGCCGCCAATGCGCAGCAGCACAATATCCACAGCTGGCTGAAGTCGGCGGTACACCTCAGCGGCGACGTGATCTGCATCGCGCGCTCGCCATCCGGCGCCGACCACGTGATGCTGGCCGACAGCACCGGCCACGGGCTGGTGGCGGCCATCTGCTGCCTGCCGGCGATCGACAGCTTTCACGCGATGACCCGGAGTGGCTTCGGCATCGGCCAGATCGCCGAGTCGATCAACCGCAAGCTGTACCAGACCCTGCCCACCGGCCACTTCGTCGCCGCCGCGCTGCTCGCCATCGATTACCGCAGCCGGCGCATCACGGTGTGGAACGGCGGCATTCCCTGCTGCAGCTTCCTCAACCGGCACGGCGAACTGGAAAAGACCTTCCGCTCCGCTCATCCGCCGCTGGGCACGCTGCCACCGGAGGCGTTCGAGCAGCAGCAAGAGCAGTACCACTGGCAGCATGACGGCGAGATCATCGTCTGCTCCGACGGCGTCACCGAGGCGCGCAACGCGGCGCAGCAGCAGTTTGGCGAGGACGGCGTGCTGCAGGCCGCCCGCGCGGCACAGGGGCACGACACCGTGACGCGGATCGCCGCCGCGTTGCAGCAGCACCTGCAGCAGCAGCCGCACCTGGACGACGCCTCGCTGGTGGTGATCGGCTGCCAGCAGCAGCCGGCACTACTGCCCGAGGAGGAGAGCCCCGCAGGCGAGCCCCCCCCGCCGCAGGCGTAAGCAAGCGCGCGGCGCATGAAAAAACGGGAGCCGCGGCTCCCGTTTGCTGTTGCTGCCTTGCGGCCAACCTTAGGCGGTCGGCTCGGCCTTCTGGCGCAGGCGCAGGTTCAGTTCCTTCAGCTGCTTCTCGTCCACCGCATTCGGCGCGCTGGTCAGCAGACACTGCGCACGTTGCGTTTTCGGGAACGCGATCACGTCGCGGATCGACTCGGCGCCGCACATCAGCGTCACCAGACGGTCCAGACCGAAGGCCAGGCCACCGTGTGGCGGCGCGCCGAACTTCAGGTTGTCGAGCAGGAAGCCGAACTTGTTCTGCTGTTCTTCCGGGCTGATCTTCAGCGCGGCGAACACCTTTTCCTGGATGTCGGCGCGGTGGATACGCACCGAACCGCCACCGATTTCCCAGCCGTTGAGCACCATGTCATAGGCACGCGCGATGCACGCACCCGGATCGGTGTCCATCAGGTCTTCGTGGCCCGGTTTCGGGCTGGTGAACGGATGGTGGCAGGCGGTCCAGCGGTCGGCGTCTTCGTCGTGTTCGAACATCGGGAAGTCCACCACCCACAGCGGGCGCCATTCCTTGACGAAATAGCCGCCGGCTTCGCCACGTTCGTGGCCGATCTTGATGCGCAGCGCGCCGATGGCCTCGTTCACCACCTTGGCCTTGTCGGCGCCGAAGAAGATGATGTCGCCGTTATCGGCACCGGTACGCGCCATGATTTCGTTCAGCGCGTTAACCGACAGGAACTTGACGATCGGCGACTGCAGGCCGCTGCTTTCGTCATTGGTGATCTTGCTCTTGTCGTTGACCTTGATGTAGGCCAGACCCTTGGCGCCGTAGATGCCAACGAACTGGGTGTAGTCGTCGATTTCCTTGCGCGACAGCGCGGCACCGCCCGGTACGCGCAGGGCCACCACGCGGCCATTGGCCATGTCGGCGGCGCCACGGAACACCTTGAACTCCTCGGTCTTCATCAGATCGGTCAGCTCGGTGAACTTGAGCGACACGCGCAGATCCGGCTTGTCGGAGCCGTAGTAGAACATCGCGTCGTTGTAGGCCATGCGCGGGAACTTGCCCAGCTCCACCCCCATCACGTCGCGGAAGATTTCCTGCGCCATGGTTTCGGTGATGTCCATGATCTCGTCCTCGTTCAGGAACGAGGTCTCGATATCGATCTGGGTGAATTCCGGCTGGCGGTCGGCACGCAGATCTTCGTCACGGAAGCACTTGGTGATCTGGTAGTAGCGGTCGAAGCCGGCCACCATCAGCAGCTGCTTGAACAGCTGCGGCGATTGCGGCAGCGCGAAGAATTCGCCCGGATGCACGCGCGACGGCACCAGGTAGTCGCGGGCGCCTTCCGGGGTGGAACGGGTCAGCATCGGCGTTTCGATGTCGATGAAGCCCTGCTTGTCCAGATGGTTGCGCACCCCCATCGCCACGCGGTAGCGCAGGCGCAGGTTCTTCTGCATCGCCGGACGGCGCAGGTCGATCACGCGGTTGGTCAGGCGCACGTTCTCGGACAGGTTTTCGTCGTCGATCTGGAACGGCGGCGTGGCCGCGGCGTTCAGGATCTCGATGTGCTTGGCCAGGATCTCGATCTCGCCGGAGATCATCTTGCTGTTGGCGGTGCCGGCCGGGCGCTCGCGCACGATACCGGTGATCGCCAGCACGAATTCGTTACGGGTGCTGTCGGCGGTCTGGAATGCTTCCGGGGTGTCCGGATCGATCACCACCTGCACCAGACCTTCACGGTCGCGCAGGTCGATGAAGATCACGCCGCCGTGGTCACGACGACGATGGGCCCAGCCCTTGACCGTAACGGTCTGGCCGAGGAATTTTTTATCAATCAAGCCGCAGTAGTCGGTTCTCATGCAGAAGCCTTTTAGCCTTAAATTCGAAGATTCTTTTAATAAAAACAAAGGCAGAGGCGGGACGACCGGCCTCTGCGGAGTTCATTCAATAACGCATTTTACTTGCGTTTTTCACTATCGGGGGCACTGGGCGCGACAACGCCCATGGAAATGACGTATTTCAGTGCCGCGTCCACCGACATGTCCAGTTCGCGCGTGTCCTGCTTCGGCACGATGATGAAGTAGCCGGAGGTCGGGTTCGGCGTGGTCGGCACGTAGACGCTGATGAAGTCATCCTCGCCCAGCTGCTGCTTCACCTCGCCGGAAGGGGCGCCGGTCTGGAAGGCGATGGTCCACGCGTTCTGGTGCGGGAAGCGCACCAGCAGCGCCTTGCGGAAGGCCTGGCCGGAATCGGACAGCAGGGTGTCGCTGACCTGCTTCACGCTGTTGTAGATGGTTTTCACCACCGGCGTGCGCGTCAGCACCAGCTCCCACAGGTCGAGCAGGCGCTGGCCGAGCACGTTGGCCGCCATGAAGCCGGTGCCCAGCAGCACCGCGAACGCCAGCACCACGCCGAGGCCGGGAATGTCGAAGCCGAACAGGCTCTCCGGACGCCAGCCCTGCGGCAGCACGTTCACGGTCTGGTCCAGGGTGCCGATGATCAGGTTCAGCACCCACAGCGTGATGGCGATCGGCAGCCAGATCAGCAGACCGGCAATCAGGTAGCCGCGCAACGTCATTTTGATATGTTTCATCGGTATCTCAGGCACAACCGCCACTTCCGCAACCGCCGCTACCGCAAGCCGGACCGCTGCCACTGTTCTTGAAATCGGTAACGTACCAGCCGCTGCCCTTGAGCTGGAAGCCGGCCGCAGTCAGTACCTTGTTGTAACTCTGGCTGCCGCAGGACGGGCAATCGGTCAGTGCTGCATCGCTCATCTTCTGCAGATGTTCGTTCTGCACGCCACAGGCATCACAACGGTATTCGTAAATCGGCATGTTTTAGCACTCCACAAACAAAGACGATGACATAATGCGATCAGATATTGCAGTGCATCAAAGCTTGCTGCAATAAAACCCTGCATGATAATGGGGTCACAAGCGTTGGCGATCAAGTAGCTCGCCAAGTAAACGGATGATTATATCCGACTGATAGAACAATAGAAAACGCTCGCTTCATTGCATTGCAACACGTCCGCGCGATGCTTTGCCGGCAGCGTCATCCTTACTTACCTACTGGAGTTGATCAGCATGAGCCCATCCCACCTGCCCCTCGCCGGCAAACGCGGCCTGATTGTCGGTATCGCCAACGAACACAGCATCGCCTACGGTTGCGCCAAGATCATGCGGGAACAGGGCGCCGAAGTCGCCATCACCTACCTCAACGAGAAGGCGGAAAAATTCGTGCGCCCGCTGGCCGAAGGCTTGGCCGCACCGCTGATCCTGCCGCTGGACGTGCAGGCTGACGGCCAGCTGGAACAGGTGTTCGCCGCGATCGAGGAAACCTGGGGCCAGATCGACTTCGTGGTGCACTCCATCGCCTTCTGCCCGATGGACGACCTGCACGGCCGCGTCACCGACTGCTCGCGCGACGGTTTCCTGCAGGCAATGCGTGTATCGTGCTACTCCTTCATCGAGATGGCGCGCCTGGCCGAGCCGCTGATGAAGAACGGCGGCGCACTGATCACCATGAGCTATCACGGCGCCGACAAGGTGGTCGAGAACTACAACATCATGGGGCCGGTGAAGGCGGCGCTGGAAAGCACCACCCGCTACATGGCGCACGAGCTGGGCCCGAAAGGCATCCGCGTGCACACCATCTCGCCGGGGCCGCTGAAAACCCGTGCCGCCAGCGGCATCGCCCACTTCGACCAGCTGATCGACGACGCCATCGCCCGCGCGCCGCAAAACCGGCTGGTGGACATCGAGGACGTCGGCAACACCTGCGCCTTCCTCGCCTCCGACGCCGCCCGCGCGCTGACCGGCGAGGTCACCTATGTCGATGGTGGCTTCAACATCATGGCCTGAGGACTGACATCATGATCCGCGACGCACACGCCTTTAGCGACATCATCAGCCAGGCCACCGCCAACGGCCCGCAGCCGATGGCGGTGGCCCACCCCTGCAGCCCGGAAGCGCTGCTGGGCGCGGTCGAGGCCGCCGACCACGGCATCGCCACCCCGATCCTGATCGCCCCGCGCGCCAAGCTGCTCAAGCTGGCCGCCGGCATGGACATCGACCTCGCCCGCTTCGAGGTGATCGACGCCGAGCACAGCCACGCCGCCGCCGAGCGCGCGGTGGCGCTGGTGCGCGACGGCCGTGCCGACAGCCTGATGAAGGGCAGCCTGCACACCGACGAGTTCATGAGCGCGGTGCTGGACCGCACCAAGGGCATCCGCACCGACCGCCGCATCAGCCACGTGTTCGTGATGAAGGTGGAGAGCTATCCGCGCTACCTGTTCATCACCGATGCCGCCATCAATATCGAGCCGGACCTGATGACCAAGCGCGACATCTGCCAGAACGCCATCGACCTGACCCACGCCCTCGGCGTGGCGCAGCCGAAGGTGGCGATCCTGGCGGCGGTGGAAACCATCAATCCGGCGATGCGCGCCACGCTGGACGCGGCGGCACTGTGCAAGATGTCCGACCGCGGCCAGATCCGCGGCGCGCTGCTCGACGGCCCGCTGGCCTTCGACAACGCCATCTCGCACGCGGCGGCCGACACCAAGGGTATCGAGTCGTCAGTGGCCGGCGAGCCGGACATCCTGTTGGTGCCGGACCTGGAATCAGGCAATATGCTGGCCAAGCAGCTGACCTATCTGGCAGCCGCCGCCAGTGCCGGCATCGTGATGGGCGCCCGGGTGCCGATCGTGCTGACCAGTCGTGCCGATGATGCGGCCGGACGGCTGGCCTCGGCGGCGGTGGCCAACGTCTTTGCCGCCCACAGAAAAGGATAAATCATGGGCAAGGCTCTCATCGCCATCAATGCCGGCTCCGCCACGCTGAAATTCCGTGCCTACCAGCCGGACGGCGTACAACTGCTGGCACGCGGCCTCGTCGACCGTTTCGGTGCCGCCGGCGCCAGCCTGGAGCTGGACTACGGCGGCCGCCAGACGCGGGTGACGCTGGCCGGCAGCGGCCGCGACGAAGCGGTGGCGGCGGTGCTCAACGTCCTCGCCGACAAGGGACTGGAAGCGGTGGCGGTGGCGCACCGCGTGGTGCATGGCGGCGACCGCTACACCAGCCCGGTGGTGCTGACCCCGGAAGTGGTCGACCACCTGGCGGAGCTGATTCCGCTGGCACCGCTGCACCAGCCGGCCAGCCTGGCCGTGATGAGTGCCTTTGCGCGACTGGACAGCAAGCTGACCCAGATCGCCTGCTTCGACACCGCCTTCCATTGCGGCCAACCCGAGGTCGCCACCCGCTTCGGCATCGCCCGGCACTGGCATGAACAGGGCATCCGCCGCTACGGCTTCCACGGTCTGTCCTATGCCTCCATCGCGCGGCGGCTGGGCGACATGGCGCTGGCCAGCCAGCGCGTGGTGGTCTGCCACCTCGGCAGCGGCGCCAGCGCCTGCGCCATCCACGACGGCCGCAGCATCGCCTCCAGCATGGGGTTTTCCGCGGTCGACGGCCTGATGATGGGCACCCGTCCCGGCAACCTCGATCCGGAAGTGGTGCTGTACTGGCTGGAACACGAAGGCATGGACATCGCGCAGGTGCGGCAGGAGCTGTACAAGCACAGCGGCCTGCTCGGCGTGTCCGGCCTGTCCGCCGACATGCGCGAGCTGCTGGCCAGCAAGGAGCCGGCGGCGAAGGAAGCGATCGAGCTGTTCTGCTACCGTGCCGCGCGCGAAGTGGCGTCACTGGCCACCGCGATGAAGGGGCTGGACGCGGTGGTGTTCACTGCCGGCATCGGCGAGCGCTCGCCGGAGATCCGCGCCCGCATCCTGAAGCAGCTGTCCTGGCTCGGCTTCGAGGTCGACCTTGCGGCCAACCTTGCCCGCTCGCAACGCATCACCACCCCGCACAGCGCGCGCCACGCCTATGTCATGGCTACCGACGAGGAAGGCGAAATGGCGCGCGAGGCCGCCGCACTGCTCAGCGGCGACGTGCAGCTGTAATCCCGCACCCGGATAAAAGCGGCGGGCGGCGGATCACTCCGTCGCCCGCCGCTTTGTCTTGCCGCTGCGCCTCAGTTGGCCAGCCAGTCGGTCAGCATCAGGCCGATACCGACCCCGCGCGAATGGTGGTTGTAGTCGAGCAGGCTTTCGCCGTAACCGGAAAAACCCTGCACATAACCGCGCAGCCGTCCCGCCACCGGGAAGGTCCAGTCCAGCTGCAGCGCACCCTTGCCGTGCAGCGGGTTGTAGCGCACGCGGCCGCCGAGGGTGTGATCGTTCCAGCGGTATACCGCCTGCACGTCGCCGCGCCCCATGTAGCGAGTAATGTCCGGATTGTCGTCAGTAGCGTCGGATTCCGGCAACCGGTACCACCAGCGCCCGGTCAGGCTGAGGTTGCCCTTTTCCGCGCCGGCCATCACATAGACCCGGTTCCAGCTGCGCGACAGCGGATCGGTCTGGCCGTTGGACTGGTGCACCACGCCGACACCGGCCATGCGCAGGCGCCAGCCCTGCCACGTCCAGTGCGCCGGCAACGGCGTGGTCAGCATCACTTCCGGCTCGTAGTCGGTCTCGCGGAACGGCGACGACTGCCCCTTGTTGTACATCTGCCAGTGCGACTGCTGGGTGTAGCCAAACCACAGGTCGGCCGGCGTGCCGAGCACGTTCTGCCACAGCTTGCTCTTGAACGACAGCTGGTACTTGGTTTCGACATTGTTGAGCTTGGTGCCGAACAGGCGTACCGATTCCTGCGTCGGCGACGACGGCTGCGAATTGGGCGAGAACAGGTGCCACAACGGCAGGATGTAGGTCGGCTGGTGTGCACGCAGCACGAAGGTGCCCAGCTTGTTGTCCTCGTCCAGATCCCACTGCCTGGCCAGCCCAGAGGCGGAGAAGCGCGGCGCGAGCGGCGGCGTGCCGGCGTCGTCCGCCAGCGGCGCGGCGGCCAGTTGCGGCAATTCGTTTGCGGCCAACGTGGTCACTGCTGCCGCTGGTGCCGGCGCGACCGACAGCTCCGACGGCAGCAGCAACGGTGCCGGCGGCAGCAGCGCGTCGAAGCAGGCCAGGCGCTCGGCATCGGCCAGAATGCCGCGGCAGTGCTTGAACGGTGACAGCGCCTCATCGGCATGGACTTGACTGGCTAGCAGCAACAGGACTGGCGGCAACAACTTCATCGACTCACCCGCAATTCAGGAACAAAGCACGGTAGACCACGCAGAAACACAAAAGGCTCCGCGTTTGCGGAGCCTTTGCGTATTCTTGCGTCAAACTCGGATCAGGCAGCCATGGCCTTGATGTGAGCAGACAGACGGCTCTTATGGCGAGCTGCCTTGTTCTTGTGGTACACGCCTTTGTCAGCCAGACGATCAATCACTTTAACGGAAGCGAGGAACACAGTGTTTGCTACTGCCTTGTCGCCGGCTTCGATTGCTTTGATCACTTTCTTAACGGCGGTACGGAAGGCCGTACGCAGGCTTGCGTTGTGCGCGCGCTGCTTAAGGGCCTGGCGTGCACGCTTGCGAGCTTGTGCGCTATTAGCCATGGAATTCTCCTGATGAGCTGAATCTGAAACGGCAGATTTTAAGGCCTAAGATCACGTTTTGCAACAACAATACCTCCCGCGTAAACTATGGCCCTCGATAAAAGCGTTATCAACCCGTTCGGTAAAGCATGAATTTACTCAAAGCACTGGCAAAAGTCAGCAGCATGACCCTGGTTTCGCGCGTGCTCGGCTTCGTGCGCGACGCCATCATCGCACGTGTTTTCGGCGCCGGCATGGCCACCGACGCCTTCTTTGTCGCCTTCAAGCTGCCCAATCTGCTGCGCCGCATTTTTGCCGAGGGCGCCTTCTCGCAGGCCTTCGTGCCGGTGCTGGCGGAATACAAGGAACAGCAGGGCGAGGACGCCACCCGCCGCTTCCTGTCGCACATCAGCGGCACCCTGAGCCTGGTGTTGCTGGTCGTCACCGCGCTGGGCATGCTGGCCGCCCCCGCCATCATCTGGATATCGGCGCCCGGCTTTGCCCATGATCCGGACAAGATGGCGCTGACCAGCGAGCTGCTGCGCATCACCTTTCCTTATATCCTGTTCATTTCGCTGTCGTCGCTGGCCAGCAGCGTGCTGAATACCTGGAACCGTTTCTCGGTGCCGGCGTTCACGCCGACGCTGCTGAACGTGTCCTTCATCCTGTGCTCGCTGCTGCTGACGCCCTACTTCGATCCGCCGGTACTGGTGCTGGCGTGGGCGGTGTTCATCGGCGGCATCGCGCAACTGCTGTACCAGCTGCCGCACCTGAAGAAGCTGGACATGCTGCCGTGGCCGCGTCTGGACCTGAAGGACGCCGCGGTGTGGCGCGTGGTGCGCCAGATGGGGCCGGCGATCTTCGGCGTGTCGATCGCGCAGATCTCGCTGGTGATCAACACCATCTTTGCCTCCTTCCTGGTGTCCGGCAGCGTGTCGTGGATGTACTACGCCGACCGGCTGATGGAGTTCCCGACCGGCATCCTCGGCGTGGCGCTGGGCACTATCCTGCTGCCGTCGCTGTCCAAGCATGCGGCGCGCGACAGCGGCGAGGAGTTCAGCCGCCTGCTGGACTGGGGTATCCGCCTGTCGCTGCTGCTGGCGATTCCGTCCACCGTCGGTCTCGCCCTGCTGTCGCAACCGCTGATCGCCACCCTGTTCATGTACGGCAAGTTCAACGCCCATGATGCGCTGATGACGCAGCAGGCGCTGATCGCCTACGCCATCGGCCTGCTGGGGCTGATCCTGGTCAAGGTGCTGGCGCCCGGCTTCTACGCGCGGCAGAACATCAAGACCCCGGTCAAGATCGCGCTGGTGACGCTGACCGCCACCCAGCTGATGAACCTGGCCTTCATCGGCCCGTTCCGCCACGCAGGCCTCGCGCTGTCGATCGGCCTCGGCGCCTGCCTCAACGCCGCGCTGCTCTATCACCAGCTGAAACGGCACGGCATCTACCGGCCGCAAACCGGCTGGGGCGGCTTCCTCGGCAAGCTGCTGCTGGCGGTGCTGATGATGGCCGCCGCGCTGCTGGCACTGCAGCAGGTCTTGCCGATCGACTGGCACGGCCACGCCTGGCAGCGCGCGGCGTGGCTGCTGCTGCTGGTCATCGCCGGCGCCATCGCCTACTTCGCCACCCTGCTGGCGCTGGGCATGCGCCCGCGCCAGTTCATGCGCCGCGAAAGCTGACGACTCGCTACCATTAAACATCTAGCCGTTGCCGCCCCAAGGTTGGCCGCAAGCCAAGGAAGACCATGATGAACCCGAGCTACACCCCCGAATTCTCGCCACTGGGCAAGAAGGTCGACTACCAGGACCAGTACGACGCCAGCCTGCTGTTCCCGATCGCGCGCCAGCAAAAGCGCGACGAGGTCGGCGTCGCCGAAGGCGCGCTGCCGTTTGCCGGCGTCGACCTGTGGACCGGCTACGAAGTATCCTGGCTCAATGCCCGCGGCAAGCCGCAGGTGGCGATCGCCACCTTCCGCATTCCGGCCGACAGCCCGCGGCTGATCGAGTCCAAGTCGTTCAAGCTGTACCTCAACAGCTACAACCAGACCCGCATCGCCAGCTGGCAGCAGGTTGCCGCGCAGCTGGAGCTGGACCTGTCCAACGCCGCCGGCCGCAAGGTGCAGGTCAGCCTGCGCTCCCCCGCCGACTTCGGCGGCGAACGGATCGCGGAGCTGGCCGGCGACTGTATCGACGAACTGGACATCGAAGTCAGCAGCTACGCGCCGTGCCCGGAAGCGCTCAGGGCCGATGCGGCCAACGTGGTCAGCGAAACGCTGACTTCGCAGCTGCTGAAATCCAACTGCCTGGTCACCGGCCAGCCGGACTGGGGCAGCGTCGCCATCAGCTATACCGGCCCGCAGATCGACCGCGAGACGCTGCTGCGCTACCTGATCGGCTTCCGCCAGCACAACGAATTCCACGAGCAGTGCGTGGAGCGCATCTTCGTCGACGTGCTGCGCGCCTGCGCACCGAGCCGGCTGACGGTGTACGCGCGCTACACCCGCCGCGGCGGGCTGGACATCAACCCGTGGCGCAGCAACGACCCGGCCGCCGTGGCGCCGGACAACACCCGCACCGCACGGCAATGACACATTGCCGCCGCGCAAGGCACGGCCGGCAAAAGAAATTGCCGCCACCGGCTTGACAGGCGGCGGCGGCATCCGTATAGTTCGCGTCTCTCGCAAGCAACAGCAAACGAGAACAGTGCACCCGTAGCTCAGTTGGATAGAGTATTTGGCTACGAACCAAAGGGTCGGGCGTTCGAATCGCTCCGGGTGCACCACCACAGCGTCCCTATAGTTTAGCGGTTAGAACACTGCCCTTTCACGGCGGCGGCCGGGGTTCGATTCCCCGTGGGGACGCCAAGTTGCACCCGTAGCTCAGTTGGATAGAGTATTTGGCTACGAACCAAAGGGTCGGGCGTTCGAATCGCTCCGGGTGCACCACACAATTCAGTCCCTATAGTTTAGCGGTTAGAACACTGCCCTTTCACGGCGGCGGCCGGGGTTCGATTCCCCGTGGGGACGCCAGATTCAGCAAAAACACCACCTTCGGGTGGTGTTTTTGTTTCTGCCTCGATATTCCCGCCTTGCCATTGTTTTTGCTCTCGATATCGCATATTGATATATAAAATCAGTCTTTCTGGCCGCGTCCGCGCTCCGGTACAGTTCAACTGTCGGAATCCCCGGCACGGCAGAGATGCTGCCGACGATGCCAACAGCCAGAGAATTGAGCGCAAAGATGAATATCAGTCAGGAGAGGCTGACTCACCTCAAGCAACTTGAAGCCGAGTCCATCCACATCATCCGTGAAGTCGCCGCCGAGTTTGACAACCCGGTGATGCTGTACTCCATCGGCAAGGATTCGGCGGTGATGCTGCATTTGGCACAAAAGGCCTTTGCCCCCGGCCGCCCGCCGTTCCCGCTGATGCACGTGGATACCACCTGGAAATTCCAGGACATGATCGCGCTGCGCGACAAGCAGGCGAAGGAATACGGCTGGGACCTGATCGTCCACGTCAACCAGGAAGGTGTCGACGCCAACATCAACCCGTTCACCGCCGGCAGTGCCAAGCACACCGACGTGATGAAGACCGAAGGCCTGAAGCAGGCGCTGAACAAGTACAAGTTCGACGCCGCCTTCGGTGGCGCCCGCCGCGACGAGGAAAAATCGCGCGCCAAGGAGCGGGTGTACTCCTTCCGCGACAAGAACCACCGCTGGGACCCGAAAAGCCAGCGTCCGGAACTGTGGAACATCTACAACGCCAAGATCAACAAGGGCGAGTCGATCCGTGTGTTCCCGCTGTCTAACTGGACCGAGCTGGACATCTGGCAGTACATCTTCCTCGAGAACATCGAAATCGTGCCGCTGTACTTTGCCGCCGAGCGCAAGGTGATCGAGCGTGACGGCACGCTGATCATGATCGACGACGAGCGCATCCTGCAGTACCTCAGCGACGAGGAAAAGGCCAAGATCGAGACCAAGAAGGTCCGCTTCCGCACCCTCGGCTGTTATCCGCTGACCGGCGCGGTGGAATCGGAAGCCACCACGCTGGCGGAAGTGATCCAGGAAATGCTGCTGACCAAGACCTCCGAACGCCAGGGCCGCGTGATCGATCACGACTCCTCCGGCTCGATGGAAAAGAAGAAGATGGAAGGCTACTTCTAAAGCGCCCGTTCAACGCCTGCTGCGCGTCGGCGATACCGCGTTGAAAACGACTTCGGAATGCTCATTGACCCCATGTCAACTCCGCTTCCTCAGCCATTTTCGCCTTGTCTCGCTCTAGCTCACGAGACGTTGAACAAGCTCTAAGCCCCTTTTCGCCCCTACCGAATGTTCAAAGGTTGGCCGCATGCGGCCAACCTTGCTGATGCAAGGCACGACGCTCATGGCACACCAATCCGACCTGATCGCCAGCGACATCCTGGCGTACCTGAAGCAACACGAAAACAAGGACCTGCTGCGCTTCATCACCTGCGGCAACGTCGACGACGGCAAATCGACACTGATCGGCCGCCTGCTGCACGACTCCAAGCTGATCTTCGAAGACCAGCTGGCGGCGATCCAGCGCGACTCGAAAAAGTACAACACCACCGACGAAGAGATCGACCTCGCGCTGCTGGTCGACGGCCTGCAGGCCGAGCGCGAACAGGGCATCACCATCGATGTCGCCTACCGCTACTTCAGCACCGACCGCCGCAAGTTCATCATCGCCGACTGCCCGGGCCACGAGCAGTACACCCGCAACATGGCCACCGGCGCCTCGACCTGCAACCTGGCGGTGATCCTGATCGACGCCCGCTACGGCGTGCAGACTCAGACCCGCCGCCACAGCTACATCGTCAGCCTGCTGGGCATCAAGCACGTGGTGGTGGCCATCAACAAGATGGACCTGCTGGACTTCGACGAGGCGGTGTTCAATCGCATCCGCGACGAATACCTCGCCTTTGCGGCCAACCTCGACATCGCCGACATCCGCTTCGTGCCGATCTCGGCTCTGCGCGGCGACAACGTGGTCACCGCCAGCGAGCGCACGCCGTGGTACGACGGCCAGACGCTGATGGGCATTCTCGACAGCGTCGAGATCGACCACGACGTGGCGCAGAACGCCTTCCGCCTGCCGGTACAGTACGTCAACCGCCCGAACCTGGACTTCCGCGGCTTCTGCGGCACCGTCGCCAGCGGCGAGATCCGTCCCGGCGACCGCATCGTCGCGCTGCCGTCCGGCAAACAGAGCACGGTGGAAAACGTGGTGGTGTACGAGGGCAAGCTCGACGTGGCGCGCAGCGGCCAGGCCATTACCCTGACGCTGGCCGACGAGATCGACATCTCGCGCGGCGACATGATCGTGCGCGCCGACGAGACGGCACCGACGGTCAGTCAGGCGATCGATGCCCACCTGGTGTGGATGGACGAAAACCCGCTGGTGGTGGGCAAGGACTACGGCTTCAAGCTGGCCGGCAAGAACGTTACCGGCCGCGTCGAACGCATCGTGCACCGCGTGGACGTCAACACGCTGGACGCCTTCGAAGCGGAAAAGCTGCAGCTGAACGAGATCGCACTGGTGCGCATCGTGTTCACCGCACCGGTGGTATTCGACGCCTACAAAGACTGCCGTGCCACCGGCAGCTTCATCGTCATCGACCGCCTGTCCAACGGCACCGCCGGTGCCGGCATGATCCGCAGCGCGGTGGCGGTGGACAGCGCCAGCCAGGACCAGAGCGACCTCGCCCGCCTGCGCGCGTTCGAGATCGAGTTCAACGCGCTGGTGCGCAAGCACTTCCCGCACTGGGAGGCGAAGGACGTCAGCAAGCTGTTCGGTTAATCCTGCGGCGCCCCCCCCCCCTACAAACGACCAGCCATCCGGCTGGTCGTTTTGTTTTGTGCGCGGCACCCCGGGGACAGGACAGTTCCCGATGGCGCGGCGACGGATGCGGCGGTTACAATTGCCGCCTTCCGGTCGCCTCGAACGAGTCATAACAATCAAGGGTGCGCGCACTCGCCGGAAGCGCAGCGCCCCCTGCCCAACCCAGAGTCGAACATGTCCCTACCCCGCTTGCTACGTCCTGTGCTGCCGCTGGCACTGACGCTGCTGCCGTCGCTGGCCCACGCCAACGTCAATGGCGCAGAACTGACCATTCTGTGGGCCGTGCCCTTTGCCGGCCTGCTGTTAAGCATTGCCCTGATGCCGCTGCTGGCCCCCGCCATCTGGCACCACCATTTCGGCAAGATCGCCGCCGGCTGGGCGCTGGCCTTCGTGTTGCCGTTTGCGGCCAACCATGGTCTGGCCGGCGTCAGCCACGACATCCTGCACACCATGGTGCTGGAGTACGTGCCGTTCATCATCCTGCTGGTGGCGCTATTCACCGTCGCCGGCGGCATCTACATCAACGGCAACCTGCACGGCTCGCCGCTGCTCAACAGCGGCGTGCTGGCCACCGGCACCGTGCTGGCCAGCTTCACCGGCACCACCGGCGCCTCGATGCTGCTGATCCGCCCGCTGTTGCGCGCCAACGACAACCGCCGCTACAAGACCCACGTGTTCGTGTTCTTCATCTTCCTGGTCGCCAATATCGGCGGCTCGCTGACGCCGCTGGGCGATCCGCCGCTGTTCCTCGGCTTCCTCAAGGGCGTGGGCTTCGGCTGGACCATGGAGCACATGCTGGCGCCGATGTTCAGCGCCAGCCTGATCCTGCTGCTGGTTTTCTTCATGCTGGACAGCTACTTCTACCGCAAGGAAAGCGCTCAGACGCTGGCACGCGACCCGACCCCGGACAGCCCGCTGCGCATCGAGGGCAAGCTCAACTTCCTGCTGCTTGGCGGCGTGGTGGTCGCGGTGCTGCTGTCCGGCGTGTGGCAGCCGGGCGTGGTGTGGCAGGTGTACGGCCTCGACATCGAGCTGCAGAACGTGGTGCGTGACCTGCTGCTGCTGGCGATGGCGGGGCTGTCGCTGAAGCTGACGCCGCGCCACTGCCGCGAGGCCAACGCCTTCAACTGGGCGCCGATGCTGGAAGTGGCCAAGCTGTTCGCCGGCATCTTCATCAGCATGATCCCGGTGCTGGCGATGCTGAAGGCCGGCCCGGACGGCGCCTTCGCCGGCCTGGTGCGCATGGTGACCGCCCCCGACGGCACCCCGGTCAATGTCGCCTACTTCTGGCTCACCGGTGCGCTGTCCAGCTTCCTCGACAATGCGCCGACCTATCTGGTGTTCTTCAACCTCGCCGGCGGCGACGCACAGCAGCTGATGGGCGCCGGCGCCAACACCCTGCTGGCGATCTCGATGGGCGCGGTGTTCATGGGAGCCAACAGCTATATCGGCAACGCCCCCAACTTCATGGTGAAGGCGATCGCGGAAGAGCGCGGCGTGGTGATGCCGAGCTTCTTCGGCTACATCGGCTGGGCCTGCGCCTTCCTGATCCCGACCTTCCTGCTGCTCACCGTGCTGTTCTTCTGATAGCGCCCCTGCGGCCAACCTTGCGCAAGGTTGGCCGCCAACAAAAAAGCCGCCCGAGGGGCGGCTTTTTCATGCGGCGGCGTTCACAGCCGGTAACTGCTCACCGTCATCAGCTTGGCGGACAGCTTCATCATGCCCTTCACCGGCAGCGGCAGGCTGGCCGCCCCCAGCTGCTGCGCCATGTCGGCGTGTTTCAGCTCGTCATCGCGCATCTGGCTGACGATGGCGCGGCTCTTGTCATCCTGTGCCGGCAGCTCGCTGAGATGGCTGTCGAGATGGGCGCCGACCTGGTGCTCGGTTTCCTGCAGGAAGCCGAGATTCCACTTGTCACCGAGCAGGCCGGCGGTGACGCCGATCGCCAGCGAGCCGGTGTACCACAGCGGGTTGAACAGGCTGGGACGGCCGCCCAGTTCGCGGATGCGGCGCTCGGTCCACGCCAGATGCTCCACCTCCTCGAACGCGGCATGGCGCAGCGCCTCACGCGCCGCCGGATCGCGCGCGGTCAGCGCCTGGCCCTGGTACAGCGCCTGCGCGCACACCTCGCCGCAGTGGTTGACACGCATCAGTCCCAGCGCGTGGCGTTTGTCCGCGGCGGACAGCTCCGCCTCGGCGACATCGCGGTCGGGGTGCGGGCGCGCGCTGCTGGCTGGCGCAAACAGGGTGCGCAGGCCGCGGTCGAATTCGGAAATCAGGTTATCTAGCATCATGTGCGGTTATGGCCTTCATCAATAGACGCGATTATACCTCGGCTGGGCTGCTGGTATAATCACCGGGTTTATTCCTGACGACTCAACCGGAAAAGGACTTTCACGCATGAATATCGACCTCATCAGCCCGGGCAAGAACATGCCGAACGACGTTAACGTCGTCATCGAGATCACCGCCAACAGCGCCCCGATCAAGTACGAATTCGACAAGGAAAGCGGCGCGCTGTGCGTGGACCGTTTCATGGGCACCTCGATGTTCTACCCGGCCAACTACGGTTTCGTGCCCCAGACCATCGCCGGTGACGGCGACCCGGTCGACGTGCTGGTGGTGACCCCGTTCCCGCTGCCGCCGGGCGTACTGATCCGCGTGCGCATGCTGGGCCTGATCAAGATGGAAGACGACGGCGGTGTCGACGCCAAGCTGATCGCGGTGCCGGTGGAAAAACTGTGCCCGATGTACAAGGACATCCAGAAGCTGGAAGACCTGCCGCAGCTGCTGCGCGACCAGATGGTGCACTTCTTCGAGCACTACAAGGACCTGGAAAAAGGCAAATGGGTCAAAATCCAGGGTTGGGGTACACTGGAAGATGCCACCCGCGAACTGGAAGAAGGCATCGAGCGCGCCAAGCAGGGTTGATCCCGTGATGGCCGACACAGCCGGTGGCAAGCGCCACCGGCTTTTTTTATCCTGCTTTCAGGCTGCCCCACCATGACCCGACTCTCCCTCGACGCCCTGCTGGTACTGGACGCCATCGACCGCCGCGGCAGTTTTGCCGCCGCCGCCGAAGCGCTGTTCCGCGTGCCGTCCGCCATTACCTACAGCGTGCAGAAGCTGGAACAGGATCTGGGCGTGATGCTGTTCGACCGCAGCGGCCACAAGGCCAAGCTGACCTCGGCCGGACAGCTGCTGCTGCAGGAAGGGCGCGCGCTGCTGGATTCGGCGGCGATGCTGGAGCAACGGGTGAAGACCCACGCCACCGGCTGGGAGGGCGAGCTGCGCATCGCCATCTCCGAGCTGTTGCCGTTCGCACGCGTGATCCAGCTGGTGCGCGAATTCAACGAGCTGGGCGCGCAGACCGAACTGCGCCTGACGCGCGAGAACTTCGGCGGCATGTGGGATGCGCTGATCGACGGCCGCGCCGACCTCACCATCGGGGCGCCGGACATGCCGGTACAGGGCAATCTGTACTGCCGCGAGATGGGCCACGCCGCCTTCGGCTTTTGCGTCGCACCGTCGCATCCGCTGGCACAGGCGGCGGAGCCGATCCCGGCGCACGAGCTGCGCAAGCACCGCATCATCGTGCTGGCCGACAGCTCGCGCACGCTGACGCCGCGCAGCGCCTCGATCCAGGAAGGCCAGGCGCGGCTGACGGTGTCCAGCCTCGACGACAAGATCAATATGCAGTGCGCCGGCCTCGGTATTGGTTTTTTGCCACTGCAGCATGTGCAAAAACCGCTGGCCGACGGTCGTTTGCTGCTCAAGGCAGTGGAAGATGCGCGCGATCCCGTGCCACTATATTACGCATGGCAAACCAAGGAACCGGGGCAGGCGATGGCCTGGTTCCTGCAGCGTTTGCGCGACTTTGACTGGCAACTACTGTAAACACCGGATGGAACTGCCCGCCTCTCCCGCCACCACCCTCGACGCGTTGCAACAGCGGCTGGCCGACTGCGGCCTGCAGCCGGCGGCCAGTCGCCACGGCACGGCGCTGTGCTGGCAGGGCTTGCGCCTGGGCGGCAGCGACAGCGCGGACATCGACGTCGAACTGGCGGTCACCCCGCATCCGGCGGCGCGGCAGTACGGTTTCATGCTGTTCGTCGGCTGCACCCCGGCCTTGCGCGAGCAGGCACGGCCACTGCTGGACGCCCTCGCTCCAGCCGCCGGCGCCTGGCTATGGTGCGGCCCGCGCGGTGCCGGCCGCTTCTGCCAGCGCGTGTTTGACGCCTTTCTCTACATCAACGGCCCGCTGTTGCGCGAGGCGATGCAGCACGGCCAGACACAGCCGGACTGGGCAGCGTTCTTTACCAGCCAGCTGCAGCTGGGACAGCAGCTGCTGGCGCTGGCGCAGCAGTACCGCCGCGCGCAGCACGACGACAGCCAGCCGGAGCTGAGTGCACTGCTGCAGGAGTTTGCGCGGCCGCCGCTACTGCACAGCCACTACGCGCTGACGCTGGCACGACTGCTGGAGCTGGGTCTTGCCCAGCAGCAGCTGACGCAGGGCATCTTCGAGCAGCTGCTGCGGCCGGCGCCCTGAGCCTGCCGCCCACACGCAAAAAAGCCGCCTTTGCAGGCGGCTTTGTCATCGGCGGAGGCCGGCTTACGGCTTGCTGCCACTCATGTCCTTGGACAGGAAGAAGGCATCGGAGAAGAACTCGTCTTCCGGCAGCTTGCGCTCGGCGATGAAGGACTTGTGCGCAGCCTCGACCATGATCGGTGCACCGCAGGCGTACACCTGGTAGCCGGACAGGTCGTCGAAATCGTCCAGCACCGCCTGGTGCACGAAGCCGCTGCGGCCTAGCCAGTTGTGCTCAGGCAGCGCGTCCGACACCACCGGGATGAAGGTGATGTTGGCGTTTTGTGCCTGCCACTGGCCAGCCTGCTCCGCCATGTACAGGTCGTGCGGGGTGCGCGCGCCCCAGTAGAACACGATCGGGCGGGTGATGCCGTGGTGGATGGCGTGCTCGATGATGCCCTTGATCGGTGCAAAGCCGGTACCGCTGGCCACCATGATGATCGGCTTGTCGGAATCCTCGCGCAGGAAGAAGGAACCCAGCGGCCCCTTGAAGCGCATGATTTCCTTTTCCTTCATGCTGTTGAACACGTACTCGGAAAAAGTGCCGCCCGGCTGGTTGCGGATGTGCAGCTCGATGAAGGCGTCGTCGTGCGGCGCATTGGCGATGGAGAAGCTGCGCTTCTTGCCGTCCTTCATCAGGATGTCGATGTACTGGCCGGCCATGAACTGCAGGCGCTCGGAGACCGGCAGCTTCAGTTTCAGCACCGCCACGTCGTGGATCTTCTCGATCGACTCCACGCGGCACGGCAGGGTCTTGATCTGGATGTCGCCGATGCCGGCCAGCTCGCGCACTTCGATGGTGATGTCGCCCTGCGGCCTGGCACAGCAGAACAGCGCCATGCCCTGGGCGCGGTCGGCAGCGGACAGCGCCTTTTCCTGCGCGCCACCGTGCTCTACCTCGCCGGCGACAACCTTGCCCTTGCAGGCGCCACAGGCACCGTCACGGCAGCCGTAAGGCAGGCCGACGTTCTGGCGCAAAGCTGCCTCAAGAATGGTTTCATGCGTTTCAACCGCAAAAGAATGGCCGCTCGGAAGCACCTTTACCTGACACGTCATCTTGTTCCCTTAAACTTCGCTAAAATGGCCGTCATGCGAACCCTGTTGATCATCGGCACCGGCGACATCGCCCGGCGTGCCCTGCCCCTGCTGCTGCCGCACTGGCGGATACTGGCGCTGACGCGCCGCCCGGAAACCGCCGCGCAATGGCGACAGCTGGGAGCCCGGCCAGTGCCGGGCGATCTGGATGATGCGCGCAGTCTCGAGCGCCTCGCCGGTATCGCCGACGCGGTGCTGTACACCGCACCGCCGCCGGACAGCGGCCGCATCGACCCCAGAATGCGCAAGGTGTTGTCGCGACTGGCAAAAACGCCGAGTTTACCACAGCAACTGGTCTATATCAGCACCAGCGGCGTGTACGGCAATGCCGATGGCAAGTGGCTGGACGAGTGCGCGCCGCTGCGGCCAACGTCGCCGCGCGCGTGTCGCCGCGTCGATGCCGAGCGCGCGCTGCGCAGCTTCGCCATCGCCCACGGCAGCGCGCTGACCATCCTGCGCGCACCGGGCATCTACGCCGCCGAGCGGCTGCCGCTCACCCGCCTCCTCAACGGCACGCCGCTGATCGATGCCGCCGAGGACAGCGTCAGCAACCACATCCACGCCGACGACCTGGCGCGGCTGTGCGTCGCCGCGCTGCAGCAGCCGCGCGGCGGCATCCGCGTCTACAACGCCTGCGACAGCCAGCCGCTGCCGGTCGGCGAGTGGTACGACAAGCTGGCCGATACGCTGGGCTACCCGCGCGCACCGCGGCTGCCGCGCGCGGTGGTACAGCAGCAGGTGTCGCCGGGGCTGTGGTCGTTCATGGCCGAATCGCGGCGCCTCTGCAACGCGCGGCTGCTGCGCGAGCTGCCCGGCTGCCTGCGCTACCCGACGGTGGACGAGCTGCTGCGCCAGCTGTAGCGCCGCCTTGCGGCCAACCCTGGCCGCCGCCATAAAAAAGCCCGCAGTGGCGTGCGCCACTGCGGGGGATTCCGTTATCGGCTGCTGCTGCGTCAGATCGCTTCGCTGGCGTCCTCGCACGGGCTGCACAGCCGGTCGCGTGCCATCGCGGCCAGCGCGTCAAGATCGTCGTTGAGGTGCAGCTGCATATGGCGCAGCGCACCGCGCAGGATGGCACTGGCCAGCAGTGCCTCGTCACACTGGAACACCTCGGCCATGGCGCGCAACTCGGCGCAGGTCTCGTGGCACAAGGGCAGCGACAGGTGGCGCACCGGCTCCACACACAGCAACGTGCCCAGTTCCTGCCCTTCGGCGCGGTACTCTTCCAGCAGTTTTACAAAGTCATGCAGTTCATCATTCATGAGACACCTCCCGTGTCCATTGCTACGTCCGCTTTCCCCTCACACAGCATGGCACATGCTGCTGCTTTGCCAAGGTGAATCGGTGACGGAGTTGATCTGCACCAAGTGGCCGCCGGCAGCGACCCAGGCGGGGCAAGGCCGGGCGCTGCCGCAGCGCGTGCCGCGCCGGTGGCGCAGCCCTACCGCTGGCGGCCAAGATTCGGTAACATCGCGATCTTTTTGCAGTTTTTGAGTGACGACCATGGAAAATCCGGCCTTCAACCGCGCCATTCGCAGCTTCGTGTTGCGTCAGGGCCACCTGTCTCCTGCGCAGCAGCGCGCCATCGACGAAGGCATGCCGAAATGGGGCATCGAGTATCAGGCGGCGCCGCTCGACCTGCAGCAGGCCTTCGGCCGCGTGGCCCCGAAAATCCTGGAAATCGGCTTCGGCATGGGTGGTGCCACCGCCGAAATCGCCGCCGGCAATCCGGACAAGGACTACCTCGGCATCGAGGTGCACTCGCCGGGGGTGGGCAACCTGTTCAAGCTGATCGACGAGCAGAATCTCAGCAACCTGCGCCTGATCCGCCACGATGCGGTGGAAGTGCTGGACAACATGCTGCCGGACGGCTCGCTGGACGGCGTGCACATCTTCTTCCCCGATCCGTGGCACAAGAAGCGCCACAACAAGCGCCGCCTGATCCAGGCGCCGCTGGTGGAGAAACTGGTACGCAAGCTGAAGCCGGGCGGCTACATCCACGCCGCCACCGACTGGGAAGACTACGCCATCCAGATCATGGAAGTGTTCAGTGCCAATGCCGAGCTGGCCAACAGCGCCGACGGCTACGCGCCGCGTCCGGACTACCGCCCGCTGACCAAGTTCGAGGCGCGCGGCATCCGCCTCGGCCACGGCGTATGGGACGTGATCTTTACCCGCAAGTAAGCATCTTGCCGGCATGACACTGCGGCCAACCTTGCGCGCAAGGTTGGCCGCAGTGTTTTGTGGCGCCGCGACTCAGGCGGCGGCCTGCAGCAGCGCCTCGATGTCGCCGGCGATGTCGTGCGGCTCCGCCGCCGGCTCGTAGCGTTTCACCAGCCGCCCCTTGCGGTCGATCAGGAACTTGGTGAAGTTCCACTTCACCGGATGCGGATGCTTGCCGTCGGCGCCGGTCAGCCAGAGCCACAGCGGGCTGGCGTTGCCGCCGTTGACGTCGCCCTTCTCGAACAGCGGGAAGCTGACGCCGAAACGGCTGACGCAGAAATCACGGATTGCGCCGGCGTCACCCGGCTCCTGGCCGCC
Organism: Vogesella indigofera; assembly: GCF_003633895.1. GTDB lineage: Bacteria > Pseudomonadota > Gammaproteobacteria > Burkholderiales > Chromobacteriaceae > Vogesella > Vogesella indigofera. The sequence continues at coordinate 42,510 of NZ_RBID01000001.1, forward strand.
GAACTGGTTGCAGGGAAAGCCCAGCACGCTGAAGCCCTGTCCCTGATAGGTGCTGTGCAGCTCCTGCAGGCCGGCATACTGCCGGGTGTAGCCGCATTCGCTGGCGGTGTTGACGATCAGCAGCACCTGGCCGCGGTACTGCGCCAGGGGTTGCAACAGGCCATCGCCAAGGTTGGCCGCAAAGTCCGCAATCGTGGTCATGGTGGGTCTCCATCCGTATAATGCTGCTTTTCCGAGTAAATCAGTCAACCATGATGTTCGCACCCAGCCGACAGGATGCCCGCCGTTTCTTTTTCGATACCTGGCAGAAGCAACAGGCCGGTCAGCCGCTGACCGATCTGGAAAAGCTGCTGTTCAGCGTGATCATGCTGCATCCGGAATACCACGACCTGCTCAACCGTCCGCAACAGTACGCCGAGCGCGAGTGGATGCCGGAGCAAGGCGAAACCAACCCCTTCCTGCACATGGGCATGCACCTGGCGCTGGAAGAGCAGCTGTCGATCGACCAGCCGCCCGGCATCCGCGCGCTGTACCAACAGCTGTTGCAGCAGACCGGCAGCGAGCACGACGCGCAGCACGAGGTGCTGGACTGCCTCGGCGAGATGATCTGGCAGGCGCAGCGTTACGGCGGCGGGCCGGATGTCAACGTGTACCTGTCCTGTATCCGCGGCAAGCTGGGGCAGGACCCGGAAGACACCCCGCGCAAGAACCTGAAAGACATGGACGACTGAGAACCTGTCCACGACCTGCTGCGCACAGGCGTACCGCGTTAAAAACGGCTTCGGAATGCTTGTTTATTCCAGTTAAACGCCGCTTCCTCAGCCGTTTTTGCCTTGTCTCGCCCTAGCTCGCGAGATCGTGAACACGTTCTGAGACCGGCCGCGCTGCCACCACCCCAGGGCCATCCGGCAACATGCCGTGATGGCCTCTTTGTTATGGCCAAGGTCGCCGCCTTTTTCAAACGGCAATTGCGGGCGGCTGCCGTTCGCGCCAGCGGCCGACGCTGGCGTCGAGCTGGTCCAGAGTCAGCAGGGTGGCGCGCGGCGGCAGCCGCTTCAGGCCGCGGCAGCCGGCACCGCCGAGCCACAGCTCGACGCCGGCCGGCAGCAGCGTGTCCAGCAGCGCGACATCCGCCTGCGGACTGGCCTCGTAGGAGGCGGAAAAGGACAGCACCACCACGTCGACGCGGTGTTTCTGCGCCGCGCTGGCGATGTCGGACAGCGGCATCTGCGCGCCGAAGGCGATGGCGTCGCAGCCGGCCAGGCGCAGCAGCGCTTCCACCATCAGCAGGCCGATCAGGTGCAGCTCGCCGGGACAGGTGGTCAGCATCACCCGCGGCGACTGCTGGCCGGAGGGGATGCCGGCCAGGGTCTCGCGCAGCACGCGCTTGATCTCTTCCGAGTACAGGTGTTCCTCGTGCACGCGCAGCTCGCCGCGCATCCACGCCTCGCCGACCAGCTGGTTGGCCGCCGCCAGAAAATCGCATATGAAGTGGCGCAGGCCGAGCTCGAACAGGCGGTGGCGCAGCAGCTCGCGCACCGCCAGCGCATCGTGACCGCTCAGCGCGTCGATCAGGCCGGCGCAGACATCCGGCACCACCCGCGCCGGGGTGTGCGCCAGCGCCAGCGCCTCCAGCTGCGCCATGCTCTGCCCGACCAGCTTGCCGGGGCGGAAGCCGAGATCCATCAGCCGCCGCACCTGCTTCAGCTTGCCGACCTGCGCCGCGTTGTACAGGCGGTCGCCGGCGGCATCGCGCGACGGCTGCGGAAAGCCGTAGCGGCGCTCCCACATCCGCAACAGGTCCTTGGGGATGCCGGTTTCGCGTTCGACGGCGGCGATGGGCAGGCCGCCATCGCTCAGGGCAGAGTCTTCGTTCATCATTTGTACAACCTGGCGTCCCGACAAGACATCGACAAGGCCCGCATTATGCCATGCGCCGTTTGATCACACGCAGCAAGGCACCGATGAGCGGCAGTTTTTCGTACACCCCTTCCGCCGCATCCCAGTAGTCGCGGTGCGCGGCGATGCGGCCGTCGGCGGCGAGGGTCAGCAGCGTGCCGCCGTGGATCTGCTGCGTCCAGCCGAGCAGCACGAAGCTGAAATCCCAGCTGACGAAGGCCTGCTCGCCCTGCGCCACCACCGTGCCGATCACGAAGCGCGGCGCCTGCAGCCGCTGGAACATGCGCGCGTACAGCGCCTTGATCGCGGTGCGGCCGTGCAGCGCCTGGAACGGATCACGGAAGGTGGCCGACTCGGCGTAGACGGCGTCGATGTCTTCCAGCGTCACTGGCGACAGCGAGGCAAACCAGTCCAGATGGCGGGCAAGATGGGGATTCATAGTCCGGTAACCTTGTGGGCGAGCCAGAAATACAGGCGGTAGGGCAACAGTGCGGCCAACTTCAGCGGCCACGAGAAGCGCTTCGGGAAGTGGATGTCGAACTCGCCGCGGGCGAAGCCGCGCACGATCTGCTGCGCCGCCGCCTCAGGCGTCAGCAGTGCCGGCATCGCAAACTCGTTCTGCGCGGTGAGGCGGGTGGCGACAAAGCCGGGGTTGATCACGTGCACGCCGATGCCGTGGCGGTGCAGATCGAGGTACAGCGTCTGCGCGAAGTGGTTCACCGCCGCCTTGGTGGCGCCGTACACCAGGCCGTTGGGCATGCCGCCCCAGCCGGCGACGCTGGCCACCAGCGCGATGGCGCCGCCGGACTGCGCCATCAGCTGCGGCACCAGCGCCGCGCTGCCGTACATCACCCCCAGCAGGTTGACGTCGACCATGCGCCGCGCCAGCTCCGGCGTCAGCTGCCAGGCGCGCAGCGGGGTGTAGTCGCCGGCCAGCATCACCACTAGGTCGATGCCCTGCCACTGCTGCAGCAACTGGTCGCGGCTGCGCTGCCAGTCCTCGGGGCGGGTCACGTCCAGCGGCAGCAGCCACATCCGCTCATGGCCGCTGGCAACCTCGCGCAGCGCCGCCTCGTGGCGGCCGGACAGCGCCACCCAGGCACCGAGGCGGTGCAGCTCGCGCGCCAGCGCCGCGCCGATGCCGTGGCCGGCGCCGACCAGCCATACCCGGCGGTTGTGCCAGTCCTGCAACTTGGGGTTCAGGCTCACGGCTGCGCCCCCTTGCGGAACATCAGCGTGACTTCGCCGAGGCGCACGCCCCACTTGCTCATCACCGAGCGGTTCAGCACCGTGTGCTCGTCCAGCTGATACATCCAGTCGTCAAAACGTACCTCGTACACCGTGCCGTCCACCGGCAGGCGCAGCGTGTAGTCCCAGAACAGCGCAAAGCCTGCACTGCGGCCGCTTGCCTGCCCCACCACGTCGCTGGCGGTGCCGCTGTAGCGGCCATCGGGCAGTTTTTGCAGCGTCCACACCCGGCGCTGTTTTTCGCCGTCGTCGTAAGTGAAGTGCTCGTCCAGCACGCCGCGGTCGCCCTGCCAGCTGCCGCTCATCTGCACGCTGAAGCGGCGCAGCACCTTGCCGCTGCGGTCCTGGAACATGCCCTGCGCCGTCACCGGGCCGTTGAAATACGTTTTCAGGTCAAAGCTTGGCCGCGTGCCGCGGTAGTCGTCGATGCTGGCGCTGGAACACGCCGCCAGCAGCCCGCACAACGCCGCCAGCACGGCGGCTTTCAGTATCCGGATCATGTTCTTGCTCCCGAGAAGGTCACTGCCGGCGGCAAGGCCAGGCAGGCCGCCAGCTTGAATAGCGCCGGCAGGCCGGCATACAGCCACGGCAGCGCCGAGGCGTCGCCACCGGGCTGGTAGCCCAGCTGCGCCGCCAGCGGCAGCGCGAGGCCGGCGGCACAGGCCAGCGCCAGCTTGTTCATCATCGACACCGCGCCGAAGGCGGCGCCGCCCTGCGCCGCGACACGTTCGCCGAGCACGTCGGCCACCAGCGCGCTGCCGAAAGCCAGATCGGCGCCCAGCGCCGCCCCCGTCAGCAGGCACACCAGCGCGAACAGCCCGCCCTGCCCCTCGCCCAGCGCCAGCACCGGCAGGAACACCAGCAGCGCCAGCAGCATGCCGCCGCGCCAGGCGGCGACGCGGCCGATGCGGTCGGCGAGGCGCACCCACAGCGGCAACGACAGCACCGCGGCGAGGAAGTACAGCAGCAGGAACAGGCCGGCCAGCGCCGGCGTGCGTAGCAGGTCGGCGATGTAGAAATTGAGCAGCGTCGCCGGAATCGCCATCGCGGTGGCGTTGAGCAGCAGCACCAGCAGCACGCGGCGGAAGGCGGCGTCACGCCACAGCTGGCGCCAGTGCGGCACCACATGTTCCCCGGCCGGCGGCAACGCTAGCGGCGCGCGGCGCAGCAGCCACAGGCAGAGCACGCTGCACAGCAACAACAGCAGCACCAGCACCTGCATCGCGTACTGCTGACCGTGGCGGGCGGCCAGCGTCGCCGGCAGGGCCGCCGCCAGCAGCACGCCCAGCAGCGCCCAGCCCTCGCGCCACGCCGCCACCCGCGAGCGGCCGTGCACGCTGGGCCACAAGGCCGCGCCGTAGCGCAGCAGCGCGATGCTCAGCCAGCCGTGCGCCAGGTACACCAGCAGCAGCGCGGCGGCCAGTTGCGGCAGCAACGGCCAGTCGCGTTGCGGCATCACCAGCCAGCCGAAACCGGCCAGCCCGCCGCCGGCGGCCAGCAGCAACAGCGCGCGGGCGCGGGCCGGCGACAGGCGGTCCTGCCACAGCCCGAGCAGCGGATCGATGGCGGTATCGAACAGCCGCGCCAGCAGCAGCACCCAGCCGAGGCTGGCCAGCGCCACGCCGAAATCGGCGGCGTACAGCGCCGGGGTGTGCACGTACAGCGGCAGCGCCACCATCGCCAGCGGCAGGCCGCCGAGGCCGCTCAGTGCCAGCTGGCGCGTGCTCAGCGCGTTCATCCGCGGCCACCCAGCAGCTGCTCGCGCACCGCCGGCGCCCGCGATGCCGGATCCAGCCAGATGCGGAAAAACAGCTGCCCGAACAGCGGGTCGTCGATGCGGTGGGTCAGGCGGCCGTTGAGCCAGAAGCGCACCACCGCGCCGTCCATGGCGCCGAGCAGCACGTCGCCCTCCTTTACGTCGGGAAAGGCGCGCCGCATGTGCTCGGCCCACGCCGCACGGACGCGCTCCGGCATCCCGTAGCGCAGCATTTCCTCGAGGCTGGTTTCCACCAGCTTGGCGCCGGCAATGCTGCGCGCGTAGCGGATCTCCAGCGCGAACGGCCGCGCCCACTGGAAGGGCTGCGCCGCCGGGGTGTACAGCGCCGAGTCGTACAGCTTGAAACCGAACCAGCGCAGCGTGCCCTGGCCGCGCAGTTGCAAACCGTTCAGTTCTGCTGGCAGTGCCATGGCATTTCCCATCTGTGCGACAAGCAGCGCCACGCTAGCGGCGACGGATTTCCAGTTGGCAGACATCGGTGCGTCCCGCGTCGAAGCCGGCGATGCAGTAGTGCAGGTAGAACTGCCACAGGCGCACGAAAGCCTGATCGAAGCCCTGGCCATACACTTGTGGCAACGCGGCGTTGAAATCATGCAACCAGCGCCGCAGTGTCTCGGCGTAGTCGCGGCCAAAGGTATAGCGCTCGGCCAGCTGCAGCCCGGCGCCGGCGATGTCGCGGTCCAGCGCCGCCGGCGACGGCAGCATGCCGCCGGGGAAGATGAACTGCTGGATGAAGTCGGTGCCGCGCTGGTAGCGCGCGAAGTAGTCGTCGCCGATGGTGATCACCTGCACCATCGCCCGGCCGCCGGGCTTGAGGCGGTCGTGCAGGGTGCGGAAGTAGCGCGGCCACCAGCGCGCGCCGACCGCCTCCAGCATCTCGATCGACACGATGTGGTCGAACTGGCCGTCGATGTCGCGGTAATCCTGCAGCCGCAGATCGGCCTGCTGCGTAAGCCCCGCTGCGGCCAACCTTTGCTGCGCCCATTCCAGCTGCGACGGCGACAGGGTCACGCCGGTGACGTGCACGCCGCGACTGCGGATCGCGTACTCGGCAAAGCCGCCCCAGCCGCAGCCGATCTCCAGGATGCGCTGCCCCGGCTGCGCATCGAGCCGCGCCAGGATGCGTTCGTACTTGGCCTCCTGCGCTGCGGCCAACGTTTGCCCGGCCTCGCCGCTGAAGATGGCGGCGGAGTAGGTCATGCCCGGGTCCAGCCACAGCCGATAGAAGTCGTTGCCGATGTCGTAGTGGGCGTGGATGTTGCGGCGGCTGCCACGGCGGGTATTGGCGCGCGTCAGGTGCTTCAGCCAGTAGCCGGCGGTGCCCAGCCAGCTGCCGTGGATCGCCTGCTCGAAGGCGGCCTCGTTGGCCAGCGCCAGCTGCAGCAGCGACGTCCAGTCCGGCGACGTCAGCCAGCCGTCGCGCCAGGCCTCGGCAAGGCCGATGTCGCCGGCCAGCACGATACGGCGCAGCGCGCGCCAGTCGTAGACCTGCAGCTGTGCCTGCGGGCCGGGATGCGCGCCGCGAAACAGGTAGCTGCCGCCGTCGGGGGTGATCAGCGTCAGCTCGCCGTACTGCAGGCGCGACAGGGCCAGCAGTAGCGGGCGCACCAGCAGCGGTACGCGCAAGGGCAGCGGGGAAGCGAGGGTACGCGAGGATGAATTCATGACAACTCTCCGGGAGAAACCGAGCTGGCCGCGTGGCCATCTTTGCCGAAAAACGGGACTTTCTTGCGCCACAAGCGCAGCGCCTGCCAGTGGATGCGCGCCCACACCGCCACGGCAAGCAGGCCGGTGGCCAGCAGCAGCTGCCACAGCCGCGCCGGCGAGTACGGCACCGGCATACCCTGCTGGGTGGCGACGAAGTCGTTGTGCTCGTCGTCGCGGCGGTACTCGATACGCACCGCGAAGCGGCCGTCCGCCGCGCGCAGGAAGCGGAAGCGGTAGCTGCCCTCCACCTGGAAGAACGGCGACACCTGCAGCGCCTTGCCGGTGGTCAGCAGGTCGCGGCTGTCGATGGCGCGATGGTCGGGGTGGTGCAGGCAGTAGTCGTGATGCTGGCCGAAGGTGTTGCTGACCTCGACCCACACCGCACGCAGCGTGGCGGCGGCATCGAACACCAGGTAGAAGCTGACCGGGTTGAACACGTAGCCGAACAGGCTGGGCAGGGTGTGCAGCTCGATGCGCGCGATGTCATGCACCCCGCTTGCGGCCAACCTTGCCGTCAGCCACGGCAGCAGCGGCGAGCCGTCGCGCGGGCCGTGGTGGCGGCGCTGCCAGCTCACCCCCGGCGCCAGGCGGAGGCTGGCCGGCTCCGGCTGCCCCGGCAGCAGCGTCAGCGCCAGCCAGGCGTGGCGGTAGCTGAACTGGTGGCGGGCCGGCGCGCTGCGGCCGTGCCAGACGTGGCCGCGGTAGACGGTAAACGCGTTCATGGTGCGACCACCGCCGGCTGCGGTTGCAGCGGGTGCGCGGCCAGCGGCACGCTGATATCCCACGGGATCGGCGCGCCGAGCGCCTGCGCCACCGCCATGCCGGCCTTGAGACCGTCCTCGTGGAAGCCGTAGCCGGCCCACGCGCCGGCAAACCAGGTGCGCTGGCGGCCCTGGATCGTCGCCAGCGACTGCTGTGCGGCGATGGCGGCGCGGTCGAACAGCGGGTGGGCGTAGTCGAATTCCGCCAGTTTGCCCTGCGGCTCGCGGTAGGGGTTCAGCGTCACGATCACCGGACTGAGGAACGGCAGCCCCTGCAGCTGGTTGAGCAGGTAGCTGACCATCACCGGCTGCGACGACGGCCCGCCCTCGCCCATGCGGTAGTTCCATGCCGCCCACGCCTGGCGCCGCGCCGGCAGGAAGGAGGCGTCGGTGTGCAGCACCGCGCGGTTGGGCTGGTAACGCAGCTGCGACAAGAGCGCCCGTTCGCCGTCGCTGGCGTCGCCGAGCAGCGCCAGCGCCTGGTCGCTGTGGCAGGCCAGCACCAGCTGCTCGAAGTGCTCGTCGCCGTGGCGGCTGCACAGCGTCACGCCGCGTTCGTCGCGGCGCACCTGGCGCACCGGCGACGACAGCCGCACCTCGCCGATGCCGGCCACCATGCGCCGTACGTACTCGCGCGAGCCGCCCTGCACCGTCTTCCACTGCGGCCGGTCCAGTATCTGCATCAGGCCATGGTTGGCACAGAAATCGAAGAAGGTCGAGGCCGGAAACGCGGCCATGTCGCGGGTGGAGCTGGACCAGATCGCGGCCCCCATCGGCAGCAGATACCAGTCGCGCAGCGCCGCGCTGAAACGGTAGCGATCAAGAATCTGGCCCAGCGTCTCGCCGCTGTCGCGGCTTTCCCGCTGCAGCTGCGGCGCCAGCCGGTGCAGGCGCAGGATGTCGCCGACCATGCGCCAGAAGGTTGGCCGCAACAGGTTGCGTTTCTGCGCGAACAACGTGGCCAGGCTGCTGCCGGCCCACTCCACGTTCTCCTGCTCCAGCACCACCGAAAAAGTCATCTCGCTGGCACGCACCGGCACGCCCAGCAGCGCAAACAGGCGGATCAGGTTGGGATAGGTGCGATCGTTGTGCACCAGGAAGCCGGTGTCCACCGGCGCACGGAGGCCTTCCAGCTCGACATCGACGGTGTTGCTGTGGCCGCCGGCATAGGCCGCAGCCTCGAACAGCACCACCTGGTGTCCGGCCCGGCTCAAGAGCCAGGCCGAGGACAAGCCGGCAATGCCGGCACCCACCACCGCAATTTTCATGATGTCAGTCCTTTATCGATAGTGCGTTATCGGTCAATCACAACTGATTGTCAAATGTTTGTCCTGTACAAAAATAGAAAATTCAACAAAAAAGCCTGACATCGTCAAGCTTTGTCCACCACATGAGCGCCGGCTCAGTCCAGCCGATGCTGCCGTTCGCCGCGCTGCCAGGCCTCGATATTGCTGACCAGCTGCGCCGCCAGCCTGGCCATCGCCTCGCCGCTGGCCCAGCCGACGTGCGGTGTCACGATCAGGTGCGGCAGGCGCGCCTTCAGCAGCGGATTGCCGTCGCGCGGCGGCTCCACCGACAGCACGTCGAAGCCGGCGCCGCCGAGTTGGCCGAATTTCAGCGCCGCCACCAGCGCTTCCTCGTCCACTAGCCCGCCGCGCGCGGTGTTGATCAGCACCGCACCCGGCTTCATCGCCATCAGCTCCGGCTGCGCGATCAGGTTGCGGGTGTCGTCGTTCAGCGGGCAGTGCAGCGAGATCACGTCGGAGCTGGCCAGCAGCGCGTCAAACGCCACGTAGCCGTCGCGCACCGTGGCCGCGCCTTTGCGTTCGGCAAACTGCACGCGCATGCCGAAGGCCCGCGCGCGCTGCGCCATCGCCTGGCCGATGCCGCCGCTGCCGACGATGCCCAGCGTCGCGCCCTGCAGGTCGCGGATCGGCGCGCCGAAGTGGCAGAACTGCGCCGCCTGCTGCCACACCCCGGCGGCGACATCGCGCTGGTAGGCCGGCAGGTTGCGCATCAGCGCCATCATCAACATGAAGGCATGCTCTGCCACGGTGTCGTCGCCGTAGTGGCGGATGTTGCACACCGCGATGTCGCGCTCACGACAGGCGGCGACATCGATGTGGTTGTAACCGGTGGCGGCGATGGCCAGCAGTTTCAGCCGCGGCAATGCGGCCAACGTGGCCGCGTCGAACGCGACCTTGTTGCTGATCACGATGTCGGCATCGGCACAGTGGGCCAGCAGTTGCTCGCGGCTGGTGGACGGATAGGCGGTGAAGCGGTGAGGGAAGGCACAAGACGGCACCGGGACAGGCAAGCTGTCCCGGTCGACAAACACGATGTGAGGATTCATGGAATGGACAGGTGCTAGCGCTCGAAGTTGATCAGGGCGCGATAGGCATGCCAGCTGGACAGCCCGATCAGGGGCATGATGAGCAACAGGCCGATGAACTGGGTAGCAAAACCGATCGCGGTCAGGACCACGATCATAGCCGCCCATACCAGCATCGTCAGCAAATTGCGATACACCGCCTGCACGCTCATCACCATCGCGGTGACGGTATCGACTTCCTTGTCCAGCATCATCGGAATGGCGCAGACGCTGAGCGCGAACACTGCCACGGCAAAGAAGAAGCCGGTGCCGAAGTAGGCAATCAGGAACGGCAGGTTCTCGGCGGTGAAGGCGGAGACCACCAGCTGCTCCAGCGACGGCACGCTACCCTGGAAGAACAACGCGAACATCAGCAGCGAGACGCGGAACCAGCCGAACACCAGCACCGCGAGCAAGGCGGCAAACAGGGTAAAGCCCGGCATGTTGACGCGCCACGCGGTCATGCTGTGCATCAGCGTCACCTTCCCGCTACCCGGTGCCTCCAGTTGGCGCGCGATATCGTACAGGCCGATGGCGAGGAACGGACCGCCCAGCAGGAACAGCGTTGCCAGCGTAATCACGTGCTGTGGTGCGAAGTCGAAATACATGTTCAGCAAGAAGCCCATCACCACAAACACGGCGCCGTAGAACAGCGAATCCGCCGGTGCGCGCCGCAAATCCTGCCAGCCTAGGCGCAGCCACTGCAGCGGCTGATCGGGCGTCACATGCCTGACCACTATATGCTCATGAGACGGTAGATGAGTAATGTCCATTGCCATTCCCCTATGTCAGATAAAATCACAGGCGAAAACTTCTCCGCTTTCTCTTTATAAGCAATTGAAGGGCAAAGACAATATCAAGATTTCGACGGCGCGGTAGCGGACTGTTAAAATGCCGCTTTCGCTAATGCAGCAAAACAAGGACATCTCATGGCAGAACTGATCATCGAAGACCTGCTGGTAGGCGACGGCGCGGAAGCCGTGGCCGCTCAGGAAGTGACCGTGCACTACACCGGCTGGCTGACCGATGGCACCAAATTCGATTCCAGCAAGGATCGCTACCAGCCGTTCAGCTTCGTGCTGGGCGAAGGCTACGTGATCAAGGGCTGGGATCAGGGCGTACAGGGCATGAAGGTCGGCGGCAAGCGCAAGCTGACCATCCCGGCCGAGCTGGGCTACGGCGCCCGCGGTGCCGGCGGCGTGATCCCGCCGCACGCCACCCTGGTATTCGAGGTCGAGCTGCTGCAGGTCGGCTGACCCCGCCTTACCCGGCAATGAATAATGCCCCGCGCTGCGGGGCATTATTCATTTGGCGATCAGGTCTTCGGCGTTGCGCCGGGCTTTCGACTCGCGCCGCTTGTGGCGCCAGTATAAGCCGCCCAGCACCACCGCCAGCAGCGCGATGGCGATCAGGATGCCGGCCTGGCCACGGTGCACCATCTGCATCAGCCACTCGTGGTTGCGCGCACCGAAATAGCCGAGATACACCCACACCGGCACCGAGATCAGCGCGGCAAAACCGTCCATCAACAGGAAACGCCAGTACGGGATGCGCCGTGTCAGCCCGGCGGTCAGGAAGATCGGCGAACGCAGGCCGGGCAGGAAACGGGCGACGAACAGCACCCAGTTGCCGTAACGGGCAAACTTCTCCTGTACCGCGGCAAAACGCTCCGGCGTCATCACCTTGGCAATCGGCTTGAAGCGCAGCACACGGTCGCCATAGACGCGGCCGGCGAGGAACATCAGGCCATCGCCAAACAGCACGCCGGCCATGCCCACCGCAAACATCACGTGCACGTCGGTATAGCCCAGCCCGGAAATGATGCCGCCGGCGACCAGGGTAATATCCTCCGGAATCGGCACACCAAAACCACACACCAGCAACACGATGAATACGGCAAAGTAGCCATATCCCGTGAACAAATCGAGAAGAATCTGCAGGATATCCATGTCGGCCTGACAAGCTGTTGATCGGTCGAAGTACTTCCGGCAAGGCCAGGCGAAGCAGTTCAGAGAGCGGCTGCCATCATAGCACAGCCCCCGTGGCGCCCTGCTTGACTATGGTTAGGTCGCCACGGCAAAAACAAAGCCACCTTCGCAGGTGGCTTGCGCCGATGCCGGTACGCCGTCAGGCCGCTTCGATCGCCGCGGCGATTTGGCCGGCCCACTGCTCGGCCAGCGCCAGTTCATCCGCTTCGACCATCACGCGCACCACCGGTTCCGTACCGGACGGACGCAGCACCACGCGGCCACGGCCGGCCAGCGCCAGCTGTGCCTCGGCGTACTTGGCGGCACTGGCGGCCTGCCAGTCCTGGCCATTGAGACGCACATTGATCATCTTCTGCGGGAACGGCTGCCAGTCGTTGCAGATGGTGGCCAGATCGCTGTCCAGCTCGGCCAGCGCCGCCAGCACCTGCAGGCTGGAGATGATGCCGTCGCCGGTGGTGTGCTTGTCCAGGCACAGCACGTGGCCGGACGCCTCGCCGCCGACCTGCCAGCCGTTTTCGTGCAGCAGCTCCAGCACGTAGCGGTCACCGACCTTGGCGCGGCCAAAGGCGATGCCCTGCTGCTGCAAGGCCAGCTCCATCGCCAGGTTGGTCATCACCGTGCCGACCACGCCGCCGCCAAGCTGGCCGCGCGCCGCACGCGCCTTGGCGATCACGTAGATCAGCTGGTCGCCGTCGTAGACCTTGCCGTGGCGGTCGGCCATCATCAGCCGGTCGCCGTCGCCATCCAGCGAGATGCCGAGATCGGCACCATGCTGCAGCACCGCCTGGCTGATCGCCTCGGTGTGGGTGGCACCGACGCCGTCATTGATGTTGTAGCCGTTCGGCTCGCCACCGATGGTGATCACCTCGGCGCCCAGCTCGTGGAACACCTTCGGTGCGATGTGGTAGGTGGCGCCGTGCGCGCAATCGACGACCAGCTTCAGGCCCTTCAGGTTGCGCTCATTGGGGAAGGTGCTCTTGCAGAATTCGATGTAGCGGTCGGCGGCACCGTCGATGCGCCGTGCCCGGCCCAGCTCGCGCGACGGGCTGGTCTGCATCGGCGAATCCAGCATCGCCTCGATCTCGCGCTCCAGCGCGTCGTCCAGCTTCTTGCCGCCCTCGGCGAAGAACTTGATGCCGTTATCCTGATACGGATTGTGCGACGCGGAGATCATCACCCCGGCCGACAAGCGCAGCGCGCGCGTCAAATAGGCGATGCCCGGCGTCGGCAGCGGCCCGGTCAGCAGCACGTTGACACCGGCGGCGGTGAGGCCGGCCTGCAGCGCCGCTTCCAGCATGTAGCCGGAAATACGGGTGTCCTTGCCGATGATCACCGTCGGGTGTTCCTGCCGCTCGTGATCGACCAGCACCTTGCCGGCGGCATAGCCCAGGCGCAGCACGAAATCGGGGGTAATCGGAAACTGGCCGACTTCGCCACGCACACCATCGGTACCAAAATATTTGCGGCTCATTATTGTTCCTTCAGACTTTTATCCTGCCGATTTTACATCGCCACCAGCTTGCGGGGGCAACTGCCGCCGCAGCCGGTTTCAGCCCAGCGCCTGCCACAGCTGCAGCGCCTGGTGTGTGGCCTTCACGTCGTGCACGCGGATCACCTTGGCACCGCGCTGCGCTGCCAGCAATGCCGCCGCCACGCTGGCGCCCAGGCGCTGGTCCGGCTGCTCTTCGCCGGTGATGGCGCCCAGCATCGACTTGCGCGACATGCCGACCAGCAGCGGTGCACCGGCCAGTACTTCCAGCTGCGGCAACTCGCGCAGCAGGTCGAGATTGTGCTGCAGCGTCTTGCCGAAACCGAAGCCGGGATCAGCCAGCAGCCGGTCGCGGGCGATGCCGTGCGCCAGACACAGCTTGATGCGGCGGGCGAGGTAGCCGCCGACTTCCTGCACCACATCGGCGTAGTCCGGCTGCTGCTGCATGGTGTCCGGATTGCCCTGCTTGTGCATCAGGCAGATGCCGACGTTGGCCGCCGCCACCAGCACCAGCGCACCGTCGTCTTCCAGCGCCGACACGTCGTTGATCAGGTCGACGGCACCGGCCTGCAGCGCGGCGCGCATCACCGAGGTGCGCCGGGTATCCAGCGACAGCGGCACCTGCAATGCGGCCAACCTTTCCAGTAGCGGCAACACCCGCTGCAGCTCCTCTTCCGGGCTGACGTAGGGCGCGCCCGGCCGTGTCGACTCGCCACCGATATCGAGGATGTCGGCACCGTCGGCCAGCAGGCGCTCGGCGTGCGCCAAGGCCGCATCCAGCCGGTTGTAGCTGCCGCCATCGGAAAAGGAATCCGGCGTCACGTTCAAAATGCCCATCAGCAGCGGGCGCTCGAGCGACAGGCTGAACCTGCCGCAGGCAAAAACCGACATAGCTTTCTCCAATGCAAAACAGGGTGTCAGCCTGGACTGACACCCTGTTGTTTACCTGACCTGCCTTACAGTTCTTGTGCCGGCGTCACCGATGGTTCTGGTGCCGGTGGTGCCGGCGGCTTGCTGTCCGGCTTGTTGAAACCGGCGCCCGGCGATGGCGGACGCGGCGTCTTGCCGGCCATGATGTCGTTGATCTGCTCGGCATCGATGGTTTCCCACTCCAGCAGCGCGGCGGTCATTGCCTCCACCTTGTCGCGGTTCTCGTCCAGCAGGCGGCGCGCCAGCGCGTACTGCTCGTCGATGATGCGGCGGATTTCCTGATCCACTTGCTGCATGGTGGCTTCCGACATGTTCTTGTGGGTGGTCACCGAACGGCCGAGGAACACTTCACCCTCGTTCTCGCCGTAGACCATCGGGCCGAGACGGTCGGACATGCCGTAGCGGGTCACCATGTCGCGCGCCATCTGCGTGGCACGCTCGAAGTCGTTCGAGGCGCCGGTAGTCATCTGGTTCATGAACAGCTCTTCCGCGATGCGGCCGCCGAACAGGATGGCGATGCGGTCCATCAGGTAACCGCGGTCGTAGGCGTAGCGGTCTTCTTCCGGCAGCTGCATGGTCACCCCCAGCGCACGGCCGCGCGGGATGATGGTGACCTTGTGCACAGGATCGGACTTAGGCAGCAGCTTGGCCACTACCGCATGGCCGGACTCGTGGTAGGCGGTATTCTTTTTCTCGTCCTCGGACATCACCATCGACTTGCGCTCGGCGCCCATCATGATCTTGTCCTTGGCGGATTCGAAGTCCAGCATGTCGACCAGGCGCTTGTTACGGCGCGCGGCGAACAGCGCGGCTTCGTTGACCAGGTTGGCGAGGTCGGCACCGGAGAAGCCCGGCGTACCGCGCGCGATGATCTGCGCGTCGACGTCGGCGGCAATCGGAACCTTGCGCATGTGCACGTTGAGGATCTGCTCGCGGCCGCGGATATCCGGCAGCGGCACCACCACTTGGCGGTCGAAACGGCCGGGACGCTGCAGCGCCGGGTCCAGCACGTCCGGACGGTTGGTGGCGGCGATCACGATCACCGTCTGGTTGGTCTCGAAACCGTCCATTTCCACCAGCAGCTGGTTGAGGGTCTGTTCGCGTTCGTCGTTGCCGCCACCGAGACCGGCGCCACGCTGGCGACCGACGGCGTCGATCTCGTCGATGAAGATGATGCACGGCGCGTTCTTCTTCGCCTGCTCGAACATGTCGCGCACGCGGGAAGCACCGACGCCGACAAACATCTCGACGAAGTCGGAACCGGAGATACTGAAGAACGGCACCTTGGCTTCACCGGCAATGGCCTTGGCCAGCAGGGTCTTACCGGTACCCGGCGAACCGGCGAGCAGGATGCCGCGCGGAATGCGGCCACCCAGGCTCTGGTAGCGGGAAGGATCGCGCAGGTAATCGACGATCTCCTTCACTTCTTCCTTGGCTTCATCGCAACCGGCCACATCGGCAAAGGTCACGGTGTTGGTGTCCTGATCTAGCATGCGCGCCTTGCTCTTGCCGAACGAGAACGCCCCGCCCTTGCCGCCGCCCTGCATCTGGCGCATGAAGAAGAACCACACCCCGATCAGCAGCAGCATCGGGAACCAGCTGATGAAAATGCTCATCAGCATCGACGGTTCCTCTTCCGGCTTGGCGGAGAAGGTCACGTTGTTCTTGATCAGCACGTCCACCATTTTCACGTCGAACGGGGCGTAGGTGCTGAAACTGGAGCCGTCGGTACGCTTGCCGCGCACCCACTGGCCGCGTAGCGGATTGCCTTCAATGCTCACCGTCTGAATCTTGCCGGACTCCACATCGCTCATGAATTGCGAATACTCGACCTGATTCTGGGTTTCCTGGCGCTTGGTAAACTGGTTGAACACAGTCATCAGTACAAGACCGATGATGACCCAGATCGCGATGTTTTTTCCGATATTGTTCACAAGAGCGTGCTCCTATGTGCCCTGACTTGGTAAATGGTTTTTTCTATTGTAAACCCGGCACGTCGCACTGTCAGCGACGGTCTTTGCCCAGCAGGTAGATTTCACTGGAACGGTCACGCGAGGCCTTGGGTTTACGCGTTACGACTTCGCCAAACAGCTCGCGCATGGCTTTCAGATAGGGCTGAAAATCACTGCCCTGGAACACTTTGACGAGAAAACTGCCGCCGGGTTTCAAATGGTCACGGACAAATTCCAGTGCCAGCTCATTCAGATGAAAGCTTCTGGCCTGATCAATCCCGCTCATCCCTGAGATATTGGGCGCCATATCGGAAATTACAAGGTCCAGCTGCCGCCCGCCGAGCATGGTCACGAACTCCTCCAGCACCTCGTCGTCGCGGAAGTCGCCCTGGATGAAGGCGACGTCGGCGATCGGGTCCATCGGCAGGATGTCGATGGCAAATACCTTGCCGTTGTCGCCAACGATGCGCGCCGCCACCTGCGACCAGCTGCCCGGCGCCGAGCCGAGATCGGCCAGCACGGTTCCCGGCCGGATCAGCTTGTCCTTATCGTTGATTTCCAGCAGTTTGTACGCCGCGCGCGCGCGATAGCCGTCTTTTTGGGCCATTTGCACATAGTGATCGTTGACGTGCTCACGCAGCCAGGCGTTGCTAGACTTGCTTCTTGCCATGTGGATTCCAGTAATTAATGCATGTGCCGTTTGGGGAATGACCTAAAGTTTAGTAAAATCGTTTTTTAATCTGAAACTTGAAGCCACAATGAAAATCGAACTGACCCCAGTCGAGCGCCAATATCTGAAGGGTTTGGCCCACTCGCTCAGCCCCGTCGTGATGATCGGCAACAATGGCCTGACCGAGTCGGTTATCCGTGAAATCGCCGTCAGCCTGGACGCCCACGAACTGATCAAGGTGCGCGTTCTCGGCGACGACCGCGCGGCACGCGTGGCCATGTATGACCAGATTGCAAACGATCTGGGCGCCGGTCAAGTGCAGCACATCGGCAAGCTGCTGGTGCTGTTCCGCCCGTCCGAGGCCAAGCGCATCGACCTGCCGAAAAGCAAGAAGGCACTCAAGGCACGCCCTTGAGCGTTGCCGGCTAGCGGGCTGCGGTCACGGACCGCGGCGCGCGCATGACAGACAAAAAGCGGTGGCGATGCCACCGCTTTGTCTTTGTCGGCCCGCGCAAAGGTAGTACGGCTCAGTTGTCGCTGCGCAGCAGGTACACCAGCGCCATCAGGCTTTGCAGCAGGTAGATCAGGCTGGAGATGGCATGCCAGGTGGCAAAGCCACCACCGAACAGCCCTTCGGCGGCATGGTTCATCTGCAGCTTGAGGCTGGCGATGATCGGCGTCACCGCGAAGTGGTTGATCACGATGCACACCAGCATGCCCAGCAGCAACCAGAAACCGCCCTGCTTCAGGCCGCGTGCGCCGTAGCGCAGCACGTAGTCGGCGAGCAGGAAGATGCCGCACACCAGCCCGACCCAGGCGATGGCGGCAAACAGCCGCCCCGCCACCATGCCGGCGGTCACGTTATCCAGTGCCGAAAACAGGATGGGGGCCACGATGATGCCGACCACCCACATGCCGCCGATCCACAGGGTCCGGGCTATTGCACGCAATCCGTCCATTGGTCTTCCTCTTCCCGGCCGGCTTTGCGGCCAACGTTACAGCACCCGCCTGGCCGCAGCCAGCCGCCGCGCTCAGATGTAGCGCACTTCCAGCACTTCGTACTCGCGGATGCCGCCCGGGGCCATCACCTCGGCCACGTCGCCTTCCACCTTGCCGATCAGCGCACGCGCGATCGGCGAGTTGACCGACA
This sequence comes from Vogesella indigofera, assembly GCF_003633895.1. Classification (GTDB taxonomy): domain Bacteria; phylum Pseudomonadota; class Gammaproteobacteria; order Burkholderiales; family Chromobacteriaceae; genus Vogesella; species Vogesella indigofera. The sequence continues at coordinate 60,452 of NZ_RBID01000001.1, forward strand.
CCTTGCCCAGCTTGATGTCGGCTTCGTCGTCGCCGACGATCTGGTAGGTCTTTTCTTCTTCGCTTTCCAGATCGGTGAGCAGCACGGTGGTGCCGAACACGATGCGGCCGTCGGCATCCAGCTCGGTCGGATCGATGATCTGAGCGTTGGAGATTTTGCCCTCCAGCTCGGCAATACGGCCCTCGACAAAGGCTTGGCGCTCTTTGGCGGCGTCGTATTCTGCATTCTCGGATAGATCGCCTTGCGCGCGCGCTTCGGCAATGGCCTCGATCACCGACGGACGCTCAATGCTTTTCAGACGCTGCAATTCGGCCTTCAGCTGTTCGGCACCACGCACGGTCAACGGGACTTTGTTCATGACTCGGTTCTCCAAGGGCGTACTGCTGCCCTGTGATAAAAGCGCAAGCCGCCGTACGGGACGGCGGCTTTGCTGGACGTTTGATTCAGCGGTGATTGTAACGAGATTTTGCTCCGGGTTCAAAGGTTGGCCGCATGCGGCCAACCTTTGACCGTGCTTAGCCCTTCAGCTCGGCGTGCAGCTGCTGCACGCTGTAGACGTCGAAATCATCGACGTGCGACAGGCCGACGCAGACCGCCTTGGCACCGGCCAGGGTAGTGTACTGCGGCACACGCATCTGCAGCGCGGAGCGGCGGATGGCGTGGCTGTCCTGGATCGCCTTGCGCTTCTCGTCCACGGTGTTGACCAGCACGTCGATTTCGCCGTTCTTGATCATGTCGACGATGTGCGGACGACCTTCGTTCACCTTGTTCACCACCTGCACCACGATGCCGGCGTCGGCCATCGCCTTGGCGGTACCGCGAGTGGCGCACACGCCGAAGCCCAGCTTCTGCAGTTCGCGCGCCACTTCGATGCCACCTTCCTTGTCGCTCTCGCGCAGGGACAGGAACACCTTGCCGGTACGCGGCAGGCGGTCGCCGGCGGCCAGCTGGCCCTTGACGAAGGCTTCGGCAAAGGTGCGGCCAACGCCCATCACTTCACCGGTCGACTTCATTTCCGGCCCGAGGATGGTATCCACACCCGGGAACTTGATGAACGGGAACACCGCTTCCTTGACTGCGTAGTACGGCGGAATCACTTCCTTGGTGAAACCCTGCTCGATCAGGCTGATGCCGGCCATGGCACGGGCGGCGATCTTGGCCAGCGGCGCGCCGGTCACTTTCGACACGAACGGCACGGTACGCGACGCACGCGGGTTCACTTCCAGCACGTAGATGGTGTCTTTCTGGATCGCGAACTGCACGTTCATCAGGCCGACCACGTTCAGCGCACGCGCCATCGCTTCGGTCTGACGGCGGATCTCGTCCTGCACCGCCGGGAACAGGCTGTACGGTGGCAGCGAGCAGGCGGAGTCACCGGAGTGGACACCGGCCTGTTCCACGTGCTGCATGATGCCGCCGATCACCACGGTGGTGCCGTCGGACACGCAGTCGACATCGACCTCGATGGCGTCGTTGAGGAAGCGGTCCAGCAGCACCGGGCTGTCGTTGGACACTTTCACCGCTTCGCGCATGTAACGTTCCAGATCGGCCGGTTCGTGCACGATTTCCATCGCGCGGCCGCCCAGTACGTAGGACGGACGCACCACCAGCGGGTAGCCGATCTCTTCGGCCAGACGCATGGCGTCTACCGGATTGCGCGCGGTGCGGTTCGGCGGCTGCTTCAGACCAAGGTCGTTCAGCAGCTGCTGGAAGCGCTCGCGGTCTTCGGCGGCGTCGATCATGTCCGGGCTGGTGCCGATGATGGGCACGCCATTGGCTTCCAGCGCGCGCGCCAGTTTCAGCGGCGTCTGGCCGCCGTACTGCACGATCACGCCGAACGGCTTCTCGATGCGGCAGATTTCCAGCACGTCTTCCAGCGTCAGCGGCTCGAAGTACAGGCGGTCGGAGGTGTCATAGTCGGTGGACACGGTTTCCGGGTTGCAGTTGACCATGATGGTCTCGAAACCGGATTCGCGCAGGGACAGCGCGGCGTGCACGCAGCAGTAGTCGAATTCGATACCCTGGCCGATACGGTTCGGGCCGCCACCCAGTACCATCACCTTCTTGCGGTCGGTCGGATTGGACTCGCACTCTTCTTCATAAGTGGAGTACATGTAGGCGGTGTTGGTGGCGAATTCGGCGGCGCAGGTATCCACGCGCTTGTACACCGGATGCAGCTTCAGCCCCCAGCGGTGGCTACGCACGGCGGCCTGGTCGGTACCCAGCAGCTCGCCGAGGCGACGGTCGGAGAAGCCCTTGCGCTTCAGGCGACGCAGTTCGTCGTAGCCCAGGCTGTCCGCCTTGCGGCCGGCCAGCGCTTTTTCTTCACCGATCAGGTCTTCGATCTGCGCCAGGAACCACGGATCGATCTTGCTGATGGCAAAGATGTCGTCGCGGCTCATGCCGAGACGGAAGGCGTCGGCCACGTACAGGATGCGTTCCGGACCAGGTGCGCCCAGTTCGTGACGGATGGTTTCTTCATCCTGGCTCACCGAGTTGAAGCCGGAGAGGCCGGTTTCCAGACCGCGCAGGGCTTTCTGCATCGATTCCTGCAGCGTGCGGCCCATGGCCATCACTTCGCCGACCGATTTCATCTGCGTGGTCAGGCGGTCGTCCGCCTGCGGGAATTTCTCGAAGGCGAAACGCGGGATCTTGGTGACCACGTAGTCGATGGACGGCTCGAACGAGGCCGGGGTCGCACCGCCGGTGATGTCGTTCTTCAGTTCGTCGAGGGTGAAGCCGACCGCCAGTTTGGCGGCGATCTTGGCGATCGGGAAGCCGGTGGCCTTGGACGCCAGTGCCGAGGAACGCGACACGCGCGGGTTCATCTCGATCACGATCATCTCGCCGGTATCCGGGTTGGTCGCGAACTGTACGTTGGAACCGCCGGTGTCGACACCGATTTCACGCAGTACCGCCAGCGAGGCGTTACGCATGATCTGGTATTCCTTGTCGGTCAGCGTCTGCGCCGGGGCCACGGTGATGGAGTCGCCGGTGTGCACGCCCATCGGGTCGAAGTTCTCGATCGAGCAGATGATGATGCAGTTGTCGTTGCGGTCGCGCACCACTTCCATCTCGTACTCTTTCCAGCCGAGTACCGATTGCTCGATCAGCAGTTCGTGGGTCGGCGACGCTTCGAAACCGCGCTCGCAGATGGCCAGGAACTCTTCCTTGTTGTAGGCGATACCGCCGCCGGAGCCGCCCATGGTGAAGGACGGACGGATCAGGGTCGGGAAGCCGACCTTGGTCTGCGCTTCCAGCGACTCTTCCAGGGTGTGGCAGACGAAGGACAGCGGGCAGGACAGGCCGATCTTGGCCATCGCCTCCTTGAAGCGGCCACGGTCTTCCGCCTTGTCGATGGCGTCTTCGGTGGCGCCGATCAGCTCGACCTTGTACTTTTCCAGCACGCCGTTACGCGCCAGGTCCAGCGCGCAGTTCAGCGCGGTCTGGCCGCCCATGGTCGGCAGGATCGCGTCCGGACGCTCCTTGGCGATGATCTTTTCCACCACCGGCCACGAGATCGGCTCGATGTAGGTGACATCGGCCATGTCCGGGTCGGTCATGATGGTGGCCGGGTTGGAGTTCACCAGGATGACTTTGTAGCCTTCTTCACGCAGTGCCTTGCACGCCTGCGCGCCGGAGTAGTCAAACTCGCAGGCCTGGCCGATGACGATCGGGCCAGCGCCAATGATGAGAATGCTCTTGATATCAGTACGTTTAGGCATGGTAATCGCTCAATATTGTTCAATGTTTTACACGTTCCGGCAGGCTGACGCGGCCTGCTGCCGGAGACGCTGGATAGTTACAGGCTGGCGGCGGCCAACTTGGCGCCGAAACCGATAAACATGGCACCGACCGCCCCGCCCATTGCCGCCGACAGGCGACGGCGGCGGCGGAACGCCTCGGCCAGATGATTGCCGGCCAGGATCAGCGTGGTCAGGTACAGCGCGCTGAACAGCTGCACGATGGCGCCGAGGATGGCAAAGGTCAGTGCCGGGTAGTGATAGGCCGGATCAACGAACTGCACGAAGAACGACACGAAGAACAGGATCGCCTTCGGGTTCATCAGACTGATCAGCAGCGCCTTGGAAAACGGGCGGTTGATGTCCAGCACCGGTGCCGCCACCGCGGCCTGGCCCTGGCGGCGCTGTTGCCAGCCGGTCCAGGCGCCACGCAGCATGGCGATGCCGATCCACGCCAGATAGGCGCCACCGGCATACTTGACGATGGCAAACAGCGCCGGATTGGCCTGCAGCAAACCGGCGGCGCCGGTTGCAGCCAGGGTCATCAGCACGAAATCACCGACGAACACGCCACAGGCGCCGGCAAAGCCGGCGCGCACCCCGCGTTGCGCCGCCACCGACAGCACATACATCGAATTGGGGCCCGGCAGCAGCACGATGAAGAGGGTGCCGAGTATGTAGGTGGTCAGGTCAGTGATACCGAACATGATGCGTCCTCCGTGATCAGGCCGGCTTGTGCGCGGCCATCAGCGAGATGAAACGGTCAAACAGGTAGGCCACGTCTTCCGGCCCCGGGCTCGCTTCCGGGTGTCCCTGGAACGAAAATGCCGGGCGGTCGGTCAGCGCGATGCCCTGCACCGTCTGGTCGAACAACGAACGGTGGGTAATGCGCACGTTGGCCGCAAGGCTGGCTTCGTCAACCTGGAAGCCGTGGTTCTGGCTGGTGATCATCACGCGGCCGGAATCGAGATCCTGCACCGGGTGGTTGGCACCGTGGTGGCCGAACTTCATCTTGGAAGTCTTGCCGCCGGTGGCCAGGCCCAGCAACTGGTGACCGAGGCAGATGCCGAAGACCGGCAGCTTGGTATCCAGGATGTCGCGGATGGCGCTGATCGCGTAGTCGCACGGCTCCGGATCGCCAGGACCGTTGGACAGGAACACGCCGTCCGGTTTCAGTGCCAGCACGTCCTTGGCCGGCGTCTCGGCCGGTACCACGGTCAGCTTGCAGCCGCGCTCGGCCAGCATGCGCAGGATGTTGCGCTTGACGCCGAAATCGTAGGCCACCACGTGGAACGGGGTCTCGGTCTGCTCGACATAACCCTGGCCCAGACGCCATTCGCGTGTCGTCCAGCTGTAGGCTTCCTTGCAGCTGACCACCTTGGCCAGATCCTGGCCGGCCATGCTGCCAAAACTACGCGCCAGCTCGACGGCTTTCGCCTCGTCGATGTCACCTGCCATGATGCAGCCGGGCTGGGCGCCTTTTTCGCGCAGGATGCGCGTCAGCTTGCGGGTGTCGATGTCGGCGATGGCGACGACATTGTTTCTCTTCAGATAATCGGACAGCGACTCTTCCGCACGGAAGTTGCTGTGCAGCAGTGGCAGATCACGAATGATCAGGCCAGATGCAAAGACGGCGCCGGACTCGGTATCTTCCGAGTTGGCGCCGACGTTGCCGATATGAGGATAAGTCAGGGTGACGATCTGCCGGGTATAGGACGGGTCGGTAAGGATTTCCTGATAACCGGTCATGGCAGTATTGAATACTACCTCTCCGACGGTGTGGCCGTTGGCTCCGATGGCGACGCCTTTGAACAGCGTGCCGTCAGCCAAGGCAAGAATCGCGGGTACGGTTGTCACTGGCTGGCTCCTAATAATGATATTTTTGATTTATTGATACAACAAACGGGACTATAGCGACGTGCGCTTGTCCCGTTCGGTTAAACTTTTCAAGTATATCCTGTTTTCGGCCATCGCGGCAAGGCCGCGCACCGCGACTGCTGCTTTTCTGAACAATGGATACAGTCGCCATCACCGGCTAAGCCATTGTTTACGCTAGCGTCAACCTTACAAAAAATGCGCGCGCCCGGCAAGTTGTTCTGCGCCGGCCTCCGACCAGCCACACGTCCCGTCATTAACCTCCAGCGCCGATCGCCGCATAAAAAACCGCCGGCGCCACGACTGCGGTACCGGCGGTTTTCACGTCCAGGGCGGTCACTCAGAACAACGCTTCGTTCAGTTCCAGCACGCTGTCACCACCGTGAACGATGGCGGCCGCCAGACCGGCGGTCTGCGGCAACAGGTGCTCGCCGTAGAAACGGGCGGTGACGATCTTCGCCGCGAGGAAGTCGGCATCGGCATCTTCGTCGCCCTGCTGCGCCCTGGCGATCAGCGCAGCGCGCCCCATCATCCAGCCGCCGAGCACGATGCCCATCAGCTTGAGGAAGGGCACCGACCCGGCGGCAGCCAGCTGCGGCCGGCTGCCGAAGGTGTCGAGGATGAAGGCGACACAACGCTCGGCATCCTTCACCGCGGTCTCAAGGTTGGCCGCAAGGCTGGCGTAGCCCGCCGCCGTCAGCTTGCCGGCGGTAACCTTGACCTCCTCCAGCAACCAGCGCGCGGTGACGCCGTCTTCCGCCGCCGTCTTGCGCCCGATCAGGTCCAGCGCCTGGATGCCGGTGGTGCCTTCGTAGATGGCGGTGATGCGCGCGTCGCGGCAATACTGCGCGACGCCGGTCTCCTCGATATAACCCATGCCGCCGTGGATCTGCATCGCCAGGCTGGTGATCTCGTTGGCCTGCTCGGTGTTCCAGCCCTTCACGATCGGGATCAGGAAGTTGACCAGCGCCTGGCTGCGCGCCGCCTCGCTGGCCACCGGATCGCGCGCGGCGCGGTCCAGCGCTGCGGCGGCGTAGAACGCCAGTGCGCGCTGCGCCTCGATCTGCGCCTTCATCGTCATCAGCATGCGGCGCACGTCCGGGTGCCGGATGATGGCGACGCCGGCCGGGTCGGGGCTGCCGACGGCGCGGCTCTGCACGCGGTCACGGGCGTATTCGACGGCCTTCTGGTAGGCTCGCTCCGACACCGCCATGCCCTCGATGCCGACACCCAGGCGCGCGTGATTCATCATGGTGAACATGTAAGCCAGACCCTTGTTGGCCTCGCCCACCAGGTAGCCGGTGGCGCCGCCGTCGTCACCGAAGCTCATCACCGCGGTTGGGCTGCCGTGGATGCCCAGCTTGTGTTCGATCGACACGCAGCGCACGTCGTTGCGCGCGCCGAGGCTGCCGTCGGCATGAACCAGGAACTTGGGCACGATGAACAGCGAGATGCCCTTCACCCCGGCCGGCGCATCCGGCAGCCGCGCCAGCACCAGGTGGACGATATTGTCCGCCATGTCGTGCTCGCCCCAGGTGATGAAAATCTTCTGGCCGCTGATCTTGTAGCTGCCGTCGCCCACCGGGATGGCGCGCGAACGCACCTGCGCCAGATCGGAGCCGGCCTGCGGCTCGGTCAGGTTCATGGTGCCGGTCCACTCACCGGTCGACATGCGCGGCAGGTAGATCGCTTTCAGCTCGTCGGAGGCGTGGTGATTGATCGCCTCGATCGCACCCAGCGTCAGCATCGGCGCCAGCGAGAACGCCAGGTTGGCCGAGCACCACATTTCTTCTGCCGCCAACGCCACCAGCGCCGGCAGGCCCTGGCCACCGAACTCGGCCGGCGCGCGCAGGCCGACCCAGCCCGCCTCGACATACTGTTGCCATGCTTCCTTGAAGCCTTCGGCGGCGGTAACGGTAAAGTCAGGCGACCACTTGGCGCCCTTGTCGCCCTGCTGGTTGATCGGCGCCAGCACGTTTTCGGCGAACTTGGCGCCCTCCTCCAGGATGGCGTCGGTCAGTTCTACCGAGCAATCCTCGTAGCCGGGCAGGGTGCAGATGGCGGGCAGCTCCGCCAGCTCGTTCAGGGCAAAGCGGATGTCTTTGCTGGGTGCCTTGTAAATCATCGATCGCTCCTCTGTGTCATTTCTCGTCATTTCTCGTGCAAAAAAACCGGCCATGTGTCCGCCAACGGACAAGCCGCACGCTGCGCACTGCGCGGTGTGGACTCCTCCCGACGAACCGGTCATGGCCGGTGTTCTTGTGTGGTGCGGCACCGTAGCGCCGCACCTTCTTTTGATTACTGCGTTTTGATTACAGCGGGTGTTACTTGGACAGCTCGGCGATCAGCTCCGGCACCACGGTGAACAGGTCACCGACGATGCCGTAGTCGGCCACCTGGAAGATCGGCGCCTCTTCATCCTTGTTGATCGCCACGATCACCTTGGAATCCTTCATGCCGGCCAGGTGCTGGATGGCACCGGAGATGCCCACCGCCACGTACAGCTGTGGCGCCACCACCTTGCCGGTCTGGCCGACCTGGTAGTCGTTCGGCGCGTAGCCGGCATCCACCGCGGCGCGCGAAGCACCGACGGCAGCGGACAGCTTGTCGGCCAGCGGCTCGATCACCGCCTTGAACTGCTCTTCCGAACCCAGCGCACGACCACCGGACACGATGATCTTGGCAGCGCCCAGTTCCGGACGATCGGACTTGGTCAGCTCCTGGCCGACAAAGCTGGACAGGCCGGCGTCGGACACGGTGGCGACCGCTTCAACGTTGGCCGCACCGCCAGTAGCCGCCGCTTCGAAGGCGGTGGTACGCACGGTGATCACCTTGATGGCATCAAGCGACTGCACGGTGGCCAGCACGTTGCCGGCGTACACCGGGCGCACGAAGGTATCGGCCGATTCAATGGCGATGATGTCGGAAAGCTGCGCCACGTCCAGCAGCGCGGCGACGCGCGGCAGCAGGTTCTTGCCGTAGGAGGTTGCCGGTGCCAGCACGTGGCTGTAACCCTTGGCCAGTTCCACCACCAGCGGTGCCAGGTTTTCGGCCAGGCCGTGGGCGTAGGCCGCGTTGTCGGCCAGCAGCACCTTGGCCACGCCGGCGACGGCCTTGGCGGCATCGGCTGCAGCGGCGGCATTGTGGCCGGCGACCAGCACATGCACTTCGCCCAGCTTGGCGGCGGCGGTAACGGTGTTCAGAGTGCCTGCTTTCAGGCTCTGGTTGTCGTGTTCAGCGATAACGAGAATGGCCATGGCTTACAGCACCTTTGCTTCGTTTTTGAGTTTGGCCACCAGCTCGGCGGCATTGGCAACCTTGATACCGGCCGAGCGCTTGGCAGGCTCGGCCACTTTCAGGGTCTTCAGGCGCGGGGCGACATCAACGCCCAGCTCGGCCGGGGTGGTCTTGTCCAGCGGCTTTTTCTTGGCGGCCATGATGTTCGGCAGCTTGACGTAGCGCGGCTCGTTCAGGCGCAGGTCGGTGGTCACCACCGCCGGCAGGCGCAGCTTGACGGTTTCCAGGCCGCCATCCACTTCGCGGGTCACGTCCACGGTTTCCGCGGCGACATCCACTTTCGAGGCGAAGGTACCCTGCGCCCAGCCCAGCAGCGCCGACACCATCTGCCCGGTCTGGTTGGCATCGTCATCGATCGCCTGCTTGCCGACGATCAGCAGCTGCGGCTGCTCCTTGTCGGCAATCGCCTTCAGCAGCTTGGCCACCGCCAGCGGCTGCAGCTCGGCGTCGGTTTCCACCAGGATGGCGCGGTCGGCGCCCATCGCCAGTGCGGTACGCAGGGTTTCCTCGCACTGCTTCACCCCCAGCGATACCACCACGATCTCGGAGACCTTGCCGGCTTCTTTCAGACGCACGGCCTCTTCCACCGCGATCTCGTCGAACGGGTTCATCGACATCTTGACGTTAGCGACATCCACATCAGTGCCATCGGCCTTGACCCGGACTTTCACGTTGTAATCGACAACGCGTTTCACAGCGACTAGAGCTTTCATATTCCTCCAGCGAACTCTCTGAGTTGAACAATTGTCGTCAATGTGCGGCTGTTTGGCGTGAGGCGACAGCGCAATATCAAACAAGCGTTTAATTGGTAGATTGCCTACAAAAAAACTGCAGTACAACAGGGGTGACACAAATATTACGCCATTTTCCCCGTAATTTGCATTTGAGGTAAAGCGTGTCAGAATGCGCTGCAACAATTGAGCATGTCATAACACGCCGACAGACCGGACATTCCTGCCGCAAGTGCTGCCATCGTGGTGCCTACTTGCGGCTTTTCTTGCCAAAACAGGGAGCACAGCATGACTGTCTACTTCGAAGATATCCAGATCGGTGACAGCGCCGAATACGCCAAAACCATCACCGAGGCCGATATCCTGATGTTTGCCGCCGTTTCCGGCGACGACAATCCGGTGCACATCAACCAGGAATACGCCGAAGCGTCGATGTTCAAGACTCGCATCGCCCACGGCATGCTCACCGCCGGCCTGATCTCCACCGTGGTCGGCACCCGCCTGCCGGGCAACGGCACCATCTACCTGTCGCAATCGACCAAGTTCAAGGCACCGGTACGACTCGGCGAAACCGTTACCGCCCGCGTCACCGTCACCGAGCTGGACCCGGCGAAGAAGCGCGTCAAGTTCGCCACCCAGTGTCTGGTAAAAGGTAATGTGGTACTGGAAGGCGAGTCGCTGGTCATCGCGCCGTCGCGCCCAGCCTGATGAGTACGCTGCGCATCGAACGGCTGTGCGACGAGCACGGCCACATCACCCAGCCGCAAATCCTGGCTGCGGCACTGGCGGTGCATCGACAGCTGCGGCCGATGCTGCCGGAAACCGCCGCCAACTACGTCGCCAAGATGGCGCGCATCACCGGCTACGGCGCGCGGCTGGTGGCGGCGCTGAACGAGGATGATCAGGTGCTGGGACTGGCGCTGTATCGCGTCTACGAAAACACCTACGAAGACCTGCGCCTGTACATCGACGACCTGGTCACCGACGAGCGCCTGCGCTCGCAAGGTGTCGGCAGTGCGCTGATCGACTGGTGCGAGGCGGAGGCACGGGCACTGGGTTGCCGCTTTCTGGTGCTGGATTCTGGCACTTGGCGCACCGCCGCGCACAAGCTGTACCTGCGCAAGGAGTTCGTGATTTCCTCGTTCCACTTCACCCGCGCGCTGGACTGAGATCCGTCGGCAGGATTAATGGTGCAAGGTTGGCCGCAAGCCCTAGCTTGCGGCCAACCTTTTATGTGCGGCCCTGTTGTTGCGCCAGCGCCCAGACGACCGACTCGCGCACCACCTCCTCCGCATGATCCTGCCGCTGTTGCAACGCAACAACAATCTCGGCCGCATACGGCGCATTACCCAGCCCGATGGCCAGATTGGACAGCCACTTGGCGTAGCCGATGCGGTAGATCGGGCTGCCGGCCATGCGACTGGCGAAGGTCGCCTCGTCCCAGCCGAACAGTTCCAGCAGGCTGACATCGTCCAGCCCGTGGCGCACGGCAAAATCGTCCTCTGCACTGTGCACCACGAAACGGTTCCACGGGCAGGTCAGCTGGCAGTCGTCACAGCCATAGACACGGTTGCCGATCAGCGGCCGCAACGGCTCCGGTATCGCGCCCTTCAGCTCGATGGTGAGGTAGGAAATGCAGCGCCGGGCATCGACCTGATACGGCGCCATGATGGCACCGGTTGGACAGACGTCCAGACAGCGGGTACAACTGCCGCAGTGGCCGTCTTCACTGTCATCTTCCGGCAACGGCAGATCGGTGAGAATCTCGCCGAGGAAGAACAGCGAGCCCTGCTTCTTGTTGAGCAGCAGCGTGTGCTTGCCGCGCCAGCCCTGCCCCGCCTGTGCCGCCAGCGCCACCTCGGCCAACGGTGCGCTGTCGGTGAACACGCGGTAGCCGTGTTCGCCCACCGCCTGCGTGATGCGATCGGCCAGCTTCTGCAGCCGGTTGCGCACCACCTTGTGGTAGTCGCGGCCCAGTGCATAACGCGACAGGTAGGCGCGCGTGCCATCGGCCAGTACCGCCTCGGCATCGCGCGCAGCCGCCGGCCAGTAGTGCATGCGCAGGCTGATCACGCGCACCGTGCCCGGCACCAGCTCCGCCGGGCGCACGCGCAGTACGCCATGGCGCGCCATGTACTCCATTTCGCCGTGGTTGCCCGCCGCCAGCCACGCCAGCAGGCTGGCTTCGGTCTCTGCTGGCAGTGCCGCCCGCGTGATACGCGCGTCGGCAAAACCGAGTTCTTTGGCCCATCCCTTGATTTGGCTGGCCAATTGGCGATAATTCTCGCTTTTACAGGATATTTCACTCATGGCAACGGATGATACCAGCCTGCGGCAAGGCTTCCTTGCCGATGAAAGCGCCACCCTGCAACTGGGCGCCACGTTGGCCGCAGTGTTGCACGGCGGCATCCAGCTGCAACTGCACGGCGACCTCGGCGCCGGCAAGACCACTTTCACCCGTGGCCTGCTGCAGGCGCTGGGCCATGCGGGGCGGGTGAAAAGCCCGACCTACACCCTGGTGGAAAGCTACAGCCTGCCGCCGCTGACGGTGCACCACTTCGACCTGTACCGCTTTGCCGATCCGGACGAGTGGCACGATGCCGGCTTCGGTGACTACTTTGCCGCCGACACGCTGTGCATCGTCGAATGGCCGGACAAGGCCGGTGCCTGCCTGCCGCCCGCCGACCTGGTGCTGGAACTCTCGGTCTGCGACAGCGGTCGCAACTATCGTCTTCAAGTCTTTAGCGAAACAGGACACCAATGTCTCTCCCGCCTCACGACCCCCGCCGCCGCCAGCTGATCGGCGCCGCCGCGGCCACATTTTTCCTGAGCGTCAGCCGTATCGGCTTCGCCAGCAGTAGCCAGATCGTGGCGGTACGGGTGTGGCCGTCATCGACCTATACCCGCGTTACCATCGAGGCCAGCGAAGCCATCCACTACAAGCACTTCAGCCTCGCCGAGCCGAACCGGCTGGTGATCGACCTGGAAGGCGTGCAGCTAACCGGCATCCTGCAGGACATCAACAAGCAGATCCAGAGCGCCGACCCCTTCATCCAGACCGCGCGCGCCGGCCAGTTCAACAACAACACCGTACGCCTGGTGCTGGACCTGCGCAACGAGGTCAAGCCGCAGATCTTCTCGCTGCAGCCGATCGGCGAGTACCGCCACCGCCTGGTGGTGGACCTGTATCCGGCCAGCGGCCAGCAGGACGATCCGTTGCTGGCGCTGCTGCAGGACTACAACAAGGGACAGCTGAACGAGCAGGCGCCGCTGGGCAGCAAGGGGCGCGCCGACAAGAACCGCATCATCACCGTGGTGATCGACCCGGGACACGGCGGCGAAGACCCCGGCGCCGTCGGCCCGTCCGGCATCTATGAAAAAGACGTGGTGCTGCGCATCAGCCGCCAGCTGAAGAAGCTGATCGACAGTGAAAAGAACATGAAGGCGCACCTGACGCGCGACGAGGACGTGTTCATCCCACTGGGGGTGCGCGTGGCCAAGGCGCGCAAGCTCGGCGCCGACCTGTTCATTTCCATCCATGCCGATGCCGTCGCCAATCGCACCGCCAACGGCTCCTCGGTGTTCGCGCTGTCGGAAAACGGCGCCACCAGCAGCATGGCGCGGCTGCTGGCCAAGAGCCAGAACGACGCCGACCTGATCGGCGGTGTCAAGATCAGCGGCAAGGACCGTTACCTCGCTCATACCCTGTTCGACCTGACACAAACCGCCACCATCAACGACAGCCTCAAGCTGGGCAAGTCGGTGCTGGGGAAAATGGGCGGTCTCAACCGCCTGCACAAATCGCAGGTTGAACAGGCCGGCTTTGCCGTGCTCAAGGCGCCGGACATTCCATCCATCCTGGTGGAAACCGCGTTCATCAGTAACTACGAGGAAGAGAAGAAGCTGGTCAGCCCTGCCTTCCAGCAGCAGATGGCGGAGGCGATCATGTCCGGCGTGCGCCAGTATTTTGCGCAGGGAGCGGTGCTGGCCCGTATCTGAATTACCGGCCAGCAATGAAAAAGCCGTTGCCTTGCGGGCAACGGCTTTTTACTGGCTGGCGCAGCGTACTCAATCGGGATGGTCGTCAAACGGCAGATCCGGTGTCGCCGGTACGCGGTACTGTTCGTCGGCCCACTGCCCGAGGTCGATCAGCTTACAACGCTCGCTGCAGAACGGGCGGTACGGGCTGTCTGGCCCCCAGCGTACCGGGGATTTGCATTGCGGACAGGGAACGATAGTGGGTGACGTCATCGGTAATCAGAACTTGCAAAAGGTCAGGGTGAATTCGATATCCTGCTCCACTTGGCGCGAGCGCACCTCGCCGGTGCCGGCATCGATAAAACGGATATTCAGTGCATACTTGTTGGCGGAGACTTCCGGCACCACCTGGTAGCGCTCATCAAAGCTGACACGGATCAGCTGCACCACCTTGCCACCGGACATCTGCTGGAACGCGCCACGGCGCGCAACATAGGAAAAATGTTTGCCGCTGTCGCGCAGCAGTTTCAGCAGGATGGCCGCCGCCTGCGCCGTCGGCATCAGCGGCAGCGACCAGCGCTGCAGGTCGGCGCGGCGTTGCGCCACCGGCTGCTGCAGCCACAGGTGATAGGACGGCAGGTCGAAAGAGCAGGTACCACCGGGAATGATGGAACGCTGCTTGATCGCCATCAGCCATTCGTTCTCACGCAGATGCTGGCCAAAGCGGCTGCTCAGCTCCAGCAGATGCTGCGACGCAAGCTCGATCTCGTCCAGCACCTGCTCCAGCGCCACCTGTTCGATGGCAGGGCTTTCGCGCCAGCTCTCCAGCGCCTGCTTCTGCCGCTCCAGCTCCTGCAGCAGCTCCGACTTCAACTCGGTACGACCGGCCGCCTCAAGCACCTCGAACAGCGCCATCAAGGCGGCGTGATGCTGGTATGGCTCGTCCTGCGCCATGAAAAAAGCCAACCGCTGGTAAAGCTGCTCCAGCCGGAGCAGCGTTCTGGTACGTTCGGTAACAGGAAACTCGAAACTAGTCACAGCGCCGGATCCACAGAATTTGAAGGGGCAGCAAGGTTGGCCGCAGCGAAACGTTGCAGATAATAACGATGTTTGTTCTCGACTTGAAGCGACAATAGCGCCAAATCGCCACTATTATCAAGCACGGCATCCGCCAGTGCCCGCCGCTGCTCACGTGGCATCTGCGCGGCGATGATGGCATCTACCTGCGCCGCCGGCAAGCCTCTGCGCTGCATCACCCGCTCGCGTTGCAATTGCGGCTCGCAATCCACCAGCAGCGTTTCGGCCACCAGATTTCGATAGGCCGCGGTTTCAAACAGCAGCGGCACCGCCAGCAGTACATAGGGCGCCTGGTGCAATGCCAGCTGCCGCCGGCTTTCCGACAGGATCAGCGGATGGAGAATGGCTTCCAGCCGCTGCCGTTCGCCGGCATCGGCAAACACTCGCTGCCGCATCGCGGCACGGTCCAGTGCGCCTTCCGCCGTCTGGATCATGGCACCAAACTGCGCTACCAGCGCCGGCATCGCCGCGCCGCCGGCCGCGGTCAGCTGATGCGCGATACGGTCGGTATCGACACAGGGAATGCCCAGCTTGGCAAACAACGCCTCGACGGTGCTCTTGCCGGCACCAATGCCGCCGGTCAGACCGATCACCGGGCTAGACACCGAGATACCACTGCATGATGGCAGGCCCCCATACGAAGGCACACCAGCCGGCCAGCGCCAGATACGGCCCGAAGGGCATGGTCTGGCCTTTTTCATGTTTCGACAGCAACAGCAACAGGATGCCGAGTACCGCGCCCAGCACCGACGACAGCAGGATCACCAGCGGCAACAGCATCCAGCCCAGCCAGGCGCCCAGCGCCGCCAGCAGCTTGAAGTCGCCGTAGCCCATGCCTTCCTTGCCGGTCACCAGCTTGAACAGCCAGTACACCGACCACAGCGCAAGATAACCCAGCACCGCGCCCATGACCGCATCTGCCAGCGGCACACGGCCACTCCACAGATTGAACAGCAGGCCGGCCCACAGCAAGGGCAGGGTCAGGTCATCCGGCAACAGCTGGGTGCGAGCATCGATCAGCGCCAAGGTCAGCAGCGTCACCGAAAACAGCGAGGCCACCAGCCACCACGGCGACAGGCCGTCCTGCCAGGCAAAGCCGGCAAACAGCAGGCCGCTGGTCAGCTCCACCAGCGGATAACGCCAGGAAATCGGTGCCTGGCAATGGCTGCAACGACCACGCTGCAGCAGGTAACTGACGAGCGGAATATTCTGCCACGCGCGGATCGGCGCCTGGCAATGCGGACAGGCCGACGCCGGCACCAGCAGGTTGAATGGCGTCTGCTCGGTCACCTCGCTGCCCTGCCACTGCGCGCACTCCACCGCCCAGCGCCGCTCCAGCATCAAGGGCAGACGATAGATCACCACGTTGAGAAAACTGCCCAGCAGCAGCCCCAGTAGTGCCGCAATCGCCACCTGAGCGCCAAACGGCAGCTCCGCCAATAGCGCCAGCATCAACCGACCACCTGTCCCATCTGGAAGATCGGCATGTACATCGCGATCACCAAGCCACCAATCAGCACCCCGAGAATGATCATGATCATCGGCTCCAGCAAGCTGGACAGCGATGCCACCGCATTATCAACCTCGTCTTCATAAAAATCCGCCACCTTGTCCAGCATGGAGTCGAGCGAGCCGGACTCCTCGCCGATCGAGGTCATCTGCAGCACCATATTGGGAAACAGGTTGGAGCGCTGCATCGAGTTGTTGAGGGTCGAGCCGGCGCTGACATCCGACTGGATGACCTTGGTGGCCTCGGCATACACCTGGTTGCCGGCAGCACCCGCCACCGAGTCCAGCGCCTCCACCAGTGGTACGCCGGCAGTAAACAGCGTCGACAGCGTCCGCGCCCAGCGCGCAATGGTTGCCTTGCGCACCACGTCGCCGATCACCGGCACCTTCAGCACGAAACGGTCCATCGCCGCCTGCATCTTGGGTGAGCGCTGGTACAGCTTGACGGTGCCGATGATCACCACCGCGATGGAGCCGAACACCATCCACCAGTACTCGACAAACAGGTCGGACAGCCAGATCACGATCTGCGTCGGTGCCGGCAGATCGGCACCAAAACTGGAGAACAGTTCCTTGAACGCCGGAATCACATAGATCAGGATCACCGCGGTAATGATGAAGGCGGTGGCGATAATCGCCGCCGGATAGATCATTGCCGACTTGATCTTGCCCTTGATGGCGATCACCTTTTCCTTGTAGGTCGCCAGCTTGTCCAGCAAGGCATCCAGTACCCCGCCCGCCTCGCCGGCGGCGATCAGATTGCAGAACAACTTGTCGAAGTACAGCGGGTATTTGCGAAAAGCATCGGCCAAGTTGCTGCCGGACTCAACCTCCGAGCGCACATCAAGCAGGATGCGCACAAAGGCGGCATTGCTGTGGCCCTTGGCCGCGATGTCGAAGGCCTGCAACAGGGGCACCCCGGCCTTCATCATCGTCGCCAGCTGGCGGGTAAATAGCGCGACATCCTTTTCGGTGATGCGCTGCCGCAGGCTAGCGCTGCGCTTCTTCAGCTTGGTCGGGCTGACCCCTTGCCGCCGCAACTGGGCACGGGCGACGGTTTCCGATTCGGCACGAATCTCGCCGCGGATGGCCTTGCCGGCCCGGTCGCGCCCTTCCCAGACAAAGACATGAGAGGCGGGCTTCTTGCTTGGCGTGGGCATAGTGATCGCTTGTCTATTATTCGTTGGTAACGGCTTCGATTTCAGTCAGCGACGTCAGGCCACGCTTTACTTTCAGCAGGCCGGCATGGCGCAAATCGACCATGCCCTCCTGGCGCGCAAGGTCGGCGATATCCATCGCGTTGCCGCCGCTCATGATCAAGCGCACCATGGCGTCGGTGATCGGCATCACCTCGTAGATGCCGACCCGCCCCTTGTAGCCACTGCCGCGGCACTCCTCACAGCCGACCGGGCCGTGCGGCTGCCAGCTGCCGTCCAACTCGTCTTTGCTAAAGCCGGCACGCAACAAGGCCACCTCGGGAATCTCTATCGGTGCCTTGCAGTGCGGGCACAGCCGTCGCGCCAGCCGCTGCGCCATGATCAGCAATACCGAGCTGGCAACGTTGAACGGTGCTACGCCCATGTTCAGCAACCGGGTCAGTGTCGCCGGTGCATTATTGGTATGCAAGGTAGAAAATACCATGTGCCCGGTTTGCGCTGCCTTGATCGAGATATCCGCGGTTTCAAAGTCGCGGATCTCGCCGACCATGATGATGTCCGGGTCCTGACGCAGGAAGGCGCGCAGCGCGGAGGCAAAGGTCAGCCCGGCCTTCTCGTTGACGTTGACCTGGTTGATGCCGGGCAGGTTGATTTCCACCGGGTCTTCCGCGGTAGAGATATTGCTGTCTGGCTGGTTCAGGATATTGAGGCAGCTATACAGCGACACCGTCTTGCCGCTACCGGTCGGCCCGGTCACCAGCACCATGCCATAAGGTCGCTCGATCGCCCGCAGCAGCATTTCCTTCTGCTCCGGCTCGAAACCGAGCTGTTCGATATCCAGCGACGCGGCGGAAGAATCGAGAATACGCATCACGATCTTCTCGCCATACAGCGTCGGCAAGGTGCTGACCCGGAAATCCACGGCACGATGCTTGGAGATCACCAGTTTCAGGCGGCCGTCCTGCGGCACCCGCCTTTCCGAGATGTCCATCTTCGACACCACCTTGATGCGCGACGCCAGCTTTTCGCGAATGGCCAACGGCGGCTGCGCGATCTCCTTCAGGATACCGTCGACACGATAGCGGATACGGAAGAACTTTTCGTAGGGCTCGAAGTGAATGTCCGATGCACCACCATTGATGGCATCCATCAGTACCTTGTTGACGAACTTGACCACCGGTGCGTCATCGACATCCGGCAGGCTGTCGCTTTCCAGCTGGGCATCGCCATCGGTCAGCTGCAGCTCGCCGAACTCGTCGCCGGCCAGATCATTGAGCACCTTGCTCGGATTGCTGGCATAGCGGCCAATCGCCCGCGCCAGCTTGTCATCCTCCACCACCACCAGGTCGATGCTGAGACCGGTCTTGAAGGTAATGGTGTGAAACAGCGTCGCCTGCGTCGGATCGGAGGTAGCGATGAACAGCTTGTTGCCGCGCTTGTACAGCGGCAGCAAGCGGCCGTTGTTGACGGTATCGTCATCCACCAGATTGCGCGGCAGCCCGTCCTGGCTCAGCGCGGCCAGATCCAGCAAGGGCAAGCCGAACATGTTGGCCGCAAACACCGCCACCTCGATGGCGCTCATCTTCTTGCTCTGCACCAGCAGCTCGACAAAGCTCACCCGAGTGGTCTGCGCCTGCTTGAACAGCGCCTCGGCATCCGCCGTCGCCAGCCGCTCGTTCTGCACCAGGGCACGTGCCAGTCCGGAAATGCTTGCTGTGCTCATGACATTATTCGCCAGAAAAGGATGAAGGGATTATACGAAGAAAACGGGACGGGATTCATGGTGGCGCAACAAATGATGCGCACTAAATACCTGCGCAGCCGACAGGCAATGGTGGCAGCAATGAAAAAAGGCTGCCGAAGCAGCCTTTTCAGATCAAAGCATCAAGCGATGATTAGAACTTGGTACCGAGGTAAACGGTAGCGGTACGTACGTCAGCAGTTGCGTTGTCGTCGTAGTTGGCTTTAGCCAGCTCTACACCAGCGCGGGTGCGCTTGGACAGTGCGTATTCAACACCAACGGCGTAAGCTTTGTGGCCGTCGTTGTCTTTAGTGCCGTCTGCGTTCTTGAAGTCGCCTTCTTTCCAGAAGCCCAGCTTAGGAGTGATGTTGCCCATGGTGTAAGAAGCAGCCAGACCGTAGCCACGACGCTTGCCGTCGGAGTCTTTACCTTGTGCGTAGCCTGCCATCAGAGTCAGCGCGTCCAGCGATACGGATGCGTTCAGCTCGTGCAGTTTGGAAGTGTTGTTTGCATCTTCCTTAGCGCGGGTGCCGTCGTAGGATACGGAGAAGCCTTCACCTTCGTAAGCCAGGCTCAGGGCTTGCTGGTGCTTTTTAGCTGCTTCGTTGGCAGTGCTGGAACCGAAGGAGTGCTGAACAACAGCGGTGAAGCCAGCTACAGTTGGCGACTTGTAGGAAATGGTGCTGTTGATACGATCACCTTGGTCATACAGATCCGACTTGAAGGAAGCGGAGTTGTCTTCGAAGATCGCCATCGCGCCGGAGGTTGGCATGTGGTAGATGTTACCCAGAGTAACAGTACCGAAATCGCCTTGCAGGCCTACGAAGGAGTCACGACCGGACCAAGCATTATCGCGAGCATTGTCTTGCTTGTCGGACAGGTTGATACGGGAGGCGATCTGCCAGATGGACTTCAGGCCGTTGCCCAGATCTTCCTTGCCAGCAAACTTGATTTCGCCGGAAGTACGGTCTTCGGTAGTAACGGAGCCAGTGTCTTTAACTTTGGTATTGGTGATACCAACAGCCAGGTTACCGGAGATAACAACGTCAGCCATTGCAGCAGCTGGCAGCGCAGCCAGAGTAGCCAGAACGATCAGCTTCTTCATGTGTGTTCCTTTCGAGGTCATGTACACTGCCCGTGTTTTGCCGAAGCCTGAGGCCCGGCGGGGCTGTATTGACCACCGCGATTAGGCGGCGGTTTCTGGATGGCAATATAAGCGGGGCGTTGCGAAAAAACAAAAGCGCTTTACGCATTTGTGTTGAAGCCGGATACAAAATCGGCACACATTCAACATAAGCTGTTGTTTTTTTTGAAAAATACAAAAAACAACAGCAGTCTCCTTTTCGCAACACAATTGACCACAACCAAGATATCTGTTGTTTTTTCACACATAACCCAGCCAAAACCATGAGCCAAGCAAGCGTTCTGATGTGGTTTCGCCGCGATTTGCGCGCCAGTGACAACGCGGCGCTGAATGCCGCCTTGCGTAGCGGCGCCAGCGTGCATTGCGTGTTCGTATTTGACCGCCAGATTCTGGCCAGCCTGCCACCGGACGACAAACGCCTGGTCTTCATCCATGCAGCCCTGACGGAATTGCAGCAGACACTGCGTGACGCCGGCGGCGAGCTGTTGTGGCGGGATGGCGATCCGGTGCGCGAGATTCCTACACTGGCGCGCGAGCTGGGTTGTGCCAGCGTCTACGCCAACCGCGACTACGAACCGTATGCACGGCAGCGCGATGCGGAGGTGGCGGCGCAGCTTGCGGCCAACCTTGGCCAGCTGCAGCTGTACAAGGACACGGTGATCTTCGAGCAGGACCAGTTGCTCACCGGCCAGGGCAAGCCGTACACCGTGTACACCCCCTATATGAAGCGCTGGCAGCAAAGTTTTCACCCGGCACTGGCAGCGGAGACCAGCACCGCCTTGCGCGGCGCACTGGCAGCGCCAGCTGGCACCCGTCCGTTGCCGACACTGGCGGAGCTGGGTTTCGGTGAGGCCACGCTGGACGGACTGCGGGTACAGACCGGCCGCAGCGGTGCACTGGCGCTGCTGGACGATTTCCGCCGCCGCATCGCGCACTACAAGACGCTGCGCGACTTCCCGGCGGTGAAGGGGGTGTCCTACCTGTCGGCGCACCTGCGCTTTGGCACGCTGTCGGTACGCGAGGCGGTGCGCGCCGCGCTGGCAGAGCCATCGGAAGGGGCGGAATGCTGGCTTAACGAGCTGATCTGGCGCGAGTTCTACCAGCAGCTGCTGTGGCACTTTCCGGCGGTGGCCGGCGAAAGTTTCAAGCCGGAGTACCGCGAGCTGCCGTTCCCCAATGACGCAGCGCTGTTCGAGGCCTGGTGCCAGGGACGTACCGGCTACCCGCTGGTGGATGGCGCGATGCGCCAGCTCAACCACAGCGGCTACATGCACAACCGGCTGCGCATGATTGCCGCCAGTTTCCTGGTCAAGGACCTGCTGGTCGACTGGCGCTGGGGCGAGGCCTATTTCGCGCAGAAGCTGCTGGACTTCGATCTGGCGGCCAATAACGGCGGCTGGCAGTGGGCGGCGTCCACCGGTTGCGACGCGCAGCCCTACTTCCGCATCTTCAACCCGGTGACGCAATCGGAAAAATTCGACAGCAAGGGCCAGTTCATCCGCCGCTACGTGCCGGAGCTGGCGGCGCTGGACGACAAGGCGATCCATGCGCCGTGGCTGGCGAAAACGCTGCCGGCCGGTTTTGTGCTCGGCCGCGACTATCCGGCCCCCATCGTCGACCATGCAGTACAGCGCGCCGCTGCGCTGCGACTGTTCGCCCGCGATTAACGATTAACCGTGCGCACAAAGAAAAAGCCTGTCGGCGACGACAGGCTTTTTTTGTTTGCGGCCAACGTTCAGGACTTGCCCTGTTCGTCCGGCTTGCCGATCTTGTCTTCGGAGCCGGTGAGCAGGTTCACCAGGTTGGACTTGTGGCGATGCACCACCAGAATGGCGATGATGATGCAGGTGCCGAAGTAGACGCTCTGCGGACCGACGATGAAGTAGGCGTACACCGGCACCATCACGCAGGCGACGATGGCCGACAGCGACGAGATCTTCACCACGAAGGCCATGAATAGCCAGGTGGCCAGCGCCGCCAGCGCCAGCCACGGGCTGAAGGCCAGCAGCACGCCCACCGCGGTGGCCACGCCCTTGCCGCCCTTGAAGCCGAAAAACACCGGCCACATGTGGCCGAACAGCACCGCAAGACCGGCCATGGCGACCTGCTGCTCGCCCAGGCCGTAGGCAGGGCCGAAACTGGCGACCAGGAACACCGCCAGCCAGCCCTTGACACCATCGCCCAGCAGCGTCAGTACCGCGGCCAGCTTTTTGCCGGAGCGCAGCACATTGGTGGCACCGGGGTTTTTCGAACCGTAGGTGCGCGGATCGGCCATCCCCATCAGGCGGGTGACAATCACCGCAAACGACAGGGATCCGATCAGGTAGGCGCCCAAAATAAAGGCAAACGCTGTTGTGGTCATGGCTTATCCACTAGAATGCAAGACTTGGCATTTTACGGTATCGGGCAGTAAACCCAAAGCCCGCAGCGATGGACATCATATTTTTGCGCGAAGTGCGCGCCGAGACAGTGATCGGCGTTTATGACTGGGAGCGCCTGGCGCCCCAGACTATCTTGCTGGATCTGGAGATCGGCATCCCCAGCGAAGTGCCCTGCCATAGCGACGACATTGGCGACACCATCCACTACGGCGTGGTGGTGGAACGCATCCGCCAGTCGCTGGCCGAGCAGCATTTCCTGCTGATCGAGGCACTGGCCGAGCACATCGCACGCATGGTGCGCGAGGAATTCGGTGCGCCGTGGACCAAGGTGGCGGTCACCAAGCTCAACATCCTGCCGGACGTGAAACACGTCGGCGTGATGATAGAACGCGGCCACCGTCCGCGCTGACCTCACGCTCTCGGCAAAACCATTGCGGCCAACCTTGCACAAGGTTGGCCGCAATGTTTTTTGGGGGCGTGGCAGACCGCTCAGTCTTCGCGATTGCGCATGAAGTCGGCGGTGTTGTAGAACGCCTCCAGCAGCCTGGCCTTCAGCCAGTCCTCGCACACCAGCTCGTTCACCGCCTGCGTCATGCACTGCATCCACTGGTCGCGCGCCTCGCCATCCACTGCGAACGGCATGTGCCGCTGCCGCAGCCGCGGGTGGCCGAAGGTATCCATGAACAGCGGCGGGCCGCCCAGCCAGCCGGAGAGGAACATGTACAGCTTCTCGCGCGAGGCGGTCAGATCTGCCGGATGCATGTCGCGCAGCGGCTTCACCGCCGGATCGGCGTCCATGATGTCGTAGAAGCGGTCAGTCAGCCAGCGCACCACGCCGGCGCCGCCGAGCAGCTCGTAAGGGGTCATTTCCTGCATGTTGTTCCTTGCCGCGGGCGCTGCCCGCGTGAATATCAGTGCGCCCGATTACGCCCGGGCCCGGGCCAGCTCGTACACCGTCTTGCCGCGCAGGGTGAAATAGTCCGCGGCAAAGTAGAAGTTCTCGGAGTGGCCGACAAACAGCAGACCGTGCGCCTTCAGCAGCGGGTGGAATTTCTTCAACACCGCCAGCTGGGTGTCACGGTCGAAATAGATCATCACGTTGCGACAGAAGATCGCGTCGAACTGCTTGCGCTGCGCCCAGTTGGCGTCCACCAGGTTCAGCCGCGAGAAGGTAATCATCTCGCGCAGCTGCGCCTTGGCCTGGTAGTTGCCATCCGGCAGCTTGTCGAAGTAGCGCGCGGCATGACCGGCCGGCAGGCGCGAGATCTTGTCGGCGCTGTAGATCCCCTTGCGGCCAACCTCCAGCACGCTGGTATCGAGGTCGGTAGCCTGGATCTGGATGCGGCTGCCACTGCCCAGCGCTTCCAGCGCGGCGATCGCGATCGAGTACGGTTCTTCGCCGGTCGACGACGCCGCACACCAGATAGTGATCTCGCCCTTGCCGGCCAGCGTCTTCAGGTGCGCCGCCAGGATCTGGAAATGGTGCTCCTCGCGAAAGAAGAAGGTCAGGTTGGTGGTCAGCGCGTTGACGAACTGCTCGAACTCGCGCTTGCCGGCGATCGACTGCAGGAAGTCGATATAGGCGGCGAAGCTGTTCAGCTTCAGCTCGCGGATGCGGCGCACCAGCCGGCCGTAAACCATGTCCTTCTTGGTCGGGTTCAGCGCAATGCCGGCTTCCTTGTAGATCAGCTGCCGAATGCGCTCGAACTCCTGGTCGCTGAAGGCGAACTCGCGGGTGAAGTCGATCTTGGGCAGAATGATGGGCGGCATCTTGTTTTGCATCGTTAGGACCCTGAAGTTGAAAAACCCGGACACCAGGTCCGGGTTTCAGGTGCTGGCAATGCCGTACTTATACCGAAAAGGACGAGCCGCAGCCACAAGTGGTCTCAGCATTCGGATTGCGAATCACGAACTGCGAACCTTCGATGCTTTCCTGGTAGTCGATTTCGGCGCCGACCAGATACTGGTAGCTCATCGGATCGACCAGGAACACCACGCCTTCACGTTCGATGGTGGTGTCGTCTTCGTTGGCAATCTCGTCAAAGGTAAAGCCGTACTGGAAGCCAGAACAGCCACCGCCGGTGACGAACACACGCAGTTTCAGGTCAGGATTACCTTCTTCAGCCACCAGGTCACGCACTTTGGCGCAGGCGCTGTCGGTAAAGTTGATCGGGGACAGGGTTTCAGCAGCAGCAGTCATTTTAAGCCTCACGGTACAGGACAGGCCGCAAGACGGCCTTTCATCCTACTATTTTAGTCGGATATTGGGTCGTCTGGCGAGTCTTCAAGTTCAGGGCAGCAAGGGCACGATGTCCAGACCGGCATTTTCCGGCAACCCGAACATCAGGTTCATCACCTGTACCGACTGGCCGGACGCCCCTTTCACCAGATTATCCTCCACCACCAGGATGATCAGCAAATCGCCATTGCCTGGGCGATGCACCGCGATACGCGCGGTATTGCCGCCGCGCACCGAGCGGGTTTCCGGGCAGCTGCCGGCCGGCATCACATCGACGAACGGTTCGGCGGCAAAGCGCTGCTCGAACAGCTGCTGGTAGTCAACATCGCGGCCTTCCGGCTTGATGCGGGCGTAGATGGTGGAATGAATGCCGCGAATCATCGGTGTCAGGTGCGGCACGAAGGTCAGCTTCACCGGTGCGCCATGGATCAGCGACAGACCCTGCTCGATCTCCGGCGAGTGGCGGTGCCCTTTCACGCCGTAGGCCTTGAAGTTGTCGGCCGACTCGGCAAACAGGGTACCGACCTCGGCCTTGCGCCCGGCGCCGGAGACACCGGACTTGCAGTCGGCGATCAGGGTGCTGGTTTCGACATACTGCTTGCCGCCTTCCAGCAGCGGCAACAACCCCAGCTGCACCGAGGTCGGGTAGCAGCCGGCCATGCCGATCAGGCGTGCGCGCTTGATCGCGTCGCGGTTCACTTCCGGCAGGCCGTAGACCGCCTCGGCCAGCAGGTCGGTGCAACTGTGCTCCATCGCGTACCACTTGGCGAACTCGGCTGGGTCTTTCAGGCGGAAGTCGGCGGCCAGGTCGATGACCTTGACCCCGGCTTCCAGCAGCTCGCGTGCCTGCGCCATCGCCACCCCGTGCGGCGTGGCGAAAAACACCACGTCGCAGGCTTTCAGGTCTGTTTCATCCGGTGTGGAAAAGGCGATGTCGACACGACCGCGCAGCGACGGGAACATCTCGGCGACCTTCATCCCCGCTTCCTTGCGTGAAGTGACGGCGGTCACCTTGGCCGAAGGATGGTTGGCCAACAGACGCAAAAGCTCCACGCCGGTATACCCGGTGCCGCCGACAATGCCCACCTTGATCATGCTGCGCTCCTAACAATATAAAAAAATGTCGCAAAGGCGACATGGTAAGGAGTGCGACAAGGCATTGCAACAAAGAAAAAAGCCACCCTGCTGGGTGGCTTTTTCGATCGGTACAAACAGATTAACGCTTGGAGAACTGTTTGCGACGACGTGCCTTGCGGAAGCCGACTTTCTTACGTTCAACTTCACGGGCATCGCGGGTAACGAAGCCGGCGTGCGACAGGGTCGGTTTCAGTTCAGCACTGAAGTCAACCAGAGCGCGGGTGATACCGTGACGGATCGCACCAGCCTGGCCAGTTTCGCCACCACCGCATACGTTCACCATGATGTCGAAGGACTCGAGGTGATCGGTGATTTGCAGTGGCTGACGGATTACCATGCGGCCAGTTTCGCGAGCGAAGTACTGGTCAACAGGCTTGCCGTTAACGATGATCTGGCCGGAGCCTTTTTGCATGAACACACGAGCTACAGAGCTCTTGCGACGGCCGGTACCGTAGTAATATTTACCGTTCATCTATTAATTGCCTCTGATCAGATTTCCAGCACTTTAGGCTGTTGCGCGGTGTGTGGATGCTCGGTGCCGGCGTAAACCTTGAGCTTCTTGATCATCGCGTAACCCAGCGGACCCTTAGGCAGCATGCCTTTTACGGCTTTCTCCAGAACGCGCTCAGGGAACTTGTCTTGCAGTTCGGTGAAGTTGCGCTCGTAGATACCACCAGGGTAGCCAGAGTGGCGATAGTATTTCTTGTCCAGTGCCTTGTTACCGGTTACGCGCAGTTTTTCTGCGTTAACGACAACAATGTAATCACCAGTATCAACGTGCGGAGTGAACTCCGGCTTATGCTTGCCACGTAGGCGGCGTGCGATTTCAGCGGCAAGACGGCCCAACACCTTGTCTTCGGCGTCGACCACAAACCACTCGCGCTTTACCTCATGCGGCTTGGCAGAAAAGGTCTTCATGGAACTCTACCATCGTAATTCTTGAAAGTTCCGGAGTCTATTACAAGACTATTTCGCTGTCAAACCGAAGCTGGCTTTCGCCTAGGAATCGCGACCAAAAACACCCGCCGCGGCAACAGAATGTGGACAACAGGCAAAAAAAGGGCGCAACCAAGAGACTGATCGCGCCAAGTTCCACCTTATAGAAGGAGGATGGAGGAGACAACACCAAAACGCACACGATATGCAACGTCCTGATGCAGTTGTGATTATGGTGACCCGATTCGGGTTTTGCAAGTTTTTTTGTGCAGCGCAGTATAAGTTGCGCCACAGTGCGGCCAACTGTGGCCGACATGCCGCAGCCGGCACCACTCAATCCAGCTGCAGCGCGGTCTCCAGCGCGATTTCCATCATGTCGTGGAAGCTGTTCTGGCGGGCTTCGGCATCCATCGCCTCCCCGGTCGGAATCACATCCGACACCGTGAGCATGGCCAGCGCACGGGCACCATATTGCGCCGCAACACCGTAAATACCGGCCACTTCCATCTCCACCGCGTTGACATTCATGCCCCTGAGCACGTCCAGCAGCGGCGGCTGCACACCGTAGAACAGGTCGGTGGAGAACACGTTGCCGACCCGCACCGGCTTGCCCAGCCGCGCGGCGACCTCCACCGCGGTGCGCAGCACCTCGAAGTCGGCGATGGCGGCAAAGTCGTGATCCAGCAGACGCATGCGGTTGACCTTGCTGTCGGTGCAGGCGCCCATGGCGATCACCACCTCGCGCAGCCCGAGGCGCGCGCCATCCACCGAGCCGCAGGAGCCGATGCGGATCAGGGTGCCCACGCCGTAGTCCTTGATCAGCTCGGTGGCGTAGATGCTGGCCGATGGAATGCCCATGCCGTGCGCCATCACCGACAGCCGCTTGCCGCGGTAGCTGCCGGTGTAGCCGAACACGTTGCGCACGCTGGTGACCTGCACCGCGTCCTGCAGATAGGTCTCCGCGATCAGCCTGGCCCGCAGCGGGTCGCCCGGCATCAGTACGATGTCGGCAAAATCGCCGGCTGCGGCGCCGATATGCGGTGTCGCCATGTTTGCTCTCCTGTGTCATGCCGCCATACGCAACAGGCCGCCATGCCGCCTGCGGCCCGGAGTGCGGCCCATGCTTGCCATGATAGCGCGGTGCCCGGCAAGCGCCAGCGCTGTCGCCGGCCGCGGCCTGACCTTACCTGTACCACGGAAACAGGCCACCATACTGCCGCTGGGGCATTGCGCGCAGCTGGTGACGGATCATTGGCTGCCAACGCCGCAAACAAGACAAGGTTGGCCGCAACGCTTGCGGCCAACCTTGTCGGGTACGACAACCTGTGTGGCCGGCGGCTACACGCGGCGCGCTTCCTGCACGCCGCGCACTTCCATCAGGTGTGCCAGCACGCGGCTGATGTCGCGTACGTGGCGCACCTCCAGCGTGAAGCGCAAGCGCGCCTTCTGTTCGCGTGACAGGGTGTTGACGCCGATCACGTTCAGCTTCTCGCGCGAGAACACGTCGGAGATGTCGCGCAACAGCCCCGGGCGGTCGCTGGCGAGGATGTCGATGTCGATCGGGAATACGCTGCCTTTCTGCTCCCCCCAGTCGGCGGCGATCAGCCGCTCCGGCACGTCCGCCGACAGCCGCTTCAGCGTGATGCAGCTGCTGCGGTGGATGGAGATGCCGCGGCCCTTGGTGACGAAGCCGACCACGCTGTCCGGCGGCGCCGGGCGGCAGCACTTGGCCAGCACCGTCATCAGGTTGCCGACGCCCTCGATCAGCACACCGCCTGCGTCGTGGCCGCCGCGGCTGCGACGCACGATGTCTTCCGGATTGACGTCCGGCGGTGGCGGCGGCGCAAAGCTGACGAAGGCCTGGTTGACGGCGCGGGTACCCAGCTCACCGTGGCCCAGCGCGGCGTAGACCTCGTCCAGCTTGTCGTAGCCCAGCTTTTCCGCCACCTGCGCCAGGTTAGGCTGCACCCCGGGATGGCGCGCCAGTTCGCGCTCGAAGATGTGGCGCCCGGTTTCGCGCACCGCGTCGAGGTTCTGCTGGCGGATGTACTGGCGGATCTTGGAGATGGCGCGATGGCTCTTGACCCAGCCTTCGTGCAGCCAGTTCACCGACGGGCCGCCCTCCTTCGCGGTCAGCACCTCGACGCGCTGGCCGTTCTGCAGCGGCGTCGACAGCGGCACGATGTGGCCCTCGACCTTGGCGCCACGGCAGTGGTGGCCGACGTCGGTATGCAGCGCGTAGGCAAAATCGATGGCGGTGGCGCCCTGCGGCAGTGCCAGCACCCGCCCCTGCGGCGTCAGCACGTAGATGGTGTCGGCGAACAGCTCGGTCTTGAACGCGTCGGCCAGCCCCTCGCGGTCGGAGCCGGACATGTCCTCGCGCCAGTCCAGCAGCTGGCGCAGCCAGGAGATCTTCTCCTCGTACTGGCTGTCACCCTTGCCGCCTTCCTTGTAGCGCCAGTGCGCGGCAACGCCGAATTCGGCGTGCTCGTGCATCTCGAAGGTGCGGATCTGCACCTCGACCACGCGGTCTTCCGGACCGATCACCGCGGTGTGCAGGCTGCGGTAGTCGTTGGCTTTCGGGTTGCTGATGTAGTCGTCGAATTCGCCGGGTATCGGCTGCCACATGCTGTGGATCAGGCCGAGCACGGTGTAGCAGTCCTGCAGTTTTTCCACCAGGATGCGCACCGCACGGATGTCGTACAGCTCGGAGAAGTCGAGCTTTTTCTTCTTCATCTTCTTCCAGATGGAGAAGATGTGCTTAGGCCGGCCAGCGACGTCCCCCTTGACCCCGGCCTGGCGCAGCTCGCCGCGCAGGGTGTCCAGCACCCGCTCGATGTAGTCGATGCGCTCCAGACGCCTCTCGTCGAGCAGCCTGGCGATCTTCTTGTAGTTGTCCGGATCGGTGTGGCGGAAGCCGAGGTCTTCCAGCTCCCACTTGATCTGCCACACGCCGAGGCGGTTGGCCAGCGGCGCGAACAGCTCCAGCGTCTCGCGCGCGATCTGGCGACGGATGCCCTCGTCGCACTGCGGCAGGTAGTGCATGGTCTGCGTGCGCCACGCCAGCTTGATCAGCACCACGCGGATGTCGGCCACCATCGCCAGCAGCATCTTGCGCATGGTTTCCGCCTGCCGCGCGCTGTCTTCCGGGGTGGCAAACCTGTCGATGCGCGCGATCTCGGTGAGGCGGCGCACGCGGTTGCCGCCCTCTACCAGCGTCAGCACGGTGCGGTTGAACGCCTTGGGCAGCCACTCCTGCCAGTCGGCGCGGTAGTCCGGCACCGCGAACAGCAGCGTGGCGACGATGGCGTCGGTCAGCAGGTTGAGGTCGGCGACGATCGCCGCCGCCGCCACCGCGTGGCTGAATACGTCCTCCCCGGTGTGCGGCAGCTTCTTGTCGCGGTACAGCTCGCGCGCCGCGGCAAACGCCTTTTCCAGCATCGCCATGTCGTCGGGCGCGACCGAACTGGACAGCTGCGCCAGCCAGCGCCCCGGATCGGCCGCATCGGCCAGCGTATCGGCAACAGATCGAACAACGGAAACCATGGTCTAGTCTTTCACCCTGCCTGTGATGGCGTATCGGGGTTAATCATTGGTGGCGCCTGCCGGCGACTGCAAGGCCTGCAACAGCAATTTGCGTACCGGTGTCGGCACCCCGGCGTCCAGCGCCTGCGCCAGCGGCAGCCAGACATGGCCGTCTTCGGCGCAATGGCTTGCGGCCAAGCTTTGCAGCGGCACGCACTGCGGCGTGATGGTGAGGCGAAAATGGGTAAACACGTGCCGCAATTCCGGCCACACCGGCAGCAACTCGCCGTCGCCGTTGTCCGC
The DNA here is from genome assembly GCF_003633895.1 of Vogesella indigofera. Taxonomy (GTDB): domain Bacteria; phylum Pseudomonadota; class Gammaproteobacteria; order Burkholderiales; family Chromobacteriaceae; genus Vogesella; species Vogesella indigofera. The sequence goes on from NZ_RBID01000001.1 coordinate 91,225, forward strand.
CAGCCAGTCGGCAATCGCCAGCGTGGACTCGAACTCCGGCAGCGACAGCAGACCGCCCCAGATGCCGGAAGGCGGCCGGCGCTGCAACAGCACCTGTCCCTGGTGCAGCGCGATCAGCATCACCGTCTCCCGCTGCGGCTGCACCTTTTTCGGCTTGCGCTGCGGCAGCTCGGCGGTGCGACCGTCACGGGCGGCGACGCAACCGTCCGCCATCGGACAGACGCCGCAGGCCGGGCGCGAGCGACTGCAGACGGTGGCGCCCAGATCCATCAGCCCCTGGGTGTAGGCAACCATGTCGCCGTCGGCGGCCGGCAGCAGGCTCTCCGCCAGCGTCCACAATTGCGCCTCCACCTTCTTGTCGCCGGGATAGCCGTCGATGCCGAAACAGCGCGTCAGCACCCGTTTGACATTGCCGTCGAGTATGGTTTCACGCTGGCCGAAAGCAAAGGCGGCAATCGCCGCCGCGGTGGAACGGCCGATGCCGGGCAGCGTCTCGATCGCCTCGCGTCGCGCCGGAAACGCGCCGCCAAAGCCGGCCATCACCTGCTGCGCCGCCTTGTGCAGATTGCGGGCGCGGGTGTAGTAGCCGAGGCCGCTCCAGTGCGCCAGCACGTCTTCCACCGGCGCAGCGGCCAGCGTGGCCAGATCCGGGAAGCGCCCGAGGAAACGTGCGTAGTAGCCGAGCACCGTGCTCACCTGCGTCTGCTGCAGCATGATTTCCGACAGCCACACGCGATAGGGATCGCTGACCTGCCACGGCAAACCGTGCCGGCCGTGCTGTTTCTGCCAGGCGACTAGGCGCGCCGCAAACGCCGACTGCAAGGTCATCGCATCATCCAATCCGAATCCAACCGGCCATGGTAAACCAATCATCCGCGACTACCAAGAAGTTGCCGGCGAAATCAGCTAGAATAGAGGATTGTTTTGAAAGGATTACCCTCAGATGTCGACCTTCCGTTCCCGCCAGCGCGCCGCGCAACGCCGTCAGCCCACTCCGACCGCCGAGCGCGCCACGCCACCAGCCGGGAACAATGCCCCGCCCGGCCCGCGTGGCGACAAACCATTCCAGCAAAAACCACGCGCCGGCGATGCACGGCAGGAAGGTCGCTTCGGCGCCCCCCGTGACAAGGACCCGCGCTTTGGCAACGACAAACCGCGCTTCGCTGACGATCAGCCACGCGACGGTGGCTTCAGCAAGCCGCGCTTCGACGCCGACAAACCGCGTTTCGGTGGCGACAAGCCACGCGAGGGCAGCTTCCAGCGCGACCGCGACCAGGCACCGCGTGATGGCGGCTTCAGCAAGCCACGCTTCGATGACAAACCGCGCTTCGGTGGCGACAAGCCGCGCGAGGGCAGCTTCCAGCGCGACCGCGACCAGGCGCCGCGCGACGGCGGTTTCAACAAGCCGCGCTTTGACGACAAACCGCGCTTCGGTGGCGACAAGCCACGCGAGGGCGGCTTCCAGCGTGACCGCGACCAGGCACCGCATGAAGGCGGTTTCAACAAGCCGCGTTTTGACGACAAACCGCGTTTCGATGGCGACAAGCCACGCGAAGGCAGCTTCCAGCGCGACCGCGAGCAGGCACCGCGCGAAGGTGGCTTCAACAAGCCGCGTTTCGGTGGCGACAAGCCGGGTGAAGGCAGCTTCCAGCGCGACCGAGATCAGGCACCGCGCGAAGGCGGCTTCAACAAGCCACGCTTTGACGACAAACCGCGTTTCGGTGGCGACAAACCCCGCGAAGGCGGCTTCCAGCGCGACCGCGAGCAGGCACCGCGCGAAGGTGGCTTCAACAAGCCGCGTTTTGACGACAAACCGCGTTTCGGTGGCGACACGCCACGCGAAGGTGGCTTCCAGCGCGATAGCGCACCGCGCAGTCCGGCCGCCGAGGGCAACGCCCCGAAAGTGCTGTTCGGCAACCGCAAGATCAGCCAAGACAACACCGCGACACCAAGCAGCAGCGACAGTGCGGCCGCCAGCGGCGAGCGCAGCTACACCCGCGACCGCGTGGCCGGCATCCGCGGCAAGGCGCATCCGGACTTCCAAGCACCGGAACGGCGCGAACCGGCCGAGCCGGCACGTCCGAAATCCTTCCTGAAAACGCCGCGCCGCGACGAGGGCGACAGCGCACCGCGTAGCTTTCCGGCCACCGAGCCGCGCGAAGCCGCCGAGCCAGCCCGCCCGAAATCGTTTCTGAAATCGCCACGCCGTGACGAAGCACACGACAGCGGCGAACGTGCCCCACGCCGCGACGACCGCCCTTACGGCGAAACCCGCGAGGGCAGCTTCCAGCGCAACCGCACCTTTGATGCCCGTGGCGAGCAAAGCGGCGTGCGCGAGAGCGGCTTCCAGCGTGACCGCACCTTTGATCGCAGCAGCCCGGCACGCGACGGGGAACGCAAGCCATGGCCGCGCGACGACAAGCCGCGATTCGACCGCGAGCGCAGTGCGCCGCGTGACGAACCGGCACCGCGCACGCTGTTCGGCAAGGGTAATGCGCCACAACGCAGCGACGCACCGCGCGGCAACGCACCGCAACGCGGCGATGCGGCCAACGTTGGCCGCACCCCGTACGCCAAGCCGCAAGCGCGCATCCTGCAGCAAGGCCAGCTGGCGCTGTTCGCCAGCTGCCCGCGCGGCCTGGAAAAACTGCTGGCCGAGGAAATCAGCCAGCAAGGCGGCAGCGAACTGCAGCTGACCGACGGCGGCGTGCACTTCACCGGCAACCAGGAAGTGATGATGCGGGTCAACCTGCACTCGCGCACCGCCAGCCGCCTGCTGCAACAGCTGGCGCAAGGCAGCTTCCAGATCGAGCGCGACATCTACACCCTGGCCAAGAGCATCGACTGGCCGGCGCTGTTCGACATCAGCAACACCATCAAGGTGAAGACCGACGGCCACGCCCGCCTGCGCAGCATCGACTACGTGTCGCTGATCGTGAAGGACGCGATCTGCGACCGTTTCCGTGCGCTGAACGACGAGCGCCCGAGTGTGGACACCCGCCGTCCGGACATCCGCATCCGCGTGTTCCTGTCCGGCTTCGACGTGCAGATCTATCTCGACACCAGCGGCGAAGCGCTGTTCAAGCGCGGCTGGCGCGACGAGACCGGCGAGGCGCCGCTGCGTGAAAACCTGGCCGCCGGCATCCTGCTCAGCGCCGGCTACAACGGCAGCCAGCCGCTGCTGGACCCGATGTGCGGCAGTGGCACCTTCCTGGTGGAGGCCGCCGACATCGCGCTCAACCGCGCGCCGGGCCGCCTGCGCAACTTTGCCTTTGAAAAGCTGAACACCCACAACGACCTGCTGTGGCACAGCATCCGCAACGACGCCGAGCTGGCGGTACGGCCGCTGGAAAAGCTGGCGATCTACGGCAACGACGCGTCACTGGAAATGGTGGAGATTGCCCGCCACAACCTGACGCGCTGCGGCCTGGAGTCACTGGTCAGCCTCAGCCACGGCGACGCCACCGAGCTGCAGGCGCCTGCCGCCAGCGGCCTGCTGGTGTGCAACCCGCCGTACGGCATCCGCCTCGACGAGCAGGACTCGCTGGCCGAGCTGTACCCGCGGCTGGCGACCTGGCTGAAACGCAACTTTGCCGGCTGGACCGCGCACCTGATGACCGCCGACAACCGCCTGCCGGCCCTGATGCGCCTGAATGCCGAAGCGCGGCCGCTGCTGTACAACGGCGCGCTGGAGTGCCGCGTCTACGCCTTCCCGCTGGTGGCCGGCTCCAACCGCAAGGAATAATGCGACAGCATTTGCCAGTAACAAGGCATGGCAGTAGCCACTAAGCAAGGGCGTGCGATAATCCATCGCACGCCCTTTTGCCATTCTTTCCCACCGAGGCAGCCATGGACACATCCTTTCTCTCCGCCACCATCCTGCTGATCCTGATCACCGATCCGCTGGGCAATATCCCGCTGTTCATCTCGGCACTGAAGCAGGTGAAGCCGGAGCGACGCCGCCGCGTGGTGTTCCGCGAGTGTTTCATCGCCTTCAGCGTGCTGCTGACCTTCATGTTCTTCGGCAACGGCTTCCTGGAAGTGATGCACCTCACCGACGAGAGCCTTCGCGTGGCCGGCGGCGTGATCCTGTTCCTGATCGCACTGAAGATGATCTTCCCCGGCGGCGACGGCCACGCCGGCAACCAGCTGAGCGGCGAGCCGTTCATCGTGCCGATCGCAGTGCCGCTGATTGCCGGGCCGTCGGCAATGGCGACCGTGCTGCTGATGTCGACGCGCGAACCGGAACGGATGCTGGAATGGATAGGCGCGCTGACGCTGACCATGCTGGTGACGCTGCTGGTGTTCCTGTTCTCCGGCAAGATCCAGAAACTGCTCGGCGAACAGGCGATTACCGCGCTGGAGCGGCTGATGGGACTGGTGCTGACCGCGATCTCGATCGAGATGCTGCTGGGTGGCGTCGCCGCCTACATCAAGAAGCTGGCCTGAGGCCGGCGCAACAAACGATAACGGCGTCCTTTGCGGCGCCGTTTTTTTTCGACACCGCCGCGCTGGCGGCGCTGCGCCACACCGCAGCAAGAGCCCCGGCTCCGCGGCCGGACTGGCCGGCAATGCAAAAAGCCGCAACCCGTTAAGGATTGCGGCTTTTCATATTTGGTGGCCAATCTCGGAATCGAACCAAGGACACACGGATTTTCAATCCGTTGCTCTACCAACTGAGCTAATTGGCCAAACATCTGGCGCAGGGGAAAAGTGGTGGCCAATCTCGGAATCGAACCAAGGACACACGGATTTTCAATCCGTTGCTCTACCAACTGAGCTAATTGGCCTCTTTGCCGCGCACTTGCGTGCTGCATCAGAGGCACGCATTAAAGCAGATCGGAATTTATGCGTCAAGGCTTTTCCGGAAAAAAACCGCCGAAACGGCGGTTTTTACCAGTTTACTGCGCGTCCGGCTGCCGCGACGGATGGGCCTCCGCAAACGCCGGCACCTGCTCAAGGTTGGCCGCAATGCGCGCCAGCAAGGGATACGCGCCCATGTCGATGGCAAAGCGCTGCGCGTTGAACACCTGCGGCAGCAGGCAGACGTCAGCCAGCGTCAGCGTGTCGCCGAAACAGTAGCGCCCGGCACTGCCGGCCAGCTGCTGCTCCAGCGCGGCAAAGCCCGTCGCCACCCAGTGCCGGTACCAGCCGTTGCGCACCTCCTCATCCTGCCCCAGCTCGGTCTTCAGGTAGTTGAGCACGCGCAGGTTGTTGAGCGGGTGGGTGTCGCAGGCGATGGCCTGCGCCACCGCGCGCACCTGCGCCCGCGCTACCGCGCCCTCCGGCAGCAGCCGTGCGCTGTCCGGGTAGGCCTCGTCCAGGTACTCGCAGATCGCCAGCGACTGCGTCAGCAGCACGCCGTTGTCCAGCAGCGCCGGCACCAGCCCTTGCGGATTGAGCGCGAGATAATCGGCGCTGCGCTGCTCGCCGCGCAGCAGGCTGACCGGTGCCTGGGCGTAGGCCAGCCCTTTCAGGTTCAGCGCGATGCGCACGCGGTAGGCGGCCGAGGAACGGAAATAGCCGTACAGCGTGCGGCCAACGTTGGCCGCGTCAGCCATGCTTGACCACCGTCTGCGCGATGGCACCGAAAATGCTGTGCCCGGCGGCATCCTTCATCTCGATGCGCACCGTGTCGCCCACCTTCATGAACGGGGTGATCGCGGCGCCGCTGTCGATGATCTCGATCATGCGCTGTTCGGCCAGGCAGCAGCTGCCCACGCTGCGGTCGTGGTTGGACACGGTGCCGGAGCCGACGATGGAGCCGGCGACCAGTTCGCGGGTCTTGGCCACGTGCGCCACCAGTTGCGGAAAGCTGAACTGCATCTCGACGCCGGCGTTCGGCTTGCCGTAGAAGGCGTTGTTGTAATCGACCAGCAGCGGCAGGTGCACCTTGCCGTCCTGCCACGCGTCGCCCAGCTCGTCCGGGGTCACCGCCACCGGCGAGAATGCGGTCGCCGGCTTGCTCTGGAAGAAGCCAAAGCCCTTGGCCAGCTCATTGGGAATCAGGTTGCGCAGCGTGACGTCGTTGACCAGCATCAGCAGGCGGATGTGTGCGGCGCACGCGGCGGCATCGGCACCCAGCGGCACGTCGCCGGTGACCACCGCCACCTCGCCCTCGAAATCCAGCCCCCACGCCTCGTCGCGCAGCGGAATCGGAGAGCGCGGTGGCAGGAAGGCGTCGGAGCCACCCTGGTACATCAGCGGGTCGTGGTAGAAGCTCTCCGGCACCTCGGCGCCGCGCGCCTTGCGCACCAGCTCGACGTGGTTGAGGTAGGCACTGCCGTCCGCCCACTGGTAGGCGCGTGGCAGCGGGCTGTGGCAACGCGCCGCGTCGAAGGCAACGGCACCGGCGGCCTCGCCCTGGTTCAGTGCGGCGTAGACCTGTTGCAGTTGCGGCTCAGCCTGTGCCCAGTTGTCCAGCGCCTGCTGCAGGGTGGCGGCGATCTGCGGTACGGCGACGGCACGGGAGAGGTCACGGCTGACGACCATCAGCTGGCCGTCGCGGGTGTTGTTCTGGTAGGTGGCGAGTTTCATGTGGGTGGTCTCGTCTGGAACGGTGTCGATACACGTTGGCCGCAGCAATCTGCTGCGGCCAACCTTGTGCTGCTATGCGTTCACGCGGTGATGCGGCGGTCACGCCGCCAGCGCGCTCAATCGGCCTTCAGCACGCCGCGGCGGATCTGGTCTTCCTCGATCGATTCGAACAACGCGCGGAAGTTGCCTTCGCCGAAGCCTTCGTTGCCCTTGCGCTGGATGATCTCGAAGAAGATCGGCCCGATCACGGTTTCGGTGAAGATCTGCAGCAGGATGCCTTCCACCGGCGCGCCGTCGATCAGGATGCTGTTCTTCTGCAACCGAGCCAGGTCCTCGCCGTGGTTCGGCACGCGCTGGTCGACCTTGGCGTAGTAGGTGTCCGGGGTGTCGAGGAAACGGGTGCCGCGCGCCTTCAGTGTTTCTACTGTGGTGTAGATGTCTTCGGTGGTCAGCGCAATGTGCTGGATGCCTTCGCCGTTGTACTGCTTCAGGAATTCCTCGATCTGGCTCTTGTCGTCGGACGATTCGTTGATCGGGATGCGGATCTTGCCGCAGGGGCTGGTCATCGCCTTGGACACCAGGCCGGTGAGCTTGCCTTCGATGTCGAAGTAGCGGATTTCGCGGAAATTGGCGATGTTCTCGTAGAACGAGCCCCACTTCTCCATATTGCCGCGGATCACGTTGTGGGTCAGGTGGTCGATCACCTTGAGGCCCACGCCTACCGGGTGCTGGTCGACGCCGTCCAGCGGCACGAAGTCGATCTCGTAGATGTCCTTGTCGTGGCCGTAGCGGTCGACGAAGTACAGTGCCGAGCCGCCGATGCCTTCCACCGCCGGGATGTTCAGCTCCATCGCGCCGACCGGGCGCACATAGGGCTTGGCGCCGTGCGCCAGTGCGTAGTCGTAGGCACGGGCGGCGTCCTTGACGCGCCAGGCCATGGCGCAGGCGGACGGACCGTGCACGGTGGCGAACTCGGAGGCCGGCTGGGTGCGTTCGGCGTTGAGGATGAAGTTGATGTCACCCTGGCGGAACAGGCTGACGTTCTTGCTGCGGTGGCGCGCGATCTCGATAAAGCCGAGCGACAGGAACAGCGCTTGCAGCTTGGCGACGCCTTCGGCGTTGGGGGCGGTGTACTCGACAAACTCGAAGCCATCGGTTGCCAGTGGGTTCATCAGTTGATGTTCCATTTTCATTCATCTCTCCTCTTGCGCGTCGTGCTCGACGCTGTCTCTGTGGTGCCGCCGCCTGGACTGCGCCGGGCGGCTGGCTTGCCGTTGCGTGCCGGACGCAGTCGCGGCCGCATGATGTAGACAATATCCGGCGATCTGGCGCCACCGTGTAAAATGTCTGGCTCAGGCGCTTTATTCTAAGTAAACTCAACCGCAATTTTCTTGCGATATAGTGCCGAGAAAACAAAAAACTTAAAACAATATTCCAGAGCAAACCCATCATCAGGAGATAACATGCCTACGGCACCCCTGGACAAGACAGATATAAAAATGTTGGCCGCATTGCAGGCCAATGGCCGGCTGACCAACGTGGAACTGGCGGAAAAGGTGGCCCTGTCGCCATCGCCCTGCCTGCGCCGCCTGAAGCAACTGGAGGACTCCGGCGTCATCCGCCAGTACGTGGCGCTGCTGGATCCGGCCAAGATCGGCCTCGGCCTGCAGGCTTTCGTGCGCGTCACGCTGGAAAAGCGCGGCAACGCCCATCTGCAGGGCTTCATGGACGCGGTGCAGCGCTGGCCGGAAGTGGTCAACTGCTACGCGATGACCGGCGAGATGGACTACCTGCTGCAGGTGTACTTCGAGGATCTGGAGCACTTCTCGCGCTTCGTGATGGACGACCTGCTGCAGCAGCCGGGGGTGGAGGACGTGAAGTCCAGCTTCGTGCTGAAGGAGTTCAAGCAGACCACCTCGCTACCGATCTCGCACCTGAATCCGTAAGCCCCCTGCCCCCGCCGCGTGCGGGGGCATTTCCTGCCGCCGCGCCATTCCGCTATCATCCAGAACACCTTGGTCAGCAAAACGGGATCCGCAGTGGCCGCTACCAACTCCTTATCCAGCCGCCTGCAATGGCGCGGCGTGCTGTGCCTGCTGTTGCTGGGTGCGCTCGGCGGCAGCGGCCACTACCTGCTCGGCCTGCGCGACATCGAACAGCGGCTGGCACAGCTGCACACGCTGGTGGAGCAACGCTTCGTCGGCGTGCTGGCGCAAAGCGTCTGGGACCTCGACCAGCACAATACCCAGCAACTGCTGGAAAGCATCAACCAGCTCGACGGCGTCAACCGCGTCGAGTTGATCACCAACCTCGGCCAGCGCCAGAGCAGCCAGCTGCACCCGACGGCGCACAGCGAGTGGATCCGCGATTTCCCGGTACAGTCCGAACGCTCCGGCAACCAGCCGCTGGCCAGCCTGCGCCTGCACCTCGGCCAGCAGGAGCTGCTGCAGCAACTGCGCCTGCGCAGCCTGCTGTTCGCCGGCAGCCTGATGGCCACCATGCTGCTGATGCTGCTGCTGTGCCGCCACTTCATGCAACGCCACCTGCTGCGCCCGCTGGAACAGCTGGTCGGCCAGTTGCACAAGGAACAACCGCTGCCGCTGGCCGACGGCGAGCGCGAACTGGGCCTGCTGGGCAAACAGCTGCAACGCTATCGCCAGGGCTGGCAGCAACAGCTGCAGCAGCAACAGCAGCGCGGCAACGAGCTGCAAAAGCAGCGCGAACAGCTCAGCGAGCTGGCCAGCCAGCGCACCACCGAACTCGACCAGCTGACCCGCTCGCAGCAACTGCTGGCCAAGCTGTCGCACAGCTTCCTGCGCCTGCCGCCGGCAGAACAGCGCGACGCCATCGCCGACGCCCTGGCACGCATTGGCCACCTGCTCGGCGTCGACCGCTGCTACCTGCTGCTGCTGGATGAGCGGCAGGCGCTGCAGCAGCACATCAGCTGGCAAAACGCGCAGCTGCCGCCGGACGGCGGCTTTTACCTGCAAGCGCCGCTACAACACTCGCCCTGGTTGCTGCCGCAGCTGCAACAGCAGGCACAGCTCACCATCAGCCGGCTGGAAGAAATTCCGCCGGACGGCCACGGCGAACGGCTGCTGCTGGCCGAACACGGCATCCGCGGCCTGGTGCTGATCGCACTCGATCACACGGTGCCGCTGCACGGCATCTTCGGCTGCGAGGTGGTCAACCGCCAGCACGACTGGCTGGACAAGGAACTGACGCTGCTGCGGCTGTTTGCCGAACAGCTGTCCGGGCTGCTGCTGCGTCACCAGCAGCTGCAACAGCACGAGGCGCTGACGCAGCAGCTGGCGGCGGCCAACGCCAAGCTGCAGGCGCAGAGCCATTGCGACGGCCTGACCGGGCTGGCCAGCGTCAGCCGCCTGCAACAGGACAAGCAGCAGCTGTTCGAGCAGGCCTTCCTGCGCCAGCAGGCGCTGTCGGCGCTGATGCTGGACATCGACCAGTTCGCCGCCTACAACAGCCACGCCGGCCACCTGGCCGGTGACGACTGCCTGCTGCGCATTGCACAGCTGCTGCAGGCGCTGCTGGCCGCGCACCCCGGCCTCGCGGTGCGCATCAAGGGCGCCACCATGCTACTGCTGCTGCCGCAGCATGATCCGGCGCAAGCCACCGCCGTGGCCGAGCAGCTGCGCCAGGCGGTCGCCGCGCTGCAGCTGCCACACCCGGCGTCGCGGGTATCCAGCTTTGTCAGCGTCAGTGTCGGCTGCGCCACGCTGGACCTGCGCCGCCACGATGACATCGACGACCTGATCGGCGAGGCGGCCCACGCCTTGCGCCAGGCCAAGGCGCAGGGCCGCAATCGCTGCGTCAGCGCCGCGGCCACATGAAAAAACCGCAGCCTGCGCTGCGGTTTTTCATGGTGCCATCACGCCGCAGCCGGCGGCCGCGCTCACAAGCCCAGGCGCTGCCAGATGGTCGACACCGTGCCGGCCTGGTTCAGGGTGTAGAAGTGCAGCCCCGGTGCGCCATTGGCCAGCAGGCGGTCGCACAGCTCGGTCACCACATCCAGCCCCAGCGCGCGGATCGACGCGCTGTCGTCCATATAGGCCTGCATGCGCAGGCGCAGCCAGCGCGGCACTTCCGCGCCGCACATGTCGGAGAAGCGGCACAGCTGGCCGAAGTTGGCGATCGGCATGATGCCGGGCACGATCGGGATGTCCACGCCGCGCGCCTGCACCTCGTCGACGAAGCGGAAATAGCTGTCGGCGTTGAAGAAATACTGCGTCATCGCCGAGTTGGCGCCGGCCTTCACCTTGCGCACGAAATTATTGATGTCGTCTTCGGCGGACTTGGCCTGCGGGTGGAATTCCGGATAGGCCGCCACTTCGATGTGGAAGTGGTCGCCGTGCTCTTCGCGGATGAAGGCCACCAGCTCGTTGGCGTAGCGGAACTCGCCGGCCTCGACCATGCCGGACGGCATGTCGCCGCGCAGCGCCACGATGTGGCGGATGCCGTGGTTGCGGTATTCGTTCAGGATCGAGCGGATATTGTCGCGGGTGGAGCCGATGCAGGACAGGTGCGGCGCCGCGGCATAGCCTTCGTTGCGGATTTCCAGCACCGTGGACAGCGTGCCGTCGCGGGTGGTACCGCCGGCACCGAAGGTCACGGAGAAGAACTCCGGCTTGAACTGCGCCAGCTGCTGGCGGGTGGTACGCAGTTTGGCCACGCCTTCCGGGGTGCGCGGCGGGAAGAATTCGAAGCTGAAGGTACGGTTACGTTCGGTCATGGCAAGCTCTTGCGGCAAGGTTGGTGATGGTTTCCCTGGCATCCCGTGTCGGTCTGGCGCCGCTAACGGGGTATGCGGCCAACGTTGGCCGCACAAAAAAACGGACAGGGCATTTTACGGCCCTGTCCGTTTTAACCGGACATCAAATATCAATAACGATAGTGTGCCGGCTTATATGGACCGTCTTTCGGCACGCTGATGTAGCTGGCCTGTTCATCGGACAGCTCGGTCAGGCGGGCGCCGATGCGCTCCAGGTGCAGGCGCGCCACCTTCTCGTCCAGATGCTTGGGCAGCACGTACACCTTGTTGTCGTACTTGTGCTCGTTGGCGAAGATCTCGATCTGCGCCAGCACCTGGTTGGTGAAGGAGTTGGACATCACGAAGCTCGGGTGGCCGGTGGCGCAGCCGAGGTTCACCAGGCGGCCTTCGGCCAGCAGGATGATGCGCTTGCCGTCCGGGAAGATGATGTGATCCACCTGCGGCTTGATGTTTTCCCACTGGTACTGGCGCAGCGAGGCGACTTCGATTTCGCTGTCGAAGTGACCGATATTGCACACGATGGCGTTGTTACGCATCTTCTTCATGTGTTCGTGGTTGATCACGCCGACGTTGCCGGTGGTGGTGACGAAGATGTCGGCCTGATCGCAGACTTCATCCATGCGTACCACGCGGTAGCCTTCCATCGCCGCCTGCAGCGCGCAGATCGGGTCGATTTCGGTCACCCACACGGTGGCCCCCAGACCGCGCAGCGATTGTGCGCAGCCCTTGCCCACATCACCGTAGCCCAGCACCACGGCAACCTTGCCGGCGATCATCACGTCGGTGGCGCGCTTGATGCCGTCGACCAGCGATTCGCGGCAACCGTACAGGTTGTCGAACTTGGACTTGGTCACCGAGTCGTTGACGTTGAAGGCCGGGAACGGCAGCAGGCCGTCCTTTTCCAGCTGGTACAGGCGATGCACGCCGGTGGTGGTTTCCTCGGTCACGCCCTTGATGTGCTGCAGACGCTTGGAGTACCACTGCGGGTCGATTTCCAGATGACGCTTGATGGAAGCGAACAGTGCGGTTTCTTCTTCGTTGGTCGGGTGGCCGATCACGCCCAGGTCCTTCTCCGCCTTGCTGCCCAGCATCAGCAGCAGGGTGGCGTCGCCGCCGTCGTCGAGGATCATGTTCGCAGGCTGGTCTTCCGGCCATTCGAAGATCTTGTGGCTGAATTCCCAGTACTCGTCCAGGCTCTCGCCCTTGAACGCGAATACCGGAATGTTGGCCGCAGCAATGGCGGCGGCAGCGTGGTCCTGGGTGGAGAAGATGTTGCACGAGGCCCAGCGCACTTCGGCGCCCAGCGCGGTCAGCGTCTCGATCAGCACCGCGGTCTGTACCGTCATGTGCAGCGAACCGGCGATGCGCGCGCCGCGCAGCGGCTGGCTGTGCTGGTATTCCTTGCGCGTGGCCATCAGGCCCGGCATTTCGGTCTCGGCAATATTGAGTTCCTTGCGGCCCCAATCTGCCAGATTGATATCGGCAACGAGATAGTCGTTGAATGCAGCCATCGTGTATTCCTTTGTCACGAAGGCCGGGAGGGATGGCTCACCCGCGCATCCCGTGCCCGGCACGGGTTATCCTGAAGCGGCCCGATCGGAGCCGTTCAATGAAAAGCAGGTGAGCGCCGTTTTGCGTTTCCGGGCCTGGGGCATGGCCTCGCAGCGCTCCCCGGAATCCCGCCATTATGGCAGAACTTGCGGCGCAAGGTTGGCCGCAACGACTCCGCACGGACAACAGGACCGCCGCGGCCGGTACCGGGCGGCAAAGAAAAAGGCCTCTTGCGAGGCCTTTTTGCACAACAGTTCGACTGGTTTACAGGCCGGCAGCGGCGCGCAGCGCGGCGGCCTTGTCGGTGCGCTCCCAGGTGAACTCCGGCTCTTCGCGTCCGAAGTGGCCGTAGGCGGCGGTCTTGGTGTAGATCGGACGCAACAGGTCCAACATCTGCACGATGCCCTTCGGACGCAGGTCGAAGTGCTGTTTCACCAGCTCGACGATGCGCTCGTTCGGAATGGCATTGGTGCCGAAGGTGTCCACCGAGATCGAGGTCGGCTCGGCCACGCCGATGGCGTAGGAAACCTGGATCTGGCACTGGCGCGCCAGACCGGCGGCGACCACGTTCTTGGCGACATAACGGCCGGCGTAGGCGGCGGAACGGTCGACCTTGGTCGGATCCTTGCCGGAGAAGGCGCCACCGCCGTGCGGTGCGGCACCGCCGTAGGTGTCGACGATGATCTTGCGGCCGGTCAGGCCACAGTCGCCCATCGGACCGCCGATGACGAAACGGCCGGTCGGGTTGATCAGGAACTTGGTTTCGGCGGTAATCATTTCCGCCGGCAGCACCGGCTTGATGATGTCCTCGATCACCGCATCGGTCAGTGTCTTGTGGTCGATTTCCGGCGCGTGCTGGGTGGACAGCACCACGGTATCGATACGCTTGGGCAGGCCGGTCTCGCTGTCGTAGACGCAGGTGATCTGGCTCTTGGCATCCGGACGCAGCCACGGCAGACGGCCGTCCTTGCGCAGTTCCGCCTGACGCTGCACCAGACGGTGCGCGTAGTAGATCGGGAACGGCATCAGCGTCGGGGTTTCGTCGCAGGCGTAGCCGAACATCAGGCCCTGGTCGCCGGCGCCCTGGTCCAGATCCAGGCCTTCGCCTTCGTTGACGCCCTGGGCGATGTCCGGCGACTGCTTGTCGTAGCACACCATCACGGCACAACCGCGATGGTCAAAACCCAGCTCGGTATTGTCGTAACCGATGCGCTTGATGGTTTCGCGCGCGATCTTGATGTAGTCGATGTTGGCGGTGGTGGTGATCTCGCCGGCCAGGACTACCAGACCGGTGTTGACCAGGGTCTCGGCCGCAACGCGGGCGTATTTGTCTTCACGCAGGATGGCGTCCAGAATGGCGTCGGAAATCTGGTCCGCGACCTTGTCCGGATGGCCTTCAGATACCGATTCAGATGTAAAAAGATATTCGCTCATTGTGTCCGTTCCCGAATAATGGCCTTTGAGTTAATGATAAAATAGCGCGTTTACTTTCCAGCAGACCATGATGACCCGAATCGCACGACTCATCCTGCAGACCCTGGCCGCGTTGCCGTTACCGGCACTGCACCGGCTAGGTGCCCTGCTGGGGAAAATCCTCTATTACCTATCGCCGCGTTTTCGCGAACGCATACGCGAAAACCTCAAAACCAGTCAAATCGCTGGAAGTTATCAGCTTTACGAATCGCTCGTCAAACTCTGTGCGGCAGAAACCGGCAAGGGCGCGCTGGAACTGGCCATCGCCTGGTGCCGCGAGCCGGACTACATCACCTCGCTGGTCCGCGGCTGCGACGGCTGGGAGCATGTCGAAGCGGCACTGGCGGAGGGCAAGGGGCTGATTTTCGTCACCCCGCACCTTGGCAGCTACGACATTGCCGGACGCTACATCTCGGCCCGCTTGCCGTTCCCCCTGACCGCGATGTACCGCCCGCCGAAGCTGGCGTGGCTGGAGCCGATCATGAACGAGGGCCGCGCCCGCGGCAAAGGCCGCACCGCACCGGCCACCGGCGCCGGCGTGCGCCAGCTGATGAAGGCGCTGAAATCCGGCGAGGCTACCATCATCCTGCCGGACCAGGTGCCCGGCAGCGGCGAAGGCGCGTGGGCGCCATTCTTCGGCAAGCCGGCGTTCACCATGACACTGCTGGCGCGGCTGGCGCAGATGAATGGTGTCGCGGTGCTGTGGTTTACCGGCGAACGCCTGGCTGGCGGTGCCGGCTTCCACATCCACATCAGCCCGCAGCAGGGCGAATTCAGCGGCGAACGCGAGGCCGACGCCGCGGTGGTCAACGCCAATGTCGAACGCCTGATCCAGCGTTGGCCGCAACAGTACCTGTGGAGCTACAACCGCTACAAGACGCCGTCCGGCGCCCCGTCCCCCGATCAAGCTTAATTCTGGAATACCGCATGAAATTCGCCCTGGCCCTGCTGTGGCTCATCCGCCTGTTGCCGCTGCCCGTCATCCACGCCCTGGCCTGGGGCCTGGGGCAGCTGGCCTACCTGCTCGCCCGCGAGCGCCGCCGCGTCGGCCTGATCAATCTGCGCCTGTGCTTCCCCGACATGGGGCTGACGCAGCGCCGCCGGCTGATCCGCCGTCACTTTGTCGAGATGATGAAACTGGTGCTGGAGTACGGCATCGTGTGGTGGTCGTCGCCACAGCGGCTGCGCCAGCTGGTGGAGGTACGCGGGCTGGAACACATCACCCGGCTGCGCGAAGCGGGCGAAGACGTGGTGCTGTTCTACCCGCACTTCGTCGCCTTCGAGATCTGCGCGCTGCGCCTGAACCTGGAAGTGCCGCTGGTCAGCGTCTATTCGCACCAGAAGAACAAGATACTCGACGCGCAGTTCTACCAGGGCCGCAACCGTTTCGACAATGCCTACATCGTGTCGCGGCAGGAGAGCCTGCGCAGCATCATCAAGGCGATGCGCAAGGAGCACACCCCGTTCCTGTACCTGCCTGACCAGGACTTCGGCCCGCGCGACGCCATCTTCGTGAAGTTCTTCGCCACCGACGCGGCCACCATCACCGGCCTGTCGCGCATTGCCAGCATCGCCAAGGCCAGGGTGGTACCGGCCATTGCCCGCCGCGAAGGCGCGCGCTTCGTGCTCGATATCCATCCGCCACTGGACAACTTCCCCAGCGACAATCTGGAAGCCGATACCCGCCGCATGAACGCCTTCCTGGAGCAGCGTATCCTGGAGGCGCCGGAACAGTACTTCTGGCTGCACAAGCGTTTCAAGACCCGACCGCAGGGACAGGCTCGCTTTTACTGAGCCTGTAACCAACCGCCACGGGCAAGGGTGGCTGCGGCCAACCTTGCCCGTTTTGTTTTCGGGACAAGCTAGCCGGAGAGCGGCCTGGCCGCACAGGGAAACGCGCGGTTGTCACTGTACAGAAGTGACGCCACGCGGTAGCGGTCTGTGCTTGGCGGTTGGCCGCAACCATGGCGAGATGACCGCGGTGCAACCCTGCCCTGCCCCGCTGCGATCAAGAGCAGCAACCTTCAATCTCCAGACATCCCGGCATCAGTGACCCGGAAGCGAGGCCCACGGTGCCGCCATCCAAACAAAAACGCCACGATCGGATCGTGGCGTTTTTGTTGTGCTGCGCAGCGGCTCAGCTACCGCGCTTCTTCCAGAAGTAGCGCCCGATGAAACCGGGAAACGCAAACACCAGGAACAGTGCCAGGGTGGTGACATAAAACTGCCACTTCTGCACGTGTACCGGCGAATAGCGGCCTTCCAGCAGCTGCGCCAGCACACCCAGCAGCAGGTACAGCGCCACCAGCTCCAGTAACTGCCAGCCAAAGTGCTTGTTGGCAACCCGCCAGATGCCGGCAATGCGCCGAGTCATGAATGGCAGGTTGGCCGCAACAAACGCGAGCAGTAACAGGACGATGACGCTGACTTCCATGCTGATTCCTTACAGGACGACGAGGGATTGTTTCATCGCTTCGACACACATCGCGATCAGACGTTCCGGCATCGCACCCAGTACCAGCAAGGCCACGGCATTGAGCGACAGCACCAGCTTCATGTCACCGGACATGGTGATCGGGCTGTGATCCTGCACGTCGTCGAAGTACATCACCTTGACTGCACGCAGGTAGTAGAAGGCACCAATCAGCGACATCAGTACCGCCACAATCGCCAGCCACAGCAGGTTGACGTTCACGATCGCCTGGATCACCGCAAACTTGGCGTAGAAGCCAGCCAGCGGCGGAATACCGGCCATCGAGAACAGCGCCAGCAGCATCAGCAGCGCGTACCAGCTGTTGCGGCCGTTGAGGCCCTTCAGGTCGTCCAGGGTTTCGCATTCGAAACCGGCACGCGACAGGCCCAGCAGGATGCCGAAACCGGCCAGCGAGGTCAGCACGTAAACGATCACGTAGAACAGGGCAGCGGAGTAGCCTTCAGCATTACCGGCGATCAAACCCAGCAGCAGGAAACCCATGTGCGAGATGGTCGAATAGGCCAGCATGCGCTTGAGGTTGGTCTGTGCAATGGCGGTCAGGTTACCGATAGCCATCGACAGCACAGCCAGGATCACCAGCATGCCCTGCCAGTCGGCCACCATTTCGCCCAGACCCTGCACCAGGATGCGGATCACGAACACGAAGGCAGCCAGTTTCGGTGCGGCACCGATCATCAGCGTCATCGCGGTGGACGAACCTTGGTAAACGTCAGGCACCCACATGTGGAACGGTACCGCGCCCAGCTTGAACGCGAGACCAGCCACGATGAACACCAGGCCGAAGACCAGCAGTGTCTGGTTGGCGCTGCCCGAGGCGATCGCCTGAGCCACCTTGGCCAGTTCCAGCGAACCGGTGGCACCGTACACCATCGACACACCGTACAGCAGCAGGCCGGAAGCCAGCGCGCCGAGCACGAAGTACTTCATCGCGGCTTCGATGGCACGACCGGACTCACGCTGCAGCGCGATCAGCGAGTACAGCGACAGCGACAGCAGTTCCAGGCCCATGTACAGGCTGACGAAGTTGCTGGCCGACACCATCAGGTTCATGCCCAGCAGCGCGAACAGGGTCAGGGTGAAGTATTCGCCCTTGAACAGGCCGCGGTCCTTGACGTACTGGCGGGTGTAAACCAGCACCAGTGCGGTCACGCCGTACATCGCCACCTTGACGATGTCCGACAGCGGATCATCGACAAACATGCCACTGAGGGTAACGGTGGCGAACGGCTCGAAAGTGGAAACCTGGGTCACGGCACAAACCAGCAGTGTCAGCAGCGACAGTGCATAGGTGATGCCGCGCTTGGCGTCCGAGATAAACAGGTCAAGAATGAGGATTACCGACAGAGCCCCAAGCAGGAACATCTCTGGCAAAGCCGGCATCAGATTGAGATCAGCCCAATTCATTTCGTATTCCTTGTGGCCTCTTAGAGCTTGCTTTGCGCAACGTGCGCGATCAGTTCATTGACAGACAGGTGCATCTTCTCAACGAACAGCTGCGGGTACAGACCCATACCCAGTACGGTCACGGCCAGGATCACCAGAATCAGGAATTCACGCTTGTTGACGTCCTTCATCTCTTCCACGTGGTGGTTGCCCACATCACCGAAAATCACGCGCTTGTACATCCACAGGGTGTAGGCGGCGCCGAAGATCAGCGTGGTGGCAGCCAGCGCGGCAACCAGGAAGTTCACCTGCACCGCACCCATGATCACCATGAACTCGCCGACGAAGCCGGAGGTGGCAGGCAGGCCGGAGTTGGCCATGCCGAACAGCATCATGAAGGCGGCAAAAATCGGCATCTTGTTGGCGACACCACCGTAGTCGGCGATGTTGCGGCTGTGCACGCGGTCATACATCACGCCGATGCAGAAGAACATCGCGGCGGAGACGAAGCCGTGCGACACCATCTGTACCAGTGCACCTTCCACCGCCCACGCATTCATCTGGCTACCGGTGAACAGGAACATGCCCAGGGTCACGAAGCCCATGTGGGAAATGGAGGAGTAAGCCACCAGTTTCTTCATGTCGGTTTGTACCAGTGCCACCAGACCGATGTACACCACCGCCACCAGCGACAGGCCGATCATGATCGGGGCCAGCTCGATCGAGGCATCCGGCACGATAGGCAGTGCAAATCGCAGGAAGCCGTAAGCACCGATCTTCAGCGTGATCGCCGCCAGCACCATGGAGCCACCGGTCGGCGCTTCCACGTGGGCATCCGGCAACCAGGTGTGTACCGGCCACATCGGCACCTTCACCGCAAATGACAGGAAGAAGGCGATGAACAGCAGGATCTGGACCTGCAGTGGGATCTGCTTCAGTGCCTGGAAGGCCTGGATGTCAAAGGTCTTGCCGGCCTGGAAATACAGGTAGATGAACGCTACCAGCATCAGCAGCGAACCCAGCAGCGTGTACAGGAAGAACTTGATCGAGGCGTAAACGCGACGCGGACCACCCCACACACCGATGATCAGGTACATCGGGATCAGCATGCCCTCGAAGAACACGTAGAACAGGATCGCATCCAGCGCGGCGAAAGCACCGTTGATCAGGCCCGACATGATCAGGAACGCGGCCATGTACTGCGCGGTGCGCTTCTGGATCACTTCCCAGCCGGCCAGGATCACCATCAGCGTGGTGAAGCTGTTCAGCACGATGAACAGCATCGAGATGCCGTCCACCCCCAGGTGGTAGTTGATACCGAGGGATTCGATCCACGGCATGTTTTCGACAAACTGCATGCCGCCATGCAGGTTGTCGAACTGCGTAAACAACGGGAGCGATACCAGGAACCCCAGCACGGCACCAGCCAGCGCCAGCCAGCGCGCCAGCGGTGCGCGCTGGTCGCCACCGGTCGCCAGCACCAGCAGGCCGGCTACGATGGGGGTCCAGATCACCAGACTCAAAGGATTAGCAAACATATCGAGAACCTAATTTGTTATATCGATTCCGGTACCGATCCTTAACGGAGGATCAGCGGCTTGAACCAGTACGTCATCAGAACCAGCACCCCGATGATCATCACCGCAGCGTAGCTGTAGATGAAACCGGTTTGCAGCTTGCGGACCGCTCTGGATACCGAGCCGACCAGACGGGCACTGCCATTCACCAGCAAGCCATCGATCAGCAGCATGTCACCGACTTTCCAGAAGAAAGTGCCCAGTGCGCGCGAACCTTTGGCAAACACAGCGAAGTACAGCTCGTCCATGTAGTACTTGTTCTCGAGTAGCGTGTGCACACCGGAGAACTTCTGCTTGATGGCGGCCGGAATGTGCGGCGCCTTCATGTAGAAGAACCAGGCCAGTGCCACACCCGCTGCGGCCAACCAGAACGGCAGGGTCACGAAGGCGTGCAGGCCCATGGCCATTGCATCGTGGGCATGGTGCATAGCTGCTTCCAGGCCCGGATGTGCTTCCAGATTGGTGAAAATCACGCCGTTGAAGAACTCGCCACCGACCAGCGGATGAATGGCGAAGAAACCGATCAGCACCGAAGGAATCGCCAGCAGTGCCAGTGGCAGGGTCACCACCCATGGCGACTCGTGCGGCTTGTCGTTCGGACCCAGGCCATGGTGGTGGTCATCGGACGGCTCTTCGTCATCGTGATCGCCCTCATGAGCGTGGTGCGAACCGTGGTTCTCCATCCAGCGTTCCTTGCCGTGGAAGACCAGGAAATACATGCGGAAAGAGTAGAACGCGGTCACGAACACGCCGGCGATCACGGCAAAGTAGGCAAAGCCGGAAGCCGCCAGGTTGCTGTGTTCCACGGCCAGGATGATGGAATCCTTGGAGTAGAAGCCGGAGAAGAACGGGGTACCGATCAGTGCCAACGAGCCCAGCAGCGAGGTGATCCAGGTAATCGGCATGTACTTGCGCAGGCCGCCCATATTGCGCATGTCCTGGTCATGGTGCATGCCCATGATCACGGAACCGGCGCCAAGGAACAGCAAGGCCTTGAAGAACGCGTGCGTCATCACGTGGAACATGGCCACCGAGTAGGCGGACGCGCCCAGTGCTACGGTCATGTAACCCAGCTGCGACAGGGTAGAGTAAGCCACCACACGCTTGATGTCGTTCTGTACCACACCGAGGAAACCCATGAACAGCGCGGTGATCGAGCCGGCCACCATCACCACGTTCAGTGCGGTATCCGACATTTCGAACAGCGGGCTCATGCGCGATACCATGAAGATACCGGCGGTCACCATGGTCGCCGCGTGAATCAGCGCGGAGATCGGCGTCGGGCCTTCCATCGAGTCCGGCAGCCACACGTGCAGCGGGAACTGCGCCGATTTACCCATCGCGCCGATGAACAGCAGGATGCAGGTCACGGTCAGCAGCGACCACTCCACGCCAGGGATGATCTGGATGGTCTTGCTGGCCAGCGCCGGCGCCGCAGCGAACACGTCGCTGTAGTTCAGCGAACCGCCGAAATAGGCCAGTACCAGGCCGATACCGAGCAGGAAGCCGAAGTCACCGACACGGTTCACCAGGAACGCCTTCAGGTTGGCGAAGATCGCAGTCGGACGCTTGAACCAGAAACCGATCAGCAGATAGGAGACCAGACCCACCGCTTCCCAGCCGAAGAACAGCTGGATGAAGTTGTTGGACATCACCAGCATCAGCATCGAGAAGGTAAACAGCGAGATGTAGCTGAAGAAGCGCTGGTAACCCGGATCTTCGTGCATGTAGCCGATGGTGTAGATATGCACCATCAGCGACACGCTGGTTACCACCACCAGCATCATCGCGGTCAGCGAGTCAACGAGGAAGCCGACGGAGAACTCGAAACCACCGACCGTCAGCCAAGTGTATACAGGGGCATTGAATACTTGGGTGCTGCCGTCAAGGAAGCCCTTCAGTACGCCAATCGAGAGAACCGCCGAAACTGCCACGCCAAGAATGGTAACAACGTGTGCAGCACGGCGACCAATCGCCCATCCAAACAGGCCTGCAATGACCGACCCCACCAGTGGTGAGAGCGCAATCAGCAGGTATAAGCTCTTCATATCCATGTTTGTCGTGCTTTTTAAAGTGGTATCCGGTTGCCTTAGCCTTTGAGGCTGCCCAAGTCTTCTACGTTGATGCTGTCCAGTTTACGGAACAGCACCACCAGAATCGCCAGACCAATCGCCGATTCTGCCGCCGCAACGGTAAGGATGAAGAAGACGAAGATCTGCCCAGCCGTATCAGACAGATAGTGCGAAAACGCGATGAAGTTGTAGTTCACCGCCAGCAACATCAGTTCGATGGCCATCAGCAGGATGATCAGGTTTTTCCGGTTCAGGAAAATACCCAGTACGCTGATGGCAAACAGGATGCCGGCCAGAACCAGGAAGTGTGTGAGTGAAAGCACGTGTCCTCCTAATCGGCCGTCAGGCCTGTTGCTCGTTGGTGTCAGAAGCAGTGTCCACTTCAGGCTTCACCGCCTGAACCTGAACCACACGCACGCGGTCATTACGACGCACCCGCACCTGCTCCGCCGGATTGATGTACTTGCTGTCAGCACGCTTGCGCATGGTGATACCGATGGCGGCAACCATCGCCACCAGCAGCACGACCGCCGCAGCCTCGAATGGCAGCAGATAAACGGTATACAGCTGGCGACCCAGCTCGCGCACGTTGCTGGCATCGGCCGCCACCGCAGGCCCGGCCTGGAAACCGGCAAGGTTGGCCTCCGGGCTGGACAGGATCAGCAGCATTTCGGCCACCATCACCAGCGCCACGGTACCGGCCAGCGGGAAGTTCTGCCAGAAGCCTTCGCGCAGCTTCTCGATGTTGATGTCGAGCATCATCACCACGAACAGGAACAACACCATCACCGCACCGACATAGACCAGCACCAGCGCAATGGCGAGGAACTCCGCCTGCAGCAACAGCCAGTGGCCGGAGGCGGTAAAGAACGCCAGCACCAGATACAAGGCTGCATGAACCGGGTTTTTGGCCGTCACCACGCGGAACGCGGCAACGATCAGGATCAACGACAGCACATAAAACACAACAGCTTGAAAGCTCATGTCTCCCCCTTAGCGATACTTGGCATCAGCAGCCTTGTTGGCCGCAATTTCAGCCTCGTACTTGTCACCCACCGCCAGCAGCATCGGCTTGGTGTAGTAGAGGTCGCCACGTTTTTCGCCGTGGTATTCAAAAATGTGCGTTTCCACAATGGCGTCGACCGGGCAGGCTTCTTCACAGAAACCGCAGAAAATGCACTTGGTCAGATCGATGTCGTAGCGGCTGGTACGACGGGTACCGTCGTCACGCTGCTCCGACTCGATGGTGATGGCCAGCGCCGGGCATACTGCCTCGCACAGCTTACAGGCGATGCAGCGCTCTTCGCCGTTGGCGTAACGGCGCTGCGCGTGCAGGCCACGGAAGCGCGGCGAGATCGGGGTCTTCTCTTCCGGGAACTGGACGGTGATCTTGCGGGCGAAGAAGTGACGACCGGTCACCATCAGGCCCTGCACCAGTTCTACCAGCAGGAAGGTTTTGAAAAAATTTCGGATCATTTCCATGCTATTCATCCAATCCGTATCAGTTCCACAGCGACAGTGGGCTCATCATCCAGGCGCCGACAACCAGCACCCAAACCAGCGATACCGGGATGAAGATTTTCCAGCCCAGACGCATGATCTGGTCGTAGCGATAGCGCGGGAAGGTGGCACGGAACCACAGGAACAGGAACAGCACCAGGGAAATCTTGGCCAGCAGCCAGATCACACCGGACGCGCCCAGCGCACCCCACGATGCCGGGAACGGCGACAGCCAGCCACCCATGAACATGATGGCGGTCAGTGCCGACACCAGGATCATGTTGGCGTATTCCGCCAGGAAGAACACGGCGAAGGCCATGCCGGAGTATTCCACGTGGAAACCGGCGACAATTTCCGATTCACCTTCCGCCACGTCGAACGGGGCACGGTTGGTTTCCGCAACACCGGAAATCAGGTACACCAGGAACAGCGGGAACAGCGGTAGCCAGTTCCAGGACAGCACCGAACCACCACCGATACCGTGGCCCTGCTGGTTGACGATCTCAACCAGGTTCAGGCTGCCGGACACCATCAGCACGCCGACCAGCGCGAAGCCCATCGAGATCTCGTAGGACACAATCTGGGCCGAGGAACGCAGTGCTCCCAGGAAGGAGTACTTGGAGTTACCCGCCCAGCCGGCCACGATCACGCCGTACACGCCCATCGAAGTGATCGCCATGATGAACAGCAGCGACGCATCGATATTGGCCAGCACCATGGTGTCGGTGAACGGGATCACCGCCCAGGCCGCCAGTGCCGGCATGATGGACAGCACCGGCGCCACCAGAAACAGACCCTTGCTCGACTTGGTTGGCAGGATGATCTCTTTCATCAGCAGCTTCACGCCGTCAGCCAGTGGCTGCAGCAGCCCTTTCGGGCCGACACGGTTAGGGCCGATACGGATCTGCATGTAGCCGATCACCTTGCGCTCTGCCAGCGTCAGGTAGGCCACACCGATCATCAGCGGGGCAACGATGGCCAGAATCTTCAGCAGTGTCCACACCGCCAGACCGGCCTCGGTCCCCAGCAAGTTTTGCAGCAATTCCATGACTTATCCTCGCTTGATCTGAATCGGTTCGAACAGACCACCCAGTGCCTGCGTTGCCGGATGGGCAGCAGCGACACGGACCGCACCGGCGGCAACGGCAGCGTCGGCTACCAGTTGCAGGCGAACTTCGGCCTCACCCTGGCTGACGATGGCAGGCTGACCTGCTTCCAGACCCAGTTTGGCGATGTCTTGCGGGTTGAGGGCAATCACGGGCGCGGCTGCCGCGGCGGTCTTCTGCAGCGATTCGGCGCGACGGCAGATGGCATCGGCCTGATACATCGGCACTTCACCGATACGTACCAGCGTGCCGTCAGCCACAACGTTGGCCGCAACACTGGTCAACTGGTTGTTCAGTGCCGCAGCGATGTCACCATGCGCCAGCAACTCGGCGCGCACGTCTTCCGCACTGTTGAAATCGAAGCCGGACAGGTTGAGCATGTTGCCCAGCACGCGCAGCACTTTCCAGGCCGGACGGGTCTCGCCCAGCGGACGCACCACGCCGTTGAACGGCTGCAGCTTGCCTTCCATGTTGACAAAGGAGCCGGCGGTTTCGGAGAACGGCGCGATCGGCAGCAGCACGTCGGCGTAGTCCAGCAGCGCTTCGCCCTTGAATGCGGTCAGGGCAATCACGGTGGCAGCCTGCTTCATCGCGGCAACGGCTTGCTGGCTGTTGTAGGCGTCGGCTTCGATCTCGCTGTTGAGCAGCACGTAAGCCTTGCGCGGCGCGGCCAGCATCTCGCTGACACCGATACCGGCAGAGACGGTCTTGCCCAGCGGGCCACGTTGCGGATTGACACCGGCGATGTCGGCACCGACGCTGTTGGCGGCTTCGGCGGCGATACCGAAACGGGCGCCAGTGACGCGGCCGATTTCCTGGGCCAGCGACAGCAGCTCGGCAAACGCCGGGTGATGTTGTGCCACGTTGCCCAGCACGATGGCAGCCGATTCGGCGGCGCACAGGCTATCGGCAATGGCACGCGCCTCGGCACCAACGTTGGCCGCAGACAGGTCCAGCGTGGTCGACGCGGACTTGATTTCCACCGCGGCTTTCAGCACCTGCGCCAGCGCATTAACGAGGGCCAGCGGCGATACGATCAGCTTGGCGTTGATGCGGGTCAGCAGCTCGTCGTCGCTGGTATGGATCACGTTCAGTGCCATGCCCTTCTTGACCGACTGGCGTAGACGCGATGCCAGCAATGGCTGCTCCTGGCGCTGGGTGGAACCCACCATCAGCACCGACTTGGCGGCCAGCAGCTCGACGATGCTGGAACCCAGCCACAGTGCGCCCTGCTGTGCCGCGGCGACACGCTTGTCGCTGCGACGCAGTGCGGCATCGATATTGTTGACGCCGAAGCTGCGCGCCAGTTTCTGCGCCAGATACAGTTCTTCGGTGGTGCTGTGCGGGCTGGCTAGGAAGCCGATGGCATCCTTGCCGTGGTCGTTGGCCACGCCGTTGAGGCCCTTGACCACGTAGTCCAGTGCCGTCTGCCAGTCGGTTTCGTGCCACTTGCCGTCAAACTTGATCATCGGCTTCTGCAGGCGCTCGGCGCTGTTCAGGCCTTCGTACGAGAAGCGGTCGCGGTCGGCGATCCAGCACTCGTTGATGTCTTCGTTTTCCAGCGGCAGGACGCGCATCACCTGGTTCTGCTTGACCTGCACGATCAGGTTGCTGCCCAGACCGTCGTGCGGGCTGACCGACTTGCGGCGCGACAGCTCCCAGGCACGGGTAGCGTAGCGGAACGGCTTGGAGGTCAGCGCACCGACCGGGCACAGGTCGATGACGTTGCCGGAGATTTCCGAATTCACGGTCTTGCCGAGGAACGGCAGGATTTCCGAAAATTCGCTGCGGTTGGCCATACCGATTTCCTGGTAGCCACCGATCTCTTCGGTAAAGCGGACACAGCGGGTGCAATGGATGCAGCGGCTCATTTCCTCGGCGGAAACCAGCGGCCCCATGTCCTTGCCGACCACGGCGCGTTTTTCTTCCTGGTAACGGGACGAGGAATTGCCGTAGCCCACGGCCAGATCCTGCAGCTGGCACTCACCGCCCTGGTCGCAGATCGGGCAATCCAGCGGGTGGTTGATCAGCAGGAACTCCATCACGCCAGCCTGGGCCTTCTTGGCCAGCGGCGAGGCGGTATGCACTTTCATGCCGTCGGTGACCGGCGTGGCACAGGCCGGCAAAGGCTTGGGAGCCTTTTCCACTTCCACCAGGCACATGCGGCAGTTGGCCGCAATGGACAGCTTCTTGTGGTAGCAGAAGTGAGGAATATGTGTACCGGCGGTGTGGGCAGCATCCATGATGGTGATGCCCTGATTGACCGTCAGTTTTTTTCCGTCGATTTCGATTTCAAGCATCGCTCAACACCATTTGTGATCCACCAAGGCCTTCTTGTGCGTAATGAGATGTTCAAACTCATTGCGGAAGTGCTTGGTGAAACTACGAACAGGGAACACGGCGGCATCAGCCAGAGCGCAAATCGTGCGGCCCGCCATATTGTTCCCGACAGATTCCAGCAACTCCAGATCGCCGTCACGGCCTTCGCCGTTGGCGATGCGATGGATCACCTTGTACAGCCAGCCGGTACCTTCACGGCATGGCGTGCATTGGCCGCAGGATTCTTCGTGATAGAAGTAGGCCAGACGCTCCAGCGCCTTGACCATGCACACGTCTTCGTTCATCACGATGACCGCGCCGGACCCCAGCATCGAACCGGCCTTGGAAATACTGTCGTAATCCATGGTCAGCTCCATCATCACCTCGCCCGGCAGTACCGGCGCAGACGAACCACCCGGAATCACCGCCTTCAGCTTCTTGCCATCCTTCATGCCGCCGGCCATTTCCAGCAGCGTGGCGAACGGGGTGCCCAGCGGAATCTCGTAGTTGCCAGGACGGTTGACGTGACCGGAGATGGAGAACAGCTTGGTGCCGCCGTTGTTCGGCTTGCCCGCTTCCAGGAACTTCTGGCCGCCGTCACGGATGATGAACGGCACGGAGGCGAACGACTCGGTGTTGTTGATGGTGGTCGGCTTGCCGTACAGGCCGAAGCTGGCTGGGAACGGCGGTTTGAAGCGCGGCTGGCCTTTTTTGCCTTCCAGCGATTCCAGCAGCGCGGTTTCTTCGCCGCAGATGTAGGCGCCGTAGCCGTGGTGCGCGAACAGGTCGAAGCTGAAGTCGGTGCCGAGGATGTTCTGTCCCAGCAGACCGGCCTTGCGTGCCTCGTCCAGTGCCTCTTCGAACAGCTCGTAGGCTTCGAAGATTTCACCGTGGATGTAGTTGTAACCCGCCTTGCAACCCATGGCGTAACCGGCAATGATCATGCCTTCGATCAGCGCGTGCGGGTTGTAGACGATGATGTCGCGATCCTTGAACGTGCCCGGTTCGCCTTCGTCGGTGTTACAGACCACGTACTTGTCACCGGGGAAGGAACGCGGCATGAAGCTCCACTTCAGACCGGTCGGGAAACCTGCACCGCCACGACCACGCAAGCCGGAGTTCTTCACTTCGGCGATCACGTCTTCCTGGGGGATCTTGTTATCAAGAATTTTCTTGAGGGCCTGATAGCCACCGCGAGCCATGTAGGCCTCGAGGCGCCAGCAGTCCGGAGCGGCGGTGTCCACGCCCTCGAAAATCACGCCATTGACGAAAACTGCCATTATTCCAACTCCGCCAGTTTCTTATCGATAGCTTCGCGCGTCATGAAGCTGCACATTTTGTGGTTGTTCACCAGCAGGACCGGTGCATCACCACAGGCGCCCATGCACTCCCCTTCCAGCAGGGTGAACTTGCCGTCGGCGGTGGTTTCACCGATGCCGATACCCAGCTTTTCACCGATGTAGTGCGCGGCATTGACGCCGCCTTGCAGTGCGCAAGGCAGGTTGGTGCAGACGGTCAGCTTGTATTTGCCGACCGGCTTCATGTCGTACATGTTGTAGAAGGTAGCCACTTCATAGGCGGCAACCGGCGGGATACCCACGTAGTTGGCCACGAATTCGATCACGTCGGCATTGAGGCAGCGCTCTTCCGGCGTGTTGCCGGTTTCACGACGCTCGACCAGTGCAATGCGCAACGCGCCCATGATGGCCGAACGGAACTGGTCGGCAGGATACTTGGCCAGTTCGCGGTCAATTTTTGCAAGCGATTGTGCGGATAGCATCAGCGGTCGATCTCCCCAAATACCACGTCCTGAGTACCAATGATGGCGACAACGTCGGCGATCATGTGGCCACGAGACATTTCATCCAGACTGGCCAGATGGGCATAGCCCGGCGCACGGATTTTCAGACGATAAGGTTTGTTGGCACCATCGGAAACCAGATAGATACCGAACTCGCCTTTTGGATGCTCTACAGCGGCGTAAGCTTCGCCTTCCGGCACATGCATGCCTTCGGTGAAGAGTTTGAAATGGTGGATCAGCTCCTCCATATTGCTCTTCATGTCTTCGCGGCTAGGTGGGGCGAACTTGTGGTTGTCGGTGATGACCGGACCAGGGTTGGCCTTCAGCCACTTCACGCACTGCTGGATGATGCGGTTGGACTGGCGCATTTCTTCGACACGCACCAGATAGCGGTCATAGCAGTCGCCGGTGACGCCAACCGGAATGTCGAATTCCATGCGGTCGTACACGTCATACGGCTGCATCTTGCGCAGGTCCCAGGCGATGCCGGAACCACGCAGCATCGGACCGGTCATGCCCAGATTCTTGGCACGCTCCGGCGTGACCACGCCGATACCGACGGTACGCTGCTTCCAGATACGGTTATCGGTGAGCAGGGTCTCGTAGTCGTCGACACAGGCCGGGAAACGGTTGGTGAAGTCTTCGATGAAATCGAGCATCGAGCCCTTGCGGGTTTCGTTCAGGCGTGCGATTTCCTTGGCGTTGCGGATCTTGGACGCCTTGTACTGCGGCATGCTGTCCGGCAGGTCGCGATAGACACCACCCGGACGGAAGTAGGCGGCATGCAAGCGGGCACCGGAGACGGCCTCGTAGCAGTCCATCAGGTCTTCACGCTCACGGAACGCGTACAGGAACATGGTCATCGCGCCGATATCGATGGAGTGCGCACCGATCCACAACAGATGGTTGAGGATACGGGTGATCTCGGCGAACATCACGCGGATGTACTGGGCACGCTCGGGCACTTCGATACCGGCCAGCTTTTCGATCGCCAGGCAGTAGGCGTGCTCGTTGCACATCATCGACACGTAGTCGAGACGGTCCATGTACGGCAGCGACTGGATGAAGGTCTTGCTTTCGGCCAGCTTCTCGGTACCGCGGTGCAGCAGACCGATATGCGGGTCCGCACGCTGTACCACTTCACCATCCAGCTCCAGCACCAGGCGCAACACGCCGTGCGCGGCCGGGTGCTGCGGACCGAAGTTCAGGGTGTAGTTACGGATGTCAGCCACCGTAGTTCTCCTCGCGAATGATGCGTGGCGTAATCTCACGCGGTTCGATGGTGACCGGCTGGTAGATCACGCGCTGCTGAGCTGCGTCGTAGCGCATTTCGACATGACCGGACAGCGGGAAGTCCTTGCGGAATGGATGACCGACAAAACCGTAGTCGGTAAGGATGCGACGAAGGTCCGGATGGCCTTCGAAGATGATGCCGAACAGGTCGAACGCCTCGCGCTCGAACCAGTTGGCGGTATTCCAGATTTCCACCACGCTCGGCACGACCGGGAAATCGTCATCCTCGGCAAACACGCGCACGCGCAGGCGGGTGTTGTGCGTCAGGGACAGCAAATGATAAACCACCGCAAAACGCAGGCCGTCTTGTGGTTGGTCTTGGTAGGTGCTGTAGTCCATGCCACAGACGTCGATACACTGCTCGAACGCCAGCTCTGGGTGATCGCGCAATGTGGTCATTGCTTCGGTCACGTTCACGGATTTACAGACGATAGTCAGCTCACCGAGCGCAATCTTGGCCGATACAACCTTGTCGCCAAGCACACGCTCTACCGCCGACTTGAGCACTTCCATTCTGGATGCCATGGTTTAACCTCAGCGGGCGATAGTATTGGTACGCTTGATCTTGTTCTGCAGCTGGATGATGCCGTAAAGCAACGCCTCTGCAGTCGGCGGACAGCCCGGCACATAGACGTCAACCGGAACAATACGATCACAGCCGCGAACGACAGAATAAGAGTAGTGGTAGTAGCCGCCGCCATTAGCACAGGAGCCCATGGAGATCACCCAGCGTGGCTCGGCCATCTGGTCGTACACCTTGCGCAGGGCCGGGGCCATCTTGTTGCACAGGGTACCGGCAACAATCATCAGGTCGGACTGGCGTGGACTGGGACGGAACACGATGCCGAAACGGTCGAGGTCATAACGGGCAGCACCCGCATGCATCATCTCCACCGCACAGCAGGCCAGGCCGAAGGTCATCGGCCACAGGGAACCAGTACGGGTCCAGTTAATGAGCTTGTCAGCCGTGGTGGTGACAAAGCCCTTTTCAAGAACGCCTTCTACTCCCATTCCAGAGCTCCCTTTTTCCACATGTAGACGAAACCGATGGTCAGCACCGTGATGAACTCAATCATGACGCCGAAGCCATACATGCCCAGTTCTTTGAGCACAACCGCCCACGGAAAGAGAAAGGCAATTTCCAGATCGAAGAGAATGAAAAGAATGGCGACCAGGTAGTACCGGACGTCAAACTTCATACGCGCATCTTCAAATGCCTCGAAGCCGCATTCGTATGGAGAAAGCTTTTCAGGATCAGGACGATTCGGGGCCAACAGCCACCCCAGAAGCAATGGACCGACGCCAACCAGCAGGCCGACGACAACGAACATCAGAATGGGAAAGTAATTTTGCAGCATTTCCCGCGCACCTCTAAAAGAAAGGAGGTCAAAGACCTCCTTGGCTCCAAGTAAAACAGGCCACCGGTTTCCCGATGGCCTGTTTTTTGAATGTGGTGCCGACAGTGAGACTCGAACTCACACAGCCTATGGCCACTACCCCCTCAAGATAGCGTGTCTACCAATTCCACCATGTCGGCACTATACAAACTCAATTTTTACTCTGGAATCACAGAACCAGAGGCCTTGCTCTTATCAGCGTCGCTCGGGAGTGGCGATGCAGACTGGCTGGACACTCCACCCATCACGCCCAATTCCGTCTTGGCCGAGGAGTGAAAGAAACCAATAACCATCAAGGACGAGAAGAATACGACTGCTGCAATCGCAGTAGCCCTACTCAAAAAATTCGCGGAACCGGTGGCACCAAACAGACTACCCGATGCACCACTACCGAAAGCAGCACCCATGTCCGCACCCTTGCCATGCTGCATCAGGACAAGGACGATGATCGCCAGCGCAGAAACCAACATGGCGACGAGTGCTAATGTATTCAGAAGTTCCATACTATACCGTTTTTTCAGCAGCCTGGCAAATTCGCCCAAAGCTCTCAACATCTAAAGATGCCCCGCCAACCAAGGCGCCACCGACACTTTGCAGCGAAAAAATCGCATCCGCATTGTCCGCCTTGACGCTGCCTCCGTAGAGGACGCGAATACTATCAGAAGCCCCATGGCATTGCAACAAAGTCGCCCGGATATATTGGTGCACGTCGTCGATCTGCTCGACACTGGCCACCTTGCCGGTACCGATCGCCCAGACCGGCTCGTACGCCACCACGTAGTCGTGGCCGGCCAGCGCGGCCAGCACCGTCAGCTGCTCGGCGATTACCGCCTTATAGGCATCGGCTTCGCGCTCGGCCAGCGTCTCGCCGACGCAATAAACGGGAACCAGGCCGGCGGCAACGGTCGCCTGCAGCTTGCGCGCCAGCAAGGCATTGTCTTCGGCAAAGTACTGGCGGCGCTCGGAGTGGCCGATCAGCACATAGCGGCAGCCGACATCGGCCAGCATCGCGGCACTGACTTCGCCGGTGTAGGCACCATCCTTGTCAAAGGCGCTGACATCCTGCGCCGCCAGCGCGATATTGCTGCCAGCCAGCAACGCGGCGGCCTGACCAAGGTAGGCAAACGGTGGCGTCACCGCCACCTGGGCCACCCGCACCGCCGCATCGTCCTGCAGCGCGTTTATCAGTGCAAGGTTGGCCGCAAGCCGCCCGTTCATCTT
Source organism: Vogesella indigofera (assembly GCF_003633895.1). Lineage (GTDB taxonomy): Bacteria > Pseudomonadota > Gammaproteobacteria > Burkholderiales > Chromobacteriaceae > Vogesella > Vogesella indigofera. The sequence goes on from NZ_RBID01000001.1 coordinate 123,738, forward strand.
CCAGTTGCCGATTACCAGTTTGCCCGTCATGCCGAATACCCTGATTGCTGTTTTTAATGGGCAAATTATATCAGCGGGTACTACATTGCTGTGCATAGTCATGACTGTAATATTTCTGCAAAGAGTCTCCCTTAGGATGCGCACATCGAAACAAGTCGTGAACTCTAGGAGCAAGCATGAAACATTCTATTCGTTGGGCTACCACGCTGGTGGTTTCCGGTTTTGTTGCAAGCAATGTGTTTGCGGCCGACATCACCGGCGCTGGCGCCACCTTCCCGTACCCGCTGTACGCCAAATGGGCGGAAGCGTACAAGGCGCAGACCAACAACAACATGAACTACCAGTCGATCGGTTCGGGTGGTGGTATCAAGCAGATTCAGTCGAAGACCGTTGATTTCGGTGCCTCCGACATGCCGCTGAAGCCGGAAGAGCTGAGCAAGCACGGCCTGACCCAGTTCCCGACCGTGATCGGCGGCGTAGTACCGGTGGTCAACGTCCCTGGCATCGGCGCCGGCCAGCTGAAACTGACCGGCCCGCTGCTGGCCGACATCTACCTCGGCAAGGTTGCCAACTGGAACGATGCCGCCATCGGCAAGCTGAACCCGGGCGTGAAGCTGCCAGACCAGAAGATTACCGTGGTACGCCGCTCCGACGGCTCTGGCACCACCTTCATCTTCACCAACTACCTGTCCAAGGTATCGCCGGAATGGAAATCCGCCATCGGTGAAAACACCGCGGTGAACTGGAAGACCGGTGTCGGCGGCAAGGGCAATGAAGGCGTCGCCAACTACGTAACCCGCATCAAAGGCTCCATCGGCTATGTAGAATACGCCTACGCCAAGCAGAACAAGATTGCGCACGCCCAGGTACAGAACGCGGCCGGTACTTTCGTGAATCCGGATGACAGCACCTTCAAGGCTGCTGCGGCCAACGCCGACTGGGCCAAGGCACCAGGCTTCTACCTGATCCTGACCAACCAGCCAGGCAAGGACAGCTGGCCGATCTCCGGCGCCACCTTCATCCTGATGCACAAGAAACAGGACAAGCCGGAACAGGCACAGGAAGCCCTGAAGTTCTTCGACTGGGCCTACAAGGGCGGCGACGCCATTGCCACCCAGCTTGACTATGTGCCGATGCCTGCCAATGTGAAGACGGTAATCCGCAACAGCTGGAAACAGATTGCCGCCACCTCCGGCGCCCCGGTCTGGAAGTAATCTGCAGTTGCAGCACTGAAGTACAAGCCGGGGAGAGACTCCTCGGCTTTTTGTCTGCCAATCAGACCAAGAGATTTTCATGGAAAAACTAAGCAACAGCGCCAACCTGAAACGTCAGATGATGCTGGATTCGCTGTTCCGCATGACCACCCGGTTTTTTGCCTTCCTGGTGCTGGCCCTGCTGGTCGGCATCCTGATCTCGCTGGTCATCGGCGCCATGCCCAGCATCCGGCACTTTGGCTGGGGCTTCCTGACCAGCACCGAGTGGGATCCGGTATCGGAAAACTTCGGCGCGGTGGTGCCGATCTTCGGCACGCTGGTGACCTCCTTTATCGCGTTGCTGATCGGGGTTCCGGTCAGCTTCGGCATTGCCATCTTCCTGACCGAGATCTGCCCGCCGCTGCTGAAGCGGCCGCTGGGCATCGCGGTGGAACTGCTGGCCGGCATCCCGTCCATCATCTACGGCATGTGGGGCCTGTTCGTGTTTGCGCCGCTGTTCGGCGACCACGTGCAGCCATGGATCATGGAAAACCTCGGTGAATGGCCGCTGATCGGCTTCCTGTTCCAGGGTGCGCCGATGGGTATCGGCATCTTCACCGCCGGCCTGATCCTGGCCATCATGGTGATCCCGTTCATCGCCTCGGTGATGCGCGACGTGTTCGAAGTGGTACCGCCGATGCTGAAGGAATCCGCCTACGGCCTGGGTGGCACCACCTGGGAAGTGGTGCGTAACGTGGTACTGCCGTACACCAAGACCGGTGTCATCGGTGGCATCATGCTGGGGCTGGGCCGCGCGCTGGGCGAGACCATGGCGGTCACCTTCGTGATCGGCAACTCCACCAACCTGTCCACCAGTCTGTTCGACCCCGGTAACTCGATTGCCTCGGCGCTGGCCAACGAGTTTGCCGAAGCCACCGGCGAATTCCACATGGCCGCGCTGATCGAACTCGGCCTGATCCTGTTCTTCATCACCTTTGTCGTACTGTCCTGCTCCAAGTTGCTGCTGCTGCAACTGAAGAAGCAGGAAGGCCGTAATTCCTGAGCGGGAGCATGATGACTACCACCCTGACCGCCCGTTCGCCCAACACGGATCACACCATGTCGGCACAACCAAGCAAAAATTCGCGCAACAACGCCATCTACGCCCGGCGCCGTTTCGTCAACGGCTTCAACATGACCGCCTCGCTGCTGGCGATGGGGTTCGGCCTGTTCTGGCTGGCGTGGATCCTGTACACCCTGCTCGTCAACGGTCTCGCCGGCATGAGCGTGGACGTGTTCACCAAGATCACGCCGCCGCCCGGCTCCGAAGGCGGCCTGATCAACGCCATCGCCGGCTCGCTGAAGATGACCTTCTTCGGCACCCTGCTCGGCACCCCGATCGGCATCCTCGCCGGCGTGTACCTGGCGGAATTCGGCGAGCGCGGCTGGCTGGCGCCGGCCACCCGCTTCATCAACGACATCCTGCTGTCGGCACCGTCCATCGTCATCGGCCTGTTCATCTACGAGATGTACGTGGTGACCATGGGCCACTTCTCCGGCTGGGCCGGCGCGCTGGCGCTGTCGCTGCTGGTGATTCCGGTGGTGGTGCGCACCACCGAGAACATGCTGCGCCTGGTGCCGAACAGCCTGCGCGAAGCGGCAATCGCCCTCGGCGCACCGCAGTGGAAGGTGACCATGTACGTGACGCTGCGCTCGGCCAAGGCCGGCGTGATTACCGGCATCCTGCTGGCGGTGGCACGCATTTCCGGCGAAACCGCGCCGCTGCTGTTCACCGCGCTGAACAACCAGTTCTGGAGCGGCATGAACCAGCCGATGGCCAACCTACCGATCGTGATCTTCCAGTTCGCGATGAGCCCGTACGAAGACTGGCACGCACTGGCCTGGGCCGGCGCCCTGCTGATCACGCTCAGCGTACTGACCCTGAACATCGTTGCCCGCTGGCTGGGCAGTCAGAAAACCCAATCTCATTAAGGCTTGACGCACCATGACTGAACAAGCAATCAAGCTCAAGGTAAAAGACCTCAACTTTTACTACGGCAACTTCCTCGCACTGAAGAAGGTCAACCTCGACATCCCGGCCGGCAAGGTCACCGCCTTCATCGGCCCGTCCGGCTGCGGCAAATCGACGCTGCTGCGCACCTTCAACCGCATGTTTGAGCTGTATCCCGGCATGCGCGCCGAAGGCGAGATCCTGCTCGACAACCAGAACATCCTCGCCAAGTCGGTCGACGTGAACATGCTGCGTGCCAGCGTCGGCATGGTGTTCCAGAAGCCGACGCCGTTCCCGATGTCGATCTACGACAACATCACTTTCGGCGTGAAACTGTACGAAAACCTGTCGCGCAGCGAAATGGACGATCGCGTGGAATGGGCGCTGCGCAAGGCGGCGCTGTGGAATGAAGTGAAGGACAAGCTGAAACAGTCCGGCAACTCGCTGTCCGGCGGCCAGCAACAGCGGCTGTGCATCGCGCGTGGCGTCGCCACCCGCCCGGAAGTGCTGCTGCTGGACGAGCCGACCTCGGCGCTGGACCCGATCTCCACCGCGCACATCGAAGAACTGATTCACGAGCTGAAACAGGACTACACCATCGCCATCGTCACCCACAACATGCAGCAGGCGGCCCGGGTCTCCGACTACACCGCCTACATGTACCTGGGCGAGCTGATGGAGTTCGGCGCCACCGACGATATCTTCACCGCGCCCAAGCGCAAGGAAACCGAAGACTACATCACCGGCAAATTCGGCTGAATATTACTGTTTTATTACAGCCCTTCCGATGCCTCCAGAACGGAGGCATTTTTCTTTTCAAATCAAGCCACTAAACCCTGCCAAAATACAACACTGTCAAGCCGTAAACTCATGCCTTTGGCACATTTCAAACGCACCGCAAAAAGATTGTTACAAGCTCTTGACGTGTCATCTGCCAACCCCAAGAATCCCGCCTTTCGGATAACGCCTGACACATAAATCATGCTGGAACTTCTTTCGGGACTCGACACACTGCTCGCGATCACGCTGGTGCTGTCGATCACCTTCGTGCTCGCCTTTGAATTCATCAACGGCTTTCACGACACCGCCAACGCCGTTGCAACCGTCATCTACACCCAGTCGATGAAACCGGAGACCGCCGTGCTGCTGTCCGGCTTCTTCAACTTCCTCGGCGTGTTCTTTGGCGGTCTGGCCGTGGCCTACGCCATCGTCAACCTGATTCCGACCGACCTGCTGCTGAACATCAACTCGGCGCAGGGCATGGTGATGGTGTTCGCGCTGCTGACCTCCGCCATCGTGTGGAACCTCGGCACCTGGTACTTCGGCATCCCGGCCTCCAGCTCGCACACCCTGATCGGCGCCATCCTCGGCGTCGGCATCGGCAACGCGCTGCTGACCGGCGACTCCATCGTCAACGGCATCAACTGGAGCAAGGCCATCGACGTGTTCCTGTCGCTGTTCCTGTCGCCGCTGTTCGGTGCCGGCCTCGCCGGCCTGATGCTGTTTACGCTGATGAAGGTTCGCCCGCTGTCCAACATCCACAAATCGCCATTCCAGCGCCAGCAGATCGAAGGCCGCAAGCATCCGCCGTTCTGGGCACGTTTCATGCTGATCGTATCGTCGATGGGCATGAGCTTCACCCACGGCTCCAACGACGGCCAGAAGGGTGTCGGCCTGGTGATGCTGGTGCTGATCGCGCTGGCGCCGGCCCACTTTGTGGTCAACCTCGAAGCCGAGCCGATCCAGATCGAGCACACCAAGATTGCCGCCATCCAGCTGAAAGAGCTGTACCAGCGCAACCAGGTCATCATCGACCTGAAGTACCCGGTGAAGGGCAACCACCAGTGCGAACCGTCGAAGATCGTGGAAGAAGCCGGCGCGCTGCTGAGCGCGATCGGTGACGCCAAGTCGTTCCAGACCCTGCCGGAAGCGCAACGCTGGAACGTGCGCACCCAGCTGATCTGCCTCGCCGACGGCGCCAAGAAGATCAGCAAGGTGCCGGGCATCAACGACGTTGACCTGAAGCAGCTGAAAGGCATCCAGAAAGACCTGACCCAAACCACCGAATACGCACCGACCTGGGTGATCGTCGCCGTGGCGTTGGCCATCGGCCTGGGCACCATGGTCGGCTGGAAGCGCGTGGTCAACACCGTGGGCGAGAAGATCGGCAAGAAGGACATGACCTACGCACAGGGCATGGCGGCGCAGACCATGTCGGCGCTGTCCATCGGTCTGGCCAGTGTGATCGGCGCGCCGGTGTCCACCACCCAGATCCTGTCCAGTGCCGTCGCCGGTACCATGGTGGTCAACCGCTCCGGCGTGCAGCTGTCCACCATCAAGACCATCCTCACCACCTGGGTACTGACCCTGCCGGTGAGCATGGGTCTGGCGATCAGCCTGTACTACGTCGGCGTGAAGCTGTTCGTGTAAGCGCGACCACGCAAACAAAAAGGGCTGCCCGCGGGCAGCCCTTTTTCATGCCGACAAGGTTGGCCGCAGGCTGACGAGCGCGGCATCAGGCCTTGAGGAAGTGCTCGCGTCCGGCCAGCCAGCGCGTCAGGTGCGCAGCGGCGTATTGCGGCCAACGTTGCAGCAGCTGCGGCGCCAGTTCGCGCGCCGCCTCCAGCAGCTCGATGTCCGCCTCCAGATCGGCAAAGCGCAGCATCGGCAGGCCGCTCTGCCGCGCACCGAGGAATTCGCCGGGGCCACGGATATTCAGGTCCTGGCGCGCGATCTCGAAGCCGTCGGTGTTCTCGTAGATCACCTTCAGCCGCGCCTTGGCCAGCTCCGACAGCGGTGTCTCGAACAGCAGCACGCAGCTGCTCTTCGCCGCGCCACGGCCAACGCGGCCGCGCAGCTGGTGCAGCTGCGCCAGCCCCATGCGCTCGGCGTGCTCGATCACCATCAGGCTGGCATTGGGCACGTCGACGCCGACCTCGATCACCGTGGTCGCCACCAGCAGCTGCAGCTCGTTGCGGATGAAGCGCCCCATCACCTCCGCCTTTTCCGCCGCCTTCATGCGGCCGTGCACCAGCCCGACGCCCCACTGCGGCAGGTCCTCCACCAGTACCGCGTGGGTATCGACCGCAGTCTGCAGCTGCAGCGTTTCCGACTCCTCGATCAGCGGACACACCCAGTACACCTGGTTGCCCTCGCGGCAGGCCTTGTCGACGAAAGCCACCACCTCGTCGCGGCGCGCGGCGTTGATCAGCTTGGTGACGATCGGGGTGCGCCCCGGCGGCAGCTCGTCGATCACCGACACGTCGAGGTCGGCGTAGAAGCTCATCGCCAGCGTGCGCGGGATCGGCGTCGCCGACATCATCAGCTGGTGCGGGGCGGCGCCCTTCTCCTGCAAGGCCAGGCGCTGCCCGACGCCGAAGCGGTGCTGCTCGTCGACGATCACCAGTCCCAAGCGTGCGAAGCTGACGTCGTCCTGGAACAGCGCGTGGGTGCCGACCGCCAGTCGCGCCTCACCGCCGGCAATCTTGGCGGCCATCTCGCCGCGCGCCTTCTTGCGCAGGCTGCCGGACAGCCACGCCACCTCGATGCCCAGCGGCGCCAGCCACGCGGCCAGCTTCACGTAGTGCTGCTCGGCCAGGATCTCGGTCGGCGCCATCAGCGCCACCTGGAAACCGGCCTCGATCGCCGCCAGCGCCGCCATCGCCGCCACCACGGTCTTGCCGCTGCCGACGTCGCCCTGCAGCAGGCGGTTCATCGGATGCGGCAGCGCGATGTCGCTGACGATCTCGGCCAGCACCTTCTGCTGCGCGCCAGTCAGCGCGAACGGCAGGCTGGCCAGCAGCTGCGCGCGCAGGCTGCCGTCGCCGGCGATCACCGGCGCACTGCCCTGCCGCCGCGCGCGGTAGGCCAGCCGCATCGACAGCTGCTGCGCCAGCAGCTCGTCGAACTTCAGCCGCTGCCACGCCGGCAGGTTGCCGTCGGTCAGCTGGGTGGCGGAATACTCCGGGCCGGGGCGGTGCAGCAACTGCACCGCATCGGCAAACGGCATCAGCCCCAGGCTGCGACGCATCTCGTCCGGCAGCGTTTCCGGCAGTGGCTGCGCCTTCAGCTCGGCGTGGATCAGGCGGCGCAGCACCGGCTGGGTCAGGCCGTTGACGGTGGGATAGACCGGGGTCAGGCTGTCGGCCAGCGGATCGCCCTCGTGCACCTCGCGGATCTTGGGATGTACCATCTCGTCGCCGAAGAAACCGCGGCGCACCTCGCCCAGCGCCCGCACGCGGCGACCCTTGGCCAGCTGCTGCTGCGTGCTGCCGTAGAAGTGGATGAAGCGCAGCACCAGCTTGCCGCTCTTGTCCTCAATCTGTACCACCAGCTGCCGCCGCGGGCGGAACTGCACCTCGCACTGCGTCACCTCGCCTTCCACCAGCACCGCCTGGCCGTACGGCGCCTGGGCGATCGGGTAGAGGTGGGTCTCGTCCTCGTAGCGCAGCGGCAGGTGCAGCACCAGGTCGAAGCGGCGGCGGATGCCCAGCTTCTCCAGTTTCTTGGCGGTGGCGGGCGCGGCCAGCGGCGGCTGGCCGGCGATATCGGCAGGAGAGTTCATGGCGGCATTGTACCCATGCAAAACGGGACAGCCCAAGCTAGGTAGTGTAAGATCGTGCACTATTTGTCAATTAAAAACCTTTTCCCAGTCAAAGTACTTGTTACTCAAATCAAGCATTTTGCCTAAGAAAAATTCGGTGGCATCATGAAAGTCCATAAACACTGCTATGGCATCGTGTCGGCCTCTTTCTGAAAAAGCTACTATCCAGTACCCCGATCTCTTAAAAAGACTATATTCCTCATTTCCTCCAAGGTAGCCTAGGGTATAGCCAGATTTTATTCCATTGTTGTTCAGGCATTCATGAATGCATGAAAATAGCTTTTTCTGGCTTGAGTCTTTTTCGAGTAAATCTTGGTTATCCGGGAGAGTTGAAAAATCAATATCCAGATCGCCATCAATCTTTATCATTTTATTTCCTAAATATATCCATTTTTAATTATTCTATTTAAATTTTATTTTTCAGATAAGTATTGAGTTCCCATGCCTAGTTGATCAAATCAGGGGGCAATTTTCCCAGATTGCACTTCAAATGGCCTCACCACTTCGTATACTTTGTATAGCTCATTTTTCGATGCATTCGGTATAGCACGCTGCTCAAATGGCGTTCCTGCTGGAGATAGGAAACGGCCAGAGTCTCCACCATAACGGTCGAGGCGGATCCCCGGCTTGAGATTTTCAAGCTTCGGGAGGTCTACAAAACCATTGCTTTTTGGCCAGACCAAAGCGCCATTGGTATCTGCCCATTTATTACCATCTTTATAGAACTGATTGGCAATTTTAGCTTCAGCCTCGACACCAAGTCTGCTACCCGGTGCGAGGCCAATTATCCCCTTTAATCCTTTGCTTGCGCCAGGGCCGACTATGGCGAGTATACCAATTACACTTTCTGCCAAATTCAGCGTTGGCTGTACATTAGGTTTCCAACTCTGCTGGTTTTGGTTGTTGCTTAGCTGTACGTCCAACTCCATTATGCTGGTCTGGACATCACGACGACAGTTGGCCGTACAAGTTGGATCTGTCAGTAGTTGCTTCAGACCGTCACGAATCTGCTCGGCACGAACCGGTATCATGACCCCCAGCTCGTTACTCATCAATTCCGTTACCAGTTCCCGACGCTGCTGCTTGTCCAACGCCGCATAACGTTCTTCAATGGCCTTCCGTTGTTCTGGGGTGGCCGCTCGGGCTAATTCTGCCTGCTTGTTCTTGATTTGTTGCTGGCTCAGGAAGTTGTTCTCCACCTCATTCTTCGCCGTCTGCCCTGCCGTCACCGCACCCGCACTATTGCCCGCCACTAGCGCTCCCGCCAGGGTGCCGGTCAACGTCGTCAGTGCCGAGACCGTTTGCTTCTCGCTCTCGGTCAGCTGATCAACACTCTTGTCGGGATAGAACTGTGCCAGCAGCAGACTGGCTGCCAGCGGGGCTGCCACCTTTCGCTTCGGCCAGCGCGGCGCCCAGTACGGCGATGCGCCATCGCATTGGCGTCGGTGTTGACCTGGCCATTGCTGTCGGTGGTGAGATCCTTGATCATGGGGCGCCAGGTTGCCGCCTGCCAGCCCTTGTAGCGCGGCGGTCGCGGCCTCCGCGCCCTTCAGCTGCGCGGGCATCGCCATCTGCGTGATCACGACCTGGGTAGCCTGGGCGCCGATCTCGCTTAGTAGCTGGGCCACCTGCAGGCGGTCCAGCTCTTTCTTTCTGCTTGTTGAAGATGGGGGAGAGGCCGTTGGCGGCGTGCTCGGCATCGCGGCTGGGGGTGGCGACATCCTGATCTTGCCGGTCGTTACCGCGAATCTCGATGGCACCGTCGCTGATGGCGGCGAAGGTGGTCGACCGGGCGCTGTCGCTGGTGCCCTGTCCGCCCAGCAGCGGTGCTGGCCGCCACGCCTATTCGGCAAGCGGTGGCGTGAGGTAGGAATTGTAATCGAATATTGTATGGCAATTAGCTAAATTTGACTTTCTAGGATTTTGTCAAATATGGAGGCGTCCTCTTTGTTGATTTCAATGTTGATCCATATTAAGAAGCTATTGGAATCAAACCCAAATTCAATATTATTAGATGTGTAAACAAAATTGGTTTCTTTTTTTTTGAAAATTCAATTATAATGCTGCTTTTTTTATGAAAACATTAAATTCGCAAAGTTCATCTTTATACGTTTCCTTGAGCAATTCGGAAATTTGAAAAATAGGAAAGCCTTGGATTGTCTTTTTTTCGACCGTGTTTTTGACTTGTTTTTGATTTATACCTCCAGGTAAAATTAATGCAATTGAACAAATGCTACCACTTTTTTCATTTATCCCAATTTCTATAAGTTTATTTTCGAAATTCCCAGTCCTCCAATAGATTGGCGTTGATGTTTCTTCGCTAGGAAATGAGATGTGAAAAGGCAGGTAATCCTCATTTTTAATAAGACTTGAACAAGGTGCCTTGTAAGAAATTGTTTTTATCATAACTATCTCCTTTTATAAACGGCATGGTACAAAACGGGGAGTTGCCCGACGGTTTTTGGAGGAGCAAAAACTAATTCCCACCCATCTACTTCAATTAGTTGGCGATATTTTATGCCATTGATCTGTGTTTGTTCAATGGCATTTTTCAGGCTATTGAGTTGCACTTGGCTGGACAGCTTAACCGCCTGAGGAGTGAAGTCTTTCGCTTTTTAGGCAGCATACTCTGCAATGTGTTTGGTTGCATTTGAGTCAATCCAAATTGACTACCCACCGTCAAGAGCAAGTTCAAAATTCTTCGGGATCACTGAGCCTGGGTAAACTGGGCCTGCAGAAGTAATTGATGTCCAGACGGTGCCGCTAGACGACGACTGATTAATTATCGCATTTGCTTCAACGAGGTTACTCCGTAGAGAGCAAGTCAATAATAGTGATACTATTTAACGGTACATATACCAAATTGAGGCTTGGCAAGATGACCTTGCCAAGCCTCAATTTTGGTTACTTCGGTATACCAACCCCTATCTAGACAACGGGCTGTCCCGTCGATTGCTGCAGCTCACGACTGCGCTGGCCGCGGCGGCTGGCTTACTGGCGTTCCCAGGTCTGGGTGCGGCCCAGCAGCGCCATGCCGATGAAGCCGCGCACTTCCAGCTTCTTGCCGGCCTCGGCCAGCTTGGCCTTGGCGCTGTACACCTTGCCGGATTTCGGGTCGAGGATCTTGCCGCCCTCCCAGCCGTCACCGCCTTTTTTCAGGCCGGTGAGGATGGTCATGCCGACCACCGGCTTGCCCTTCAGCGGGCCGTCGCACTTGTCGCAGACCGCGTCCGGATTGGCAAACAGCTTCACGATGCGGCCGGACAGCTCGCCGCCGGCGCTTTCGCTGATTTCCACCAGCGCCTTGGCCTGCTTGGTTTCGTCGTCGATGGTTTTCCAGGTGCCGCCGGCACCGGCAGCCAGTGCCGCCTGGCTGGCCAGCAGCAAGGCGGTGACGGTAGCAAGCTGGGTTAGTGTCTTCATGGTGCGTATCTCCCTCGTGTTGTCCGGCGCCGGCACCCCTCATGCCTTTTCAAACACCGGTTTGGTGTCACGACTCTAACCTTGATACGCCAATCGTTCAATCACTTGTATGAATTTCAGGCGACCGTAGCCGGCGCTAGGTCGCCATGCCGCTTTGCAGCCAGTCGGCCCAGTCCGGCCGGCCGTTGTCTGCCGCCCGTTGTGCGGCCTGCGGCCAATCGTAGGCAATCCGCAACAGTTGTACCTGCCAGCCCGTCGCCACCCGCTCGGCAATGGCGTAGCTGGCATGCGGCGCGCCGGTCTGCACGCGGTGATAGCCGCCGTCACTGTCGTCGTAGGCCGGCAGGCCCACGCTGCCCGGGTTCAGCACCAGCGGGCCGTCCGGCAGCTGCAACAGGCGCGGCATGTGGCTGTGGCCGCACAACAGCAGCGTGGCGCTGGTCTGCCCCAGCCGCTGCGCCACGGTTTCGCGACTGGCCGGCACCAGGTTGGCCGCAACGATATCGTCCAGCAGGTACTGCAGGTCGCTGTGCGGGCTGCCATGGGTCAGCTGCACGTCGCCCAGCCGCAGCGCACCCGGCAAGGACGCCAGCCACGCGCGCTGCAGCGGCGAGGTCTGGTCAAAGGCGTACTGGTCGGACGGGCCGCCGGGCTTGCTCTGACAGGCCAGCAACTGGCGTTCGTGGTTGCCGGCGATGGTCGGCAGATTCAGGCCCATCAGCAGGTCGGCGGTTTCCGCCGGCCACAGCGGGCCGGACAGGATGTCGCCCAGGTTCACCGCGTGGCTGACGCCGCGGCCGTGCATGTCGGCCAGCACCACCTGCAAGGCCGGCAGGTTGCCGTGGATGTCGGAAATGACGGCAAAACGATCGGGCAGCATGGTGGATGCTCCAATGAGAAAGCGGCCACACGGCCGCTTCATGATATTGGCAACAAGGCGTATTCAGGGCAAGCGGAACGTGCCTTCGCCCAACTGCTGCACCTTGCCGCCGACCTGCACCGTGCCATCGGCCGCCACATCCAGATACAGCACATTCGGCCGCTGGATGGCCGCGCCCTGCTCGATGCGCCACGACAGCGGCGCCAGGCCGTTCAGCGCGCACCAGCCGCCGAGGTTGGCGCAGGCGCTACCGGTGCCCGGGTCCTCGATCACGGCGCCCTGCTGCTCGAAAAACAGCCGCACGGTGGCGACGTTGTCCGCCACATGCCACAGGTAGGCGATGCTGCGCCCGGGGTGCAGCGTGGCGTGGCGCACGAACAGCTCGTGCACCGGCCGCGCCGCCAGTACCGCCTCGCGGCTGGCGAGGCGAATCAGCAGCTGCTCGCTGCCGGCGTTCACCCACATCGGTGCGGCGGCGATGTCGGCGGCGGCAAGGCCCAGCATCGCGGCGGCGTCCGCCGGCGCAAGGTTGGCCGCACGCTGGCTGGCCGGCACCGCGGTGAGGCGGAACACGCCATCCTGCCAATGGATCGGGATCAGCCCGGCGCGGGTGCGCAACGTAAAGCGCTCGCCCAGCCCGTGCTGAGCGTGCAGCACCGCGGCGCTGCCGATGGTGGGGTGACCGGCGAACGGCAGTTCATAACTGGGGGTGAAGATGCGCAGGCTGGCGGCGGCCCCGGCATCGCCCGGCAGCAGGAACACCGTTTCCGACAGGTTGAACTGGCGCGCGATCAGCTGCATGTCGTCATCCGACAGACCGCTGGCATCGGTAAACACCGCCAGCGGATTGCCGCCGAAACGGCTTTCGGCAAACACGTTGACGATCTGGTAGGCATAGCTGCGGCTCATGGTGGCTCCTGTAAATGACTGCGGCCGGCAAGGTTGGCCGCAGCGTCGGGGCGCGGCGGCACACCCGGCAAAGCGCCCATTAGGCCACAGCCTGCGGCGCCGGCAGAAGGCCGCCAGCGGAAACAGCCTGTTCCGCCGGCCGCGACAATGCAGCCGCATCCTGGATACTGGATTTTTTCTACAGGGGAAAATTTGTTACACTGCGCACCGCAACACCGATGTGCCTGTTTTTCATGGCATTTCGCAACGCCCCGAGGTGACGGGCTCCACCCCGCCGCCGCAGCTTGGCCGCAAGCACTCACCGCATGACAAAAAGAATCTGCCATCGTGCCGGCTGTCGTCCCCATAGCAACTCAACACATCTTGATTTAGGGAATTTATGCAGCAGAATCCTTCGATTATCAGCAGGATCATGAATGGCAGCATCGTGCTGCAGATCCTGATCGGCATGCTGGCCGGTATTGCGGTGGCCAGCTTCGCCCCCGACTCCGCCCAGTCGCTGACCTTCCTCGGCAGCCTGTTCGTCAAAGGCCTGAAGGCCGTGGCACCGGTACTGGTATTCGTGCTGGTAGCCAGCGCCATCGCCAGCAAGAAACAGGGCGTGCAGACCAATATGCGCCCGGTGCTCACCCTGTACCTGCTGGGCACCTTCCTGGCCGCCGTCACCGGTGTCGTGGCCAGCTTTGTCTTCCCGACCACGCTGAAACTGGTGGCTGCCGCCGGCAGCACCACCCCGCCTAGCGGCATCGGCCAGGTACTGAACAACCTAGTGTTCCAGATCGTGGACAACCCGATCAACGCCATCGCGACCGGTAACTACATCGGCATCCTGACCTGGGCCGTGGCACTGGGTATGGCACTGCACCATGCCAGCGACAGCACCAAGACCCTGCTGAACGAGCTGGCCGACGGCGTATCGCGCATCGTCGGCGTGATCATCCGCTTTGCCCCGGTCGGCGTGTTCGGCCTGGTGGCTGAAGCCGTGGCCACCACCGGTCTGTCGTCGCTGCTGGGCTACAGCCAGCTGCTGCTGGTACTGGTCGGCGCCATGCTGTTCATCGCGCTGGTGGTGAACCCGCTGATCGTCGGTGTGACCCTGCGCCGCAACCCGTACCCGCTGGTGTTCACCTGCCTGCGTGAAAGCGGTGTCACCGCCTTCTTCACCCGCAGCTCGGCGGCCAACATCCCGGTCAACATGAACCTGTGCAAGAAGCTGGGGCTGAATGAAGACACCTACTCGGTGTCGATCCCGCTGGGCGCCACCATCAACATGGCCGGTGCCGCCATCACCATCTCGGTGCTGAGCCTGGCCGCAGTGCACACCCTGGGCATCACCGTGGACGTGCCGACCGCGCTGCTGCTGTCGATTCTGTCCACCGTTGCCGCCTGCGGCGCCTCCGGCGTGGCCGGTGGCTCGCTGCTGCTGATCCCGATGGCGTGCAGCCTGTTCGGCATCAGCAACGATGTCGCGATGCAGGTGGTCGCCGTCGGCTTCATCATCGGCGTGGTGCAGGACTCCGCCGAAACCGCGCTGAACAGCTCCACCGACGTGCTGTTCACCGCCGCCGCCTGCATCGCAGCCGGTGACGTGGCCGAAACAGAAGCCGCTCCGCAACTGGCACGCCAGAACGGCTAAGCGTTTCAGGATTGCAGCAAGGACAAAGCCCGCTCGGATGAGCGGGCTTTTTTGTGGCCGGAAGCGAGCCTGGCCGCATCGATATGCCACGGCCTCCTGGACTTGACGATGTCCAGCTCCGGCCGGCACAAACGGCCGAACCCGACCGCCTTGGCACGCCACCGCGCCTGAGCGCCGCGGCCGTCGGCAAAAAAGGCACCGCATGGGGCCTTTTTTATTGCGGCCAACCTTGGTCCGGCCTCAGCGCGGCAGCGGCCGCTCCAGCAGCAGCAACCGCAGTGCCAGCCCCAGCAGCACCGCCGCCAGTGCCCAGCGCTGCCAGCATGCCGCGCGCGGATGGCGCTGCAGCAAACGCCCCAGCTGGCCGCTGCAGCTGCCCAGCGCGCTGTTGAACAGCAGCGCCACCAGTGACAGCACCATGCCCAGCAGCGTCAGCTGCAACACGATGTCACCACGACCGGCATCGACAAACTGCGGCAGGAACACCATGAAGAACAGCAGTGCCTTGGGGTTGAGCAGGCTGCCCAGCAGCGCCATGCGGAACACCCGCCCCAGCGGCACCCGCCCGTGCGCGCCGAGGCGGACGACGCCGGGCTGACGCCATGCCTGCCACGCCAGCCACAGCAGGTACAGCGCGCCGAGATAGCGCAGCAGGTCGAACATCGGCGCCCACGCCGCCAGCAGCGCGGTGACACCGCTGGCGGTGAGCAGCGTCAGCACCAGATCGGCGGCGGCAATGCCCAGCGCCGCGGCCAGCCCGCCCCTCGGCCCCAGCGCCATGCCGTGCGACAGCACGAAGGCCATGTTCGGCCCCGGCGACAACATCAATACCAGCACCGCCAGCAGAAACAGCGATAACGTCGACCCCGCCACCATGACCCGCCCTCCTCTTCGTCATTGATCACCGCTCCCACGCTAGCGCAACGCCGGCGGCGGTAACAGGCCGGTTTGGCAAAAAGAGAATTCTGCACCGTGGCGGCGGATAAGGCTTGCGGCCAACCTTGCGCTCAGCCGCGGGCCGCCTGGGACGTAGCCCGGCTAAGGCGAAGCCGCAACCGGGGAAAGTTGCCACCACGCCGAGGGGAATTGACGGAGATTTTAATCCCGGATGCGCCTACCGCTTGTCCGGGCTACGGGCTGGGGCGCACCGTCTCCAACGCCTCCTGCTTGACTGCATTGTTAGGACGATAACTCTTTATCTCCCGGAAATACTCACGCCCGGCCCGAAAATAGTGGGATCGCCAATATGGACGTGCGTATTTCCAGGCCCTCCAAGTGCCAAAAACACCGGCCACAATAATACCCGCAAGCGACAGTCCAGAATTAAAGCCAGATAGAGCAATGGCAAGACCAATCATGGCCACAACGATGAGCTGATCAAGTGGTTTAAGCCAGTCGCGTGTATGTCCTTGATTTCTTAGCATACGAAGCGACCACTTATGCAAGGTGAAAATTAACGCCGCAAAAACAAATAAAATTACTGCACCGACATCATTTGCAGGGCGGGCAATGAAACATAAATTAACCCCAAACCCTGCTAAAACGATGCTGGCGCAGAATGTGCCGAATAGAGCATCCCAACGCCGGTCAACAAGCTTGTACATGCGTCGCTCGATTTCGGCTTTATGGATTTTGCGATAGCTTGATTTCATCATGTCATTAGAATAAAAATTGTTTCGATGTCAACATAAACCCCTCTTGAATGAGTGGCGTTTATTCAATGATGGATTAGATTTTTACGGGAGATAAGGTTATACGAGCCTGAATTTCAGCCGCTGGCGATTCTGATGTCGTGGATAGGACAAGCATCCCTTGCTTTTTATTTGGTGCGGCCAATTGGAAACCGTATTGCCTGTATTTACCGCCATACCCTTCGGAGATTTTATCGATGATTTTTTTTACCTCGATACCGGGACGTGCAATTTTTTGAACTAGTCTTTCCACATTGGCATTAACTTTCTGGGCATCGGCTCTTCTTGACCAAACAGCGCAACTGTTGTTTGTTAGAACCAAGAGAAAGTTTCCAGCCGCGCCCCAAACCTCACCAGACTGGCCACGAAGAATCTTGTTTTCAAAATCTGGATTTGCACGCGTCAAATGGTTTTTTGCCCATTTGGACGAGGCAGAATTATTCCCATAATTTTTTTGCGCATGAATCGAAAAATATTTGCATAGCCATATCAGCATTTTCCACTGGAGTTGAAGCCAGCGATACCAAAGGCATGGACGAAAAAATTATAGAAGCAATAATTTTCGTGAATTTCATAACAATTTCCAACGTTAGATTGATGTCTATGCCGGTGCACAATCGATCTTGCCATGCATAAGCAACCGCTTCGCTTTTGATTCCCAGCGCTGGATCAATCACTTATCAAAGTATCTTCTCCATGGATACACGCACCGCCGGGATGCCTGAGCTGCACACTAAGCATACTGTATCGCAAAATATATCAAATGGCATATTTAACTGAGAAAATGATGTCGTAGACTCTCTACCGGATAAACTGCCCCACTCCGCCACGTTGACCGCAGAGAAACAAAAAGCGGCCCGTAGGCCGCTTTGTTTACATCCCGATACGCAGATACCGGCAATTACTCGCCCAGCACCATGATCGCGTCGGCTTCCACCTGCACGCCCTTCGGCAGGCTGGCAACGCCGATGGCGGCACGCGCCGGGAACGGCTGGCTCATGTACTGCGCCATGATTTCGTTGAAGGTGCCGAAGTTGGACAGGTCGGTGAGGAAGGCATTCAGCTTCACGATCTGGTCCAGCGAGCCGCCGGCGGCTTCGCATACCGCTTTCAGGTTCTTGAACATCTGGTGGGTTTCCGCAGCAAAGCCGCCTTCCACCACGGTCATCGTCACCGGATCCAGCGGGATCTGGCCGGACAGGTACACGGTGTTGCCGGCCTTGACCGCTTGCGAGTAGGCGCCGATTGCCGCCGGGGCGTTGTCGGTGTGGATGATTTCTTTGGCCATCAATTTTCTCCTTCGTCGTGCAGGAACAGGGTTAACAGGTCGTTGAGGAAGCGCTGGCCCTTCAACGTTGGCCGCAGATGGGTGAGATCCTGTTCGATCAGCCCCTCCGCCTGCGCTTGCCGCAATTGCGATTGGATACAGGATACCGGCAAACCGGTGCGTTCGCTAAACAGTCTGGTCTCGAAGCCACCGGTCAGGCGCAGGGTATTCATCATGAACTCGAACGGCAGTTCCTTGCGGCCAACCTTGTGGCTGCTTTGCAGCGGATTGCCGTCCGCCACCGCCTGCAGATAGGCCGCCGGCTGCTTGTAGCGCATCTCGCGCACCACGCCCTCGTGCGAGCTGATCTTGCCGTGGGCGCCGGCGCCGATGCCGACGTAGTCGCCGAACTGCCAGTAGTTGACGTTGTGGCGGGCAAAGCGGCCCGGCTTGCCGAAGGCGGAGGTCTCGTAGTGCACGTAACCGGCACCCTCCAGCCGCGCCTCGATCGCCTCCTGCATGTCGGCGGAAATGTCGTCGTCCGGCAAGTTGGCCGGCAGCTGCACCGCGAACAGCGTGTTCGGCTCGATGGTGAGGTGGTAGGCGGAGATGTGCGTGACGCCAAAGGCGATGGCGGTGTCGATGTCGGCCAGCGCCTCGGCCAGCGTCTGGTTCGGCAGCGCATACATCAGGTCGAGGTTCACATTATCGAAGTGCGTCAGCGCGATCTCCACCGCGCGCCGCGCCTCGTCACCGTCATGGATGCGCCCCAGCGCCTTGAGCTGGAGCGGATCGAAGCTCTGGATGCCGATCGACAGCCGGTTGATGCCGGCGGCGCGATAGCCCTTGAAGCGCTCGCTCTCGAAGGTGCCGGGGTTGGCCTCCATGGTGATTTCGGCGTCCGGATGGATGCGCGCACGCGCGCGCAAGCCGGCCAGCAGTGCATCCATCGCCTCCGGCGAGAACAGGCTGGGCGTGCCGCCGCCCATGAAGATGGTGGTGATCGGCCGTCCCCAGATGGCCGGCAGGCTGTACTCGAAGTCGCGCAGCAGCGCCTCGACATAGGCCATCTCGTCGAAGCCGTCGCCGACGCGGCTGCGGCCAACGTTGTCGGCGGCCTGGATGGCGATGGCGCCCGGCACCGGCTTGAACTCGTGCGAGTTGAAGTCGCAGTACGGGCACTTCTTCACGCACCACGGGAAGTGGATGTAGAGCGACAGCGGCGGCAACTCTTTCAAGCCGCCCTTCAGCGCCGACAGGTCGATCACGCTCATGCCAGTTGCGCCTGCAGCTTCGCCAGCAAGGCCTGCATCGCCTGGCCACGGTGGCTGATGCCGTTCTTCACCCCCGCCGGTAGATCGGCGACGGTACAGCCGTGGCTTGGCAGCCAGAAGTGCGGGTCGTAGCCGAAGCCGCCGTTACCGGACGGGGTGTCCACCACCTCGCCGTACCAGGCGCCATCGACCACCAGCGGTTGCGGATCGTCGGCGTGGCGCACCAGCACCAGCACGCAGTAGTAGTAGGCGCGGCGGTTGGCCTTGCCCTGCAGCTTTTCCACCAGCTTGGCATTGTTGCGCTCGTCCGATTTCGGCTCGCCGGCAAAGCGCGCCGACTGCACCCCGGGCTTGCCGCCCAGCGCTTCGACACAGATGCCGGAATCGTCGGCCAGCGCCGGCAGCCCGGTCATGTGGCTGGCGTGACGCGCCTTTTCCAGCGCGTTTTCGAGGAAGGTGTAGTGCGGCTCCGCGCACTCCGGCACGTTAAGGCGGCCCTGCGGGATCACCTCGATGCCCAGCGGCGCCAGCAGGGCGGCGAATTCTTTCAGCTTGCCGGCGTTGTTGCTGGCCAGCACCAGTTTTTCGATCATGCTTTGCTCCGACGGCGGGTAGCGCGGCCAAGCTTGCAGCCGCCAGCGCTACGCGCCTGAAAACCAAAAAGCCCGGCGAACCGGGCGTGGGGGTGTCTGACGTATCTTAACAAGGAATGCGGACAGTTCAACCCTGCGTCGCCAGCAGCGCGCGGATGAACAGGCTCTCGTCGGCGCCGTGCAGCTCCTTGCTGTCGGACAGCATGCGCCGCCATTGCCGCGCGCCCTTCTGCCCCTGGAACAGCCCCAGCACATGGCGCGCGATGTGACGCACATTGCTGCCGTCCTGCAGCCGTGCCGCGACATAGGGCAGCAACGCCTCCACCACCTTGCCGCGCGACAGCGGGCGGCTGTCGTCGCCGTAAAACAGCGCGTCCCACTCCGCCATCAGGTAGGGATTGTGATAGGCTTCGCGGCCCACCATCACGCCATCGACGTGCTGCAGGTGAGCGGCGATTTCCTCGTTGCTCTTGATGCCGCCGTTGATCAGGATCTCCAGATCCGGCCGCTCCTGCTTCAGGCGATACACGTACTCGTACTTCAGCGGCGGAATCTCGCGGTTTTCCTTGGGCGACAGGCCTTTGAGGATGGCATTGCGCGCGTGCACGATAAAGGTGTGGCAGCCGGCGTCGGCGACCACGTCGACAAAGGCGCGCATCGCGTCGTAGCTGTCGATATCGTTGATGCCGATGCGGTGCTTGACAGTGATGTCGATGTCGACCGCGTCGCGCATCGCCTTCACGCAATCGGCCACCAGCTGCGGCTCGGCCATCAGGCAGGCACCAAAGGCACCCTTCTGCACCCGCTCCGACGGACAGCCGACGTTGAGATTGACCTCGTCGTAGCCCCACTCTGCGGCCAACCTGGCGCACTGCGCCAGCTCCTGCGGCTCGGAGCCGCCCAGCTGCAGCGCGATCGGGTGTTCGGCGTCGTGGTAGCGCAGATGGCGCGGCACATCGCCGTGCAGCAGCGCACCGGTGGTCACCATCTCGGTGTACAGCCAGGTGTTCTTGCTGATCAGGCGCGCAAAATAGCGGTAGTGGCGATCGGTCCAGTCCAGCATCGGGGCCACGGACAGGCGGCGCGGGGGTAAGGCGGAGGGTGCTACGGTCATCGAAACTGGCGACAGGCTGCGCTAAGCATTTGAAAAGAAGGTGGATTATCCGCATGTCCCCTGCTGCGGTCAACCACGTTGGCCGCAGCAGGGGTCAAGCAGACAGTCGCGACGACTCAATCCTGGCGCACGTCCAGCAGCTCCTGCAGCTGGCGCAAGGTGGAATCATCCTTCACCACGTGCTGCAGCCACTCCTCCAGGCTCATTTCCGCCCAGCGTGCCGCGCGCTCGGCCAGCAGCGATACCGGGCTGTGCGGCTCGTTGTGGCGGAAGTAGCGCGCCACCTCGGTGAGCATCTGTACCGCCTGCTGGCGGTTGGCAATGTTGCCGTCAAAGGCGATGGCCGGTGCGGCAAGCGGTGGCGGGGTCATGGTGGCGGGGGACGGACTCACGGGCTTCTTCTCCTCGGTTACGGTGGCCGCGGGCGGCGTGCTGCCGGTCTGACCACCACCCAGCTGCTGGCGGTAACGCAGCACCAGGTCCTGGCAGGCGTAGATGGCATTGCGCAGCTCGGCCAGGCTGGGTGCCTGCTCGCCAAAGCGCAGCTCGATGCCGGCATCCAGTGCCTCGTAGGCCTGCAGCACCGCCACCAGCTGCTCCATGCATTGCTGGAACCAGGCGACCCCCGACTGCTGCGCGGCCTTGTCGAAGGTCTCACCGGCCAGCTTGCCTTCGGCGATGGCCGCTTCGCGCGCTTCCGGGTTCTTCAGTCCCAGGTTGTCCACCTCGCGCGACTGCTGCCATTGCAACCAGCTGTAGCCACCGAATTCGGGACGGATCAGCGGCAGCTCGCGCACGCCCTGCCCCAGCTGCAGGTTCAACCACTCCAGTTTGCCGACGCGCTCGTCCAGATCGTGCGGGTCCAGCTCCGGAAAGCCGCTGTCCCAGTACTGCTGCAGCCAGCCGTCCAGTGCCGCCAGCGCCAGCTGCAGGCCGGCCAGCCCGGCCACCTTGACCTGCGCTTCGGCATACCACACCAGCAGTTGCAAATCCTTGCTGTAGGAGACGAGGGCCTCTTCGCACAATTTGACCACTTTCGGCCATTCGGCCTGCTTGAGGGTCTGTTCCCACTCGCCTTGCGTCAGGGTCGGGTCGTCGCTGCGACGGGCCTCGCGTATCTGGTCAAACAGTGCCGAGTAGGCCATATCCTCGCCAGCAGGGTGCGCCCCGGCGATCGGAGCCAGTAGTTGTTCTGGTGTCATGCAAATGTACCTGTTGCTTGTGTTCGGATCACGGTGCGCCTCAGCCCTTGCCCAGTTCGGGCAGGGTGGAGATCAGCATGGCACCGCAGCTCACCTTGTGGCCTTCCAGTGCTACCGGCTTGCCGCCCACCAGCCAGCTACCGTCACCTTCCACGATGGTGCAATTGGCATGCCCTTGCTGCGGGCAGGTTACCTGGTCGCCCAGCAGGGCGACCTGTTTGCCGAACAGTACGGTAGTGGATGCGGCACTCACCACCTTGCCACCGTGGCTGGTCGGGTCGCCCAGGCGAATGGCGCGTTTCATAGAGTGTTCTCCTTGCAGGCCGGCCGCGCCACCGCCAGGGCAGCATGATCGTGATGAAATTGGGTAATGACCGCCGGCGCCGCCAGCCGGGCGCAATGGGTAACCGCCAGCGCCGCCAGCATGGCGGACGTAGCCGCACCGACATCGCCCCAGTCGCGGACCAGGTTGCAGGCTTCGTCGATAGGGTGCAGCGCGATCTGATGGCGGGTGAGATTGCTGGCAATGGCGGACAGCCGCGCGCCACCAACCTCGACATCACCACTGTTGTGCACCAGCCAGGCCACGCTGTCGGCCCGGTTGTCCTGCGGCCGGGCGTCTTCCTCGCTGAACGGGTAGTCCAGCAGCGCCGCATTCACCAGCGCGTTGTCCAGCAGCGCCTGCAACTGGCGGGTGAGCTGCAGGGTTCCCTGCTGCGCCAGCGCCGTCCCGCTGGACGGGGCCAGGCAGGCGAGCACGGGCAAGGCAGACAGGGCCGCCTGAGCTGATGCCGGCACCGGCCCCCAGCCCGCCGGGATGGCGGTAGCACTTCGTTCCCAGTAGGGCTGGTAGGGGTCAGCGCCGGCCGCAGGGGCGTGCCCTTCCGCCGCCAGCAGCCCCTCGCGCAGGAACAGCATCAGCACCACGGCGGCACCGGGGCGCCCCAGCTGGCGCCCCAGCTGGCGCCACTGCTGGCGGGTATGGCTGTCCGGCTCCTCATCCGCATCCAGCAATGCCCGCGGCGCATCGGCGGCCAGCACCACCACTCCGGGCAACGTCGGGTCCTGCGCCAGAAACGACAGGACGCGTTCGGCCAACGGGCCGCTGCCGGGCAGAAAGCGACAATCGCTGTCCGGCTGCGGCACATCGCCCTGTGCGCTGAACCAGGCTTGCTGCTGCAGCTCACGCATGCGGCCAACCTGCTCAATGCCGGAGATCTGCGGCAGCACCTCCAGCAACAACGGCAACGCAGCGGCACCCGGCAGCTCGCCATACAGGGCAAGCAAGGCGTCGGCCACACTCGCTTGCAGGCTGTCCAGCACCGCGCCCTCGGCCACCTCCTCCGCCGTCAGCACCGACCACTGGCAAGCGTCAGGCAGTGCCGCCAGCCAGGCGGGTTCGTCACGCTGAGGCAGCGCCTGCCCCCATAACCAGCGACAGGCTATCGTTTGCTGTCGCTCGTGCAGCGCCGCCTGGTGCTGCGTGCGGGCGGCATCGCGCCGTTCCTGCTGGGCGGCGGCCTCTGCATCGGCTTGCGCCTGGGCGGCAGTCTGCTCCTGCCGCTGCTGGCGCAATCGCCAGAGCTGCACCAGCACGGTAAGCATGATGGGCGGCAGCAGGTGCAGCAGCAGCATGACAGTGGGGCTGAGCTGCTGCCAGTGCACCGGGATCAGCAGCCACAGCGCTGACCACCACAGCAGGGTGGACAGCCCCAGCAGGGCCAGTAGTTTCAGCATGCGTCCCGCCCTCCTAGCTCACGCGCACCTTAAGCGCGTCGCCCTTCAGCGCCACGGCGATCTTCTTCACCGGCTTGCCGCTGGCCATGCGCGCCAGCAAGTCGCTGGAGATCTGCGCCAGCAGGGTGCGGGTAAGGATGGCGTCGGCATTGCGCGCGCCGCTGTCCACGTCCATGCAACGCGCGGCCATGGCTGCGGCCAGCTCGTCCGGGAACTCCACCTGCGCGCCATGGTTGCTGGCGATGCGCTGGCGGATGCGCTCCAGTTTCAGCTGCACGATGGCGTGTAGCACGTCATCGCTGATCGGGAAGTAGGGCACGATGTCCAGACGGCCAAGGAAGGCCGGCTTGAATACCTGCTGCAGGGTTGGCCGCAGCACCTCTACCAGATCTTCGGCACCGGGGGTGCGGGTTTCGCCCTCTACCGTCACGCCGTGCTCGCAGGCGCGCATCACCAGCTCGGTGCCGGCATTGGAGGTGAGCAGGATGATGGTGTTCTTGAAGTCCACCTCGCGACCTTCACTGTCCTCCAGCACGCCCTTATCGAATACCTGGAAGAACAGCTCCAGCACATCCGGGTGCGCCTTTTCCACCTCGTCCAGCAACACCACGGAGTAAGGCTTGCGCCGCACCGCCTCGGTCAGCACCCCACCCTCGCCGTAGCCGACATAGCCCGGCGGCGAGCCTTTCAGCCCGGACACGCTGTGCGCCTCCTGGTATTCCGACATATTGATGGTGACCAGATTGCGCTCGCCGCCGTACAGCGCCTCGGCCAGCGCCAGCGCGGTTTCGGTCTTGCCCACGCCGGACGGTCCCACCAGCAGGAACACACCCTTGGGCTTGCCCGGGTCTTCCAACCCGGCCTTCGCGATCTGCACCCGCTCGGCGATCTGCCGCAGCGCGTGATCCTGGCCGATTACCCGCTCGCCCAGCAGGCGCGCCAGCTGCTGCACCTGGGCCAGCTCGTTGCTGACCATGCGTCCCAGCGGAATGCCGGTCCAGCCGGAGATCACGTCGGCGATTACGTTTTCGTCCACGCACTCGAACGCCAGTGGTTGCGTCTGCTGCAGCTCGCGCAATGCCTTGCGCTTGCTCTGCAACGGGCTGACCTTGCGGGTTTTACCGCCTTTGCTCTCGGCCGGCTGCTGGTGAGCCGCGTCGATCTCGGCGACCAGTTGCTGCTGTGTCTGCCACGCGGCATGCAATTGCGCCAGATCATCCTGCAGCTGCTCGCGACGGGCCTTCAGCTCACCGATTCTCTCGCCATGACCCTCCTCGCGCTGCAACGCGGCAATCTCGCGCTCCACGTTGGCGATCAGCACCGCCACGTCTTCGATCGGCCCCGGTTTGCCGGCACGCGACAGCGCCACGCGGGCGCAGGCGGTATCCAGCACGCTGATGGCCTTGTCCGGCAGCTGGCGGCCGGTGATGTAGCGGCTGGACAGGTGCACCGCCGCCGCCACCGCCTCTTCCAAGATCTCCACCTGGTGGTGTTCGGCCATGGCCTGTGCCAGACCGCGCACCATCTGCACCGCGATCTCCGGTGCCGGCTCTTCCACCTTCACCACCTGGAAGCGGCGCGCCAGCGCGGCGTCCTTCTCGAAGTATTTTTTGTACTCGGCCCAGGTGGTGGCAGCGATGGTGCGCAACTCGCCACGCGCCAGCGCCGGCTTGAGCAGGTTGGCCGCATCGTTCTGCCCGGCGGCACCGCCAGCACCGATCAGGGTATGTGCCTCGTCGATGAACAGGATGATGGGCACCGGGCTGGCCTTCACCTCGTCGATGACCTGGCGCAGGCGGTTCTCGAACTCGCCCTTCACACTGGCCCCGGCCTGCAGCAGGCCCAGGTCCAGCGTGCGCAGCACCACACCAGCCAGCACCGACGGCACTTCGCCATGCACGATCTTGCGCGCCAGCCCTTCCACCACCGCGGTCTTGCCCACGCCCGGCTCGCCGGTGAGGATGGGGTTGTTCTGCCGGCGGCGCATCAGGATATCGATCATCTGGCGGATTTCCGCCTCGCGGCCCAGCACCGGGTCGATCTTGCCGGCGCGTGCCTGCGCGGTGAGGTCGATGGTGTACTTGTCAAGCGCGGCACCGCCACGCGCGGCCCGGGACGCCTCGGCGGCAACAGGGTTGGCCGCAGGCGCCGCGGCAGCAGCACTCTCGCCGCCATGCTGGCGCAGTGCGGCATAAGCCGGCAGCAAACGGCTGCTGTCCAGCTGCAGCAGGGCCGGACAACCGCTCTGCAGTGCCGGGCGTAGCGATTCGTCGCGCAGCAACGCCAGCAGCAGGTCCAGGCTGGACACGCTGTCCTCGCCGAACTCCGCGCTGGCCAGCAACCAGGCTTTTTCCAGCCACTTGGGCAGCCAGGCGGACAGCACCGGGTTGCGGCTGTTGCCGCTGCGGAAACCGTCCAGCTCCTGCTCCATCCCCTGCTGCAAGGCGGGCAGATCTGCCCCTGCCGCCAACAGCGCGGCAATGGCCGCGTTGTTGCTCTGGTCGAGCATGGTCAGCAGCACATGCTCGATCTCGATTTCAAAATGCGTACGCGCCAGCGCCCGACTAGCCGCCTGTTCCACGCAGTGGCGGGCAGGAGGCGTCAGGCGCTCGATCAGGGATTTCAAGGGTACTGACATGGTGTTTTCGTCCAGATAAGAAAGAAAGAGAGCGGCCGCCGCTCAATGCAACAGCGCATAGCGCACGTCGTCCGGGTCCTGCGCCTGCGGCCCCAGCCAGCTGCTGGCCCCCAGTCGAGGCGGCAGGGCGGCATCCAGCCGCGCCGGCGGCACGTCGCGTTTGTCCAGCACCAGGCAGACATCCACCGCCAGCTGATGCCCGACGGCAAACTGCAGCAGTGCCTGCAGGGCGCGGGCTCCGTCGCCCCCCGGCAACAGCGCATCGAATTGCGCACGGCGCAGGCTGCCCAGCCGCAGCTGCAAGCGGGTCTGGCGGTCCCACTGCCGCTCACCGGCAAACAGCGACACCCCCAGCTCGCACGACTGGCCACCCAGCCGGCTTTGTTCGGCCAACGGCACCGCCAGCCACTGGCCGGCAAACTGCTGCAGCTGGGCACGGGTGGCGAACAGCCCCTCCACCAGCGTTTGCAGCGTCTGCGCCGACAGCGGCTTCTGGCTCAGCAGACCGGCGTAATAAATGAACACGCGCTCGTCCAGCAGGCCGTCCCTGCTCGCCTGGCCACGCAGCCGGCTGATGCCGACTCCGGCCAGATCCAGCAGGTTGCGGCCAAAACCGTCCTGTTCGCCGGCCTCCTCGGCCAACCAGAAGCGATACTTGCGCCAGGCACCGTAGAACAGGGCAATGGCGCGATGGCTGAACAAGTCCAGGAACGCGTGCAGGGTGCTATCGCGGAATTGCTGCCGCCGCTCCAGCAGCAACTCGGTGTACGAGGTCGGCAACACGCCGCTGGGGCCGGTCAGCCCCATGAAACTCACGGTCATCTCGGCCGGCGAGGTCGCCTCGCCCTGCGGCAGGGGGCGGTACTGCACCAGCTCGCTGGCCGGAAACGACAGCGACGCCAGGGTACGAAAGCGCAGTTGCGCCGGCAGCGTGCGCCGTGCCCGGCGCGTGCCCTCGCACAGTCCCAGAAGGCGCACCGCCTGGAAAAAACTGAACTGGCTGGCGTCCTGCGCCAGTGCCTGCCTCAGATCACGAGGGCTTCGCCGGCTCGGGCTGGCCATAGGGCGACCTCCTCGTCTCGTTGCACGGTTTTCACCCGCAGGCGGGTAAAGCTGTTGGGGGCGCAGTACAGCGCAAAGAAGCGCTCCAGTAGGGAAGCAAACAGGTAAACACTACCGCCGACGTAGTAATCGGCATCCAGCGTCAGCGTGATTTCAGTGCCGCGCACGAAGCCGGAAAAGTGGCGGCCGTTGACGCGCTGTACCGCCGGCTGGCTGCAGATGCCGACAATGCCCTGGATCTGGCGCACGTTGGCCGCAGCCTCACCTAGGTTGTACAGGGTCAGCATTTCCTGCAGCGCTTCACGCCCTGCCTCGACAATCGACATGTAGTTGAGCGACAGGTGCGAGATCAAGCGCCACTGCAGCGCCCGTCCCAGCGGACTGCGCTGGCTGGCACCCGGCTTGCGCAACAGGCGCACGCGCTTCACCACCGAATGCCCGGGCAACTGGAAATCGGTACGCTGGGTCGCCTGACTGCCACCAAACGGAATCTGCTCCGGCAGGTCACGATTGCTGCACAGCAGCGTCAGACTCAGCACCTCGCCCGCCGGTCGTACCGCCTCAAACTGCAGATCCACCAGGTGCAGCGCCATGTCGGTACCGCGGTCCCCTTGCCGTACCGACGGTTCGCGGCTGGCATGCCAGTAAAAGCGGGGCGCTTGCCCACTACCGTGACGCGTGGCATAGAACGGCAGCACCTCTTCGCTGCTCTCGCCTTCGCCGGATTTCTCCACCCGCACCACTTTACGAATCTGCACCACCTCGTAAGCCTGCTGCTTGCGTGCGTCGGTCAGCACCGGATAGCTGGTTTTCTGGTGGGTGACGCGAACCGGCTCGCCCGGCTGCACAAACAGGTTGATCAGCGGCGTGCAGCCCAACTTCAAGTGCGCCGGCTGCAACTGGCTTTGCAGGCGGTGATGACGCTCGCTGTCCGGGTAGCTGCGCAGGTGCAGGCGCAGTTGCAGGGTGTCGCCCGTCAGGCGCGCCGCCAGCGGCGCCAGGTTCAGCAGATCGACGAACAGGAACTTGTCCGGGTAGCTGAAGTACTCCGACAGCAGCCGGTAGCCCATGAACGAGCGCTCGTCGTACTCCAGCATGCCCTCGTCACGGCCAAAACCCACCGCCTGCAGGCTGTCTGCGGCCAACGTGCGCGTGCGCGCCGGGTCCTCGCTGCCGTCCCCTGCCTGCACCCGCAGCACATTGGACAGCAGCATCTCGTACAACAGGTGCATCAAGGCCGGCTCGCCATCGAGGAAAAAGCGCAGCGACTGCAGATCGATGGCATTCAGCGCCACCCCGCCCTGGGTCTGCAGCTTCAGCGTCAGCACGGCGGCGGCATCCGGCGCCAGGCTGCGCAGGTAGGGCGAGCCGCTGGTCAACTCCAGCTTGGCTTCCTGCAGCTGCAGCGGGTACAGGTCCACCGGGTAGACGCTGCGGAACTTGCAGTTCACCCCCTGGATGGCTGGCGCCAGCACCTGCTGCCCGCGCTCGATGCGGTAGCGCTTGCCGATCTCCGGCCGCTGCGCATCGCATTCGAACTGCACCACTGTCGCCGCCGGCATCGGCTGCAGGTAGTGTGGGTACAGCACGTCCAGAAAGCTGGTGGCTACCTCCGGGTAGTCGTCATCCAGCTTCTTGTGCACCCGCGCCGTCAGAAAGGCAAACGCCTCGATCAGCCGCTCGGTATGCGGGTCTTCGCACTGGTCGCCTTCCAGTTGCAAGCGGCCGGCGATCTTGGGGTAACGGCGGGCGAACTCGCCCGACAGCTCGCGCAGATGGCCAAGCTCACGTTCGTAATAGGGGAGAAGGGATTCGAGCATGTCAGGTATTCCGGGTTACAGGATTGTGCTCCCGCCCATTGCCGCAGCTAACGGCATGCGGTGTTTCCAGGTAGTCGGAGGTAGCCGTCAGCCGCGGAAAGGCTGCGGCCAACGTTGGCCGCAATGTCAGGCGCCGGAGACAGGGACTAAGCACGCTCATGGCGGCCCCGTCGTGGTTGCAGGCATGCCGGTAGCCGGGTCCAGCCCCTTGGCCCTGGCCATCTCGACTATGCGCGCCTCGCCAGGCAGCGGTGGCGGCACATTGCTTTCCCAGTCTTTCAGCCACTGGATCTTGCCATCCCATGGCGGCAACTTGGCCGGTGGCAAGGGCACAATATCGTCGATGTCGTCTACCGTAGGGTGGAAGTAGGAATAGCGCCCCAGAATGTCGGACAGAATGTTGTAGCGACGAGAGCGCTCTTCGTCTTTGGTCAGTCCTAGGTAATCCAACTCGTCACTGGGAGAGGGGCCGCGAAATGCATCAGATAGCCACAGTGCACCGGCCGAGCGCCCTGCTTTCACTGCCAATTGGTAGTACCTGAGCGCTTCGGAGTAGTTTTTGTCAATTTTTACATCAGTAGCATAATCAAAAGCTGCTTCTTGATTTCCCTGTTCCGCTGCACATTTCAGCATCTGGTTCCCAGCCTTGTAGGCCTCTAGGTAATCAACACCTAGACTGGTCAATTTGTCCCCGATGTAATGCTGCGCGTCCGGGCGCCCCAGATCGGCGGCATGGCGCATGTACTGTAATGCCAGTCCTTCGCACCCCTCCACGCCATACCCCTGGTACAGCAGCACGCCCATGTCGTAGTAGCCCAGCGGCAGGCCGCGATCCACCAGCCTCTGCACCAGATCCACGCCCTCGGTGATCGGCAGCTCGCTGGCGCTCTGGCCACGCATCAGCATCAGCAGCAGATTGTGTGCCGCCTTGTCGTGGTCCCAGGCGGCGGCGATGCAGTACAGCCGCTCGAAGGCCGAGTATTTCGCCGCCTCGTCCTTCAGCCGGTTCTTCTTCTGCAGCCAGCGCGCGTGCTGGAACAGCTGCTCGGCTTCCGGGCCGCGTTGCGGCGTGCGCGCCTGCTCGTAGGCGCAGCGAAAGGCCAGCTGTTCTTCCAGCTTGGTAGGTAGCTTGTCGATGGTGTCCATGTCCGGGCTCTTGATGGCGCTAGCGCTGCAGGCGACCAGCAACAGGCAGATTGCGGCCAGCGTTGGCCGCAATGCCAGGAAACGGTAACCGGGACGGAGCAGATTCATGGCGTTGTCGTGGTAACAGGTATGCCGGTAACCGGGTCCAGCCCCTTGGCCCTGGCCATCTCGACTATGCGCGCCTCGCCAGGCAGCGGTGGCGGCACATTGCTTTCCCAGTCTTTCAGCCACTGGATCTTGCCG
>NZ_RBID01000001.1:154277-158614 GCF_003633895.1 Vogesella indigofera
CAGCCCCTTGGCCCTGGCCATCTCGACTATGCGCGCCTCGCCAGGCAGCGGTGGCGGCACATTGCTTTCCCAGTCTTTCAGCCACTGGATCTTGCCGTCCCACGGCGGCAGCTTGGCCGGTGGCAAGGGCACGATGGCGTCGATGTCGTCTACCGTGGGGTGGAGGTAGGAGTAGCGCCCCAGAATGTCGGACAGAATGTTGTACCGACGGGAGCGCTCTTCGTCTTTTTCCAGGGCGAGATAATCCAGTTCATCAGTTGAAGGTGGCGCGAGAAATGCATCGGATAACCATTGGGCTGCTGTTTCATTACCGGCTTTTACCGCCAACTGGTAGTACTTGAGCGCTTCGGGGTAGTTTTTTTGCAGCTTGAGTGCTGTCGCAGAGTCCATTGCCGACTCACTATGCCCCTGCTCCGCTGCACAACGCTTCATGGCATCACCAATTTTGTAGGGAACTGGGTAGTCAGCGGTGAGCCGATTCAGCTGCTCGCCGATATAGGCTTGGGCATCCGCACTTCCTAGATCGGCGGCATGGCGCATGTACTGCAAGGCCAGACCTTCGCTCCCCTCCACGCCGTACCCTTGGTACAGCAACACGCCCATGTCGTAGTAGCCCAGCGGCAGGCCGCGATCCACCAGCCCCTGCACCAGGTCCACGCCCTCGGTAATGGGCAGCTCGCTGGCGCTCTGGCCACGCATCAGCATCAGCAGCAGGTTGTGCGCCGCCTTGTCGTGGCCCCAGGCGGCGGCGATGCGGTACAGCCGCTCGAAAGCCGGGTATTTCGCCGCCTCGTTCTTCAACAGGTTCTTCTTCTGCAGCCAGCGCGCGTGCTTGAACAGCTGCTCGGCCTCCGGGTCGCGTTGCGGGGTGCGCGCCTGCTCGTAAGCACAATAAAAGGCCAGCTGTTCTTCCAGCTTGCGAGGAATCTTGTCGATGGTGTCCATGTCCGGGCTCTTGATGGCGCTGCCGCCGCAGGCGGCCAGCAGCAGGGTTAGCAAGGTCAGCAGGTGGCGCATGGGCTAATCCTTGTCCGAGATGCTGGGGTCGGTACGCAGGAAGCCGCGCAGCGAGGCGTAAGGAGGTAAAACGCGATCAGTCTCGCGCCGTTTGTTTTCGCTAATTATCTTTTCCCACGACTTGAACGCCTCCCCCACGTCCGCCTGTGCCCCCTTGCCCGCGGTGTGGATGTTCCATAGGTCCAGGCGCGCTTTTCTGGCCACCTGCGGGTTGCAGTGGACGAGGTTGAGTTCGCTGTCCACCTGCATGCTGCGGGTGTTGATATTGCTGCTGCCCAGGGTCATGAAGGTGTCGTTGACGATCATCAGCTTGCTGTGGATGTACACCTCCTGCCATTGCTTGCCTTCGCGCTTCACGCGGCGCGTGGTCATCGGGTAGACCATCTCGACGTAATAGCTGTCGGGCGACGGCGGGGTGTCCGGCGGCACCAGGGTGCAGATGTGCACCTTGAGGCCGGGCACTTCTTCCGGCCGGATCACCTCGTGCGCCTGCTTGCTCTTGTCGGCCAGCTCGTCGCGCTGCCGCTTCAGCCCCTGCACTTTTTGCGTGGCCTGGTGGTATTTCTCAGCCTGTTTTTGCCAAGCTGGCGGGTACTTGCCGCCCGGGTACAACACCGGATTGGGCAGGCCGATGCCTGTGCGCCGCGCCTGGCCTTGCGCCTGGCGGATGCTGGCATCCAGGTTTTCGATGCGCTTGGTGCGCGCCACGCCGGGAATGGTGTCGGCACGGCCCAGCTTGTCCAGCATCTGGTAGCTTTTCAGGGTGCCGGAGCCCATGCCGTCGTCGCTGCTATTGGTCACAACGAACAGGTGCAGCGAGCCGTGCTGGCCCGGGTCGCGCCCACAGCTCGTCTGGTCCTGTGCCGCCTTGCAGATGGCGTCGGCCAGTGGTGGCCAGCGAAAGTACTGGTTTTCGATGTAAATGCTCCGGGTGGCGTTGTTCACTGCCTGCAGGTAGACCTGCTTGATGTCTTCCACCGCCCTGCCCTGGCTGCGCACCTGTTGCTGGGTGCGCACGATCTGGCATTGCAATGCCTGACCACGCTTGTCATGCAGCGGGTAGCGACGGGTATCGATCTTCGGCAGCGCCTGCCCGGCGGCCTGTTGCCAGGCTTGCAGGAAGTTGCGATAGACATCGCCGCAAGCCGGGCCGCTGAGGCGGCTGGACAGGTCCTGCCGTGGCAGCAGGCCATTTGGCCCCAGCCAGGGGGTGTGGGGTTTGCGCTTCTGGATGCTGTGCGCGCTGGTATCCCAATAGGCGTCCAGCATGTTGTGTCCCATCACGAAGGCCAGATGGTCTTTCGGACTCTCGATATCGACCAGCACGGTTTTTTGGTGGTGGCTGGGGGTGCCGGCCAGCACATAGCGCATCGTGCGGCTGACATGCTTGTCGGTATAGTCATGCGCCAGCAGAAACTGACGATCCTGAGCGGTGAAGTCCCGGCTGTAGAACTGCAGGTTCTGCATGGTGACGTCCGACTTTGCCTGCTTGGCATTGCGCGCCATGTCAGCCTTCTCCTGCTTGCGATCGTAGCGTTCATACCAAGCAATATCGTATTCCTGCATCTGATCGGTGCTGGTAGAGGGCTGATCCGAAAGCCGCCGATTGTGCCGCCCTGGGGTGTTGGACTCTCCCAGACCGGCCTTTACCCCAGTGACGTTGATGTAGGTCTTGTCATCCGTGGCAGCGCCTTTGGCCGCACCAGCAACGGCACCCGCCACACCTCCGCCAGCACCTTTGCTAACCTCCCGTGCCATGGTGGCCGCCCGTGCCGGAATGTCTTCAAAGGCATAGCACAGCACCTTGACCTGCACATTGTTGCGGGCCTTGTATTCCAGTAGTTTGCCGATCTGTGCCGGCACCGCTTCCGGCAACTCGTCATAGCGGATGTTTTCTGCTCCCTTGCGCACGAAATACATCGACGGCTGGAAGCCCCAGCAGATGATGTACACCGACTTTTTGGCCAGGGCGATGGCGCGGTGCACCTCGGCAAACGCGCGCTCGCCATTGATCAGAAAATCAAAGGTGCCATTCAGCGGGCTGTATTCCGATTTCTGTACGAACCAAGGTGGAGTGACTGTGCATTGCAGACCCTGGTTGGCCGCAATCGGCGTCGTAATCTTGTTGCTCATGCTTATTCGCCCTTGCCAGACGGTTTGAACAGCGCCAGAAAATCTTCACGCGCCGATGCCAGCAGCTCGTCACGGCCACCGTCTGGTGTGGCTCCAGCCATGTGTTTGTGAAAACCGGCATTCGCCGCTTCGCCTTGCGCCGGATTGTGGTAATCCACAGCTACCGGAATGTCGTACACCACCCCATTGGCCAGTTCCAGCTTGTATTTCTGTACCGGCACGCGGTGCGCCACCTGGATGTGTCCTTGCTCGTCTATCACACCCTCACCCTGCAAGACACCATCGGCATACAGCTTGTAGGGCATGCCGCCCCAACCGCTCTTCACGCCCAGTGGCGACTGGTCGACCTTGATGCGGAGCGGGAATGTCGGCGCATGCTGCGGAAAGGATGGATGGGCCGGGGTCATCTTCGCCGGCCCGCTCCAGTCGTGGCTGCCGCCTTTGAAGCTCACCTTGCCCGGTGCGTGCAGTTCGATCTTGCCGTCCTTGATGCGGATGTAGGCACCGCTGCAGGTGAGCAGCACCTCTTTCTTGCCGTTGAACAACTGGCTGGCGCTCAGGCTGCTAATGGTCACGTCCTTGCCCGCCGTCAGTTCCATCGCATCGCTCTGCGCCTGCAGCTGCACCTTGCCCTTGGCCGCGATCAGCTTCAGGCTCACCACGTCCTTCACCCCGGCCACGAACAGGCTGATGTGCTGGCCGACGTTGTGCAGCCACCTTCTGCCCGAGGTCTGGTTGAGGTCGCGCTGGGCGACCTGGTCGATATTCGTGCCGGCGGCCAGGATCAGGGAGTGGTCGGTCGTCGCGGCGAGGCCGGCCGGGGCGCTGAGGATCATGATGGGCTGCTGGCCGGCCTGGGCGGCGCCATTTCCCTGGGGGGCGGTTTTGCCGTCCTTGTCGGTGTTGCTGCCGGCCTCCCAGGCTTTCAGCGCCTGCACGTGGTGCTGCAGGTGGCCGTCGGTTTTGTTGGCGCCTTTGGCGTTGTCCGGCTGGATTTCGGCGGGGCCGGTTTCCTGCGTATCGGCCAGCTGCGCGGTGGCGGTGTCGGCCAGGCTTTGGGCGAGCGCCAGCGCGGCGTCGAGCTGGCTCTGGGCGCCGTCGCGCGCCAGTTGTTTGCCGCCGGCAGCGGGCTGCGCTTCGGTTGTCAGCAGCAGGCCGTGGCCGGCGCGGATGGCGCCGTGGCGGTC
>NZ_RBID01000002.1 GCF_003633895.1 Vogesella indigofera
CCGGATACCGCCAGCAGTGTTTGCGGCACGCTACCGCCAGCAGCGGGCCACCGAACTATCAAGCAGTACCACTACCATGCAAACCTAGGACTTCTTTCCTTATCGCTGGTATGGCTGGCGGGGGCAGATCACAGCAGTTTGAAGCAATGCATCTTAGTTTCGACCAAGCTACGGCGATGGTAGCCACTCCAGCGCTTCCAGATCGCCCTACCTCGTCGCTTAGTGGCCCGGAGAATCTCGTTCCAGGCCTGCACGCCCAGTGAGCTTCCTTTCCACGGCCGAGCATTCTTGCGCGTCGGGATTCACCCCATTGCACCCCCGCGCTGCAATCGCCTCATGACACGCCTTGGTATCAAAAGCACCATCGCCGCTCACGCAGGCTATCGGTTCATTGGACGGGATTTGCGCCAATAGCGAAGGCAACATTTGCGCATAGCTCTGGCGATTGTCCGTTACCTCAATAGCATGGATTTGCAGGGTTTCCGCGTCGATGCTCAGATGCACCTTGCGCCATTGCCGGCGATATTCCGCGCCGTGTTTCTTGGTTTTCCACTCAGCTTCGCCCAGCATTTTGATGCCCGTGTTATCGACCAGCAGATGCAACGCGCCTGAACACTTTTGATAGGGAATGCTGACTTGCAGTGTTTGCTGACGCCGAGACAAGGTGCTGTAGTCCGGGACGCCCCAGCCCAGGCCCGCCAGCTTGAGCAGGCTTTGAATGAAACCGATGGTCTGCCGCAACGCCAGCCCGAGCACATTCTTGATGGTCAAACAGAATTGAATGGCCGCATCGCTGTAGGTCTGCGCTCGACCACGCTTCCCCCGCGGTTTTGCCTGCCATGCCATGTTTGTGTCCAGCCAGATGGACAAAGAGCCACGCAGGATCAGAGCTTGGTTGTAGGCTTTCCAGTTGGTCGTTCGGTATTGTTTCGGAGCGGGCTTGGTTATGCAGCTAGCTTACCAAGCCTTGGCAAGCACGGATTTGTGCAACAAAGCCTATCCGCCGTGCCCACACACACGGCAGCATCAAGGCAAACAGGGTTGGCCGCATGCGGCCAACCCTGTTTGTTTATGGCGCCATCGCAGCGGATGGCACGATCGCTTTCGCGCCGGTTACTTCGCCAGCGCCTCGCGCTGCAGCGCAACCAGCTCGGCGATGCCCTTTTCCGCCAGTTGCAGCAAGGCATCCATTTCCGCGCGGCTGAACGGTACCCCTTCCGCAGTGCCCTGCACCTCGACAAAGTGGCCGTCGCCGGTCATCACCACGTTCATGTCGGTTTCGCAGCCGGAGTCTTCCTCATAGTCGAGATCCAGCAGCGGCACGCCGTCGACGATGCCGACCGAAATCGCCGCCACGTGCTGGCGCAGCGGGTTCTCGCTGAGCTTGCCGGCGGCCAGCAGGCCGTTGATGGCATCGGCCAGCGCGATGTAGGCACCGGTGATGCTGGCGGTGCGGGTGCCACCGTCGGCCTGGATCACGTCGCAGTCGATCTGGATCTGGCGTTCGCCAAGCTTGGTCAGGTCCACCACCGCGCGCAGGCTGCGCCCGATCAGGCGCTGGATTTCCTGGGTGCGGCCGGATTGCTTGCCGCTGGCGGCCTCGCGGCGCATGCGACTGTGGGTCGAACGCGGCAGCATGCCGTATTCGGCGGTGACCCAGCCCTGGCCCTTGCCCTTCAGGAAGCCGGGCACCGTCTCGTCGACGCTGGCGGTGCAGATCACCTTGGTGTCGCCAAACTCGATCAGTACCGATCCTTCGGCGTGGCGGGTGTAATTGCGGGTAATGCGGACGCTGCGCAGCGCGTCGGCAAGTCGTTGGGATGAACGCATGGCGCGGCTCTCGGGTAGGAATAACAGCGTGATTCTACCCGATCGCCCTGCCGCGCGCGGCGGCTTGCCGCTCAGTGCGGCTGCCGGGGCAGCAGTTCGGCGGCCAGTTCATGCTCCATCAGCAGGCCGGGGATCGCGTCATCGGGCAGGAAGCCGGTCAGCGTGCCGCTGTCGATGTAGCCGCTGCGGCCGTCCAGCGCCGCATCCGCCGGCAGCAGGGTGAACGCCACCGCCGACAGGTTGTCGCCGCGCTCGCCGCCGCGTTTTTCCGCCACCGTCATCAGCGCCGGCAGCACCGCCGGCGCCACCCGCCCGTGGAACACGCGCGCCAGCTCCGCGTCCGGCACCATGCTCCACAGCCCGTCACTGCACAGCAGCACGCTGCTGCCGGCCTGCAGCGGCAGCGGATGGAGAACGCTGACTTCCGGCTCGCCCATCGCACCCAGGCAGTTGTAGATGCGGTTGCGCGCCGGGTGCACCGCGGCCTCGGCCTCGGTCAGCTGGCCGCTGTCGATCAGGCGCTGCACGTGGGAGTGGTCGCGGCTGCGAAAGCGCACCGCGCCCTGCTCCAGCAGATACAGCCGCGAATCGCCGGCGTAGGCGCAATACACGGAGTCGTCCTGCACGATGGCCACCACCACCGTGGTGCTGGGGATCTCGCGCAGGTGGTGGGCGATGGCGTGGTCGATGATGGCTTGGTGCGCCTCGCCCAGCGCCCAGCGCAGGAAGTCGCCCGGCTGCAGCAACCGCGGCGTGGCCTGGCAGCGGAACTGCTGCACCAGCACCTCGGTGGCGATCCGTGCCGCCACTTCGCCGTCGATATGGCCGCCCATGCCGTCGGCCACCACCAGCAACACGCACTCGCTGGAACAGGTCACCGCCAGCCGGTCTTCGTTATTGCCGCGTCCGCCGATGCGGGAATCGACTGCCAGCGCAAACTTCATCGTTTGCTCCCCGTCAGCCAGGCGCCGGCCTTCTGCCACAGCGAGCGCGGCGGCTGCGGCGTGACATAGTCATGGGCCAGCAGACTCTGCTGCATCTGCGCCAGGCTATCCGGCCGCCGCTGCGGCTCCAGCTGCAGGCAGGCATCGACCAGCGCCAGCAACTGCGGCGAATAGTGGCGTGCGAACAGCTTGCTGGCCGGTTGCAGCGTATCGCTGCGCAGGCGCTCGTCCGCCGACGGCAGGCGGCCACCGCCCAACATCGCGTACAGGCTGGCACCAAGGCCGTAGATATCGGTCCTCGGCCCGAGCTTGGCCTTGGCGTCGTACTGTTCCGGTGCGGCATAGCCGGGGGTGAACATCGCGGTCAGCACCTGCCCCGGCCGCCGCAAGGCCTGGCGCGCGGCACCGAAATCGAGCAGCACCGGCGAGCCGTTGCGGCGCAGGTAGATGTTGGCCGGCTTGATGTCGAGATGCAGCAACTGCTGCTGGTGCACCTCGCGCAGGCCGCCGATCAGCTCGGCAAACAGCTTGCGCAGCCGCGCCTCCGGCAGGCGGCCGGCGGCCAGCGTCAGCTCCTTGCTCAGTGGCCGGCCCTCGGTGTACTCCATCACCATGTACACCGTGTTGTTGGCCCGGAAGAAGTTCACCACCCGCACGATATTGGGATGCTGGATGCCGGCCAGCACCCGCGCCTCCTCGAAGAAGCACTTCAGGCCGACGCGGAACGCCTCGCGGTCCAGCTCGTCGATGATGGTGACCTCGCCGCCGGGCTGGCGGCTGGTCATGTCCAGCGGCAGGTATTCCTTGATCGCGAACTTGCGGTCGTAGTGATCCAGCGCCAGGTAGACCTGACTGAAACCGCCGGAGCTGAGCTCGCGGACGATGGTGTAGTCATCCAGCCGGAAGCCGGCGGGCAGTGCGCTTTGCTTGGATTGCGTCATGTGCATTGTTATAGTGTAGCGGCCCCTGAATCGGAACCCTAGCTATTCGGGGCATGTCTTCCTGAAAACCATGACAGCCGGAGCTCCCATGATCCTGAGTATGACAGGCTTTGCCTCCGCCACCCGCGACTTCCCGGGCGGCCTATTATCCATTGAACTGCGCGCGGTGAACCACCGCTACCTCGATGTGCAGATGCGGCTGCCGGAAGAGCTGCGCGTGATCGAGGCGCAAATGCGCGAGCTGATCGCCGGCCGCGTCACCCGCGGCAAGGTGGAATGCCGCGTCGGCATCAGCCAGAACGACAACGACAACCAGCAGCTGGAACTGAACCCGGACATGGTGCAGCGCCTGCTGGCGATCAGCAACCAGGTCAAGGCCATCGCGCCGCAAATGCGCGAGCTGGGCATGGGCGAGCTGTTGCGCTGGCCGGGGGTGCTGAAATCCAATCCGCTGCCGCCGGAAGTGCTGCAACAGCTGTGCCTCGACGGCCTGAAGGTGGTGCTGGAAGACTTCCGCGCCACCCGCGGCCGCGAAGGTGAAAAACTGGCGCAGGTGCTGCGCGACCGGCTGGAGTCGATGGCGCAGATCATCAGCGACATCAAGCCGCGCCTGCCGCTGATCCTGGACGCCTATCGTGCCAAGCTGTCGGCACGGCTGCAGGAGGCGCTGGGCAATGTCGACGACGACCGC
The DNA here is from genome assembly GCF_003633895.1 of Vogesella indigofera. Lineage (GTDB taxonomy): Bacteria > Pseudomonadota > Gammaproteobacteria > Burkholderiales > Chromobacteriaceae > Vogesella > Vogesella indigofera. The sequence goes on from NZ_RBID01000002.1 coordinate 4,407, forward strand.
ATCAAGCAGGAATTCGCGCTGTTTGCGCAGAAGATCGACGTCGACGAGGAGCTGGAGCGCCTGAGCACCCACCTCAGCGAGATCCGCCGCATCCTGAAGACCGGCGGCCAGGTCGGCAAGCGGCTGGACTTCCTGATGCAGGAGCTCAACCGCGAAGCCAACACCCTCGGCTCCAAGTCGGTCGCCACTGAAACCACGCAGGCCTCGGTGGAGCTGAAGGTACTGATCGAGCAGATGCGCGAGCAGATCCAGAACGTCGAGTAAACGTTAACCACTGAAACGCTGACGTCATTGCGGCCAACCTTGCAGCAAGGTTGGCCGCAATTTTTTAGCGCGGCTCAGTCGTTGTCCTGCCAGATCAGCCGTGCGATGGCGGAGGAATCCAGCTCGCCCTCGCCATTGGCCACCAGCTGGTCGATCAGGCCGGCAACACGCGCGGCCTCTGGCAGCTTGATGCCCAGCGACGCCGCGGTGTCCAGCACGATGCCCATGTCCTTCTGGTGCAGCTTGGCCTTGAAGCCCGGCGCGTAGTTGTCGTCGATCATGCGCTGACCGTGCACGTCCAGCACCCGGCTGCTGGCAAAGCCGCCCAGCAGCGCCTCGCGCACCGGCGCCGGGTCTACACCGCAAGCCTTGGCCAGCTTCATCACTTCCGCCACCGCCGCCACGCCGACGCCGACTGCGATCTGGTTGCAGGCCTTGGCCACCTGCCCGGCCCCGCTGTCGCCGATATGGGTGATGGTCTTGCCCATCGCCTGCAGTACCGGCCGCGCGGTGGCCAGCGCCGTCGCCTTGCCGCCGACCATGATGGTCAGCGTGCCGTTGATGGCGCCGACTTCACCACCGGACACCGGACAATCGAGGAAGTCGATGCCGCTGGCAGCCAGTTTGGCGGCGATCTCGCGCGCGCCGATCGGGGAAATGGTGCTCATGTCGACACACACCAGCCCCGGCCGCGCACCGTGCACCACGCCGTTCTCGCCCAGCAGCACGGCCTCGACGTCGGCGGTATCGGAGACATTGGTCACCAGCACCTCGACGTTGGCCGCCAGCGCCTGCGGGCAGTCCGCCCAATGGGCGCCCTGCGCCAGCAGCGGTTCGGCGCTCTCGCGCCGCCGAGCCCAGACCCAGACTTCATGTCCGGCCTTGAGCAGGTTTTCCACGCACGGGCGCCCCATGATCCCCAGACCGATATACGCAACTTTCATCATGTTCCTAAGCAGAAAAATGCAAGCCGGCCACTCGCCGACTCAGGATGGAGGCGGCTGGCGCTGTGCCAGCCACTGTTCGAAATTCATGTCCTTGCCGGTAGCCTGGTGTTCGAGGAAATACAGGAAGGCGAGGATCTCGGCGACCGCACGATACAGCTCCGGCGGGATGTGATTGTCCATGTCCACCTGCATCAGCAGGTTGACCAGCTCCGGCGAGTCGTGCACGAAGACGCCGGCTTCCTTCGCCTGCTCGATGATGCGCTCGGCCATGCGGCCATAGCCCTTGGCCACCACTTTTGGCGCCGCGCTGTCCTCGCTGTAGCGCAGCGCGACCGCCGAACGGCGATGCTCAGGCTTCATCGCCGGCCTCGTGCTTGACCAGCAGGCTGGCCAGCGCCAGACCGGCGCCTTCCAGTGCCGAGCCAAGACGGCTGCGATACTGCTCGATCAGCTGTGCGGTCTGCCCATCATCGGCATCGAACACCACCTGCACCTGCTTGCCCACCATGCGCAGCCGCGCCCCGACGCCGCCCAGTGCCGGCAGCTCCAGATTCAGCCGCGTTTGCCACACCGGCAGCTCCAGCTCGCCATCCGCTTCGCGCTCGGCGACTTCCTCGCGCTGGATTTCCCAGTCCACCGCCTGTCCCGGCCATGCCTGCCCCTGGAACACCAGCACTTTCTGCTCGTGCACCTCCAGCTGCTTCTGCACCAGCTGCCCCAGTTCCGGCGACAGCCCGGCCCGACCCTCGTGCAGCAGCTTGGCCTGCGGCTCCAGCTTCAGCTCTTCCAGCGAAAGGCGGCCATCGACCCACGCCCGCTGGTGCGACTCGTAAAAGACGCCGCTTTTTTCCACCGACTGCCGCAGCTGCTCGCCGGCACCCGGCGCCGCCGGATCGGACAGCAGGGTCAGGCTGCCGCGCGCCGCCGACTGCGTTGCCGCATCCAGCAAGCCGTTCAGGTAGCGCCCGCCCGAGGTAAAGGCCACCGGCACCGATTTTTCGTCCGGCAGCGCATTCAGACGCAGCAGGTCGAACTGCAACAGTGGCGAGCTCGCCCCCACCCGCAACAGCATCGGCTCCTTGGTCAGCAGACCGTCCGCCGGCGCCTTCAGGTTGAATACCGCATTCTTGATCAGCACCATCGCACTGCCGTCCGCCAGGCGCTCTGCCAGCCGGCCGGTGACCACCTCGCCACGGGCGAGATCGGGCAGCCGCCCCGGCTGGGACAGGGTCTGCAACGCGGTGCTGTTGTCGTCCTGCAGTGCCGCCGAAACCGCCCGCGCCAGCTCGCTGCTGCGCAGCGCCGTCGCCGGGTCCTGCAGCACGTCCAGCAGATTGAACGACAGCGGCGGCCCGGCGGTCACGCGCAGCGACAGCGCATTGCCATCGGCGGTCATGCCCTTGGGCAGGCTTAGCACGAAGGCCTCGCCCTTGATGGAGGCGGCCAGCTTGCCATCTGGCAGGCGTTCGGTGATGTGGGCGGTGACGGTCTCGCCGGACTGCAATGCCGGCAAGCGCGCGGGCGACGAGGCAACCTCGACCGGGCTGCGCGACGTCTCGCGACCGGGACGATTGGCAACAATCGTCGACGCTTCGGCCGCGCCGGTCGACTGTTTGCCCGGCGCAAGAATCGGGGGCAGGGAAATCATGGAGTGGGACTATTGCGGTACAGCGACAGGATCAGCTCGGCCTCGCTACGGGAAATGCCGCAGCGCTCGGCAACATCGGCACTGCCCAGGCCGCGCTTGAACATTTCCACCGCCTGATTGTAGGGGCTGATGCCCTCGCTGCTGGCGGCCGGCAACTGCTGGCGCGGCTCGTGTTCGACCACTTTCTGCTGTGCCATCAGCGCAATGTCCTGGATATTGCGCTGTGCGGCCGCCAGCTGCTTCTGCAGCTGCTCATGGCTGACCGCCTCGACCGCGCGCTCGGACTCAATGCGCAACAGCCGTTGCCACAGATAGAAGACTGCGACGGCCTGCGCGATCATCAGGCCAATCAGCAACACCAGATAAATGGTCATGATCACGACTCCGGTAACACGGACACCACCTCGGCTCAGGCGAAGGTGGCCGTCCTGATGCGCTTTGACGCAGGCAGAGCAACGAGCGGCAGCGATGCCGACTCGCCGCGGGCCATCCCGACAACACGGTGCGGCACGGCAACACTGCTTTTACTATGGCACGCAATCGGCAGGATAACAGCGTCGTTTGCAGGTTGGCCGCAATGGCAAAAGCCCCGCTCCACACCGAAAAACAGTGCCGGCTAGAGGCTGTCTTTATAGGTAGAAAGCAGGTTTTGCCGCGTCTTCAGCAGCGCCAGTTCCGGCTGTAACTGGCCTTTGCTGGCAGTGACCTGCTGAGTCAGGGCTTGCAGCAAACGCTGCGCGCCGAGCAGCTCGGCCAATACCCCGTCACGAGCGGCGGCAGAAAGCGCCGACAATGGCGACAGCGTCGCCTGTGCCGCCACCAGTTGCTCGGCCAGCACGACCGCCCGCTCCCAGTCCAGGGCCTCGACCGCAGCTGACAGCTCTTGCGCCAGTGACAGCCAGGCGCGCCAGTCTTCCGCCAGCTCAGGCTGCGCCATAGACTTTTCCTGCGTCACCCGGCGCACTGCCCTGCGCGTTGGCCGGCACCCCGATCTGTACCCAGGCATCGCGGATTTCATTCAACAGTGCACACACCTGGTCCAGCAACGCGGGATCGTTGCTGATGTTGGCCTGAAACAACTGGCGGGTGCAGTATTCGTAGAGCTGGTCAAGGTTGCTGGCAATGTCGCCGCCTTTTTCGTGATCGAGCGCCAGGCGCAGCCCCTCGTCCACGATCGAGATCGCCTTGCCGATCAGCATACCCTTGTCCGCAACCTGCCCGGCTTCCATCGCGATCTTTGCGCGCCGGATCGCCTGCAGTGCACCATCCAGCAACATGAGCACCAGTTTATGAGGGGTCGCTACCAATACCTCGGTCTCAAGTGCGGAGCGACCGTAAGCGGCCTGCATATGCCTAGAAAGTGCCATGATGAAGCCTTAATCGATGTTATCCAGTTCAGGAACTCTTTTGCATGCTGCTGATTTGCTGGGTCAGGAACGAGCTGCTGGCGTTCAGTTGCGCCAGCAGGCGGTCCATCGCATTGAACTGGGCCTTGTAGCGGGCCTCGGTTGTCTCCAGGCGCTTGGCCATGGTGTCCTGCTGTTTCTGCAAGTCTTTCAGCGACGCGTTCAGGCCCTTGTTAAACGAGTCCAGTGTGCCATTGGTACTGAGCATCCCCTCCAGCGTCTTGTCCAGATTGAAGGAGAAACCCTGCGTGTAGGTCAGCGAGCCTCGGTCACCGATGGTACCACCGCTGATGTCGATGGTCAGGCCTTCCACCGGGGTGCCGATCGCCCCGATCAGCTTGCTACCGTCACCACGTGCCGCGTAACCACCGATGGTACCGGCCACACTCGCAGAGCCGGCGACACCGCTAGCGGCGGCAAAACCGGCAAAATCCAGACCACTCAGCACGTTGACCTTGGAGTCAGCCCCGGTCTTGACCGAAGAAATCAGCAATTTGCCGCTATCTTCATCGACACTGACTGAAACCTTTCCTTTGGCGGCAGTCAGGCCGGCATCTCCATTGATGGCGGTTTCCAGCGCCTTGGCTAATTCGGTGGCACTGTTATAGGTACCGGTAACCTGGGCGTTGACAGTGGTATTGTCGATCATGACCGAAAACGCGTTGGTGCCGGAGACCGGCAGCGTCGGCACGCTACCAGCCTGATTGTAACCGTTGGTCAAGGCACTGACGGAGACTTCGTAGCTACCAGCCACGGTCTTGGCGGTACTCGACACATAGGACATGCCCTTGCCATCGATCTGGGCACCGGTGGCAAAAAACTTGGCCACATCATCAGGCGAGGCTTCGATCGCCTTGCTCAGCTTGCTCGAATCCAGGCTCAGGCTGCCATCCTTGGCAAAAGCCAGCCCCAGCTGGCTGGCAACCTGGTAGCTACCGCTATTCTTGGTGGCGGCGCCAAAAGCGGCACGCAATTGCGTTTCAATACCGCGAATCGCCGTCACACCGCTCAACGGTGACGAGGAGCCGGCCTCGCCGGGCGCGGTACCGGGCGTCGCCGCCGTCGTCTCCTTCAACACCTTGGTAAAGTCGTTGTACGACTTTACAAAGTCTTCCAGTGTTTTCTTGATGCCAGCAGTATCGCGGCTGACATTCATCTTCAGCGCTGCATCACCCGCTTCCTGCTCTTTCTTCAGCGTCAGTGTCACGCCATCGATGGCGTCGGTGACGGTGTTGGACTGCTTGGTGATTTTCAGGCCATCGACGTAAAAAACGGCATCCTTGGCCGGCTGCAACACCGTCATGGTCGTGCCCGCCGGATCATGAGTCAGGTTCGCCAGCGGCGAAGTGGCGCCACCAGCAGCCGTTACTTTCAGCGTGCTCTCGGTACCGGTCTTGCCGGAGGAGTAGATCAGCCGGTAACCGCTACCGTCATTGACGATACTGGCGCTGACACCGATATTGGCCTTGTTGACCGCATCCCGTACCTGCTCAAGAGTGGCATTGGCCGGGATCTTGACATCCTTCTGGGTCGAACCGGACAGCGGGGTGAAGGTGGCGCCGGAGGTGGTGCCAAAGGAAAAACTGAGAGTTTCCTCGGCCGCGCCATTGATGGCGGTCTTGCTGCTGGTGAAAATACTCGACGACAGCTTCTGTGCTGCGGCCAGCGTTTCCACCTTCAGGCTGAAACCACCCACTGGTGCCTTGGCGCCGGCACTGATCTCGGCCACATCCTTGTCAGAGGAAGTCGACGACAGCGTCTGGTATTTTGCCGGATCCTGCAGTGCCTTCAGCGCGGCCTGGAACGACGCCAGGCCATTCTTGACCTGGCCGACCGCCGAGATCTTGCTTTCAAAAACCTGCTGCTTCTGCTGCAGCTTCAATAATGGGCGGGTTTCAATATTCATCAGCTTGGAAACCAGGCTGTCAATATCCATCCCGGAACCAAGACCGCTCGAACTCAATGCCATGATATTTCTCCCGCCATTATTCAGTCGTAGGGCCTGTCGGCACTACGCTTGCTGCTACCAAAATTACGCCTTGCTCTGATACAAAACACCGACCAACTTGTCCAGGTTCTTGGACAGTTCCAGCACTTCTTCGGTCGGGATCTGGCGGATCACCTTGTCGGTCTGCTTGTCGATCACCTTCACAATCGGCACGCCCAGATCTTCATCGATGGAGAAGTTCAGCTCGCTGGCAAAGGTGGCGACCAGCTTGCTGATCTTTTCCGTAGCCTGCGCCAGCTCTTCCTTGTCCAGCACGTTCTTGCCCTGACCACCGGCAGCGGCACTGGACAGCGCTTGCACCGCACCAGCAGAAACCGGCACCGTCGGGGCGCTGGCTTGCTGAGCTGGCAACGGCGCAGAGCGACCTCCACTGTCAGACAAGGCGGTGGTAACAGGTGTGGCAACCGGCAACAGTGGTGATAATGACGACATAGTACACCTCCAAGACGAAAAGCCTGGCGTGGGGGCCACGCCAGGCACGCTGGGTTACAGGAGGGCCATGCCCTCACCCACCTTGATTAACGCAGCAGCGACAGTACTTGCTGTGGCAACTGGTTGGCCTGCGCCAGCATGGCGGTACCAGCCTGTTGCAGCACCTGATTACGGCTCAGTTTAGCTGTTTCTGCGGCAAAGTCGGTATCCTGAATACGGCTACGCGAGGCACTCAGGTTCTCCGACGAAGACTGCAGGTTGGAGATGGTGTTCTCGAAGCGGGACTGCAAGGCACCGAACTGGGCACGCTGGCCGTTGATCGCTTGCAATGCGGAGTCAACGATCTTGATCGCATTCTGCGAGTTGGCGAACGAAGTCACGTCCAACGAAGCCACGGTCTTCAGGGTCGACGAACCACCCAGCACCAGGCCGGAACCAGCGTCAGTCACCGAGAAGCTCTTGTCAGAGTCGAACACCACGGTACCGTTGGCGATGGTGGTGGCACCAGCAGCAGTAGCACCCGGAGCAGCAACCAGCGCCGGTGTAGTGCCAGTGTTGTTGTAAGTCGCCATTGTGATGTTGCCAGAACCTGCCTGGTTGGCAAGCTGGATATCCGAACCGGTAGCGTTGGTCAGTTTGATACCGCCCAGCGACGAATCAAACTCTGCAGTCACACCGGTTTTGCCGCTGGCGGCGTTGATGGCATTGATCGCTTCGGAGTAGTCATCGGCGCTACTCACCGATGCGCCGGTACGGAACGAAACGGTCACCGCAGTAGCGTTGTCGGAAGTAATGTTCACCGCAAACGTGCCGCTGGCGGCCAAGGTCAGGTTCGACTCGGTTTTGGCGGAGGCAGTAACACCAGTCTGCGAGGTCAGCTTGTTAACGTTGGCCGCAATGGTCTTGGCGCTGTCGGTTGCCACAGTAGTGTACTTGGCCGAGCCCAACGAACCGGCAACGGTAATGTCTTTAGCTGCAACCACGTTGGTCGCGTTCTTACTAGCAGTACCCGCCACAGTGACGTTGTTGTTGCCGTAGTTGCTGGTGCGGAAGTTGGAACCGGTTGCCTGGATGGTCTGGTTGGCGTTGGCGCCGACCTGGAAGGTCAGGGTGCCGGACGAACCATCCAGCAGCTTCTGGCCGTTGAATTCGGTAGTCTGGGAAATACGGTCCAGTTCGGAGGTCAGCTGGGTCACTTCGGACTGCAAAGCCTGACGGTCGGAAGCCGAGTTGCTGGAGTTGGACGACTGTACCGCCAGTTCACGAACACGCTGCAGGATGTTACCAGCGGAAGACAGTGCGCCTTCAGCAGTCTGCGCCATCGACACGCCATCGTTGGCGTTGCGACGAGCCTGATCCATACCGCGAACCTGACCGCCCATGCGCTCGGAGATGGCCAGACCGGCGGCATCGTCTTTGGCGCTGTTGATGCGCAGACCGGACGACAGGCGCTGCAGCGAGGTGGACAAGGCGCTTTGGGAACCGGACATATTACGCTGCGAGTTCAGCGAAGCCACGTTAGTGTTGATGGTCAGCATGGTTGCTCCTTGGAATCATCAATCTGGGCGTTGTACCAGCCGGCCCCGTGCCGCTGCTACCGCCTTCCCTAGCTTTATCGGATCCTCACCGGAAAGCTTTAGCCATCCGGTGAAAATTTTTAATCAGGCAGCAATAGCAGCCAGTGCTCCGGTTTCACCAGACCCGCCTGCTGGAAGCCAGCCATGCAGGAAGGCAGGTAGTTTTCCTGATGAATGCTGGTTCTATAAAACAGGTACACCAGCTCAATGACCTCCTTGGCCGCAAGCTGACGCTGCCTTGCTGCGGTCAGGCCCACCAGCCAGAAACGCAATAGCAGGTACTCCATGCACAGCTGCTGCACATCCTGCACGACCTGCCCTTGCAGCGGAAAGTAGCCGGTATGGGCATGATTGAGCAGGATACGGCCCAGCCATTGCTCCACCTCGGCAGACAGCGCCGTCGCGGCGAAGGTGCGGCACAGTACCGCCTCATCTACCTCTGCCTCCGGCTGCCCCGCCCCCAGCGCTTGCAAGGCCTCGGTAATCAGCTCCAGGTAACGCGGACGATTGAAGTGCAGATCGGCCCGCACCCGGCTGGCTGCGGCCAACGTTTTGATGTGCAACTGTTCGTGGCGCTGCCAGCCTTGCAGTGCGGCAAGCGCCTGCCCGTTCTGAAGCTGTTGTTGCCAGTCGAGTAGCAGCGCCGTGATGTCATCCAGCAATACCGCCCCGGAAGTGGCATCGAACTGGTCCACCGTCTGCTGCAATGACTCCGCGATCAGCAGTTGCAAGGCCAGCCTTTGCCATAACGGCACTTCCGCAGCCGCCAGAATGGCCAGGAAGAATGCCCGCACCTGCTCCATTTCCGGGCTGGCAATCGCCGCCGGGATACTGGCAATCGTGCTGGCACGGACAGGCAGTTGCAGCTGCTGCAGCTGCAAGGCGTGCTCGTTTTCAATGATCAGACGCGCGATTTCCGGGCAGGACGGCGATGCAAACTGCTCCAGCACGCCAGCAACCGACTTGGTGGCACGGGGATAGGTAGCACAGACATCGGGCAATATCTGTTCGCCACACTTTTTGTGAAGCTGACACAGGCCATCCTCCCCCAACAACTCACAACGCGCATGCTCCGCGTGACTAATCGATAGAAAACCGAAATCCCTGCTGCCGCTCTTGCCGGAACCGCGATGCAACGCTTTCTTTAGCAGCGGTTTTAGCTCTTTATCGGGAAGGTTCTTCAGTCGAAGGTATGCCTCATGCTCGACAGGTACTCGCCAGCCATAACAGCAGGTGTCGGGGCACGCCGGACCAAGACAGGAAAACTGCGCCAGATACGCAGGGGCGATCATGCTTTTCAATTGGGTTTCGGCCATCGTCTCTTTCCTGAATGCCGGTGGTTGCTCATTTTGCCAGTTGCGTCAGCACGGCCAGGATCTTGCTAACCCCGTGCTCGAACACCGTCTCCGGCAGGGCAACCGTCTCGCTACTGTTGCCCTTGCCGGCCGCCCAGTTCACCACCAGGCTGAGATTGGCGTAAGGCAGCGCCAGTTCGCGCGCCAATGCCGCCTCCGGCATACCGGTCATGCCGACCATGTCGGCGCCGTCCTGCTCGACACGGCGGATTTCCGCCGCGCTTTCCAGCCTCGGCCCCTGGGTGCAGGCATAGACCGCGCCGTCGATCACACTCAAGCCGGCCTCGCGACCGGTCTGCACCAGACGGGCGCGTAGCTCGCGGTCAAACGGCCAGGTGAAGTCGACGTGCACTACCGGCTTTTCCGGTCCCTCGAAGAAGGTGTGCTTGCGGCCCCAGCTGTAGTCGACAATATTGTCGGGAATCACCAGGCTGCCCGGCACCATGTCCGGGCGAATGCCGCCGACGCTGCCGATGGCAATCACGCCCTTAACGCCGACACTGTGCAAGGCCCAGATATTGGCGCGGTAGTTGATCTCGTGCGGGGCGATGGAGTTGCCGTAGCCGTGGCGGGCAATGAACACCACGTTCTGCATGCCGATGCGGCCGAAGGTCAGCGCGCAGGACGGGTCGCCATACGGGGTACGCACAACCTGGCGATGGGTTACTTCGAGAATGGGCAATTTGGCGAGGCTACTGCCTCCGATGATGGCGAGCATGACGTTCTCCTTGTTATGGCTGCTCTGTGCCGAATTCTAATCCGCAGGCATGAAAAAAGCCCGCAACATTTACGGTTGCGGGCTGGCCGGGGTGTATCGCCAGGCTTACTTCAGCGCGTGGATGGCCGGCAGGTTGCGCCAGGCGCCGCGCACGTCCATGCCGTAGCCGAACACGTAACGATCCGGCACGTCGATGCCGACGAAGTCGGCCTTGATCGGCTTGTCCTTGCTGATCAGCTTGTTGGCGAACACGCCGCTGTAGAAGGCCTTGGCACCCATCGCCAGCACCTTGTCGCGGATCGCCGCCATGGTGTGGCCTTCGTCCAGGATGTCGTCCAGCACCAGCACCACGCGGTCGCGCACGTCTTCCTTCGGTGCGGTTTTCCACACCAGCTCGCCGCCCTGGGTCTTGTCGCCGTAGCGGGACACGTGCACGTAGTCGAAATCGAGCGGGAAGATCAGGCGTGGCAGCAGCTGGCCGGTGAACACCACCGCACCGCCCATCACCGACAACACCAGCGGGTAGCTTTCCCCCAGCTCGGCGGTGATGTCGGCGGCCATGCGGTCGACCGCGGCATTGACCTCTTCGGCAGAAAACAGGATGTCCGAGCTATTCAGAATGCCACGGGCTTCGGCAACATTAGCCATGATGATGAGTCCTTATTCAAGAAAACGACACGCCGCCTGACGCGGCAGGCGGCGTGATGGATAGTTTTGCGCTCAGGCGCGCGGCAGGCTGGCCAGGAAGGCGGCAAACTCGCTGCCGACTTCGTGATGCTTGAGGCCGTATTCCACCGTGGCTTTAAGATAGCCCAGTTTCGAGCCGCAATCGTAGCGCTTGCCGGTAAACGGATAGGCCAGTACCGGTTCGTCCTTCAGCAACGCGGCGATGCCGTCGGTGAGCTGGATTTCGCCACCGGCGCCAGGCACGGTATTGAGCAGCTTGTCGAAGATGCGCGGCGTCAGGATGTAACGGCCGACCACCGCCAAGTTGGATGGTGCCACGTCGGGATGCGGTTTCTCCACGATGCTGGACACCTGCTGCCGGCCGTTGCCATCGGTGGCGACCTCGACGATGCCGTAGGAACCGGTCTCCTCGCGCGCCACCGTTTCCACGCCCAGTACCGAGCTGTGCGTCTCGTTGAACACGCGCACCATCTGCTCCATCGCCCCCGGCTCGCCGTCGATCAGGTCGTCGGCCAGGATCACCGCGAACGGCTCGTTGCCGACCACCGGCTTGGCGCACAGCACCGCGTGGCCCAGCCCCAGCGCCTCCGCCTGGCGGATGTAGATGCAGCTGACGTTGGCCGGCAAGATCTGCTGCACCGTCTCCAGCAGTTTTTTCTTGTTGCGGTTTTCCAGCTCGGTTTCCAGCTCGTAGGCCTTGTCGAAATGGTCCTCGATGCTGCGCTTGTTGCGACCGGTGATGAAGATCAGCTCGGTGATGCCGGCGGCTACCGCCTCCTCCACCGCGTACTGGATCAGCGGCTTGTCGACGATGGGCAGCATCTCTTTCGGGCTGGCCTTGGTGGCGGGCAGGAAGCGGGTGCCCATGCCGGCCACCGGGAATACCGCTTTGGTAACTTTTTGCATGATGAGTCTTTTTATCCGGACAACATGTTAAGTAGCGGGCAATTGTAGGCGTTTTATCGCCACCGCTCTAGTTTTGCCTGCCGTCACGACGCCAGCAAGGCCAGCAGGCCGGCCTCGTCCAGCACCGTCACCCCCAGCTCCAGCGCCTTGTCCAGCTTGCTGCCGGCCTCGGCGCCAGCCACCACGTAGTGGGTCTTCTTCGACACGCTGCCGGACACCTTGCCGCCGGCCTCCTCTATTAAGGCTTTGGCCTGATCGCGGCCCATGGTCGGCAGCGTACCGGTCAGCACGAAGGTCTTGCCGGCCACCGCCTCGTTCTGTGGTGCGGCTTCGGTCTGCGGCAGCCCGACCAGCAGCGCGCGGCAATAGTCGGCGATGGCCTGCAGCTGCATGCGGTTGGCCGCGTCGTCCAGCCAGTCGGCCAACGCATTGACCACCTCCGCCGGCAGGTCGAGTTTGATGATGTCCACCCGCGGCATTGCGGCCAACGTTGCCAACTCGCCTTGCTGCGTCGCCAGCTGCTGCGCGCGCACCTCGGTCAGCCGCGGCACGTTCAGCCGGGCGTAAAGGTTGGCCGCAGCCAGTTTGTCGCGCAGCTGTGCCTTGGGCGCATGCTCGTCGGCCGGTGCCACGCCGGCGGCCAGCAAGGCATCGATCACCTGTTCGTTCTGCGCCTCGGCAAAGAATTCGGCAATGGCATCAGCCACCACGCCGCCGATGTCCGGCAGTGCCGCCAGCACTGCGCGGGGCGCGCGGCGCACCTTGTCCAGCGTACCCAGCCAGTCGGCCAGGGTCTTGGCGGTGGATTCGCCGACGTGGCGGATGCCCAGCGCGAACAGCAGCCGCGCCAATGGCGGGCGCTTGCTGGCGCTGATCGCCTCGATCAGGTTGTCGGCCCACTTGGTGGCCACTTTTCCCGCCTTGACGGTTTCCGGCGTGATCCCCTCCTGCTCGTCGGCGCTCCGCTTCATTTCCAGCAGGTCATCCAGCGTCAGCCGGTACAGGTCGGCCACGCTCTTCACGTAGTCGAACTCCACCAGCTTGTCGATGTAACGCTCGCCGAGGCCGTCGATGTCCATCATGCGGCGGCCGGCAAAATGCTGGATCGCCTGTGTGCGCTGTGCCTTGCACACCAGCCCGCCGGAGCAGCGCGCGATGGCCTCGCCCTCCTCGCGCACCACGTGACTGCCGCATACCGGACAGACGGTCGGCAGGCGGTAAGCCGGATACATCGGCTCCTCGCCCTGGCTGAACAGATCGCCACCCAAGGTTGGCCGCAGCGGGCGCTGGTCCAGCACTACCGCCACCACTTCGGGAATCACGTCGCCAGCGCGGCGCACGATCACGGTGTCGCCGACGCGCACATCCTTGCGCCGCACTTCGTCCTCGTTGTGCAGCGTGGCGTTGGTGACGGTGACGCCGCCGACGAACACCGGCTGCAGCCGCGCCACCGGGGTGATGGCGCCGGTGCGGCCAACCTGCTCCTCGATCGCCTCCACCCGGGTCAGCGCCTCTTCGGCCGGAAACTTGTGCGCAATCGCCCAGCGCGGCGCGCGCGACACGAAGCCCAGCCGCTGCTGCAGTGCGCGGCTGTTCACCTTGTACACCACGCCGTCGATCTCGAATGGCAGCGTGGCGCGCTGCGCCAGCACGCCTTCGTAGTAGGCGGCGAGACCTTTCGCCCCTTGCACCACCGGCCGCAGCTCGGCGGCCACCACCGGGAAGCCCAGTGCCGCCAGCCAGTCCATCTCGCCGGCGTGGCTGTCCGGCCAGTCGTCGCCTTCCACCTGGGCGATGGCGTAGGCAAAGAACGACAAGCGCCGCTGCGCGGTGATGCGCGAATCCAGCTGCCGCAGGCTGCCGGCGGCAGCGTTGCGCGGGTTGGCGAAGGTCTTGTCGCCGCGCGCGCGCTGCGCGTCGTTCAGGCGCTCGAAATCGCGCTTGAGCATCAGCACCTCACCGCGCACTTCCAGCAGCGAGGGCACGTTGGCCGCACGCAGCCGCAGCGGCACCGAGCGCACGGTGCGGATATTGGCGGTGACATTCTCGCCACTGGCGCCGTCGCCACGGGTGGCGGCCTGCACCAGCACGCCGTCGCGGTACAGCAGGCTCACCGCCAGGCCGTCGAACTTGGGCTCGGTGGCGTACTCGACGTTGGCCGCGGCCAGGTCCTTGCCCACCCGCTCGTCGAAGGCGATCAGCTCGGCGTGGCGGCTGGCGAAGTCATCCTGCTGCAAGTCGGAAAAGGCATTGGACAGCGACAGCATCGGCACGCTGTGCACCACGCTGTCGAAGGCCGGCAGCGGCGCGCCACCGACGCGCCGCGTCGGCGAGCTGTCGCTGGCCAGCGCCGGGCAGTCGGCTTCCAGCTGCTGCAGCTCGCGGAACAGGCGGTCGTACTCGGCATCTGGCACCGTCGGCGCATCCAGCAGGTAGTACTCGTGGTTGTAGCGTTCCAGCAGTGCGGCCAACTCGCGGGCGCGGGCTTCGATCTCGGGAGTAGGTTTGGTCATGGAAGGCCCCAAATGCAGCACGCCGGCAAGGGCCGGCGTGCGGAAACAATGAAACGGCAAGAATCAGGCAAACAGGCGCAAGGCGGCGACACTGCCCGGTGCGATGCCGCGGTCGTCCATATTGCCGTAGATGCGCACCAGCTGCTCGCGGATCTTCAGCAGTCCGGCTTCGCTCAGCTCGCGGCGGTTGTCGTCGACCAGCCGCGCGTCGAATTCCTGCGTCAGCTGCAGCGCGAAGGCAATGGCGCGGTCGAACACCGCGGCACCGCCGGCCACGCGCGGCACGTCGAACAGCAGCGTCAGCGCCGGGAACGACTTGTCGAGCAGGTTGTGCAGCGTGAACGGCGTCTGGTCGGCCGAGGCCAGCGAATACAGCGAGTTGCCGGAATCGGCCAGATAGTGGAACTGGCCGTCCGGCTCCAGCTGCAAGCCGGCGGCTTCGGCCACGCTGCGCAGGCGCGCACCGGAGATTGGCGCCACCGGCACGATATTGATGCCGATCAGCACGTCGACATCGGCGCAGAAACGGTCCAGCTCGCGCGCGGCGACCAGCTTCTGCTGGCGCTGCGGGAAGCTGACCTGGGCATCGAACTGCTCGGCGTAATGGTTGATCTGCTGGCAGAAGCTGGCCAGCTCCTGCTCGGTGACCGCGCCGCTGCGATCGACCAGCTGCAAGCCGAAGTTGACCTGCTTGTAACGGGTGCCCGGCAGCAGCTCGGCCGGCGTCCACAGCCCGCGCTCGCTGCGCAGGATGGCCTGCACCCGCTTGGCGACATTGAAGCGCGGCAGCGACGACAGCGTCAGCGGCCGGCTGAACACCACCTCGGCGATGAAATCCAGCGACGGATCCAGCAGCGCCACCACCAGCGCCTGGTGGTCGGCGGCATCCATCGCCACCACTTCGTCTTCCTCTTCCGGCAGCGGCTCGCTGACGGCGGGCGGCGGCGTAAAGGCGTGCTGCGGCGGGGTGTCGTTCAGGTAGGCGGGGGTATCGTCCTCGTCCTGCAGCAACACCGGCTCCAGCCGCTCCTGCTTGCCGTCGCGAACATGATTCTTGGGCACGTCCAGCAGCACATCGGCGTGATGACGTGAAAAGGCCTGGCGGGTCCGCTTGCGAAAGCGCCATTCCTGGTATGTATTGAAGGCGAACACCAGGGCGATGACGATCCCCCCCAGCATCAGCAAGCCTATTTGTATGTCGCTCATCGAGCCTTATCCACTGCTGTGGCCATTATTCAGGACAGTATTATAACAAACGTCGCAACGCAAACGGTGGCCACCCTCGCGTCATCGGTCATTCTCTATCGAAAACGGGCTCAATTTTTTGGTTTTGCCAGCCAAAAGCGTAATTTTCACGAAAAAACCGCCAGCGGCAGCACGACATCGCCGCGCGCGGAGGCCGCGGCCGGCTACAACTCGTCGAGGCGGAAGCGCACCGGGATGTCGATACTGTCCGCCACCGGCTGTCCGCCCTGCCACGCGGCGTCAAAGCGCCAGCTGCGCACGCCGTCACGCGCGGCGCGGTCGAGGCGGATGAAGCCGCTGGAGCGCAACAGCTGCACCTGCTCGAACTCTCCGCCGGCACTGACCGAGATGCGCAGCAACACCACGCCTTCCTCGCCCAGCTCGCGCGACAGCGCCGGATAGGGTGGCTTCGGCGCAAAGCGTACCCGCACCGCGCGGCTTTCGCCCGTCTTTTCGCTGCCGGCGGCGGTACTGCCATTGGCAACGGCCGGCGGCGAGGCCGCACCGACGGCGGCAGGGGCAAGGTTGGCCGCAGCGTTGCTGCCCGTGCTACTGGTGCTGGCGGGCGCGCTACCTGTTGCCGCTGCGGCCTTGCCGGCTGCCAAGACAGTCGCGGGCGGCGTGGCACTAGTCCGCGCTGGCGCGGATGCCGCCGGCGTGGCGTGGCGGGCGACCGGTGCCGGTGTCGGCGACTTGGTCACGGCCGGTAGCCGGGCGGCAGCCGCGGCAACGGCACGGCTGTCACCACGCGGTGCCGTCAGCGCCGCGGGCGCGGGTGCAGACAGCAACAGTACCTGCAAGGGCGGCGTCAGCGCCGGCAGCGGGCGGAACTGCCAGGCAAACACAGCCAGCAGCAGCGCGTGCAGCGCCAGCGACAATAACAGCGCCGCGCGCATCGTTCAGGCCGTTTCGCGCATTTTCAGCGCTTCGACGATGTCCACCGCCACGATGCGGCTGCAACCCTGCTCCTGCATGGTCACCCCCACCAGCTGCTCGGCCATTTCCATGGTCAGGCGGTTGTGGCTGATGTACAGGAACTGCGTGTGCGCCGCCATCTGCTTCACCAGATCGCAGAAGCGGCTGGTATTGGCGTCGTCCAGCGGCGCATCGACCTCGTCCAGCAGGCAGAACGGTGCCGGGTTGAGCGAAAACAGCGAGAACACCAGGCTCATCGCGGTCAGCGCCTTTTCGCCGCCGGACAGCAGGTGGATGGTGCTGTTCTTCTTGCCCGGCGGCTGGGCGATGATCTGGATACCGGCCGACAGCAGGTCGTCGCCGGTCAGCACCAGTTCGGCGCGGCCACCACCGAACAGCGTCGGGAAAAACTCGCTCATCTTGGTGTTGACCGCGTCGTAGGTGGTCTGCAGCATGTCGCGGGTTTCGCCGTCGATCCTGGCGATCGCCTCTTCCAGCGTCGCCATCGCCTGCAGCAGGTCGTCGGTCTGGCTGGCGAGGTAAGCGCCGCGCTTCTGCGCCTCTTCCAGCTCCTGCAGCGCGGCGAGGTTGACCGCGCCAAGGCCGTCGATGGCGCGCGCCAGGCGCGCGATTTCCGCCGCCAGCGCGTTGGGCTTCACCGCCTCGGACAGGTGCGGCAGCAGCGCCGCCTCGTCCGCCTCGGCGGTTTTCAGCTCCTCGTCGAAGCGCTCCACGTTCAGTCGCGCTTCCTGATGCTTCAACAGCCAGTCGGAACGCGCCTCGCGCAGCGCCGGCAGCGCGGCGCTGATTTCCTGCTGCCGCTGCGTGGACTGGCGCAGGGTCTCGGTCAGCGCATTGAGCTGGTCGCGCGTTGCGGCCAACGTTTGCTCGCGCGTTTCGCGCAGCAGCAGTGCCTGCTGCAGCACCTCGTCCGGCGCTGCCTCTTCCACCGTTTCCGCTTCCATCGCCAGCGTTTCCAGGCGCTCGGCCAGCTGCAGATCACGGTCTTCCAGTTCGCGCGTGCGGCGCGCCAGCTCCGCCACCTTCTGCTCGGCGGTGTGCTGCGCCAGCTTGATCTCGTGCAGCATGCGCTCGGCGTCGCGCGTCTTGTTGCGCGCCAGCTCCAGCCCGGTTTCGGCGTTCAACCGCGCCAGACGCGCGTCTTCCAGCTGTTCGGCCAGTTCTTCCAGCTGCATCGCGTTTTCTTCGGCCAGCAGTTCGGCTTCAAGAATGGTTTCCTGCGCCGTGTCGCGCTCCTCGCGCAGACGCTGCTGTTCGGCGTGGATCGCCGCCAGCCGTGCGGCGCCCTGTCGCGCCGCCTGATCCAGCTTCACGTGTTCCAGCGTCACCGCGTTCAGCTCCGCCTCCAGCCGCGACACCGCACCCTTCTGTGCACGCACCGCCTCGGCCAGCATGCCCAGCATCGACGCCACGCTGTCGCGACGGCGCTGGGCGCTGTCGATCTGCGGCTGCACCGCGGCCAACCTTGCCGCCGCCGCGTCGCGCGCCGCCTTGCGCGCCATCATGCCGTCGCCGCTATGGGCGGCGTTGAAGCGCACGCTGACCGCGCTGACGCGGTGGCCGTCCGGCGTGATCCAGCATTCGCCGGCGGCCAGTTCGCCACGGCGGGCGATGGCATCGTCCAGCATATCGGCGCAGTAGACGCCGGCCAGCCAGTCGGCCAGCGCGGCGGCAAACGGCGCGTCGGCGCTGACCACAGCCAGCAGCGGCTGGCGGCCAGGGTTGGCCGCAACGGCCGGCGCCGGTGCGCAGTCGACCAGTGCCAGCGGCGCCGGCGGCAGAGCGCCGGGCAAGGCGGCGGCACGGGCGGCGAGGCTGTCGCCCAGCACCACTTCCACCGCGCTGCGCCACTGTTCGTCCACCTGCAGGCTTTGCCACAGCGCCGGCGCACCGTCCAGCTGCTGCGCCGCCAGCCAGCCGGCCAGCTGCTCGCCGGCAGCTTCGCGTGCCAGCACCGCGTCCAGCGCGGCGACTTCGGCCTCGGCGCGGGCGGCGTCGCTATTGAATTCGTGCAGCGTCTTGTCCAGCTGTTCGCGTTCGCTGGTGAGATCCGCCTGCTTGGCCTCGTCTGCGGCCAACCTTGCGCGCACCGCGTCCAGCGCCGCCTGCGCGCGCGCGACCTCGGCATGGGCCGCTTCCAGCACGCCGCTGTCGGGCAGGTTGAGATCGTGCAACTCGCGGCGCAGCGCGTCTTCGCGCCCGGCCAACTGCTCGATGCTGCGGCGCAGGTGCTCGCCCTGCTGCCGTGCCAGATCGCGTTCACGGGTGAGGTTGGCGATCTGCGCCGTCATCTGCGCCAGGCGCTGGTCGGCGACGCGGAACGCGGCCTCGGCGCCGGGCAGGCCGTCGGCGCCGTCTTCCAGCCCCATCTGCGCCTCTTCCATGCGCATTTGCGCCTCTTCGCGCCGCGGCAGCCAGTCGTCCAGTTCGTACTCGACCTGGGTCTTCTGCTCCGCCAGCTGCTGGCGTTCGTTGCGGGCGCTGGCCAGATCGCGCTCCAGCCGCTCGCGGCTTTGCAGGCGGTGGCGCTGCTGCTCTTCCAGCCGCGCCAGCGTGGCATTGGCCTCGAACAGCGCCTGCTGCGCCTCGTGCACCGCATCGCTGGCGGCGTAGTGCGTCTCGCGCACCGTTTCCAGTTCAGTTTCCAGATGTGTGTGCGCCGCTTCCAGCGCGGTTTCTTCGGTTTCGATGCGCGCCAGTTCGCTGCGCGCGGCGGCCTCGCTGCACGCCGCTTCCTCGCGCCGCGCCAGCGCCAGCAGGTTCTGCTTGAAGGTCAGCGCGCCGCGCATGTCCTGATAGTTGGCCGCCACTTCCGCCTGCTCGGTGAGGCGCTCGACCTGGCGCTCCAGCTCCAGCTTGAGGTCGTCGATGCGAGTAAGGTTGTCGCGGGTGTCGGCGAGGCGGCTTTCGGTTTCGCGGCGGCGCTCCTTGTAGCGCGACACGCCGGCGGCCTCTTCCAGATAGGCGCGCAGTTCTTCCGGGCGCGCTTCGATGATGCGCGAGATCATGCCCTGCTCGATCACGGCATAGCCGCGGGCGCCGACGCCGGTACCGAGGAACAGGTCGGTGATGTCGCGGCGGCGCACCTGCTGGTTGTTGATGTAGTAGCTGGATTCACCCTGCCGCGTCAGCACGCGCTTGATCGATACCTCGGCGTACTGGCCCCACGGGCCGGTGAGCTGGCCGTCGCCGTTGTCGAACACCAGCTCCACCGAGGCGCGCGACACCGGCTTGCGCGTGCTGGAGCCGTTGAAGATCACGTCCTGCATCGACTCGCCGCGCAGCTGCTTGGCCGACGATTCGCCCAGCACCCAGCGCACGGCGTCGATGACGTTGGACTTGCCGCAACCGTTGGGGCCGATCACCGCCACCAGCTGGCCGGGCACGGCGATGCTGGTAGGGTCGACGAAGGACTTGAAGCCCGCCAGTTTGATGTGAGTGAGGCGCAAGGGGTATCCAGCTCAGGAGAAATCAGTCTGCCATTTTAGCAAGCAACCGCGCCGCTGCGGCCAACCTTTGTCGGCCGGCCGCCGTGCCGCGCGGCCGCGGTGGCGCTTTTGCGCGATGTCCTTTGCCGGCCATGACAATGGTTGCCATAATGCAGGCATGGATACGCTGACCCTTGCACATCATTTTCTGATCGCCATGCCCAGCATGACCGACCCGCTGTTTGCCAAAAGCATCGTCTACATTTGCGAGCACGGCGAACAGGGGGCGATGGGCATGATCATCAACAAGCCCTCCGGCCTGGTGCTGGCACAGCTGCTGGAGCAGATCGACCTGCCGCTGGCCAACGACGAGGCCAATACCGTGCCGGTGCACTTCGGCGGCCCGGTGCAGCCGGATCGCGGCTTCGTGCTGCACACGCCGATCGGCAACTGGCAATCGACGCTGACCATCACCGACGACATGGCGCTGACCACCTCCAAGGACATCCTGCAGGCGGTATCGGAGGCGCAGGGCCCGGACAAGCTGCTGGTCAGCCTCGGCTATTCCGGCTGGGAAAAAGGCCAACTGGAAGAAGAAATCGCCGCCAACCAGTGGCTGACCGTCGCCGCCGCCGACTGGGTGATCTTCGACACCCCGAGCGAGGCACGCTTCGACAGCGCCATCAAACTACTGGGCTTCGACCCGGCACTGTTGTGCACGGATGCCGGTCATGCATAAGGGCACGCTGCTGGGCTTCGACTTCGGCGAGCAGCGCATCGGCGTGGCGCTGGGCGAGCCGGAGCTGGGCATCGCCACGCCGCTGGCCACCATCAGCAGCGACAGCAACGAGGTGCGCTTTGCCGCCATCGGCAAGCTGATCGAGGAGTGGCAGCCGACCGGTTTTGTCGTCGGCCTGCCGACACACATGGACGGCAACGCCCACGCGCTGACCGCGCTGTGCCGCAAGTTCGCACAGCGCCTGCACGGCCGCTACCGGCTGCCGGTGTGGCTGGTGGACGAGCGGCTGACCTCGGTGATCGCCGAGAGCCTGCTGGAGGAAGCCGGCGTGCGCGGCCGCAAGCAGAAGCCGGTGCTGGACCAGGTGGCGGCGCAGGCGATCGTGATGGCGTGGTTCGAGGAGCCGGGCGAACTCCTCGGCTGAGCACTGCCCCTCGCGCAAAAAAAGCCCGCTGCATGTGCAGGCGGGCTTTTTGTTTGCGCTTGCGGCCAACGTTGGCCGCAATGCTTTAGCGGCGCTTGGCGGCCTTGGCGACGCGGGCCTCGCGCTCCAAACGCGCGACTTCCTTCTCCGCGGCGCGCAGTACCGCGGCCTCCTTCGCCGCCTTTTCCCACGCGCGCCATTCGTCCGGCCGCTCCAGCGTCATGCGCCCGATGGCGCCGCTGCGGAAGTCGGACAGCACGATTTCCGATGCCTTCTGGATGTTGACGCGACCGCCGGGCAGCATGCCGCCACGCTTGCGGCCGATCTGCTCCAGCACCTGCCAGTCCTGCATGCCGGCGATGTCGCCGATGTTGTAGCGCGCGTCCAGCTCCTTGCCGTAGTAGCGGATCAGGTAGGCTAGCAGCTCCAGCGCCACTTCCTCCTCGTCCATCGCGTTGCGGCCCACCGCGCCGCTGGCGGCGAGGTTGTAGCCGCCCTGCGGCACCACGATCTTCGGCCACAGCATGCCGGGGGTATCGAACAGCTCGATCTCGTCGCACAGCATGATGCGCTGCTGGCCCTTGGTGATGCCCGGTTCATTGCCGGTCTTGGCGATGCGGCGGCCGGTGATGCTGTTGATCAGCGTCGACTTGCCGACGTTGGGAATGCCGCAGATCACCACCCGCAGCGGCTTGTCGATGGTGCCGCGATTGGGCGCCACGTCCATGCAGGCCTCGATCAGCTTTTGCGCCGGCGATTTTTCCGAGGCGTCGAGACCGATGGCGATGGTGCCCGGCTTGCGGTACCAGTTCAGCCACTGCTGGGTGACGGCCGGATCGGCCAGATCCTGCTTGTTGAGTACCTTGATCGACGGCTTGCGCTTGGCCAGCTGCGCGATCATCGGGTTGGCGCTGGAGGCCGGCAGGCGCGCGTCCAGCATTTCAATGACCACATCGATTCCGCCAAGACGCTCTTGCAGCTCTTTCTTGGCTTTGTTCATGTGTCCGGGGAACCATTGGATGGCCATGTATTATCGCTTTCGTAGTGGGTCGAGCAGCGATGACAGCCCGTTGTGATCCAGCTCCTGCATCAGCGCCAGCAGGCGGCCGATCTCGCCCGGCGGAAAGCCCTCGCGGGCAAACCAGTTCAGGTAGTGCCCGGGCAGGTCCGCGATCACGCGGCCCTTGTACTTGCCGTAGGGCATCACGCGGGTGACGAGCAGTTGCAGATGTTCGGGATTCATCGCGTTCATTCAAAAATCAGCCGCGCATTGTGCCAAAGCTGTGGCCAATGCGCAGCAAGCATTCACTGCGGCAGCGGGCGGCGCTCGTTAAACGCCAGAAAACCGCGCACGATGCGGTACACGTACCACACCCACACCGCAAAACCAGTGACGAAGCCCAGCCCCAGCAGCAGGATCAGCGGCCAGGAAACGGCAAAGCCGATCACCGCCCACCAGAAGGTGCGGATTTGCCAGGCAAAGTGGCTTTGCCACTCGGTACCGGCGGCTTCATCACGCTTGAGGTAGTTGATGATGATGCCGACGATGGCGGTGACCCCGACAAACAGGCTCAGCGCCTGCAGCGCATACACCACCAGGGTCAGGGTTTTCAGTGTGTCGTCGGCGCGGGGTACGCGTTGCAGATAACCGTCGTCCATGTCTTCTCCCGTTCGAGCATGGCTAACAAAACCGTTACGCGGCGGCACTGCCGTCACGCCAGGCTTTGTTAGCCATGCTGTTTGTGTGCGCCGGCATCACGCCAGCTGCGCCAGTGCCTGTTGCAAACGCGCCAGATGTGCGGCCAACTGGCGGCGCAGTGCCAGCGATTGCACCACCGGCGATGTGGCCAAGCTCAGCAGCTGCTCGCCATGACCGTGGGTGCGCCACGGCCGTGCGCCACAAAACAGCGCAAACGAGCGCAATAGCGGGCAATCCAGTGCCAGTTTACGCGATAGCTGCTGCAAACGCAGGTTTACCGCGTCCATCAGCGCCAGTTCTTGGCTGGCCAGCTCCAGATGCTTCAGCGCGAACACCAGCACCCGCGCCGCCAGCCAGTCGGCGCGTTGCGGCGAGCGGCCGCCGGCCGACAGGTAGGCCAAGCTGCGCACTTCGGGGAACAGCGACTCCAGCACCGCCGGCTGCGACTGCCCGGCAAGCAGGGCTTGCAGGCGGGCGACCGGGTTGCCGGGCTGATGCGAGCAGTGCTCGACATCGCTGACGATGCACAACGCGCTGCTGATACCGTGGTTTGTCGCTGGCAGCTGCCAGCATCGATTGTTTTCCATGTTCGGACTCCGTTTGGTGCCGCAAACCGGAAACATTGGAACTGCCCAGAAACACCAATGCCGCCAGAGTGCGGCGGCATTGATTCAGGGATTCGGGGGTAAGGCTTATTCAGCCCGTGACGCGTCCTGGTGCCGCCGGAGAAGTGCGGTAACCATAATAATAAGCGTGGGACACGAAACGGATAACAGTAGCCATAGCGGACGATGATGCGCCCGCGCGGCGCCGGCTGTCAAGCCGCGTCGCCATTTGAGCTGCGCGCGATGGCGCAATACAATGCGTCATTCCTGCATCGGCAGGCCTGCCGATGCAGTTTTTTCGCAAACAGGACAAGGACGCAACATGAACAAGCATGCCAGCGGCGGACTGGTGTACTCCACCGAACACGGCCGCATGTGCCCCGCCTGCCGCGCGCCACTGGACGCCTGCGTCTGCCAGCGTGCGCCAACACCGGCCGGCGACGGCATCGTGCGCGTGCGCCACGAGACCAAGGGCCGCAAGGGCAAGGGCGTGACGGTGATCAGCGGCGTGCCGCTGGCCGGCAGCGAACTGCTGGCGCTGGGCAAGCAGCTGAAGGCGCGCTGCGGCACCGGCGGCACGGTCAAGGATGGCCAGATCGAAATCCAGGGCGAACACGTGGCGCTGCTGATGGCCGAGCTGCAAAAGCAGGGCTGGACGGTAAAACGCAGCGGCGGCTGAAGCTTGCGGCCAACGTTGGCCGCAAGCCAGGCAGCAATCCGGACCACGGTGATCCGCTGGTGGCGAAAGCAGGCACGCCAACGCCTGATCGCGAGCAGATGGCGGCGCGGCCGGTGCGTCATCCCAACCGCCGCACCGGCAATGAAAAACGCCGCCAGCGGTCTGCTGGCGGCGTTGTCGATAGCGGCGTTTACATGTTCGGGTAATTCGGCCCGCCGCCACCTTCCGGTGTCACCCAGTTGATGTTCTGGGTCGGGTCCTTGATGTCACAGGTCTTGCAGTGCACGCAGTTCTGCGCGTTGATCTGCAGCCGTGGCTCGCCCTCTTCGCGACCGACGATCTCGTACACCCCGGCCGGGCAGTAGCGCTGTTCCGGCGCGTCGTACTTTTCCAGGTTGATGCGGATCGGCACCGACGCGTCCTTCAGCTGCAGGTGCGGCGGCTGCTCTTCGCTGTGGTTGGTGTTGGAGATGAACACCGACGACAGGCGGTCGAAGGTCAGCACCCCGTCCGGCTTCGGATAGCTGATCGGCGTGCACTCGTCCTTGGGCTTCAGGCACTCGTGGTCGGCGTGCTTGTGGCGCAGCGTCCACGGCGCCTTGCCGCGGAACAGATAGGTGTCGATCGCCGAGTAGATCATCGCCGGCCACAGCCCCCAGCGGAACGCCGGACGGATGTTGCGCACACTGTGCAGCTCGTCGTGCAGCCAGCTCTGCTTGAAGGCGGCGGTATAGCCGACCGCTTCCGCGCCCTGCGCCTCGGGGTTGGCCGCAAACAGCGCGAACACCGCTTCCGCCGCCAGCATGCCGGACTTCATCGCGGTGTGGGTACCCTTGATCTTCGGCACGTTGAGGAAGCCAGCGGTATCGCCGACCAGCACGCCACCGGCGAAGGTCAGTTTCGGGATGCTCTGCAGGCCGCCCTCGGAAATCGCGCGCGCGCCGTAGGACAGGCGGCGGCCGCCTTCGAACACGCCCTTGATCGCCGGGTGGGTCTTGAAGCGCTGGAATTCCTCGTACGGCGACAGGTACGGGTTCTCGTAATCGAGGCCGACCACGAAGCCGACCACCACCTGGTTGTTTTCCAGATGGTAGAGGAAGGAGCCACCGTAGGTTTTCTGGTCCATCGGCCAGCCGGCGGTGTGGGTGATTTTGCCGGCTTCGTGCAGCTCCGGCTTCACTTCCCACAATTCCTTGATGCCGATGCCGTAGGTTTGCGGATCGGCGCCGGTGCGCAGCTGGAAGCGCTCGAACAGGCCCTTGGTCAGCGAGCCGCGACAGCCTTCGGCGAACACGGTCTGCTTCGCCCACAGCTCGATACCCGGTTCGCCCTCCTCGTCACCGTTCTTGCCGGTGCCGACGTTGCCGGTGGCCACGCCCTTGACCGAGCCGTCGGCGTGGTACAGCACTTCGGCGGCGGCAAAGCCGGGATAGATCTCCACGCCCAGCTCTTCCGCCTGCTGCCCCAGCCAGCGACAGAAGTTGCCGAGGCTGATGATGTAGTTGCCGTGATTGTTCATCTGCGGCGGGGTCGGCAGCTTGATCGACTCGGTTTCGGTCAGCAGCAGGAAGCTGTCCTGCTTGGCCGGGGTGTTGAGCGGTGCACCCTTTGCCTGCCAGTCCGGGATCAGCTCGTTCAGCGTGCGTGGTTCCAGCACTGCGCCGGACAGGATGTGTGCGCCGATTTCGGAGCCCTTTTCCAGCAGGCAGACACTGAGTTCCTGACCTTTTTCGGCAGCCAGCTGCTTGAGACGGATGGCGGCAGACAGGCCGGAAGGCCCGCCGCCGACTACCACCACGTCGTATTCCATGTATTCGCGTTCCACCGCTTCTCCTTTGCGCTGGCAGGGGACAATAAGCGCAATGATGCCAATGAAAGTGGCTGCGCGTCAAAATCAAACAAGCGTTTAAACGGTTCCGGCGGCGCGCAGTTGTGCAATTGCCACCGCGTCGTAGCCCAGATGCTGCAGCAGCGCGTCGGTGTGTTCGCCCAGCGCCGGTGGCGGCGTCAGGTACTGCGGCGGGGTGGCCGACATCTTGATCGGGCAGGCCACCTGGGGCACGTTCTGCCCTTTACTGTCGGTCATCTGCAACGCCATGTCGCGATGACGGATCTGCGGGTCGGCAAATGCCTCGGCGACGGTATTGATCGGGCCGCACGGCACGCCGGCGGCATCGAGCAGTTTCAGCCATTCGTCGCGACCGCGCGCCATGAAGGCCTCGGCCAGCAGCGGCACCAGCGTGGCACGGTGCTGCACCCGCTTCGGGTTGCTGGCAAAGCGCGCATCGTCGGCCAGTTGCGGCAGTTGCAGTACCTCGCACACCGCGCGGAACTGCTTGTCGTTGCCGCAGGCGAGGATGAAATGGCCGTCGCCGCCGGTCTTGAAGACCTGGTAGGGCACGATATTGGGATGGGCATTGCCCAGCCGCGGTGGCACTTCGCCGCCGACCAGCCAGTTCATGTTGACGTTGGACAGCATCGCCAGCGCGCAGTCGAACAGCGCCATGTCGATGTACTGGCCGACGCCGGTGTGGTGGCGCGACAGCAGTGCCGCCTGTACCGCATTGGCGGCGTACAGGCCGGTGAACAGGTCGGTGACCGCGACGCCGACCTTGTGCGGCTCGCCGTCGGCGGGGCCGGTGATGCTCATCAGCCCGGACATGCCCTGCACGATGTAGTCGTAACCGGGCAGCTCGGCGTAGGGGCCATCCTGGCCAAAGCCGGTGATCGAGCAGTACACCAGCCGCGGGTTCAGCTGTTGCAGGCTGTCGTAGTCGAGACCGTACTTCTTCAGGCCGCCGACCTTGTAGTTTTCCAGCAGCACGTCGCATTCGGCTGCCAGCTGGCGCACGATCTGCTGCCCGGCCGGCTGGGTGATGTCGACGGTGAGCGACTGCTTGCCGCGGTTGGCGGCGAGATAATAGGCGGCGGTACCGTCCGGCAGGCTGGGCGGCGACCAGTGGCGGGTATCGTCGCCGCTGCCGGGACGCTCCACCTTGATCACTTTCGCGCCGAGATCGGCCAGCAGCTGCCCAGTCCACGGCCCGGCGAGGACACGACTCAGATCCAGAACCTTGATACCCGACAATGCGCCAGCCATGATGCTTCTCCTTTGCGGCCAACCTTGGCCGCGAAAAAAATGGCTCGGTTGCACCGAGCCCTAAGGACAGACAGGAACCAACTCGCGCCGCTGGTGGAGGCCGGCGGCGGTACATCACACTCCAGGCGCACGGGACACCCTTGCCCGGTGCACCCGCAAGCGATCAGGCAAACGCCTGAATACCGGTCTGGGCGCGGCCCAGAATCAGGGCGTGCACGTCGTGCGTGCCCTCGTAGGTGTTGACGGCTTCCAGGTTCATCACGTGACGGATGATGTGGAATTCGTCGGAAATGCCGTTACCGCCGTGCATGTCGCGGGCAACGCGGGCGATGTCCAGCGCCTTGCCGCAGTTGTTGCGCTTGATCAGGCTGATCATTTCCGGCGCGGCACGGCCTTCGTCCATCAGGCGGCCGACACGCAGCGCGGCCTGCAGCGCCAGGCTGATTTCGGTCTGCATATTGGCCAGCTTCAACTGCACCAGCTGGGTGGCCGCCAGCGGACGGCCGAACTGCTTGCGGTCCAGCGTGTACTGGCGGGCACCGTGCCAGCAGAACTCGGCGGCGCCCATCGCGCCCCAGGCGATGCCGTAGCGCGCCTTGTTCAGGCAGCCGAACGGGCCTTTCAGGCCTTTCACGTGCGGCAGCAGCGCGTCTTCGCCCACTGCCACGTTGTCCATCACGATCTCGCCGGTGATGGACGCGCGCAGCGAGAACTTGCCCTCGATCTTCGGCGCCGACAGGCCTTTCATGCCTTTTTCCAGCACGAAGCCGCGGATCTCGCCGTCGTCGTCCTTGGCCCACACGATGAACACATCGGCGATCGGGCTGTTGGTGATCCACATCTTGCTGCCGTTGAGCACGTAGCCGCCGTCCACCTTGCGGGCGCGGGTCTTCATGCCGGCCGGGTCGGAGCCGGCATCCGGCTCGGTCAGGCCGAAGCAGCCGACCCATTCGCCGGTCGCCAGTTTCGGCAGGTACTTGTCTTTTTGCGCGTCGGTGCCGTAGGCCCAGATCGGGTGCATCACCAGGCTGGACTGGACCGACATCGCCGAGCGGTAGCCGGAGTCCACGCGTTCCACTTCACGCGCCACCAGGCCGTAGGCCACGTGCGACAGGCCGGCACAGCCGTGGGTGTCGATGGTGCAGCCGAGCAGGCCCAGCTCGCCCATCTCGCTCATGATCTCGCGGTCGAAGCGCTCTTCGCGGTTGGCCGTCAGCACCCGCGGTAGCAGGCGCTCCTGGCAGTAGGCGTAGGCGCTGTCGCGCACCATGCGTTCTTCGTCAGTCAGCTGATCGTTCAGTAACAGTGCGTCATCCCACTGAAAAGGGGCGCGATTGGATGCTGCAGCCATGTGGACTCTCCTTAAGTAATTCCGCATTGCGGAATTACGTTCTACAATGCAAAATAGACTAACAACTCGGCCAGACGCTGTAAAGTTTTTTCTTGGTCGATATAAGGCGGTGCACTATTCTTGCCACTCATCCAGAAAGAGAGCCGATTGCCGATGTCGTCAAACCCTGTTGCAGACGAGGAAAAAGACCGCCTGTTCGTCGGAGCGCTGGCCCGTGGCCTGCGCGTGCTGGCGGCGTTCCAGCCCGGCGAGGGCGCGCTGTCCAACCAGGTACTGGCGCAACGGACCGATCTGCCTAAATCCACCGTGTCGCGGCTGACCTACACCCTGACCAAGCTCGGCTATCTGTCCCAGGATCACGACACCGGTTACTACCGGCTGGGGCTGGCGGTGCTGGCGCTGGGCTCCACCGTGCTCGGCAGCTACGACATCCGCCGCGTCGCCTCGCCGCTGATGCGCGACTTTGCGATGCAGCACACCATCTCGGTCAGCCTCGGCATGCGCGACGGCACCGACATCGTCTATCTGGAAACCTGCCGCAGCCAGGCGCGGGTGTCGGTGCAGCTCACCGTCGGCTCGCGCGTGCCGCTGGCCAGCACCGCCATCGGCCGCGCCTGTTACGCCATCCTGTCGCCGGCGGAGCGCGCCGCGCTGGCGCCGGAGCTGGCGCAGCGCTACAGCGGCGACTGGCCGGCCGTCGCGGCGCGGCTGCAGGCCAGCGGCGAGCACTACGCGCAATACGGCTACAGCGAATCGTTCGGCGAGTTCGAGCGCGACGTGATGGCGGTCGGCGTCGCGCTGCCGTCACCGGTACCGGGCATGCCGGTGGTGTGCCTCAATGCCAGCGGCCCGGCCTTCGCCTTCAACGCCGACACCATGCGCCGCCAGATCGCGCCGGCGCTGATGCAGCTGGCGCGCCAGATCGTGCCCTGAGCCGGCAACCGTCCCGACAAACACAAAAGGTTGGCCGCAACGTATGCGGCCAACCTTTTGTGGTTTTTGCAGCCCCGGCTGCAGCGCGGCTGGCACCGCCTGTATCAGGTACGGATGTACTTCACCAGCTGCTCGATCACGAACTGCTGCTCGGCGATGGTGGCGTGCACCAGGTCGCCGATCGACAGCAGGCCGATCACGCGATTGTCCTCCATCACCGGCAGGTGGCGGATACGGCGCTCGGTCATCAGTGCCATGCACTCGCCGATGCTCTGCTCCGGACTCACGAAGATCACCTTGCTGGTCATGATGTCGCGCACCTTGGTGCCGGCCGAGGTGCGCCCCAGCAGCACGATGCGCCGCGCATAGTCGCGCTCGGAGAAAATGCCGACCACGTCGCCCATCTCCATCACCAGGATGGCACCGACGTCGCGTTCCGCCATCACCTGCAGCGCCTGGAACACCGTCATTTCCGGCCCGACGCTGATCAGCTCCTTGATTGCCTTGTTTTCCAGCAGTTGTCGCACTGTTTGCATGCCGCCCTCCCCCTTGATGACCGCCCGGCATATGCCGGAGTAGAACCGTATTGCGTTCAATATAGACAGCCGCCAGCCAGGACCAAAAGAAAAAGGCCGCAACAGCGGCCTTTGGCAGGGAACAGGCGCGGAATCAGCCGGCCTTGATCATGGTGCCGACGCCTTCGTCGGTGAGGATTTCCAGCAGCAGCGCGTGCGGTACGCGGCCGTCGATGATGTGCACCGAGTTGACACCGCTCTTGGCCGCGTCAAGCGCCGAGCTGATCTTCGGCAGCATGCCGCCGCTGATGGTGCCGTCGGCAAACAGTTCGTCGACCTTGGCCGCGGTCAGGCCGGTCAGCAGCTTGCCCTGCTTGTCCAGCACGCCGGGGGTGTTGGTCATCAGCACCAGCTTTTCCGCCTTCAGCGTTTCCGCCAGCTTGCCGGCGACCACGTCGGCGTTGATGTTGTAGGCCTCGCCGTCCTTGCCGACACCGATCGGCGCGATCACCGGGATGAAGTCGTGGCTGTCCAGCAGCGCCACCAGGCTCGGGTCGATGTGCTCGATGTCGCCGACCTGGCCGATGTCGATGTTTTCATCGGATTCCGATTTCAGGTACAGCTTGCTGGCGCGGATGAAGTGGCCGTCCTTGCCGGTGATGCCGACCGCCTTGCCGCCGTGCTTGTTCAGCAGCGACACGATTTCCTTGTTCACCAGACCGCCGAGCACCATTTCCACCACGTCCATGGTTTCGCTGTCGGTGACGCGCATGCCCTGGATGAACTGGCCTTCCTTGCCGACGCGCTCCAGCAGCTCATTGATCTGCGGGCCGCCGCCGTGCACCACCACCGGGTTGAGGCCGACCAGTTTCAGCAGCACGATGTCCTTGGCGAAGTCTTCCTTCAGCTTGTCGTCGGTCATCGCGTTGCCACCGTATTTCACCACGATGGTCTTGTTGTTGAAGCTGCGGATATATGGCAGCGCTTCGGCCAGAATCGCGGCCTTGTCGATGGGGGCTACGCTCACGGGGCATCTCCACGGTAGTCGGAATCAGAAACAGCTATTGCTGCGCCGCATTCTACCCAAGCACGGCCGATTCGGCTGGCGTTTGTGCACATCCGGCCGCGATTAAGCGGCTGTTGGCAACGCTGCAACAGGCCGCCATCGCCAATACGCCATTTGCAAATAAATTTCGATTTATTAATTGCCGATACCGAGCTCTTGCACTAAAGTCCGGCCATCAGATTAATGAACAAGTATTCAGAGAACACCGCCATGAGCAAACCATCCTGCTGTCCGATCACCCGCTGGCACCGCCGCAAGGAAGTCCGCCCGGCGGAGATCCTGGATGCGGCACTGGCGCTGTTTGTCGAGCGCGGCTTCAAGTCCACCAAGATGGAAGACATCGCCAAGGCCGCCGGCGTCACCAAGGGCACGCCCTATTTGTACTTCGAGAACAAGGAAGACATCTTCAAGGCGGTGCTGCGCGAGAACCTGGTGACGCGGCTGGCCAGCTTTGCCGAGCTGGAGCAGCAATTCGACGGCAGCAGCGCCGAGCTGCTGCGGCTGATGATGCGGCGCTGGTGGATGGAAGTCGGCGAATCGCCGCTGGCCGGCATCTGCAAGCTGATGTTCGCCGAGGCCACCAACTTCCCGGAGCTGGCGCGCTTCTACCACCACGAGGTGATCGAGCCCAGCCACAACATGCTGCTGCGCATCCTGCAGCGCGGCGTCGCCCGCGGCGAATTCCGCGACATCAACCCACACGCGGTGGTCGACACCCTGGTGGCGCCGATGATGCTGACCATGACCTGGCGCTGCTCCTTCGGCAAGGTGATCACCGACAGCCAGCACCGTTCCATGCCGCCACTGCAGTATCTGGAACTGTCGCTGGACCTGATGCTTAACGGCCTGATGTCCGGCCGTCAGCCACAACAATAAAACGCAACGAGGAAATCACGATGGCACCGCACTACCACCGGCTGGCCCTGGCCAGCGCACTGCTGCTGACCCTGTCCGCCTGCCAGGACGAGGTCAAACCGGTCGAGGAGATCCGCCCGGTCCGCTACACCACCGCCAGCAGCAGCGACGCTGCCAGCAGCCAGCAATTCAGCGGCGAAGTCCGTGCCCGCCAGGAAAGCCGCCTCGCCTTCCGCGTCGCCGGCAAGGTGGTGGCAAAGCGCGTCAACAGCGGCGAGCGCGTGCGGCGCGGCCAGGTGCTGGCGGTACTGGATGCCAGCGATTACCAGCTCGACAGTCAGGCCAAGGCGGCACAGCTGGCGGCGGCACAGGCCAATCTGCAGCAGCAGCAGGCCGACCTGCAGCGCTTCCGCGAGTTGCTGGGCCAGTCCTTCATCAGCCAGTCGCAGGTCGACCGCCAGCAGGCGGCGGTCAGCAGCGCGCGCGCCAGCCTGCAGCAGGCGCAGGCGGCACTGGCCGCCAGCCGCAACCAGGGCAGCTACACCTCGCTGCTGGCCGACAGTGACGGCGTGGTCAGCGAGATCAGCGCCGAGCCGGGCATGGTGGTCGCCGCCGGCCAGGTGGTCGCCCGCCTCGCCGCCGACGGTGCACGCGAGGTGCTGTTCCAGGTGCCGGAAAACGCGCTGGAACGGGTGCGTCGCGCCAGCGGCTTCAAGGTGGCGCTGTGGGCCGACGGTCGCGAGCTGGATGCCAGCCTGCGCGAGCTGGCCGCCGACGCCGACCCGGCCACCCGCACCTACGCCGCGCGGCTGCAGCTGGCGGCCAGCGACGACAGCGTGCGGCTGGGCATGACCGCGCGCATCAGCGCGCTGGCCGCCGGCGGCCAACGCGCCATCCGCCTGCCGCACAGCGCCATTCTCGACGAGAACGGCAAGCACTACGTGTGGCTGATCGACGGCAGCAACAAGGTTGGCCGCAAGGCGGTGCAGGTCGCCCGCCTCGACAGCCAGGGCGTGACACTGCAGTCCGGCCTTGCCGGCGGCGAGAAAGTGGTCACCGCCGGTGTCCACCTGCTGCGCGACGGCCAGCGCGTCAGCCTGCTGCAGCAATAAGGGACGGCGATGATGAAAAAAATCAACCTGTCGGAATGGGCGCTGCGCAACGGCTCGCTGGTGCAGTACCTGATGGTGGTGCTGATGGTGGCCGGACTGTTCGCCTACACCCAGCTGGGACAGAAGGAAGACCCGGAATTCACCTTCAAGGCGATGATGGTGCGCGTGCTGTGGCCCGGCGCCACCGCGCTGGAGACCGAGCAGCAGGTCACCGACAAGATCGAGAAGAAGCTGCAGGAAATGGGCGAGCTGGAGTACGTGAAGAGCTACACCAAGCCGGGTGAAGCGCTGCTGATCCTGTCGATCCGCGAGGATGTGCCGCCCAAGAACGTGCAGCAACTGTGGTACACGGTGCGCAAGAAACTCGGCGACATCCGCCACACCCTGCCCACCGACATCCGCGGCCCGTTCTTCAACGACGAGTTCGGCGACACCTTCGGCAACATCTACGCCTTTACCGGCGACGGCTTCAGCTACGAAGAGGTGCGCCGCTACGTCGACGGTGTGCGCCAGGAGATCCTGCGCCTGCCCGACGTCGGCAAGGTGGACCTGATCGGCGAACAGGAAGAGCGCATCTACGTGACGCTGTCCAACGCCAAGCTGGCGGCGCTGCAGCTGGACGCGCGCACCATCTGGAGCGCGCTGGCGGAGCAGAACGCGATGACGCCGGCCGGCAATTACGACACCGCCAGCGACCGCATCTGGGTGCGCGTCTCCGGCAGCTACGGCTCGGTGGCGGCCATTGCCGACACCCCGCTCAGTGCCGGTGGCAAGAGTTTCCGTCTGGGCGATATCGCCACGGTCGAGCGCCAGTTCGTCACCCCGCCGTCGTTCGGCATGCGTTTTGACGGCAAGCCGGCGCTTGGTCTCGCCATCAGCATGAAACAGGGCGGCGACGTGCTGAAACTGGGTAACAACCTGCAGCTGCTGATGCAGGAAGTACAGAACAAGCTGCCGGTCGGCATGCAGATCCACTCGGTGTCCGACCAGCCGCAGGTGGTGAAGAACGCGGTCGGCGAATTCATGAAGGTGCTGATCGAGGCGGTGGTGATCGTGCTGGCGGTGTGCTTCCTCAGCCTGGGCGTGCGCAACGGCATCGTGGTGGCGCTGTCCATCCCGCTGGTGCTGGCGATGACCTTCCTCGCCATGTACCTGCTCGGCATCGACCTGCAGCGCATCTCGCTCGGCTCGCTGATCATCGCGCTGGGCCTGCTGGTCGACGACGCCATCATCGCGGTGGAAATGATGGCGCTGAAGCTGGAACAGGGCTGGAACAAGTTCCAGGCCGCCACCTTTGCCTACACCAGCACCGCCTTCCCGATGCTGACCGGCACCCTGCTCACCGCGGCCACCTTCCTGCCGGTGGGCATGGCCCGCTCCAACGCCGGCGAGTACGTGTTCAGCCTGTTCTCGGTGGTCAGCATCGCGCTGCTGCTGTCGTGGATCGTGGCGGTGGTGTTCGTGCCCTACCTCGGCTACAAGCTGCTGCCGGAACACCACGCCGGCAGTGCGCACGAGGACGTCTACCACAAGCCGTTCTACCTGCGCTTCCGCGCCACGGTGGAGTGGTGCCTCGACCACCGCAAGACGGTGATCGCGCTGACCGCGGCCGCGTTCCTGCTGTCACTGGTGGCGTTCAAGCTGTTCGTGCAGCAGCAGTTCTTTCCCTCCTCCAACCGCGTCGAGCTGATGGTGGACATGTGGCTGCCGCAGGGCGCCAGCTACCAGGCCACCGAGGCCGAAGTACGCAAGCTGGAGGCGCTGATCAAGGACGACCCGCACGTGGTCAGCACCACCGCCTACGTCGGCGGCGGCAGCCCGCGCTTCTACCTGCCGCTGGACCAGCAGCAGCAGCACCTGAACTATGCGCAGCTGATGGTGATGACGCGCGACGAAAAGGTGCGCGAAGACGTCAAGCACAAGCTGGAAACGCTGTTCGAGCGCGACTTCCCGATGGTGCGCGGCCGCGTCACGCGGCTGGAGAACGGCCCGCCGGTCGGCTACGCGGTGCAGTTCCGCGTGATGGGCGAGGACCACGCCAAGGTGCGCAGCATTGCGGCCAACGTTGAAACGCTGTTGCGCGCCCATCCCGGTGCCCGCCACGTCAACATCGACTGGGGCGAGCAGGTGAAGGCGCTGCGGGTGGAGATCGACCAGGACAAGGCGCGGGTGCTGGGCGTCTCCAGCCAGTCGCTCAGCCGCCAGCTGCAGTTGCTGATCAGCGGCAGCACCGTCAGTGAATGGCGTGAAGGCGACCGCAGCATCGGCATCGTGGCGCGGCTGGACAACGCCGGCCGCGAGCAGGTGGACGCGCTGGGCAGCCTGATGGTGCAGACCGCCAGCGGCAAGTACGTGCCGGTGGCGCAGCTGGGCAGCATCAGCTACCAGCCGGAGGAAAGCATCATCTGGCGCCGCAACCGGCTGCCGACGGTGACGGTGCGCGCCGATGCCGCCGACGGCGTGCAGGCCGCCGACATCTCCAAGGCGCTGTGGCCCAAGCTGCAGCAGCTGGAGAAGACGCTGCCGCTGGGCTACCACATCGAGCTGGGCGGCTCGCTGGAAGCGAGCCAGAACTCGCAGGGCGCGATCGCCAAGGTGACGCCGCTGATGCTGGTGGTGGTGCTGACGCTGCTGATGATCCAGCTCGGCAGCTTCCAGCGCACGCTGCTGGTGGTGCTGACCGCGCCGCTGGGACTGATCGGCGTCACGCTGACGCTGATCCTGTTCGGCGCGCCGTTCGGCTTTGTCGCGATGCTGGGGGTGATCGCGCTGTTCGGCATGATCATGCGCAACTCGGTGATCCTGGTCGACCAGATCGAGACCGACATCGGCGAGGGCATCGACCGCTTCGAGGCCATCGTCGGCTCCACCGTGCGCCGCTTCCGCCCGATCATGCTCACCGCGCTGGCGGCGATCCTGGCGATGATCCCGCTGTCGCGCAGCACCTTCTGGGGGCCGATGGCGGTGGCGATCATGGGCGGCCTGCTGGTGGCCACCGTGCTGACGCTGCTGTTCCTGCCGGCGCTGTACGCGCAGTGGTTCGGCGTCAAGCGCCCGCAAACAAATTAATCAATCCCGAGTGAAGCCGCTACCGGAATTGGGTAAGGTAGAGGCTTCACCGCTTTCATGATGCAACCGGAATGCCCACTATGAAGCTCATCCGCACCCTAGGCCTTGGCGCCCTGCTCGGCAGCGCCCTCGCCGCCCCGGCCCACGCCTTCGACCTGCTGCAGGCGCTGCAGGCCGCGCGCCAATACGATGCCGGCTACGCCAGCGCCAGCGCCGCCAACCGTGCCGGTGCCGAAAAGGCGGTCCAGGGTCGCGCGCTGCTGCTGCCCAGCATCGGGCTGAGCGCCGCCAGCACCCAGACCAAGCCGCTGCAACCGGCGGCCGGCAATTACCGCAGCGACAGCCTCGGCGTGCAGCTGACGCAACCGCTGTTCGACACCGCCAGCTACAGCGGCTACCAGAAGGGCAAGATCGCCAGCACCGTGGCGCAGCTGCAGTTCGACGCCAGCGGCCAGCAACTGGTGATCGACGTCGCAAAAGCCTACTTCGACGCGCTGCTGGCCGAGGACGTGCTCAACGTCACCCGCGCCACCAAGAGCGCCTACGAGCGTCAGCTGGCACAGGCGCGCAAGGCGTTCGAGGTCGGCACCGCCACCATCACCGACACCCACGAGGCACAGGCCGGCTACGACGCCGCCACCGCCCAGGAAATCGCCGCCCTCAGCGACCTCGACCTCAAGCGCAACGCGCTGGCGCAGCTGACCGGCCTCAACCCGGAAAGCATCCGCCGCCTGCGCGACAAGCCACAACTGAGCGCCGCCGACCTCGGCACGCTGGAGACATGGACGCAACGCGCGCAGCAGAACAGCCTGGCGCTGCAGCTGCAACAGCAGCAGCTGGCACTGGCCGAAAAGAACCTGGACGAAGCGCGCGGCAAGCACCTGCCCACGGTCAGCCTCAACGCCGGCTACAGCCACAACCGCAGCACCGACGCCAGCAGCGTCGCCAGCGGCCGCGACACCACGCGCGGCAGCAGCCTCGGCCTCAGCCTGACACTGCCGCTGTACGCCGGCGGTGCCATCGACTCGCAAGTGACTGAAGCCGCGGCCAACCGCGACAAGGCACGCGAGGACCTGGAAGTCACCCGCCGCCAGAACGCACAGAACGTGCGCCGCAGCTGGCTGGGCGTCAGCAACGGCGCGGCGCTGGTCAAGGCGCAGGAACAGCTGCTGGTCTCCGCCAAGAGCAAGCTCGACGCCACCCGCCTCGGCAAGGACGTCGGCGTGCGCACCAACCTCGACCTGCTCAACGCGGAAAAGGACTACCAGGACGCCATCCGCGCGCTGGCGCAGGCACGCTACAACTTCCTGCAGGCGCGACTGGCGCTGGCACAGGCCGCCGGCACGCTGGACGACGAGGTGGTGGCCGAGGTCAACCGTTTCTTCTGATCCCAGCTTGCAGCGGACAAGGCATCAAAAACATTGCGGCCAACCTTGGACAAGGTTGGCCGCAATCACAACAACTCAACGTTTTCAGAAACGACTCGGTCGCTACTCTTCCCCAGCCGCCTGTGGCAGCAAGTCATCGATTGCATCCACAACAGCCGGCACAGGAATATGGGCAACCTGCCAGTCCTGTTCGGAACCGGAGGTCAGCACCCGGTGCGGCACCTGCCACGGATACCAATGCTTGGTCTTTTTATCGAGATGCTCGAACAAGCCAACCACGCTGGCCCCGCTCCCTGCCGCGAGATGCAGACCGCCGCCATCCGAACACACCGCCAGATCGGCACAAGAAAATGCTGCCATCAACTCCTTGACCGTCCGGGTGGGATAAAACACCAAACGCTCGTGCTCCGGGAACTGGCTGCGAATGTAATCCGCTTTCTCATCATCCCCCGGATGACGAGGATCATCGGCGGCGCCTGGCGCCCACAACAACAGGAAATCCACGTCCCGCGACAAGCAGGTACGGATCACCTCGCAAAAATGCTCGACTGCCCAGACCCGGCTGTTCTCGCGGGCACTGATGTGCAAGGCGATAACCGGGCGCTGCCTGGTGGAAAAACGTCGGGCCAAGACATCAGGCACCACAACAGCAGGCAAATTCAGCCTGCCAGGAGCTTGAGTCACACCAAGCGGTAACAAAAGTTCGGCAAGACACTCTACTTCATGACGGAATACATGATCCCGCGTGAAGGGGATCGGGTAGTCCACGATGCCATCATAGTCTGTCCCCTCCGACACAAAACTGATCACATGTTTCGGTCTGGCGGCCTTTGCCAGACGTACGGCATTCTTGGGATAACCCGAGCCGGCCACAATCGCGTAATCAAAATGCTCGCGCCGCAACGCAAGGTAGGTCATCAGCTTGCGCCAGATTACCCGCACAACCGAATCCCCCGCTCCGCGGTGCTTCAGTTTGGTATAGAAGTACACGCCATCCAGCAGCGGGTGCCCATCCAGCACGTCCTTGTTGTAGTCATTGACCAGTGCATAGATTGCTGCTTGCGGATATTTTTCACGCAGAGCTGCTATCAATGGCGTGGTACAAACCAGATCGCCAATATTGTCACGGCGTATCACCAAAATCTTCATGCCAGTTTTCCCGAAGAAGAGCCGGAACGGAGCACCACCTGCGACAGCAGCATGCCTGCCAGCATCATCAGTAACACCGCATTTGCCCACATGCCATTGGCAAACCCCACCAGCAAGAAGGCCGGGATGATGACCAACAGACTGCTGGCAACCGGATGGCGTACCGTCTGCCGCCAAACTTGACGAAATGCCAGCCACAGTATCGCCAACAGGAATGACAGGTACACCAGCAAACCCAACAAGCCGGTTTCCAGCGCCACCTGAAAGTACAGACTGTGAGGGTTGGCTTTGCCATACGGATATGCTCGTCCAGTGAAATATAAATAGGCAGAACGATTTCGTGGGTGAGTTCCAGCCTGCAGATACTTCAGTAACTGCTCATGCCGTGCCAGCAGTGCCAGCTTGCGCCAGCCGGGCCCATAACCAAGTACCGGCTGCTGGCGGATCAGAAAGTCGGTCGCAACCCAGATACCCTGGCGTTCCAGCAGAGCCGGATCCTGTTGGTAAGTGTCACTACGGAATGTGGAAGCATAGCGCTGCCACAGTTCAGGCTTGGCAGCAAATAGCCCTGCCGCTGAGATCACGCACCCGAGCAGCAATAGCAGGCTCTTACGCCACGAGCCGTTAAGCAGCAGCAACAACAGCAGGCTGGCGACGATGACCAACAGTGGTGTCCGGCTCTGGTGCAACACCAGGTTCAGCAT
Organism: Vogesella indigofera; assembly: GCF_003633895.1. Classification (GTDB taxonomy): domain Bacteria; phylum Pseudomonadota; class Gammaproteobacteria; order Burkholderiales; family Chromobacteriaceae; genus Vogesella; species Vogesella indigofera. Next base: position 43,865 of record NZ_RBID01000002.1, read on the forward strand.
TTCCACACCCCACATCACCACCAGCAGCACGCGCCAACGGCGCGACAGCCAGTCCTGCCCATATAGCAACAACACCGAAGTCAATGACAGATAGAACACCGCATCCATCGCATAGCCGCGCCGGTACGGTGCCAGCCAAGCCAGATCAAGGCCGTAATAAGCCAGCACCAATAACGAGCGCAGGGCAAAGCCCAGCACAAAGCCCAGCAGAATGATGCGAACCTGCTGCTCGCGACGGATAAAGCTGCACGCCACCAGAAATACCAGCAACGGCTTCAGGTGGTCCTTCTTGAACTCGTTGAGGTTGTTGGCCAGCCAGTCGCCATTGAGCAGCAGCGAGACGACAAACACCAGTACCAGCAGCATAAACAGGCGGAATATCCCACTACGCCACGGCAGAGTTGGCCGCACGCACAGCAGCCAGCCAGTCCAAAGGATGACAGCCATGAAAAAAGAGACATTCATGAGGCCGGTCAGCGCAGTCGAGGCCGAGGCAAAACAGAACAGAGCAATCAGGAAGAACAGCGGTTTCTCCAGCAGCGCCCCGTAGCGCGCCAGAGAGGAAGAAGGGCGAGTATCAGTCATTCAGGGCTTCTTTCGCTGCCGCCAGGATGTCCCCAACCGCAACAGTGCGGATACAGGCTCGATCACCCGTCTTGCAGGTATAAGGGGCGTTGAATACAAAGGCACACGGATAGCAGGGTGGCTGTTTCGACACGAAACGTACTTGCGGCCCCAGCGGTCGCTGCTCGCGAAAATCCACCGGCCCGACGATCACGACCATAGGCACGTCGAAGGTATCCGCCAGATAGGTCAGACCGGAGTCGACGCCGATGAACAGCTTCAAGCGCTGCATCAGCGCCGGCAGCTCGTCCAGCTGGAAGGCGCCGGCGGCATTGATCACGCGTTCGGCGCCCTTCACGCGACCCACCACGGCAGCAGCACAGGGGCCGTCTTCCGGGCCGCCGATCAGCACCACCTGTCCCGGATAATCCTGCAACAGCCGCGTCACCAGCGCCGCCAGCAAGTCCTCGCCCAGCTCCTTCAGTTTGTTGGCGCTGGAGATCGCCAGTCCGATGGCGGAATGGTCAGGGGTAACACCCAGCCGGTCACACACGGTTTCGCCGCTGACGGCGATGGCCATTTTCTTGCGCAGGCCCATGGCGATGCCCTGCTGCTGCAACAGGCGCTGCTTGGTAGCCAGTACCAGTTCGCCCGGGCGATGCTGTTCGGTCAGGTCGATACAGTGGCGCAGCGCGGCCAGCGTGCGGCCAACCTTGGTCGGCATGATGGACAGCGTGCGCGGCACACCGGACCAGATCAGCCCGCACAGTATCGGTAGCGACGGTGACAGGTTGACCGCCAGGTCGTAGCGCCCGCCAGCAATCAGCTGCGCCAGCCGCCATTTCCCCGCCCAGCCGCGCCAGGAGTCGGAGCGGATGGCGATGCAGTGGTCGACCTCGCTCAGGCCGGCAATGATCTTGCCGGTGACCGGCGCGTGCAGCACGGTGAGTTGCGCGTCGGGATAGTGCTGCCGCAGCGCCAGGATCACCGGCGTGGCACACAGCATGTCGCCGATCTTGGCAGTCTGCACCAGCAGGATGCGCTCGATCTTGCCCCGGCGCTGCAAGCGCTTGGCCAGCCACCACCACGGCGCCAGCAGATAGGTCAGCAGCACGTAGATCATGGTTTGCGCGCCGCCTCCGCCAGAATGGCCTCGGTACCGGCCACGTAGCGGGCGATGGTGTACTGCGCCTTGACCCGCACCTCCCCGGCCTGCCCCATGCGCTGACGCAGGCCGGCATCGGCCACCAGTTTAGCCAGCGCCTCGGCCAGCGCCGCGCTGTCGCCATACGGTACCAGCAGGCCGCTGTCGCCATCGGCGACCAGCTCCTGCGAGCCAACCACGCGTGAGGCCACTACCGGCTTGGCCAGCAGCATCGCCTCCAGCAGCACCCGCGGCAGGCCCTCGCTTTGCGACACCAGCACGCAGACGTCCATCGCCGCGGTATAGGCCAGCGGCTGCGGCTGGAAGCCGGCAAACACCACCTGCCCGGCAATGCCGAGGCTTGCGGCCAACCTTTCCAGTTCGGCGCGCTGCGGGCCGTCGCCGACCAACAGCAGGCGCACCGGCAGCTGGCGCCGCACCAGTTCGGCCGTCGCCTGCAGCAAGAAGCGCAGCCCCTTGCGTTCCACCAGTTGCCCGACCGCACCCAGCACGATTTCGTGCTCGCGACCTACCAGCAACGTCCCCCGCACTGCAGCGCCATCCGGCAAGGTCTGCGCCGGGTCGATGCCGTTGAGCACCGCCACGCACTTGTCCGGCTGCACGCCGTGACGAACCAGTGCCCCGACCACGCCGTTGGAGACACCGATCACCTTGCTGGCCACCCGGTTGACGATGGCGGCATCGGCGGCATCCATCAGCGGCTCGATGCGGCAATGCTGCACTACCGGCACGCCGCTCTGTTCGGCCGCCAGATAGCCTTCCAGGTTGGAACGCGGCTGGTTGTTCATGTACAGCAGGTCAAAGCGCTCGTCACGCAGCTGGCGCGCAATCGCGGCGGCATTGGGCGCAATGCGCCAGGCGTGCTCGATGCGCTTGACCAGGGCCTGGCGCCAGGGCTTATGCCAGGCTAGCAGGCCACGCGCCAGTTCCTTGGCCAGCTTGGCCCACAGCGGCTGCTTGCGCTGCGGTAACAGCCGCAGCGGCATGCCGATAGCGGCCAGCTCGCGCGACAGCGTGCTCTGGCCCTTGCTGTAATCGCGGTAAAACAGGCAGGTGATGTCAAAACGCTCGCGATCGATGCGCTTGAGCAGCTCGAACAGGCTATTGGTCCCGCCGCCCCATTCATTGCCGGTATCCAGCAACAGGATTCTGGTTCGGGTTGTCATTGAGAATTCTCCGGTTGCAACGACAACTGGTGCTCACAGGCGGCCAGCACTTCGTCAACCGTAATGTTGTCCATGCACGGCGGCGCCGCATATCGGCAGCGTTTGCCGAGGCAGGGTTCGCAGGTGCGGTGTTTCTGGATCACGATATGGCGTTGCAGCTCGGTGGTCGGGCCGGAGCCGTGCCAGTGCGCGGCGGCAAACAGGCCGACGATCGGCGTGCCCACCGCAATCGCCATGTGCATGATGCCGGTGTCCGGCGTCACCAGACAGGCAAAACGCTGTACCAGCGCCGGCATCCGCGTCAGCGGCAACTGCCCTGCCGTCACCACCAGCCGCGCGTCGTTGACCGCGCCGGCAACGGCATCGGCCAGCGCCCGCTCCTGTGGCGAGCCGGTCACCACGATGCGTAAGCTTGGGTTGGCCGCAAGCAGGCGCTGCGCCAGCTCGGCATAGCGCTCCGGCCGCCAGCGCCGGCTGGCGGTCGAGGCGCCTACCTGGAAACCGATCACCGGCTGCTGCGGGGTGATGCCGTATTGCTGTTGCAGCCAGCCAGCCACCGCATCGCGGTTCTGTGCCGATACCGGCAGGATCATGTGCTTGTCGCTGCCGTCTGCACCGGCCAGCGCGGCCACGGCCAGGCGCTGGTCAATGCCGTGGGTGAAATCGCGCCAGTTGCTGACCTGCTGGTGATTGCTGAGCAAAAAACGGAAACGGCTGTTGTTGGGCAGCTTGAAGCGCCAGCGGGCACCGCTCAGATACGCCAGCGGCGTGGCCTGCGGCTCGTTGGCATGCAGAATGGCCACCAGATCGAAACGCTCGCGGCGCAGTGCCAGCGCCAGACGCACAAAACGGCGATAGCCGCCGTGGTAGTCGATCAGGTCGTCGATGTCGGGATTATCGGCAAACAGACCGTGATACGGCGCGTTGACCAGCAGCACGATGCGCGCCTGCGGGTAGCGCTGGCGCAGGCTGCGGATGGCCGGTGTGGATAACAGCGTGTCGCCGATGGCGGTGCAGGACATCACCAGGATGCGGCGGATGGCCACGGTACCCAGCTCGGCCGGGTCCGGCGCGCGGCGGTCGAAACGGCGGGCCAAGCCCAGCCCCCACGCCAGCAGGTTTTCACGGATGCGGGTGCCCATTATTTGCCCCGCAACGCCAGATAGGCGCGGCCCAGTAGCGGGCTGCGATACAGGCCGAGGCGGCGGCCAAACCAGCTGTCGCGGCGGTCCTTGGTCACGATGCGGCCGATGTGCCGTGGCGAGGTGGTGCGGGTGTTGAGCGTCTTGTCCACCGTGTACAGGTGACGGAAACCGGCGGCGTCGGCCACGGCCAGGTAGTCGTCGTCAAAATAGCCCTGCGGCCAGCACAGGTGATCGTTGACCGAACCCAGCCGCGCCTGCAGCGTGGCACGCGACTGTGCCAGATCGGCGGCCAGCCGTTCGCGCTTGTCTTCGCGACTGGCACACAGCTTGTCCCAGCGGGCATGGCTGTGGGTATGACTGTGAAACTCGAAGGTGCCGGCGGCACGCGCCGCCTCGATCTCGCTCCAGCGCATCATCACCGCATCGTGGCGGCCGTCGGCCACCGCCTGCTTGCAGCCATTGTGATCAGGCGTGGCCGGCAAGGGTTGGCCACAGCCGTCGTGCGGACGCACCGCACCGTCACCGATCCAGCCGGTAATGGTGAACAGCGTGGCCTGCTGGCCGTAGCGCTGCAGCACGGGATGGGCGTAGACCCAGTTGTCGAGATAACCGTCGTCAAAGGTGACCAGCACACTTTTGTCGGGCAGCGGCCGGCCGGCCAGAAAACCGGCAAGGTCGTCGCAACGGATGGTGGTCCAGCCATTTTCCGCCAGCCAGCGCATATTGTGTTCGAAGGTCTGCGGCGAGACCGTCACCAGGCCGGGGCTGGGGCTGACGTGGTGGTACATCAGTACCGGAATGGCTTTGGCCTGTTTCATCCCTGCCCCCGTTGTGCCAGCAGGCGACGATACAGGTCCAGCATCGACTGGCACATGGTATCGACGTGGAACACCGACGACACCAGCTCGCGGCTGCGCCCCGCCATGCGCTGGCGCAGCGTGTCGTCGCCCAGCAGGCGGTTGACCGCTTCGGCCAGACTGGCGGCATCACCCGGTGCGATCAGCAGGCCGTTGTGACCGTCGCGGACCACTTCCGGCACGCCGTCGACATTGGTGCCCACCACCGGCAGGCCCATCGCCATCGCCTCGATATAGGAGGTGCCCAGCGCTTCCTGCTCGGTCGGCAGCAGGAACAGATCGCAGCCGGCCAGCACGTTGGCAATGTCGCGGCGCAGGCCGAGCAGGTGAATGCGTGCGGCCAAGCCTTTGGCCGCAATCAGCGTCTTGAGGTTGTCCATCTGCGCGCCGTCGCCGGCAAACACGAAATGGGTGTCCGGATGCGCGGCCAGAATGCGGTCGGCCGCCTCCACAATGAAACGGTGCCCCTTTTTCATGCGCAGGATGGCCACGGTGCCGATCACGCGGGCGTTGTCGGCAATCCCCAGTTCGGCGCGCAGCGTGGACGGCCCATCCAGTTGCATCACCTGTGGGTCGATGCCGGTATACACGGTAGACACGCGCGACTCCAGCACGCCCTCGCTCATCAGGTAGCGGCGCACATGCTCGCTGACACTGACGACATGGTGCGGCAGCGTGGTGTAGGTGAAACGCGAGGTGATCGGCAGCGCCAGATGGCGGGTGCGCACCACCAGACGGCCGGCCAGCAGACCGGCCAGACCGCCGAGAATGCTGTCGCGGCCGCTGTGAGTGTTGACCACATCGGCCTGCACGCGACGGATGATGGCCGCCATACGCCACGCCGCCGGCAGATCGATGCCGTTGCGCATGCGGACTTCAAATACCTCGAAGCCGGCCTCGCACGCACGGGCGCCGAACTTGGCCTTGGGCTGGCACAGCAGGATCATGCGGTGGCCCAGCTTGCGCAGGCCGACCATCTCCTTGAAGGTACGGTGTTCCTGCCCGCCCCAGCCCAGCGATGATTCGGTATGGACGATGGTCAGCACCGGCTTAGTCATGCGCGGGCTCCTTGAACTGCAGGCGGTGCAGGTTGGCGTACAGGCCATCCTGCGCGATCAGTGCGGCATGGTTGCCGACTTCGGCAATGCGCCCCTGGTGCATCACCACGATGCGGTCGGCGTGCTCGATGGTGGACAGGCGGTGGGCGATCACCAGTGTGGTGCGGTTCTGCATCAGGTTCTCCAACGCCGCCTGTACCAGACGCTCGGACTGGGTATCCAGCGCGCTGGTTGCCTCGTCCAGGATCAGGATCGGCGCGTTTTTCAGCAATGCGCGGGCAATCGCCAGCCGCTGGCGCTGGCCGCCGGACAGGCGCACACCGTTTTCGCCGATGATGGTGTCAAAGCCCTGCGGCATCGCCTCGATGAATTCCAGCGCGTTGGCGGCGCGGGCGGCGTCGACAACCTGTTCGCGGCTGACTTCGCCGATGCGGCCATAGGCGATGTTGGCCGCCACGCTGTCGTTGAACAGCACCACGTCCTGGCTAACCAGCGCGATGTGCTGGCGCAGGCTGCCGAGGGCGATGTCGGTCAGAGGGATGCCGTCCAGCGTAATCTGTCCTGCCGACGGCTCGTAAAAGCGCGGGATCAGGCTAACCAGCGTGGTCTTGCCGCTACCACTGGAGCCGACCAGTGCCACCGTTTCACCCGGCTTGATGGCAAAGCGGATGTCCTGCAGTGCCGGACGCTCGGCATTGGGGTAGCTGAACTGCACATTGTCAAATGCCAGCTCGCCACGCGTGCCCTGCAGACGGCGGGTGCCGTTGTCCGGTTCGCCCTGCTCGTCGAGGAAGCCGAACACGCTTTCGGCGGCGGCAAGACCTTTCTGCAGCGACTGCGAAATACTGGTGATGCGCTTGACCGGTGCGAACAGCATCAGCATCGCGGTGAGGAAGGACATGAAGTCACCGGCGGTGAAACTGCCGCTGTGGGCACGCAGCGCGGCGAAATACAGGATCGCCGCCAGCGCGCAGGCGATGAACAGCTGGGTGACGCCGGTATTGGCCGACGAGGTGGCGCTTTGCTTGACGCCGTTGTGACGGATGGCTTCGGCCGTGCGCTGGAAGCGCTGCGCCTCGTAACCTTCGCCGCCATAAACCTTGACCACGCGGTGGCAATCGATGGTTTCGCCCAGCACCTGGGTCAGCTGCGCGATGTTCTGCTGGTTCTGCCGCGACAGGCCGCGCAGGCGCTTGCTGACCAGGCGCACGCACAGCGACACCACCGGCAGTACCGCGAGGCAGATCAGCGTCAGCTGCCAGTCGGTATAGAACAGCAGGCCGAGCAGGCCGATGATGGTGATGCCGTCCTTGACGGTGACTGTGATCACGTTGAAACCGGCTTCGGTCACCAGATTGACGTCAAAGGCGATGCGCGACAGCAGCCGTCCGGACGGATGGTCGTCGTAGTAGTTCACCGGCAGGCGCACCAGCTTGGCAAACATCTCTTCGCGCAGCGTCTGCACCAGATGGCCGGTCAGCCAGCTGGTGGAGTATTCGTTGATGTAGCTGGTCAGCCCACGCACCAGGAACAGGCCGACAATGGCGAGCGGTGCCCAGATCAGCGACGAGCCGTCCTTGTTGACGAAGCCGCCGTCGATCAGCGGTTTCATCAGCCGGGCAAACGCCGGCTCGGTGGCAGCGGCGATACTCATCGACAGCAGCGACACCATGAACACCTTCCAGTAAGGCTTCAGGTAGCCGAGCACCCGCTTGTAAAGCGCAAAACTGCTGACCGCAGAAGGAGTTGTCATGCGAAAAACCAACGATAAAACAGACGATTATAAACCAGCCCGGCGCCAGCCGGGCCCTGTCACAGCAAGCGCCGGTAGCAAGCCAGCAAACGGCCGGCCATCTGCTCCAGCGTGAGGTCGGCGGTACTGGCCCGCGCCGCCGCGGCCAAGCTTGGCCACTCGGCACGGCTGGCCAGCCATTGGCCGAGCTGCTGGCGCAGGGTGGCGCCGTCCAGCGCATCGGCCACCCAGCCGTTGTCGCCGTCGCGGATCAGCTCGGCGGCACCGCACTGCTGCGTGGTGAACACCGGCAAACCGCAGGCCAGCGCTTCGACACAGACATTGGGAAACGGGTCATACAAGGTCGGCAGGATGAAGGCGTCGGCCATACCGTAAAACGGCTTGACGTCGTTTTGCGCGCCGGCAAAACGTACACGCGACGCGATGCCCAGCGTTGCGGCCAACCTTTGGTACTGCGCGGCGTGCTTGTCCTTGCCGACAATCAGCAGCTGCACCTCGGGGTGCGGCACGATGGCCTGCAGCGCACGCGCCACGCCCTTGCGCTCGAAACCGGAGCCAACGTACAGCAGCAACGGTGCCGCTGGCGGAATCTGCCACTGTGCACGCATCGTGGCACGGTGTTCGCGCAGCGACGGATGGAAAGCCGCGGTATCGACGCCATTGTAAATCACGGCAAAACGCGCGTCCGGCAAGCCGAAGTAGTGCTGGATCTCGCGCTTCACCATCTGCGAATTGCAGATCACCGTTTTCAGGCGCGGATGCAGGAACATGCGCCGCTCCATCCACTGCACGTAGTGGTGGTAGGGATTCAGTTGCAAGGCAATGCGGCCCCAGCGCGACAGCACCCGGCGACGCAGTTGCAGCCAGTGGCGGTGCACGCCGTCGCCGGCGCGGTAGATGTCGCAGCCGGCGATGCGCTCGTGCGACTGCACCAGCTCGAAGCCTTCGCGCTGCCAGATCCGGCGCGCGGCGCAGGCAAAGCCCCAGTCGCGCCAGACGCTGCCGAGATAGAAAGGGTTGGCCGCAATGGCGCGCACACCGGAAAGCGATTCCCACTTGCGCGCGATCAGGTTCACTTCCAGTCCACCCTGCGCCGACAGCGCCGACAGCGCACGGCTGACAAAACGCTCGGCGCCGCCGGCCGGATTGTATTTCTGCCGCACGATCACCAGTCGCGTCATGCGCCGACCTCGGCCATCAGGCTGTTGAAGGCTGCCAGTACCTGTGTTTCGGTGATCAGCTCCAGGCATTCGCTACGCTTGCCGCCGCCACAACCGTCCTTGCCACACGGGCGGCAGGGCAGCTCGGTGCGCAGCAGGCGGTGCGCCACCTGCCACGGCCCCCACTCGATGTCGCCGGAGGGGCCGAACAGCGCCACGCACGGCGTCTGCATCGCCGCGGCGATGTGCATCGGCACCGAATCCATGCCGATGAAAGCCTGCGCGCCGTCGATCAGCGCCGCCAGCTCCTTCAGGCTCAGCTGGCCGGCCAGCGAAGCCACCGGTTGCGACAGCCGGCCGGTGATATCGGCCAGCAGTGCCAGCTCCGCCGGATCCGGTGCCGCCGACAGCACCACCGTTTCGCCCTGCGCGCGCAACTGCTCGATCAATGCCGCCATGCGCGCGGCAGGCCAGGTTTTGAACAGCCAGCGCGAGGTCGGATGGATGACCAGATAACGGCCGCTGACACCCTGCGCCGCCAGTTTCTGGCGCACGCTCTGCTGGGCCGCTTCGCCCGCCACCAGCCGCAGCCGGCGCTCGTCGGCTGCCGGATAGATGCCGAGGCGGCGCAAGGCATCGAGGTGGATTTCGACGGTATGGCGGCGATTGCCGCTGATCACCGGGTAACGATGGCTGAAACTGTTGGCAAAGAACTTGCCGAAATTGCCGCCCGGCGCCACCGCCCAGCGCGGCCGCAGCACGCGGCTCAGCCAGGCACCACGCTTGTGTTCGGTCAGCTGGATCACCAGATCGTAGTGGCGGGCTTTCAGCCCGGCTAGCAACTGCCACTCGGCGGCCAGCTGCCCACGCAGACCGAGCTTTTTCCACTGCCGGTCGATGGTGAACAGCTGCGACAGCGCCGGATGGCCGGACAGCATGTCGCGGGTGTCGTGATACACCAGCGCGTCGATCTCGGCATGCGGCGCGTGCGTCTTCAGCACCGACAGCACCGGTGACGACAACAGCACGTCGCCGTGGTGGCGCAGCTTGATGACAAGCACGCGGCGCACGGCGGACAGATCGATAGCGTCTTTGAGCATAGAAAAGAAAAAAGCCGGATCAGGCGTCCGGCCCGGCATTCAGTTGTTGCAGAAGATCGGCGATTCTATCAGGGTCTTCGCTGCGAAGCATGCGCGCGACGTGCGGTCCCACTTCATCGAGGTGGCTGGACAGTACCTGCTGCTTCACGTCCAGCAGGTTGGCCGGGTGCATCGAGAAGCGGCGCAAGCCCATGCCCAGCAGCAACCGGGTCAGGCGCGCGTCGCCGGCCATCTCGCCGCACACCGATACCGGCACCCCGGCCTTGCTGGCGGTCTTGATGGTGTAGGAGATCAGCTTCAGCACCGCCGGATGGATCGGATCGTACAGGTGGCTGACGGTGTCGTCGTTGCGGTCGATCGCCAGCGTGTACTGGATCAGGTCGTTGGTGCCGATGGAGAGGAAGTCGACATGCTTGATGAAGCTGCCCACCACCAGCGCCGCCGACGGGATCTCGATCATGGCGCCGACTTCCACCGCCTCGGCAAAGGCGATGCCTTCGGCGCGCAGCTCGGCCTTGGCGTACTCCAGCTGAGTCAGCGACTGCTTCAGCTCGCCCAGGCTGTTGATCATCGGGAATAGGATGCGGATCTTGCCGAAGGCCGAGGCGCGCAGCAGTGCGCGCAGCTGGGCGCGGAACATCAGCGGCTCGGCCAGGCACAGGCGGATGCCGGTCAGCCCCAGCGCCGGGTTTTCCGCCAGCTGGTGATTGAGCCAGCGCGGACTCTTGTCGGCACCGAGGTCCATGGTGCGCACCGTCACCGGCGCGCCGCCGGTCAGCTCCGCCACCATGCGGTAGGCGTCGAACTGCTCGTCCTCCGACGGCAGGTTGTCGCGGCCGAGGAACAGGAATTCGCTGCGGAACAGGCCGACGCCGACGGCGCCGGCTTGCAGCACGTTGGCCGCATCCTGCGGCAGCTCGATATTGGCCAGCAGCTCGATCGGGGTGCCGTCCTCGGTGATGGCATCGGTATTGCGGATGCTGGACAGCTTGCGCCGCGCCTCGACGCAGGCCCGCTGCCGGCGGCGGTACTCGGCCAGCACCGTCGGTTCCGGGTTGATCAGCAGCACACCCTGCTGGCCGTCGACGATGATCAGCTCGTCCTCGCGCACCAGCTCGCGCGCGTGGTGCAGCGCGATCACCGACGGCAGGTCGAGGCTGCGGCCGAGAATGGCGGTATGACTGGTGGCGCCGCCGACATCGGTAACGAAGGCGGCGACGTTGGAATCCTTGAAGTAGACCATGTCGGCCGGCGACAGGTCGTGCGCCACCAGGATGGCGTCGCCGTCCAGCCCTTCCGACAGCTGCAGCTCGGTGGTGTGACCGCCGAGGTTCTTGAACACCCGCTCCACCACCTGCAGCACGTCGTGCTTGCGTTCGCGCAGGTAGTCTTCCTCGATGGCGTCGAACTGCTCGATCAGGGTGTCGCACTGCTGTTTCAGCGCCCACTCCGCGTTGCAGCGCAGGCTGGCAATCAGTTCGCGCGGGTCGCGCGTCAGGGTCACGTCCGACAGCAGCATGATGTGCAGCGACAGGAACGCCCCCAGCTCGGCCGGGGCGTTCTCCGGGATGCTGCCCCACAGCATTTCCAGCTGTTTGCGCGTAGCCCGCACCGCCTGGTCGAAACGCTGCTGTTCTGCCGCGATTTCGTGGTCATCGATACTGTAATGCACCACGTCATCCATGCTTTGCGACAGCAAGTGGGCACGGCCGATGGCAATGCCGCCACCGATCGGTACCCCGTGCAAAACGATGCTCATGTTGCGCCCTCTCCCCTGTCCGGTACCTGTTCTTGTTGCGGGCGGTTATTCCGCCTCGTCAAAGCGGTTGTTGATCAGTTCGACCAAGGCCGCCATCGCGAGATCCTCGTCCTCGCCATTGGTTTCCAGCTCGATTTGCGAGCCTTTCGCTGCCGCCAGCATCATCACCCCCATGATGCTCTTACCGTTGACGCGGCGGCCGTTGCGCGCGATCCAGACTTCGGCCTTGAAACGGCTGGCGGTCTGGGTGAACTTGCTGGAGGCGCGCGCGTGCAGGCCCAGCTTGTTGATGATCTCGATTTGCTGTGTTTTCATTCTTTTCCCTCGGGAATGACGTAGTACACGCCTTCCAGTCCCCCTGTAATCGCCTTGCTGACCACCACCTCCAGCGGCTGCGCGCTGTAGCTCAGCGCGCGCACCAGCATCGGCAGGTTGACGCCGGCAACGACCTCCACCACGCCGCGCTGACGCAAGCGGCTGGCAATATTGCAAGGCGTCCCGCCGAGCATGTCGCTTAACACCAGCACGCCACTGCCGTCATTGATCTTGTCGATCAATGCCTGCGCGTCCAGCAGCCGTGCGTCGGGATTGTCTTGTTTCTCGACGCCGAGGATGGCCAGATTGTCCGGCACGCGCCCCAGCACGTGCCGTGCACAGTCGGCCAGGCACAAGCCCAGCTCGCCATGCGAAATGATCAGTACACCTACCATGATTGTCTTGCTCCGGACGAGCCGGTATTGTCCTCGTTATGACGTGGTGACGGTACCGCGCCGTCACCGCCCTGGATTCACTGCTGCGCGTCGGGAGTTACCGCCACTTCCTCGACGCTACGAAACCAGCCCAGCCGCGACGACAGCGCCACCACGTCGCCGACGATGATCAGCGCCGGCGAGGCGATGCCGCTCTGCGCGATCTTGGCCGGCAGGCTGGCCAGCGTGCCGACCACGGTACGCTGCTGCGCGGTGGTGGCACGGTGCACCACCGCCGCCGGCGTGGTCGCCGCCTTGCCGTGCGCGATGAAGGTGTCGCAGATCTCGGCCGCCATCGCCAGCCCCATATATACCACCACCGTCTGATCCGGGCGCGTCAGTGCCGGCCAGTCTAGCTGAATGCTACCGTCTTTTTTATGACCTGTAACAAACACCACCGCCTGCGCGTGATCGCGGTGGGTCAGCGGGATGCCGGCGTAGGCGGCGGCACCACTGGCCGAGGTGATGCCGGGCACCACCTCGAACGGGATGCGGTGCTCGGCCAGCAGCTCGATTTCCTCGCCGCCACGGCCGAAGGTGAACGGATCGCCGCCCTTCAGCCGCAGCACGCGCTTGCCCTCTTGCGCTAGGCGCACCAGCAGGGTGTTGATCTCTTCCTGCGGCATGGTGTGGTTGGCGCGCTGCTTGCCGACGAAGATGCGTTCCGCATCGCGGCGTACCAGCTCCATCAGCTCCGGCGCCACCAGATTGTCGTACAGCACCACGTCGGCCTGCTGCATCAGGCGCAGGGCGCGGAAGGTGAGCAGGTCGGGGTTGCCGGGGCCGGCACCGACCAGGTACACCGCGCCGGACGGCGTGCTATCGCCTGCGGCCAACCTTTGCAGCAGGTCGGCCTCGGCGGCGCGCTCGTCGCCGTTCATCACCTGCTCCGCCAGCGGCCCTTCCAGCACCGCCTCCCAGAACGCCCGCCGCTCCTCGACATTGCCGAAGCGCGCCTTGACCTGGTCGCGGAAACGCGCGGCAAACTGCGCCAGACGGCCGAAACCGGCCGGGATCAGGCTTTCCAGTCGCGCGCGGATCAGCCGCGCCAGCACCGGCACGCCGCCGCCGGTCGATACCGCGATCACCAGCGGCGAGCGGTCGACGATCGCCGGCGTGATGTAGCTGGACAGCTCGGGGTCATCCACCACATTGACCGGAATGCCCAGCGCCTGCGCCGTCTGCGACACCAGGCGGTTGACCTCGCGCTCGTTGGTGGCGGCCACCACCAGCCGCTGGCCGCAGACCTGTGCCGGCTGGAAACAGGCGTCGATATGGCACACCTCGCCGGCGGCCGCCATCGCGGCCAGCTCCGGCACCAGCTGCGGCGCCACCACCGTCAGCCGGGCGCCGGCCGATTGCAGCAGGCGCGCCTTGCGCACCGCCACCTCGCCGCCGCCGACCAGCAGGCACGGCTCGCCGGCAAGGCGCATGAAAATCGGAAAATACTCCACGGAATGCTCCTGTAGCTGACCATGGCAGAATACTCCAGCCGGCGCCGGTTGGCGATGCCCGCCCTCGGCACTACGCCCTGCAGCGGATATCACCGGCCATGGCATTCAGGTACTATGCTTCAAACATTATTCCGGATTTGCCATTGCCCGCCGCGCGGCCATGGCTCGCAGGAGCACAACGTGTTCGCCCAAGCCACTCTCGAAACCGTCCTCAGCGCGCTGCCGGCCGGTTACCTGCTGCTTGACCTGTCGCGACAGGTCGTCTTCGTCAGCGAGCGTTTCAGCATCGCCTGCCACGGCAACCCGCTGCCCACCGTCGGCAGCCCGCTGCCGGCCACGCTGCTGCCGCAAGCGGTGCAGCAGCGCCTTGATCAGCCCGACAACAAGGGACTGACGCTGCCGGCGCACGGCCTGCTGCTGGAGTGGCTGGTCACGCCGCTGCGCGACGGCTGGCTGATCAGCGTGCGCGAGGACCGTCATGCCTTCCGCACTCTGGTCGACAATTCACCGGACATCATCACCCGCTACGACCTCGAGCTGCGCTGCCGCTTCATCAACAACACGCTGAGCAACTTCTCGCCGACACCGGCAGCGGAACACATCGGCCGCACGCTGGAAGAACGGCGCCTGCCCGCGCAGCTGAAGGATGCCATCCGCCACAATGCGCAGCAGGTGATCGCCAGCGGCAAGCCGCAGCGTTTCATCAGCGAGCTGAGCCTGCCGCAGCGGCTCTACGTGTTCGAGTCGAGGCTGCTGCCGGAGTTCGACGACGCCGGCCAGCTGCAGTCGCTGCTCAGCATCGACCGCGACATCAGCGAGCAGCACGCCACCCGGCTGTGGGAAGCCGACGAGAACCGGCTGCTGGAGATGATTGCCAACGACCGGCCGCTGCAGGAAGTGATGGGCTGGACCTGCCAGATGATCGAGAACCAGCTCAGTGGCGCGATGTGCAGCATCATGCTGCTGGACGAAGCCGGCGAACGGCTATACCTGGCGGCGGCGCCATCGCTGGCCAGCGAATACAAGGAGGCGATCGACGGCCTGCGCATTGGTGAAGGCATCGGCTCCTGCGGCACCGCCGCGCAGCGCGGCGAGATGGTGATCGTCAGCGACATCGCCAGCGATCCGCTGTGGCAGGACTACCGCGAGCTGGCCGCCGCTCACCGGCTGCACGCCTGCTGGTCGCTGCCCATCCTGGCGCAGGACGGCAAGGTGCTCGGCACCTTCGGCCTCTACCACGACCGCCCCTGCGCGCCGGATTCGCAAGCACTGGACATCGTGCGCCGCACCTCGCACCTGATGGCGATTGCCATCCAGCAGGAGCAGCGCGCCACCGCGCTGTACCGGCTGGCGACGCAGGACGGTCTGACCGGCCTTGCCAACCGCCGCCACTTCCTCGACCTCGCCTCGCAGCGTTTCAAGGAGGCGCGCTACCTCGGCAAGCCGTTCAGCCTGCTGATGATGGACATCGACCACTTCAAGCGCGTCAACGACGGCCACGGCCACGAGGGCGGCGACGTGGTGCTACAGGCCTTCGCCCAGTGCGTGAAGAGCACGCTGCGCGCCAGCGACCTGGTGTGCCGCATGGGCGGCGAGGAGTTTGCCGCCATCCTGCCCGATACCCCGGCCAGCGAGGCGCTGGTGGTGGCGAAACGGCTGCGCAACGCCATCGCCGCGCTGCCGATCGCGCATCAGGACCACACCATCCCGATCACGGTCAGCATCGGCGTCGCCTCGCTGTCGCCGGCCTGCCGCGAGCTGAGCGAGCTGATCCGCCACGCCGACCAGGCGCTGTACCAGGCCAAGGCCAAGGGCCGCAACCGCGTCTGCGTCGCCGAGTCGCTGTAAGCGCCTGTTCACGATCGGCTGCAACTGATCTCTACGGGGGCGATACTGGCTTAAAAACGGCTTCGGCATGCTTGTTTATATCTGGATAAACGCCGCTTCCCCAGCCGTTTTCGCCTTGTCTCGCGCGAGCTCGTGAGCACGCGCTAAGCGGCGCGATTGCAAAAAAGGTTGGCCGCAACAGCGTGCGCTGTTGCAGCCAACCTTTTGCCATACGGGGAAGACCTGCGCGCGTCTAGTGTGCGCTCTCCCAGCTGCTGCCGACGCCGACTTCCGCCAGCAGCGGCACCTTCAGCGCGGCGACGCCGGCCATCAGCTGCGGCAGTTTTTCCCGCACCAGCGCCAGTTCGCTTTCCGCCACTTCCAGCACCAGTTCATCGTGCACCTGCATGATCAGTTTGCTCTGCAGCCGCTTGGCCAGCAGCCAGTCCTGCACCGCGATCATCGCCAGCTTGATCAGGTCGGCGGCGGTGCCCTGCATCGGCGCGTTGATCGCGGCACGCTCGGCACCGGCGCGACGTGCCTGGTTGGCGGCGCGGATCTCCGGCAGGTACAGGCGGCGGCCGAACACGGTCTCGACATAGCCCTGCTCGCGCGCCGCATCGCGCGTCTGCTGCATGTACTCGGCGACGCCGGGGTATTTGCGGAAGTAGCTGTCGATATACAGCTTGGCGGCGTCGCGGCTGATGTCCAGCTGCGAGGCAAGGCCGAATTCACCCATGCCGTAGATCAGGCCGAAGTTGATGGCCTTGGCGGCGCGGCGCTGCTCAGTGCTGACCTCCGCCAGCGGGGTGCTGAACACCTCGGCGGCGGTGGCCTTGTGGATGTCCTCGCCGCTGGCAAACGCCGCCAGCATGCCGGCGTCGCCGGACAGGTGCGCCATGATGCGCAGCTCGATCTGCGAATAGTCGGCTGAAACGATCACGTGGCCGGGCGCGGCGATGAAGGCCTCGCGCACGCGGCGGCCCTCGGCGGTGCGCACCGGGATGTTCTGCAGGTTGGGGTCGGAGCTGGCGAGGCGCCCGGTAATCGCCACCGCCTGTGCATAAGTGGTGTGCACGCGGCCGGTCTGTGGATTGATCAGCGTCGGCAGTTTGTCGGTGTAGGTGGACTTCAGCTTGGCGAGGCCACGGTACTGCAGGATCAGCTTCGGCAGCGGGTGATCCAGTGCCAGTTTTTCCAGCACTTCTTCGTCGGTGGAAAAGCCGCCGCTCGGCGTCTTGCGCACGCCCTTGGTGGCGATGCCGAGCTTGCCGAACAGGATTTCCTGCAGCTGCTTCGGCGAATTGAGGTTGAACGGCTGGCCGGCCTGCGCGTAGGCGGCCTGCTCCAGGCGCAGCATCTCGCTGCCCAGCTGGTGGCTCTGCGCCGCCAGCTGCTCGCGGTCGATCAGCACGCCGTTGCGCTCCATCGCGAACAACACCTCCGCCACCGGCAGCTCGATGTCGCGGTAGACCTCGGCCAGCTTGCCGCTCAGCAGCGGCGCGAAGTGCTGCGCCAGGCGCAGGGTGATGTCGGCGTCCTCGGCCGCGTAGTTGGCCGCAACCTCCACCGCCACCTCGGCAAAGCCGATCTGCTTGGCGCCCTTGCCACAGATTTCCTCGTAGCTGACCGTGGTTTCGTTCAGGTGACGGCGCGCCAGCTCGTCCATGCCGTGGCGTTCGTGGCTCTCGATCACGTAGGAGGCCAGCAGCGTGTCGTCGGCCACGCCGCGCAGGGTGATGCCGTGGTTGGCAAACACGTGGCGGTCGTACTTCAGGTTCTGCCCCAGCTTTTTCTTGCTAGCGTCCTCCAGCCACGGCTTGAGTTTGGCCAGCGTGGCGTCGAAGTCCAGCTGCTGCGGCGCGTCCGGGCCGCGGTGCGCCAGCGGCAGGTAGGCGGCCTGCCCCGCTGCCACCGAGAAGCTGATGCCGACCAGCCGCGCCTGCATCTGGTCGAGACTGGTGGTCTCGGTATCCAGCGACACCACCTCGGCCGCGGCCAACCTTTGCAGCCACTCGTCCAGCTGCTCGCTACTGAGAATGGTGTCGTAGTGGCGTGCGATGGCGGCGGCAGCGGATTCGCTCGCGGCAACGGCATCCGGCACCGCCGCGCTGTCGTCGCCGAACAGGTCGCCGCTGGTATGCAGCGCCGGCTGCGCCCGCGTTGCTACCGGCGTGGCGGTATCGGCCGCCGGCTCGCTGACTTCGCGCAGGAAGGTACGGAAGCCGCAGGCGGCAAACAGCTCCGCCAGCCGCGCATTGTCCTTGCTGCCATGCAGCAGGCTGGCCATGCCCTGCGGCATCTCGTCCGCCAGCGGCACGTCGCACTTGATGGTGATCAGCTCGCGCCCCTTGGGCAGCCACGCCAGCGCCGCGCGCAGGTTGTCGCCGACCTTGCCGCCGACCTTGTCCGCCTGTGCGATGACCCCGGCCAGCGTGCCGTACTCTTCCAGCCATTTCACCGCCGTCTTCGGGCCGCACTTGTCGACGCCGGGCACGTTGTCGACCTTGTCGCCGATCAGCGTCAGGTAGTCGATGATCAGGCTCGGCGGCACGCCGAATTTCTCCTTCACCCCGGCCTCGTCCAGCAGCTCGTTGGTCATGGTGTTGACCAGCGTCACCGCCGGCGTCACCAGCTGCGCCATGTCCTTGTCGCCGGTGGACACGATCACCCGCATGCCGGCGGCCTCCGCGGTACGGGCCAGGGTGCCGATCACGTCGTCGGCCTCCACCCCGTCCACCATCAGCAGCGGCCAGCCGCTGGCACGCACCACCTCGTGCACGGTGACGACCTGCGCGGCGAGGTCACTCGGCATCGACGGACGGTTGGCCTTGTACTCCGGGTACAGCTCGTCGCGGAAAGTCTTACCTTTAGCATCGAAAATGCAGGCGCTATAATCGAACTGCACTTCCTTCTCCAGCCGGCGCAGCATGTTGACCATGCCGTAGATGGCACCGGTCGGATCGCCGGTGGGTGAGCGCAAGTCGGGCATCGCATGGAAGGCTCGGTACAAATAAGAAGAGCCGTCAATCAATAACAAGGTTTTCATAAGAAAAGGGGCAGATATGAGCTTGTCCGATAAATTACCGCAAACCAGCGACCGCTACGCGATGATGCAGCGTTTCCGCTCGCGCGAAGCCTGGCATGTGATGAAAATTCTGTCGGAATTTGTTGAATCGGCAGAAGAACTGCAACAGATCAGTCCAGCTGTAAGTATTTTTGGCAGCGCACGGACGCCGCGCGATCATCGCTATTATAAGCTGACCGAGGACATTGCCCGCCTGTTATCCGACGCCGGCTTTGCGGTGATTTCCGGTGGTGGCCCCGGCATCATGGAGGCGGCCAACAAGGGCGCCTATTACGGCAACAGCCCGTCGGTCGGCCTCAACATCGTGCTGCCGCACGAGCAGCGCCCCAACGAGTACCAGGACCTGAGCCTGAAGTTCGACCACTTCTTCAGCCGCAAGGTGATGTTCGTCAAACATGCACTGGCCTATGTGGTGATGCCCGGCGGCTTTGGTACACTGGACGAAATGTTCGAGGCGCTGACGCTGATCCAGACCGGCAAGACGCGCAAGATGCCGATCATCCTGTGTGGCGGCGAGTTCTGGAGCGGCCTGCTCGACTGGGTGCGCCAGCGCCTGATCGGCGACGGCCTGATCAACGCCGATGACCTCGACCTGCTGCAGCTGATCGACGACCCGCAGCAGATCGTGGAAACCATCTTCACCTTTTACGAAACCCGCGGCTTCGAGGCCCTGCCGGAAGAACGCGAACAGCTGCTCAATCTGTAATATTTGCCGACCGGCGCTGCCCGCCAGCGCCGACAACCAAGGAAACACCATGTCCCGCCTGATTCTGGCCGTGCTGGCCGCCATCGCCCTGCCGGCGCTGGCCGATACCCCCGCCGCGGTGCTGCCGCCACCGCCGACCATTGCCGCCGATGCCATGGCAGAGCCGGAAGTCCGCATCATCCAGGACGGCGACAACAGCATCGAGGAATACCGTCTCAACGGTCGCCTCTACCTGCTGAAAGTGACGCCGAAAAACGCGCCACCGTACTACCTGCGTGACGACGAGGGTAACGGCCAGATGAAACGCATCGACCCGTCGCAGCGCCTGGTGGTGCCGCAGTGGGTCCTGCTGACCTTCTGAGGAGCGGGCATGTCGGTTTATACCTCGGTCTCGACCGCAGAGCTGGCACAGTGGCTGCAGCGCTATGCGCTGGGCGAGCTGGTCGAGCTGAAAGGCATTGTGGCCGGTGTCACCAACACCAACTACTTTGTCACCACCACCCACGGCCGCTATGTACTGACGCTGTTCGAGGTGCTGCAGCTGGACGAGCTGCCCTACTTCCTGGAGCTGAAGAGCCACCTGGCGCGACACGGTGTTGCCTGTCCGGCGCCGATTGCCGACCACAACGACCAGTTTGCCTCGCTGCTGGCCGGCAAGCCGGCGTGCCTGGTCAGCTGCCTCGACGGCCACGACATCGAGCAGCCGAACGCGGCGCAGTGCCACGCCATCGGCGAGATGCTGGCGCAGATGCACAAGGCCAGCAGCACCTTCCCGCGCCGCATGCACAACCCGCGCGGCCCGGAATGGTGGAGCCGCACCGCCACCTCGCTGTATCCGCAGCTGCCGGCCGCGGACGCCGCCAGCCTGCGCAGCGAAGTCGCGTTCCAGGACAGCCACCGCTTTGATTTCCTGCCGCAGGGGGTGATCCACGCCGACCTGTTCAAGGACAACGTGCTGATGGATGGCGACAAAATCGCCGGCTTCATCGACTTCTACTACGCCTGCAACGACATCCTGCTGTACGACCTCGCCATCGCGCTCAACGACTGGGCGCGCGATGCACAGGGCGAGATCGATGCCGGGCTGGCGCGCGCCATCATTGCCGGCTACCAGAGCATCCGGCCGCTGACCGCAGAGGAACGCAAGGCATGGCCGGTGATGCTGCGCGCCGCGGCACTGCGTTTCTGGGTGTCGCGCCTGCTCGACTTCTACCGTCCGGCCAGCGGCGAAATGACCTACACCAAGGATCCCGGCGTGTTCCAGCGCCTGCTGGAAGCACACCGCACCCGCCAGGACTTCTGGCTGTAACGCGCGCCGCGCCAGGCCGGTGCCGGCAGCCGTCCCTGCCCGCGCCGGCCATCTGCCACCGCACAGCCCGCCCACCGCGGGCTGTTTTGCCTACTGGCGGAATTGCGGTATAACCGGCCAGTCACCCCACAAGGATCTGCCATGAACCAACGTCTGTTGCTGATCGAGGACGATCAGCGCCTGGCCGACCTCGTCAGCAGCTACCTGCGCAAGAACGGCTACGACATCCAGCACCATGCCCACGGCGACGGCGCTGCCGAACGCATCATCGAGATCATGCCCGACCTGGTGATTCTCGACGTGATGCTGCCGGGCAAGGACGGCTTTGAAGTCTGCCGCGCGGTGCGCCACCGCTACCCGGGACGCATCCTGATGATGACCGCCCGCGACGAGGAGATCGACGAGATCCTCGGCCTGGAGCTGGGTGCCGACGACTATCTGGCCAAGCCGGTAGAGCCGCGCCGCCTGCTGGCGCGCATCCGCGCCCTGCTGCGCCGCAGCGACAGCGGCGGTGACGACAACGGCGACCAGGACAAGCTCGGCTTCGGCCGTTTCAGCATCTGTCAGAGCACGCGCGAGGCGGTGCTCAACGCGCAGTCGCTGGAGCTGACCACCGCCGAATTCGACCTGCTGTGGCTGCTGGCCAGCCACGCCGGCGAAATCCTGTCGCGCGACGACATCATGAACCAGCTGCGTGGCATCGGCTTCGATGGCCTCGACCGCTCCATCGACGCCCGCATCTCGCGCCTGCGCAAGAAGCTGGACGACAACCCGGAAACACCGACCCGCATCAAGACCGTGCGCGGCAAGGGCTACCTGTTCTCGCGGAGCGACTGGGAGTGAGAGCGCCGCTGAGCATGGCGCGCATGTTCGCGCGCTACTTCGCGCAGACCATGCTGCTGCAGTTCGTGCTGCTGCTCGGCTTCGTGCTGCTGCTGATCGTGCTGTCCGCCAACAGCGAGCGCGAACGGCTGCAGAAGCAGATGGACGGCACCGTGCGCCTGATCCAGCGCGAGCTGCTGCGCCAGCCTCCGGCACGGCGCGACGCCAGCCTGCGCGAGCTGCAGCCGCTGTTCGCCTATCCGCTGGCGCTGGTCAGGCTGCCGCCAGCCAGCCTCGACGAAGAGGCGCGTGCGCGACTGGCCAGCGGCCAGAGCTGGCTCGACAGCAGCCAGCAGAACCTGTACGCACCGCTGCCCGGCACCAGCCAGCTGCTGGTGATCGGCCCGCTGGACAGCCAGGGCAGCGGCGGCGGCTGGCTGCACAGCGAGCTGGGCCTGTTCGTGCTGTGGTTCGCCTTCTTCGGCGTGCCGCTGGCGCTGCTGATCTACCTCAACCTGCGCCCGCACTGGCACGATCTGGCCGCGCTGCGCGACACCTCGCTGCGGCTGGCGGAGGGCGATCTCGGCGCACGGGCGCCGGCGGCGCGCAGCCCGCTGTTCTCGCCGCTGCAGCGCCAGCTCAACAGCATGGCGGAAAAGCTGGAAACGCAGATGGAGACGCGGCAGGCGCTGGCGCACGCGATTGCCCACGAGCTGCGCACGCCGGTGGCACGGCTGCGCTTCGGGCTGACCATGATGGACGAGGCGGAATCCGACGACGAACGCCGCGGCTACCGTGACGGCATGGAGCGCGACATGCAGGAGCTGGACGAGCTGATCAACGTCAGCCTCAGCTACTCCAAGCTCGACCGCGGCGAAGTGCCGCTGGAGTACGACACCATCGACCTGGAAGAGTGGTTCGAGGACCTGATCGAGCTGGTGCAGCCGTTGCGGCCAACCTTGCTGCAGCTGACGCTGGACTGCGCACGCGGCGAAGCCACCTTCGACCGCCGCCTGGTGTATGTCGCCACCCGCAACCTGCTGCTGAACGCCTTCAAGTACGCGCGGCAGCAGGTGTGCATGACGGTGGCGGTCGAACACGGCCAGCTGGTCATCACCGTCGACGACGACGGGCCGGGCATCCCGGAAAAGGAGCGCGAGCGCATCTTCGATCCGTTCCAGCGCCTCGACCGCTCGCGTGACCGCGCCACCGGCGGCTACGGCCTCGGCCTGTCCTTCGTGCGCCTGATCGCCCACCACCACGGCGGCAAGGCGTGGATCGCCCAGTCGCCGCAAGGCGGCGCCCGCTTCGGGTTGACGCTGCCACTACACCCGGCCGGCGGCGCGCCGTCACAAAGCGTCACATAAACGCACAGCAGCCACACAGTCGGCGTACGCAAGCGCCATAGTGTTGCGCGGCGGCGGCACGCAGAATGGACTCATCAACCTCACTCACCGTGAAACGGAGTCCATCATGAAGAAACTGCTTGTCGCTACCCTGTTTGCCGCTACCGCCAGCACCGCCTTCGCCGCAGAAACCGGCAACTACGTGTTCGGTAATGTCGGCATCTCCGCCAACCAGTGGACACTGAAAGACGGCGCCGCCAACCGCGCCGGCGTCAGCGACCGCAAGGTCAACGACGACGATGCCACCTCCGGCATGGTCGAGATCGGTGTCGGCCAGCGTATCAATGACAACTTCGCAGTCGAGGGCAGCTATCTGCGCCACGGCGACGCCACCGGCCTGAACGGTGCCGGCAGCCTGGACTACGACACTTTTCGTGTCGCTGCACTTGGCATCATCCCGGTAACCCAGCAGTTTGAAGTCTACGGCAAGGTGTCCGCCAACCACATCCGCAGCAAGTTCAACAGCGGCTCGGCCGCGCTGGCCAGCAGCAAGGACAGCAGCTTCGGCATGGGGCTGGGCGTGGGCGCCGCCTACCACCTCGACAAGAACCTGTCCGCCCGTGTCGAATATGAAGGCATCGGCAATATCGGCCACAAAGACATCACCGATACCGCGCCGGTCGGCGCGCTGAAAGTCGGCCTGGGTTACCGCTTCTGATTTCCTGCTGTTCTGTATAGTCCTCGTGTGCATTTGCCCGCCTTCATGGCGGGTTTTTTTATGTCGCCGCCAGCATCGCTAGCGGCGACAAGGGAGCCCAGCCTGGCAGCCAGCCGCACCAGTCAAGCCGTGGCGCGCCGCGGCCAACCCTGGCACACACGGGGAATCACGACACGACCACCGACCCCGCGCGCTCACGGCGGGGCCGGTCGTAACCGTAATCCTGGCTCAGTGCTTGTGCGGGTAGATGTCGTAGCTGAAGTAGCGGCGCTCGATGCTGCGGTAGGTGCCGTCGGCCAGGATCGCCTTCAGCGCGGCGTTGACCTTGGCCAGCAACTCCTTGTTGCCCTTCTGGATGGCGATGCCGGAGCCCATGTAGTACTTCGGATCGTTGAACACCGGGCCGACGAAGGCGAAGCCCTTGCCGAACGGCGTCTTCAGGAAGTCGGCCTCGCCGATGGTGGCATCGACGTAGACGTAATCCAGGCGGCCACCCTTCAGGTCGAGGAAGGCGTCGGTGATCTTGCCGTAGCCCTTGATCTGCGCGCCGTTGCGGCCCCACTTCTCCGACGATTCCTTCATCTGGATCGCGCCGCGCAGCACGCCGATGCGCTTGCCCTTGAACCACTCACCGCTCACCGGCGTGCCTTCCTTGGCGATCAGCCGCCCCGGAATGTTGAAGTACATGTCGCTGAAGCTGACCACCTTGGCGCGGTCCGGCGAGATGTTCATCGAGGCAATTGCCAACTCGTACTTCTTCGCCTGCAGGCCAGGGATAATGCCGTCAAAGTCGTGCGCGCTCAGCTCGCACTCCGCCTTCATCTTGTCGCACAGTGCGCGGGCGATGTCGGCATCGAAGCCGACAATGCTGCCATCCGGGTTCTGCTTGGAAAACGGCGGGTAGCTGACATCGGTGGCGATGCGCAGCGGCTGCGCCTGGAGATGAAAGGCGGCAAACAGACAGCTCAGGGCAAGTATTTTTTTCATGATCGGCGGACACTCATCGGTAAGGGGGCAAGCAGGGTTGGCCGCCAGAAAACACGGCACGGCGCTTGTTATGGTGAGTTCAGCTTAAGAACTGCCGCCGTGGCCGGCAAATGAATTATCCGGTCGTTTCATGAATTAAATTCATGCCTCAACCGGCTGCCACGCGCCGGCAGCGGCCACAAAAAGGCAGCCCGCCGGCTATCGTGTGCGATGGGACAAGCGTACGCCGACCTCGGCAAGCCAGCGCGGCACCTGCGACAACAGCGCGAGGTCGGCAGGATGCCACTCGTGGCGCGCCGCCACGGATACCGCGCGATGGCGACCCGCTTGCCGTACCCCAGCTGTTGAGATCGATCATTGCCAGCCCCGTCAGGCGGTTTTGCTACAATCAGCGCTTGTTGATGAATTCAGGATACTGCGATGAGCCACCCCCACGCCAATCAAGTGAAGGCTTTCCTGCTTGAGCTGCAAGACCGCATCTGCGCCGGGCTGGAAGGCGCCGACGGTGGCGCCCGCTTCGTCGCCGACAGCTGGCAGCGCGGCGACACCGGTCTCGGCGGGGGCGGCATCAGCCGCGTGCTGAGCGGCGGCGCGGTGTTCGAGCAGGCCGGCGTCAATTTCTCGCACGTCACCGGCCCGGCGCTGCCGGCCTCCGCCACCGCGCACCGCCCGGAGCTGGCCGGCCGCCGCTTCGAGGCGATGGGCGTGTCGCTGGTGATCCACCCGGAAAACCCCTACGTGCCGACCAGCCACGCCAATGTGCGCTTCTTCATCGCAGAGAAAGACGGCGAGGCGCCGGTATGGTGGTTCGGCGGCGGCTTCGACCTCACCCCCTATTACGGCAATGTCGACGACGTGGTGCACTGGCACACGGTGGCACGCGACTTGTGCGCGCCGTTCGGCGAGGACAGCTACCCGAAGTACAAAAAATGGTGCGACGAGTACTTCTATCTTAAACACCGCGACGAGGCACGCGGCGTCGGCGGCCTGTTCTTCGACGACCTCAACCAGCCGGATTTCGCCACCAGCTTCGCCTTCATGCAGGCGGTCGGCAACGGCTTCCTTGATGCCTACCTGCCGATCTTGGCGCGGCGCAAGGACACACCGTGGGGCGAGCGCGAGCGCCAGTTCCAGCTCTACCGCCGTGGCCGTTACGTCGAATTTAACCTGGTGTGGGACCGTGGCACGCTGTTCGGGCTACAGACCGGCGGCCGCACCGAATCGATCCTGATGTCGATGCCGCCGCTGGTGCGCTGGGAGTACGGCTACCAGCCGGAAGCCGGCAGCCCGGAAGCGGCGCTGTACAGCGACTTCCTGCCGGTACGGGAGTGGGTATGAGCCTGTTGCGGCCAACCTTGTCCCGCATGGCGGCGCTGCTGGCCTTACTGTTGGCAACAGGCAGTTACGCCGCTGAGACACTGCCAGCAGAACTGCGCCCTTTTGTCCAGAAAGGTTACAGCGTACTCAGCCTTGATGAGGTAGACCTCAACCGGGATGGTCGAAAAGAGACCGTTCTGGTAGTCGAGGCCGACGACACGACAAACGACGAAGGTCCACGCAGCCTGCTCCTGTTCAGCCGTACACCGGCAGGCAAACTGACACTTGCCAGCCGCAACGACAAGGCCATCCTGTGTCGCAGATGCGGCGGCATTTTCGGTGATCCGTATGAGGGGATGAATTTTCAGGCAGGCGGCTTCACCCTACTGCACTACGGCGGCAGCAACTGGCGCTGGCGCCTGGACATCCGCTTTGCCTGGTCACGCCGGGATCAAACCTGGCAACTGGTGGAAGTGGATACCGAGAGCTTTCATACCAGCGATCCGGACAATGGCAAGTCACGTCGTTATCGCCCGCCACGCGATTTTGGCCTGATCAACCTGGCCGGCTTCGACTACGAAAACTGGGAAGGCCGCGGCAAACGCTAGGCCAGCAAAGGAACAACACATGCAATGCGAACTGTGCCACCAGGACGGTGGCGACATCCTGTACCGCGACGACAAGCTGCGGGTGATCCTGGTCGCCGACGCCGACTACCCGGCGTTCTGCCGCGTGATCTGGCACGCCCACGTCAAGGAAATGACCGATCTGGACCGCGTCGACCGCGCCCACGTGCTGGACTGGGTGCTACGTACCGAGCAGGCGCTGCGCGAGGTGCTGAATCCGGACAAGATCAACCTCGCCAGCTTTGGCAATATGGTGCCGCACCTGCACTGGCACGTGATCCCGCGCTTTGCCGACGACAAGCACTTTCCCAATCCGCTATGGGGTGTGGTGATGCGCGACGGCGTGGCGCACGGCTCGCCAACGTTGGCCGCACAGCTGCGCCATGCGCTGCAGGCCGGCTGAATACCGCGGCGGCATTGCCACCATGGCAGGCGGGTGGTAAGGTGAACCGCGTTTAAGATTTCAAACAGGAACCACTTCCCAGCCGGTCTTGCCCGCCGCCCAGACCGGCTCTGAAGCGGCTCCGTCAGCCACTGACCGAGGAGCGTTTGATGTTTACTACCCTGATTTCCGCCAGCGAACTGCAACAGCTGGGCAACCGCCACACCGTGCTGCTCGACTGCCGTTTCCGCCTTGATGACCCCGATTTCGGTCGCGCCGCCTACGACGAGGGCCACCTGCCCGGCGCGCACTACCTGCA
This sequence comes from Vogesella indigofera, assembly GCF_003633895.1. Lineage (GTDB taxonomy): Bacteria > Pseudomonadota > Gammaproteobacteria > Burkholderiales > Chromobacteriaceae > Vogesella > Vogesella indigofera. The sequence continues at coordinate 71,242 of NZ_RBID01000002.1, forward strand.
CCTGGACTACCACCTGTCCGGCCCCAAGAACGGCAGCAACGGCCGCCACCCGCTGCCGGACGGCCAGCGCCTGGCGGTCAGCCTCGGCGCACTGGGCATCAGCCCGGACACCCAGGTGGTGGCCTACGACGACGCCGGCGGCATGTATGCCGCCCGCGCCTGGTGGCTGCTGCGCTGGCTGGGCCACCAGGCGGTGGCAGTGCTCGATGGCGGCATCCAGGCGTGGCAGCAGGCCGGCGGCGAGCTGGACACCGGCACGCCGGAACGCGACGCCACCCGCTTCAGCATGGGCACGCCGCAGGAAAGCGCGGTGACGCTGGACGAGATTGCGGCCAACCTGTGCACGCCGCAGTACCAGCTGGTCGACGCCCGCGCGCCGGACCGCTTTGCCGGCGAGAACGAGACGCTGGACCCGGTCGGCGGCCACATCCCCGGCGCCAAGAACCGCTTCTTCATGCACAACCTCGGCAGCGACGGCCGCTTCAAGCCGGCCGCGCAGCTGCGCAGCGAATGGCTGGCGCTGCTGGACGGCACCCCGGCCGGACAGGTGATCCTGTCCTGCGGCAGCGGCGTCACCGCCTGCCACAACAAGCTGGCGCTGGAATACGCCGGCCTCAGCGGTGCGCGGCTGTACGCCGGCTCGTGGAGCGAATGGTGCAGCGATCCGACACGGCCGGTGGCTACCGGCGCCTGAGCACCTGTTCCATGTCTGCTGCGACTTGATCGCAAATGGGGCGATGCCGCGTTGAAAACGGCTTTGGCATGCTGGTTTAAATCCAGCTAACCGCCGCTTCCCCAGCCGTTTTCGCCTTGTCTCGCGTGAGCGTGCGAGACCTTGAACAGATTCTGAGCACGGCAACAAAAATCCCCGCTGCGGCGGGGATTTTCATTGCGAGGTTGGCCGCAAGGCGCGACCGTGCTCAGTCGAGGATCAGCTGCTGGATCAGGCGCTGACCGGCCTTCCAGTCGCCAAGGCGGCTGTTGCTGCCCATGTGGCCGCTGTTGCCGGCGCTGAGCAGCGGCACCTGCCAGCACGCCGCCAGCGCTTCCGCCTCCGTCCAGTCGCAGAACAGGTCGTCGCGGCTGGCCACCAGCCGCGCCGGCACCGGCAAGCGCAGTTCGCGCGGCGCGGCAAAGCCGGCAAAATCGGGCAGCGGCGCCCCCGGCGGCAGCTCGCCACTGGCGGCGGCGCGCTGCGGCGTGATCGGCAGCGCCGGCGGTGCCACCAGCAGCACGCCCTTCACCTTTTTCTGCTCCAGCAGGCTGGCCTGGCCCAGCCACTCCACCGTGGCGTGACAGCCGAGACTGTGCGCGGCGATTACCACCTTGCCTTCGCAGTCCGCCACTGTGGCGGCCAACCTTTGCACCCAGGCATCGCGCGTCGGGTACAGCCAGTCGTCCTGCTCCACCCGCCGCGCGAGCGGATACAGCACTTCCCAGTAGCTCTGCCAGTGACTGGCGCCGGAGTTGCCCCAGCCGGGGACGGTAATCAGGAACACGTCGTCATCGTCCAGCATCACTCACTCCTGTCGTAGTCCACCGTCAACGGTGCGTGGTCGGAGAACTTCTCGTCTTTATAGACGCTGGCCGTGCGCGCCTGTGCCATCAGCGACGGCGTCACGATGTGGTAATCGATGCGCCAGCCGACATCCTTGGCGTAGGCCTGGCCGCGGTTGCTCCACCAACTATAGCCCGGCGCCTCCGGATACAGGCGGCGCCACACGTCGCACCAGCCGTCGCCGAGCAGCTGCGTCATCCACGCGCGCTCTTCCGGCAGGAAGCCGGAGTTCTTGACGTTGCCCTTCCAGTTCTTGAGGTCGATCTCCTGGTGGGCGATGTTCCAGTCGCCGCAGATCACCACGTCGCGGCCCTGCGCGCGCAGCTGGTCGAGGTGCGGCTTGAACACCTCGAGGAAGCGGAATTTCACATCCTGGCGCTCGTCGCTGCTGGAGCCGGACGGCAGGTACAGCGAGATCACCGACAGGTTGCCGGCATCGACCTGCAGATAGCGGCCTTCGGCGTCGATCCAGTCCACGCCGAGGCCGATGGTAACCGCGTCCGGCTGATGGCGGGTGTAGATGCCGACGCCGCTGTAGCCCTTCTTGTCGGCGTAATGAAAGTAGCCGGTCATGCCGTCCGGATTCTGCATCCGCGGCGACAGATCGCCGGCCTGCGCCTTCAGCTCCTGCACGCAGACAAAATCGGCGTGATGCCCGGCCAGCCAGTCAAAAAAACCCTTCTTGTCGGCAGAACGGATGCCGTTGAGGTTGGCGGAAACGATTCGAAGCATGGGGTCTCCCGTGGTATCCTTGCCGGCAATTTTTCAGCCACGTCAAAGTGTTAATCATAAAGAGGTATATGGGAATGAGCGATTTTCGTCAGGATTTTATTCGTTTTGCGCTGAGCAAGCAGGTATTGCGTTTTGGCGCATTCGTCACCAAAGCCGGACGCACCTCGCCGTACTTCTTCAACGCCGGCCTGTTCAATGATGGCGACAGCGTACTGCAGCTGTCGCGTTTTTATGCAAAATCCATCAGCAGCAGCGGTATGCAGTTTGACATGATTTTCGGGCCGGCCTACAAGGGCATCATCCTCGCCGCCGCCGCGTCGATGGCGCTGGCGGAACAGGGCCGCAACGTGCCGTTCGCCTACAACCGCAAGGAAGCCAAGGACCACGGCGAAGGCGGCAGCCTGGTCGGCGCGCCGCTCAAGGGTAAGGTACTGATCATCGACGACGTGATCTCCGCCGGCACCTCGGTGCGCGAATCGGTGCAGCTGATCCGTGCCGCCGGCGCCGAACCGGCCGGTGTCGCCATCGCGCTGGACCGCATGGAACGCGGCACTGGCGAGCTGTCGGCGGTGCAGGAGGTGGCCCGCGACTTCAACCTGCCGGTGGTGGCCATCGCCAACCTGCACGACCTGCTCGGCTTCCTCGAAGGCAGCCCGGAGCTGGCCGACAATCTTGAAGCGGTACGCGCCTACCGCGCCCAGTACGGCGTCAGCGCCTGACATGGCCCGCCGCGCCGTCCTGCTCTGCTGTCTCGTCACCGTGCCGGCCACGGCCGGCGGGCTATACAAGTGGCAGGACCAGCACGGCGCGGTGCACTACAGTGACCAGCGGCCAACGCAGGAACAGGCCGCCGGCGTCAGCCGCCTGAATCCGCAGGGCGTGCTGCTGGAAGCGGGCGAATCGGCGGCACAGCAGGCGGCCCGCCTCGCCGCCGCCGCCCAACAGAAACAGCAGCAGGCGCTGCGCCGCGAGCAGCAGCGCCAAGACCGGCTGCTGCGCGAGCGCTACGACAGCATGCGCGACATCGAGCGGCAACGTGACGCCGAGCTGCAACGGCTGCAGCCGGGTCTGCTGCAACTGCAACGCCAGCAACAGCACGAGCGCCAGCATCTGGCCAGCCTGCAGGCCGAGGCGAACAGGCTGCAGCAGGTCGGCAAGCCGCTGCAGGGGCTGCCCAGCCAGATCGCGGTGCAGCAGCGTCTGCTCGATGGCACCAGCGCCCAGCTGCAATTGCGCAGCGGCGAGATCGAGGCGCTGCGTCTGAAGGCGGAACAGGACAGCCAGCGCCTGCGCCAGCTGCTCGGCGCCAGCGCGCCCTAAACCGGCCCGGCGCGGCCAAGCACATCGCACCGCGTAGCCGAACCCTGGCGTATAGACACAGGCCGGACCGGGCGTACGGCAAGGCGGCGCAATGCCGGATCAGCGGTGTCGTGCGCGGCGCTTACTGCTGCGCCGCTTCCTTCTGCTGCCAGGCGTCCTTCAATACCTGCTGCGCCTGCTGCAGGCCGCTCTCCGCCGCCAGCAACTGGCTGTCGGCGTGCTGCAGCTGCAGATTGGCCTGCGCCAGCTGCTGCTGCGCCTGCTCCAGCCGCTGTGCGGCCAACCTTTGCTCCGCCTCCGCCTGCTGTTTCTGCCGCCGTGCGCCATCGAGGCGGCTGTCGGCGCTCTGGTACGCCATCTGCGCCGCCAGCAGTTGCTGATCCACCGTCTGCGCCTGCAGCGTTGCCGCCGCCAGCAGCAGCGCCAGTGCCATGGTCTTGCCTTTCATGTTTCGGACTCCTTGAATCGGTTTGCGGTGTGGCTCAATCGTCCGCCGGCAGCGCGCCGCGCGGCACGTCCAGCGCCTGGATGCGCTCGCGCAGATAGCACAGCATCATCAGTCCCGGCAGCGCCATCACCGTCGAGAACAGGAAGAACACCGGCCAGCCGACGCTTTCGGCCAGCACCCCGGACATCGGTCCGACCCAGACGCGGCCGATGGCGGAAAACGCCGACAGCAGCGCGAACTGGGTGGCGGTGAATTTCTGGTTGCACAGCGCCATCAGGAAGGCGACGAAGGCGGCGGTGCCCATGCCGGCGGTCAGGTTCTCGATGCTGACCGCGAACAGCAGCAGATTGTCGACGGCGGTGGCCTCGTGCAGCGCCACCAGCCCCCAGTCGAACGGCGGCAGCCAGAAGCCGCCCCAGGCGCCCTTGCCCGACACCGCCACCAGCCAGAAGCCAAGGTTGGACAACAGCTGCAGCACGCCGAACAGCAGCAGCGAGCGGAACAGCCCCAGCTTCATCATCAGGGCGCCGCCGGCCAGCGCGCCGACGATGGTCAGCCAGATGCCGATCACCTTGTTGACCACGCCGATCTCGGCCTGGGCAAAGCCGACGCCCTTGAGCAAAAAGGTGGTGGTCAGCGCACCGGCAAAGGCGTCGCCCAGCTTGTAGAGGATGATCAGCGCCAGGAAGGCGCCGGCCGCCTCCATGCTGAAATAGTTGCCCAGCGAGCGGTTCAGCGTCTCGAAGCGCGCGCGCCGCGCCGCCCACCACGCCAGCGGAATGGTCACCGCCATGCCGATCAGCAGCGTCAGCAGGTCGACCCATTTTTTCTGCTCCGGATTGACCGGCGGCACAAGGTTGGCCGCAGCCGGCGCCGCGTTGCCGAACAGCGGCGACAGCACGGCGTCGGCCAGCGGCGCGCCGACGCGGGTGGTGAACTGGTAGCCGACCACCACCGCCAGCAGCACCGCGACAAAGCCTTTCAGGTCGTTGCGCGCGTTGCTGTGCGGCGCGACATTGCCGGCCGGCACCGGCGGCACCAGCAAGAGCGACACCAGCGCCGCCGCCAGCATCAGCCCCGCCATCAGCAGGTAGATGCCGTTCCAGTTCAGGCCGCTGCCGCTGACCGGATCGGCCCACACCATCGCGATGCCGCCGGACAGGATCATCGCCAGCCGGTAGCCGAACACCCCCAGCGAGGAGCCGAGGCCGCGTTCCTGCGGCGCCAGCACGTCGGTGCGGTAGGCGTCGATCACCACGTCCTGCGACGCCGACAAAAAGGACAGCAGCACTGCCAGCAGCGCAAACGCCTGGATGCCGTGCGCCGGCGAGGTCCGGGACATCAGCGCCAGCGTGGCGGCGATGCCCAGCTGCGACAACACCAGCCAGCCGCGGCGGCGCCCCAGCAGCGGCGGCTCGAAGCGATCCATCAGCGGTGCCCACAGGAACTTGAAGGTGTACGGCAGCCCGACCAGGCTCAGAAAGCCGATGGTGGCGATGTCGAGGCCGTCCACAGTCAGCCACGCCTGCATCGCGGTGCCGGACAGCGCCAGCGGCAGGCCACTGGCAAAACCCAGCACCCCGATCATGACCATGCGCCACGCGCCGCTCTTGCGAAAATCAGCCATCTACTCGTTCCTGTCCCTGCAAAATAAAAAGAGCGCGGATCACGCGCCCTGAAGCCGCCGGGGCCGGGCCCCGGCCAGCACTGCGTCAGCCGCGGCCGACCCGGTAAAACGCCAGGCTGCCGCGCAGATTGGGCAGGAAGCTCACCCGCCGGCCGTGCGCCATCACCACCCGCTCCAGCACGCGGATGTGGTTCTTGGCGCACAGGTTCTCGAAGTCGCCCAGCATGCACCAGTGGATGTTGGGGGTGTTGTACCACTGGTAGGGCATGTCGTCGGACACCGGCATGTGGCCCTGCATGATCTGCCAGCGGTTCTGCCAGTAGCCGAAGTTGGGGAAGGTGACGATCGCCTCGCGGCCAACCCTGAGCATCTCCAGCAGGATCTCTTCGGTGTGCTGCATCGCCTGGATGGTCTGCGACAGCACCACGTGCTCGAAACGCTGGTCCTCGAATTCGGCGAGGCCGGCCTCGAGGTCGCCCTGGATGGCGTTGACGCCGGCCTTGACGCAGCTGACCACGTTATTGACGTCGAAATCGACGCCGTAGCCGTTGACCTGCTTGTGCTGCTGCAGCCAGGCCAGCAGTTCGCCCTCGCCGCAACCGAGGTCCAGTACGCGGCTGGCCGGGGCCACCCAGTCGGCGATCAGCTGCAGGTCTGGGCGCAATGTTGTCAGTGTCGTCATGCGTTCACCTCCGCCGCTACCCGATCCAGATAAGCCTGCATCAGGTCGACATAGGGTTGGTCGGTCATCAGGAAGGCGTCGTGGCCGTGCACCGATTCGATCTCGCCGTAGCAGACGCGCTTGCCGGCGGCGATCAGCGCCTTCACCGTCTCGCGCGAGCGTTCCGGCGAGAAGCGCCAGTCGCTGGTGAAGCTGGCCACCAGGAAGCTGGCCGTCGCCTTTTTCAGCGCCGCCACCAGGTCGCCGCCGTAGTCCTTGGCCGGGTCGAAGTAGTCCAGCGCCTTGGTCATCAGCAGATAGGTGTTGGCGTCGAAGTAGTCGGAGAACTTGTCGCCCTGGTAGCGCAGGTAGCTCTCGATCTCGAACTCGACGTCGTAGCCGAACTGGTATTCGCCGGAGCGCAGCATGCGGCCGAATTTCTCGCCCATGCCGTCATCGGACAGGTAAGTGATGTGGCCCAGCATGCGCGCCAGGCGCAGGCCGCGGCGCGGGATGGTGCCGTGGGCGTAGAAATCGCCGCCGAGGAAATCGGGATCGGTAATGATCGCCTGCCGCGCCACGTCGTTGAAGGCGATGTTCTGCGCCGACAGCTTCGGCGCCGAGGCGATCACCAGCGCGTGGGCAATGCGTTCCGGGTAGTCGATGCTCCACTGCAGCGCCTGCATGCCGCCGAGGCTGCCGCCGATCACCGCCGCCCAGCGGTCGATGCCGAGGCGGTCGGCGAGGCGCGCCTGCGCGGTGACCCAGTCCGGCACCGTCACCACCGGAAAGCGCGAGCCCCAGGGTTGGCCGCAATCAGGATCGATGCTGGACGGGCCGCTGCTGCCGTGGCAGCCGCCAAGGTTGTTGACCCCGACCACGAAGAAGCGGTTGGTGTCGATGGGCTTGCCGGGGCCGACCATGTTGTCCCACCAGCCGGCGGCCTTGTCGTCGGCGCTGTAGCGGCCGGCAACGTGGTGATGGCCGGACAGCGCGTGGCAGATCAGAATGCCATTGCTGCGCGCGGCATTCAGCGTGCCGTAGGTTTCAAAAGTCAGGCGATACGACGCCAGCACATGGCCGCTGTTGAGCGGCAGCGGCGTGGCAAAATCCGCGTGCTGCGGCGTGACGATGCCGACGGATGACGAAAGATTGGACATAACTGCCTCTTGTAATCGGCGGCGGGGGCAGGAATGGCGGCCTTTTCGGCTCTGCCCGCCCCCGTTCAAGGCTGCTCCTGAGCAAGGACAGAGCTTAGCTTGCCGACGCACGCTTGCACAGGCCTGCCAACGCCGCCAATAATCATTCCCTGCAAATTTTCGCGGTTTTTCGCCATGATCGGTCGCCTGTTCCGGCTTGCCCTGCTGTTTGTCGCCGCTTTCCTGCTGATCCGCTGGCTGTTCAGCCGCGAACAGCGCCAGACCGTCCGCGAGTTCATCCGCACCCTCGCCATCGCGCTGCTGGGCAGCTCGCTGCTGTTCCTGCTGCTGAATCTGGCCGGCGTGCGGCTGTAGTCGACAGCCTTGATCCCGCTCACTCCGCCTCGGCGGCCAAGGCGCTAGACTGCCGGCTTTTCTGCCGACGAGCCCTGGCTGCGCATGGACCTGACCCGCCACCTTCATACCTTCGGCCACTACCTGAAGACCCGTTTCGGGGAAAAGGTGCACAAGCTGTCGCTGGCCGGCGACTTCACCTGTCCCAACCGCGACGGCACGCTGGACCGCGGCGGCTGCACCTTCTGCAACGTGAAAAGCTTCGGCCGCGAAGGCGGTACGCTGTCCATCGCCGAGCAGATCGTCCGCGAGAAGCACAAGACCGACCGCGCCCGCCGTTATCTGGCCTACTTCCAGGCCTATACCAGCACCTACGCCGAGGTGGCCACGCTCAAGACGCTGTACGACGAGGCGGCGGCACAGACCGATGTGGTCGGCCTGTGCGTCGGCACCCGCCCCGACTGCGTGCCGGATGCCGCGCTCGACCTGCTTGCCGGCTACCAGCAGCGCGGCTACGAAGTCTGGCTGGAGCTGGGTCTGCAGACCGCCCACGACGCCACCCAGGCGCTGATCCGGCGCGGCCACGGCCTCGCCGACTACCGCGACGCGGTGCAGCGCGCACACCAGCGCGGGCTGAAGGTCTGCACCCACCTGATCGCCGGCCTGCCCGGCGAGGGCGACGAGCAGGTACGCCAGACGCTGGCCACGGTGCTGGACATCGGCGTGGAAGGCCTCAAGCTGCACCCGCTGATGATCGTGCACGGTAGCCGCATGGCGGCACAGTACCGCCGCGGCGAGATCGCCCCGCTGACGCAAGCGCACTACGCCGCGCTGGCGGCCGAGCTGATCCGCCACACCCCGCCCGAGGTGGTCTACCACCGCGTGTCCGCCACCGCGCAGGCGCCGACGCTGATCGCCCCGGACTGGTGCGGCCCGCGCTGGCCGGCGCTGCAGGCGATTGCCGCCGCGCTGGCCGCCGGCGGGCCGCAGGGCAGCGCGCTCGGCCGCCCGTGGATGGCGGGGTAAACCGCCGCGCGCAACTGTTTTTGCCGGCGGCTGTCAGATCAGGCGGAATGCCACGACTAAGGAACGTGTTTACGATCTCGCGAGCTAGAGCGAGACAAGGCGAAAACGGCTGAGGAAGCGGAGTTTACAAGTAGTAAATGAGCATTCCGAAGCCGTTTTTAACGCGGTATCGCCGAAGCGCAGCAGATCGTGAACAGGTTCTAAGGCATGTTCCCCCACGAGATCACCACTATGCTCATCAAGACCCTGACCGACCGCCTGTCCTCCACCGACATCACCCCGCAGGAGGTCTACCTCAACCGCCGCCAGTTCATGGCCGGCAGCGCCGGGCTGCTGCTGCCGGTGTCGGCCATCGCCGCGTTGCCGGCGACGAAAAGCCCGCTGTCGACCAGCGAGAAGCCGAACAGCCGCGACGACATCACCAGCTACAACAACTACTACGAATTCGGCACCGGCAAGGACGAGCCGGCGCTGTACGCCCGGCGGCTGAAGACACGGCCGTGGACGGTGACGGTGGACGGCGAGGTGACCAAGCCGCGCACGTTTGACATCGACAGCCTGCTGAAGATGAAGCTGCAGGAGCGCATCTACCGCCTGCGCTGCGTCGAGGGCTGGAGCATGGTGATCCCGTGGATCGGCTTCCCGCTGGCCGACTTGCTGAAACAGGTACAGCCGACCTCGCGCGCCAAGTACGTGGCGTTCGAAACCGCACTGCGCCCCGGCGAGATGCCGGGCGTGGCGCGACGGGTGCTGGACTGGCCGTACCGCGAGGGGCTGCGCATCGACGAGGCGATGCACCCGCTGACCATCCTCGCCGTCGGCCTCTACGGCGAGCTGCTGCCGAACCAGAACGGTGCGCCGGTGCGGCTGGTGGTGCCGTGGAAGTACGGCTTCAAGAGCATCAAGTCGATCAGCCGCATCCACCTGCTGGAAAAGCAGCCGCCGACCAGCTGGAACATGGCGGCGCCGAACGAGTACGGCTTCTACTCCAACGTCAATCCGGCGGTGGACCACCCGCGCTGGAGCCAGGCGACCGAGCGCCGCATCGGCGAATTCTTCAAGCGCAAGACGCTGCCGTTCAACGGCTACGGCGAGCAGGTCGCCGGCCTGTACCGCGGCATGGACCTGCGACGGAACTTCTGACATGGCCGACAGCACCATCCTCGCCAAGCCGCTGGCCCTGCACTGGCAACAGCCCGGCCCGCGCCTGTTCTCCGCCATCAAGGGGCTGCTGTTCCTGGTCTGCCTGCTGCCGCTGGCGCAGCTGCTGTGGCACACGCTGGCAGGCCAGGCGGTCAACCCGATCGAGGACCTGACCCGTGGCCTCGGCACCTGGACGCTGCGCTTCTTGCTGCTCACGCTGTGCGTATCGCCCTTGCGCGCGCTGGGCGCCCCTGGCTGGCTGCTGCGCCTGCGCCGCATGCTGGGGCTGTACGCGTTCTTCTACGCCTGCCTGCACCTGCTGACCTATCTGTGGCTGGACCAGTTCTTCGACTGGGCCGCCATCGTGCGCGACATCGTCAAGCGGCCGTTCATCACCGTCGGCATGCTCGCCTTCGGGCTGCTGCTGCCGCTGGCGATCACCTCCAGCGACGGCTGGATCCGCCGCCTGAAGCGCAACTGGGGCAAGCTGCACCGCCTGGTCTACGTCATCGCGCCGCTGGGGGTGCTGCACTACCTGTGGCTGGTGAAGCGCGACCTCCAGTCGCCGCTGATCTATGCCGCCATTCTCGCCGTGCTGCTGCTGTGGCGAGTATGGCGATACTTGCGGCCAACGTTGGCCGCACGGGTAAAATAGCCGGCGTCTTGCACTGGACTCCGCATCATGTCGAAAGAGAAAGCCCCGGTCACCCAGGCCATCCGCCTGCTGCGCCAGCATCAGGTCAGCTACAGCGAACACCTGTACAAGTACGAGGAAAAAGGCGGCACCCGCGTCTCGGCGCGCGAGCTGGGTGTCGACGAGCACTGCGTGATCAAGACCCTGATCATGGAAGACGAGCACAAGAAGCCGCTGATCGTGCTGATGCACGGCGACCGCGAGGTCGGCACCGGCATGCTGGCCAAGCAGGCCGGCGTCAAGAAGATCAGCCCCTGCGACGCCAAGACCGCCGACAAGCACAGCGGCTACCAGGTCGGCGGCACCAGCCCGTTCGGCACTCGCGCCAGCATGCCGGTGTACATGGAAGCCAGCATCGCCGCGCTGGACAAGATCTACATCAACGGCGGCAAGCGCGGCTTCCTGCTCGGCCTGTCGCCACAGGAGGTGATCCGCGTGCTGCAGCCGGTGCTGGTGCAGGCCGCCGCCAGCTGAGCGAGCGGCTCCCGCTCTCGCGCGCCAGCGTCAGAGCAGCCGGCATTGGCCAACAACGCGCCGTGGCTATTGATATCAATGCGCCCGTTTTGACCGATGCCCACGCCGGATCACGCCGGCGCAGCGGCTCGCGGTGCGCTGCTTACGCCGCGCAGCTGACGCGACGGCGGTAGGCGCTGCGCAGCAGGAAGCCGACCAGCAGCAGGCCGCTCATGGTCAGCGCCAGCGACAGCGTCGACGTCCACACCAGCGGCGCGATCACCCCGGCGATCAGGCTGGAGAACATGGTCTGGGTGAAGCCCTGCATCGACGACACCGTGCCGCGCAGGTGCGGGAACTGGTCCATCAGCACGATGGTGATCGACGGCGCCGACAGCGACATCCCGGTCGAATACAGCGCCAGCGGCGGCACACTGCTCCACACCGACGGCGGCAGCAGCCACGCCGACAGCACGTTGAGCGCCGCGGCGCCGAACATCAGGCCGTAGCCCAGCGACACCAGCTGCCGCGCATTGCGCCGCCCGGCCAGCCGCCCGGACAGGAAGGCGCCGAGCATGATGCCCCCCACCGCCGGGCCGAACATCCAGATGAACTGGTCGTGGCCCAGCCCCAGATGCTGCATCACGAACACCGGCGCCGACGGGATATAGAGGAAGAAGCCGGCGAAGTTGAACGACACCGCCAGCGCCAGCAGCTGGAATTCGCGCTTGCGGCCAACCTCCAGATAGTTGCGTGCCAGCTGCCGCCAGGCGAACGGCGGGCGCACCTCGCGCGCCAGCGTCTCCGGCAGGCTGCGCCAGCAGGCGGCAAACAGCAGCAGCCCCAGCAGCGCCATGAACACGAAAATCGAGCGCCAGCCGAAACTGCCGAACAGCAGGCCGCCGACCACCGGCGCAATCGCCGGCGACACCGAGAACAGCATCGTCACCTGCGACATCATGCGTTGCGCGTCGTGGCCGTGGAAACGGTCGCGGATGATGGCGCGGCCGACCACCAAGCCGGCACCGCCGCACAGCCCCTGCATGCCGCGGAACAGCAGCAGCGTCGACAGGTCGCTGGCCATCGCGCAGCCGACCGAGGCGATGGCAAAGCACAGGCACGACACCAGGATCACCGGCCGCCGCCCGACGCTGTCGGAAATGGCGCCATGCCACAGCATCATCAGCGCGTAGCAGAACAGGTACACCGACAGCGCCTGCTGCATCTGCAGCGGCGAGGCGGACAGCGCCACGCCGATGTCGGCCATCGCCGGCAGGAAGGTGTCGATGGAGAACGGGCCGAGGGTGGCCAGTGCGGCAAGCAGCAGGGCCAGCACCGCGTGGCGCTGGCGGGAGGATTCGGGCATAGTCGGCAAAGAACGGGCTAGGAAATATAATCGGCACCGTAGCACGCCACGGCGGCACTGACGAACAACAGTGTGTTCAAGAACTCCCAAGACATAGCAGAAAGTAGCGACTCATGATCCGTTTTTATCACAACCCGCGCTGCTCGAAATCCAGAGAAGCATTAAAACTGTTACAGGAGCGCTCCGCCCCGCTCGAGATCGTGGAATACCTGAAGACCCCGCCCGGCATCGAGGAGCTGCAGCAGCTGTGCCAGGCGCTGGGCGTCAGCCCACGCCAGATGATGCGCAGCAAGGAGGACGATTACGTCCGCCTGCACCTGGACGACGTGTCACTGGAAGACAAGCACCTGCTGCAGGCGATCCACACCCATCCGCAGCTGCTGGAGCGCCCGATCGCGCTGCTCGGCGACCGCGCCGTGATCGGCCGGCCGCCGGAACAGGTGCTGTCGCTGCTGTAACGGCACCGCCCCGCAAAACGACAAGGCCAGCAGACGCTGGCCTTGTTGTCTTGCTGCTGCGGCCAACGTTCAGAACAGCAGTTCCTTCACGTTTTCCACCGCGTCGCCCGCCGGCGCCGCTTCCTCGGCCGGCGCCGTCTCGTCCGGCGTCACATTGCCGCTACCCGGCACCGTGCCGCGGTTGTTGATGCTCAGCTGCGGATTGGTACGCTGGAACTCTTCCATATAGTACTCGTCGTTGCCACGCAGCGCGGCGCCCGGCCGCACCACGATGCCCGGTGGCGGCGGCAGCTCGATGTCCGGCACGCCCTTCAGCGCATTGTTCATGTAGTTGATCCAGATCGGCAGCGCCGCGGTGCCGCCGTAGCCGTAACGGCCCAGGCTGCGCGGCTGGTCGAAGCCGACCCAGGTCACCGCCACCAGCGACGGGGTGAAACCGGCAAACCAGGCATCGCGGAAGTTGTTGGTGGTGCCGGTCTTGCCGGAGATGTCGCCGCGCCCCAGCGCGGTGGCGCGGTTGGCGGTGCCGTAGCGCACCACGTCCTTCAGCATGTTGCTGACGATGTAGGCATTGCGCGGATCGATCGCCTGTGCCGCGTTGCGCCCCGCCACCGCCGGCTCGGTGCGCGCCAGCAGGCGGCCGCCGGCATCCTCGATGCGGTCGATGAAGTAGGCGCGGGTGCGGTAGCCGCCGTTGGCGAACACGGCGTAGCCTTCCGCCATCTGCAGCGGCGAGGCCTGGCCGGCGCCCAGCGCCATGGTCAGGTAGGCCGGGATATTCTTCGACTCGAAGCCGAAGCGCTGCACGTACTGCTGGCCGAAGTCGGTGCCGATCGACATCAGGATGCGGATCGACACCAGGTTTTTCGACAGCGCCAGTGCACGGCGCATCGTGATCATGCCGGCATATTTGCCGTCATCGTTCTTCGGGTCCCAGCTTTGGCCGCCGATGGTCTGCGGATCGACCGTGATCGGCGCGTCGTTGATCATGGTCGACGGCGTGAAACCGCGGTCGAGCGCGGCGGAGTAGACGAAGGGCTTGAAGGTGGAGCCCGGCTGGCGCATGGCCTGGGTCACGTGGTTGAAGCTGCTGCGGTTGAAATCGAAGCCACCGACCAGCGAGCGGATCGCGCCATTGGCCGGATCCATCGCCACGAAGGCGCCCTCCACCGTCGGCATCTGCACGATGCTGACGTTATTGCCCTGCTCCACGATGCGGATCACCGCGCCACGGCGAATACGCTGCACCGGGGTCACCCGTTCCGACAGCGCACTACGGGCGAAGGTCAGGCCACGGCCGCGGATCTGCAGCTTGCGGCCGCCACGCAGATAAGCGGTCACCGCCGACGGCGAGGCCGACAGCACCACGCCCGGCTGCATATTGCCGCTGTCGCGCACCGCGGCCAGCGTTTCATCCAGCGTTTCCTCAACATCGGCGTCTTCCACCTTGCTGAGGTCGACAAACGACTCCGGGCCGCGGTACGGCTGGCGGCTGTCGTAGTCCATCAGGCCGGCACGCAGCGCGTCAAATGCCCACTGCTGGTGGCGACTGTCGATTGTGGTAAAAACGCGAAACCCTTCGGTGTAGGCACCGTCCTTGTAACGCTCGTACATCGCCTGGCGCACCATTTCCGCCACGTACTGTGCCGGCAGCGAGGTGTCCGGATTGGCAATGGCAAGGCGCAACGGCTCGCTTCTGGCCGCCTCGTACTGCTCGGCGGTGATGTAGCGCAGCTCATGCATACGACGTAAAACATAGGCTTGGCGTAATTTTGCCCGCTCTGGATTGACAACGGGATTGTAGCTGGACGGCGCCTTCGGCAGACCGGCCAGCATCGCCATCTCCGCCACGCTCAGGCTTTGCAGCGGGCGCCCGAAATAGGTTTGCGCCGCGGCGGAGAAGCCATAGGCACGCTGCCCCAGATAGATTTGATTGAAATAGAGCTCGAGAATCTGGTCTTTCGATAAAGTGTGCTCAATCTTGAACGCGAGCAGCGCTTCATTGAATTTGCGGGTAAAGGTTTTCTCGCTGGACAGGAAGAAGTTTTTGGCCACCTGCATGGTGATCGTGCTTGCACCGGAATGCGTGCGACCGGATACTATGTTGCCGACTGCGGCACGCATTACGCCAATGTAATCAATGCCGCCATGCTGGTAGAAACGCTCATCTTCCGCCGACAAAACCGCCTGTTTCATCAACTGTGGCACATCGCCGATTTTGGTAAAAGAACGCCGTTCCTCGCCAAATTCACCGATTAATACCTTGTCCTGGGTATAGACGCGCAACGGGATTTTCGGACGGTAATCGGTCAGGACATCCAGGCTCGGCAGGCGCGGATAGGTCACCAGAATGGCGATCACGGCCAGGCCCAGCACCAGGATGGTCAGGCCGGCAATAATGCCGGCGGTCACGGAAAGAATGCGTGGCAACATAAGTGGGTAGTGAAGCTCTTGCCTTTCAGAAGGATGGCGCATTATACCTTTTTCAGATAGCGACGATACGTAACGGCGCCTCAGCCGGTCATCGCAGCCGCGCCGCGGATGACCACCAGCCGATCAATGGCCACAAGACCGGAGGTTGGCCGCGCCCAGTCAGCAGTCACGACAGGCGCGGCTTGAAAACGATGTTTGACAAGAAACCCTCACTGGATGTTTCCAGACTGAAAAAAGCCTTGGCGCCGCTGCTGAGCACCACCGAGCACGGTCTGCTCGGCATGGACATCAGCTCCAGCGCCATCAAGCTGGTCGAGCTCAGTAGCGCAGGCCGCGGCCCGCAGCTGGAGCGCTACGTCGTCGAGCACCTGCCCAAGGACGCGGTGGTGGAAGGCAATATCCAGAACATGGAAGCCGTCGCCGAGGCCATCCGCCACGCCCGCCGCCATCTCGGCTCGTCCTGCAAGCGGGTGGCCATCGCCCTGCCCACCGCGATGGCGATCTACAAGAAAATCCTGGTGCCGGCGGCGCAGAACCCCGACGACCTGGCCATGCTGGTGGAAACCGAATCCAACCAGTACATCCCGTTCCCGCTGGACGAGGTCAACCTCGACTACCAGGTGCTCGGCCCGTCCGCCAACAGCGGCAATGACCTCGACGTGATGATCTGCGCCGCGCGCAAGGAAAAAGTCGAGGAACGCGTGGCGGTGGCCGAAATGGCGGGACTGAAGGTCGATGTGGTCGACATTGATGCCTTCGCCATGCTAACCGCCTTCGAGCAGCTGCAGCAGCAGCTGCCGGACCAGGGCATCAACCAGACCTTCGCCCTGTTCGACATCGGCGCCACCGCCATCCACTGCTCGGTGATCCGCAACGGCCAGCAGCTGTACTACCGCGAACAGGCCTTCGGCGGCAGCCAGCTCACCCGCGACATCCAGCGCCGCTACGGCTACAGCCACGAAGAGTCGGAACACGGCAAGCGCACCATGATGCTGCCGGAAGGCTACGAAAACGAGCTGCTGCGACCGTTCGTCGACTCGCTGGCACAGGAGATCCAGCGCGCACTGCAGTTTTTCTACACCAGCGTCAGCGTCTCCCAGTACCTGCGGGTCGACTACATCCTGCTCGCCGGCGGCTCCAGCATGCTGGCCGGACTGGACGATGCCGTGCTTGGCCGTACCCAGATCAGCACCATGATCGCCAACCCGTTTACCACCATGACGCATTCCTCGCATGTCGAGCTGAAAAACCTGCTGCTGGATGCGCCATCGTTACTGGTCGCGTGCGGACTGGCCCTGCGGAGATTCGACTGAACCATGATCCGGATCAACCTGCTCCCCCACCGCGAACTGAAAAAGGCGGCCCACCGCAAGCGCTTCCAGAACATGCTGGCCGCGGCGCTCCTCACCGGGCTGGGGCTGTCCTATGCCGGCTACAGCTGGCTGGACAGCACCCTCAGCGAACAGCAGCGCCGCAACCAGCAGCTGGAGCAGGCCATTGCCCAGCTTGACCAGCAGTTGAGCAATATCGAAAACCTGCGACAGCAGCGCATGGCCCTGCTATCGCGCAAGGAACTGGTTGAACAGCTGCAGAATAGCCGCACCGAAGCCACCCGGATTTTTGACCACTTGATCAAAACCCTGCCGGAAGGGGTATTCATCAAGAGTTTCAAACAGACCGGCACCACCATCGCACTGAGCGGCACTTCCTTGTCCAGCGCCCGCGTTTCGGCCCTGATGCGCAACCTGGAGCAGTCCGAGGTGTTTAGCGCGCCGATCCTGATCGAGGTCAGTTCCACGCTGGTCGACAATGTGCGCGCCAATGACTTCAGCCTCAGTCTCTCTCTCCGGACACCGGCGACCAGTGCCAGCCAACCCGTGCAGGCCGTACCAGGGGCAACGCCATGACAATGGATGAATTCCGTCAACTCGACCTCAAAAACCTGCCGGATTTGCCACTCGGACCGCAGATCAGCAGTCTGGTCGTCATGATTGCCGCCATCCTGGGGCTGGCCTACTACTTTGTGTTTGCCGACCTGCAGGACCAGATCGAGCGCCAGCAAGCCAAAGAAGTCCAGCTGAAGGAAAGCTTCCTCGACAAGAAGCGCCAGGTTGCCAATTTGGCCGCACTGGAAAACCAGCTGAAGGAGATCGAATCGTCTTTTGGTGCCCTACTCAAGCAGCTGCCAACCAAGGCGGAAATGCCTGCCCTGCTCACCGAAATCAACCAGGCCGGGGTTGGCCGCGGCCTGCTGTTCGAGCTGTTCCGCCCTGGCAGCGAAACCAAGGCGGCACAAATCGCCACCCTGCCGATCCAGATTCGCCTCAGCGGCAGCTATGGCGAGCTGGCGACCTTCGTCAATGACGTGGCGCAGCTGTCACGCATCGTGACCATCGGCGACATTACCCTGAGTCCGAACGGCGGCGCCAAGGAAGACCGCCTGCAGCTGCAGGCCACCGCCAAAACCTATCGTGCCCTGGAGGCCAGCGAACAGACGGCCAAGGCCGGTAAACCATGATGAAAACAGCCCGCCAACGTCTCGTCATCATCCTGCCCTGCCTGCTGCTACTGAGCGCCTGCGGCGCCGAGCCGGAAAGCATCGATCAATGGATGCAACACGCCGGCAAGGATCTGCATGGCAAGGTCGAGCCCTTGCCACCGCTGCAGCCCTATGAGCCTTACCAGTTTCAAAGCGCCCAGCTGGGCTCGCCGTTTGATCCGGCACGGCTGCAGCTGGCGCGCAACAAGGTCAAGGGGCTGTTCAACAACAACCGGCCACGCGAGGTACTGGAAAACTACGAGCTGAGCCAGCTCAAGCTGACCGGCACCCTACGCATCAACAAACAGTATTTCGGCCT
This sequence comes from Vogesella indigofera, assembly GCF_003633895.1. Classification (GTDB taxonomy): domain Bacteria; phylum Pseudomonadota; class Gammaproteobacteria; order Burkholderiales; family Chromobacteriaceae; genus Vogesella; species Vogesella indigofera. Next base: position 89,512 of record NZ_RBID01000002.1, read on the forward strand.
GATCCAGACGCCCGACAACGGCATATACCGCGTGCGGCCCGGCAGTTTTGTCGGCCCCAACTTTGGCATCGTACGCAAAGTCAGCGAGACCGAAGTGGTACTGGAAGAAACCGTGGAAAACATCAATGGGGAGTGGGTACAACAAGAAAACACGTTGTACCTGCTACAGCAGGAACAAGGGGCAAAACCATGAACAAGCATTACCTGAAAACACTGGCCAGCAGCCTGCTCCTGGCCGGCCTCTCCCCGGCCCTGCTCGCCGCCAATGCCATCACCGCCATCGACCTCGTCAACAACAGCCAGAACGAACCGGTGCTGGCCATCAGTTTTGCCGCGGCGCCAACCACGCCGGCCAGCTTTTCCATCATCAACCCGCCGCGCATCGCCTTCGACTTCAAGGACACCAGGAACCAGACCGGCAAGAACCTGCTGCCCTTCAACAGCGAGCTGCTCAATGCCGCCACCATCGTCGAAAGCAGCGACCGCACGCGGCTGGTGCTCAATCTCAACAAGAGCAGCGCACACAGCACCCGCATTGACGGCAAGCAGTTGCTGGTGAGCTTCAACGCCGCCGACAAGCCGCTCGCCGCCGACAGCAGCCCGCTTGCCAGTCCCGCTGCGGCCAACCTTGGCATGGCCCGCCAGGTGGCCAATGTCGACTTCCGCCGCGGCAGCAAAGGCGAGGCGCGCATCATCGTCGACCTGCCGACCAGCAACAGCCCGGTGGACATCAAGCGCGAAGGCAACAACCTGATCGTGGACCTGGCCGGCATCAAGCTGCCGCGCCACCTCGAGCGGCGTCTGGATGTCACCGACTTTGCCACCCCGAGCAGCCGCGTCGATGCCGTCAACCAGAACAGCGGCAGCCGCATTGCCATCCAGTCCGGCGGCAACTGGGAATACTCCTCCTACCAGACCGAACGCCAGCTGGTGGTCGAGATTCGTGCCGTATCGCAGGAAGAGGCCGAGGCCAACCTGCTGGCACAGGGCAAGACCAATTACAAAGGGCAACGCCTGTCGCTCAACTTCCAGACCGTCGACGTGCGCTCGCTGCTGCAGGTCATCGCCGAGTTCACCGGCCTGAACATCATCACCAGCGACAGCGTGACCGGCAGCCTCAGCCTGCGCCTCAATGACGTCCCCTGGGACCAGGCACTGGACCTGATCCTGACCCAGAAAAACCTGGAAAAACGCCAGGTCGGCAACGTCATCCGCATCGCGCCGCGCAGCGAGCTGGTCAGCATCGAACGCCAGATCGCCGAAGCCAACCGCATCAAGAAGACATCGGAACCGTTCATCACCGAGACCTTCACCATCCGCTATCGTGCCGCCGAAGAAATCAAGGAAGCGATCAAGGATCTGGGTCGGTTTAGCCAAGTGGCGGAAACAGAAAGGGAAAGCAACAACAACGAGACTAGCGCCAACTCCCGCTCCGCCACCACTGTCAACAACGCCCTGACGCTGATGGCAGACAGCCGCTCCAACCGCCTGATTGCCCGCGCCGGCGTGTCAATGATCGAGGAAGTGCGCAAGGTCATCGAGATTCTGGACGTGCCGCTACGCCAGGTATTGATCGAGGCGCGCATTGTCGAGGCCAAGGACAACTTCCAGCGCGATCTGGGCGTACGCCTTGGCGTCACTAAAGTCGGTGGCGACACTGCCATCGGCAACTGGAATGGAGAAGAAGGCTCAGGCATGCCCATTCCAGGCACCGGCAGTGTGCTTGGAGCACCCTCGGTATGGAACCCCAACATTGACCTGCCTGCCGGCCTTGCTGGCGCAAGCATCGGCGCCATTTTCAAGAACGCCAGCACCCTGATTGGCCTCGAACTGTCCGCAATGCAGGCCGAGGACAAGGGCAAGGTGGTGTCCAGCCCGCGCATCCTGACCGCGGACCGCACCAAGGCGACCATCACCGAAGGTACCGAAATTCCCTACCAGTCCATCGACGACAATGGCAAGTCGACCACTACCTTCAAGAAAGCCAACCTGAGCTTGTCGGTGACGCCCCAGGTCACGCCGGAAGACGACATCATCATGGAACTCAACATCACCAAGGACACACCGAATACCAAACTGTCGCTCGATGCCGGCCCGGCCATCGACAACAAGACTGTCGACACCCAGGTGCGCGTCGAAAATGGCGGTACCGTCGTGATTGGCGGCATTTATGTACAGGAAGAAAACAATGTCGAAAACAAAGTGCCGTTACTGGCCGACATCCCGTTGCTTGGCGTTCTGTTCCGCAATAAGTCCGTCACCAACAACCGCCGCGAACTACTGATTTTCATCACGCCGCGGATTGTCGAAAACGAACTGATTGCCCGCTAAGGGCAGGCGACAGCGTGCCAACACTTCCTTTACAATGCTGGGCATGAAACTGGCAGGCAATATCTTTCTGGTCGGCTTGATGGGTGCCGGCAAAACCACGGTTGGCCGCACCCTTGCCCGCCACACCGGCAAACAATTTTTCGACTCGGATCACGAAATCGAAAAACGCACCGGTGTTCGCATCACCACCATCTTCGACATCGAGGGTGAGCAGCGCTTTCGCGAACGGGAACGCGACACCATTGCCGAGCTGTGCGCGATGGACAACATCGTGCTGGCCACCGGTGGCGGCGCCATTCTGGCACCGGAAAACCGGCTGGCGCTGCGCAGTCACGGCACCGTGATCTATCTGCGCGCCCAGATCGACGACATTCTGGCCCGCACCCTGCACGACAAGAGCCGCCCGCTACTGCAGACCGGCAATCCGCGCGCCAAGCTGGAAGAGCTGTTTGCCCAGCGCGACCCGCTGTATCGAGAAGTGGCCGACCTGACCATCGACACCTCCCATCAAAACGTTAACGTGCTGATTGCCCGCCTGGAACAGCAGTTGGCCGAGATTCTGACCTGCCAAAAGTCCAACTGACCATGAAAACGCTCGATCTTGTTCTTCCCGATACCCGTTACCCCATTCACATCGGTCAGCAGCTACTCGGCAAGGTCGAGCTGATTACCCCCCACCTCAAGCAAGCACGCGTGGCCATCGTCACCAACACCACAGTGGCGGCGCTGTATCTTGAGCCACTGCTGCGCAGCCTGGAGCAGGCCGGCATCAGCTGCCTGCCGGTGGTGCTGCCGGACGGGGAGGACTTCAAGACCTGGGACACCCTGAACCAGATTTTTGACGCACTGCTGTCGCACCGCTGCGAGCGCAGCACCACGCTGATCGCACTGGGTGGCGGCGTCATTGGCGACATGACCGGTTTTGCTGCCGCCTGTTACCAGCGCGGCGTACCCTTCATCCAGATTCCGACCACCCTGCTGGCACAGGTCGACTCTTCCGTCGGCGGCAAGACCGCGATCAATCATCCGCAAGGCAAGAACATGATTGGTGCGTTCTACCAACCGCAAGCGGTGATTGCCGACATGGACTTGCTGGACACGCTGCCGGAACGCGAACTGTCGGCAGGCCTGGCCGAGATCATCAAATACGGTCTGTTGGGCGACGAGCAGTTTCTGGGCTGGCTGGAACAGAACATGTCCTCACTACGCAAGCGCAACAAGCAGGCGCTGGCCTATGCGGTGGAACACTCCTGCAAGATGAAGGCCGATATCGTGGCGCAAGACGAGAAAGAACAGGGCATGCGCGCCCTGCTCAACCTTGGCCACACCTTTGGCCACGCCATCGAGGCCGGCCTTGGCTTCGGTACCTGGCTGCACGGTGAAGCCGTCGGTGCCGGCATGCTGCTGGCGGCTGAAGCGTCACGGCAACTGGGCTGGCTGGATCAAGCGCAGGTCTCGCGGGTGGAGGCGGTACTGCAGCAGGCCGGCTTGCCGACCATCGCACCGGCACTGGGCACCGCGCGCTGGATCGAACTGATGGGCCATGACAAAAAAGTGGAAGGCGGCGAGATCCGTTTCGTGCTACTGCAGTCGCTGGGCCATGCTGTTGTCGCAAAGCTGCCTGCCGCAATCCTGGAGCAGACCCTGAACAGCCGTTTTGTCGGCAGCGCCCCGTAAATACCACTACGCATTTCTACGAATTGCCGCGGCCGGTAGCGCACTGCAAAATGGTTGCTCCAATGAGGAGAGATCACCATGCTGCGCCTACTTGCCGATGTCGCCAAAGCCTTTGATACCGTTGCCGACATTGCCCATCCGGGCGAGCTGATGCACCAGTTGCGCTTCGTGCCGCCACGGCAGCGCGGCATCGACCCGGTCGGCGAAGCCGAGGTGTATCTCACCTACCAGCGCTACAAACGGGCACGACAAGTGCTGCGTCACACCATCCGGACCGAGCCGGACAACCTGCCGGCGCACATCCTGCTGCTGCACACCTACTTCCTGCTGGAAAGCAGCCACGACTACTGCCAGCTGGCCGCAACACTGCAGGCCAAACTGGCGCATCGCCCGGAGTGGGCGCACATCTGCCACGTTGGCCGCAGCCTGGCGCCGGACTATCCGCTGTTCCAGCAGCACACCCACTGAGCCGCCTTGCTGTAGCACGCACAGAGCAGGTGGCAAACACCTATACATCCCGCCAATCCAGTCCCAGCCTGTCCGCCGCGCGATGGCCGCAAGCTGTGGCCAGGCGCCCATCGCCGATTCACCATCACGTCTCCCCACCCGGTAGCGAGCCACAGCCACTTGTTGCGACCTAGTGCACCAGCTCGCACTGCTCCACGCCGTCCCGCCGAATGCAACGCTTGATGATCCCGGTTTGCGTCAGGGAAATCACCTCCGTTTCGTCCGCCACTTGCAAGCGCGTGGCACGCAGCACGTAGTAACCGTCGTCGGTGTTGCGTGGCAAGGAGCCGAATGCCAGCTGGTACTGCGCCACCCCGCCGGGTGGCGAAAGCGAGACCGGCAACGCCGGCCAGCGTGTCGGCGTCAGCTTGTAGCTGCCGTGGCGATGGTAAAACTCTTCCAGAAAGATCGCATTTTCCTGCAGCAGGGCGATCGCCTGCGCCCGCTGGCTGCGCTGCACATAGCCCTGATACGCCGGCAAGGCTGCCGCCGACAGGATGCCGAGCAATGCCAGCACCAACAGCAGCTCAAGCAGGGTGAAGCCGCGCCGCGCTAGCATGGCAGCGCGCGGATGCGCATCGGCACCGATACCAGCAGCTGCGGCGCCACCGGCGTAGCTTTCAGCGGCAGCACCTGCAACGCCTCCTTGGAGTCGTAGAGCGCCAGCCGGCCACCCGCCCGATCCTGGAACAACAGCACGCCCTCACTCCAGTGTCGCTCACCGGCACTAAGCGGCGGATTGGCAAAACAGCCCTGCGGATCCTGATTCAGCTTCATGTTGACGGCACAGACATACACCGGCCGCTGCCGCAGCAGGGCATCGTTCCTGGCGCGCAACAGCAGCACGTTCAGGCGGCTGATATAAGCCTGCAGCACCCGGTCCCGCACCATGCCGCTCCACGCCGGGATGGCAAACGACAGCACAATGCCGCCGAGCAGCAGCGTCATCAACAGTTGCAACAGTGAAAAGCCATCAACCCGCGACATGTCTGTTCCCTCCTCGGCTAATCCTCAACAAATAATGCCATATGATTTTTAATTGGCATTAAAAATCAGGAGGAGGTATTGCAACAAGTTGGCCGCAATGTGGCGCGCGGCGTCACTCCGCCTTCCGCCAGGCGCGATTGGTAATTTTGCGACGACACATGTTTAACTTATCGATCACCCGTAGCTTTTTACTAAACACCAGCTTAGAATGAGTCAATACTCTAGCCAGTGCTGGGCGAGCTCATCTCCAGCAGATAAGGCAGGGCCGTCTAAAGGAGAAATTCATGAGTCCGCAAGAACTGATGCAGCGTAAAGCCAATGCCACCCCGCGCGGCGTGGGGGTAATGTGTTCCTTCTTTGCCGAGCGCGCGAAGAACGCCGAGATCTGGGACACCGAAGGCAAGCGCTACATCGACTTCGCCGGCGGCATCGGCGTACTCAATACCGGCCACCTGCATGACAAGGTGCAAGCGGCCGTTGCCGAACAGCTGAACAAGTTCAGCCACACCTGCTACCAGGTGGTGCCTTACGAGCTGTATATCGAGCTGGCAGAAAAACTGAATGCGATGACCCCTGGCAGCCACGCCAAGAAAACCGCGTTCTACACCACCGGTGCCGAAGCAGTGGAAAACGCGGTGAAGATTGCCCGCGCCGCCACCGGCCGTCCTGGCATCATCGCCTTCGGCGGCGGCTTCCACGGCCGTACGCTGATGGGCATGGCACTGACCGGCAAGGTCGCGCCGTACAAGATCGGTTTCGGCCCGTTCCCGTCCGACGTGTACCACGGCGTGTTCCCGAATGAACTGCACGGCGTGTCGGTAGCCGACTCCATCGCCAGCATCGAGAAACTGTTCAAGTACGACATCGAAGCCAGCCGCGTGGCGGCCATCATCTTCGAACCGGTACAGGGCGAAGGCGGCTTCTATTCCGCGCCGGCCGAGTGGGTGCGTGAAATCCGCCGCATCTGTGACCAGCACGGCATCCTGATGATCGCCGACGAAGTGCAGGCCGGCTTTGCCCGTACCGGCAAGTTTTTCGCCATGGACCACTACGACGTCGCCCCGGATCTGACCACGCTGGCGAAATCGCTGGCTGGCGGCTTCCCGCTGTCCGCCGTGGTCGGCAAGGCCGAGATCATGGACGCACCGGCACCGGGCGGCCTCGGCGGCACCTACGCCGGCAGCCCGCTGGCCCTGGCCGCGGCCAAGGCGGTGATCGACGCCATCCAGGAAGAAAAACTGCTGGAACGCGCCAACAAGCTGGGCAGCCAGCTGAAGGAAGTGCTGAACGGACTGAAGGCCGACATCCCGCAGATCGCCGATGTACGCGGCCTCGGCGCGATGATCGCGGTGGAATTCAACAAGGCTGGCAGTCACGAGCCGGATGCTGACTTCACCAAGAAGGTACAGACCAAGGCACTGGAAGCCGGCCTGATCCTGCTGACTTGCGGCGTATACGGTAACGTGGTGCGCTTCCTGTTCCCGCTGACCATCGAAGACGCTATCTTCGATGAAGCGCTGCAGAAACTGGTTGCCGCCATCAAGGCCTGATCGCACTCGTTGAAATAGCCTGCGGCCAACCTTGCGACACGCAACGTTGGCCGCATCGCCTACAAGGACACCACACCATGCTGAACCTGAAAGACCCATCGCTGCTGCGCCAGCAGTGCTACATCAACGGCGAGTGGCTGGATGCCGACAACGGCCAGACCATCGCGGTAAGCAACCCGGCCACCGGCGAGACCATCGCCCACGTGCCGAAAATGGGCCGTGCCGAAGCCGAACGTGCCGTCGCCGGCGCCGCCGAAGCCTTCAAGAGCTGGAAGAAGAAATCGGCCAAGGAACGCGCCACCATCCTGCGCAAGTGGTTCGACCTGATGATGGCCAACCAGGACGACCTGGCGGTGATCCTGACCTCGGAACAGGGCAAGCCGCTGGCGGAAGCCAAGGGCGAAATCGCCTACGGCGCCAGCTACATCGAGTGGTATGCCGAAGAAGCCAAGCGCATCTACGGCGACACCATTCCGTCCACCGGCGCCGACAAGCGCATCCTGGTAACCAAGGAGCCGATCGGCGTTACCGCCGCGATCACCCCGTGGAACTTCCCCAATGCGATGATCACCCGCAAGGCCGCCCCGGCACTGGCCGCCGGCTGCCCGATGGTGGTACGCCCGGCCAGCCAGACCCCGCTGTCGGCACTGGCCATCGCCGTGCTGGCCGAGCGTGCCGGCATTCCGGCTGGCGTGTTCTCGGTACTGACCGGCGGCTCCACCGAAATCGGCGGCGTGCTCACCGGCAGCGACACGGTGAAGAAATTCTCCTTCACCGGCTCCACCGAGGTTGGCCGCAAGCTGATCAGCCAGTGTGCCGAGACCGTGAAAAAGGTGTCGATGGAACTGGGCGGCAACGCGCCGTTCATCGTGTTTGACGATGCCGATCTCGACGCCGCCGTCGAGGGCGCGATGATCTCCAAGTACCGCAATGCCGGCCAGACCTGCGTCTGCGCCAACCGCATTCTGGTCCAGGACGGTGTCTACGATGCCTTCGCCGAGAAATTCGCCGCCGCAGTGGCCAAACTCAACGTCGGTAACGGCCTGGAGGCCGGCATCACCCAGGGCCCGATGATCGACCAGAACGCGGTGACCAAGGTGGAAGAGCACATCGCCGACGCGCTGGCCAAGGGCGGCACGCTGGTGACCGGCGGCAAGCGCCATGCGCTGGGTCACAGCTTCTTCGAACCGACAGTGATCACCGGCGTGACACCGGCGATGAAGGTCGCCAGGGAAGAGACCTTCGGCCCGCTGGCACCGGTGTTCCGCTTCAAGACCGAAGCCGAGGCGATCCAGATGGCCAACGACACCGAGTTCGGCCTGGCGTCCTACTTCTACGCCCGCGACATCGGCCGCATCTTCCGCGTGTCCGAAGGCCTGGAATACGGCATGGTTGCCGTCAACAGCGGCATCCTGTCCAACGAGGCGGCACCGTTCGGCGGTGTGAAGCAGTCCGGCCTCGGCCGCGAAGGCTCCAAGTACGGCATCGAAGACTACCTCGAGATCAAGTACGTGCTGCTGGGCGGTATCGACCAGTAAGACGCAAACGGGCTGGCCGCTTGTGGCCAACCTTGTGCATAACAAAGCCGGTGTCCATGACACCGGCTTTGTCATTGGTGCGCCGCAAACCCGCGGCGCCGGTGTCAGAGCTTGCCGGCGTGCAGTACCAGACAGTTGCGGCCACGCTGCTTGGCCTGGTAGCAGGCGTCGTCGGCACGGGACAGTACCGGCTGCGCCCGCTCGTCCTGCGGCTGGATCATGGTCACGCCGATGCTGGCGCTGATGCGGAACGCGCGCTCGCCCAGATAGACGATGTGGGCGTCGATCGCCTGCAGCAGCTCGCGCAGCATGCGCTCGGCGACTTCCAGCTCGCAGTGGCACAGCAGGATGGCGAACTCGTCGCCGCCGAGGCGGGCGACGATGTCGCTGCTGCGCACCTGCTGCTGCATGATGCGCGCCACATCCTGCAACAGCAGGTCGCCGCCCTGCTGGCCGGCGCTGTCGTTGACCGCCTTGAAATGATCGAGATCGATCATCGCCAGCACGTGCGGCTGGTAGTGCACGCGGTTGTCGTCGAGCACCTCGCCCAGCGCGGCAAGGAAACCGCGACGGTTGCGCAATCCGGTCAGCACGTCGTGGCTGGCCTCCCAGCGCTGCTGCTGCATGCGCTGCTGCCGTTCGCCGTCGTCGCGCAGCACCACCACCTTGTAGCCCTGCAGCGCGCCGCTGCCGGCCATCACCGACAGCGTCAGCAGCACCGGCTGCACCCGCATGTCGCGGCTGAGCAGATCCAGCGCCAGCGTCTTGCCGGCGGCATCGCGCTCGATGTCGCGCAGCGGCACCGCCAGTCCGGTCTCCGGGCTGACCAGATTCATGAACACGCCCAGCAGGCGGCCAAGCACGTCCGAGGCCGGCACCCCGAACAGCGCCAGCGCCGGCGGGTTGGCGTATTCCACCTCGTCCATGCGGTTGGTCAGCACCACCGCGTCGCTGATCGAGCCCAGCAGCAGCAGGCTGCGCTCACGCTCGGCCTGCAGGTGGCCGCGCGCCTCCTCGCGGGCGCTGACATCGCTGACCAGGCCGAGGAAGCGGCGTTCACCGCCGCTGGCGGCCAGCTCGCTGAAGCGCAGCTCCACCATCACCCGGCAGCCGTCGCGATGCCGCAGCCGGCACAGCAACTCGAAGCCGCTGCCGGTGGCCAGCAATTGCTGCCACTGTCCGGCCACCTGCGGCAGGCTGTCGGGGTGGATCTCGTCCAGCCAGTGACGGCCGAGCCAGTTGCCGATCTCCGCCGCCGGCAAGCCGGCGACACGCATGCTGGCCGGATTGAGCGATTGCAGGCGCGCCTGCGCATCCACCACCAGCACCCCCATCGGCGACACCTCGTTCAGGGTGCTGAACAGCGCGTCGCGCGCGGCGAGCTGCTGCTCGCAGTCGGCGCGGCGACGGCAGGCGGCCGCGACCTCGTGCGCGATGCGCTGCAGCTCGCGGCAGCCCAGCGCCGCTGTCGTGGCGTAGGGGTCACGCTGCAGCACCGTGAGCTGGTTCTGCAACCGGCCCAGCGGCCGCAGCAGGCGGCGCATGCCCCACCACGCCAGCGGCAACGACAGCAGCAGCGCGACCAGCAGCAGCAACAGGTAGTGGCCACCCAGCACGCGCGCCGGCTGCATTACCTCGTGCAGCGGCAGCACCACCCCGAGCAGCCACGGCACATTGCGCAGCCGCTGGTAGACCTGCAGCGCCGGCACGCCATGGCTGTCGCCCACCGCGGCCTGGCCAGCGGCGCCGCCGAGGGCACGCTGCAGCAACGGGTCGGCCGTCGCCACCGGCATGCTGTCGCCGGCATCGGCGTGCAGGATGGCGAGCTGGCTGCGTACACTATGGATGGTCAGGAAACCGCCCTGCCCGATAGCGATGTTTTTCAGTTCGCCGAAGAACTCCGGCGAATACAATTCCAGGCTGCCGCCGAGCACCCCGGCAAGCTGGCCCTCGGCGCTGAACACCGGCGCGGTGAACACGATCACGGTGCGCTTCAGCCCGCCACTCATCGGCACCGGCTCCGATACCTGCGGCCGCAGGGAGTCGCGGGTGGCGCGGAAGTAGTCCTGATCGGCGACATTGAGACCGAGCCGTCCCGGCAACCCCGGGTAGTCGGCGATGACATTGCCCTTGCGGTCGTACAGCAGCACGCTGCTGAACATGCCCTTCAGATAGCGGAAGCGGGCAATCAGCTCTGCGCCCTGCTGCTCGAACTGCTCTGGCGCCAGCTGCAGGTTGGCCGCAGCCTGCTCCAGCAGCACCTGCCGCGTGCGCACGCGGTCGTCGACATCGGCGGCCAACCTTGCGGCCAAGGCTTCCAGGCTGCGCGCCTGCACCTCGCGTAGCGCGCTGCGGCTCTGCACATAGGCGCTGCCGCCGGCCAGCAGCAGCAGCAGCGCCAGGAACAGGCCGCCCAGCACCAGCAGGCGCAGGCGCAGCGTCGACAACAGCACACTCTTGAACATGACCCGGCTCGATACCCCTCGGCAACGGTTGGCGATGACAGGCGGCGGTGCCGCTCAATGCAGCTTCGGCGCGTGCTCGGTGACCGGAATCCCGGCCTGCTGCAGGCAGGACTGCAGGTCCTGCCACACCAGACTGCGATCCGGGCTCAGGTCCGGCGTCAGCAGCCACGGCGTATGGGCCAGCAGCTGCTGCGAGCCGCCCAGCAGGCGCACATCGTAGGCCTGGTGTTCCGGCTGGTATTCCGCCTCGGCGTGCAGCCCGTCAGGCAGTTCACTGCCGGAGAGCACCGCCATGGTCAGCGCGAAACGCTTGCGGTTGTAGGCGGCGGTACCGGCGGCCAGCGCCTCCCACCACGGCAGCGGCATGAACAGCTCGGCCTCGCCGTACACCATTTCCGCCGATAGCGCCTGCTGCACCAGCGGCATGGTGGCGTCCAGCGCCTCGCGCGCGTGGCGACGCACCTGCGCCAGCGGCAACTTGCCACGCTCGACGATGAAAGGCAGCCACGCCAGCACCAGCTGCGGCTCGTTGACGGTGGAGGCGGCCTCGAAACTGGCGCGCGAGGCGGCGACGTCGTGCAGCGCCAGGTCGCAACCGGCGTCCATGGTCGGCGCCAGATGCACCAGCGACTGGCAGCTGCGCTCGGCCAGGCTGTCGACGGTGAAGATGGTCGGCGACATCCACAGGATGGTTTCCGGCGCCAGCGTCAGCGCCTCGGCCAGCTGCGGCTCCACCTGCTCCAGCAACGGGAAGTGCCACCACACCCCGCCCTGCGCCCGCGAGAACACCACCGGGAACGCCCACAGCTCGTAGGAGGCGACATTGCCGTCCGGCCGCATCACCTCGGGAAAGGCGATGGTGTCGTGGGCGCAATCCAGCAGCAGCTTGCGCGCCGGCGGCTCGGTCTGCAGCGCCAGCTGCGACTCGGTAAACACCGCCTGGTCGCCACCGGACAGCGCCTGCTGTACCAGCGCCGCCAGCTGGATGCGCTTCACCGGGTTCTGCACCGCGTCGCGGCTGAGAGCGACCAGCTCGGCAATACGTGCCTGCCGCTCCGCCGGCGGCAGCGGCTCGGTCGGCACCAGGCGGAAATCACGCTCCTTCGGTGCCACCTCGCGGTCGATATAGGCTTTCTGCAGTCGCTGGTAGACCTGCATCGCCTCGTCGCAGATCTTCTGCAATTGCGCGGCGGTCGGGATCTCGCCCCAGAAGTTGAAATCGAACAGGCGGAAACCGGAGTTGGTGACGTAGTGCGTCAGGTGATGGCTTTCGTCGTACAGCACCACGCTGCGAAAGCCGTCCTGGTCGCGACCGTCAAACGGCGTCAGGTCCATGCCCACCAGACGACAGACGAACACCGGTTCCTGGGTATGAATCACGTATTCGTAAGGCTCCAGCCCCTTCTCTTCGACGGCATCACCAAAGATGAAACGGCTGGGAATGAATGGATCGCCCTTGATCGGGACATTGCGCGGATGGGATTTCATGCGTCTGGCGTCGATACTGCCTTGTAAAACCGCCGATTTTACTCCGACGCCAGAAGCATAGCTAACAGTTAGGCTAATTTAGTGCCAGCTGGTAACGCTGGAACACCACATCGCGCTGCCAGCCCATGCTGGCGTACAGCGCCTGCGCCGCGGCATTGTCGACGGCGGTCACCAGATCCAGCCTGACCACGCCCTGCGTCGCGGCCACGCTGGCCGCCGCCTGCAACAGCGCCCGCCCCGCGCCGCTGCGCCGTGCGTGCTCGGCCACATACAGGTCGTTCAGCAACCACACCGGCGCCGCCGAAACCGAACTGAACAGCGGACAAAGCTGGGTGAAGCCCAGCAATTCACCGGCGCGCTGGTACACCAGAATGGTGGTATCGCCCTGCAGCAGCCGCTGGCGGATGAAGTCATGCGAGGTGGCGGCATCGTCGTGACGGCCGTAGAACTGGCGATAGCCGTCGAACAGCACCGCCAGCTGCGGCAGATCGGCCAGCGTGGCCAGCCGCACGCCGTCCTGCTGCGTCTGCGCGGCCAGGCTGCGGCGGCACTCGTCCAGGCTGCGGCGCTGGCGGCCGTCGGCGTCGAAGTTGGCCGCATCCAGCCACGCTTCCAGCACGGCACGATTGGCCGGCCACTCGCTGTCCAGCAGGCTGAACCAGGCGGTGTCGCGGTTCAGCCCCCAGTTCACCCGCGCCTGACGGAAGATGCCCTCGAAGGTAAAGCCCAGCCGCGGCGCGGCGCGCATCGACGGCGCGTTCAGCGTATTGCACTTCCATTCGTAGCGACGGTAGCCCCAGTCGAACGCCTGCCGCATCAGCAGGTACATCGCCTCGGTGGCCGCCACGCTACGCTGCAGCAGCGGCGAGTAACGCAGCCAGCCGATTTCGATCACCCCGCCCGCCGCGTCGATGCGCAGGTAGCTGCAGCTGCCGATCGCCTGGCCGCTGGCCTGATCGACGATGGCGAAGAACAGCGGGTCGCGGCTGTCTTCCATCATGCCGAACCAGCTGCCCCAGTCGGCATCGCTTTGCGGGCGCGGCATCAGGTAGGCCCAGTCGCGGCCGTCCACATCCAACTCCAGCGCCGCGCGCAGCCCGGCACCGTGCTGCTGGTGGCTGAACGGCTCCACGCGGCAACTGCGCCCCTGCAGGGTGACGCGCTGCGGCGGGGTGGCACCCTGCCAGTTGTCCACCGTCACGCCCAGCGCGCGGCCGTACTGATCGTATTGCATGTCCATGTTCAACCTCCGCAGCCGCAATCGGCGGCCGTGTTGATATCGCAGCTGGCACCGCCAGCCACCGTGGGGTAGCCGTCACGCTTCCACCAGTCCAGCCCGCCCTGCAACTCCTTCACCGTAAAGCCCAGCTCGGCCAGCTTCAGCGCGGTCTTGGTGGAGGCATTGCAGCCGATGCCGTCGCAGAAGGTCACCAGCAGCACATCACGCGGCAGCTGCGCGGTGCTTTCTGCCGTGATGCCGCGATGCGGCAGGTTGATGGCGCCGGGCAGGGTTTCGGCGGCATAGGCCGCCGGCGAGCGGCCATCCACCAGCAGCAGCGCCTTGCCCTGCTTCTGCCGCTCCGCCACATCCCAGCTGTCGATCTCGTACGCCAGTTTGGCCTGGTAAAACGCGATTTGATCCATTCTGTTTCCGCTCCGTTGGTATCCCGACCACTTCATGGTAAAAACATTCACGGCCCCGTCCAAGGGCCAGTTTATGACGGCGAAGGGGAACCACTTTGCAAGCAGCATGGATCAGCGAGGCGCTGGCCGCCAGCCTGGAGCGGCACAGCAAGGAAGGGCTGTCACGACAGCTGATGCGGCTGCTGCGACAGTGGATCAGCGACGGGCGCCTGGCCGGCGACACGCTGCTACCGGCCAGTCGCGAGCTGGCGGCCAGCCTCAAGGTTGGCCGCAACACGGTGCTGAACGCCTATGAACAGCTGCAGGCAGAAGGCTACCTGAGCACGCGCCACGGGGCCGGCACCTATGTCACCGACCTGTTCTGCCAGCGGCAGCAGACGCCACTGCCGGCACGACGCCTGCCCCTGGGACTGTCGGCGCGCGGCGCCAGCCTGTTCGCCAGCTGCCGCCTGCCACAGGGGCTGAGCGGTGCCTTCGCCCCGGGGGTGCCGGAGATCCGCCAGTTCCCGCATCACTGCTGGCAGCAGCTGCTGTCGCGCCACCAGCGGCAAGCTCATCCGGCCATGCTCAACTACACCGCCGACGGCGGCCTGCCGGCACTGCGCGAGGTACTGGCGGAGTACCTGCAGCTGTCGCGTTCGGTGCGCTGCCGGCCGGAACAGATCCTGATCACCCACGGCGCGCAGCAAGGGCTGGAACTGACAGCCCGGATGCTGGCCGACCCTGGCGACATCGCCTGGGTGGAAGAGCCCGGCTATGCTGGCGCCCATGCCGCGTTCCGCGGCGCCGGCCTGACGCTGCTGCCGGCACCGGTCGACGCCGAAGGTCTGGCGCCGCAGCTAGTCGCCGATCCGCGCCCGCCACGCCTGATCTACACCACACCGTCGCACCAGTATCCGTCCGGGGTGGTGATGAGCCTGTCGCGGCGACTGACCCTGCTGCAGCACGCCGAACAGGCACAGGCCTGGATCATAGAGGACGACTACGACAGCGAATTCCGCTACCGCTCGCAACCGCTGCCGGCGCTGCAGGGCATGGCACCGGACGAGCGGGTGATCTACGTCGGCACCTTCAGCAAGGTAATGTACCCCAGCCTGCGCATTGGCTATCTGGTGGTGCCGGATGCGTTGATCGACGCCTTTCGCAGCGCCAATGCCCGCCTGTACCGGGAAGGGCAGTATCCGGTGCAGGCGGCGCTGGCCGACTTTATCGCCGCCGGACACTTCGCCCGCCACGTGCGCCGCATGCGCGAACTGTATCGTGAGAGGCAACAGCTACTGCGCCAGGCACTGGCCGACTCCGCTGCCGAGCGGCTGGCTTTGTCGCCCGGCGAAGCCGGCATGCACCTGGTGGCCAGCCTGCCAGCCGGCGTGCAGGAGCAGGCACTGAGTCAGGCTGCCGCGACACAGGGCGTCTGGCTGCGGCCACTGGCGCACCACTATCTGGCGACGCCGCAGCAGCAAGGCCTGGTACTGGGCTACGCCGGCGTCGACCAGCAGGCGATCCGGCATGGCACACAGGTACTGGCCAGCCTGCTTCAGGAACAAGGGAAAAAATGATGAACAAGCCGCCACTTCTGGTCAGCGCCTGCCTGCTGGGACAACCGGTACGGTATGACGGCCACGGCAAGGCCATGCCATCACCGCTGCTATTCGAATTGGCCCGTCGCTATCAGCTGCTCAGCATCTGCCCGGAGTGCCAGGGCGGCTTGCCGACGCCACGTCCAGCGGCCGAAATCAGTGGCGGTGACGGTGGTGACGGTGGTGACGTACTCGACGGCCGCGCCCGCGTTATCACACAGACAGGGCAGGATGTCAGCCGCGCCTTCATCGACGGCGCGCGACAGGCTCTCGACAGCGCCATCCGCCACGGCTGCCGGCAGGCACTGCTCAAGGCCAATAGCCCGTCCTGCGGCAACCGGCAGATCCATAGCGGCCGCTTCGACCAACAGTTACAGCCCGGCAGCGGCGTGACGGCTGCCCTGCTGCAAGGGCACGGCATTAGCGTATTCAATGAGAACGAGATGGACAGGCTGCTGCTCACCAAGCCGCAACCATAGCGGCCGACAAGCGCGGCCTGGCTCCCTGCCGGCCGCGGCGGTGTGACACCCCGTTAACAGCAGGTGATCACCGTGCAGACGAATAACTACCACCCCAAGCGGAAGCCGTGCAGGGCTTGGCAGCCAGATAAAGCGCATCACGGGGAATGGCAATCGGATAGAAGCTGCGGGCCACAAGGTTGGCCGCAGCGGCGTTGTGCAGGCCGCGGCCACGCACCTCGCGGGCGACCCCGTTGGATCAGCGGCGGGGCGAGATGGGGAATTGA
>NZ_RBID01000003.1 GCF_003633895.1 Vogesella indigofera
TCGTTTCTCAGAATCTTGACAGTGCAAGTATTTGGCTAAGCCAGACACTTACACCTATCGGTTATTCGTTCTGTTAAAGAGCAGTGCTGCGTCGCGTTTCGTTTGCGGCGTCAGCTGAGGAGGCAAACTATAGCGAAGCCCGCCACCCGCGTCAACACCCGCAAACGGACTTTTCGACACAAAAACCACAAACCATTGATTTCAATAAGCAAGCAGCCTGAACAAAATTGAAAACCCAAGCCGGATTGGCTCTGCTACGCTGGACGCCCGACTCCTTCCAACTACCAAGCTCCCATTAATTCATGCAACGACACTGGCTTTTCGATCTTGATGACACGCTACACCACGCCGGCGCGCAGGTGTTTCCGCTGATTACGCTGAGAATGACCAGTTACATCATGCAACACCTGCAGGTTGACGAAGACGAGGCGCACCGCCTGCGCAAGCTGTACTGGCATCGCTACGGCGCGACTCTCGGCGGCCTGGTCAGACATCACCGTGTCGACGCCGACCATTTTCTGCGCCACACCCACGACATGGACGAACTATTACCCCTGATCGACAGCAGCAATCAGCTACCGCAGTTGCTGAGCCACCTGCCGGGACGCAAGTGGGTGTTTTCCAACGGTCCGCAACACTATGTAGAGGCGCTGATCGAGCACATGCGCATTGGCCATCTATTTGAAGAGGTGTTCGGCATCGAACGCTTCGGCCAGCCCAAGCCGCGGGCGGCCGCGTTTCGGCAGGTGCTGCGTCAAAGTGGGATTGCCGCCGAGCACTGCATCATGGTGGAAGATTCTGCAGCCAACCTGCGCACGGCACGACAGCTGGGCATGCGGACGGTGTGGATCAGCCAGCAGAAGCGCAAGCCGTGCTGGGTCGACTACCGCATCGGCAACCTGAGCCAGTTGCCGCGACTGGCAATTAGTGCCGCCCCTGCTGCCTGAGCGACAGCAGCAGACAGGCAAATGCCGCCAGTGGCCACAAGTCGGCCACCAGGTCGACCAGCGCACTCATGTTCAACAGGTGGCCGTAGCTCCAGCGGAACAGCGACAACACGTCGGACTGCAGACCGGACAGCGGCCAGAACGACACCACCAGCTGTGACAGCAGCAGGCACAGCATGGCGGCCAGGGTTTGCGGCCAACGTTGGCCGCGCGTCACCGCCCACACCAGCAACAGGCCGCCAAGCAGACCCAGCGCAACATTGAGGTTGACCCACTGGAAGAATAATGCCGGCTTTAGCAGCGCACCGGCGGTGACCAGCTTCAGCACGATAACCGTCAGCAGGAAGTAGACGATGGCGCGCAACTGGTACTGGCGCCGGCTCAGGAAGCAGGTCAGGAACAGCAGGCTGCCGGCGAGATTGAGCATCGCGCTGCCGCCTTCGATCAGCATCAGGAATAGCTGCGGATCCTGCAGCGGCGAGACATACGGCTGCGGCAATCCTTCCGGCAACACCACCATGCCGAACAGCGGAATCGCCGGATTCAGCTGCGTCAGGAACCACAATCCGATCAGCAGCAACGCGTAGTCAGCACTGCTGTCGCTGACGAACCAGCGCCGGCGCAAGGCCTTTCCCTGCGCCCAGAAGCGGGAAAACAGCGGAAACGTCGCCAGCGTCGCGCCGCAGGCGGCGCCGCCGACGTTGTACAGCACGTCAAGATTGGAGGCGACGCGCAGCGGCAGGAACTGCTGCAGCGTCTCCACCAGCACGCTGCTGAGGCTGGCCACCACCATCGCCAGCCCCCAGCCCTGCCACTTGCGATGCGGCACCAGCGCCAGGCTGAAGCCGTAGGGAATATAGATCAGCAGGTTGACGGCATTGTCGAAAAAGCGGGTGTAGTACGGCAGCGGGTAGAACAAGAAGTCGAACAACGGCAAACCGGTGTCCTGCCAGCCGCTAAACGGATAGGCACTGAGGAACACAATCAGCGCGGCATTGATCAATGCCGCATGCAGCGCGACATGACTGCGATCGGAAACGTGGGGAACGGGAGCGGAACTCATCGGTATCGTATGGCCAGGCAAGCGGTTCAGGCCTGCGCCTCCGACCAGACGCCATCGTGGAAGAAGCGGCGATAACGGGTCAGCCATGGCGCGATGTCGTAACCATTTTGCGCCAGCCAGGCGGGATCGAAGTAACTGTTGAGATAGCGGTTGCCGTCGTCGCACAGCAACGTGACGATGCTGCCGCTCTGGCCGTTACGCTGCATTTCCGCCGCCAGCTGGCAGACGCCGTAGAAATTGGTGCCGGTGGAGCCGCCGCACTTGCGCCCGAGCACTTCCTCCAGAAAATGCACCGCGGCATAGCTGGCGACGTTCGGCACGCGGATCATGTGATCCACCACCCCGGGAATGAAGGACGGCTCGACACGCGGGCGGCCGATGCCTTCCACCCCGGAGCCGCCGCTACACTGCTGGTCGCGTTGACCACTATAGTAGCTGTCGTAGAACACCGAGTTTTCCGGATCCACCACGCACACCCGCGTCGCCAGGCGCTGGTAGCGCACGTAGCGGCCAAAGGTGGCGCTGGTGCCGCCGGTGCCGGCGCCGCACACGATCCACTCCGGCACCGGATGCGGTTCCAGCGCCATCTGCCGGAAGATGGTATCGGCGATATTGTTGTTGCCGCGCCAGTCGGTGGCGCGCTCGGCGTAGGTGAACTGGTCCATATAGTGGCCGTCCAGCTGCTGCGCCAGTTGCCGCGACACGTCATAGATGGTGGCCGGATCATCTACCAGGTGACAGCGCCCGCCGTAAAACTCGATGGCGCGGATTTTCTCGGCCGAGGTGCTGCGCGGCATCACCGCGATGAACGGCAAGCCCAGCAGACGGGCGAAGTAGGCTTCCGACACTGCGGTACTGCCGCTGGACGCCTCAATGATGCTGGTACCGGCCTTGATCCAGCCGTTGCACAAGCCGTAGAGGAACAGGGAGCGCGCCAGGCGGTGCTTGAGGCTGCCGGTGGGATGGGTGGACTCGTCCTTGAAATAGAGCTGGATGTCGGGCAGCCCCGGCAGCGGCAAGGGAATCAGGTGCGTATCGCTGGAGCGATTGAAGTCTGCCTCGATCTTTTGTACCGCCTGCGCTACCCAGCTGCTCATCACAATCTCCTTGGAATAGACGCATTGTACCCGAGTCATGCAAAAAGGGCGCCGCAGCGCCCTTTTTCATGCCAGCCGCAGCCGGTCGATCAGAACTTCATGCCGATACCGACGCTGGTCACCAGCGGATTGATGTCGAGGGTGCCGACATTGCCGCCAGCAACGGAGGAGTCAACCTTGGTCTTGATCCAGATTTTTTTCATGTCCAGGTTCAGGAACACATCCTTGGTCAGCGGCATGTCGATACCAACCTGCAGTGCTGGACCGAAGCTGTTTTTCTTGATGGACAGGCCGAGACCGGAGTCATCCTTGAAGCCGTAGAAGCGGGTGTAGTTGATACCGGCACCGGCGTACGGACGGAACTGGCCTTCCGGATTGAAGTGGTACTGCAGCGTCAGTGTCGGTGGCAGCACTTTCACGGAGCCGATCTTGGCACCGCCAGCGGTGATGTCGTGCTTGGAAGTACCCAGGATCAGCTCGGCACCAATGTTGTTGGTGAGCATGTAGGTGAAGTCCAGCTCGGGAATGGTGTCATCCTTGACATCAACATTCAGCGCTTGCAGGGTGTCGTTTACCGAAGTTTGCGGATTTACGTTAGCAATACGCAAACGTGCGATGATGTCGCCCTGTGCCGCGAAGGCACCGGCGGACAAGGAAGCCAGAATGGCGGCGATAGCGAATTTTTTCATGGTTATCTCCAAGCAAGTTCTGCGAAAATTCTTCTTGTTCGCCAAAGCACTCTTAATTGACCAGCAACTTGTCGAGCACGGCGAAGACGTGCGGCAAGAATAACCTTGCTCTGAAACAGGGTTTTTGCGTTAGATCATGAAACGATCATGAAATACCACGACCTGCGAGACTTCATTAGCCAACTGGAACGACAGCACGAGCTGAAGCGCATCAGCGTGCCGGTGTCGCCGCACCTGGAGATGACCGAGATCGGTGACCGCGTGCTGAAGGCCGGCGGCCCGGCGCTGCTGTTCGAAACACCTCAACAGGGCGACAAGCGCTACGACATCCCGGTGCTGGCCAATCTGTTCGGCACCCCCAAGCGCGTGGCGATGGGCATGGGCGCCAGCGACGTGATGCAGCTGCGCGAAATCGGCAAGACACTGGCTTATCTGAAAGAACCGGAACCGCCGAAGGGCTTGCGCGACGCGTGGGACAAGCTGCCGCTGTTGAAGCAGGTGCTGTCGATGGCGCCGAAGGAAGTGAAGAAGGCGCCGTGCCAGGACATCGTGTGGGAAGGCGACGACGTGGACCTGGCCCGGCTGCCGATCCAGCACTGCTGGCCCGGCGACGTGGCGCCGCTGATTACCTGGGGCCTGACCGTGACCCGCGGCCCCAACAAGAAACGCCAGAACCTCGGCATCTATCGCCAGCAGGTGATCGGCCGCAACCGCGTGATCATGCGCTGGCTGGCGCACCGCGGCGGCGCGCTGGACTACCGCGAGTTCCGTGCGGCCAACCCTGACAAGCCCTACCCGGTGGCGGTGGTACTCGGCTGCGACCCGGCCACCATCTTGGGCGCGGTGACCCCGGTGCCGGATACGCTGTCGGAATACCAGTTTGCCGGCCTGCTGCGCGGCAGCCGCACCGAGCTGGTGCAGTGCCTCGGCTCCGACCTGCAGGTACCGGCCAGCGCCGAAATCGTGCTGGAAGGCCACATCCACCCCAACGACATGGCAATGGAAGGCCCATACGGCGACCACACCGGCTACTACAACGAGCAGGACAGCTTCCCGGTGTTCACCATCGACCGCATCACCATGCGCGAGAACCCTATCTACCACAGCACCTACACCGGCAAGCCGCCGGACGAGCCGGCCATCCTCGGCGTGGCGCTGAACGAAGTGTTCGTGCCCATCCTGCAGAAGCAGTTTCCGGAGATCGTCGACTTCTACCTGCCGCCGGAAGGCTGCAGCTACCGCATGGCGGTGGTGTCGATCAAGAAGCAGTACCCCGGCCACGCCAAGCGGGTGATGATGGGCTGCTGGAGCTTCCTGCGCCAGTTCATGTACACCAAGTTCATCGTGGTGGTCGACGACGACGTCAACACCCGCGACTGGAAGGAAGTGATCTGGGCGATCACCACGCGCATGGACCCGGTGCGCGACACCACGCTGATCGAGCACACCCCGATCGACTATCTCGACTTCGCCAGCCCGGTGTCCGGTCTCGGCGGCAAGATGGGGCTGGACGCCACCAACAAGCTGCCCGGTGAAACCAGCCGCGAATGGGGCACCCCGATCGTGATGGACGCCGCCACCCGCCAGCGCGTGGACAGCCTGTGGCAGCAACTGGGGCTGTAACGCGCCGCCGCCGCAAATAATTGTGTTACCCCGGGCAGGGCGCGTTATCATCGCGCCCTGTCCGCACTTACCCTGGAGATGTCACCATGATCAATGCCAATTCCCGCCAGCGCCTGAAACGCCTGAAACCCCGCCAGCGCAAGAAGCTGCGCGTTGGTGAGTTCCAGGAACTGGGCTTTACCGTGATTGCCAACCTGAAAGAAGACGCCGCTGCCGGCGCCCACGACGGCCTGCTGGATGCCTGGCTGGACGCGGTCGAGCAGCACGGTGTCAGCTTTGGCGGCCACTTCAGCGATGGCCAGCTGGACGGCATCGTGTTCCCGATCAACGGCGTGGCAGTGACCGCCGAGATGCGCAACGCGCTGAACACCTGGCTGCAGGCGCGCGCCGAAGTCAGCGACGTGGAATGCAGCGAGCTGCTGGACGTGTGGCACAGCGCCTGGTAAGGCTGCGGCCAACCTTGGCACCATGAAAAAAGCCTCCGCATGCGGAGGCTTTTTTCTATGCGCGTCAGAACCTGTTCACGATCTCGTGAGCCAAAGCCAGACAAGGGGAATAGACCAAAAAAGCGCCGTTGATGTTGATATCAATACGCATTTTTTGGCCAATGCCAACGAAGGATCAGCCACTTGGATATCAGGCGTGAGCAGCTTCTCAGGGCGCGGTCAGCCGGCGCCGCGCATACAGCAACAGCCCATCGGCCAGATGCTGGCATAGCCGCGGCACGCGTGATGGCGGGCAAGGTTGGCCGCACAGCGGCGACGGATCGCCGGCCGCCGCCAGCGTCTGGCACAGCGCCAGCTGTTCGTGCTGCCACGCCAGCCAGTCCGCCTCGCCACGGCGTTGCAGGCGCTGATACTGCTGCGGCCACGGCGCACCGGACTGCACGGTGCGCCAACCGAAAAACAGCAACGAATGCCACAGGGCAAAGCTGCTGCGACACTGGCGGCGGCACAAGGCCGGCAACACGGCGTTGACCGCCAACAGCAAGGGTAACAAGGGCTGGGTCATGGGACCTCCTTTTTGTGCAATGCACAAAAGCGGTATAAACCGATTCTGCCGCCTTGCCAAGACACTTCGCCCTGCGGCCTCTCCCTGCCCCCCACTCGAACCGCCACAAAAAAAGGCGTCACCATGCGGAGAACCGCACGACGACGCCCTATAAAGGGACCTACAAACTTACAGCGTGACCCAGCGCGGGCTGGTCAGCGCTTCCGGCTGCAGCAGCTTGTCCAGCTGCTCGCGCGTCAGCAGGCCACGACGCAGCACGATGTCGTAGACACTGCCGCCGCTGGCGTGCGCCTCGGTCGCCACTTCGGTGGCGGCGGCGTAGCCGATGTACGGGTTCAGTGCCGTCACCAGCCCGACGGAACGGTGCACGGTGTCCAGCAGGTAGTCGCGGTTGGCGGTGATGCCGACCACGCAGTTGTCGCGCAGCGTGTCGCAGGCCGCGGCCAGATGGCTGACGCTGCGGAACAGGCTGTAGGCGATCACCGGCTCGAAGGCGTTCAGCTGCAACTGGCCAGCCTCGGCGGCCATGGTGACGGTCATGTCGTTGCCGATCACTTCATACGCGACCTGGGTCACCACTTCCGGGATCACCGGGTTGACCTTGCCCGGCATGATCGAGGAGCCGGCCTGACGGGCAGGCAGGTTAATTTCGCCGAGGCCGGCACGCGGCCCGGACGACAGCAGGCGCAGATCGTTGCAGCTCTTGGACAGCTTCACCGCCACCCGCTTCAGCACGCCGGACAGCTGCACGAAGGCGCCGCAGTCCTGGGTCGCCTCGATCAGGTTCGGGGCGGTCTGCAGCGCGATGCCGGTCAGCGCCGACAGCTTTTCGCACACCAGCGGCGTGTAGTCCGGGTGCGCGGTGATGCCGGTGCCGATGGCGGTGGCGCCGAGGTTGATCTCCAGCATCAGCGCGCTGGCTTCGTACAGCCGCTGCTCGTCCTCGCCCAGCATCACCGCGTAGGTGCGGAATTCCTGACCCAGGGTCATCGGTACCGCGTCCTGCAACTGGGTGCGGCCCATCTTCAGCACGCCGCCGAATTCGTCGGCCTTGTCGTCGAAGGCGTCACGCAGGCGCGCCATCGCCGCCAGCAGGCGCTGCACACCCCAGAACGTCGCCAGCCGCAGCGCGGTCGGGTACACGTCGTTGGTGCTCTGCCCCATGTTGACGTGCTCGTTGGGGTGCAGGTACTGGTACTCGCCCTTGCCGTGGCCGAGGATCTCCAGCGCGCGGTTGGCGATCACCTCGTTGGCGTTCATGTTGGTGGAGGTGCCGGCACCGCCCTGGATCACGTCGACCACGAACTGCTCGTGCAGCTTGCCTCCGCGGATTTCCTCGCACGCCAGCACGATTGCGTCCTTGTGCACGGTGCCGAGCAGGCCGAGCTGGTGGTTGGCCTGCGCCGCCGCCTGCTTGATCACCGCCAGCGCGCGGATCAGGTCGCCGTAACCGGCGATGGTCTGGCCGGTAATCGGGAAGTTCTCGATGGCGCGCAGGGTATGCACACCCCAGTAAACGTGGGCAGGGACCTCGCGGTCGCCGAGCAGATCGTGTTCAAGACGGGTCGACATGGTGGTGTTCTTGTGTGGGGAAGGATGGCCGCCACTGTAGCGCCGCCATGACAGCCCCGACCAATTCCGAATGGCGATGGGATGATGCAGGATTTGCATGATCGTCGATCATGCAGTCAATGCGAGGTCAAAAGACAATAAAATTCGGTCAATCTCGTTGCAAGGTTGGCCGCGATAGTGGATTGTGCCGCGCTACACCGCCGGATAGCGCGCCGCCAGCTGCTGCCACAGCGCATCCAGCGCCGGCAGTTCGCGTCGCGCATCGCGGTAGACGCGGATCTCCATCGGCAGCGTCCACTGCTCGCCGCCGGCGGCACACAACTGGCCGGCCGCCAGCTCGCGCTGCACCGCGCTGTGCGGCAGGAAGGCGACGCCGTGCCCTTCCAGCACCATCGCCTTCAGCCCCTCGGCCATGTCGGTCTCGAAGCACTGCCGCAGCGCGCACACCGCCGGTGCCCGCTCCAGGATCAGGTCGGTCATGCGCCGGAAGTAGGCGTTCGGGCCGTAGCCGAGGAAGGGCAGCGGCGCGGCGCTGCTGCCGGGCAGCTGCCACTGCGACTGGCCGTCGGGCATGGCGCGCGCGAACGGCCCCAGCGTCTCGCTGCCCAGGCGCAGGCCGGGATAGCGGCCGGCGCTCAGCTCCACCGGATGGCGCGGATGGTGGTAACACAGCAGCAGGTCGGCATTGCCTTCCACCAGCGCCACCACCGCGTCGTGCACGTTGTGCGCCAGCAGGCGCCACGACACCTCGCCCAGCGCCGTGCGCTCGTCCGCCAGCCAGCGCGGCACGAAGCCGAACGACAGCGTGTGCGGCACCGCCAGCGTCAACGTGGTGCCGTCCGCCGCGTGCAGGCCGCGCAGCAGGGTGCGGGTGCTGGACAGCTCGCCGACCAGTTGCCGCGCCTTGTCCAGCAGCAGCTCGCCGGCCGGCGTCAGCCGTGTCGGCCAGGTGGTGCGATCGATCAGGTCGGCGCCCAACCACTGCTCCAGCGCCTTGATGCGGCGCGAGAACGCCGGTTGCGTCAGGTGGCGCAATTCGGCGGAGCGGGTAAAGCTGCCGGTCTCGGCCAATACCAGAAAGTCTTCCAGCCAGCGGGTTTCCATAGCACACCTCCTGCAATGGCCAGCAGCGTAAACGCTCTGCCGGCCGCACGCAAAAAAGGTTGGCCGCATGAGTGATCATGCGGCCAACCTTTTTCATGACATCAACGGGCGCCTTCAGTCGCGCTCCAGCTCCCACAGTGCAGACTGCAGCGACTCCATGCGCGCATCCAGCGCGCTGCGGGCGTCGGCCAGTGCACGGTTGTAGATCGCCGGGCCGATGCGCCCGGCAACAAACAGCAGCAGCGACTGCGCGTCGAACGTGCCCAGTTCCACCCCGAACTCGCTATCCAGCTGGCGCTGCAGTGCGGGGGCCAGCTCGGCAAGCTGGGCGGGACTGAGAAAACGTTCGTCGCGACTCATGGCAAGACTCCGGAATGACAGGCTGCCGCCGGGCGGCGGCAGCGCAAAACGCGCAGTCTATCAGCCCTGCTTGGCCAGTGCCGGTTGCAGCTCGACGTCACGGCCCTGCGGCTCGATGTCATCATCGTCATCCAGTTGCGGCAGCGCGGCAGTCAGTTCCTTCTCGGTCTTGGCTACCACGCTGGCGGCGATGGCGTTACCCAGCACGTTGGTGGCGGAGCGGCCCATGTCCAGGAAGTGGTCGACGCCCAGCAGCAGCAGCAGGCCGGCTTCCGGAATGTTGAACTGTGCCAGGGTGGCGGCGATCACCACCAGCGACGCGCGCGGCACGCCGGCCATGCCCTTGGACGTCACCATCAGGATCAGCAGCATGGTGATTTCCTGCGACAGCGTCAGGTCGATACCGTAGGCCTGGGCGATGAAGATGGTCGCAAAGGTGCAGTACATCATCGAGCCGTCGAGGTTGAACGAGTAACCCATCGGCAGCACGAAGCTGGCGATGCGGTCGGAGCAGCCGAAGCGCTTCAGGCGATCCAGGGTCTTCGGATAAGCAGCCTCGGAGCTGGCGGTGGAGAAGGCCAGCAGTGCCGGCTCGCGCACCGCGCGCAGCAGCTCGATGACGCGGCCCTTCAGGAAGATCGCCCCCATGGCCAGCAGCGCCAGCCACAACAGGCTCAGCGACATGTAGAACTGGGCCATGAAACTGCCGTAGGTGGACAGGATGCCCAGGCCCTCTTTCGCCACCATGCCGGCGATTGCGGCAAACACCGCGAACGGCGCGAAGTTCATCACGTAGCCGGTGACCTTCAGCATGATGTGGGCCACCGCGTCGATGGCGTCGATCAGGCCCTTGGCCTTGTCGCCGATGGCGGCGGCACCGGTACCGAAGAACAGCGAGAACACCACGATGGCGAGGATCTCGTTCTTGGCCAGCGCGTCGAACACGCTCTTCGGAATCAGGTGGCCGATGAAGTCCTTCAGTGTCAGCGCGCCCTTCTCGATGCCGGAGCTGGCGGTAATGTCCGGCAGCGGCAGGCTGAGGCCGACACCCGGCTTCAGCAGGTTGACCATCACCAGGCCCAGCATCAGGGATACCAGCGAGGCGGTCACGAACCAGCCCATCGCCTTGGCGCCGATGCGGCCAACGGTAGCGGAGTCGCCCATGCGTGCAATGCCGACCACCAGGGTGGAGAACACCAGCGGCGCGATGATCATCTTGATCAGACGCAGGAAGACGTCGGTCAGGATGGACAGATTGTCGGCAAAGGATTTGATGGCTTCCGGGCTGCCGGCCATCTCGCGCCAGGCATAACCGGTGATGATGCCCAGAACCATTGCGGCCAGGATCATCGTTGTCAGTCGATTCAGTTTCACGGGGACTCCATGCATATGAGGGTCAATAACACTTTCGTGGTTCCGGCCAGGCCGGCGTACGGCATCTGGCGTGCCGTTTTCTATTGGCAGCCCCTACAGCACAGACCGTGCCAGCCTTCACCACGATCAAACCATTGATTTACAAGGAATACTCTCGTCATGAGCGGCCATCAAAACGGCAGACCGAATACCCACCCGATCTGCATCCGGATTTCCGAACGCCCTGCCCCCGCCGCACGGCCATAAAAAAACCGCCCGTCATGGCTGGCATGACGGGCGGTGTGGGACGTGGCGGCTTCAGTCGCCGCTGCTGCTGGCCTGTGCCACCCAGTCGGCGGTGTGCGCCGCCGCCTTGAATTCGTGCACCACCTGTTGCAGCTCGCTAAAGGCGCGCGGCGCGTCCAGCGCGGCGCAGGCCTCGCGCAAGGCCGCCAGATGGCCGGCAAGCTGCGCCGGCGGCAGGTGGTACTCCTGCGCGCGCATGATGCGCGGATGGTCGGTGGCCAGCACGCCGTCGCCGATCAGCAGCTCCTCGTACAGCTTCTCGCCCGGACGCAGCCCGGTGCAGCGGATCTCGATGTCACCGTGCGGATGGTAGTCGTCGCGCACCTCCAGCCCGGAGAGGTGGATCATGCGCCGCGCGAGGTCAATGATCTTCACCGGCTCGCCCATGTCCAGCACGAACACGTCGCCACCCTCGCCCATCGCGCCAGCCTGGATCACCAGCTGCGCCGCCTCGGGGATGGTCATGAAGTAGCGGGTGATGTCCGGATGCGTCAGCGTCACCGGCCCGCCTGCCGCGATCTGCTGCTTGAACAGCGGCACCACCGAGCCGGAGCTGCCCAGCACGTTGCCGAAGCGCACCATCACGAAACGGGTGCGGCTGCCGGCGGCGTGGCGCGCCTGCAAGGTCAGCTCCGCCAGGCGCTTGCTGGCGCCCATCACGTTGGTTGGCCGCACGGCTTTATCGGTGGAAATCAGCACGAAGGTGGCGACACCGGCATCCTGTGCCGCCTGCGCGCAGCTGTCGGTACCAAAGGCGTTGTTGACGATGCCGGCCACCGGATTGTGTTCCACCATCGGCACGTGTTTATAAGCCGCCGCGTGGTACACCGTCTCCACCGCGAACGCCTGCAGCACCGAACTCAGCCGTGCCGTATCGGTGACGCTGCCCAGCACCGGCGTGCGCGCCACCGCCGGCGCCAGCCGCGCCAGCTCCTGGTCGATCGCGTACAGCGCGTATTCACTCAGCTCGAACAGCACGATGCGCGCCGGCCGGTTTTTCACGATCTGGCGGCACAGCTCGGCGCCGATGGAGCCGCCGGCGCCGGTGACCATCACCACCTTGCCGCGGATATTGGCGGCCAACAGTTCCGGCTGCGGCGGCACCTGGTCGCGGCCGAGCACGTCGTCGATCTCCACCTCGCGCAGCTCTTCCACCCGCACCTCGCCGGACACCAGATCGGCCATCCCCGGCAGGCGCTTGATCGGCACGTGCAGCGTTTCCAGCTGCTCCAGGATCTGGCGGTGGCGGCCGCGGCTGGCCGACGGCATCGCCAGCAGGATCGCCTCCGCGCCGCTGTCCTGCAGCAGCTGCGGCAGGGTCAGCGGATCGTGCACCGTCAGGCCGCGGAAGGTGCGGCGCCACAGCTGCGGGTTGTCATCGACAAAGGCCAGCGGCCGGTATTCGCGGCCCTCCTGTAGCGCCGCCATCAGCTGCAGGCCGGCACGGCCGGCGCCGTAGATGATCACCGGCCGCCGCGGCGCGTCCAGCGCGTCGATGCGACGCACGATGCCGCGCAGGAAAAAGCGGCTGCCGCCGATATAGGCCATCGCGAATACCCAGAAGATCACGATCGCGGTGCGCGGGAACGGCGCGATGCCAGCCATCAGGATCACCGCCATCAGCAGCAGCACCGACAGCGACACGCCGACGAACACGGTGTACACGATGCGGTCATCCAGAAACTTCAGCACCGCGCGGTACAGGCCCAGCTTGATGAAGATGGGCAGCACCCACAGCGGCGGCACCGCGAAGATCCACAGGTACGGGTCCAGCTTCGGGTCCCAGTTGCCGCCCAGGCGCAGCAGCACCGCGCTCCACAGCGCCAGCGGCAGCAGCAGCGCATCCAGCAGCATCAACAGCGCCATCTTGTGGTGGCGCGAGAAGGACAGCAGTTTTTCCAGCATGTTGTTCCCAAGGTTGGCCGCAGACAGGGCCGCAAGCCTAGCGCGACACGATCTTCAGCAAGGTGGCCAGGATGATCTGCACATCGCCCCACAGCGTGTAGCTGCGCGCGTATTGCAGGTAGTAATCCAGCTTCTGCGGCAGGATCGATTCGATATACATCTTTTCCGCATCCGCCGCTTTGCCGAGCAGCTCGTTCTCGTCGATCATGCGGATCGACGCCCAGTCGGTAATGCCGGGGCGCACCGACAGCACGACCTCCTTCACCCGCGCCGGATAAAGCGCCACGTACTTCGGCACCTCCGGGCGTGGCCCGACCAGGCTCATGTCGCCGAACAGCACGTCCAAGAGCTGCGGCAGCTCGTCCAGCTTGGTCTTGCGCAGCAGGCGCCCGGCGCGGGTGACGCGGGCGTCGGCGCCCACCGTCAGCTGGCCGGCGGCTTCGGCATTGATCTGCATGGTGCGGAACTTGTGGATGCGGAACAGCTGGCCGCCGCGGCCTACCCGCACCTGGCGGAAGAACACCGGGCCCGGCGAATCCAGCTTCACCCACAACGCGATGGCCAGCAGCAGCGGCCAGATCAGCCACAGCCCGGCCAGCACCGCCGTCAGGTCGAACAGCCGCTTGACGATCGGCGAGCCGTGGGTAGCGGCCAAGGTTGGCCGCAGATTATCCGGTAGCCCAAAGCTGCTGCGCGACTCGTCTGCGGCGTTGGCCGATGCTCGCGCGGTACCGTCCGTACTCTCTCGGTCGCTGCGCGCCGCCCGCCCTGCCTCCGCGCCGCTCGCGACGCCTTGCTTGTTTTCTGGCTTGTCGCTCATCACTTGCCCAGCACTTCGCGCACCGCGGCGATCACGCGGCGCTGGTCGTCGTCCGTCATGCGCGTGTACAGCGGCAGCGTCACCTCGGCCTCGAACGCCGCGTCGGCCACCGGGAAGTCCTCGCGCTTCAGGCCGTAACCATCGCGCCACACCGGCTGGCGATGCAGCGGGATGAAGTGTACCGAGCAGCCGATGCCCAGCTCCGCCATGCGCACGATGAAGTCGTCGCGGCTGATGCCGGCTTCCGGCTTCAGGCGTACCGGGTACAAATGCCAGGCGTGGTTGCTACCGGCGTCCACCGGACGCACCGGCAGGATCAGCGGCAGGTCGGCCAGCGCCTCATCGTAGCGTGCGGCCAAGGTTTCGCGTTTGGCCAGGAAGGCGTTGATCTTCTTCAGCTGGTGGATGCCCATCGCCGCGGCGGTGTCCGGCATGTTGTACTTGTAGCCGGGCGCGACCACCTCGTAATACCAGGCCGGCGTCTTGGAAGTGTAGCGGTCGAAGGCGTCGCGACTGATGCCGTGCAGGCGCATCACCTTGCAGCGCGCGATGATGTCCTTGTTCTTGGACACCACCATGCCGCCCTCGCCGGTGGTCATGGTCTTGTTGGCGTAGAAGCTGAACACGGTGACATCGGAATCCAGCGTGCCGATCAGCTTGCCCTTGTAGTACGTCGGCATCGCGTGGGCGGCGTCCTCGACGATCTTCAGCTTGTGCTCGCGGGCAATGGCGATGATGGCGTCCATGTCGCAGGCGAGACCAGCGAAATGCACCGGCATGATCGCCTTGGTCTTCGGCGTGATCGCGGCGCGGATCGCCTCCGGACGGATGTTGAAGGTCGCCGCATCGACATCGACACACACCGGATGCGCGCCGAGATAGCGCACCACCTCGGCGGTGGCGGTAAAGGTGTAGCTGGGCACGATCACCTCGTCGCCCGGGCCGATACCGACCGCCTCCAGCGCCAGATGCAGGCCGGCGGTGGCGGAGTTGACGGCAATCGCTTCCACGCCGTCACCGATAAACGCCGCAAAATCGGCCTCGAACTGCTTGGTCTTGGGGCCGGTGGTCACCCAGCCGGAACGCAGCGCATCGACCACTTCGTTGATTTCGTCTTCGCCGATGTCGGGCAGGGCGAAGGGGAGGAATTTTTGTTCAGTCATTTTCTCAATTCTTTCAATGCTCTATTTATTTCTTTCACACCATCACACAGAACAGAGCCAAGGTAATCCATATATTCGGAATTTACTTCCCTCGCCTCATCCGGACTTAATCCAAAAGATTTAGCACACCTACTATTAAATTCACATATCAAATTAACAGGATTGATAGATTTAAAATCATGTTTATCAATTAATTCAAATCCATCAACCTGATTCCAACACCACGTGTAAGCATGTCTAGCCGCAATAAAGGCATCACGCTCATCCTCATAATCCAACGGTGTGTGACGAATTAAATTCTTTTCAGAAAATTTTTTATCAACATAATTAAACCATGACATGCAAAATGCACGAAGTTCACCTCTAAGAGTAACTAGTGCTTCAACTTCCTCTGCATATTTTAATTGATCTTTCCACTGCCTTGCCACATACAGCCCAAGAAATAGCGTAAGAATTGCAGCGATAGCCGACACCAAACTTGCTGCGTCACCAATTTTCCCCATTGAGAACGGCAAGATAAATTCTCTGAATACTTGAAAAAACACCCCTAAAGAAAACCCACCAAGCAGGAGAATGGTATATAAAATTATTTCTCTAATATTTTTCATGTGCACTCACTCTGTATTCTCTACACTTAGCACCAAAACTCCATCTCACAGATTGGGTTGAGCCTGCGAAGCCCAACCTACCCCACTGCGGCCAACCTTGCCGGGTTACGCTGCGCTAAGCCGATCTACCTCAAAACCTGAAACCTTGGCCGCGTCACTTCAATTTGTCCGCCAGCCGCTTGCCGATCTTCTGCGTCGGCAACTCGACAAGGCGGTTGATCGCCAGCGCCAGATACCAAGTCGCCGCCAGCGCCAGCAGCACCATCAGCCACCACGGGGTGCCGTATTGTGCCAGCGCGAACAGGATGGCGTAACCGGCTACCGAGTGGCACACGTACCAGGCGTAGCTGACACCCGCCACCCGCACCAGCAACGGCGCCGCCACCAGCCGTGGCCACAGCGCGCCGGCGACGAACAGCGCCACGCCGATGCCGTAGCTGGCGTACAGCTCGGCGCTGTGCCAGTTGGTCACCCACACGAACAGGCCCAGCATGGCGAGGAAGTGCAGCACGGTTTCCCATTTGCCGGCCTGCCCGGTCTGGTAGAAGTACAGCCAGCAGCCGGCAAACATCAGCGGAAAGTAGCAGACGATGGTCTGGAAAGGGTTGGGCGCGGCAAAGCGGCACAGCCAGCCGATCAGCGGCAATAGCAGCCAGATCGCCCACTTGATGCGCCGCCCGGTCAGCGCGAACGCCGCGCTGAGCATGGCGTAGAACCACAGCTCCACCTTCAGCGTCCACATCACCGGGTCGATGTTGCGACCGCCCAGCCAGTCCTGGAATGCGATGCTGGCGTGGCCCAGCACATCGGCGCGGGTCACGTCGAACTCGCCGCCGGGTAGCCAGGACGCCAGCCACAGCGCGGCAACGCTCAGCGCCAGCCCGGCCCAATAGGTGGGGTAGATGCGGAACACGCGCGACACCGCGAAGCGCGCCGCGCCCATGCGGGTCAGCGACAGCGGGATCAGCAAGCCGGAGATCAGCAGGAACAGCCCCACCCCCACCGCGCCGAGGTTGAACGGCAGCACGAAGGAAGCGCCGTGGTAGCCGTCCAGCGGCGGCAGGTGCATCACCTCGCCGATGCGGTCGCGGCGTTGCCAGAAGATCTGCGTGTAGTGGAACAGCACCACGGCCAGCATGGCCAGCCCTCGCAGGCCGTCGGCAAAATCGAAGCGGATGTGTTGTTGCTGGCTCATGCTGTGCTCATTGTCAAAAGGTTGGCCGCAAGCCTTGCCGGTTTCGAATCCCCGGATGCGCCGGTGGCATATCCGGGCGACGGCACTGGTTCATGCCTGTCCTGATGTGATGCGGCCAACCTTGGCCGCGACCTTAACGGGTGCATATCCCCGGATGCGCTGCGCTTTTCCGGGCTACAGGCGGTTTTCAGCGGAGGCCCTGCAAAAAGCGTCTGGCCAGCACCGCGTAGTCGTGCTTCGCCAGCACGTAAGCCTTGCCGGCGGCGCCCATGCGGCCGCGCTGGTTCGGCGTCAGCGCCGCCAGTCGTTGCAGGCCGTCGGCGATCGCCGCCGCGTCTTCCGCCGCCACGCTGATGCCGGCACCGGCATCCAGCACCATGTCGTTGCCGGCCTCCACCGAATGCAGCACCGGCTTGGCCGCCATCAGGTAGTCGAACAGCTTGTTGGGGTTGATGCCGAAGCGGTAGATCGGCAGCTTGCGCCAGCCGATGTACAGCGCGTCGCACTCGGCCAGAAACGCCGGCACCGCACGCTTGGCAATCGACGGCAGGAAGCTGACATTCTGCAGCCCCAGTGCCTGCGCCTGGCTGACCAGTGCTGCCTTGTCCGGGCCGTCGCCGACCAGCACGATGTGCACGCCGCTCTCCTGCGGCAGCTGGCTGGCCGCCTGCAGCAGGAAGTCCAGCGCGTTGGCCAGGCCGTGGCCGCCGGCATAGCCGACGATGAAGCGCTTGTCGGCTTTCAGCTGCGCCAGCTGCTGGTGGTGCTCGGCCGGCAGCGGCTCGCTGGCGCCCTGCCACTCGGCGACGTCCACGCCGTTGGGAATCACCACGTATTTTTCCGGCGCCATGCCGTGCGCCAGCATGTAGTCGCGGGCGCAGGGCAGCATCGACACCACGGTGTCGGCCTTGCGGTAGCCGAAGTCTTCCGCCCACTGCAGCAGGCGGATGAACGGGTGCTTCGGGCTCATGCCGCCCACCTCCACCGGTGTCAGCGGCCACAGGTCGTGCACCTCGTACACCAGCCTGGCGCCGGTCTTGCCGGCGATGAACGCCGCCGGCACGGTATCCAGCGGGTAGGTGGACGAGGCGATCACCACGTCCGGCCGCCATTGTTTGAAATAGCGCCCGGACAGGCCCATCACCCGGCCGAGGAAGCGGAAGATGTTGAGCACCCGCTTCAGGCCGTTGCCTTCGTAGCTGGGCGTCTTGCACCAGGTGTAGCGGATGCCGTCGATGTCCTCGTCGGCGTAGTTGGCCGCCAGCGTCGGGTTGTGCTGGCGCAGGTGCGAGTAGTCCGCCGCCACGATGTGGACTTCGTGCCCGGCCTTCACCCATTCACGGGCCAGGTAGTAGGGGCGGAATTCCATGCCGTGCCGCGGGCTGCCGGCGTAGTGATTGATGTAGAGAATGCGCACGTTATCGGGTCTGTTCGGTTAAGGGGTCAGCGACATCAGCCCGGCGGCGATGTTGATCATCAGCGCCAGCACCGTGGTGTTGAAGGCAAACGACAGCATGCAGTGCAGGGTGCCGATGCGGCGCATCGCGCGCGAGCTGAGCGCGACATCCGCGGTCTGCGCCGAGGTGCCGATCACCACGGAAAAGTAGAAAAAATCGCTGTAATTCGGGGTTTCCTGGCCGGGAAAATCCAGCCCCGGCGGCTGGCGACGGTGCCGCGCCAGAAAATAGCTGTGCGCGTAGTGCAGCGCGAACATGGTCTGCGTGAACAGCCACGAGGTGACGATGGTCAGCCCGCTCAGCGCGATATGGCCGAGGCGCTGCACGCCGCCCAGCGGCCGCGCCAGCGACAGCTCGACCACGATCGCCAGCAGGCACACCAGCGCCGACAGCACCACCAGCAGCAGCAGCACGTGGCGGCCCTCGTCCTGCACCTGCGCGTGGCGGTGGATCTTGTCGTCGTCGCTCTGTCGCATCATGTGCGCGGCCAGCAGCAGGTAGAGGCAGGCGCCGCCGTTCCAGCCGACCAGAAAGGCGGTCAGCGGCGGCATCGGGCTGAACCACGGCGCCAGCCGCGCCAGCAGCACGCCAAACAGGATGGCAACCAGCAGGCGCGGATGGGCACGCAGCAGACGCAGCGGCAGGCTGGTATGGGGTCGGTTCATCGCAGGCTCCCGCTCAGGCACGACGGTTCACGGTTCCAGCCCGGCGCCGCGCTGCATGCGCTTCCAGTCGTTGCGGGCAAACCACACCCCCAGTATCGACCAGATCATGCCGTCGCTCATCAGCCGTTCCGAGGTCGGGATCGCGCCGCTGTAGGCCCAGTTCATGCCCACCATCAGGCAGGCCAGCGCCATGCCCTTGCTGGCGAGGCCATAGGCGAACAAAAAGCGCAGCTGGCCGCCGGCGGCGACACGGCGCCAGCGCGCGTAGTCGTTGTCGCGCAGCTTCGCGAACCAGGCGTTGCTGCGCAGCTGCCAGATCGCGTACACCATCGCCACCACCAGGTGGGTGGCGACATTGCCCAGCGTCAGCGGCATGTCGTACAGCCCCCAGTGCAGCAGGGTAAACAGCAGGCCCAGCGGCAGCGACACCAGCAGCAGGGTTTGCGGGGCGGTTTGCCAGTTCATGTCGTCTCCTTCATGTCGTCACCTGCAGCTGGCGGTACAGCGCCAGCAGTTTGTCGGCCTCGGCGGCCCAGCTGTATTTGGCCAGCACCGCACGCTTGCCGGCCTCGCCCATCGCCTGCGCGCGCGCGTCGTCGGCCAGCAGCGTGGCGATGGCGTCGGCGATGGCGCGCGGGTCCTGCGGATCGACCAGCAGGCCGCAGCCGGCATCCTCGACGATGCCGCGCCACAGCGGGAAATCGCTGGCGATCACCGGCATGCCGGCGGCCATGTACTCGAACAGCTTGATCGGCAGCGACTCGACGTAGCTGGGCGTCGGCAGCAGCGTCACCAGCCCGATCTTGCTGGCGGCCAGCACCTCGGCCACGCCGGCACGGTCCAGCACGCCCAGATCGTTGACGCGGCTCCAGCCGGCCTCGCGCTGCAAGGCGGCCTTCAGGTCCGGTTCGCTCCAGATGCCGGCGAGATTCAGCCGGGTATCGGAATCCGGCAGCGCGGCGATGATCGGCTCGATGCCGCGGGTACGGCTGATGCCGCCCAGGTAGCAGGCCTCGTTGCGACGACTGCTCCACGGCGTGTCGCGCACCAGCTCGGCCAGGATCGGGTAGTTGCAGACGTCGATGCTACGGCGCGCACCAGCGCGCGCGAAGCGCTCGCGGATCACCGGCGTGGCGGCGACGATGGCGTCGAAACGGCGCGCGGCGTAGTCCTCCAGCGTTTCCACCCCGCGCGACACCCACGGCCGCGCCATGCCCGGTATCCAGTGCTTGGCCAGCACCTGGCGCGGCACGTCCTCGTGCACGTCGTAGACGATGCGGATGCCTGCCTGCTGCAGGCGCAGCGCGGCAGGGATCAGCTCCGGGTCGTGGAAGTGCGCGACGTCCGGCATCAGCGCCAGCGCCTTGTCGTACACCCGCTTCACCGTGCCGGTCATGCGCGACAGGCGACCGCCGGATTTGGCGCCGACGTCGTGCAGGCGCACGTCGCGGTTGATCTCGTCGCCCAGCCCGTCGGCGACGATCAGGTGCACCTCGTGCCCGGCGGCGGCCAGCGTGGCGCACTCCTTCACGAAGATGCGGATGTCGTGGCGCGGGTGGGCGCTGCTGAGATGGGCAATTTTCATTTTCTTACCATCATGACTGGTAGCGTTACCCCATCCGAACTCAGCTGAGATGGGTACATGATTAATAACAAACACAACAAACTTTTAATTAGCAACTTCATAAAATCCCTCCTTGGTTCAGAGAGATCTAGTTTGAGCTATGTTTTGCGCGACTCACCCTCGGAATTCGGGGGGTAACTCCTCGAATTAGAGGGTGTTTTAAGAATTTCCTTATATAAACTGGCAAAGCGCGCCATGTTCGGCTGGTGCAAGCCCTTGTCCGCCACCAGCCGGCGGTTCAGCGCGACCGCTTCCGCCAGCTGCGCGTCGTCGGCGGCGCGCAGCAGCTGGGTTTTCAGCGCATCGCCCAGCCGGCCCACGTCCTCGACGATGGCGCCGTTGACGCCGTCCAGCACCCACTCCAGGTTGGCCGGCAGGTTGGACAGCACCGGCAGGCAGCCGTGGCCCATCGCCTCCAGCAGGCTGATGCTGGTGGCGTCGCTCTGCGGCACGCTGACGAACACGCGCGCGTCGCGGTACAGCCCGGCCAGCACTTCCGGCGCGACAAAGCCGGTGAAGTTCACGCGGCCAAGGCCGAGCCTGGCGGACAGGGTCTTGAGGCTTTCCGTCTCCTCGCCGCTGGCGGCCACGGTCAGCGACCAGCCGGCAAAGCGGGCGTCGGCTTCCACCTCGGCCCAGGCGCGCACGATGCTGTCGATACGGTATAGCGGTTTGTGCAGGCGGCAGGACAATACCTGCAGCGGCTTGGCGGCGATGTCCGGCGCCGGCGGCAGCGCGTCCATGCCGAAATTGAGCACGTCCATGCGGGCAATCGGCGCCAGCTGGCGGCACACCGCCGCCATGTTGAGCGAATCGCTGGTCACCGCGCTGGCGGCGGCAAGGTTGGCCGCAACCAGGTGTTTCATGAAACGGTTCTGCTGCGGCAGCAGCAGCACGTCCGAGCCCCAGCAGGTCAGCAGCCACGGCAGCTTGCGCCCGGCCAGCGCGCGGCGCGCGTGCCAGGCCACGCTGTTGGCCTGGTGCACGTGCACGATGTCGGGCTGCACCGCATCGATCAGGCCCGCGATCTTGCCGGCGGTAGCCAGCGCCTTGAGGCTGAAATCCACCTGCAGCACGCGGCCAAGGTTGGCCGCATGGTAGCGCGCCGGCAGCTCGCCGCTGGTGACAAGGTGGATTTCGTCCACGTGCGGCGCGATGCCGGCGAGGTAGCGGAAGGTGTGCACCGAGGCGGAGCCGATCAGCAGCAGTTTCATGCGGGGTCCTTGTGCTGGCGCAGCAGTTCAGCCAGCGCCCGGCTCAGTCGCGCCAGCTTGCGTTCCAGCTGCGCGTCGGCGGCGACGGCGATGTTCATCGGCAGGTTGAGCACGCTGGCGGCCAGCCGCTCGCCGTGCGGCGCGCTGCCGGCGACATAGCCGTGGCGGAACGAGCCGGCGGGGTGGATCACGTCGTCGAACCACACCCCGATGTTCAGGCCGCTGGCGACGGACAACTGCCGTGCCAGCGCCGCCTTGTCCGTCACCGCGAACGGCAGCGCGAACGGGTAGCGCACCCAGTGGGTGCCGACCGGCGCCGGCCACTGCAGCAGCTGCGGCAGCGCGGCCAGCGCACGCTGGTAGCGGACGGCCAGTTGCTGCTTGTGCACGATACTGGCCGCCAGCGTTGGCAGCTGGCGGCGCAGCAGCACCGCCGACAGCAGCGGCATCGCGCGTGGCGGATGCGGCTCGCCGCGCGCCACTTCGCCGTCGCCGGAGCGGTAGACCATGCCCAGCCGCCGTACCGCGGCCATGGTGCAGCGCCCCAGCAGCGGCCAGCGTGCGCTCAGCAGGTGCGCCTTCAGCGTCGCCGCCAGCCGCCACTCGTCGCCGCACGGCAGCTCCGGCAGCGCCGCGGGCAGCAGCTCGCTACCGGCCGGCAACAGCGCCATGCCGCCGATGCCGCCGGTGAGGTTTTTCGAGTATTCGAAGCTGAAAAAGGCGCCGTCGTGATAGGTGCCCAGCCATTGCCCGTCGCACTTGGAAGCAAAACCGTGCGCGGCGTCGTCGACAAAGCGCACGTGGCGCTGTTTTTCGCGCAGCCAGGTCGGCACTTCGCAGGCGATGCCGAAGTTGTGCGGCACCACCACCACGCGGGTGCGCGGCGTGATCGCGGCGTCCAGCGCCAGCCAGTCGAAATTGAGGCTGTCGCGGCCGACATCGACGAAACGCAACGTGGCGCCGGTCGGCGGCACTTGGTTGGGCACCACCACGCAGGTGAACGCCGGCACGATGACCTCGTCGCCGGCCTGCACCCCGTGCAGGCGTAGCAATGCGCCAAAGGCGGCGCGGCCGCTGTCGAACAGCACGATGCGGCCAACCTCGACCTCGAACAGCTGCGCCAGCTCGATGCGCAGCGCGGCGCGGTGATGGCGGCGACCGGCGAGCATCGCCGGGAAGGCGGACAGGAACTGCCAGATGCTCAGCGAATTGGCGGTCAGCATAGCGCCTTCACCTTTCTCGCCGGCTGGCCGGCGTACAGCCCGCCCGGTGCCAGCTCGCCCTTGACCACGCTGCCGGCGGCGACCACCACGTTGTCGCCGATCACGGCGCCGGGCAGCACGATGACGCCGGCGCCGATGAACACGTTATTGCCGATGCGGATGTCGCCGTCGGTGTGACAATCGACAAACGCCGTCGCCGTCACGTCGGCGGGAATCGCGTTGCTGTGGCAGAACAGCATGCAGCGCGGGCCAATGGCGACGCGCGCGCCGATCTGCAGCCGGTTGCCGCCGATCAGACAGTAGAAATGCGGTGCAATATGGCTGTGCGCGCCGAGCACCAGGCGGCCGGCGCCGTGGGTCAGCACCTCGCCGCCCCAGTACAGCCGCGCGTGCTCGCCCAGCTGCAAGGCCGCCGGCACCACGCTGACCGAAGGGTTGACCCGCGCCGAGGCGGCGAGGCGGGCTCCGCGCCACACCAGCCACTGGCGCCACAGCAACAACAGCACGCGCTTAAACATCGGACCTTTCCCGCAGCCGCAGCAGGCGGAACACCCACGCCAGATACGCCGCAAAATAGAGTGTCATCACCACCGCCATCACGCGAAACGCCAGCATGGCGTCGCGCCCGGCGACATACACCGCGGCAAACACCGCCAGATTGACGATGACACCGCACAGCACAAACAGGAAGGAGGCGCGCTGACGGCCGATCACCATCGGCACCATGAACGCCGGGCCGACGATGAAGGCGGCGGCGAAGTACGGCGCCAGGTTGGCCGCAATCTCGCCGGCGGCCAGCCACGGCGCGCCGAACACCAGCGCGAACAGCGGCCCGCCCCACAGCGCCAGCACGCCGAACGGCACGACCGACAGCGCCGCCAGCACCAGCACCGCGCGCTTGAGCAGGCCGGACAGCGCGCGGCCGGACGCCGCCGCCTCGGCCAGATCGCGGAACACCACCTGCGCCACCGCCTGCCCCACCAGCGCCGCCGGCAGTTTCAGCACCCGCAGCACCAGCGCGTACTGGCCGACGATGGCGGCGCCGGACAGCGCCGACAGCAGCGCCAGCATCAGCGAATCCTGGAACGCCACCACGAAGGCGTGCGGCGTGTTCACCAGCGGGAATTCGCGGTAACGCCGCGCCTCGGCCAGCAGCGCGGCACGATCATGACCGCGCAGCCACGGCAGGCGCGCCGCGACGTCGGCACGCGCCAGCGTCAGCAAGGCGATGGCCTGGCCGGCCAGCTGCGACAGGATCAACCCGCTGGCGGCGAGGCCGGACCAGCCGGCCGCCACCTGCAGCAGCGACACGCCCAGCGACTGCACCACCCGCCCTTGCGCGTTGGCCGCATAGCGGCGCTGGCGGTTGTTCCACGCCGTCCACGCCGCCACCGCGCCTGCCAGCCACACGCCCAGCGGCAGCAACGGCAGCCACGGCGCCAGCTGCGGCGCGCCGAGCAGGCCGGCGATGGCGTCGTGCCACGGCCAGAACAGCGGCAGCGTCAGCAACAGCAGGCCGGTGTTGATCGCCAGCGCCAGCAGCATCAGCCGCGCCGCTTCCGGCTCGGACTTGGGCAGCACCACCGCCATGTCGTAACGCGCGGTGGCGATCACCGCCAGATTGGACAGCCAGGCGACGAACACCGCCAGCACGCCGAAATCGGCCGGCGTGTACAGCCGCGTCAACAGCGGCGCAAACAGCAGCGGCAAGGCCTGCGCCAGCGCCGCGCCGCTGGCCAGCGTCGCCACATGGCGCATGAAGCCGCCTGCGGCCAACCTTTGACGCAGCACGCTCAAGCTCATAACAGCTGGATACCGGCCAGCCGCAGCAGCCAGGCGAAGGCGGCAAACAGCAGCATGGTCAGCAGCACGCTGGCGCCCAGCGCCAGCCAGAAGCCCAGCCGCGCCTGCAGCCAGGGAAAGACCAGGAACATCGGCAGCGTCGGCAGCACGTACCAGAAGGTATACCAGGCGTGGTTAGCCACCTTGGCTTCCGGCTGCCGCTCCAGATGCAACCAGATCAGCGTCAGCACCGTCACCAGCGGCAAGGACGCCAGCAGCGCGCCCAGCTTGTCACTGCGCTTGGCCAGCTCCGACACCAGCACCACCATGGCGGCGGAAACCAGGTACTTGAACGCCAGATACGCCACTTAGGCTAGCGCCTTCTTCACCGCGGCAACGATGGCATCCTGCGTCGCTTCGTCCAGGAACGGGTGCATCGGCAGGCTCATCACGCGCCGGCCGGCGGCCTCGGCCAGCGGGAAGCTGCCCTCGCCCTGCCCCAGATCGGCGAACGCCGGCTGCAGGTGCAGCGGAATCGGGTAGTGCACCGCGGTCGGCACGCCCAGTTCCTGTAGCGCCTTTTGCACCGCGTCGCGGTGGTCCACCTCGATGGTGTACTGCGCGTAGACATGGCTGTTGCCGGCTGCAATCACCGGCACCCGCGCGACATCCTTCAGCAATTCGCTGTAGCGCGCGCCGATGCGGGCGCGGGCGACCACTTCGTCCGGGAAGCTCGGCAATTTCGCCAGCAGCACGGCCGCTTGAATCGTATCCAGCCGGCCGTTGAGGCCGATCACCGGGTGGTGGTAGCGGCGGTCCTGGCCGTGCACGCGGATTTCGCGCATTTTCTTGGCCAGTTCGTCGTCGTTGGTGAACACCGCGCCACCGTCGCCGTAGCAGCCCAGCGGCTTGGACGGGAAGAAGCTGGTGGTGCCGATGGTGCACAGGTTGCCGGAGCGCTTGCCGTGCTGGCTGGCGCCGAAGCTCTGCGCACCGTCCTCGATCACCGCGATGCCGTGCTGTGCGGCGATGGCGTTGATGGCGTCGAAATCCGCACACTGGCCATACAGGCTGACCGGCATGATTGCCTTGGTGCGCAGCGTGATCGCCGCTTCCAGCTTGGCCGGGTCGAGGTTGTAGGTCAGCG
The DNA here is from genome assembly GCF_003633895.1 of Vogesella indigofera. GTDB lineage: Bacteria > Pseudomonadota > Gammaproteobacteria > Burkholderiales > Chromobacteriaceae > Vogesella > Vogesella indigofera. The sequence goes on from NZ_RBID01000003.1 coordinate 25,929, forward strand.
GGTCGATGTCGACGAACACCGGCTTGGCCCCCAGCAGCGCGATCATTTCGCCGGTGGCGATGAAGGTGAACGGGGTGGTGATCACCTCGTCACCGGCCTTGACGCCCAGCGCCATCAGCGCGATCAGCAGCGCCTTGGTGCCGTCGCAGACGCCGATGGCGTGTCTGGCGCCGGTGTAGGCAGCGAGCTGGTCTTCCAGCTGTTTCACCTCCGGCCCCATGATGTACTGGCCGTGGTCGAGCACCGCGTGGATGCGGGCGTCGATGTCGCTTTTCAGGTGCTGGTACTGCGCTTTCAGATCGATGAACTGGATGGACATGGTGTCACTCTCAACAGGGTCAAAGCGGCGTGCAGTGGTTGCCGCCGATATCGTAACGTTGGCCGCAGGCGGCGCAGTCGTGCTCGCCGATGCTGTCCGCCAGCCGCTCGCCGCACTGGCACATCCAGCCGATGCGTTTGGCCGGGGTGCCGACCATCAGCGCGTACGGCAGCACGTCGCGGGTCACCACCGCGCCGGCGCCGATGAAGGCGTACTCGCCGACGGTATGGCCGCAGACCACGGTGGCGTTGGCGCCGATGGTGGCGCCGCGTTTCACCACGGTGCGGCGGTATTCGTTCTTGCGGCTGACGTGGCTGCGCGGGTTGTTGACGTTGGTGAACACCATGGACGGACCGCAGAACACGTCGTCTTCCAGCGTCACCGCGTCGTAGATCGACACGTTGTTCTGCACCTTGACGTTGTCGCCGATGATCACGTCGTTGCCGACGAACACGTTCTGACCGAAAGAGCAGCGCGCGCCGATGCGCGCCTGGCTACAGATGTGCACCCAGTGCCAGACGCGGGTGTCGTCGCCGATCTGAGCGCCGTCGTCAACGATGGCGGTGGAATGAACGGTATGGGCGGCCATGTCAGTACTCCAGCGGCAGGCTGACGCGACGACCGTCGCGCGCCGACAGGTAGATGCCGACCAGCAGTTCCAGCGACTTCAGGCCCTCGCGGCCGTCGGTTTCCGGCTCCGCCTCGCCGCGCATCACCTGGATCACGTTGTCGTAGTACAGCGGGTGGCCGAAGCCGTACACGCTGGTGGTGGCGTAGCTGGCGGCCTTGATGTCGTCGTCCATCGCGTGTGGCGCGGCGAATTCCCAGTGCTGGATCTCGTTGACGGCCATGCCGCCGATGCGCACGGTGCCTTTTTCGCCGAGGATGGTGATCGAACCTTCCAGGTTTTTCGGGTAGGTGAGCATGGTCACGTTCATGCTGCCCAGTGCGCCGGAGCGCCACTTCAGGCTGACCACGCCGCTGTCTTCCACCTCGATGTCGCGTTCCATGGTGGCGGTGTAAGCCTGCATGCTCTCCACCGGGCCGATGATCCAGTCCAGCAGGTCGACGTAGTGGCTGGCCTGGTTCATGAACGCGCCGCCGTCGTATTCCCAGGTGCCGCGCCAGTCGGCCTGGTCGTAGTATTCCTGCGGCCGGGTCCAGAACACGTTGACGTTGACCATGTAGATGCGGCCGAAACGTTTTTCCTGCACCGCGCGCTTGAGCAGCTGCAAGGTGGCGTTGCGGCGATTCTGCTTGACCACGAACAGGCGGCGGCCGGCCTGGTCGGCCGCCTTCACCATCGCCACGCCGTCCTGCCAGCGCGTCGCCATCGGCTTCTCGGTCATCACGTGGAAGCCGGCGGCGAAACAGTCCATCGCCTGCTGCGGGTGCAGGCCGGACGGGGTGGTCAGGATGATCACGTCGGCGTCGCTGGCCTTGAGCAGTGCGGCCAAGGTGGCGTGGCCGCGGGCGCCGGTGCGCGCCACCGCGGCGGCCAGTGCCGCCGGATCGGTGTCGCAGACGTCGGTCAGCTCGGCGCGGTCGGCGTGCTGTTCCAGCGCGCCGAAGTGGTTATTGGCGATGCGGCCGCAGCCGATCAGCGCGAAGCGGATCTTGCGGTCGGTAATGCTGTCGTAAGCAATCATTTCAGTCCTTTCCCGCTGCGGCGTGCTGCCGCAGGCTTTGCCCGCCGCGCAGGCGGCGGGCCCAAAATAGACAAGGGCCGCACGTGGCGGCCGGATCCGTGGCGCGCAGGCGCTCAGATCAGCAAACGGTTGTTGCTGTGCAGGTTGGCCTCTTTCAGCCGCTTCACGAATTCGCCGAACTCCAGGCCGAAACGGCCTTCCAGTTCGTCCGCCTTTTTCGCCAGCGCGTCCCAGCCGGTCAGGCTAGGCGGCTGCTTGAACGCCATCACCGCCATATTGCCGTGGGTGGCGGCCGGCAGCTCGATCACGCAGCCGCCGAAGGCGGCCAGCAGGCGTTCGAGGAAGCTTTGATAGCGCTTGTCGCCGCTCCACCAGTTGGTGACGAAGATGCCGTTGGCGGTCAGTGCCCGCTTGCAGTCTTCGAAAAACTCCTCGGTGGTCAGGTCGGCGACGATCTGCTGACCGTCGAAACCGTCGACCATGATCACGTCGGTAGATTCGCGGAACATCTTGATGTAATCGGCGCCGTCGGCCTCGACGATCTCGAAGAAGTCGCCCTCCGGCGGCAGCTGGAAGAACACCCGCGCCACGGCGACTACTTGCGGATTGATCTCCACCGCCACGCTGATCGCGTCCGGCAGGTACTCGTCGATGAAGCGCGCCAGCGAACCGCCGCCGAGGCCGATCTGCACGATGTGGCGCGGGTCGTCGTTCCACAGCAGGAAGGCCATCATCGCGCGGGTGTAGGTCAGCACCAGGTCGGCCGGATCGTCAAGATCCATCGAGCTCTGGATGGTGGCCGAACCGAGGTGCAGCGAACGGATGTTGTCGCTCTCGGAGATGTCCACGTCCGGCAACGCGTCCTGGCTGTGGCGCACGCGGCGGCGGAACGGGTGTTGTGCTTTACCCGCCACGGCTGTCTCCCGTCTGGCTGTCGGCCTTGGGACGCGAATCGAGAATGCTGATGGTGCGGCGGGCGGGCGCGGCGGGCGTTGCGGGCGTTGCGGCCAACGTTGCGGCGTCTTCGTCATCCGCGCTCGCCAGCGCGACCGGATCGCGGAATTCTTCCTTGTCGAAGGCGGTATCGCCGCCCTCGAACGGGCTGTCGCCGGTCTTGAGGCCGGCAAAGTCGAACAGCTTGCTGTCGGCCAGGTGCGACGGGACGACATTCTGCAGCGCGCGGAACATGCTCTCGACGCGGCCGGGGAAGCGCTTGTCCCAGTCGTTGACCATCTCCTTCACCACCTGGCGCTGCAGGTTGGGCTGCGAGCCGCACAGGTTGCACGGGATGATCGGGAATTCGCGCAGCTGCGCGTAGCGTTCCAGATCCTTCTCGCGACAGTAGGCCAGCGGGCGGATCACCATGTGGCGGCCGTCGTCGGACACCAGCTTCGGCGGCATCGCCTTCAGCTTGCCGCCGTAGAACATGTTCAGGAACAGCGTGTGCAGCATGTCGTCGCGGTGGTGGCCGAGCGCGACCTTGGTCGCACCCAGCTCGTCGGCGACGCGGTACAGGATGCCGCGGCGCAGGCGCGAGCACAGGCTGCAGGTGGTCTTGCCTTCCGGGATCAGGCGCTTGACGATGCTGTAGGTGTCTTCCTCGATGATGCGGTACTCGACACCGATCGATTCCAGGTACTGCGGCAGCACGTGCTCCGGGAAGCCCGGCTGTTTCTGGTCGAGGTTGACCGCCACGATGCTGAAGCTGATCGGCGCCGACTTCTGCAAGCCCAGCAGGATGTCCAGCAGCGCGTAGCTGTCCTTGCCGCCAGACAGGCAGACCATCACGCGGTCGCCCTCTTCGATCATGTTGAAGTCGTTGATGGCGTCGCCAACGTGGTGGCGCAGGCGTTTGGTGAGTTTGTTGCCTTCGAACTGGGCCTTTTTGGCCTTGTCGTCGGCAAGTTGCAGCGTGTCGGACATGGAGGACGGCTAAGAAATTGAAAAACAGGCGATTTTAACGTCAAACGCCTGTCCGTTGCCACACAATCCGCCCTTGTTCGCGTGCTCAGTCGGCCAGCCATGCCCCCTGTTGCCGCAGCGCCTGATACTCGTCGCGACTGAGGCGCAGGCGGCAGCCGACGCCGGCGCTGTCCGGGTACACGTCCGGCTTGCAGGTTTCCACCAGCACACCGGTCACCGCGGGATGGCCGAAGGCGATATCGACCACCTTGCCGAGCAGGTATTCCTGGGTCTCGAATACGCGATCTTGCACCAGCGCCAGCGTCTGCAGCCGCAGGTAGTCGTAGTCCAGCACCAGCGCGATGTCGTCGCGCGGCGGCACCATGCGCGCCACCTGCAGCACGATGTTGAGCTGCATGCGCTGACGCACGCCGCGCTCGAAGTCGTGGATGCCGATGAAGCAGTCGAACACGAAGTCGCGCAGAAAGATTTCGGCCAGCATCACGCCTCCACCGCAAACATCACGTCGCGCGCCAGCGGCAGCAGGTGCTGGCCGTCGTCCACGGTCAGCACCTGGCCGGTGATCTGCACCGCCTCGGCCAGAAAGTGCACCGCCTCCGCCACCGATTGCGGGCGGGTGCCCTCGCCCAGCGCCGTCATGCGGTGCGCGCGGGCGAAGTTGTCCGCCGTCTGCTCGCCGCTGAGCAGGGTCAGCCCCGGCGCCACGCCGTTGACGCGCAGGTAGGGCGCCGCCGCCATCGCCTGCAGGCGGATGCTTTCCTTCAGCGCCAGCTTGGACAGAGTGTAGGAAAAATAGTCGGGATTGAGGTTGAACAGCTTCTGGTCGAGGATGTTGACCACGCTGCCGCGCGCGTCTTGCTGTCGCAGCCACTGCCCGTACGCCGCCGCCAGCATCAGCGGCGCGCGGAAGTTCACCGCCAGCTGGCGGTCGAACGCCACCGGCGACAACTCGAAGAAACCGTCCTCCTCGAACAGCGCGGCGCTGTTGACCACGCAGTCCAGGCGGCCGCAATCGGCCACCACCTGCGCGATCAGGCCGGCGAAGTCGGCGTCCGCCGCCAGCAGGTCCAGCCCGTAGCTGCGTGCCTGCGGCAGGCGGGCGACAAGGTTGGCCGCATCACAGGCCGAGTGGTGATAGTGCACGCACACCTGCCAGCCCTCTGCGGCAAACTGTTCCGCCATCGCCTGCCCCAGCCGCTTGGCGCCACCGGTAATCAACACGACTTTCATCTGTCCTCCCGCCATCCGTTTCCCGCCGTTCGCGCCCCTGCCGGCAACACACGCGCGGCACGGCGCAAAAGCTGCATGATATATACTCGCCGGCAATTTCACTGACAAATCTTAGCCGCCATGAGCCTGCCAGAACCCTCTGCCGACGCCCTCGCCACCAGCCACGCGCTCAGCCACCGCATCGCCGCCGACATCGCCGCGGCCGACGGCTGGATCTCCTTCGCCCACTTCATGCAGCAGGCGCTGTACGCGCCCGGCCTCGGTTACTACGCCGCCGGCAGCCGCAAGTTCGGCGCCGATGGCGACTTCGTCACCGCGCCGGAACTGACGCCGCTGTTCGCGCAGACGCTGGCGCGCCAGCTGGCCGAGCTGCTGCCGCAGACCGCCGGCAACATCATGGAGTTCGGCGCCGGCACCGGCCGCCTCGCCGCCGATCTGCTGCTGGCGCTGGACGCACTCGGCTGCGCGCCGGCGCAGTACTTCATCGTCGACCTGTCGCCCGATCTGGTCGAACGCCAGCGCGACACCATCGCCCGCCTCGCCCCGGCCCTGCTGCCGCGGGTGCAGTGGCTGGCGGCGCTGCCGGAAACCTTCGACGGCATCATGCTCGGCAACGAGGTGCTGGACGCGATGCCGTGCGAGCTGGTCGTCCGCCAGCAGGACGGCCGCCTGCAGCAGCGCGGCGTCACCATCCGCGACGGCGCCTTCTGCTTCGACGACCGCGACTTCGGCGACGCCACGCTGGCCGCGCTGGCCGCCGAGCTGGTGCCGGACATCCCCGGCTACGTCACCGAAATCAGCCTCGCCAACCGCGCCTTCATCCACACCCTGGCCGGCGTGCTGCAACGCGGCGCCATCCTGATGATCGACTACGGCCACAACGCCGGCGAGTACTACCACCCGGAACGCAGCATGGGCACCCTGCTCGGCCACTACCGCCACCACACCCTCCACGACCCGTTCTACCTGCCCGGGCTGATGGACCTGACCACGCATGTGGATTTCAGCGCCGTGGCGCAAAGCGGCCTCGATGCCGGCCTCGACCTGATCGGTTACCTCAGCCAGGCGCAGTTCCTGATCAACGCCGGCATCACCGAGCAGCTGTCGTTCCTGGATGCGGCCAACGTCAAGGACTACCTGCCGGTGGCCAAGGCGGTGCAGCGTCTGCTGTCACCGCAGGAAATGGGGGAAACCTTCAAGGTGATCGGTTTTGGCAAACAGGTGGCCATCGACTGGGTCGGCTTTAATAGCGGCGACCGCTGCTACACCCTGTAAGCGGCGCCAGGCCAGGCCACGAAAAATAGTTGACACCCGGAAATCTGCTGCGTATAGTCAGCGGCCTTGATGCCTAGGCATCGAGATGTGGCGAATTAGCTCAGTCGGTTAGAGCGACGGAATCATAATCCGCAGGTCCGGGGTTCGAGTCCCTGATTCGCCACCACAGTTTAGCGAGACTGTGTGCAAACACAGCCTCACGGCGAATTAGCTCAGTCGGTTAGAGCGACGGAATCATAATCCGCAGGTCCGGGGTTCGAGTCCCTGATTCGCCACCAGTTTAAAAGCCAGCAGAAATGCTGGCTTTTTCCATTTCCGCGCCGGCGCCCGTCCGGCCTACGACATCCCCAAGCCCTGCCAGCCGTGTTAAAATCGGCGCAAGCTATTCATTTGCCAGCAAAAACCGTTCGCAAGCCCGTGGCCGCTTGCTTTGGCGGCCCCTGCTGGCATTTCTCATTTACAGTGTGCCCAGCATGAAAAAGGTTTACATCAAGACGTTCGGTTGCCAGATGAACGAGTACGACTCCGACAAGATGGTCGACGTGCTCGGCAGCAGCGAAGGCATGATCAAGACGGAAAACCCGGAAGACGCCGACGTAATCCTGTTCAACACCTGCAGCGTGCGCGAAAAGGCGCAGGAAAAGGTGTTCTCCGATCTCGGCCGCATCCGGCCGCTGAAAGAGGCCAATCCCAACCTGATCATCGGCGTCGGCGGCTGTGTCGCGTCGCAGGAAGGCGACACCATCGTCAAGCGCGCACCCTACGTCGACGTGGTGTTCGGGCCGCAGACGCTGCACCGCCTGCCGGAGCTGATCAAGAGCCGGCAGCAAAGCGGCAACGCCCAGGTCGACATCTCCTTCCCCGAAATCGAGAAATTCGACCACCTGCCGGCGGCCAAGGTCGACGGCGCCGCGGCGATGGTGTCGGTGATGGAAGGCTGTTCCAAGTACTGCTCGTTCTGCGTGGTGCCGTACACCCGCGGCGAGGAGGTGTCGCGCCCGTTCGATGACGTGCTGACCGAGATCGCCGGCCTGGCGGCACAGGGGGTGAAGGAAATCACCCTGCTGGGCCAGAACGTCAACGCCTACCGCGGCCTGATGGCCGACGGCGAGATCGCCGATTTCGCGCTGCTGCTGGAGTACGTGCACGAGATTCCCGGCATCGAGCGCATGCGCTTCACCACCAGCCATCCGCGCGAATTCAGCCAGCGCATCATCGACTGCTACGCACGCCTGCCGAAACTGGTCTCGCACATCCACCTGCCGGTACAGAGCGGCTCCGACCGTACGCTGATGGCGATGAAACGCGGCTACACCGCGCTGGAATACAAGTCCATCATCCGCAAGCTGCGCGCCATCCGCCCCGAGCTGTGCCTGTCGTCGGACTTCATCGTCGGCTTCCCCGGCGAAACCGAGGCCGATTTCGAGGCGACGCTGAAGCTGGTGAAAGACATGGCCTTCGATTTCAGCTATGTGTTCATCTACAGCCCGCGCCCCGGCACACCGGCGGCCAACCTTGCCGACGACACCCCGCACAGCGAGAAGGTGCGCCGCCTGGAGGCGCTCAACGAGGTGATCGAGGCCGAAGGCTTCCGCATCAACCAGGGCATGCTCGGCAGCGTGCAACGCGTGCTGGTGCAGAACATCTCGAAGAAGGACCCGTCGATGCTGGCCGGGCGTACCGCCAACAATCGCGTGGTCAATTTTGTCGGTCAGCCACGGCTGATCAACCAGCTGGTCGACGTGGTGATTACCGAAGCCAACCCGCACTCGCTGGGCGGCGAACTGCTGCTGCGTGAAAGTGACTGAACCATGCGCCTGCTGCTTGCAATCTTGCCCCTGCTGGCCGCCTGTGCCAGCCTGCCACCGGCCGATCCGGCGACCATGGACTGCGCGGCGCTGACGCAGGCGCTTGCGCAAACGCGGCAGCAGCTGCAGGATGAGCGACAGGCGCCACGCAGCCCGGTGCAACTCAATATCGGGCTGGGCGGCGCCATCGGCAGCCACGGCAGCGCCGGTATCGGTTTCGGCGTGCCGCTGGGCACCGCGCAACCGGATCCGCAGCGCATCGCCGGGCTTGAACACAGGCTGCTGCAATTGCAGCAGCGATACCAGCAACGGCAATGTCCGCCCCTGACGACCACCAGTCCATGACCGAAGCCCACAGCAGCCACAGCTTTACCCCTGTCGACAACGAACGCCTGTCCCGCCTGTGCGGCGCACTGGATGAGAACCTGAAACAGATCGAAACCGGGCTGGATGTCAGCATCCAGCGCCGCGGCGAGCAGTTCAGCCTGCGCGGCGAGCAGGCCGCCCGCGCGCTTGGCCTGCTGCAGCGTTTCTATGCGCTGGCGGAAAAACGCGAGCTGTCGGTGCAGGACATCCAGCTGGGGCTGGTCGAGGCACGGCAGGACAACCCGCAGGACGGGCTGGACGACACCCCGACCCTGCACACCCGCCGCCGCGACCTGAAAGGCCGCACCCCGCGCCAGAGCCGCTACATCCAGGCCATCTTCAGCCACGACATCACCTTCGGCATCGGCCCGGCCGGTACCGGCAAGACCTATCTCGCCGTAGCCTGCGCGGTGGACGCCATGGAGCGCGACGCGGTGAAACGCATCGTGCTGGTGCGCCCGGCGGTGGAAGCCGGTGAAAAACTGGGCTTCCTGCCCGGTGATCTGGCGCAGAAGGTCGATCCCTACCTGCGCCCGCTATACGACGCGCTGTACGACCTGATGGGTTTCGACAAGGTCGCCAAGCTGTTCGAGAAGAACCTGATCGAGATCGCGCCGCTGGCCTATATGCGCGGCCGCACGCTGAACAACGCCTTCATCATCCTCGACGAGGCGCAAAACACCACGCCGGAGCAGATGAAGATGTTCCTCACCCGCATCGGCTTCGGCTCGCGCGCGGTGATCACCGGCGACGTGACCCAGATCGACCTCGCCCGCCACCAGAAGAGCGGCCTAGTCGAGGTCGAGCGTATCCTGAGCCAGGTGCGCGGCATCCATTTCCACCATTTCCAGAGCGACGACGTGGTGCGCCACCCGCTGGTGCAGAAAATCGTCGACGCCTACGACCGTTACCAGATCCAAGAAGATGAAGACCGCTAAACGCAATCAAGTACTGCAAAGGTTGGCCGCACGGCTGGACCTGACCCTCGAAGACCGGCTGGAAGCCGAACAGGCGCTGCCAGAAGGCAAACAGTGGCGCCGCTGGTGCCAGGCCGCGCTGCAGCGCGACGTGCACAAGGCCCAGATTTCGCTGCTAGTGGTCGACGAGGCCGAAGGCCGCGCGCTGAACCGCGACTACCGTGGCAAGGACTACGCCACCAACGTGCTGAGCTTCGCGCTGAACGAGGGCGACACCGTCGCCGGCATGCCGCTATTCGGCGATCTGGTGTTCTGCGCGCCGGTGGTGGCACGCGAGGCCGCCGAGCAGGGCAAGCGCCTGGACGCACACTACGCCCACCTCGTGGTGCACGGCATGCTGCACCTGCAGGGCTTCGATCACGAAGCCGACGACGAGGCCGAGGCGATGGAAGCGCTTGAAACCGTCATCCTCGGCAAGTTAGGCTATGCCGATCCTTACGCCGCAGAGAAATCCTGACCCGACACCATGGACGACTATTCCAGTAAACCCGCGCCCAACTGGTTCGAGCGCCTGCTCAACCGCTTTACCCACGAACCGGAAGACCGCGAAGAGCTGGTTTCCCAGCTGCATGCCGCCTTCGAGCGCAATGTGCTGGACGCCGAAGCGCTGTCGATGATCGAAGGCGTGCTGTCCTTCTCCGAGCGCACCGTGCGCGAGGTGATGGTGCAGCGCAGCCAGATGGACGTGATCCGCCTGTCCGAGCCGATGGAAAAGCTGCTGTCGCACGTGATCGAGGCCGGCCATTCGCGCTTCCCGGTGATCGGCGAGGACAAGGACGACGTGCAGGGCATCCTGCTGAGCAAGGACCTGCTGCGCTACTTCCTGACGCCCAACGATTTCGACCTGCAAAAGACGCTGCGCCCGGTGGTGTTCGTGCCGGAGAGCAAGCGCCTCGACGGCCTGCTGCGCGAATTCCGCGCCACCAAGACGCACATGGCGATCGTGGTCGACGAATACGGCGGCGTGTCCGGGCTGATCACCATCGAGGACGTGCTGGAAGTGATCGTCGGCGACATCGACGACGAGCACGACCTGATCGAATCGGAAGACGACATCGTGCCGGTGCGCGGCGAACGCTACCGCGTGCTGGCCACCACCAGCATCGACGACTTCAACGACTTCTTCGAATGCGCGCTGCCGGACGACGAGGTCGACACCATCGGCGGCCTGGTCACCGCCAATCTCGGCTACGTGCCGGTACGCGGCGAAGGCCTGCAGCTGCAGGACTGGCATTTCACCGTGATCCGCGCCGACAGCCGCCGGCTGCAGGCGCTGCTGGTCGAGCGCCGTCCGCAGGCAGACCGCTAGATGCTGCGTACCTTCGGCTATTTGCTGCTGGTGCTGCTGGCCGGCGCCGCCACCGTGTTCGCCTTCGCCCCCTACCGCCTGTTCCTGCTGATGCCACTGCTGCTGGCGCTGCTGCTGGAGCTGGTGCAACGTTGGCCGCAACGCGCCTTCCTGCTCGGCTACGGCTGGGCGCTGGCTGCCTATACCAGCAATTTCTACTGGATCTACATCAGCCTGCACGATATCGGCGGCATGCCGGCGCCGATGGCCGGCGCCATGACCTTGCTGCTACCGGCCTGGCTGGCGCTGTTCCCTGCGCTGGCGGTGTGGCTGGCCTGCCGCATCGGCACCAACAGCGCCAGCCTCTGGCTGCTGCTGTTCCCGGCGTTGTGGACACTGGGCGAGTGGCTGCGCAGCTGGATGCTGACCGGCTTCCCGTGGGGCGCCATCGGCTACAGCCAGATCACCGAAAGCCCGCTCGCCGGCCTGGCCGCCGTCACCGGCATCCACGGCGTCACCTATGCCGTGGCGCTGTCCGCCGCCATCCTCGTGCTGCTGCCGCGCTGGCGCCGCCTGCCGCAGCTGGCACTGCTGGGGCTGGCCACCGCGCTGTGGGGCGGCGGCGCCTGGCTGCAGCAACAACAGTGGACCCAAGCCAGCGGCAAGCCGCTGGCGGTGTCGCTGCTGCAGGGCAATATCCCGCAATCGCTGAAATGGGATCCGGCCACCTTCGAGCTGACACTGAGCACCTACTACCGCATGGTGGCCAGCGCGCCGCCGTCCGACCTGCTTCTGCTGCCGGAAACCGCACTGCCGGTGTTCCTCGACGACCTCCCCTCCGGCTACCTGACCATGATCAACGGTGACGCCAGCCGCCGCCAGGCGACGCTGATCACCGGCATTCCGCGCCGCACCGACGACGGCAGTGGCTATCTCAATGCGGTGGTGGCGCTGAACGATCCGGCGCAGCCCTACTACGCCAAGAACCATCTGGTGCCGTTCGGCGAGTTCATCCCGCTGCCGGCGGTGACCGGCTGGATCTACCGTTTCATGGACATGCCGCTATCCGGCTTCAGCCGCGGCGGCGACAGCCAGGCCCCGCTGGCGGTGGCCGACCAGCGCATCGCCTTCAACATCTGCTACGAGGACGGTTTCGGCGAGGAGCTGATCGGCCCCGCCGCCGGTGCCACCATGCTTGCCAACGTCAGCAATCTGGCCTGGTTCGGCAGCAGCAACGCGATGAGCCAGCAGCTGCAGCTGTCGCAGGCGCGGGTACTGGAAACCGGGCGCCCAATGCTGCGCGCCACCAATACCGGCATGACCGCGGTGATCGATGCCGGCGGCGAAGTGCAGACCGTGGCGGCGCCGGACACGCGGCAGACGCTGACGGCACGGGTACAGGGCCGCAGCGGGCTGACCCCATACATGCGCTACGGCAATGCGCCGGTGTTGTGGGGCTGCGTGGCGCTGCTGCTGGCCGGCATCGCACTGCATGGCTGGCAGCGTTACCGGCGTCAGTTGCCGGCCGCGGCATGAACAAAGCCCGACGCACTGCGTCGGGCTTTTTTTATTGCACACAAGGTTGGCCGCAAGCCTGCGGCCAACCTTGTCGTCTTGTCACACGTGGAAGCGCGACACCATCTGCCGCAGATTGCCGGTCAGGCCGTGCAGCTCGCCGATGGCACCGGAGGTGTGACCAGCGGCCTCGGCGTTCTGTGCCGCCGCCTGCGCGATCTGCTCGACGTGACGGGTGATTTCCTCGCTGGCGTGGCCCTGCTCCGACAGTGCCTGCGAAATGTCATTCACCACCGCCACCACGCCGCCGGCGCTGTCGCGGATCTGGCGGATCGACTCGCCGCCCTTCTCCGCCAGCGCCAGCCCGGATTTCACCCGCTCCACCGCCTCTTCCATATTGCTGCGCGATGCCTCGGAGCCGTTCTGGATCTCGCGGATCATCACCGCGATCTCCTGCGTCGCCTGGCCGGTGCGCTCCGACAGCTTGCGTACCTCGTCGGCGACCACGGCAAAGCCGCGGCCCAGCTCGCCGGCCCGCGCCGCCTCGATCGCCGCGTTCAGTGCCAGCAGGTTGGTCTGGTCGGCGATGTCCTTGATCACCTGCATGATGGTGGAGATGGTCTGCGTCTTGCTAACCAGGTCGCCGATGGTCAGCGCCGCCTGATCCACCGATTCGTTGATGCGGTGCATCTCGTCCACCGCGCGCGAGATCACCTCACCGCCGCTATGCGACAGCTGCCCGGAGCTGGCCGATACCGCGTGCGCGTGACTGGCCAGTTCGGAGATCTGCTTGATGCTGGCGGTCAGCTCCTCGATCGAGGCCGCCATGTCGCTGGCGGCGCGGCTTTGCTGCTCGGAACCGGTGGCCACCGCGGTGGCACTGCCGGAAATATTGCCGGCCATGCCGGTCAGGCTGTGGCTGCTGTCGGCGATGCCGCCGACCAGTTCGCGCAGGTGCTGCTGCATGTCGGCCACCGCCGCCAGCAGGCTGTCCTTGTCGCTGGCCGCCACCGGCACCGCGACATTGAGCTGGCCCTGGGCGATCTGCCGCACCACGTCGCGCGTCAGCGCCGGCTCGCCGCCCAGCTGCTGCATCACGCTGCGGCGGGTCAGGTAGCCGATCAGCACCACCAGCAGCAGCGCGACAAAGATCTCGGCGAACAGCAGCAGCGCGGTATTGCGCAGCGCCAGCGCCACGTCGTCAAGATAGATACCGGTACCGACCACCCAGCCCCACTTGCCGCTGGTGGCGAGGTAGGACAGCTTAGGCTGCGGCTGGTCGAAACCCGGCTTGTCCCACACGTAGGACACGAAATTGCGGCCGTTACCGTCGCGCACCGCTGTCTCGAACAGCTCACCGAGGTTGACGCCGGTCGGGTCCTTGATGGTTTTCAGGTTGGTGCCGGCCAGCTGCGGCTTGGCGCCGTGCGCCACCCACACCCAACCGGGATCAAAGGCAAAGAAATACTCGCGCTCGTCGTAGCGCATGCTGTTGAGTACGGTAATCGCCTGCTGCTTGGCATCGGCCTCGGACAGCTTGCCGGCTGCGGCCATCTCCTCGTACCCCTTGATCAGGGTGACCGCGCTCTCGACCAGGTTACGCACCTTGGCCTCGCGGTCGGCGTACAGCGAGGCACGCTCGAAGTACAGCGTGATGCCGCCAATGATACAGAGCAGCACAGCTACCAGTACCACCTGCAATTGCAAACGTCGCCTCAATGACATCGTTCCCTTACTGCTCATCGCTACTCTCCTTGTCGTTTTATGTCGCCGTGTGGGCCGGCGTGCTTATTTAGTATCACTTTATGTAAACCACCACTAGAGCAATTGCCCTTTTTAAAGCATTTAACCAGAAAAAAACCCGGCCTGGGCCGGGCAAAACAGCGATAGCGGGTAATCCCTCATCATGGACAGGGTTATCTCATCATCGCCATCACCAATTCGGCGCTCGCTTATCCGGACTGCGCGTGGCAAGGATCTGCATGCGGCGAGAGAAGTCCCCCTTACGGGCCGTGCCCGTGCTGGTCGCCGAATAGTGACGCCACGCCGCCAAAGCGGTGGCACACCATCGGCAGCGGGATCGGAAGATCGACCCCGATCATGCCGACCTGGATGCGGCCACCTAACTCGCGCGCTACCGTCACGGGGCGGGTAAAGATGTTGCTGTCGCTGCCATACTGGTGCGCGTTGAGCAGCGGCACCGTACTATCGAAATCGGGCAGCCATGCCACTCACACCACCGGCAGGATGCGGGCAGGACCAACTAATAGGGACAGGGAACTACGATCAGTCTGTAGAGATGAGCTGCAGGCCGGGGCTGGATCTGCAGAAAATGATTCCGCGTCTTGTGCGAGACAGCGGACCAGCGGCGGCTACGCTGACCGAGGGCCGGCTACCGTGACACACATGCCGCCCCCAATGCTGCAATCAGCACATAGCCAGCACCGCTGCTGGCATGAATTGTCTTAGGCGACACGGAATCGCATGCCGTGTGCTGCCGCATCACCTAGCATGCAGTAGCCCACAATAACACCGACGGCTGCGTCTACTTTTCACACTCAGCGACCAGCGTTGGCAACTACACAATGTGCAGGCAATGGCCGAAGCATCAGCTACAGCAGGCGGCAACAGTGCGGGAGTCATCTAAGTGGCGAGGGCAATAAAAAAGCCGGCTTGCGCCGGCTTTTTTACTTGAAGCAGCTTATTCAGCGGCTTCTACTGCAACTGCTTCTTCTGCACGATCCACCAGTTCAACCAGTGCCATCGGAGCGTTGTCGCCCTGACGGAAGCCGTACTTCAGAATACGCACATAGCCACCATTGCGGTTAGCAAAACGTGGGCCGAGTTCGTCAAACAGTTTTACAACCATTTCACGATCACGAGTGCGGTCAAAAGCCAGACGACGGTTGGCCAGCGATGGCTTCTTACCCAGGGTAATCAGCGGCTCGGCGACACGGCGCAGTTCTTTGGCCTTTGGCAGAGTAGTCACGATCACTTCGTGACGCAGCAACGAGTTAGCCATGTTGCGAAGCATCGCAAGACGGTGGCTGCTCGTACGGTTCAATTTACGATTACTGTTACGATGACGCATTTTAGTGTCCTTTTATCCCGACTTACGGCTTCTCAAGACCAGCCGGTGGCCAGTTCTCAAGTTTCATGCCAAGGGTCAGGCCTTTAGAAGCGAGAACTTCCTTGATCTCATTCAGAGACTTGCGACCAAGGTTCGGAGTCTTCAGCAGCTCGGTTTCCGTACGCTGAATGAGATCACCGATGTAGTAAATGTTCTCTGCCTTCAGACAGTTGGCGGAACGTACCGTAAGTTCGAGATCGTCAACCGGACGCAGCAAGATCGGATCGATCGGCGGCGCCTTTTCAACGATTTCCTCAACTGCGGTGCCTTGCAAGTCTGCAAAAATCGACAGCTGATCAACCAGGATTCGGGCAGCAATACGCACTGCTTCTTCCGGCTCGATCACGCCATTGGTCTCGATGTCCAGCACCAGACGGTCAAGGTCTGTGCGCTGCTCCACACGGGCGCTCTCAACATTGAAGCTGCAGCGGTTCACCGGGGAGAACGAAGCATCGAGCTGGATGGTGCCGATGGTACGGTTGTCATCATGGCTGATGCGGGCGGAAACTGGCTGATAGCCACGGCCCTTCTCAACTTTGACTTCCATATCAATCTTGCCGCCAACCGACAGGTTGCAGATGACGTGATCAGGGTTGATCACCTCAACATCGTGCGGCAATTCCAGATCACCAGCCAGGACAGGGCCTTCACCTTCCTTTTTCAGGGAAAGAATGACACTGTCACGACCATGCAGTTTGAGTACTACACCCTTCAGGTTCAGAAGAATGTCGACGACATCCTCCCGAACACCGTCAAGAGCGGAATACTCATGCAAAACGCCAGCAATAGTAACTTCGGTCGGTGCGTAACCAGGCATCGACGAGAGCAGGATCCGGCGCAGGGCGTTACCCAGAGTATGGGCATAACCACGCTCGAACGGCTCCATCGACACACGGGCGTGTGTAGCCGAAACCGGCTGCACATCGATCAAACGCGGTTTCAGAAATTCCGAAGCGCTGTTTTGCATAGTCATTCCTTAAGAGCTAGCGATTACTTGGAGTAATATTCCACAACGAGCTGCTCGTTGATATCGCTAGACAGCTCGGAACGCTCAGGAGCAGTCTTGAAGACACCTTCCATCTTCTTGCTGTCAACAGCAACCCACGAAGGGAAGCCGATTTGCTCGGCCAGCGCCAAGCCTTCCTGAATACGCACTTGCTTCTTGGACTTTTCGCGAATAGCAACAACGTCGCCTGCTTTCACTTGGAAAGAAGGAATATTCACAATCTGACCATTCACAGTGATTGCCTTGTGGCTAACCAGCTGACGTGCTTCAGCACGGGTGGAACCAAAACCCATGCGATAAACAACGTTGTCCAGACGAGCTTCAAGGATCTTCAGCAGGTTTTCACCGGTGGAGCCTTGACGACGAGCTGCTTCAGCAAAGTACTTACGGAATTGACGTTCCATAATGCCGTAAATACGACGAACTTTCTGCTTTTCACGCAGCTGTACACCATAGTCAGACAGACGACCTTTTTTCGCGCCGTGCTGACCAGGAGGGGTATCAAGCTTACACTTGGAATCAAGTGCGCGACGGGCACTCTTCAGGAAGAGGTCAGTCCCTTCGCGACGAGCAAGCTTACATTTTGGGCCAATATAACGTGCCATGTTCTCAGACTCTCCGGATTAGATACGACGTTTCTTGGGAGGGCGACATCCGTTATGTGGTACCGGAGTCACGTCGGAGATGCTGGTAACTTTGAAGCCAAGGGCGTTCAGGGCACGCACGGAGGATTCACGACCAGGGCCTGGGCCCTTGATACGAACCTCAAGGTTCTTTACACCATATTCTTGGGCAACTTTACCAGCGTGCTCTGCAGCTACCTGAGCTGCAAACGGTGTACTTTTACGCGAGCCTTTAAAACCAGCACCGCCGGAGGTAGCCCAAGACAAAGCATTCCCTTGACGGTCAGTGATGGTGATGATGGTGTTATTAAAGGAAGCGTGAACGTGGACGATGCCATCGCTTACGCTTTTGCGTACCTTTTTGCGTACACGCACTGCTGTGTTTGCTTTAGCCATTATCTATGTTCCTTATTACTTCTTGCCGGCGATCGGCTTGCGCGGACCCTTACGGGTGCGTGCATTCGTGCGGGTGCGCTGACCACGGCAAGGCAGACCGCGACGATGGCGGAAACCGCGATAAGAACCCATGTCCATCAAACGCTTGATGCTCATGGTAATTTCGCGACGCAGGTCACCTTCAACAGTGAACTTGCTGACTTCTACACGCAGAGATTCCATCTCGGCTTCGGTCAAATCCTTGATCTTGGAAGAAGGATTAACGCTCGCGGAAGCACAAATGAGCTTCGCACGAGTAGAACCGATGCCATAGATAGCCTGCAGGCCGATAACGGCATGCGCATGATTGGGGATGTTTACCCCTGCAATACGGGCCATTCTCTTTCCTTAAGCTTTACGAGCTTGAAAAGGTTGCGATTGTAACATACGAAAACCTGGCTAACAAATGTTAGCCTTGTTTTTGTTTGTGACGCGGATCAGTGCAGATCACTCGTACCACACGATTGCGGCGAATGATTTTGCAGTTACGGCAAATTTTCTTTACCGAAGGTTGTACACGCATTTCAGTTCCTTTCTATCTGAAAAGAGCAAGTGCGACTACTTCGCACGGAACACAATACGGGCACGGGACAAATCATAAGGTGTCATTTCTACTGTCACCTTATCTCCCGGCAGGATGCGGATGTAGTGCATCCGCATCTTTCCGGAAATATACCCGAGCACAATGTGTCCATTCTCGAGCTTGACCTTGAAAGTTGCGCTAGGCAAATTTTCCAGGATCTCGCCCTGCATCTGGATGGTATCTTCTTTAGCCATAAAACTGCTACCGTTGACCGTCAGCGACCGGATGCGCCCTTGAAGTTGGCCTTCTTGAGCAACCCGTCATACTGGTGAGACAACACGTAGGATTGAACCTGCGCCATGAAGTCCATTGTCACGACAACAATGATCAACAGCGAAGTCCCGCCAAAGTAGAACGGTACATTCCACTTCAGGATCAGGAACTCAGGCAACAAGCAAACCAGCGTGATGTAGATCGCACCAATAAGTGTTAGACGGAGAATGATTTTCTCAATATAACGCGACGTCTGCTCACCCGGACGGATACCCGGAATGAACGCACCGCTTTTCTTCAGGTTATCAGCCGTTTCCTTGGGGTTGAACACAAGGGCGGTATAGAAGTAACAGAAGAAAACGATAGCAGCAGCATAGAGCAGAACATACAGCGGCTGACCAGGATGCAACTTGTCTGCAACAGACTTCAGCACACCCAAGCCTTCGGTATTACCAAACCAGCCCAGTACGGTTGCCGGGAAAAGAATGATGCTGGATGCAAAAATCGGCGGGATGACCCCGGCCATATTCAGCTTCAGCGGCATATGCGTCGACTGGCCCTGCATCACGCGGTTGCCAACCTGCCGCTTGGCGTAGTTGACCAGCACTTTACGTTGGCCGCGTTCAACGAACACCACCAGGTAAGTGACAGCAATCACGCCCGCAAACAAGGCAATCGCCAACAGGATGGACAAGGAGCCCTGGCTAGCCAAGGTCAGTGTCTGACCGATCGATCCAGGAATGCCAGCGGCAATACCCGAACAGATGATCAACGAAATACCATTTCCCAAACCACGTTCGGTAATCTGCTCGCCCAGCCACATGAGGAACATGGTGCCGGTGACCAGAGTCACCACGGTCGTTACATAAAACTCGGTCTGACCACTCAGTACCAGCTCCGGTTGCTTGAATAGCATGACAGCAATACCGAAACTCTGGAACGTAGCCAAAAAGAGCGTTGCATAACGCGTGTACTGAGTGATTTTGCGACGGCCAGCATCACCCTCCTTCTTCAACTGCTTCAGCGTTGGAACAATTTCTGAAGCCAGTTGAAGAATGATGGAGGCGGAGATGTACGGCATGATGCCTAGGGCAAATACCGAAAATCTCGACAGGGCGCCGCCCGAGAACATGTTGAACATGTCAAGCAGGCCCGTCTGTGACGACTGGAACAACTTCGCTAGTTCTACCGGATTGATACCAGGCACCGGAACGTGGGCACCGATGCGATAAACAATCAGCGCGCCGATCAAAAAGAAAATCCGCTGCTTGAGGTCACCAAATTTACTGGCATTACCAACTAGAGAAGCATTCGCCACGAGCTTTACCTTATTCTACGAAGCTACCGCCAGCGGCTTCGATTGCAGCCTTGGCACCAGCGGTGGCAGCGATGCCACGCAGTTTAAGAGCACGCTCAACCTTGCCGGACAGGATGACTTTTGCACCCAGAGCTTGCGTCGGCACGATGCCGGCTTGCTTCAGGGACAACAGGTCGATCTCGTCAACCGGCATCAGCGCCAGTTCGGACAGGCGAACTTCGGCTACATCGCCAGCAGTCAGGGACTTGAAGCCACGCTTCGGCAGGCGACGTTGCAGAGGCATCTGACCGCCTTCGAAACCTACCTTGTGGAAGCCACCAGCACGGCTCTTCTGACCTTTGTGACCACGGCCAGCAGTCTTGCCCAGACCGCTACCGATACCACGACCCACGCGACGCTTTGCGTGTTTGGCACCGGCTGCAGGCTTAATAGTATTCAGCAGCATATTAACCCTCGCTCTTAACCAGGTAGCTGATCTTGTTGATCATGCCACGGTTAGCAGGAGTATCAATCACTTCAACGACTTGGTTGATCTTCTTCAGACCCAGACCATTCGCGCAAGCTTTATGAGACTCGATGCGACCAATCAGACTCTTAACCAGAGTCACACGGATTTTTTTAACATCACTCATGATCCGCTCCCAGAATCTGAGCAACGGTCAGGCCACGCTTCGCAGCGATCTGCGAAGGAGTTGCCATTTTGCTCAAACCGTCAATCGTGGCGCGAACCACGTTGTACGGGTTGGTCGAGCCATGGATCTTGGCAGTAACGTTGTGTACGCCCAGTGCTTCGAATACAGCGCGCATAGGACCACCAGCTTTAACACCGGCACCCTCTTTAGCTGGCTGCATGAACACAGTAGTCGCACCGTGCTTGCCGACAACAGCATGATGGATGGTGCCGTTTTTCAGCGGAACCTTGATCATGTTGCGACGAGCCTGCTCCATACCTTTTTGCACAGCAACTGGCACTTCTTTCGAACGCCCTTTGCCCATGCCAATACCACCGTCAGCATCGCCAACTACGGTCAGAGCCGAGAAGGCCATGATACGACCGCCCTTCACCACTTTGGTGACGCGGTTTACGCCGATCATCTTCTCGATCAGACCATCGCCACGATCTTCGATCTCGTGCTTAGCCATTCTTAACTCCGATTAGAATACAAGACCGTTTTCACGGGCTGCGTCAGCCAGGGCTTTGATACGGCCATGGTATTTGAAACCCGAACGATCGAAAGCAACTTGATTGATACCAGCAGCCTTAGCTTTTTCAGCAATGTTCTTGCCAACAACCGCAGCAGCAGCGGTGTTGCCGCCATTGCTCAGGTCGGCACGCACAGCGGACTCCAGGGAGGAGGCGCTAGCCAGAACAACATTACCGGTTGCGTCAATCACTTGAGCATAGATATGGCTGTTAGTGCGATGAACGCACAGACGAGCCACCTTGAGCTCCGCAATACGGGCACGGGTTTTACGTGCGCGGCGGAGTCGAGTCTGTTTCTTGTCCATTTCAGGGCCTCAATTACTTCTTCTTGGTTTCTTTCAGAACCACAACCTCGTCGGCATAACGCACGCCCTTGCCCTTGTAAGGCTCTGGGGAACGATAAGCACGGATCTCGGCTGCGACCTGGCCAACCAACTGCTTGTTGGCACCCTTGATCAAAATCTCGGTCTGAGTCGGGGTTTCACACTTGATGCCGGCTGGCATGGCGTGAACAACCGGGTGCGAGAAACCAAGGGACAGGTTGAGTGCTTCACCCTGGGCTTGAGCGCGGTAACCCACACCCACAAGGTTCAGCTTTTTCTCAAAACCCTTGCTAACACCAATGACCATGTTGTTCAGCAGCGCGCGCAGGGTTCCGGACATGGAACGTGCGAACTTGCTGTCGTTCTTGGCGGCAAATTCGAGCTGGTTATCAACCAGCTTGACTTCAACATCAGCACACAGTGCTGTGCTCAAAGAGCCGAGAGCGCCTTTTACAGTCACTTCTTCAGCACCGAATTTCACTTCTACGCCAGCAGGGATGACTACCGGGTTTTTTGCTACGCGAGACATTCAACCCTCCGATTAGGCTACGACGCAGAGCAGTTCGCCGCCGATACCGGCTGCACGTGCTTTACGATCAGTCATCACACCACTTGAAGTCGAAACGATAGCGACACCAAGACCGTTCATTACTTTAGGGATCTCGTTGGAACCCTTGTAAACGCGCAGACCTGGGCGCGAAACGCGCTCGATCTTCTCGATTACCGGACGACCAACGTAGTACTTCAATTCAATTTCCAGAACCGGCTTTTTATCAGCATCGGTAACAGAAAAAGTCTCGATATAACCCTCTTCCTTCAACACCTGAGCAATGGCCACCTTCAACTTGGAAGAAGGCATTGCAACAACGGCTTTAGCAGCACGTTGGGCGTTGCGGATACGAGTCAACATATCGGAGATAGGATCTTGCATGCTCATTCTGTATCTCCTATTACCAGCTGGCTTTAGTCACGCCCGGGATCTCGCCTTTCATGGCGAGTTCGCGCAGCTTGTTACGTGCCAAACCGAATTTACGGAATACACCGCGAGGGCGACCAGTCAGTGCGCAGCGGCGACGCTGGCGAACCGGGCTAGCATTACGCGGCAGGGTCTGCAGTTGCAGACGAGCAGCAAAACGCTCTTCTTCGGAAAGATTCTGGTTATTGATGATAGCGAGGAGCGCTTCACGCTTGCCGGCGTACTTAGCCACGAGCTTAGCGCGCTTCTCTTCACGATTAATCAAAGCTAGAGTTGCCATGTGCTTAGCCCTTGAACGGGAATTTGAACGCAGCCAGCAAAGCGCGGGCTTCCTCATCGGTCTTTGCAGTAGTGGTGATAGTGATGTTCATACCACGCAAAGCATCGATTTTGTCGTATTCGATTTCCGGGAAAATGATCTGCTCTTTAACGCCCATGTTGTAGTTACCACGGCCATCAAAGGATTTGGCAGAAACGCCACGGAAGTCGCGTACGCGAGGCAGCGAGATCGTAACCAGACGATCCAGGAACTCGTACATGCGTTCACGACGCAGGGTCACTTTGCAACCAACCGGGTAGTGGTCACGGATTTTGAAGCCCGCGATCGACTTACGTGCGGTAGTCACAACTGGCTTCTGACCGGCGATCTTTTCCAGGTCGGAAACAGCGTGATCCATTACTTTCTTGTCAGCTACAGCCTCGCCCACGCCCATGTTGAGAGTAACCTTCTCAATGCGCGGAACTTCCATCAGGGACTTGTAACCGAACTGTTTTACCAGCTCTGGTACAACAGTGTTTTTGTAAAAATCGTACAGACGTGCCATCTTCACCCCTTACGCGCCGATAACTTCGCCGGTGGATTTGAAGATACGCACCTTGCGGCCGTCCTCAAGCACCTTGAAGCCTACGCGGTCAGCTTTCTGGCTACCCGCATTGAAAATAGCGACGTTAGATACATCAATCGGCATAGTCTTTTCAACGATGCCACCAGCGACACCACGTACTGGATTAGGCTTCTGGTGTTTTTTCACCAGGTTGATGCCTTCCACTACGACTTTGCCTTCCAGGACACGCAGAACGGAACCGCGCTTGCCCTTGTCTTTACCGGTGATTACTACGACTTCATCACCTTTACGAATTTTGCGCATCTGTGGTCTCCTTACAGCACTTCTGGCGCGAGCGAAACGATCTTCATGAAACGCTCGGTACGAAGCTCACGAGTCACCGGCCCGAAAATACGGGTACCGATAGGCTCCAGCTTGTTGTTCAGAAGAACTGCAGCGTTGCCATCAAACTTGATGAGCGAACCGTCAGGACGGCGAACGCCCTTGGCAGTACGCACGACAACAGCGTTGTACACATCACCTTTTTTCACGCGACCGCGAGGTGCTGCATCCTTGATGCTCACCTTGATGATGTCGCCCACGCCAGCGTAGCGACGCTTGGAGCCGCCCAACACCTTGATGCACATAACGGAACGCGCACCAGTGTTGTCTGCAACATCCAAAATGGACTGCATTTGAATCATTTGATTACCTTTCTATCCAACTTAATTCCGTCACTTTCTTTCACCTTCAAGAAGATGAAAGAAACGCCACCTAAAGTAAGGTGGCGTATCCAACGGCCAGTCTTGGACCCCGTAAGGGATGACTTCGGCTGAACACCGAATCACACATTATACAGAGGGGCAAGCCCCCCTGCAAGCATTACACACAGATTAAACTGCGCGCTCTACCAGTGAGGTCACAACCCAAGTTTTCGTCCGGGAGAGTGGACGAGTTTCGCTGATCACAACGAGGTCGCCAGTTTTGTACTGGTTGGTTTCGTCATGAGCGTGAAACTTTTTGGAGCGACGAACAATTTTACCGTAGATAGGGTGCTTTACTTTGCGCTCTACCAGGACAGTAACGGTCTTGTTCATCTTATCGCTGACTACTTTGCCGACCAGCGTGCGGACTACTTTAGTTTCGCTCATCTCAGGCAGCCTTTTCTTTCAGAACAGTGCGGGTACGGGCGATATCGCGACGCACCTTTTTCAGCTCACTATTCTTGGCGAGCTGTTGAGTTGCATGCTGCATGCGCAGTGCAAATTGCGCCTTCAGCAAACCAAGCAACTCGGCCTTCAGCTCATCAACACTTTTCGCTCTCAGTTCGGATGCTTTCATTGCTGACCCACCTGTTTAATTACAAACACTGTCGGAATAGGCAACTTGGCAGCTGCAAGACGGAAGGCTTCGCGTGCCAGTTCTTCGGCAACACCATCCATCTCGTACAACATTTTGCCTGGCTGAATTTCGGCCACGAAGTATTCCGGACTACCCTTACCCCCACCCATACGAACTTCGGCTGGCTTGGAAGTGATTGGCTTGTCTGGGAATACGCGGATCCAGATGCGACCGCCACGCTTGATGTGACGAGTCATAGCACGACGAGCCGCTTCGATTTGACGGGCAGTCAGACGACCACGACCGATTGCTTTCAAACCAAAATCGCCGAAGCTAACTTTGTTGCCGCGGGTCGCGATACCAGTATTGCGACCTTTCTGCTGTTTACGGTATTTCAGTCTAGTTGGCTGCAGCATTTCGAGCTCCTGCCTTTCTGGATTTCTTCTCTGGTGCTACAGGGGCAGCCTGGACTTGACCTGGCTTGATGTCGCCCTTGTATACCCATACCTTGATGCCGATAACACCGTAGGTGGTGTGAGCTTCAGAAGTAGCGTAGTCAACATCTGCACGCAGAGTGTGCAGAGGCACGCGGCCTTCGCGGTACCATTCGCTACGAGCGATATCGATACCGTTCAGACGACCGGAGCTCATGATCTTGATGCCTTGGGCACCCATGCGCATTGCATTTTGCATGGAACGCTTCATGGCACGACGGAACATCACGCGCTTTTCCAGCTGCGAGGCAATACCGTCAGCAATGATCTGAGCATCGATCTCTGGCTTGCGAACTTCTTCGATATTGACGTGCACAGGCACACCAAGACGACGCTGCAGTTCTTTCTTCAGAACTTCAATGTCTTCACCTTTTTTACCGATAACAACACCTGGACGGGCGCTGTGAATGGTAATGCGGGCGGACTTGGCTGGACGCTCGATAACAACACGACCTACCGAAGCATGCGCTAGGCGCTTCTTCAGGAACTCGCGTACTTCGATGTCTTGCTTCAGCTGGCCGGCAAAGTCATGCGAATTTGCAAACCATTTGGAAGACCAGTTTTTAGTCACTGCGAGACGGAAACCCGTCGGATGAATCTTCTGACCCATAGCTTACCCCTTAGTTGCCAACACTGAGCGTGATATGGCAGGTCTGCTTCTCAATGCGGTTACCGCGGCCTTTGGCACGGGCGGAGAAACGCTTGAGACTAGGACCCTTATCAACGTAGATGGAAGTCACCTTGAGGGTGTCGATATCAGCGCCTTCGTTATGCTCAGCATTGGCGATAGCGGACTCAAGCACCTTCTTGATGAGCGCGGCACCCTTTTTCGGGCTGAAGGTCAGGATATTCAGTGCCTGGCCGACGGCTTGGCCGCGGATCAGGTCTGCAACCAGACGGCATTTTTGTGCCGACAGGCGTGCATTATTAAGTTGTGCAGAAACTCTCATCGCATCACCTTATTTCTTCTTGGCCTTCTTGTCAGCCGCGTGGCCTTTGAAGGTACGAGTCAGCGAGAATTCACCGAGCTTGTGGCCAACCATGTTTTCGGAAACATACACCGGAACGTGCGTACGACCGTTATGAACCGCAATGGTCAGGCCGATGAAGTCAGGCAAAATCGTCGAACGGCGCGACCAAGTCTTGATTGGACGCTTGTCGCTCGTTGCACGCACCGCATCCACTTTTTTCAGCAGGTGCAGGTCAACGAACGGGCCTTTTTTAAGCGAACGTGCCATAGCTCAATTACCCTTTATTCGAGAAGCGACGACGTACAATCATGTTGTCAGTGCGCTTGTTACGACGTGTACGGAAGCCCTTAGTCGGGGTACCCCACGGACTAACAGGAACACGACCTTCACCTGTACGGCCTTCACCACCACCGTGTGGGTGATCAACCGGGTTCATGGCAGTACCGCGAACTGTTGGGCGGATACCGCGCCAACGGTTTGCACCGGCCTTACCAATCTTGCGCAGGCTATGTTCTTCGTTGCCCACTTCGCCAACGGTGGCGCGGCAGTCAACGTGTACACGACGGATCTCGCCAGAGCGCAGACGCAGCTGAGCGTAGATGCCTTCACGAGCCAGCAGCATGGCGGAGCAGCCGGCGGAACGGGCAATTTGCGCACCCTTGCCTGGTTGCAGCTCGATGCAGTGGATGGTGGTACCAACCGGGATATTACGGATTGGCAAGGCATTACCAGCTTTGATCGGTGCTTCGGAACCGGACATCAGCTCAGCACCAACCTTTACGCCACGCGGGGCAATGATGTAGCGACGCTCACCATCCGCGTAGCACAGCAGCGCGATGTTGGCTGTACGGTTTGGATCGTATTCGATACGCTCAACCTTGGCCGGAACCGCGTCTTTGTTACGACGAAAATCGATGATGCGATACTGTTTCTTGTGACCACCACCCATGTGACGGGTAGTGATGTGGCCGTTGTTGTTACGGCCACCGGTCGAGTTTTTCTTCTCAACCAGTGCGGCGTGCGGGCGGCCTTTGTACAGGTCAGGGTTTACCACCTTGACAACAGCACGGCGACCAGCAGACGTCGGTTTTACTTTTACCAGAGCCATAGTCTATCTCCTTATTCCGCAGCAACAGGGGTAGCGGTCAGGTCGATTTCTTGACCTTGGGCAAGGCTCACGTAAGCCTTTTTCCAGTCTTTGCGCTTGCCGACGAAACGGCCGAAACGCTTGGACTTGCCCTTAACATTCAGCGTGGAAACGCCATCAACCTTGACGTTGAACAGCAGTTCAACGGCAGCCTTGATTTCAGGCTTGGTTGCATTGGCAACCACGCGGAATACCACCTGCTGGTTTTTCTCGGCAACCATGGTGCTCTTTTCAGAAACCACCGGTGCCAAAATTACTTGCAGCAAACGTTCCTGATTCATGCCCATTGCTCCTCGAGTTGCTTGATGGCATCACGGGTGATAACAACCTTCTTGAAACGAACAAGGCTGAACGGGTCAGCTTGCTGAGCTTCAATCACCAGGACGTTTGGCAAGTTGCGGGAAGACAGATACAGGTTCTCGTCGAGCTCGCCAGTGATGAACAGAGCACGATCCAGACCCAAGGACTTCACCTTGGCGGCAAATTCCTTTGTCTTTGGCGTTTCAACTGTCAGGCTGTCCACGACGATCAAGCGCTCGTCACGTACCAGCTGCGACAGGATCGTAGCCATACCGGCACGGTATTGCTTACGGTTAACCTTGTGCGTGAAGTTTTCGTCAGGCGAATTCGGGAACGCACGACCACCACCACGCCACAGAGGCGAGGAAGTCATACCGGCACGAGCACGACCGGTGCCCTTTTGACGGAATGGCTTCTTGGTGGAGTGTTTTACTTCAGCACGAGTCAACTGCGCACGGTTACCACTGCGCGCATTTGCCAAGAATGCAGTTACTACCTGATGCACCAGCGCTTCGTTGTAGTCACGGGCGAAGAGTGCTTCAGAGGCTTGCAGGGCTTCAACTTGCTGGCCCTGGGCGTTGATCACTTTCAATTCCATCATGCACCTGCCTTCACGCTAGGACGCACCACTACATCACCGTTCTTGGCACCAGGTACAGCACCCTTCACCAGAAGCAGTTGACGCTCCACATCAACACGGACAACTTCGAGGCACTGGATAGTGCTCTTGACGTTACCGTACTGACCAGCCATACGCTTACCCGGGAAAACGCGACCCGGATCTTGCGCCTGACCGATGGAACCGGCGGAGTTGTGAGAAACAGAGTTACCGTGCGAAGCGCGGTTGGAACTGAAGTTGTGACGCTTGATGGCGCCGGAGAAGCCTTTACCTTTCGAGGTACCAGTTACGTCGACCAATTGGCCAACCTGGAAAATCTCGACGGAGATGGCATCACCAACGTTCAGCGATGCCAGCGCCTCTGCGGACAGAGGGAACTCGCGCATAACGCGAGCGGCATCAACGCCAGCTTTGGCAAAGTGACCGGCCTGAGCCTTGGTTACACGATTTGCCTTGCGAACACCTGCTGCAATCTGAACGGCAGTGTAGCCATCAGTTTCAGCAGTCTTTACTTGCGATACGCGGTTTGCGGACATATCCAGCACAGTTACCGGGATGGTTGCGCCATCTTCAGCAAAAATGCGGGTCATGCCGACTTTGCGACCGACCAGACCTAAAGTCATGTTTATTTCCTTTACAGGCGCCGATTACGATTGACCGGCTTACTCAAAAGAAAAGCGGACTCACCACAATGGTGAGTCCGCTAATGTAACAATAAAATTCAATAACCGCAAGCACTTAGCTCACGGCACATGAAATAGTGCTGTTACTGTAGCTTGATTTCTACATCCACACCGGCTGGCAGGTCCAGCTTCATCAGCGCATCAACAGTCTTGTCGGTCGGATCAACGATGTCCATCAGACGCAGGTGCGTACGGATTTCCAGCTGATCGCGGGACGACTTGTTAACGTGCGGGGAACGCAGGATGTTGAAACGCTCGATTTTGGTCGGCAGCGGAACCGGGCCCTTAACAACGGCACCAGTGCGCTTGGCGGTTTCAACGATTTCCTGTGCGGAGCGGTCGATCAGGTTGTAATCGAAAGCTTTCAGGCGGATACGGATTTTTTGGCTTTGCATATCGTTCTCGGCTTCCGATTAGGCGATGATTTTGGCAACAACGCCAGCACCAACGGTGCGACCACCTTCACGGATGGCGAAACGCAGACCTTCTTCCATCGCGATCGGAGCAATCAGCTCAACCTTGATTTCTACGTTGTCGCCTGGCATAACCATTTCCACGCCTTCTGGCAGGCTAACAGCGCCAGTCACGTCAGTCGTACGGAAGTAGAACTGTGGACGGTAGTTAGCGAAGAATGGAGTGTGACGACCACCTTCTTCTTTGCTCAGTACGTATACCGAACCAGTGAACGTGGTGTGCGGCTTGATCGAACCCGGCTTAACCAGTACCTGACCACGCTCAACGTCTTCACGCTTGGTACCGCGCAGCAGCACGCCTACGTTGTCGCCAGCCTGACCCTGGTCCAGCAGCTTGCGGAACATTTCCACGCCGGTGCAAGTGGTCTTGACGGTGTTCTTCAGACCAACGATTTC
>NZ_RBID01000004.1 GCF_003633895.1 Vogesella indigofera
CTTCTGTGAATCTGCTCTTCTTCATGTCCGTCATTCTCCTTCAGTGACGGACTTCTCTCTACTTTTGATTGGTAAGACCTAAGGGGTGCAGATCAATACTGAAAAGTACAGGCCTAGGCCCCAGTTGCATTGATTGCGGGTCAGGCGCAGCAGGTGATCCGCAATCTCTGTGTTCTTGTCCGACTGTCGTGGCGGATAACGATCGCAGGCTTCGCTGATGCCAAACACCAAGCAGGCCTGCCGGAGCGATAGGCGATGCCGGTCTAGCGCCCATTGTGCCATCTCCCGCAGTCGAGATGGCGTCACACTTTTTCCAGCCCCCCTTTTTTCCAGCGTCTCTTTGACGACTTCGGCCTTGAGGAGCCTTATAACCTAGCTGGCATCAGTCCCAAAGCCTTTGAACGCACCCCGAAATGACAATGGTATTTGTCAATTACCCTTGGGACAGTCCTGTTACGAATTTTTATTCAGTATCTTACGCGACTTTCCATTCAAACCTAGGTAAGCCTTGTGCAATAGCAGAACTCTTGGAGACCGAAACGTAACTAGCTGTCGGTATGCCCATATATAAACAAAAACAAATATAACTGCACATAACTGCAGCATCCACTGTATTTTCCAAAACAGTAGTGCAGGCATAATCGAAAATAGGGCAACGCCCCACAAATACGGTGTAGTTTTACTGTTTCTTTGTGTAAGATGCTTGGCTTCCTGACTACCCACCATCCAACGAACAAGACGCTTGTAAACTATTTGATGGAAATGCAAGCTATCAGGTAATCCTGCCGGTACATTTCTTTTCTTGCGCCGGTAGATTGAAAATAATGTTTCCAGAACCGGATAAATCAAAATCTGCAACGGAAACCAAGGTGACACAGCATCCGGGTGTCGGCTTACCAGCAAAACCGCGATTTGCGCCAGTAAGAAGCCGATGAAATAAGCTCCGGCATCCCCTGCAAAGATCAATCCACGTGGATAGTTCCAAACCAGAAATCCGAAGATTGCCCCTGCCCCTGCCAAGCAAAGTACCAGCAATTCAAGGTCGCCAACTGCAAGTGCGGTATAGCCGAATGCCGCCAAGGCAAAAAGTGCGACTCCCCCCATCAGCCCGTTGTAGCCATCAATAATATTGATGGAATGACATACACCTCCCACCGCAAACACGGTAAACAGGATCGCAACTGTGGGGAATGCCTGCAAGACATAATCCACCCCAGGTATCCCCAGTTTGGGCAGGATGCTGCCACTGAGCCACGCGGCCAACCCAGCAGAGGCGAATGCAGCCAGCAGTCGCCATAGCGGGGAAACCCGCTTGGTCAAATCCTCTGCCAGACCAGCCAGGAATACGGGTAGCCCGGCCAGTAATAACCCACCAAACAACTTGCCGACGTGGTCATGGGCAAACTGCGATACCAGCGCCGCCACCACCATCCCTAGGAAGACCGGTAGCCCGCCGATGCGAGGTGTTGGATTCGCGTGGAATTTCTGCACACCGTTACTGCTATCCATGCTTAGCCGTGCATGCAGATGCTGGGTATGAATCAGCGCGATACAGCCAGCCAGGCTGGTAAGCAGCGCTACAATAAAAATCGATAACAACATGTTTTTAGAAGGTACCTACATGGTTCAAGCAGCACGCTTGATCGTTAAAAGCAGCTTTATGTACGGCATTGTATCGGAACGCTTACAGGATAAATATCCGCCAAACTGACATTGGTGCAATAAAAAACGGCACTTGCCAAGGCAAGTGCCGTTTACCTGAGTTCGCTGAACTTACCACACCTGCAAATAGCTCAGCATCCCTTCCGCCGCCTGACGCCCTTCGAACACTGCCCGTACCACCAGATCGGCGCCACGCACCTGGTCGCCGCCGGCGAAAATTTTCGGGTTGCTGGTCTGGTGTTTGAAGGCTTGCTGCTCCGGTGCCACGGTGCGGCCGCGCTTATCAGTCTTAATGCCGGTGTGGCCGAACCAGTCTGCCGCCTTGGTCTGGAAACCGAACGCGATCACGACGTGATCGCACTCGATGACCTGCTCCGAGCCTTCGACCACCTCGGCGGCACGACGGCCTTTCTCGTCCGGCGCGCCCAGCCGGGTCTCTGCCAGGTGCAGGCGCAGGCTGCCGTCGGCGCCCTCGCCGATGCCCAGCGGCTGGCGGTTCCACAGGAACTCGACACCCTCTTCCTTCGCATTGCCGACTTCGCGCTTGGAGCCTGGCATGTTGGCTTCGTCGCGGCGGTAGGCGCAGATCACGCTCTTGGCGCCCTGGCGGATGGCGGTGCGGTTGCAGTCCATCGCGGTGTCGCCGCCACCCAGTACCACCACGCGCTTGCCCTGCATCGACAGGTGCGCCTCGCCTTCCGGCAGGGTGCCCATGCTGTGGCGCACGTTGTTGATCAGGAACGGCAGCGCTTCCAGCACGCCGGGCAGGTATTCACCGTCGAAGCCGCCCTTCATGAACTTGTAGGCGCCCATGCCCATGAACACCGCGTCATACTCTTCCAGCAGCTCGTCGATGGTGACCTGCACGCCGATCTCGGTGTTGAGACGGAAGGTGACGCCCATCTCTTCCATGATCAGGCGGCGAGTCTTGATCACGCTCTTTTCCAGCTTGAACTCGGGGATGCCGAAGGTGATCAGGCCGCCGATTTCCTCGTAGCGGTCGAACACCACCGGCTTGACGCCGTTGCGCACCAGCACGTCTGCGCAGGCGAGGCCGGCCGGGCCGGCGCCGATGATGGCCACCTTCTTGTCGGTCCAGATCACCTTGGACATGTCCGGACGCCAGCCGGCCTTGAACGCCTCGTCGGTGATGTACTTCTCCACGCTGCCGATGGTGACAGCGCCGAAGCCGCCCTGCTCCAGGGTGCAGGCGCCTTCGCACAGCCGGTCCTGCGGGCAAACGCGACCGCAGATTTCCGGCAGGCTGTTGGTCTTGTGCGACATCTCGGCCGCCTCGAACAGCTTGCCCTCCTTCACCAGCTTCAGCCAGTTGGGGATGTAGTTGTGCACCGGGCATTCCCATTCGCAGTACGGGTTGCCACAGGACAGGCAACGCCCGGCCTGGTCACCGGCATCCACGCTGTGCAGCGGGGTGTAAATCTCTTTGAATTCGATCTTGCGCACCGCGGCTTCGACTTTGTCGCCGGGGTTGCGCGAGAGCTTCATGAACTGGAAAACGTCACCCATGATCATTCCTCCGTCCTTGCGGCCAACGTTGGCCGCAAGGCGTTTCTTTCTTGTCCAGGGGCGGACAGGCCGCCCGTCGCTTAGTCTTTCAGCAGGCTGTCGAGCTTGGCCGCCTTCGGTTTCACCAGCCAGAAGTAGTCGACGTAGTCGTCGAAGTTCTCCAGCATCGCGCGCCCGGTTTCGGAACCGGTCAGCTCGACGTGCTTGGCGATCTTCTCCAGCAGGTAGGCGCGGTACATGCCCATCGCCTCGCCGTTGATCAGGTTGATGTCGACCAGCTCGTTGTTGTAGCGGTAGGCAAACTTCTCGGCACGGTCAAACACGAAGGCGAAGCCACCGGTCATGCCGGCACCGAAGTTGTAGCCGGTCTCGCCCAGCACGATGACGCTGCCGCCGGTCATGTACTCGCAGCAGTGGTCACCGGCGCCCTCGATCACCGCCAGCGCGCCGGAGTTGCGCACCCCGAAGCGCTCGCCGGCGACGCCGGCCGCGAACAGCTGGCCACCGGTGGCGCCGTACAGGCAGGTGTTACCGATGATGATGGACTCGTCCGGCTTGTAGGCGGCGTCCTTCGGCGGGTAGATCACCACCCGGCCACCGGCCATGCCCTTGCCGACGTAGTCGTTGGCATCGCCTTCCAGCTCCAGGTGCAGGCCCGACGCGTTCCACACGCCGAAGCTCTGGCCGGCGGAACCGCTGAACTTCACCTTCAGGCAGCCGAACGGCAGGCCGGCGGCACCGTGCACGCGGGCGATCTCGCCGGACAGGCGCGCGCCGATGGAGCGGTGGATGTTCTCGATGTCGTAACGCAGTTCCAGCATCTGCTTGTTGTGGATCGCCGGCAGCGCATCCTTGAGGATCTGTTCCGCCAGCTCGCCCTTGTCGAACGACGGGTTGGAGTCGGTGACGCAGAAGCGCGGCACGTCATCCGGTACCGTGCCCTGCGACAGCAGCGGCGCCAGGTTCAGCTTGTGCTGCTTGTCGGTGACGCCGGCCTCGAGGTTGAGCAGCTCCATGCGGCCGATCAGCTCCTCCATGTTGCGGGCGCCGAGCTTGGCCATCCACTCGCGGGTTTCCTGGGCGATGAACAGGAAGTAGTTCATCACCATTTCCGGCAGGCCGATGAAGTACTTCGAGCGCAGCTTCACTTCCTGCGTCGCCACGCCGGTGGCGCAGTTGTTCAGGTGGCAGATGCGCAGGAACTTGCAGCCCAGCGCCACCATCGGGCCGGTACCGAAGCCGAAGCTCTCGGCGCCCATGATCGCGGCCTTGATCACGTCGAGGCCGGTCTTCAGGCCACCGTCGGTCTGCACCCGCACCCGACCACGCAGGCCGTTGGCGCGCAGCACCTGCTGTGCCTCGGTCAGGCCCAGCTCCCACGGGCTGCCGGCGTACTTCACCGACGCCAGCGGGCTGGCACCGGTACCGCCGTCGTAACCGGAGATGGTGATCAGGTCGGCGTAGGCCTTGGCCACGCCAGCGGCGATGGTGCCCACGCCCGGTTCGGCGACCAGTTTCACCGACACCAGCGCGGTCGGGTTGACCTGCTTCAGGTCGAAAATCAGCTGCGCCAGGTCCTCGATGGAATAGATGTCGTGGTGCGGCGGCGGCGAGATCAGCGAGATGCCCGGCTTGGAGCAGCGCAGCTTGGCGATCAGTGGCGATACCTTGTCACCCGGCAGCTGGCCGCCCTCGCCCGGCTTGGCGCCCTGTGCCACCTTGATCTGCAGCACTTCGGCGTTGACCAGGTAGTGCGGGGTGACGCCGAAACGGCCGGACGCCACCTGCTTGATCTTGGACATCTTCTCGGTGCCGTAACGCGACGGGTCTTCGCCGCCCTCGCCGGAGTTGGAACGACCGCCGAGGCGGTTCATCGCGGTGGCCATCGCCTCGTGCGCTTCCGGCGACAGCGCGCCCAGCGACATGCCGGCGGAGTCGAAACGCTTGAGAATGCTTTCCACCGGTTCCACCTCGTCGATGGAGATCGGGGTGATGCCGTCGAAGTTCAGCGTCATCAGGTCGCGGAACATCGCCACCGGACGGTTGTTGACCAGCTCGGCATACTGCTTGTACGCGTCGTAGTCGGTGTTCTGCACCGCCTTCTGCAGCGTCATCACCACGTCCGGGTTGTAGGCGTGGTACTCCTCGCCGTGCACGTACTTGAGCAGGCCGCCCTGCGTCACCGCCCGCATCGGGTTGAAGGCCAGCTTGGACAGCTTCTGCTGGTCGTCCTCGAAGTCGTCGAAGTTGGCGCCGGAGATGCGCGACACGGTGCCCTTCAGGCACAGCGCCACCACGTCTTCGTGCAGGCCGATACCTTCGAACAGCTGCGCACCGCGGTAGCTGGCGATGGTGGAGATGCCCATCTTGGACAGCACCTTCATCAGGCCCTTGTTGATGCCCTTGCGGTAGTGCTGCAGCGCTTCGTTGATGCGCAGGTTGACGTCACCGGTGGCCACCAGATCGACAATGCTCTGGTAGGCGAGGTACGGGTACACCGCGGTGGCGCCGTAGCCGATCAGCGCGGCCATCTGGTGCGGGTCGCGCACGGTACCGGTTTCCAGGAGGATGTTGGACTTGCAACGCAGACCGGCATCGATCAGCGCGTGGTGCACGGCACCGGTGGCGAACAGTGCGTGGATAGGCAGACGGTTGGCCGCAATGGTGCGGTCGGACAGCACCACGATCACGGTGCCCTCCTGTACCGCCTCCACCACGTGGGCGCACAGCTTGCGGATCGCCTGCTCCAGATTGCCTTCGGCCGGGTCGTAGCACAGGTCGAAGGTGGTGGCCTTCAGGTAGGCTTCCGGACGGGTGGTGATGCGCAGGAATTTCTCGCGCGACAGCACCGGGCTGCGCACTTCCAGCCGCTTGGCGTGCTCGGCGGTTTCCTCGAACATATTGCGCTCGGGGCCGAACACAGTGTTCAGCGACATCACGATCGCTTCGCGGATCGGGTCGATCGGCGGGTTGGTCACCTGCGCGAACTGCTGGCGCAGGTAATCAAACGGCGAGCGCACCTTCTGGCTCAGCACCGCCATCGGGGTGTCGTCACCCATCGAACCGACCGCCTCCTGACCTTCCTCGGCCAGCACGCGCAGGATCTGGTCACGCTCCTCAAAACTGATGTTGAACAGTTTCTGGTAGGTCAGCAGCTGCTCTTTCGGCCACGCTTCCAGGCCGGCGTCGTCCTCGATCGACAGTTCCAGACGCGAACCGGCGTCCTTGATCCACTGCCGGTACGGCTTGGCGGATTTCAGCTGCGCGTCGATGTCTTCCGGATACAGGATCTCGCCGGTCTGCAGGTCGGCGGCGAACAACTGCCCCGGCTTCACGCGGCCCTTCTTCACCACGTCTTCCGGCTTGTAGTCCCAGACGCCGACTTCGGAGGCGATGGTGAGGATATTGTCCTTGGTCAGCACCCAGCGCGCCGGGCGCAGGCCGTTACGGTCCAGCATGCAACCGGCGTAGCGACCATCGGTCAGCACGATACCGGCCGGGCCGTCCCACGGCTCCATGTGCATGGAGTTGAATTCGTAGAACGCGCGCAGGTCCTTGTCGGTGGAATCGACGTTCTGCCATGCCGGCGGCACCAGCAGGCGCAGTGCGCGGAACAGCGGAATGCCCCCCATCAGCAGGCCTTCCAGCATATTGTCCAGCGACATCGAGTCCGAGCCGTCGGTCTGCACGATCGGGCGGATGGCGTCCATGTCGATGTGCGGCGAGGACATGATGCGCTCGCGCGCGCGCGCCCAGTGGCGGTTGCCCTGCACGGTGTTGATCTCGCCGTTGTGGGCGAGGAAGCGGAACGGCTGCGCCAGCTTCCATTGCGGCCAGGTATTGGTGGAGAAGCGCTGGTGGAATACCGCCAGGCTGGACTCGAAACGCGGGTCGGACAGGTCGAGGTAGAACTTGTGCAGGTTGTCCGGCGTCACCAGCCCCTTGTACGACAGCGTGTGCGGCGACAGCGTCGGCAGGTAGAAGTACGGGTCGTCGGCCTTGTTGGCCTTTTCCGCCTGGCGGCGGCCCATGTACAGGCGGCGCTGGAACGACAGCTCGTCCATGCCGAACGGACAGTTGACGAATACCTGGTAGAAGCTTGGCAACGACGCCAGCGCCTGCTCGCCACAGGCGGCGAGGTCGATCGGCACCACGCGGAAGCCCGCCACTTCCAGCCCCTGCTGCTCCAGATACTCCTTCAGCCGGTTGCGGCTGCGCTCGCCCTCTTGCGGGTGCGCAAACACCAGGCCGGCGGCGTACACTGCCTTGAGGGTGATGCCGGCTTCGGCGGCCACTTCGCGCAGGAAGCCGTCCGGCTTGCGAAACAGCAGGCCACAGCCGTCACCGGATTTGCCGTCGGCGGCGACAGCACCGCGGTGCGTCAGCTTGGCCAGCGAGGAAATGGCGGTGTTCACCAGCCAGTGTGACGGCTTGTCGTCCAATTGCGCGATCAAGCCGAAACCACAGCTGTCTTGTTCGAAGTCGGGGCTGTATAAGGTGCCCTCCAACCAACGCTGTCTGTCCATTCTAGGTCCCTGATTATAATGTGTAGCGAATGGATTGATTCTAAGGTCAAGATAGCTGACCTGCAACCGCTTTTTGTGCGACGCATTATCGACATAAAATCAACAACTTGAGTCGTTTTTATGCAAAAAAAATACAACACAAACACCACAAAAGTTTATGTTTAAGAGACATCAACATTCAAAAACACGACCAGACAAAGCCACGTCTGACACCCTACAAACTACTGTGTAATGTATACAAAACAGGATAAGCGATGAGCATGCGCGACGGCCGTCCCGCCCCGACGCCCAGCCTGTTCCGCCAGCTGGCGGAGCAGGCGCTGGCGCGCTCGGCCGGCGCCCCGCTGGTGGCCGGCAACCGTGTCGAGCTGCTGTTCGACGCCGCGGCCAACTTTGCCGCCTGGCTGGACGCCATCGCTCGCGCCGAACACTGCATCCTGGTCGAAATGTACCTGTTCGCCGACGACGATTTCGGCCGCCAGCTGCGCAGCGCGCTGCAGGACAAGGCACGGCAAGGCGTCAGGGTGTACCTGCTCTACGACTGGCTGGGTAGCTGGCGCGAACACTACCGCGGCTTTTTCAAACCGCTGCTGCAGGCCGGCGCCGAGGTACGGGTGTGGCAGCCGCCGTCGTTCGGCAAGGGCTTCCGCCTGCTGGGCCGCGACCACCGCAAGCTGATCGTGGTCGACGGCCACACCGCCTTCATCGGCGGGCTGTGCGCCAGCTCGCGCTGGAACGACTGGCGCGATACCGGGCTGCGGCTGCGGGGGCCGCTGCTGGACGATGCCGTCGCCGCCTTCGCCGACAGCTGGCTGCACGCCGGCGACGGCGCGCTGCCGCCTGTCGCCACCGACCGCAGCAGCCATGGCGAGGTCGCCGCGCGGCTGATCGCCACCACCCCGGCCACCGCCAACCTGATGCGGCTGGATCTGCTGATCGCCGGCTTTGCGCGGCGGCGGCTGTGGCTGACCGATGCCTACTTCATGGGCACCAGCACCTATCTCACCGCCTTGCAGCAGGCGGCGCGCGACGGCGTCGACGTGCGGCTGCTGGTGCCGCGCTCCAGTGACATCGGCTGGATCGCCACCGTGTCACGCACGCTGTACCGGCCGCTGCTCAGCGCCGGAGTGCGGGTGTTCGAGTGGGACGGCACCATGATCCACGCCAAGACCGCGGTCGCCGACAGCCGCTGGGCGCGCATCGGCTCCACCAATCTCAATGTCTCCAGCTGGCTGGCCAACCGCGAGCTGGACCTGGCGATCGAGGACGAGGCGCTGGCGCGGCAGATGGAAACCCGCTTCCTGCACGACCTGGACAACGCCACCGAGATCGTGCTCAGCGGTCAGCACCTGCGCCCGGCGCTGAAACACGCGCGCGGCGAGCGCCGCCGGCTGCCGGTGCGACAGCAGGCGGTGGTCGGTGCCGCCGCCGCCGCGCGCCAGGCGCTGCGCATCGGCGATGCCGTCGGCGCCGCGGTGCGTGGCACCCGCAACGTGGAGCAGAGCGAGGCCGCCTCCTTCCTCAGCATCGCGCTGACCCTGCTTGGCCTGACCCTGCTCGTGCTGCTGTTTCCGTGGCTGGCGGCGCTACCGCTGGCGCTGCTGCTCGGTTTTGCCGGCATCTCGGTGCTGCTGCGCGCCGCCACGCTGTACCGCCGGCGCTGGCAAAAAAAACAACACCCCGCCGCGCCCGCCAGGCCGGACAAGCCGCCGCCGGACGATGATGTTAAGCCTTGATTTTGCGACCATCCGCCGCGCCCCGGCCAGCCTTGCCCGGCGCAGTATTACCGCGAAATGACAGCAACGGCGGGCGCACGATACTGCTGTGCAACATCTGTGCCGCCATTGCCGCTACAATGCGCGCTTTCTTGGGTTATTCGAAGGTGTTTTCCGTTGCGGCCAACCTTGCAGGGCCACCCGGACGACAACA
Organism: Vogesella indigofera; assembly: GCF_003633895.1. Classification (GTDB taxonomy): domain Bacteria; phylum Pseudomonadota; class Gammaproteobacteria; order Burkholderiales; family Chromobacteriaceae; genus Vogesella; species Vogesella indigofera. The sequence goes on from NZ_RBID01000004.1 coordinate 9,645, forward strand.
CCCTAAGCCGGCAGACGTGAAGGCAAAGCAAGGCTTTGCCCAGTGCGGACCGCGGTGCAAAGCGCCCCTTTGCTCCGGCCTTGCGCCCGATTTCCATCGGGAGGGCAAGACGGAAAAACCACGCGCCTCAAGGCCAGCCATCCAGGGCGGCGGCATCACGTCGTACGTACAGAACTGTGCCCCAACGCGCACCGAGTGACACTTCCGGCCATGCCGCGAAGGCCGTAACAGGCGTTACAGGTGCCCGGGATCTTCCCTGCCCGCAGCAGGGGACCCAAGCCTTCGTCTGCAGCCGCCTTGCGCATCACGGCAGTGTCCGAGTTAACCGCAACAAGGACTCAGGTATGCGTTTTCACTTCCCGATCGTCATCATCGACGAAGATTTCCGTAGCGAGAACACCAGCGGCTCCGGCATCCGCGAGCTGGCCAACGCCATCCAGGCCGAAGGCATGGACGTGATCGGCTACACCAGCTACGGCGACCTGACTTCGTTCGCGCAGCAGCAAAGCCGCGCCGCCGGCTTCATCCTGTCGATCGACGACGAGGAATTCCAGACCGACGAAGATGCCACCTCGGCACTGGGCGGCCTGTACGGTTTTGTCGCCGAGATCCGCCGCCGCAACCCGGACATCCCGGTGTACCTGTACGGCGAGACGCGCACCGCGCGCCACATCCCCAACGACATCCTGCGCGAGCTGCATGGTTTCATCCACATGCACGAGGACACCCCGGAATTCGTGGCGCGCCACATCATCCGCGAGGCCAAGAGCTACCTCGACACCCTGGCGCCGCCGTTCTTCCGCGCGCTGGTCAACTACGCGCAGGATGGTTCCTACTCCTGGCACTGCCCCGGCCACTCCGGCGGCGTGGCCTTCCTGAAGTCGCCGGTCGGCCAGATGTTCCACCAGTTCTTCGGCGAAAACATGCTGCGCGCCGACGTGTGCAACGCGGTAGAAGAACTCGGCCAGCTGCTGGACCACACCGGCCCGGTCGCGGCGTCGGAACGCAATGCGGCGCGCATTTTCAGCTCCGACCACTGCTTCTTCGTCACCAACGGCACCTCGACCTCGAACAAGATCGTGTGGCACAGCACCGTCGCCGCCGGCGACATCGTGCTGGTCGACCGCAACTGCCACAAGTCCAACCTGCACGCGATCATGATGACCGGCGCCATTCCGGTGTTCCTGATGCCGACGCGCAACCACTACGGCATCATCGGCCCGATCCCGAAGGCGGAATTCTCACTGGACGCGATCCGCGCCAAGATCGCGGCCAACCCGTTCGCCCGCGAGGCACTGGCCAAGAACCCGAACGCCAAGCCGCGCATCCTGACCATCACCCAGTCCACCTACGACGGCATCATGTACAACGTCGAGGAGATCAAGGGCATTCTGGACGGTGAGGTCGACACCCTGCACTTCGACGAAGCGTGGCTGCCGCACGCCAGCTTCCACGACTTCTACGGCGACTTCCACGCTATCGGCGAGGGCCGTCCGCGCTGCAAGGAGTCGATGATCTTCTCGACGCAATCCACGCACAAGCTGCTGGCCGGCATCTCGCAGGCGTCGCAGATCCTGGTGCAGGACCCGCAGAACCGCCAGCTGGATACCCACAGCTTCAACGAAGCCTACCTGATGCACACCTCCACCAGCCCGCAGTACGCGATCATCGCCAGCTGCGACGTGGCGGCGGCGATGATGGAACAGCCGGGCGGCCAGGCGCTGGTGGAAGAATCGCTGGCCGAAGCGCTGGAATTCCGCCGCTCGATGCGCAAGGTGGACGAGGAGTACGGCGAGGACTGGTGGTTCCGCGTGTGGGGCCCGGAAAAGCTGTCGGAAGACGGCATCTGCGACCCGCAGGACTGGGAACTGAAAACCGGCGAAACCTGGCACGGCTTTGCCGGCATCGAGGACGGCTTCAACCTGCTGGACCCGATCAAGGCCACCATCCTGACCCCGGGCCTGAACGTGGACGGCAGCTTCGAAGAGCTGGGCATCCCGGCCTCGATGGTGACCAAATACCTGGCCGAACACGGCGTGGTGGTGGAAAAGACCGGCCTGTACAGCTTCTTCATCATGTTCACCATCGGCATCACCAAGGGCCGCTGGAACACGCTGCTGGCGGCGCTGCAACAGTTCAAGGATGACTTCGACAAGAACCAGCCGCTGTGGCGCTGCATGCCGGACTTCATCGCCAAGCATCCGGAGTACGAGCGCGTCGGCCTCAAGGACCTGTGCCTGAAGATCCACCGCGCCTACCACGAGCACAACGTGGCGCGGCTGACCACAGAGATCTACCTGTCGGAAATGGTGCCGGGCATGAAGCCGTCGGACGCGTTTGCCAAGATGGCGCACCGCGAAGTGGAGCGCGTGCCGGTGGACCAGCTGGAAGGTCGCATCACCGCGGTACTGCTGACCCCATACCCGCCGGGCATCCCGCTGCTGATTCCGGGCGAAGTGTTCAACAAGACCATCGTCGACTATCTGCGCTTCACCGAGCAGTTCAACCGCGGCTTCCCCGGCTTCGAGACCGACGTGCACGGCCTGATCGCCGAAGTCCGTGACGGCAAGAAGACCTACTTCGTGGATTGCGTGAAGGCCTGATCCCGAGCACGGGCAAACGATGCGGCCAACCTTGTACAAGGTTGGCCGCATTTTTCATGGCCGCGCGCCAGGCTCACTGGTAGCCGCGAAAGGTGCGGGCGAAGCTGCCGTCGCGCAGCAGCGCCTGGTAGCTGTGGCGCAGCCGTGCCAGCGTCGCCGGCGGTGTGCCGAGGCTGGCGGCCAGGTACAACTCCATGGTCAGCGGCAAGGGCAGCAACTGGCGGAACTGGCGGCAATCCAGCAGCTCGCGGCGGCAATAGGCCTGCAAGCTGTCCGCGGAAATCGGCACCGCATCGATCCAGCCCAGCTGCAGCCGGCGCAGATTGGTTTCCATATTGTCGGCGACATCCAGCCCGGCGTGGCGGTTGGCGCTGGCCTCGGCAAAACCCTGCTCGCGCAGCCACTGGCCGCGCACATCCTGGTTGCTGATGCCGATGCGCAGGCGACCCGCCTCCGCCAGCGTGCTGGCGCGCAGGTCGCGACGGCTGACCAGCGCATACAGCGCCACCCGCTCCGAACCCAGCCGCCCCAGCCAGTGGAACTGCGCCTCGCGCGCCGGCGTGCGCGCCAGCGAATAGATCAGCACGTTGGGCTGGTGGCTGGCCAGCGCCATGCTGCGCGCCCACGGATAGACATGATGCTGGAACGGCAGCCCGGCATGACGCAGCAACTGCTCGACAAAGCGCGGCGCCGGCCCCTGCAGGCGCTGGCCGACGATGAAATTGAACGGCGGCGCGTCTTCGGTCACCACCTTGAGCATGACATGTGCCCCCGCCAGCAGCGGCTGCAGGCAGCAACAGGCCAGCAACAGAGCATTCGCAAGCCGCATAAGCCCTCCGCGACGGGACAAGGGAGCCTCTTGCTGCGTTGTAGCCCACCGCGGCACGCGGCACAAGCCGGCCGCCAGCAAAGCGCCACGGCTCCGTAGCGCTACGGAACGACTGCCACCAGCGGCAATGCCATAATGGCAGCATGACACCCCTGCGCCCCTATCTGCTGCCCGCCAGCTGGCTGCTGCTGAGCCTGCTCGCCGGCGGCGTGCTGCTGCTGGCCGGCTTCAGCCAGCAACGCAGCCTGTTCCAGCAGAACAGCAGCATCGCCCACCGCCTGCTCAGCCAGAAAATGGTGCAGCACGAGGCGGTGCTGGCCACCCTCGCGCTGCAGCAACGGCCGCCGCCAGCCGCGGAACTGCTGGCCGGCCTGCGCCCGGCGATGCCGCAGCTGCTGGCGCTGGGCCTGCGGCAGGACGGCCGCTGGCTGGGCAGCGGCAGCACACCGCCGCCACTGGCCGCCACGCTGGCACGGGCGCGGCAACAGCACCGCATCCAGACCCAGGCCGCCGGGGTCGCGCAATACTGGCTGGTGGCGCCGTCCGGCTGGAGCCTGCTGCTCGACAGCCGCCGCCTGCTGGCGGCCAGCGAATGGCCGGCCACGCTGCAGCGGGTGCAGCTGCACCTGCCCGGCGGCAATAGCGTGCTGCTGAACCAGCCGATGCCGGACTGGGGCTGGCCGATGGCGCTCGACAAGCCGCTGCCGACCAGCGCGCAGCCGTTCACCTTTCACAGCCAGCAGCGCTACGGCATCGCGCAGTGGCCGTGGCTGAGCTGGCTGGCCACGAGCGCGGCGCTGGCGCTGCTGCTGGCGTGGCAGCACAGCCGCCGCCAGGCGCGGCAACAGGCGCAGCGCGAGCGGGAACAGGCAAGGTTGGCCGCGGTCAGCCGCCTCAGCACCTTGGGCGAGATGGCCGCCGGCATGGCGCACGAGCTGAACCAGCCGCTGACCGCTATCCTCGCCAACCTGCGCGCCTGCCAGCGGCTGCTGGACGACGACGACGAGCGCGACACGGTGCGCCAGGCGCTGGCCAGCAGCGCGGCGCAGGCCAAGCGCGCTGGCGACATCATCGCCCGCCTGCGTGCGCTGGTGACGCAGCAGGCGCCGCGGCCACTGGCCGCCGTCGACAGCGCCGCACTGCTGGCCTCGGTGCAGGACCTGCGCCGGGCCGAGCTGGCGGCGCTGGGCATCCGCCTGCACTGCCTCGATGCCAGCGGCGGGCGGCGGGCGCTGGCCGACAGCGTGGCGCTGGAGCAGATCGTGCACAACCTGCTGCAGAACGCGGTCGACGCGCTGGCCGGCCAGCCCGGCAGCATCGAGATCCGCGCCGACAGCGACGCCGGCCGCTACCGGCTGCAAGTCAGCGACAGCGGCCCCGGCATCGCCGCCACCGACCTGCCGCAGCTGTTCCAGCCGTTTTTCAGCACCAAAGCCGGCGGCATGGGGCTGGGACTGAGCCTGTGCGAGACACTGGCGCACAGCCTGCACGGCCAGCTCACTGCGGCCAACCTGCCCGCCGGCGGCGCCTGCTTCACGCTGCGCCTGCCGCTGGCCGACGAGGACAACGCATGAACCAGCAGCACTCTCCACTGATCTACCTGGTCGACGACGACGACGCAGTGCGCGAGGCACTGGCACTGCTGCTGAAAAGCGTCGGCCTGCGCGCCGAGGGCTTTGCCAGCCCGCAGCAGTTCCTGGCGCAGCACGACCGCCACAGCATCGGCTGCGTGGTGCTGGACATCCGCATGCCCGGCATCAGCGGGCTGGACGTGCTCGACACCCTTGCCGCCGGCAGCGACCTGCCGGTGATCATGCTCACCGGCCACGGCAACGTCGACCTCTGCCGCCGCGCGTTCAAGAACGGCGCCGAGGAATTCCTGCAGAAACCGGTCGACGACGACGTGTTCCTCGACAGCGTGCAAAAAGCGGTGCGCCAGCACATCGCCCGCCGCGACAAGCAGGCCGCCAGCCTCGCCGCGCAGCAGCGGCTGCAACGGCTGTCCGGACGCGAACTGGACGTGCTGCAGCGTATCGCCGACGGCATGACCAACAAGGAGATCGCGCGCGAGCTGGCGCTGTCGCCGCGCACGGTGGAAACCTACCGCGCCAACGTGTTCGCCAAGCTGGAAGTCGACACCCTGGCGCAGCTGATCCGCCACTACCTGCTGCTGCTGCCGCAACGCTGAGCACCGCGCCGGCAATGCGCGGCCCCCCCGGCGTCAAGCGCGCCGGGCGGCCCTGCCCTCGCCGCCGCTCGTGCCGCGACCAGCCTCCGGCTCCGTACTGCTACGGAGGCCGCCGCGTAATCGACCGAATATCGCGCCGGCGGCGCAGCAGCTAAGCTGATCCTGTCGTCCCCACTCATTCCGCACAGGAGCTTGATCATGATCCGTACCCTCATCGCCGTTACCCTGCTCGCCGCCAGCGCCGCCCATGCCGCCCCGGTGACCGAACGCAATATCGCGCTGGCCGACGCGCAGAAGCTGGCCAGCGACGCGGTGGCGCAGTGCCTGGCCAAGGGCTGGAACGTCGGCGTCAGCGTGGTCGACCGCGCCGGCAACCTGAAAGCCTTCGCCCGCGCCGACAACGCCGGCCCGCACACCATCGAGGCCAGCCGTGCCAAGGCGTTCACCTCCGCCTCCGCCAAGGCGCCGACCCAGGCGATGATGGAAAACGCGCAGAAGAATCCCGGTGCGGCCAACCTCACCGACATCCCCGGCTTCCTGCTGCTGGGCGGCGGCGTGCCGCTGAAGGCCGGTAACGAGGTGATCGGCGCCATCGGCATCGGCGGCGCCCCCGGCGGCCACCTCGACGAGCAGTGCGCACTGGCCGCCATCGATGCCAACGCCGCGCTGTTCAAGTAAGTCCCAGCCCGCGTTTCGCAGCATGAAAAAAGCCACGCCCGAGAGCGTGGCTTTTGTTTTCCCGGGCTGAGTTGCGGCCAGAGTTGGCCGCAGGACATACCCGCACCAAAAACGTAGCCCGGCGAAGCGCCAGGCAGCGGCCAGCCGGCCATGAAAAAGCCACGCCCGGGAGCGTGGCTTGTAAGCAACTGCGTTGCGGCCAACGTTGGCCGCAGCGCTTACTCCGCCAGCGCCTGCGCCAGGTCGGCGAGGATGTCGTCAATGTCCTCGATGCCGATCGACAAGCGCAACTGGCCCTCGCGGATGCCCAGCGCCGCCTTCTGCTCCGGCGGCATGCCGCCGTGCGACATGGTGTAGCTGTGGTTGACCAGCGACTCCACCCCGCCCAGCGATTCCGCCAGCAGGAACAGCTGCAACCGGCTGGCGACGCGGCTGGCGGCGGCGCGGCTGTCTTCCTTCAGGTAGACGGTGACGATGCCGCCGAAGCGGCGCATCTGGCGTTTCGCCAGCTCGTGCCCCGGGTGTTCGGGCAGGCCGGGGAAGAACACCTTGTCGATGGCCGGATGGCCCTGCAGGAAGGCGGCCACCTTCTCGGCGTTGTCGCAGTGCCGCTCCATGCGCAGCGCCAGCGTCTTGATGCCGCGCAGGGTCAGGAAACAGTCCTGCGGCCCCGGTACCGCGCCGGCGGCGTTCTGGATGAACTTGATCGCCTTGAACAGCGCCGCGTCGTTGACCGCCACCAGCCCCAGCAGCACGTCGGAATGGCCGCCGAGGTATTTGGTGGCGGAGTGCACCACGATGTCGGCACCCTGGTTCAGCGGGTTCTGCAGGTAGGGCGTGGCGAAGGTGTTGTCCACCGCCACCACCGCCCCGTGGCTGTGCGCGATCGCCGCCAGCGCGGCGATGTCGACCATGCCCAGCAGCGGGTTGGTCGGCGTCTCCAGCCACACAAGCCGGGTGTTGCTGCTGATGACGGCCTCAAGGTTGGCCGCATCGGACAGGTCGGCAAAGGTCACCTTGATGCCCTGCGCCGCCAGCACCTTGTCGAGGATGCGGTAGGCGCCGCCGTACAGGTCAGCCACCGCGATCACCTCGTCACCGGGCTTGAGCGTGGCGCGCAGCACCGCGTCGATCGCCGCCATGCCGCTGGCGAAGGCGAGGCCGTGCGCCGCGTCTTCCAGCGCCGCGAAGTTGGCCTCCAGCGCCGCCCGCGTCGGGGTGCCGGTGCGGGCGTAGGCGAATTCCAGCGACTCGCCCACCGCGTCGTGGGCAAAGGCGGAGGTCTGGTAGATCGGTGGCATCACCGCGCGGTTGTGCTGGTGGTAGTCAAAACCGGCGTGGATCGCCTTGGTGGCAAATTTCATGGTATCCCTCGTTTCGCTCATGGCCGCATGGGGCGCGTCAGCGGGCGTGGGCGCGGCCGAAGTGGCGCTCCACCCGTTGCTGCACCTGTTCGAACAGCGCGCTCAACACCCAGTAGATCGCCGCCGCCATCAGGTACAGCGGCAGCGGCTGGAAAGTCTGCGCGATCAGGTCCTTGGTCACCATCATCAGCTCGGAGACGGTGATCACCGATACCAGCGAGGTGTCCTTGATCAGCGAGATCAGGCTGTTGGCGAGGCTGGGCACCGCCAGCCGCACCGCCTGCGGCGCGATGACGAAGCGCACCGCCGGCCACCAGCCCAGTCCCAGCGATAGTGCCGCGTCCCACTGCCCGCGCTCGACACCGGCCATCGCGCCGCGCAGGCTCTCCGACAGATAGGCGGCCACGTTCAGCGTCAGCGCCAGAATGCCGGCGGTGACCGGCTCGAACTCGATGCCGACGCTGGGCAGGCCGTAGTAGATGACAAAAATCTGCACCAGCAGCGGCGTGCCGCGCATCAGGCTGACATACAGCGCCGCCAGCTGCGACAGCAGCGGCACCTGCGCGATGCGCAGCAGCGCCACGGCGAAGCCCAGCGTCAGGCCCAGCACCATCGCCGAGACCGCGAACAGCAAGGTATAGCCGACCCCGGTCATCAGCACCGGGACGGCAGTCATTGCCAACTCAAGCCATTCCATCATTCATCCTTCAAATACAAACGCCTCCGCGACTGGCGGAGGCGTCAAGGTTGGCCGCAGCGCTCAGCGTGCGCCCGGAGCCTTCGATACGTCGATGCCGAACCACTTCACCGAGATTTTCTTGAAGCTGCCGTCCTTGTGCAAGGCATTCAGCGCGCCGTCCAGCGCCACCTTGAACTTCGGATTGCCCTTGGCGAACGGGATGCCCATCTGCGTCGCGCTGCCCACCGCGGCGCCTGCCTTCAGCGGCAGCTTGGCTTCCTTGATCGCGAACGGGATCAGCAGGCTGTCGTTGATGCCGGCGTCGATGCGGCCGGTGGCCAGATCCTGGAAGATTTCCGGTGCCGACGGGTAGAACTTGGACTCGATACCGCCCTGCGCCTTCACCATCTCGGCGTAGTTGCTGCCCTGGGTCACGCCCATCTTCTTGCCGGCGAGGTCGGCCAGGCTCTTGAAGCTGCGCTTCTCGTTCTTGCGCACGATCAGCTGCGCGCTGGAGATGGTGTACGGTTGCGAGAAGTCGAACACTTCCTTGCGCTTGTCGGTGATCGACACCTGGTTCAGCACCACGTCGAACTTGCCGCCCTGCAGGCCGGCCAAGAGGCCGCTCCACTCGCCGGTGATGAATTCCGGCTTCAGCTTCAGCTTCTGTGCCAGTGCCGCGCCCAGCTCCACTTCAAAACCGGTCAGCTTCTGGTCCTTGTCCTTAAAGTTGAACGGTGGGTAGGTGCCTTCCAGCGCGATCTTCAGCGTGCCGCGCTGCTGCACGGTGTCCAGCAGGTCGGCAGCGTAAACGTTGGCCGCAACGCCCAGCAGCGACAGGGTAAGCAGAATTTTTTTCATCTTTTATTCCTTTTTGATATTGATTTCAAAATCAATAAAATAGAAAGAACTATAACAAAGCCGACCGCTTTGCTCCAGCCTTGGCAGCGAATGAAAACGCATAAGGAAATCACCAAAAGCGGATAACAGCGGTGCCGAGTCAGCGGCAATCCAGAGCGCGATTGTACGCAATATCCCGCGCGCTGGCGCGGAAGTATTGCCAGTTGCCAGCTAGGCGGCCCGCCAGGCCACAGCCTGCCGGCAAAGAAAAAGCCCGGCGACGCCGGGCTTGCTGATGCCGTCGCGGCCGGCACGGCCGGGAACGGGCTTAGACGTTGAACAGGAAGTTCAGCACGTCGCCGTCCTGCACCACGTAGTCCTTGCCTTCGGCGCGCATCTTGCCGGCTTCCTTGGCCTTGGCTTCGCCGCCGTAGGCGACGAAATCGGCGTAGGAGATGGTCTGCGCGCGGATGAAGCCGCGTTCGAAGTCGGTGTGGATCACGCCGGCCGCCTGCGGCGCGGTGTCGCCGACGTGGATGGTCCAGGCCCGCACTTCCTTCACCCCGGCGGTGAAGTAGGTCTGCAGGCCCAAGAGCTTGTAGCCGGTGCGGATCAGGCGGTTGAGACCCGGCTCTTCCAGGCCCATGTCGGCGAGGAATTCCACCTTGTCGGCGTCGTCGAGGTCGGCGATTTCGCTCTCGATGGCGGCGCACAGTGCCACTACCGGCGCGCCTTCGGCCTCGGCCAGCGCCTTCAGCTTGTCCAGGTGCGGGTTGTTGTCAAAGCCGTCTTCCGCCACGTTGGCGACATACATCGCCGGCTTGATGGTCAGCAGGCACAGCGGCTTGAGCAGCGCCTGCTCGTCGGCATCCAGCTTCATGCTGCGTACCGGCTTGCCTTCGTTCAGGTGCGGCATCAGTTTTTCCAGCAGCGCCACCAGCTTCTGCGCGTCCTTGTCGCCGGCGCGGGCCTTCTTGCCGTCGCGGATGATCGCCTTTTCCACCGCCGACATGTCGGCCAGCGCCAGTTCGGTGCCGATGGTTTCCAGGTCGGCGATCGGATCGACACGACCGGCAACGTGCACCACGTTGTCGTCGTCGAAGCAGCGCACCACGTTGACGATGGCGTCGGTCTCACGGATGTTGGCCAGGAACTTGTTGCCGAGGCCCTCGCCCTTGGAGGCGCCAGCCACCAGACCGGCGATGTCGACGAATTCGACGATGGCCGGCTGGGTCTTCTGCGGGTTGACGATCTTGCACAGCTCGTCCAGGCGCGGATCCGGTACTTCCACGATGCCGACGTTCGGCTCGATGGTGCAGAACGGATAGTTGGCCGCTTCGATACCGGCCTTGGTCAGTGCATTGAACAGGGTGGACTTGCCGACGTTGGGCAGACCGACAATACCGCATTTCAGACTCATGGGAATTCCTCGAATTTTCCGGCCTGCGCGCTTGGCGCCGCAGGCATTGACCGGTGGCATTGTACCACCTGGCCGATCATTTTTTGTGCACTCGGGTGTTGGCCACAGCCTGCGGCCAACGTTTACTTGGCGGCGGTGTGCAGCGTTTTCATCGCCGCCGCGCTGTTGCCGGCCAGCACGTCCGGCATCACCTGCAGCGCCTTGGTGATGGCCTCGTCGATCGCCTGCTGCTCTTCGGCGCGCGCCTTCTTCAGCACGAAGTTGGCGACCTCGTTACGGTCGCCGGGATGGCCGATGCCCAGGCGCAGACGCCAGAAGTTGGGCGAGCCCAGCTTGGCGATGATGTCCTTCAGCCCGTTGTGGCCGCCGTGGCCACCACCCTGCTTCAGCCGTGCCGCGCCCGGCGGCAGGTCCAGCTCGTCGTGCACCACCAGGATTTCTTCCGGCGCGATCTTGTAGAAACGCGCCAGCGCGCCCACCGCCTGGCCGGACAGGTTCATGTAGGTCATCGGCTTGAGCAGCCACAGATCGCCTGTGGCCAACGTGGCGCGCGATACCTCGCCGAAATACTTGCCCTCGCCACGCAGCGGCGTCTTGTGCTGCCAGGCCAGTTCGTCCACCAGCCAGAAGCCTGCGTTATGGCGCGTTCTTTCGTATTCCGGCCCGGGATTTCCCAGTCCCACCACCAGACGGATTGCCGACATTCTCTTGACCCCAACAATGAAAAACCCGCTGCAGAGAGTATCAGCAGCGGGCCTCGTACCGCACCGTCAAACGGTGAGGCGCTTAAGCATTACACGCGAGCGAAGTCGATGTGCAGCACCAGTTGCTTGAACGGGTGGTTCTGGAAAGCAGCAACTTTAACTTGCTCTTTCTGACCGTCGATCACCAGTTCCAGCACTTCGTTGTGGAAGGCTTCGGTTTTCAGCGCGTAGTACATGGTGTTGTGGTCCAGGGTGATGGACACGGCTTCTTTACCTGCGCCGTAAACAACAGCAGGGGTTTGACCAGCGCGACGCAGGCGGCGGCTCGCACCAGTACCTTCCAGAACGCGCTTGGTAGCGATAACTTCGATTGCCATTTGAATAACTCCAGTTAGCTTTGCAGCTTGATTTAAATCTCCAGCCCACCGCGACCAGTGGGCTGAACGTTTACGGCAGGCAGGCGCCCGACGAAACCAGATCCTCATTGAAGAGGTAGGACACCGATTCTTCGTTGTTGATGCGACGCAGGGTTTCTGCGATCAGGCCACCAATCGATACCACGCGGATGCGGGTGCTCTGCTTGGCTTGCGCCGACAGCGGAATAGTATCGGTGATCACGACTTGGTCGATGTCCGAATTGTTGATGCGATCCACGGCCTGTCCGGAGAAGATGGCGTGGGTTGCGTAAGCCAGTACGCGCTCGGCGCCACGCTCTTTCAGCGCGGAAGCGGCCTTGCACAGCGTATTGGCGGTGTCGATCATGTCGTCGATGATCAGGCAGGTACGACCCTGCACATCACCGATGATGTTCATCACTTCGGCCACGTTGGCTTTCGGACGACGCTTGTCGATGATGGCCAGATCGGTATTCAGCGCCTTGGCCACGGCACGGGCACGGACCACGCCACCGACGTCCGGGCTGACCACGATCAGGTCTTCGATGCGCTGCGAGCGAATGTCTTTCAGCAGCACCGGGGTGGCGTAGACGTTGTCCACCGGCATGTCGAAGAAGCCCTGGATCTGGTCGGCGTGCAGGTCAACGGTCAGCACGCGGTCGATACCGGCGCTGGTCAGCATGTTGGCCACCAGTTTGGCGGTAATCGGCACCCGGGCAGAGCGCGGACGACGATCCTGGCGGGCGTAACCGAAGTACGGAATCGCGGCGGTGATACGACCGGCGGAGGCGCGTTTCAGCGCGTCGGCCATGGTCAGGATCTCCATCAGGTTGTCGTTGGTCGGCGCACAGGTCGACTGCAGGATGAACACGTCGCGACCGCGCACGTTTTCCAGCAGCTCAACGGCGACTTCGCCATCGCTGAATTTGCCGACATCGGCACGTCCCAGCGAAATGTCGAGGTGCTTGACCACGTTTTGCGCCAGTTCCGGATTTGCCGTCCCGGTGAAGACCATCAAACTATCGTATGCAGCCATAAAAGAATTGCCTTAAATCGGTAGATAAAGAAAAAGCGTGTAAGGAGCCTTACACGCTTTTTTTCTTAGTTTACTCTCGTAAGCCTGGCTGAGGAGGAAGGATTCGAACCTTCGCATGCCGGAATCAAAATCCGGTGCCTTAACCAACTTGGCGACTCCCCAGTATTCTTTAAATTGTGCAGGGTTTGGCTGAGGAGGAAGGATTCGAACCTTCGCATGCCGGAATCAAAATCCGGTGCCTTAACCAACTTGGCGACTCCCCAGTAGCACTGCTATTCCCCGTCAAACATCGGATGCGCTGCCAACCCCTTGGCAACAAAGCCGCTGAATCGTGACGACAAGGACTGATATACTGTTTTTGCTTGATCTTCGTTACCGCATTCCAGAAATACACAGGCTCCGGAACCGGTCATCAACGGCGAGCCACATTCTCTTAATGCGCTCAAGGCTTCATTTACCGCTGGATACATTTGGCAAACAACGCTTTGCAAATCGTTTTGTTTTTGCGGCGTCGTTGCTAGGGTTCGCATTGTGGAGAAACTGGCCTGCCCTGTCAACACCTGACGTGAAAATTCCTTGAAAACCGTCGCCGTCGGCACATGCACTGTTGGGTGCAACACCACATACCAGGCCGCCGGCAGGCTGATCTCGCTCAGCTGCTCACCGATGCCGGTGGCGCGCGCATTGCGCCCGAAGATGAACACCGGCACGTCGGCCCCCAGCTGTACACCCAGCTGCATCAGCGCCGCGCGCGACAGGCCGCAGCCCCACAGGCGGTTGAGTGCCAGCAGCACCGTCGCCGCATCGGAAGAGCCACCGCCGAGGCCACCGCCCATCGGAATGCGCTTGTGCAGGCGCAGGCTGGCGCCCAACGTGCTGCCGCTGGCCTGCTGCAACAGCCGCGCCGCACGCACGGTCAGATCGCTGTCTGGCGGCACACCGGGGATCGGGTTCAGCAGCACGATGTCGCCGTCGTCGCGCAGCGCGATGTCGATGCTGTCGCACAGGTCGATAAAGCGGAAATCGCTGTCCAGCAGGTGATAGCCATCGTCACGCTTGCCGGTGATCAGCAGGTTAAGGTTGAGTTTGGCCGGAGCGGGAAAGGCATGAAAAACGGAATCGGTCATGGCAAAGCGGGGGCAACGGGTAGCAAGGGAACAAACTGGCGCCAGTCGGACAGCACCAGACGGATGGTCAGGCCCTCGCGCTCCAGCTCGATGCGGCGCGGCTGGGCAAGGTTGGCCGCATCGCGGTGGATGCGGATCAGCCAGCCCTGCTGCTGCAGGTGGCCTTCCGGGGTGGTGGTGTAGGGAAACTGCGGCGCCGGGTGGCCGCGCACCCACCACACCAGATTGGCCAGCGGCAGCGGCCAGCCCAACTGGCGCTCGGTCAGCGTCTCGACATCGCTGGCGAACTGCTGCTGGCCATCGGCCAGCAGGGTGACGCCATGACTGTCGCGGTGCAGGCTGGCCACGGTATTGCCCACCGGCGTCTTGATCGCCAGCTGGTCGTCGTCCACGGTGTGCTGCCAGTCAAAGCCGGCGACGTGGCCCTTGCCGTCCAGATTCACCGCCAGCCGGCCGGCGACGTCGAAAGGCTGGTCCTGCACCTGCGGCTGCAGCGGCGCCGCAGTGGACGGCACCTCCTGAAACGAGGCACAGCCAGCGAGCAGCCACAACGGCAGCAGCAGTAACAGCCAGCGCGCGATCATGGCTGCAGGCGTTGCAGGGTTTCACGCAGCACCGGGTGATCCGGCTCCTTCTTGCGCGCCTCGGCCCACAGCTTGCGCGCCTCGTCGAGGCGCCCGGACTGCCACAGTACCTCGCCCAGATGGGCGGCCACTTCGGCGTCCGGCATGCTGGCGTAGGACGCCTGCAGGTATTGCAGCGCCTGCTCCAGTTTGCCGAGCTTGTAGTACACCCAGCCCAGGCTGTCGAGGATCATCGGATCGTCCGGTGCCGCCTGGTGCGCCTTCTCCACGTAGGCCAGTGCCTCGCGGTAGCGGGTGGTGTGGTTGCTGAGCGCATAGCCCAGCGCATTCAGCGCGTGCACATGGTCCGGCACCAGCTCCAGCACCTGCAGCAGGTCTTTTTCCGCCAGCGGGAACTGCCCGTCCAGTTCCGACAGCAGCGCGCGGTCGTACAGCAGTTCGGTGGCACGCGGTTGGCGTTGCAGGCCCTGGTTCAGCAGCGTCATCGCCTGCGCGCGGTCGCCGGCATTCTTGGCGATCTGCGCCTGCAGCGTGACCACCCGCACCAGCTGGTTGCCGTCGTTGCCCAGTGGCTGCAGGTCGTTGATCGCCTGCTGCCAGTTGCCGTCCGCCGCGTCCAGCTGTGCCAGGCGCAGCCGTGCCGGCAGGTAGTTCTCGCCCTGCCCCACCTGCTGATACCAGTGGCGCGCCTGTTGCGGTTGTTTCTGTTCGTCCGCCAGCTGGCCCAGCGTGTAGCGCAGGGTGTCGGCATCGGCGTAACCGGCCTGCAGCGAGGCCTCCAGCTGGCGGCGCGCCAGCGGCAGGTTGCCGTTCTGGAACGCCAGCAGGCCGGCCATGTTCAGCAGTTCCGCTTGTTTTGGGTATTGCTGCAGCGCCTTTTCGGCGTGGCGCTGGGCGTCGGTGTAGCGCTTCTCGCTGGCCAGCAACCGTACCATGGTCAGGTTCAGCTCCAGGCTGGCGGCAGGACGCAGTTGCAGCTGCGCCTGCAGGAAGTCGATGGCGCCAGGCACCGAGTGGCGGCGCAGGCGGTCGACCTGCCACAGCAGCGGCAGATCCCACGTCGGGGCAATCTTGGCGAGACGGGCGAACTCCTTGTCGACCTCGGCCTGCTCGCCGGCCTCGGCGGCCACCGCCAGATGGGCAAAGCGCGCTTCCGGCAGCTCCGGATAGCGTTCGGCGAGATCGCTGACCAGTTTCGCCGCGGCGACCCGGTCCGGCTGCCGTGCCAGCAGCCGCGCCAACTGCACGAAAATGGCACCGGCACGCGCCGGTTGTCGCGCCAGCATGCCTTCCACCAGCGGCTGGCTTTCCGCCAGCTTGCCGGCACGCAGCAGCGCGATCAGCAGCTGTTCGCGTGCCGAATCGGCATCCGGGTCCAGCTCGATCCACAAGGCCAGCGCCTCGGAGGCCTGGCGCACGTTGCCGGAGAACATCGCGAATTCGGAGGCGCGCTGCGCCACGCGCGGGTCGCGGGTTTCGCGCGCCAGTTGCAGATAGGTTTCCGCGGCGACACCGGCGCCGCCGCGCTGCACCACGATCTCGCCGGCCAGCAGGCCGTACAGCCACTCCTCGCTCAGCTCCAGCTTGGGAATGCGCGGGTTGTCGACCGTTTCCTCCTCGACCGCCTCGTCGGCGAGATCCTCGACCACCGCTTCCGCGCTGACGGACGACGCGGGGGGAGCGGGCGGGACACTGGCGCAGGCGACCAGGGCAAGGGGAGCAAGTGCTGCGGCGATACGGAGTAGTGCGTTCATGCTTGGCCTAAACATCGGTTCAGACGGGTAGAATACCACGCCCATTCATTTAATCATGCTCACGGCAAGGAAAACTGCAATGCCGGAATTGCCAGAAGTCGAAACCACCTGTCGCGGCATCGCGCCCCTGCTGCTGCACGCCACCATCCGTGGCGTGACCGTGCGCGAGGCGCGCCTGCGTTGGCCGGTGCCGCCGGATCTGGCGGCCAACCTTGCCGGTCGCCGCGTGCGCGGCATCAGCCGCCGCGCCAAGTACCTGCTGGTCGACTTCGAACACGGCACGCTGATCCTGCACCTGGGCATGTCCGGCAGCCTGCGCTTCGTGGCGCCGGGCACGCCGCCGGAAAAACATGACCATGTAGACATCGATCTGGGGCAAACGGTTCTGCGTTATCGCGATCCGCGCCGTTTTGGCGCCATCCTGTGGCAGCAGGGCCCGGTCGAGGCGCACCCGCTACTGGTGCAGCTGGGGCCGGAGCCACTGTCGTACGCCTTCGACGGCGCGGTGTTGCAGCAGGCGATCCGACGCCGCGGCAGCGCCATCAAACTGGCGATCATGGACAACCACGTGGTGGTCGGCGTTGGCAACATCTACGCCAACGAAGCGCTGTTCCACGCCGGCATCCACCCGGCCCGCGCCGCCAACGGCCTCAGCGGTGAAGAGTGTGCGCGGCTGGCCGCCGAGATCAAGACGGTGCTGGCGCGCGCCATCGACGCCGGCGGCAGCACGCTGCGCGACTTTGTCGACGCCAAGGGTAAACCGGGCTACTTCCAGCAAAGCTATATGGTCTACGGCCGCCGCGACCTGCCCTGCCACGTCTGCGGCAGCCTGATCCGCGAGCTGCGCCAGGGGCAGCGCAGCTCCTGCTTTTGCCCGCATTGCCAGCCGTGTTAAATTGCGCCGCGTCGCCTGACTGATAAAGCCTATCGTGCATCGTCCCACCTCCTGGCCTACCCGCCTGCTCCGCCTCGGCCGCCTCGGCATGCACTTGCTGCGCGGTCTGCTGGTGATCGCCACCCGCTACCCGCACCTGTCGCAACCGGCCCGCGCGGTGATCACCCAGCGCTGGTCGCGGCACCTGCTGCACATCCTGGCGATCAAGGTGCGCGTCCACGGCACGCCGCCGGCGGTCTACCCGGCCAACACGCTGGTGGTCGCCAACCACATCTCGTGGCTGGACATCTTCGCGCTCAACAGCGTCACCGTGTCGCGCTTCGTGGCCAAGAAGGAGCTGCGCGACTGGCCGCTGGCCGGTTTCCTGATCAAGAACGCCGGCACCCTGTTCATCGACCGCAACAACCGCCGCGACGCCAGCCGCGTCAACGAGCAGCTGGCCAAGGCCTTGCAGGACGGCGGCTGCATGGCGGTATTCCCGGAAGCCACCACCTCCGACGGCCGCAGCCTGCTGCCGTTCAAGGCCTCGCTGTTCGAGGCCTCGCGCCTGGCGCACGCCACGGTGCAGCCGGTGGCGATCCGCTACCTGACCCCCGGCGGCCACTACTGCGCCGCCGCCGCCTACGCCGGCGACACCAGCTTCTGGCAGAGCCTGTGCCTGATCCTGGCCAGCCGCGCCATGGTGGTGGAGCTGAGCTACACCGCCGCCATCCCGCCCTACGACACTGCGCTGGCCAGCCGCTTCCAGCTGTCGGAAACCGCGCGCGACGCCATCCGCGACGCACTGCAGCTGCCGGCCGAGCCCGTCGCCGCCGCCGAATAGCCATCTAGGCCAGCCCCGGCCGGCCCGCACGCCGCCGGCATGGGGCATCACCGATGCTGCACCGCAATAATGCCAGCCTGCTAGCCGGAAAAAGCCAATACGGAGATTCCCCAATAGGGTTTTCCGCGATGGGGAAATACCCAATGTTGGCGCCCTGCCCGCCTGCCGCATGATCCTCGCCAAGACGCCAACACAGCGTGGGCGACCATCACGGCGCCAGACACAGGAGAGTGCACCATGCAGAAAAAACCGTTCTACAAGAGCCTGTATTTCCAGGTCATTGTCGCCATCGTACTGGGGGTCACCCTCGGACACCTGATGCCGGAATTCGGCGCCAAGCTGAAGCCACTGGGTGACGGCTTCATCAAGCTGGTGAAGATGATGATCGCGCCGATCATCTTCTGCACCATCGTGGTCGGCATTGCCGGCATGGAAGACATGAAAAAGGTTGGCCGCGTCGGCGGCAAGGCCTTGCTGTACTTTGAAGTGGTGACCACGCTGGCGCTGGCCATCGGCCTGCTGGTGGTGAACTACGTGCAGCCGGGTGCCGGCATGAACGTGGACCCGAGCACGCTGGACGCCGGTGCCATCGCCAAGTACACCGAAAAAGCCGCCGGCCAGAGCACGGTGGACTTCATCCTTCACGTGATTCCGCAAAGCGCGATCGGCGCCTTTGCCGAAGGCGAGATCCTGCAGGTGCTGCTGTTCTCGGTGCTGTTCGGCGCCGGCCTGTCGCTGATGGGCGAGCAGGGCAAACCGGTACTGGGCTTCTTTGAAAAAGTGTCGCACGTGCTGTTCGCGATGATCGGCTTCATCATGAAGCTGGCCCCGATCGGTGCCTTTGGCGCGATGGCATTCACCATCGGCAAATACGGCGTCGGCAGCCTGGTGCAGCTGGCATCGCTGATGGGCACCTTCTACCTGACCTGCGTGCTGTTCGTCGGTCTGGTACTGGGCAGCATCGCCCGCTTCTACGGTTTCAGCGTGTGGAAGCTGATCAAGTACATCAAGGAAGAGCTGCTGATCGTGCTGGGCACCTCGTCGTCCGAATCCGCGCTGCCGCGCCTGATGACCAAGCTGGAGCAGCTGGGCTGCGCCAAGCCGGTCGTCGGTCTGGTGGTACCGACCGGTTACTCCTTCAACCTCGACGGCACCTCGATCTACCTGACCATGGCGGCGATCTTCATTGCCCAGGCGTGCAATATCGACCTGACCCTGACGCAAGAGCTGACCATCCTCGGCGTGCTGCTGCTGACCTCCAAGGGCGCCGCCGGTGTCACCGGCTCCGGCTTCATCACCCTCGCCGCCACCTTGGCCGTGGTACCGGAAATCCCGGTCGCCGGCCTGGCGCTGATCCTCGGTATCGACCGCTTCATGTCCGAAGCCCGTGCCATCACCAACCTGATCGGCAACGCGGTGGCCACCGTGGTGGTCGCCAAGTGGGAAGACTCGCTGGACGTGGCTCAGATGCAGCGCGAGCTCGCCAACCCGACACCGATCAACCACGGTGCACCGGTACAAGCGCCGCACCTGATCCGCGAAGTATCGCAAGAACTGAGCTGATCCCGGCCTGCAGCCAAACAAAAAGCCCCTGTCGCGAGACAGGGGCTTTTTCATTGCCAAGGTTGGCCGCAACCCTTGCGGCCAACCTTTACTTGCTCTTGCCAATCTTGCGATACGGCGGGCACGGTAGCGAGAACTGGGCGCGGTCTTCCAGCCGCACCGCGGTCAGGCTGCCACCCCACAGGCAGCCACTGTCGATGGCCAGCACGTCCTCGGTCAGCATCAGCCCCAGCGCCGACCAGTGGCCGCAGATGATCGGCGTGTCCATGCTGCGCCGCCCGTCCACCGCGAACCACGGCCGCAGCTGCGCCGGCGCGCCGTCCAGCTCGCCCTTGTAGGACAGATCCAGCTCGCCGTCGCTGTTGATGAAGCGCATCCGCGTCATCGCGTTGATGATCAGCCGCCAGCGGTCCATGCCCTTCAGCTCGCCGTGCCAGCGCGCCGGCTTGTTGCCGTACAGCTTGGCGAACAGCTTGCGGTAGTCCTTGCCCGACAGCTCGTCCTCCACCTCCTCCGCCAGCCGCAGCGCCTTGTTGATGCTCCACTCCGGCAGCAGGCCGGCGTGCACCATCGCGTAGCCCTGTTCGTAGATCATCAGCGGCTGGCAGCGCAGCCAGTCCAGTAGCAACTTGCTGTCGGCGGCGTCCAGCACGTCGTTAATGGTGTCGTCGCTGTGGATCTTGCCGTAGCCCTCGGCCACCGCCAGCAGGTGCAGGTCGTGGTTGCCGAGCACCATCTGCGTGCAGTCCTGGTGCTCGAACACCCAGCGCAGCACCGCCAGCGATTCCGGGCCGCGGTTGACCAGGTCTCCGGTCAGCCACAGCGTGTCGCGGCCGGGGTTGAATTCAATCTGGCGCAGCAGCGCCATAAAGGGCGTGAAGCAGCCCTGCAAATCGCCAATCGCGTAGGTGGCCATGTGTTGTTGTCCTGTTGATGAATGCGGCCAACCTTGGCCTGAGCCGTGCCGCAACGTCGCGCCCGCCGCGATTGCCACGGCAGCGCGCCGGCCGCCAATGATAAAGGAAAGCGCATGGCCGTATCGTGCCGCTGGCTCTACAATGCGCGTTGTCCATGAAAGATTGACGACACCTCATGTCCCTGCTGCAACTGAATCCGCCGCAACGCGCCGCCATCATGTCGCTGGACGGCCCGCTCTTGGTGCTGGCCGGCGCCGGCTCCGGCAAGACGCGGGTGATCACCCAGAAGATCGAGTACCTGATCCGCGAGGGCAATTACGACGCGCGCAACATCGCCGCCATCACCTTCACCAACAAGGCGGCGCGCGAGATGCTGGAGCGCGTCGGCAAGCTGATGAACAGCCGCGAGCTGAAGGGCATCACCGTGTCGACCTTCCACTCGCTGGGCATGCAATTGCTGCGCCAGGAGGCGCCGCACCTCGGCTACAAGCCGCAGTTCTCCATCCTCGACAGCTACGACGCCGCCAAGATCATCTCCGACGTGCTAAAGACCACGCACAAGGACGAGGTGCGCAAGGTGCAAAGCCGCATCTCGCTGTGGAAGAACGAACTGCTCGGCCCCGACGCCGCCATCGTGCAGGCCGACAACGAGTTCGACCGCATCTGCGCGATGACCTACGCCAGCTACCAGACCACGCTCACCGCCTACCAGGCGATGGACTTCGACGACCTGATCCGTTTCCCGGTCGAGCTGTTCCTGAGCAACGCCGAGGTGCTGCAGAAGTGGCAGCACAAGCTGCGCTACCTGCTGATCGACGAATACCAGGACACCAACACCTGCCAGTACCAGCTGGTGAAGCTGCTCACCGGCGCGCGCGGCATGTTCACCGCGGTGGGCGACGACGACCAGTCGATCTACGCCTGGCGCGGCGCCAACATGGAAAACCTGCGCCTGCTGCAGCACGACTTCCCCAGGCTGAAGGTGATCAAGCTGGAGCAGAACTACCGCTCCACCGCGCGCATCCTGCGTGCCGCCAATTCGGTGATCTCCAACAATCCCAAGCTGTTCGAGAAGCAGCTGTGGAGCGAACTGGGCCTTGGCGAACCGATCCACGTGGTGCAGTGCAAGGACGAGGAGCACGAGGCCGACGTGGTGGTGCAGCGCCTGTTGGCGCACAAGTTCGAGCACCGCACCGAGTTCAAGGACTACGCGATCCTCTATCGCGGCAACTACCAGGCACGCATCTTCGAGCAGGCGCTGCGTAACCAGCGCATCCCCTACCAGATGGCCGGCGGGCAGAGCTTTTTCGACAAGCCGGAAATCAAGGACGTGCTGTCCTACCTGCGCCTGATCGCCAACCCCGACGACGATCCGGCCTTCATCCGCGCGCTGACCACGCCCAAACGCGGCGTCGGCGCCACCACGCTGGAGCGGCTGGGTGCCTGGGCCGGCCAGCGCGGCAACAGCCTGTTCGCCGCCGCGCACGAGGAAGGCTTCCAGCTGCAGGTCGGTGCCGCACAGCTGGCACCACTGCAGGACTTCTGCCGCTTCATCGTCAACCTGGAATACCGCGCCACGCGCGAGCCGGCCGGTGAACTGGTGATGGAGATGCTGAAGGCGATCGGCTTCGAGGCCTGGCTGTACGACAGCGAGGACAGCCAGCGCGCCGCGGAAGTGAAGTGGAAAAACGTGATGGACCTGGTGGCGTGGCTGCAGAAGAAGGGCGACGCCGACGGCAAGAACCTGATCGAGCTGTCGCAGACCATCGCGCTGATCACCATGCTGGAAGGCCGCGACGAGGGCGAGGTCGACGCGGTGAAGATGTCCACCCTGCACGCGTCGAAAGGGCTGGAGTACCCGCACGTGTTCCTGATCGGCTGCGAGGAAGGCATCCTGCCGCACAGCGAATCGGTGGACAACGGCATGGTGGAGGAAGAACGGCGGCTGATGTACGTCGGCATCACCCGCGCCCAGCGCAGCCTGACACTGACCTACTGCGTGAAGCGCCGCCGCGCCGGCGAGTGGCTGTTCGTCGAGCCGTCGCGCTTCATCGGCGAGATCAACGGCGACGACATCCGCCACTTCGGCAAACCCGGCGCCGAGCCCATCGTCAGCAAGCGCGAAGGCAAGAGCAAGCTCGCCAGCCTGATGGCCAGCCTGGACAGCAAGGTACAGAAGCCGGAGGAGTGAGCGCCGCCTTACGGCCAACGTTGGCCGCAATGAAAAACGCCGCGCAACAGCGCGGCGTTTTTCATGACCACTGCCAGCAGCTTACTTGGCGGCGTTGGTCAGGTATTCCACGGCAGCCTTGAATTCGGCATCGGAGCCGCTGTAGCCGCCCTTGGCCGGCATCGCGTTGAGGCCCTTGGTCGCGGAAGCCACCAGACCGTCCAGACCCTTGGCCAGACGTGGCGCCCAGGCGGCCTTGTCGCCGAACTTCGGTGCGCCGGCCGCGCCGCTGTCATGGCAGGCCATGCACACGCTGGCGTACACCTTCTTGCCCACCACCGCCGGATCCGCAGCCGCGGCACCTTCGGCACCACCTACTGGCGGCTCGGTGAACTGGCCACCGCCGGCGTTACCCATATAGGCCACCGCGCGTTTCAGCTCGTCGTCGGACAGGTCGGCCGCGCCGCCCTTGGCCGGCATCGCGTTGAAGCCTTCCAGTGCGTGCTTGACCAGGGTATCCCAGCCCTGTGCCACGCGCGGTGCCCAGGCACCGGCGTCACCGAATTTCGGTGCGCCAGCCAGGCCGGCGCCGTGACAGGAAATGCAGATGCCGCTGTAAACCTGCTGGCCGGTGCGCATGCCCGGAGGCGCGTCGCTGGCCACGGATTCGCCGATCGGCTTGAGGCGGGCGGCAACGGCTTCCTTGCTCATCACTTCCGCATTGACATCAAAACCGCTGGTGGCCAGTTTCGCCAGCAACCAGATACCCACCACGACCAGTACGACGATACCGAGCAAGATCGTGACGATCTGGCCTGGCGCTTTGGTTTCGTTACTCATTCCAGCCTCGCTGTAATAATGTCATTCAAAAATTGGGGAAATTATACGGAAAGCCCCCGCACAAGGCAAAGGCGCCAGGAACTTTCCGGAAATCCGTGAAACCGGCAGTCACGACTGGACGCTGGGCGCCGCTTTGCGCTATGATCCGCCTGCTTTTTTGCGCAGCACCCGTAGCTCAGTTGGATAGAGTGTCAGTTTCCGAAGCTGAAGGTCAGTGGTTCGATCCCACTCGGGTGCGCCAATCCGCCGGATTATCCGGCATCCCGCCGCAGTGTTCTTTGCGGATTGTCAAAGCAGCCTCCTCGCTGCGTCTCCCCTCGCTGTCAGCTGCATTTATATACCCTGGGCATGTTCCGTGCGCAGGCAATCGCCGCGACTGTTGCACATGCACACGCCGGCACGCGCGCCAGATGCCATCCTGCTGCAAATTCCTGTTCGTCGCGGCAAATCTCCGTAAGATGTCGCCTTCACGAAAACAGGCAGGAGATGTCATGCAGTTGCAAGCCGTTACCGCCGCACTCGAACAGATCGTGTGCTACGACAAGACTGGTTATTCCCCTCTTGAACTTGCAGGTCAGCGTATCGGCTGTGTCAACGACATCTGGCGCGAACGCCTGCTGGCGCAGGAAGCGGCGATCTTCCGCGAGGAAAACGGCGTGCTGAAGGCGCTGGATGACGAAGCCGACTTTGCCGCGCGCAGCGCCACCCTCGCCTCCGCCGCGCTGCGCTGGCGCGATGCCGGCTGGCTCAACGGCTGGCGCGACGAGAAATTCACCGCCTATTTCACCGACGGCACGCCGGCCTTCGAGATGGAACGCGCCGCGTTCCGCCCGCTGGGGCTGACCAGCCGCGCAGTGCACCTCAACGGCCTGCAGCGCATGGCCGACGGCGAAATCCGCATGTGGGTCGGTCGCCGCAGTCCGTTCAAGGACGTGGCGCCCAACCGCCTCGACAACCTGATGGGCGGCGGCATCGCCGCCGGCGAGAGCATCCAGATCGCGCTGGAGCGCGAGGGCTGGGAAGAAGCCGGCATTCCGCCGACCCGGCTGGAACTGCTGCCGCAGACCGCGCTGCTGCTGGCCGAGCGGCCGGTGCCGCGCGGCCTGCACCGCGAATGGCTGTACGTGTTCGACCTGTGGCTGAAGGAAGGCGAAATCCCGCAGAACCAGGACGGCGAAGTGGCCGAGCACGTACTGATGCCGCTGCCAGAAGTGGAACAGCACTTGGTCAACGGCCAGTTCATGAGCGACGCCGCGCTGACCGCCATCGATTGCATGGCGCGACTGGGCTACTGGGGCGACGATGCCGCGCTGCACGCGCTGCTGGCCGGCGTACGCGGCGTGCCCGGCACCGATACCGCCGGCCGCTGAGAACCTGTTCACGGTCTGCTGCGCCCCGTGAAACCTTGCGCGGTGAGTACGGCGTCGGCATGCGTGTTTAAAGCCGGATAAACGCCGCTTCCTCAGCCGTTTTCGCCTTGGTCTCGCGTAAGCGCGAGATCGTGAGCATGCCCCGAGCCAACACCAGGTTGGCCGCAGCCCTTGCGGCCAACCTTGCCGCCTGCCGCGACGGGTGGATTTTTGCTACAGTGACCGTCTTTCCCCGTAGCCAAGCCGCCGCGTCATGACCGCCTTTACCAGCTGCAATCCTGCCTCCGGCGAGGTGGTGTATACCCGCCCCGCCCTGTCCGCCGATTCCCTGCCGCCACAACTGGCCGCGCTGCGCCGCGCGCAGCACGCGTGGTCGCACCTTGCGACCGCCGAACGCGCCGAACGCCTGCTGCTGCTGGCCGACCAGCTGGCGGCCAGCCGTCATGCGCTGGCGGCGCTGGTGTCGCTGGAAGTGGGCAAGCTGGAACGCGAATGCCTGGCCGAGATCGACAAGTCGGTGCAGCTGATCCGCTACTACGCCGACCTGGCACCGACGCTGCTGGCCAGCAAGGACATCGCCACCGGCGCCAGCAAGAGCGGCGTCGCCTTCGAGCCGCTGGGCATCGTGCTGGCGATCATGCCGTGGAATTACCCGATCTGGCAGGTGCTGCGCTTCGCGGTACCGGCGCTGATGTCCGGCAACGCCTGCCTGGTGAAGCCGGCGCCGTCGGTGCCGCAGTGCAGCGCGCTGCTGCTGGACATCGTGCGCCGCGCCGGGCTGGCGGTGCTGGACGTGGCGTGGATCGACCACGAGGCGGTCGACGACGCGATCCGCGGCTGCGACGCGGTCGCCTTCACCGGCTCCACCACCACCGGGCGCCAGATCGCGGCCATGGCCGGTCGTCACCTGAAAAAGACGGTACTGGAGCTGGGCGGCAGCAACCCCTTCATCGTGCTGGCCGACGCCGATGTCGAAGCCGCCGCCAGCGAGGCCGCGCACTCGCGCTTTCGCGACGCCGGCCAGAGCTGCAACGCCGCCAAGCGCATGATCGTGGTGCCGGAGATCGCCGATGATTTCGTCGCCGCGTTCCTGGAACACGTCCGCGCGCTGGTGCCCGGCCATCCGGCCGACGCCGCCACCACGCTGGCGCCGCTGACCCGCGCCGACCTGCGCGAGGCGCTGCACGCGCAGGTGCTGGACGCGCAGGGCCACGGCGCGCAGCTGCTGGCCGGCGGCATCATGCCGCACGGCGCCGGCTTCTACTACCCGGCCACGGTGCTGGACCACGTCAACAGCGCCTGCCGTATCTACCACGAGGAGGTGTTCGGCCCGGTGGCCAGCATCCTGCGTGCGGCCAACGTCGACGACGCCATCCGCCTCGCCAACGACACCCCGTTCGGCCTCGGCGCCACCATCTTCAGCGCCGACACCGAGCAGGCGTGGCGGCTGGGGCGCGAGATCGAGGCCGGCGCGGTGTTCATCAACCGCTACACCAGCTCCGACCTGCGCCTGCCCTTCGGCGGCGTCAAGGCCTCCGGCTACGGCCGCGAGCTGTCCGAGTTCGGCCTCTACGAATTCGTCAACGTGAAGACCTACTGGCAAAAATAAGGCTCGGGGCGGCCGCGGCCTGCAACAAATTCGCCATGCGCCGGTCGCATAGTGCTTGTTGCCTTCATTCCGTGGATCGCCATGCTGCCTCACCGCTCCCGCCCCGCCCATACCCGCCGCGCACGCGTCCTCCCTGCCCCGCTGTCGCACGCCACCCTCGGCGAGGCCGTCGGCCGCCACCCGCGCCAGCAGTTGCGCTGGCTCGGGCTGCTGGCGCTGCCGCTGCTGTTGCCGCTGACCTTGCCCGGCATGGCCACCAGCGTCGGCGTGCTGTGCCTGCTGCTGGCCGGCGGCCTGCTGCTGGCGCGACCGGTGACACTGCCGCCGTGGCTGGCGCGGCGACGCCTGCCGCCGGCGCTGGGCGAGCGCCTGCAACGGCTGCTGGCACAATTCAACCAGCGCCTGCTGACGCGCAGCCGGCCGCGGCTGTTGCGGCTCAGCTCGCCGCGCTACCGCTACCTCAATGGCGGCATGCTGGCGCTGGCCGGGCTATCGATGATGGTGCCGGTGCCGGTGATCTCCTTCGACAATATGGTGCCCGCCGCCGCGGTGGTGCTGCTGGCGTGGGGGCTGCGGCTGCGCGACGGCGCGCTGCTGCTGGCCGGCTACGTCGTCACCGTGCTGGCGTGGGCCTATGTCGCGCTGCTGTGGTGGGCCGGCGCCGAGATCCTGGCCTGGGGCTACCGCCTGCTGCGCGGCGGCTGGACCGGTTAAGCGCCACGCCCACCACTCCTGTGTGGCGCCGCCTTGCCGTACCGCTGCTAAGTTCAGCGTTGGCGTGGGGACACGGCGAGGTGTGGTGAGCAGCGCCAGGCCGCCACTTGCGCGTATCATCGTGGGCTTGAGCGGGCCACGCCCGTACTGGCACAGGAGTCCCCCATGAGCAGTCTCATCCTCTACGGCAACCGTCTGTCCGGCCACAGCTACAAGATCAGGCTGGCACTGGTGCTGGGCAATATCGCACACCAATACCGCCACGTTGCGCTGTCCACCCCGCGCGCACAGCGCCCGGCCGATTTCCGCGCCGCCAGCCGCTGGGACGAGGTGCCGGCGCTGGTGGTCGACGGCGTGGCGATGGTGCAGTCCAACGCCATCCTGCAGTGGCTGGCGGAGAGCCAGGGCGTGCTGGCCGGCCAGCCGGGCGAGCGCCAGGCGCTGCGCGAATGGCTGAGCTGGGAGAGCAACCGCATCGGCCTGTCGCTGCCCAATCTGCGCTACGCGCGCCGCTTCGAGCCGCAGCCGGCGGCAGTCGAAGCCTGGTTGGAACAGCGCTGCCGCGCCGATCTCGACGTGCTGGACGCGCAGCTGGCAACGCAGGACTACCTGCTCGCCGGCGGCCTGTCGCTCGCCGACCTGTCGGCCAGCGCCTACCTGTGGTGGGCCGCCGACGCCGGCATCGACCTGCAAGCCTGGCCGCAGGTCGGCGCCTGGCTGGCACGCATCGCCGCCCAGCCCGGCTGGCAGCATCCGGACGCGCTGATGGCGCCGGAGCGTGGGCACTGACATGAGCGCGCCGCAGCGCATCTGGCTGGCCCGCGCCGCCCCGGCCAAACCGGCACTCGGCGCCGCCTGCAACGGCTGCGGCGTGTGCTGCGCCGCCGCCCCCTGCCCGCTGTCAAAGCTGCTGCTGCGCCACCGTGGCGGCGCCTGCCCGGCACTGCAGTGGCAGGCCGCGGCCGCGCGCTACCACTGCGGCCTGCTCACCGCCCCCACCCACTACCTGCGCTGGCTGCCCGCCGTCGCCGTGCCGCTGTTCACGCCGCTGGCGCGACGCTATCTGGCGATCGGCGCCGGTTGCGACTCGGACACCAGCGCTGAACCGGAAACCACCTCATGACCGATCTGCTTGCGCCACTGGCCGCCATTGTCGGCGCCGCCAACCTGCTGACCACGCCGCACGACATCGCGCCCTTCATTACCGACTACCGCGGCCGCTACCACGGCTCGCCGCTGGCGGTGGCGCTGCCGGCCAGCCGCGACGAAGTGGCGGCGCTGGTGCGCTTCTGCGCCGCCCACCGCATCGCCATCGTGCCGCAAGGCGGCAACACCTCCACCTGCGGCGCGGCGACGCCGGACGGCAGCGGCCGGCAGCTGGTCATCGCGCTGCGGCGGTTGAACCGCATCCGCGCCGTCGATGCGGCCAACCAGACCATCACCGTCGAAGCCGGCTGCACGCTGGCGGCGGTGCAGACGGCCGCGGCCGGCGCCGGGCTGCTGTTCCCGCTGTCGCTGGCGAGCGAGGGCAGCTGCCAGATCGGCGGCAACCTGTCCACCAACGCCGGCGGCCTCGCCGTGCTGCGCTTCGGCACCATGCGCGAGCTGACGCTGGGGCTGGAGGTGGTGCTGCCGGACGGGCAGTTGCTGGACGCGCTGACCGCGCTGCGCAAGGACACCAGCGGCCTGGACGTGAAGCAGCTGTTCATCGGCGCCGAGGGCCAGCTCGGGCTGATCACCGCCGCCACGCTGAAGCTGTTCCCGCAGCCCACCGCGCACGCCACCGCGCTGCTCGGTGTTGCCAGTGCCGACGAGGCCATCGCCACCCTCAACGCGCTGCAGGCGGCGTTCGGCGACCGGCTGACCAGCTTCGAGATGATGTCCGAGGTGTGCCAGCAGCTGGTTGAAAAGTACCAGCCCGGCGCGCTGCCGTTCCAGGCGCCGTGGGCGCTGCTGGTCGAGCTGTCCGACAGCGGCGACAACACCAGCCTGCAGGAGCGGCTGCTGCAGTGGCTGGCCGCGCGCGGCCTCGGCGACGGCGTGCTGGCGCAGAACGACAGCGAACGCACGCGGCTGTGGCAGCTGCGCGAACAGATGTCGGAGCTGCAAAAGCGCGACGGCCCCAGCATCAAGCACGACATCGGCGTGCCGACCTCGGCGATTCCGGCCTTTCTCGACGCCTGCGGCGCGGCGCTGCAGGCCGCCTTCCCCGGCGTGCGCATCGTCGCCTTCGGCCACGCCGGCGACGGCAACCTGCACTACAACATCAGCCACACCCGCCCCGGCAATGCCGAACTGTTTGCCGACGAGGACGCGGTCAACGCCATCGTCTACGAACAGGTTCACCGCCTGCGCGGCACGCTGGCGGCCGAACACGGCGTCGGCCAGCTCAAGGGCCACTGGCTGCAGCGCTACAAGGACCCGGCGGCGCTGGCGGTGATGCGCGCGGTGAAACAGGCGCTCGATCCGCAGCGCATCATGAACCCGGGCAAGTGGCTGTAAACACGGCCACGCACCAAAAACAATGCGGCCAACCTTGGCACAAGGTTGGCCGCAAGCACATCGACCATGCATTTGTATTTCTATAAAAAACAATGGCATGGAAATACAAAACAGCCATAATCCGGCAACAAAAGCCCTCAAGAACAAGCGCGCCGCGCCGATAAGGGATCATCCCTTGCCACCGGCATCGCTCTGCGAGATCGCGCTTCGTGCAAATCAATACCAATACGCTGGCCATGCATGCGCAGCGGCAACTAGAAAAGTCGAGCAACAGCCTGACGCGGACCCTGGCGCGGCTGTCTTCCGGCCTGCGCATCAACAGCGCGATGGACGACGCCGCCGGCCAGGCCAGCGCCAGCCGCATGGATGCAAAAATCCGCGGCGAGCGCCAGGGCCTGCGCAATGTCACCGACAATACCTCGATGCTGCAGGTGACCGAAGGCGCGCTGGCCAAGGTCAGCGACATGCTGCAACGCATGCGCGAGCTGTCGGTGCAGGCCGCCAACGGCACGCTGAGCAGCCCCGACCGGCAGGCACTGCAGGCGGAAGCCAACCAGCTGCTGCAGGGCATCGACCAGATCGGACGCGAGACGGAATTCAACGGCCAGCAGGTGTTTTCACAATCCACCACCAGCCTCGGCGGGGATGCAGACAAGCGCGCGGTGATGGACGGCCTGCAACTGGGCTGGCTGGAGGCGTCGGAACGCCGCATCAAGCAGTTCTACGGCATCCAGGGCGACGGCGCCACCATGACGGTGAACCTCAATCCGGGCACCCCGGGCGGCACGCTGGCCTCGGTCAGCTACACCGGCACCGATGGCGGCGGCAGGATGCTGGGCGTGGCGCTCAATGTCGAGATGGCCGACTTCACGCCGGCCAACCTGCCCAACGGCGGTAGCGCCCCGTTCTACAACGATCGCGTGATCGCCCACGAGATGGTGCACGCGGTGATGGGACGCAGCATGAACATCACCACGCTGCCGACCTGGTTCATGGAGGGCACCGCCGAATTCATCCACGGCGCCGACGAGCGGCTGGCCGGCGACGTGGCGGCGGCCGGCAGTGCCGCCGCCCTGGTCGGCGGCAATAACCTCGGCGGCGCGTGGGCCAGCGACTCGGCGCACTATTCGGCCGCCTACGCCGCCACCCGCTACCTGCACCAGCAGGTGAAACAAGCCGGCGGCAGCGGCATCAAGGACGTGATGCAGGCGCTCAATGGCGGCGCCACGCTCGACGCCGCGATCAACAGCGCCACCAAGGGCAACCTGGCCAGTAGCGCCGCCTTCATCGCGTCGTGGAACACCAACGGCGCCGCCTTCATCGGCAGCATGGACCTGAGCAATGCCGACACCGGTGCCGTCGGCGGTGCCGATGCCGACGGCGGCACGGTGCTGAGCGCGGAAACGGCGCTGGACGACAACAACGCCTCGCTGTCCGGCGCCAACGTGCTGCAGGGCTTCAAGCTGGATTTCCCCGACATTGCCGGCGCCACCGGGCAGAACTTCTTTACCGTGCAAAGTGGCAGCAATGCCGGCGACACGCTGCAAGGCTCGGTCGGCGCGGTGAACGTGGCCTCGCTCGGGCTGCAGGATCTCGATCTCGACAAGCTGGCCAAGTTCGCCATCTTCCACCTCGACCAGGCGCTGGACTACGTCTCGCAGGAGCGGGCCAAGATTGGCGGCATGATGTCGCGGCTGGACAGTGCCAGCCAGAACCTGCAGAGCTCGACCGAGAACGCCAGCGCCGCACGCTCGCGCATCATGGACGCCGACTACGCGCAGGAAACCGCCAACCAGACGCGGCAAAGCGTGCTGCAGCAGGCCGGCACCGCGATGCTGGCGCAGGCCAACAGCCAGAGCCAGAACGTGCTGCGGCTGCTGCAGGTCTAAGCGCCGCCTTCACTGCGGCGGCGCGCCACGGCTCAGGGACGCTGCGGGCATTGTTGCCAGCGCAAGCACGCACGGCAGGCCGCGCCACCGGCGCTCGAATGAGCGGCAACACCCACAAAACAATGCGGCCAACCTTGTCTCAAGGTTGGCCGCATTGGCGTATTCGGTGCTGGTAGCGCGGCCGGCCGGTCACGGCGAGCAGGCAAAAAAAATCCCCTGAGGGTTTCCACAGGGGCCAACACGAGGAAGAAACACCACACCGGCACGGGGCCGACGGATGCTTCGAGGGGCTAACACCACAAAAACCTTTCGGCTTGAGTGCAGCGCACAATTTAAGGCAATTACTCTAATTTGTCCACTGCTTTATCAGGGGCTTAGCCGCGGTTCACGATCCCGCGCGCCCAAGTCAGGCAAGGCGGAGCTGGCCCAAAAAGCGCCGTTGATGCTGATATCGATACCCATGTTTTGGCCAATGCCAACACAGGATCACCCACTGATATCAGGTCGCAGCAGATTGTGCACAGGTTCTTGTGCGACGACACACCGTTGCCGACGCTCGCCGCGGCGGGCAGATCGGCGCCTCAATCGCGTACCGGACGCTTGGCCAGCATGCGCTGCACGCTGCGGCGGTGCATGTTCAGCGCGCGGGCGGTGGCGGAAACATTGCCGTCGTGCTCGGCCAGCACCCGCTGCAGGTGTTCCCAGCTGACGCGCTTCAGCGACATCGGCGCGACGGGCAGCGCGCGCTCCGGGTTCGGTGCCGGCGCGCCGAGCGCGGCCAGGATCTCGTCGGCGCCGGCCGGCTTGGCCAGGTAGTTGACCGCGCCCAGCTTCACCGCCTCCACCGCGGTGGCGATGCTGGCGTAGCCGGTCAGCACCAGCAGCCGTGCCTGCGGCGCGGCGGCCAACAGTTGCGGCAGCAGGCGCAGGCCACTGTCGCCGTCAAGATTGAGGTCGAGGATGATCGCCTGCGGCGCACTGGTCACCGCCTGCAACGCGGCGGCCACGTTGGCCGCATGGCGTACCGCATGGCCGCGGCGCTGCAGGCTGCGCGCCAGCATCGCGGCGAACACCGCGTCGTCTTCCACCAGCAGGATGTCCATCATGCGTCGCCCTCCAGCGGCAGCCGAAGCGTGGCGCACACGCCACCGGCGGCATCGTTTTCCAGCCGCAATTCGCCCCCCAGGTGCGACAGCGTCACGTGCGACAGCATCACGCCAAGGCCGAGGCCGGCCGGCTTGTCGCTATCCAGCGGCGCCAGCCCGGCGCGCGCCAGCTGTGCGGCGCTGAGGCGGCCACGACGGTTGCGGATGCGCAGTTGCAGCTGCCCGTCGGCGATGGCGGCGTCGAGTTCCACCTCGCCGCCGCCAGCATCCGCCGCATTGTTGAGCAGGTTGCACAGCGCCGGCCAGAAGCGCGGGTCCGGCGCCATCAGCGGCCCGCCGTGCAGCAGGCCGTCGCGCTGCAGCCGCACCCCCGGCCGTGTCGCCTGCCAGCCCTGCAGCTGCTGCGCCAGCGCGTCGCCGATCGGCTGCGGCGGCGGCCGGCTTTCGGCGCCGGCCTTCAGCTGCACCAGCGCCTGGCGACACAGCGCCAGTTGCTGCCGCATCAGCTGCAGGTCGGGCTGCAGCGCGGCATCGGCGGCAGTACTGGCGCACAGCTCGTCGCACAACAGGGTCAGCGTGTTGAGCGGCGTCGACAGGCTGTGTGCGGTGCCGGCCGCCTGCACCCCCAGCGCCACCAGCTGCTCGTCGCGCAGCTGCGCCTCGCGCGCCTGCGCCAGTGCCGCCTCGCGCTGCGCCAGCTGCCGCGCCAGCGACGACACGAAGGTGGTCAGCAACAGCACCGACACCGCAAAAGTCAGCCACATGCCGACCAGATGCAGGCGGAAGGCGTAGGCGGCATCGTCGCCGGCCAGTGGCCACGGCAGGTGCCAGCCAAACAGCAGCGCGTAGCCGCCCAGGCTCAGCAGCGCCAGCAGCCACGCCTGGCGCGGCGGCAACAGCAAGGCTGCCAGCAGCACCGGCGGCAGGTACAGCGAGGCCAGCGGGTTGGCGGCGCCGCCGCTGAAGGCCAGCACCTCGGAGAGCACCAGCACGTCGCCGAACAGGCCGAGCGCCAGCTGCGAGCGTGGCGGCAGCGGCCAGTGCCGCAGCGCGAAGTTGAGCACGGCCAGCGTCGCCAGCGCCTGCACCAGCAGCAGCCACGGCAACTGCAGCGCCAGCTGTGCGGCCAACAGCAGGGTCAGCAGCGCCGCGCCCAACATCAGCCAGCGCAAACGCCGTACCGCCTGCGCCACCGGCCCAAGGTTGGCCGCAAACAGCAGCGGAAAAGTGGAAGTCATCATGGCGGCTACTTTAGCATCGCCGTCGCCGCGCGCGGCAGGCTGCGACGATTTGTCGCAGCGGCCGGTCGCGCCTTTTGCCGGGCACAGGCTTGACAGAAAAAAAACGGACGGCTAATATGCGCCGCTCTTGTCGGGGGGATTCCCGAGCGGTCAAAGGGATCAGACTGTAAATCTGACGGCTCAGCCTTCGAAGGTTCGAATCCTTCTCCCCCCACCACAAGACTCATCAAAGCCCTGCGCACCGCGTCAGGGCTTTTTTGTTTACCCGCGCCGCCAGCCCGCGGCCGCAAAAAAAAAGCCGCCCGCTGCTGCGGACGGCCACTTCCAGTTCGCTTGGCGAAGACGCCTCCCCGCCAATCCCGACTATAGCCAATGGTCGGCGGCGACGGAATGCGGCATCTTGTCGCAGCCTGCCCTGTCCCGCAGCCCTTAATCCAGATCCAGCCGCACCAGCACCGCATCGCAAAACGTCGCCGTACTCGCGTCCCCGCCAAGATCGGGGGTGGCGATGCCGTCGGCCAGCGTGCGCCGCACCGCCTGCTCCAGGCTTGCGGCCAACGTTGGCTGCGCCCACCAGTGGCGCAGCAGCAGCGCCAGCGACAGCAGCGCCGCCACCGGGTTGGCAATGCCGCGACCGGCGATGTCCGGCGCCGAGCCGTGCACCGGTTCGGCAATCGCCGCCTCGGCGCCCAGGTTCAGCGACGCCGCCACCCCCAGCCCGCCGCCGAAAGCCGCCGCCAGATCGGAAAGAATATCGCCGTAGAGATTGGGCGCCAGCAGCACGTCGAAACCTTGCGGCGCCTGCGCCAGCTTCAGCGCGGCGGTGTCGACCAGCAGCTCGTCCACCGCGATCTGCGGATAATCCGCGGCCACTTCGCGCGCCGCGTCGCGGAACAGGCCGTCGGTGAGCGGCATGATGTTGGCCTTGTGCACGATGGTGACGCGCCGGCGGCCGCCGTCCTGCGCCAGGCGGAACGCGGTCTCGGCGACGCGGCGCGAGGCGGCACGGGTGATGCGCTTGATGGCGGTGGCGGTGTCGCCGTCGGACTGCTCCTCGCCGACATACAGGTCTTCGGTGTTCTCGCGCACGATCAAGAGGTCGATGCCCTCGGCCGCGCCGCAGCCGGGCAGGCTCAGGGTTGGCCGCACATTGGCGTGGCAGCCCAGCTCGCGCCGCAGCTGCACGATCGGCGAGCGGTAACCGGCCACCGGATACGCCGGCGAGCTGACCGCGCCGAACAACACCGCGCCGCAATCGCGCGCCGCGGCCAGTGTCGCCGCCGGCAACGCCGTGCCCTGCTGCCGGAAGGTGTCCCAGCCGGCGTCGGCGGTCACGATCTGCAAAGCCGGCAGCAGCCGATGCAATACCCGTACCGCCTGCGGCACCACTTCGCGGCCGATGCCATCGCCGCTGATCACGCATAGTTTCATCTTCTGCTCCCGCTCCGTGTCGCCTGCTTGTTGTTGCATGGCAACATATCGCGCCGCCCGGCACAGGGCAAGTGGCGCCGCCACCTGCGCCGCCAAGCTCGCCACGGCGGGCTATTCGAGAACGGCTATCATTCTATCCCCTGATATAAATCAAAAAAGCAATAAAGACAGAACCTTTACATCCAAGCAGTTATTTGGAAGTCGGGTTAGAATACGCACTTGTTGAATTTGCCCGTTTGATAAAGACGACACTCATGGCTACTCTTTCCTCCGAAACCGTCCTGTCCGTCCATCACTGGAACGACACCCTGTTCAGCTTCACTTGCACCCGCGATCCGGGTCTGCGTTTCATCAACGGCCAGTTCGTGATGATCGGTCTGGAAGTGAACGGCAAACCGCTGATCCGCGCCTACTCGGTGGCCAGCGCCAACTGGGAAGAGCACCTTGAGTTCTACTCGATCAAGGTGCCGAACGGTCCGCTGACCTCGCGTCTGCAGAATATCCAGCCGGGCGACAAGGTGGTGATCTCCGGCAAGCCGACCGGTACCCTGGTGCAGGACAACCTGCTGCCGGACGCCAAGAACCTGTACCTGCTGTCCACCGGCACCGGCCTCGCCCCGTTCATGTCCATCATCAAGGACCCGGACGTGTACGACCGCTACGAAAAAATCGTGCTGATCCACGGCGTACGCTGGGTCAGCGAGCTGGGCTACCAGGACTACATCACCAAGGAACTGGCCGAGCACGAGTTCCTGGGCGAAATGATCCGCGAAAAGCTGATCTACTACCCGACCGTGACGCGCGAACCGTTCCGCAACCAGGGCCGCCTGACCGACCTGATCCTCAACGGCAAGCTGGCCAGCGACATCGGCCTGCCGCAGCTGAACCCGCAGACCGACCGCGCGCTGCTGTGCGGCAGCCCGGCGATGCTGGAAGACACCTGCAAGCTGCTGGACAGCCTCGGCTTTGTCGAGTCGCCACGCATGGGCGAACCCGGCCACTACGCCATCGAACGCGCCTTCGTCGAAAAGTAATACCGGCCCTGCCGCTTGCGGCCAGCCTGTCACACCCCGCCGCGTGCGGGGTGTTTTGCTGTTGGCGCCAGCTGCCGCGCAGGTGAGCGTGCCGGGCATGGCGTGTCTCGCGGCCACGGCCATTGGCACCCACCGCAGCCATGACGATGCCAATTGTGGATAACTTACGGAATCAGCCTGCCGCTGTGGATAAGCTGAAGTGCACCGCAACCCTGTCATGCGACAGCCGGACGGGCACAGGGAAACGGGGAAACGGGGAAACGGGGAAACGGGGAAACGGGGAAACGGGGAAACGGGGAAACGGGGAAA
>NZ_RBID01000005.1 GCF_003633895.1 Vogesella indigofera
CCGGATACCGCCAGCAGTGTTTGCGGCACGCTACCGCCAGCAGCGGGCCACCGAACTATCAAGCAGTACCACTACCATGCAAACCTAGGACTTCTCTCCTTATCGCTGGTATGGCTGGCGGGGGCAGATCAAGATGTAGCAACTTCCGCAGGATCTATTCAACAACTTTGAAGAAAAGTCAGATTTTTGCAGGAACTCTACGCCTCTTCAGCTTCGTGGCAAGCACACAAAAAGAAGAAAAGCCTTACTTGGCAAGGACAGTAGTTTTCACTAACTTTGCTTCCCTACACGAAGCGGAGATGGTGAAATGCCGCAACTGGCGCACGCTTCATTGCTCCGCATCGAGTTCCAGCTGACCAATCAAGACCAAGCCTCGTTTGGCCCGACGCCAGTTTGAAAAGGCGTCGCGGCAGGCCCGTCACGACCTTTCCCATGCCCCTGAAACCCCGTGCGACGATGACTGTGACCGCGCAGGCTCAGGTTTTTGGCGCGCATCGTGAAGGCCTGCAGGCTGCGATTCAGCGGCGACAACGGCGTTACACGCCAGAGGAAAGCGCCTTTGCACGCTGAATCCGATTCGGGCGACAAGACCCGCCTGGCCCAGGCCGTACTGTGATCGCGCCTCAGACTTCCCAGTATTCCTTTTCCCTGCCCTGCGCGCCCGGGCTGAGCTGCTCGCGCAGACTGCGCAGTTTTTCCGGCTCACCACGCACGCGGAACCAGCTACCGTCTTCCTCGGTACGCTCTTCCAGCACCTGGCAGTGGCTGTAGATGTCACCGCGCAACTGTTGAGCCGACCACGGCAGCAGCAGCTCGTCTTCCACCAGATCCTGCTGGAAGAAGGAGACGATGGCCGCGTGCAGGCTGGCCACTTCCTCCGGACGACGCGCACTCATCACCACGCAGCCCGGATAGCGCTGCTGCAGTTCAGCAGTCCAGGCCGCCTGCGCGGCTTCATCACCGACATGGTCGATCTTGTTGAATACGCGAATGCGCGGCACTTCGTCGGCGCCGATTTCGTGCAGCACTTCGTC
Source organism: Vogesella indigofera (assembly GCF_003633895.1). GTDB lineage: Bacteria > Pseudomonadota > Gammaproteobacteria > Burkholderiales > Chromobacteriaceae > Vogesella > Vogesella indigofera. The sequence continues at coordinate 1,035 of NZ_RBID01000005.1, forward strand.
GGTCACTTCCAGCTGGCGCAGAAAACCGGGATCGCTGGCATCAATCACATGCAGCAACAGCGCCGCATCCAGCGCTTCTTCCAGCGTCGACTTGAACGAGGCCACCAGTCCGTGAGGCAGGTTCTTGATGAAGCCGACCGTATCGCTGACCAGCACGCGCGGCACGCTTTCCGGGTAGAGGGCACGCACCGTGGTATCCAGCGTGGCGAACAGCTTGTTGGCCACCAGCACCTCGCTGCCGGTCAGCGCCCGCATCAGCGTGGACTTGCCGGCATTGGTATAGCCCACCAGCGACACCCCGCCCAGCCCCAGTCCCTGACGTTCCAGACGCCGGGCGCGCTGGGTCTTGCGCTCCAGCTCCATGGCGATGATTTCGCGCTGCAGCTCGGCGATACGGTCACGCACCTTGCGACGGTCCAGCTCGGTATGCGATTCACCTGCACCACGACCGCCCACGCCGCTACGCTGCCGGCCTTGCGGACCGGCCAGTTTGGCCGCTTCGCGCAGGCGCGGAGCCATATAGCCGAGGCGGGCGATTTCCACCTGCGCGCGTGCCGCGCGCGAGCAGGCATTGCGATGGAAAATCTCCAGAATGACCATGGTGCGGTCCATCACCGGACACCCCACGGCCAGCTCCAGATTGCGCGCCTGCGACGGCGAGATTTCGTGGTCCACCAGCAACACGTCGAACTCGACAGCATCGGAGTCCGGCGCTGGCGATCCGGTTTCCAGATCGTCGCTGCGGACACCGCGATTGACGAAGGTGCTGACTTCTTCCAGCTTGCCCACGCCCAGGTAGGCGGTGCGATCGAAGCTGCTGCGCTTTTGCACAAAGGTCTGCACCACCTGGAAACCCAGCGTCTTGGCCAGTTCGCTCAGTTCGGCGAGTGAGGCCTCGAACTCGACATCACTGACATCCGGCAACTGGACCGATGCCACCAGGGCGTAGCGGGGCTTCTCTTTGACTTCTGTTTGCATGAGCAGATGGCTTCAACTTGATGGCTAACCGAGCATAGTACTCACAAATGGCCCCATCCGTTGCGCGAATGCGTGACCGGCCATCGTCAGCCATCAAATCCGGGTGGTGTGGAGAGAGGTCCGCCCATCGCTGCCGCCGGCTCATCGGCCAGCCACGGCCGGAGGGCTACTTGCCGCGATACTCGATGCGCGCGGCCATTTCCTCGATCGCCAGCGCCAGCGCACCCGCCGCATCGCCGGCGACATCGGCGTAGTCGGTCCATTCGCCGTAACGCAGCTGCCAGCCACCCGCCCCGGCGCCCTCTACCCGCAGGATGTACTCCGGCACGGAGAACTGCTCGCCGGCCGCGGTGGTCAGCAGGCGGTACTGCACCGCATCGCCCCAGCCGTTCATGACCGGCGCTCCGCCGGAACAGGCGCCATGCATGGCAGCCCGAAGAGATTGAAATAGTTCATCGGTCGATTCTAGCAAGCCGCCACCGAGCCGGCTGCCGCGGTGGCGTGATGTCTGTTATGCCGCGACGCGACCCGTGCTAGCGCACTACCGGCAACTCGTCCCAGCAGGTGGTCCAGCGCGGCGAGCGTTGCTCCTGCCGCATCCGCCAGTCCGCGCTGACCGCTTCCGACGCCAGTTTCAGCGTGCCGCTGCCATAGTGGCGGTTTACCTGATCCAGCGTTTGCAGCAAGGCGGCGCGCCGCGGATCGGTGCTGACGGCAAACAGGTCCGGCTGCCGCGCCTGGGCGGCGCCGATTTCCAGCAGCACCACGCCAGCCTTCTTGTAGCCGTAGCCGGGCTGGTAGATCGCCTCCAGTCCGACCAGTGCCGCCTTGACCAGCGCCAGCGTGTCGGCGGTGGGGCCAGGCAACGGCACCACCGTCCAACCGCGTTGCGCTGTCGCATCACCAAACGGGTTGCCACGGATGCTGACGCCGACCAGCTGCGCCACACTGTGCTGCTGGCGCAGCTTCTCGCCAACGCGGGTGGCGTGGTGGGTGATCGCCGCCGCCAGCGTGCACTTGTCGCTCACCATGCGCGCAAACGAGCGCGACGAGATCAGCTGCTGCCGTGGCGCGGCGATGTCGTCTAGTTCGAGACAGGACACGCCGTTGAGCTCGGCCACGGTGCGCTCCAGCACGACGCCGAAATGGCGCTGGATCAACGGCGGCGCGGCCCGCCGCAAGTCCAGCGCACTGTGGATGCCAAGACGGGCGAGCTTGTCCGCGCTGCGCCGGCCCACGCCCCAGACCCGGTTTGCGGCCAACCTTGCCAGCAGTTTTTCCTGCCAGTCGCGCGCAAGCCAGTCCCAGGCGAACACGCCGTTGCAGCGCGGATGGGTCTTGGCCACGCTGTTGGCCAGCTTGGCCAGCGTCTTGCTGCTGCCGATGCCGACACAGGTGGGAATGCCGACACGCTGCAACACGTCGGCGCGCAGGCGGGCCGCGTGATCGCGCAATTCGGGGATGCCGTCGAGTGTGATGAAGCTCTCGTCGATGGAGTAGATCTCCTGCGCCATGCCCCAGCGCGCCACGACCTGCATCATCCGTTGCGACATGTCGCCATACAGCGCGTAATTGCTGGAAAACACCGCCACGCCGTGACGGCGGCACTGCGCCGCGATCTGGTAGTACGGCACAAAAGCATCAATGCCGAGTGCCTTGGCCTCGGCCGAGCGCGCGACGACGCAGCCGTCGTTGTTGCTGAGCACGATGATGGGCTTGCCGGCCAGATCGGGTCGGAACACCCGCTCGCACGAGGTGTAGAAACTGTTGCCGTCGACCAGCGCAAAGGTGCTCATGTGAAGCGCTTGACGCAGGCGGTGACCACGCCCCAGATGCACAGCTCCTGCTCGCCACCCAGCTCCAGCGGCGCATAGGCGGCATTCTCCGCCAGCAGCGCCACGCGGCTATCGCGGCGGTGCAGACGCTTGACCGTGAACGCGCCGTCGATGGCGGCCAGCACGATGTGGCCGTGCTGCGGCGGCAGACCGCGATCGACCACCAGCAGGTCGCCGTGATGGATGCCGGCATCGGCCATGGAATCGCCGGCCACCCGCACCATGAACGAGGACGCCGCATCACGGATCAGGTAACGGTTGAGATCCAGCGAGCTGTCCCTGTAGTCGTCGGCCGGCGACGGGAAGCCGGCCGGCACGCTGGCGCCAAACAGCGGCACGCTCTGAGGCAGCGGCGTGGCGACAGGTAAATAAAGCTGCATGCGAGCTCTCCGTAATCGATATTTTGATTATGTACGATTTCAAATAAACTGCAAAGCCTGCCATTGCCCTGCGTCTCCCCGCCTGCCCGGACAAGCCCGCCGCTGCGCCGGTATCACGCAGCCACCCCCTCCACGACTGCGGCCAACCTTGCACACGGCACAGGTCTCGCACAGCACGTTCTGCCGGGCACCACCCTGCCCATCGCAAACAGCCGCGACAGCACACCACGCCAAAGCGCCTATAAATCAACTATCCAGACCGCAACGGAGACCGACATGAAGCCGGTTCGGCGCAAGCAGTTCGTCAGCTTTGGCAGCAGTTCGCCGTGGCCGCATGTCACGCCGCCGAGTGCCGGCGCGCCGCCGTCGATCGCCCTTGCCCGGCCGCAACTGGGGGCCGAGTATCTGGCGTGGGCGCACTGGCTGGACGCGCTGCACAAGCGCGCGAGCCAGGGCAACGAGGCCGATGCCTGGGCGCTGGCGGAAGGCAAGCTCGCCTTCGTGCTGCGCCGCAGCCTGCTGCTGCGCGAAAAGGTCATGCTCGGCGGCAGCCTGTCGCGGGCGGTAACCGAGGAGACCGCGGCGCTGGTGCAGGAGCTGGAGCAGGTCATCGGCGAGCTGACCGGGCGTGAGATGATGGCGGTGGACGACTGGCCGCTGCCGTACCGCCTCTACCGCCGCCAGGGTGACGCCAACAAGCCGAATCCGGCCCCCGCCGCCAGCCACGACCGCCGCCAGGGCAGCCGCCAGCGCAAGAACCTGCTGTCGGCACAGGCGCAGCAGGATTGCCAGCAGGCGGTGGGCTGCCTGCGGCTGGCGCTGGAGATCCTGCACCGCCAGCCGCCACTGGCCAAATCCGACGCCTGGCAGGCGGCCAACCTCGGGCTGGCACGGGTAATCGTGCTTGGCCACCTCAGCAGCCAGCCCGGCCACAAGCTGGTGGGTAGCTAGCACTGGTACCCTGCAATGACAGCCGCCGGCAAACCCGCGCCAAGACTTGCGCCGCAGGCAAACTCTCCTTGTCATTGCGAGGCTTTATCTGTAGAATGTCTTTCCTCAATGGCGGGTCTCCCCGCATTGTGCGATGGTCAACCTGGTCAGGTCCGGAAGGAAGCAGCCACAGCCGTTTAGCGCAAGTGCCGGGGGTCGGGCTCGCCACCCCAATTTACCCCGTTGCCGATAGCTCACTATCGGCAACGGGCGTTTCGCATAAATTACACTGTCCTTTTTCTCGCAATCCTGCTATCATACCGATGCAAGTCAAATAAGGCTGGGCAAAGACTCGGCCATATGTTTTATTTTTTGCAAAAGTCACGCGGACACTACCCCGTCCATGATTAACAGAACTCATATGCGAGGAACGCCATGAAATTGTTTGATAAAATCCCCAATCCGCGCGAAATCCGCCGCAAGCTTGGCTTGAACCAACAGGAATTCTGGAGCCGTATCGGCGTTACCCAGTCCGGTGGTTCGCGCTATGAAAGCGGTCGCAACATGCCAAAGCCGGTACGTGAATTGCTCCGTCTGGTGCATGTCGAGCAGATCGACCTGGCGAAAGTCCGTCGTGAAGACTTCGAGATCGTTGAATATCTCAAGGAAACCCACCCGGACCTGTACAAGAGCCTGCGTAAAGCGGTTCGCGCCCGCCTTGATACCCAAGGCGAAGCAGAAGGCACCGTTGCCGAAGCCTGAACAAGCGGCTGAAGCAACCATCAAAAAACGCCCCGGGTCTCCGGGGCGTTTTTCGCTGTCTGAAGCACGACAAGGTCGTCAATACCGGCGGCATACCGGTGTCAATCGCCGGTATGCCGCACCAGCAGCACCGGCACATCGGCGATCTTCAGCACCCCTTCGGCGACACTCCCCAGCAGCAGGTGCATCAGCCCGCCAATACCGTGGGTACCCATCACCAGCAGATCCGCCCCCCACTTGCTGGCGTCGTCCATGATGACACTGGCAATGCGATCGCCCCAGCTTTCGATGATGGCGGTCTCCGGCACCACACCCAGCGCCTCGGCGCGCGTTCGTGCCTGCGACAACACCTGCTCACCCGCCTCGCGAATCGAACCCTGCAATTCTGCAGCATCCAGAAACTCGGCACCACCCCAGCCAAACTGCGCCAAATCCACCACGTGCACCATCTTCACCGCGGCACCAACTTCTTTGGCCAGCTTGCACGCTTCAGCCAAGGCCAATGCCGATGTTTCGCTATCATCAACCGGCACAAAAATACGCTGATACATGGTGACCTCCCGTCTCGACACACGATTGAATTGCTGTATTCATACTAGATTACCGGCGCCGAGGAAAGTATTGATAAAGATTAACAGCGGGCGCAGTATGACAAAAACCCTCGCAACAGGTTAACGCATGGCACGCCTCACCTTGCCGGAGATCGACAACCCGGTATTCGACTGTCGGCTCGACATCCGCATTAGCGATATCAACTATGGCGGCCATCTGGGCAACGATGCCGCACTGCGCTTCGCCCACGAGGTCCGGCTGCGCTTCCTGCAAAGTCTTGACTGCACCGAGATGGATGTTTACGGTGCCGGCATCATCATGAGCGACGCCGCGGTGATCTACCGCAACGAGGCCTTTCATGGTGACACGCTGGTCTTCAGCCTCGGCATCACCGACTTTAGCCGCTGCGGCTGCGATTTCATTTACCAAGCCCGACGCTTGAGCGACAATGCCGCAATACTGCATATCAAGACCGGCATTGTCTTCTTTGACTACCAGCAGCGGAAAGCAACCGCTGTACCAGCCGCCTTTGCCGCGCAATTCAGACTGAAACAAGAAGGAGTCGCGACATGAAGAACTACCCCACGAACAGTCCGGAAGCGCTTGCCCGCATCCTTGCCATGTTCATGATTACCGATGGCGAAATGGAAGCGCGCGAGATCGAATCCATGGAAAGCCTGAACGTCTATGAAATCATCGGCCTGTCGCGCAAGCGCTTCATCGAGGTGCTGGCAAAGTACTGCGATGATGTCTCCGACGAAGCCGAAAACGATGGCACCATCCACCTGCTGTCGCCGCAGCGCGTCAACGAGGTGCTGGACGTGATTACCGACCGCAGCAAGCGCCTACTGTGCTGCGCCATCGCGCTGGACATCTGCAAGGCCGACAGCGCGATCAGCGACCCGGAAATGCTGCTGCTGCGTCACATGATGCAACACTGGCAGCTGTCGCTGGAAGACCTGGAAAACGAATTCATCCGCCAGTAACACCCTGGCGCGTCCTGTAGCTGAACCATAATCAGCGCAGGCACTGCTGCACCGCAACGGCCACCCTGAGTGGCCGCTTTCGTTCGGCAACCACCATCCAACACGAGCCCATCAAATGAAGCAGAAATTCACCGGCAGCGAGCAGTACATTGCCACCCCCGACCTGATGACCGCGGTCAACGCTGCCATTACCCTGGAACGCCCGCTGCTGATCAAGGGCGAACCCGGCACCGGCAAGACCATGCTCGCCGAGCAACTGGCCAAAGCGCTGGGCAAGCAGCTGATCGTGTGGCCGGTCAAATCCACCACCAAGGCGCAGCACGGCCTGTACGAGTACGATGCCGTCTCGCGCCTGCGCGACTCGCAGCTCGGCAACGAGCGCGTGCACCACATCAGCAACTACATCGTCAAAGGCAAGCTGTGGCAGGCGTTCGAGGCCAGCGAGGCACCGGTGCTGCTGATCGACGAAATCGACAAGGCCGACATCGAATTCCCCAACGATCTGCTGCGCGAACTGGACCAGATGGAGTTCTTCGTGCACGAGACGCAGGAGCAGATCAAGGCTCACCAGCGTCCCATCATCGTCATCACCTCCAACAACGAGAAAGAGCTGCCCGACGCCTTCCTGCGCCGCTGCTTCTTCCACTACATCCGTTTTCCGGACCAGGACACCCTGCAGCGCATCGTCAACGCCCACTTCCCGACCCTGCGTGACAGCCTGCTGCGCAATGCGCTGGAAAGCTTCTTCGCCATCCGCGAGCTGCCCGGCATCAAGAAGAAACCGTCGACCTCGGAACTGCTGGACTGGCTGCGCCTGCTGCAGGCCGACGGCACGCCGGACAGCGCGATCCACAACGGCGGCGTGCCACCGTTTGCCGGCGCCCTGCTGAAAAACGAGCAGGACATGTCGCTGCTGGAGCGCATCCTCAACGCCACCCGCGCGCGCCGCAACTGACCATGAACGCCGCTTGGACCGCAACGCTGCAGCAGTTCGACCAGCAACTGCAGTTGGCCGCAAGGAGCGAGCACACGCGCGAGGCCTACGCGCGCGATATCACCTATCTCGCCAGGCTGACCCGGCTGGAGCAGCCGGAACAGGTCAACACCCTCGCCGTACAGCGGGCACTGGCGCAGTTGCGCCACCAGGGGCTGTCGCCGCGCTCGCTGGCGCGCATCCTGTCCAGCTGGCGCAACCTGTTCCACTGGATGATCCGGCAGGAGCACATTGCGGCCAACCCTTGCGCCGGCCTGCGTCCGCCGCGGGCACCGCAACGTCTGCCCAAGGCACTCAGCGTCGACGCCACCATGCAGCTACTGGACCAGCCCAGCGAGGGACGGTTGCAATGGCGCGATCACGCCATGTTCGAGTTGATGTACTCCTCCGGCCTGCGCCTGAGCGAAACCACCTCGCTCAATGTCGCCGACCTCGACTTGTCACAACAGCTGGTCAAGGTCAGCGGCAAGGGCAAGCGCGAACGGCTGCTGCCGGTTGGGCGCAGTGCCGCCGACGCCCTGCGCCGCTGGCTGGAAGTACGCGGCAGCACCCAGGATGACGCGCTGTTCGTGTCGGAACAGGGGACGCGACTGTCGTCGCGGCAGCTGGCACGGCGACTGGAAAAATGGCGGCAACAAAGCGACTGCGAGCAGCACGTGCATCCGCACATGCTGCGCCACTCGTTTGCCAGCCACATCCTGCAGTCGTCCGGCGACCTGCGCGCGGTGCAGGAAATGCTGGGCCACGCCAACCTGGCCACCACCCAGATCTACACCAGCCTCGACTTCCAGCATCTGGCCAAGGTCTACGATGGCGCCCACCCGCGCGCCAAGAAGACACCGGACAACTCGTAACGCACTGTGCTCAGTACTGCGCGCCAAGGCTGAAATAGCCGGTCCACTGCCCGCCCTTGGCATTGCCGACGCCGACCGACCACGGCCCCAGCACGGTGTCGGCACCCAGGAACAACGTCATGCCCGGCAACCAGCTGCTATTGCGCTGATCCCATACCGTGCGCCACGCCTTGCCGGCCTCGAACGACACCCCGGCATACAGCCCGGAGCCGAGCGCCGACGGCAAGCCGGCAGCACGCCAGTACAGCATGCTGCGCAGCAAGGCGGTACGACTGGCCAGCAGCTCGCCCGGCTGATAGCCGGACAGGTTGTTGAAGCCGCCCAGCGCGTAGACCATGCCGTCGCCGCGGCCAAAGGAGCCGTCAAACCGCGCGGTGGTGCGCAGCGTGACATCCCGCGGCAGCAGCTGCGCCGCGTCGAGGCGGATGCCGATGCTGTGATAGCGCTCATCGAGCGCCATGGTGTACGGTGCCGACAGCGAGAACTGGGCCGCCATGCCCTGTCGCGGCCAACGTGGATTGTCCAGCTGGTCGTAGTTGAACAGCATCCGCACCCCGCGCGCACTCTCCCGCTCGCGCGCATCGTCGTAGACCGCCGCCCCGGTCTTCAGCCGCAGCGCGGTACGGCTCTGGTACACACCGAGCCGCAATTCGCCGAACTGGCGGAAATCCCAGCCCAGATCGGCATTGGCCTGCGTGGTGCCGAAGATGAAATCCGCCTCGCGCCGATGACCGGGCGAGTACAGCGAATACAGCCGGTCCTCGTAGCGCGCCGACAGGCTGGCGAACAGCTGGCTGTCGGTCGCCAGCGGCTGGTACCACTCGCTGCGCAGCATCGGCTCCTCGCCCAGCCGCAATTCGTTGAGCCACATACCGCCGGCCGCATTCAGCCAGCTGCGCTTGTGCTCACCCAGCAGGGCAAAACTGGCACGGCCATTGGTGGCGCTGCTCAGACTCAGGCCGGCACGCAGGTAATTGGGGCCGACAAAGCGCTCCTCCGCCGTCACCCGCGCCACATTCTGCCCCTGCTCGAACGCGGCGCGGTAGGACAGCCGCTCCAGGTCGCCATCGGCAAACACCTCGGTCAGGCGACGGTGAAAGGTTTCCAGCGGCAGCGCGGTGGTGGCGGCCGACAGCCGCTGCTGCAGTGCCTGCGGATCGACAAAGTCGAAATTGCCGGCCACCTCGACACGGTCGATGCGCGCCGACTGCGGCGCCCGCTGCGTCGCCTGCCAGGCGGCATAGTGCTCAGGCGGCAACGCGAACGGTGCCAGTTGCGCGGCGATGCCCTGCGCCGCGCGCCGGCCGGCTTCGACGATGTCGGCATTGCGCGCAAAATCCGCAGGAGAAAAGCCGTCCAGGGTTGGCCGCAACAGCAAGTCCTGCGGCCGTATCTTCGCCAGCTGCTCCTTGCTGTTGCGCGCCACCATCAGGTAGCTGGTCTGGTCCAGCACATTGATGAAGCTGCGCAGCTGCTCCGCCTTCAGCGGCGGGGTGCCGACATCGATCACCAGCAACACGTCGGCACAGCCGCCGAGCAGCTCTTCCACCGGCAGCTGCCGCGCCAGGCCGCCGTCCACCAGCAGCCGGCCGTCATGCTCCACCACATCGAACAGCCCCGGCACCGCCATGCTGGCGCGCATCGCCAGGCTCAGGTCGCCACGGTCAAACACCACCGCATCGCCGCTTTCCAGGTCGGTGGCCACCGCGCGAAACGGGATCGACAAGCGGTCGAAGCTGGGCTCGTCGCGAGCGCGGGTCAGCTCGCGGATGAACAGGTCGATGGCCTGCGAATTGATCGCGCCGCGCGGAATGCGCAGCTCGCCGTCGCGCACACCAAAGGACAGATCAAAATAGTTGACCAGATCGCCCTGCTTGCGCAGGTAGGGCACGTCCTGCCGCGCCGGCTTGCCCGACAGCAGCACATCCCAGTCGGCGTGGCGAAACAGCCCGGCCATCTCGTCCAGCGCACGGCCGCTGGCGTAGGCGCCACCGATCAGGGCGCCGGCACTGGTGCCCGCAATGCAGGCCACCGGTACCCGCAAGCGCTCCAGCTCCTGCAATACGCCCAAGTGGGCAAAACCGCGCGCGCCGCCACCGCCAAGCACCACCCCCAGCCGCGGCGGAGTGGCGCTGGCGTGCGCCAGCAGCGGCAACAGCAGCAAGACGGCGGCCAGGCGCCAAAATCCGGAAAAAAGCATAGGCAGCAATGACACTTTCGGTTATTGGTCCGAGATACGATAATATAGCGGGATAATCACGTTACCCTGGCCTTCAACCTCGCCGAGTCCGTCTCCACGTAATGATCGACAACATCAAAACCATTCTGGGGTCCCTGGTCGGTAAGCACAAACCCAGCGACAGCACCGTCTCCGCCACCCTGCTGGTGAAAAACCTGCCGGGTGACGAGTATTACACGACGCTGATCGAGGTCATCAAGGCGGTCAGCAAGATCAACAAGGATGCCACGGTCACCCTGAAGGACCGCATCAGCACCCTGCTCTACGTCGACAGCCAGTCCGTGGGCATGCACAGCAAGCTGTGCAGTGAATTCCTGCGCGGTTCGCCGCGTTCAAAATCGTTCCTGCCCAGCATCCTGTCCTACTGGACCGAATTGTCCAACGGCTACCAGCTGTGCCTGCGCCAGATGCACAGCGCCAAGAATTTTGTCGTCGACAGCAATATCGAGCTGGCCACCGCCCGCGCGCTGCACCACCAGCTGAGTCTGGTGAAATGGAGCGCGCTGCGCTACATCTCGGCCGAGGGCAACACCTGGCAGCAAGCCTATCACCTGTACCAGTTTGCCGAGCAGGAACAGTTCCACACCAAGCGCATTGCGCTGTACGACCGGCTGAACAGCAGCATTTCCCCGGAAGAGCTGCTGATCCAGGCGGCGATGCTGCACCTGGCGCAGACCGACAACCTGCTGCCACAGGAAATCGAGGCCATCCACCTGCTGCTGGAGCGACTGGTGGAAGGCGTGCAGCTAGAACTGCAGGCCACGCAAAGCGAATTCCAGTACGTGATCAACCTCGACATGCCCGCCGCGCCGCAACTGCTGCGCCGCGGCGTGCTGGGCAAGGGTTGCCGCTACTGGTCCGGCGACCACGTCGTCAACCGGCTTGCCGACCTGATCCTCGATTTTGACCAGGGCATCCCGGAAGCCTTTGCCCGCGCGCTGCCGGAAATGAGTCTGGAGCTGTGGCGCGACATGCTGCAGAAGCTGTCGACGCGCTGGTCACAGGACGGCGGCAAGTCGATGCGCCGTCACGAACGACTGTCGTCGACCGGCCAGGCGCGGGTGGAAGTCGGTTTTGAGCGCATCGCCCACCACCTGAAAGTCAACCGCACCCTGCCGCTGGGCGACGACAACCTGGTGCCGGAATGGCGGGTCAACGACACCAGCGAAGTCGGCATGGGGCTGATCTACATTGGCCGCGCGGTGGAAAGCCTGATCATCGGCCGCAGCATCTGGGTATCGCAAAAAGACCGCCCCAACCAGCTGGGCATCATCCGCCGCGTGCAGCGCCTGCCGGAAGGCGGCACCCGCATCGGCGTCGAGCTGCTCGGCAGCCTGCCACTGCCGGTGATCCTCAGCGAAAACGAGCGGGAAGCCATTTCCAACCACAACGGCCTGTACATCACGCAGACCAATGCCCAGAAAGGCAAGCGCGTCTTCATCGTGCCCAAGTCCTTTGCCAAACCGGGCAAGCTGCTCAATTTCCTCGCCAACGGCAAGTCCTACCAGATCCGCATCAGCAGCGTGATCAGCCAGTTCGAGGACTGTCACCAGGTTGAATTCGAGACTCTAGAACGGCTCAGCGATTAAACAGGGCTGCACCCGGCAACAAAAAAGGCGGTCACCCCTGGTGACCGCCTTTTTCATGCCCGCCTGACGGCAAACCCGTTCACGCCGCCCGCCCCAGCACCGCGTCCAGCCAGCGCGTCGGCAGCAGCCGCTTCAGCCACCAGAACAGGTGCGTCGGAAAGGTGACCCGGTAGCGCGCCGCCGGCCGCGCGGCCAGCAAGGCCCGCTCCACCTTGGCCAGCACCGCCGTTGCCGGCAAGGTGAACGGCGCGGCGTGGCCCTCCTTCTTCAGCCGCAACAGCTGCTTTTCGTACGAGACACGGTGCGCGCTGTGCGCGATGTCGATATTGGCCAGAAACTTGGCCAGAGCATTGGGGCGAAAGCGGCTCTCGATCGGACCCGGCTCGATCAGGCTGACATGGATGCCGCTACCGGCCAGCTCCAGCCGCAGGGTGTCGCACAGCCCTTCCATCGCGTATTTGCTGGCGTTATAGGCACCGCGATACTTCATCGCGGCAAAACCCAGCACCGAGCTGTTGAACAGCACGCGACCATGCCCCTGGCGCCGCATCACCGGCAATACCGCATTCAGCAGCTCCCAGGCGCCAAACAGGTTGGTCTCGAACTGCGCCCGCATCGCGTGGCGCGGCACATCCTCGGCGGCGCCGGGCTGGCCGTAACCGGCGTTGTTGAACAGTGCGTCCAGCGTGCCACCGGTGCGGCGCAGCACCTCGGCCACCGCGGTATGGATGCTGGCGCTGTCGTCCACGTCCAGCGGCAACGCTTCCAGCCCAAGCTGCTGCAGGCGGCTGACGTCTTCCGCCTTGCGTGCGCTGGCAAACACGCGCCAGCCCTTTGCGGCCAAGCCTTGCGCCACCACCAGACCAATGCCGGACGAACAGCCGGTAATCAAGATGCTTTTGGCCGCCACGCTGCCACCCTTTCGTCAATCGTTGAGGCCGCCACGATAAACAGCCGCCCGCCGGGGGTCAAACGCAAAAGGGCGATTGCCGCCGCGGCTGCACGCGACCGCCACGGCGGCGGCGCGGGCAAACACAGGCGCCACTTTGTGCGGACGCAGAAAACACCTACAATGGCGACCGGTAAACCGAACAATGCATGAGGAATAAGGTAATGGCCAAATCCGCCAAGGCGCCGGCAAGCTTCGAAAGCTCGCTGGCACAACTGGAAGACATCATCCAGGCAATGGAAAGCGGCGACATGCCGCTGGATGCGGCACTCGCCTCCTACAAGCAGGGCATCGAACTGATGAAGTTCTGCCAGGCCAAGCTGGCCGATGCCGAACAACAACTACGGGTGCTGGAAAACGGCGAACTCAAGCCACTGGACATCAGCCATGAGCAATGAAAACCTTGTCGGCTGGATGACCGCCACCCAGCAATACGTCGAAAACGCACTGGAAGCGGCCCTGCCGGACGAACAGCGCGCTCCGCAGCAGCTGCACCAGGCGATGCGTTACAGCACGCTGCAGGGCGGCAAGCGCGTGCGCCCGCTGCTGGCGTTTGCCGCCGGCGAGCTGGTTGCCGCCGATGCGGCCAACCTTGCCCGCGTCGCCTGTGCCGTGGAAATGATCCACGCCTACTCGCTGGTACACGACGACATGCCGTGCATGGACGACGATGTGCTGCGCCGCGGCAAGCCGACCTGTCACGTCGCCTACGACGAGGCCACCGCGCTCTTGGTCGGCGACGCCTTGCAGACGCTGGCCTTTGAACTGCTCAGCCGGCCGATGTCCGATGTCGCCCCGCAGCAGCAACTGGCCATGGTGAGCACCCTCGCCACCGCCTCCGGCCACGCCGGCATGGCTGGCGGCCAGGCCATCGACCTCGCCAGCGTTGGCCGCAGCCTGAACCAGACCGAGCTGGAGTTCATGCACTGCATGAAAACCGGCGCCCTGATCCGCGCCGCGGTGCTGCTGGGCGCCATGTGCGGCCAACCTTTGAGCGCCGAGCAGACCGACAGCCTCGATCATTTCGCCAAGCGCATGGGGCTGGCCTTCCAGGTGGTCGACGACGTGCTGGATGTCGAAGCCGACACCGCCACCCTCGGCAAGACCGCCGGCAAGGACGAGGCCAACGACAAGCCGACCTACGTCAGCCTGATGGGCCTGCAGGAAGCCAAGCAATTTGCCCGCGAACTCTACAACGACGCGCTGGCCGCGCTGGCACCGTTTGGTGACAAGGCGGCGCGTCTGAAACAGCTGGCCGACTACATCGTCGCCCGCTCGTTCTGAACGACAACACAACACAACAACAATATGACCACACTGCTCGACACCATCCACAGCCCGGCGGACCTGCGCCAGCTGAAACGCAGCGACCTGCCGCAGCTTGCGCGCGAGCTGCGCGAATTCATCGTCGAATCGGTGAGCAAGACCGGCGGCCACTTCGCCTCCAACCTCGGCAGCGTGGAGCTGACCGTCGCACTGCACTACGTGTTCAACACCCCGGACGACCGTCTGGTGTGGGACGTCGGCCACCAGACCTATCCGCACAAGATCCTCACCGGCCGCCGCGAGCGCATGGGCAGCATGCGCCAGCAAGGCGGCCTTGCCGGCTTTCCCAAGCGTGACGAATCCGAGTACGACACCTTCGGTGTTGGCCACTCCTCGACCTCGATCGGCGCCGCGCTGGGCATGGCGGTCGCGGCACAGCTACAGGGCATCGAGCGCCACTGCGTCGCCATCATCGGCGACGGTTCGATGACCGCCGGCCAGGCGTTCGAGGCGCTGAACAACGCCGGCGCGATGGACACCAACCTGCTGGTGATCCTCAACGACAACGACATGTCGATCTCGCCCAATGTCGGCGCGCTCAACAACTACCTGGCCAAGATCATGTCCGGCCGCTTCTATGCCGCCGTGCGCCAGGGCTCCAACAAGGTGCTGGGCGGCATCGCCCCGCCGCTGCGCGACATCGCCAGCAAGGTGGAAGAACACGTGAAGGGCTTTTTCACCCCCGGCACGCTGTTCGAGGAGTTCGGCTTCAACTACATCGGCCCGATCGACGGCCACGATGTCGACGTGCTGACCGACACCCTCCACAACATCAAGAGCCTGAAAGGCCCGCAGTTCCTGCACATCGTCACCAAGAAGGGCCAGGGCTACAAGCTGGCCGAGAACGACCCGGTGAAATACCACGGCGTGACCAAGTTCGACCCGGCCAACGGCCTGGTCGGCAGCAAGAGCGGCGGCAAGCCGCAGTACACCCAGGTGTTCGGCGACTGGATCTGCGACATGGCCAAGCTCGATTCGCGCCTGGTCGGCATCACCCCGGCGATGCGCGAAGGCTCCGGCCTGGTACGGTTCGAGCAGGAATATCCGCAGCGCTACTTCGACGTTGCCATTGCCGAGCAGCACGCGGTGACCTTTGCCGCCGGCCTCGCCTGTGACGGTCTGAAGCCGGTGGTGGCGATCTACTCCACCTTCCTGCAGCGCGCCTACGACCAGCTGATCCACGACGTGGCACTGCAAAACCTGCCGGTGGTGTTCGCCATCGACCGCGCCGGTCTGGTCGGCGCCGACGGCCCGACCCACGCCGGCTCCTTCGACCTGTCCTTCCTGCGCTGCATCCCCAACATGACGGTGATGGCGCCCTCCGACGAGAACGAGTGCCGCCAGATGCTGTACACCGCGTTCACGCTGGACGGCCCGAGCGCGGTGCGCTACCCGCGCGGCACCGGCCCCGGCGCCGCCATCGTGCACGAGATGTCGGCGCTGCCGATCGGCAAGGGCCACATCCGCCGCCAGGGTCAGGGCAAGGTGGCCATCCTTGCCTTCGGCAGCATGGTGACGCCGGCGCTGCAGGCGGCCGAGGCGTTCGACGCCACCGTCGCCGACATGCGCTTCGTCAAGCCACTGGACGCGGAGCTGGTGAAACAGCTGGCCGCCAGCCACGAGCTGATCGTCACCGTGGAGGAAAACGCGATCATGGGTGGTGCCGGCAGTGCCTGTGGCGAAGTACTGGCTGCGGCCAACGTGCAGGTGCCGCTGCTGCATCTGGGCCTGCCCGACGACTACGTCGAGCACGGCGACCCCGCCATGCTGCTGGCCGGCTGCGGCCTCGACGCCGCCGGCATCGAAGCCAGCATCGCCGCCCGTCTGGGGCGCTAACCCGCATCGCAGGAGGGCGCGCGCATGAGCAACTGGGATCTGGGCAGCTGGCTGTCACTGGCCGATTCGCCGTATGCCGCGCTGCCAGCCATCGTCACCAGCCTCGGCATCGGCCTGCTGATGGGGGTGGAGCGCGAACGCAAGAAGCGCACGCTGGCCGGCATCCGCACCTTCCCGATGACCGCGGTGTTCGGCTGCCTGCTAGCGGTGCTGTCACAGCACGGCAGCCCGAACTGGCTGCTGCCGGCGCTGGGCCTGCTGGTGATCGCCAGCCTCGGCTTCCTGCCGCTGGGCCGCGAGGCGGAGGAAAACGAGCCGCGCACCACCACCGTGGTGGCGCTGGTCGTGGCCTACGGCTTGGGCCTGCTCTCCGCCAACGGGCTGGAAGAACTCGCCGTCGCCGTCGCCATCATCGTCACCGCCCTGATGTACCTGAAACCGGAGCTGAGCGGCATCAGCCAGCGGCTGGATCGCCGCGACCTGCTGGCGCTGCTGCAGTTCGCCGCCCTCACCTTCATCGTGCTGCCGGTGCTGCCGAATCAGGGTTTCGGCCCCTACGCCGCCTTCAACCCGTACCGGGTCTGGCTGATGGTGGTGCTGATCGTCGGCGTCGGCCTCGCCGGCTACTTCGCGGTGCGCATGCTCGGTGAGCGCGTCGGCACCCCGGTGCTGGGCATCCTCGGCGGCCTGGTCTCCACCACCGCCACCAGCTTGGTCTATGCCCGCGCCGCGCGCGACAATCCGGCCTCGGTGGCGCTGTCGGCACGGGTGATCCTGCTCGCCAACCTGGTGCTGTTCGTGCGGCTGGCGCTGATCACCATGGCGGTGGCGCCGGCGGCGCTGGAAGGCGCCGTACTGCTGATGGCCCCGCCGCTGCTGCTCGGCCTGTTGACGGTGATGCTGCGCCCGCGCCATGCCGCCAATGGCCAGCGCGAGACGCCGGCGCTGCAGCTGAGCAACCCGGCGGAGCTGAAACTGGCGCTCAGCTTCGCGCTGGTGTTCGCCATCGTACTGGTATGCAGCGCATGGCTGAACGACCTGTTCGGCCAGCGCGGCGTGTACGTGATCGCGCTGATCTCCGGCCTCAACGACGTCGACGCCATCACCCTGACCGCGCTGGAAATGCTGGGCAAGCAGCAGCTGGCGCTGATGCCGACGCTGCTGGCGATCAGCATCGCCATCACCAGCAACACCCTGTTCAAGTTCGGGCTGATCTCCAGCCTCGGCGGCCGCCTGCTGGCGCTGCGCTGCCTGCCGACCTTCGTGGTGATGCTGCTGGGGCTGGCCATCGGGCTGTGGCTCAACCTGATTGCCGGCTGAGCCGCCCCGCCGCTCAGAACCTGTTCAAAGTCTCGCGAGCTAGAGCGAGACAAGGCGAAAACGGCTGAGGAAGCGGCGTTGACATGGGGTCAATGAGCATTACGAAGCCGTTTTCAACGCGGTACGCCCCAATTGAGAACAGCCGCAGCAGACATTGAACAGGTTCTCAGGCGTCGGCGCCGACGGCCCGCAGCCGCTCGCGGATCGGCTCCGGAATCGATACCGTCTTGCCGGCCTGGTAATCGACCCACACCAGCGTCGCCTCGCCCACCGCGTACACGGTCTCGGGGTCGCCCTCGACCCTGAAATGGTGGCGCAGCTTCAGGCTGCTGCGGCCAACCTTTTCCACCTCGATGCTGATCAGCACCGTCGCCGGATAGGTCATCTCGCGCTTGTAGACACAACTGGTGCTGCCCAACACCGGGCCGATGCCCTGCGGGTCGATCGGGTAGCCGATGTCGTCCAGCCACTCGACGCGGATCTGCTCCATGTAGCGGAAGTAGCAGGTGTTATTGAGGTGACCGACCGCGTCCATATCGCCCCAGCGCATGCTGATGCGGCGGGTGTCGAGCAGTGGCAGGATTTTTTCCATCGTGGGCTCCGGTGTCTGGTTGCATTGCAGCATGCAATCATAACGCGCCACTGACGTTAACGTCAGTACGCTGCCGTGTAACACAGTGTTCCGCATGCGCTAGAATGGCCGGCTTACCCGCCTCCCGCTCATCATGGCCAAACTCTTCTTCCGCTACGCCGCAATGAACAGCGGCAAAAGCACGCAACTGCTGCAGATCGCCAACAACTACGAATCGATGGCCAAGACGGTGCGGCTGTACACCGCCGCCATCGACGACCGCTTCGGTGTCGGCAAGATCACTTCACGCCTCAACATCCAGCGCGACGCGCTGACCTACGACGACCATTTCGATTTTCTGCCCGCGGACTACGCCGGCATCGCCTGCGTGCTGATCGACGAGGCGCAGTTCCTGACGCCACAGCAGGTACAACAGCTGCACCGGCTGGCGCATACCCGCCACGTGCCGGTGATCTGCTTCGGCCTGCGCAGCGATTTTCGCGGCGAGCCCTTTCCCGGCGCCGCCTGGCTGCTGGCGCTGGCGGAAGACATCGAGGAGATCAAGACCATCTGCCACTGCGGCCGCAAGGCCACCATGCACATCCGCCGCGACGGCAACGGCCAGCGCATCAAGGAAGGGCCGCAGGTGGAGATCGGCGACGAGGCCCGCTACCACGCGGTGTGCGCCAGGTGCTTCTACGCCTGAGCGCCTGCCCTATCACCCCGCCACGCCCGCCAGCGCACAGCGCTGACGTTTTTATTGACCGAGACCGGTCCGCGGCCACACGGGTGGCCGGCCGGCACTGGCACTGATCGCGGGGCGCACCGCCTCGCTTGCGGCCAACCTTGTCCGGCCCCGCAAGCCCGGCCCCGCAAGCCCGGCCTCCCACCCGAACCATCACCGCGCGCCGATGCCGTCGCCATCCGGCTTTTCCTGCCGGCGCCGCAGTCTCGCCTTTCTGTGACACCGGCCTTGGCACTATAAAGAACTGCCAACCCGTTCCCCGTCACAAGGAGCGCCTCATGTTGCCAGCCGGTAGTCAGGATGCGGTCGACAGTTTCTATCACCTGCACGGCGAGGACCCGGCCGCGCTGCCGTGTCAGGGGCTGGCCTGTTTTGCCGCGCGCGCGCAGGCACCGGCGGCGTGGCGCGCGGCGCAGCGACTGGACCGCGGGCTGTACTGCCACGGCCAGTGCCACCAGCCACCGGGGGCGCCACCCGTGCGCCCGCACATCGCCAGCCTGCTGCCGCACAGCGTGTTGCTGGACAACGTGCAGGCCGGTGGCATCCACGACTTCGGCGCCTATCTGGCACGCGGTGGCGGCGTGGCGCTGCAGCAGGCGCGCCGCATGAGCCCACCAGCGCTGCTGCAGACACTGGACGACAGCGGCCTGCGTGGTCGCGGCGGTGCGGGCTTTCCGGCCGGTCGCAAATGGCGCGCCGCGGCGGCGGCCAGCGGCAGCCGCAAATACCTGGTGGTGAACGCCGACGAGGGCGACCCCGGCAGCTTTTCCGACCGTTACCTGCTAGAAGATGACCCGTACTGCCTGATCGAGGCTTGCCTGATCGCGGCACAGGCGATTGGCGCCCGCCATGGCGTCATCTACCTGCGCAAGGAATACCCGCATGCCGCCCGCGTGCTGCAGGTCGCGCTGCAACAGGCACGCGACGCCGACTGGCTGGGGACGGATTTCGAGCTGACGCTGCACATCGGCGACGGCAGCTACCTGTGCGGCGAGGAAACCGCGCTGCTCAATGCGCTGGAAGGCAAACGCCCGGAGGTGCGGCTGCGCCCGCCACAAATCACCGCGCACGGGCTGCACGGCCAGCCCACGCTGCTGCACAACGTGGAAACCCTGTGCGCGGTACCGTGGATCATCCGCCACGGCGCGGCGGCCTACGCCACACTGGGGGTTGGCCGCAGCCGTGGCAGCAAGCTGCTGTCGTTGAACGCCAGCTTCAACCGCCCCGGCCTGTACGAAGTGCCATTCGGCCTGCCGCTGACGGCCATCGTGCACGAGCTGGGACAGGGGCTGCGTCACGGCCAACTGCGCGGGCTGATGATAGGCGGCCCGCTGGCTGGCCTGGTGCCACCGGCGCTGCTGGACACGCCGCTGGATTACGAGGCGCTGCGCGCCATCGGCTGTGCCGTGGGCCACGGCGGGGTGATCGCCTTTGCCGACGACACTCCGCTGCTGGCGATCATGGCCGAGGTGTTCCGCTTTGGCGCGCGCGAGTCCTGCGGCAAGTGCACGCCCTGCCACTACGGCGCCGCCGAGCTGGCGCGGCAGTTTGCCGCCGCGGCCGGCGGCCAGGCCATCGACGGCGCCCGCTGCCAGGCGCTGCTGGACAATCTGGCACAGGCCAGCCTGTGCGGCCACGGCCGCGGCCTGGCCGAGTTCGCCCAAGCCCTGCAACGCCACTATCCGGAGGAGCTGCGCGCATGCCTCGCCTGATACTCAATGGCTTATCCTGCGACGTGCCGGCCGGCACGCTGCTGCTGGACGCGCTGGCCGCCGCCGGTAGCCCGGTGCCGCAGCTGTGTCACGACGCGCGGCTGGCACCCAGCGGCGGCTGCCGCCTGTGCCTGGTTTCCATCGACGGCCAGCCGCTGCCACAGCCCGCCTGCGCCACCCGTGCCGAGGACGGCATGGTGGTGCGCAGCCATACCCCGGCACTGGAAGCGCTGCGCCGCAGCAACCTGCAACTGCTGGCCGAGCGCTACCCGGCCGGCGCGATGGCAGCGCAGCCGGAGCTGCCCTTTCACGCGCTGCTGCGCCAGTACCACATTCAGCCCGGCGGCAACGTGGCCGGCAACGGCTTTCACGACGACAGCCATCCCTACATCGGCGTCGACATGGATCGCTGCATCCACTGCCAGCGCTGCGTGCGCATCTGCGACGAGGTACAGGGCCAGTTCGTGTGGGCGGAATGGGGGCGCGGCGAGCACACCCGCATCGCCACCGCGCACGGCAACAGCATGCTGGCCGATGGCTGCGTCAGCTGCGGCGCCTGTGTCGACAGCTGCCCCAGCGGCGCGCTGTTCGACAAGCCGGCAACGGCCGTGCAGCAATGGACGCGCACCACCTGCGGCTACTGCGGTGTAGGCTGCCAGATGGACGCCGGCAGCGCCGATGGCCGCGTGGTGGCGGTGCGCCCGGCGCAACATCCGGTGAACCGTGGCCACCTGTGCCTGAAGGGCCGCTACGGCTTCGAGTTCAACCACGCCGCCGACCGCGTCACGCAGCCGATGATCAAGCAGCACGGCGAGTGGCAGCCGGTGAGCTGGGACGAGGCGCTGGGCTTTGTCGCCAACCGCCTGCTGGCCATCCGCGGCCAACATGGGCCGGACGCCATCGGCGTGCTGGGCTCGGCGCGCGCCAGCAACGAGGAGAACTACCTGGCGCAGAAATTTGCCCGCGTGGTCATCGGCAGCAACAACGTCGACTGCTGCGCCCGCGTCTGCCACACGCCCAGCGCCAAGGCGCTGAAAACCATGCTCGGCACCGGCGCGGCCACCAACCACTTCGACGACATCGAGCAGGCGCGCACCCTGCTGCTGTGCGGCTGCAACCCCACCGAGAACCACCCGGTGATCGGCGCCCGCATCAAGCAGGCGGTGCGCCGCGGCGCCCGGCTGGTGGTGATCGACCCCCGCCGCACCGAGCTAGCCGCGATGGCCGACCTCCACCTGGCGGTGCGCCCCGGCCATAACGTGCCGTTGCTCAACGCGATGGCCGCCACGCTGATCGAGGAAGAGCTGCTGGACCGCGACTTCATCGCCGCGCGGGTGAGCGGCTACGCCGAACTGGCCGATTTTTTGCGCGACTACCGCCCGGAATGGGTCGCCGCCGGCTGCGGTGTGGCCGCCGCCGACATCCGCGCAGCGGCACGGCTATATGCCACGCAAGGTCCGGCGATGTGCCTGCACGGCCTGGGCGTCACCGAGCACCTGCAGGGCACCGAAGGCGTGATGTGCCTGATCAACCTGACCCTGCTCAGCGGTAATCTGGGCAAACCCGGCAGCGGCATCAACCCCTTGCGCGGACAGAACAACGTACAGGGCGCCGCGCACATGGGCTGCGACCCTGCCACCCTGACCGGCGCACAGTCGTTTGCCGACGCCGGCGAGCGCTTCGCCGCGCACTGGGGCACGCCGCTACCCCAAAGCCGCGGGCTGGACCTGCTGCAGATGATGGACGCGGCCCGCGACGGCCGGCTCAAGGCGCTGTGGGCGATGGGCTACGACATCTACCTGACGCTGGCCAACGAGGCCGCCACCGCCACCGCGCTGGCGCAGCTGGAGCTGGTCATCGTGCAGGACCTGTTCCTCAACGAGACCGCTCGCCGCTTCGGCCACGTGTTCCTGCCGGCGGCCTCCTTCCTGGAAAAGGACGGCACCTTCATGAATGCCGACCGCCGCGTGCAGCACATCCGCCAGGTGGTGCCGCCACCCGGCGACGCGCTGCCCGACTGGCAGATCATCTGCCGCCTGGCCGCCGCCATGGGCCAGCCGGACGGCTTCGACTTTGCCGGCCCGCAAGCCGTCTGGAACGAGATCCGCGCGCTGTGGCCGGCCGGGGCCGGCCTGAGCTACGCGCGGCTGGCGCAGGAAAGCCTGCACTGGCCCTGCCCGAACGAACAGCACCCCGGTACGCCGGTGCTGCACGGCGAGCGCTTTGCCACCAGCCAGACCGCCACGCTGGCGTGCATCCCGTTCCTGCCCAGCAGCGAGCAACCGGACGACGACTATCCGCTGCTGCTGGTCACCGGCCGGGTGCTGGCCCACTTCAACGCCGGCACCATGAGCTATCGCGGCCGCAATGCGCTGCTGCGGCCATCGGACACACTGGACATGGCGCCGGCGGACGCCACGAGGCTGGACCTACAGCAGGGCGAGCATGTACGCATCCACAGCCGCTACGGCAGCGCGGTGCTGCCGCTGAACATCAGCGACGCACAACAGCCGGGACAGCTGTTTGCCAGCTTTCACCGCCCGGACCTGCTCGTAAACCGGCTGACCTCCGCCGTGCGCGACCGGCTGGTGCACTCCCCGGAATACAAGCTGACCGCGGTGCGGGTGGAAAAGCTGGCAGACTGAATCAGAGGAACGGCCATGGCGCTGTACGGTTTTGATGCCTTCTCGCCGGCGCAGATCGCCGAGAAGATCGAGCAGGTCGGCGTCAGCAAGGCGCAGCTGCCGTTGCTGCAGATGGTGCTGCTGGGCATGCTGGCCGGGGCCTTCATCTCGCTGGGCGCGCTGTATTTCGTGCTGGTCGTGAGCGACAACACGCTGGGCTTTGCCGCCAGCCGCGTGCTGGGCGGCGTGGTGTTTTCCTTGGGGCTGTTGCTGGTGGTGGTGGCCGGGGCCGAGCTGTTTACCGGCAACAACCTGCTGATGATGGCCTGGGCCGACGGCCGCATCAGCAGCTACGCGCTGCTGCGCAACTGGCTGGTGGTGTGTACGGCCAACTTTGCCGGCGCCGCTGGCATGGCGCTGCTGGTGTGGCTGTCCGGCCACCCGGCGATGAACGATGGCCGCGTGGCGGCGCTGGTGGTCACGCTGGCCGGCGCCAAGTGCGCGGCACCGTTGGCCGCACTGTTCTGGAAAGGGGTACTGTGCAATATCCTGGTGTGCCTGGCGGTGTGGATGGCGATGGCCGGGCGCAGCGTCACCGACAAGTTCGTTGCCGTCGTGTTCCCGATTTCGGCCTTTGTCGCCGCCGGCTTCGAGCACAGCATCGCCAATATGTATCTGATCCCGCTGGCGATGCTGCTGCAGGACAGCGTGCCGCCGGCGCTGGTATCGCCGGCGCTGGGCGTGACTGGCCTGCTGCGCAATCTGGCAGCGGTGATCGCCGGCAACATCCTCGGCGGCAGCGTGCTGGTGGCGCTGGTCTACCACCTGATCTACCGCCGTGGCCTGCCGCCGCCAGCAGAATAGCGCGCCGGCCGCACGCGATCCGCCGCCATGATCTGGCGCCAGCGTTACCCGGCAACACCCGCTACAAAAGCAAAATGCCATCGCAGTGCGATGGCATTTTGACGACGTGCCGCACGCTTGCGGCCAACCTTGTCAGGCGGTACCGCCGACAGTGAGGCCGCCGTCGATGCGCAGCGTCGGCTGACCGACGCCGACCGGCACGCTCTGGCCTTCCTTGCCGCAGACACCGACGCCCTCGTCCAGCGCCAGATCGTTGCCGATCATCGACACGTAGCCGAGCACGTCCGGGCCGTTGCCGATCAGGGTGGCGCCCTTCACCGGATAGGTCAGCTTGCCGTTCTCGATGCGCCACGCCTCGGAGGCGGAGAACACGAACTTGCCGCTGGTGATGTCGACCTGGCCGCCGCCGAAGTTGGCCGCATAGATGCCGTCCTTGACCGAGGCGATGATCTCTTCCGGTGCCTTGTCGCCGCCGAGCATGTAGGTATTGGTCATCCGTGGCATCGGGATGTGGGCGTAGGACTCGCGACGGCCGTTGCCGGTCGGCGCCACCCCCATCAGCCGCGAGTTCATCGCGTCCTGCATATAGCCCTTGAGGATGCCGTCCTCGATCAGCATGGTGCGGTTGGTGGCGTTGCCTTCATCGTCGATCGACAGCGAACCGCGGCGCGCCGACAGCGTGCCGTCATCGACCACGGTGACGCCGGCGGCGGCCACGCGCTGGCCGATCATGCCGGAGAACGCCGAGGTGCCCTTGCGGTTGAAGTCGCCCTCCAGGCCGTGACCGATGGCCTCGTGCAACAGCACCCCCGGCCAGCCGGAGCCGAGCACCACCGTCATCTGCCCGGCCGGTGCCGGCCGCGCTTCCAGATTGACCAGCGCCTGTTGCACCGCCTTCTGCGCGTGGTGCTCGATCACCGCGTCGGTAAACTGCGTCAGGTCGTAACGGCCACCGCCGCCACTGCTGCCCATCTCGCGACGGCCGTCCTGCTCCGCGATCACCGTCACTGAGATGCGCACCAGTGGCCGCACGTCGGCGGCGCGCACGCCGTCATGACGCGCGACGTAGACCACGTCGTACTCTGCGGCCAACCCTGCCATCACCTGGATCACGCGCGGGTCGATGGCGCGTGCCAGCCGCTCGATGCGTTCCAGGATCGACACCTTGGCCTCGGCCGGCAGGCTGCCGACCGGGTCGATCGCCGGATACAGGCCGCTGCCGCGGCGCAGTGCCACCGCGCCGGCATTGCCGTGGCCGCCGACGGCGCCGATGGCGCGCACCGCATCGGCGGCCTCGCCCAGCGCGAAAGCGCTGATGTCGTCGGAGTAGGCAAATGCGGTCTTGTCACCGGATACCGCGCGCACGCCGACACCCTGGTCGATGCTGAAGCTGCCGGCCTTGACGATGCCCTCTTCCAGGCTCCAGCCTTCGCTGCGCGTGTACTGGAAATACAGGTCGGCATAGTCGACCTGATGCTGCAGCATGCGGCCGAGGGTGGCTTCGATCACCTGTTCGTTGACGCCGTACGGCGCCAGCAGCAGGCTGTCTGCGATGGAAATGGCGTTGCTCATGACTTTTGCTTTCAGGAAAAAACGCGGTGCGACAGCGCCGGCAGCCGGGTGCGCACCGAGTTGATGATTTCGGGGTCGATCTCGGCGATGACCACGCCTTCGCCCTTGTCCAGCTGGGCGACGATGCGTCCCCACGGATCGATGATGAGGCTCTGGCCGTGCGTCTTGCGGCCGTTTTCGTGACTGCCGCCCTGTGCCGAGGCCAGCACGTAGCACTGGTTTTCGATGGCGCGGGCGCGCAGCAGCACTTCCCAGTGTGCCTCGCCGGTCTGCGCGGTGAACGCCGCCGGCAACACCAGCAGGTCAAACGGTGCCATCTGGCGGAACAGCTCGGGGAAGCGCAGGTCGTAGCAGATGCCGAAGGCGATGTCGGCCAGCGGCGTTTGTGCGCGCAGCGGCTGGTTGCCGGCGACGATGCTGTCCGATTCGCAGTAGCGCTCGCCGTTGCCGGTAAAACCGAACAGGTGGATCTTATCGTAGCGGCTGTGCACGCTGCCGTCCGGCACGAACAGCAGCAGGCTGTTCAACACCTTGTTGTCGGCATCGCAGGCCAGCGGCAGCGTGCCACCTACCAGCCACACGCCATTGTCGCGCGCCATCGCCGCCAGCTGCTGCTGGATCGGCCCGTCACCGAACGGCTCGCGCAGGCGCACCTTGTCGCCTTCCTCGCGCCCCATCAGGCAGAAATACTCCGGCAGCACCACCAGTTGCGCGCCGTCTGCGGCCGCCTGCGCCACCAGGCGGGCGGCGGTGTCGAGGTTTTGTTGCGGCTGGGTGGTGGACACCATCTGGATGGCGGCGACCTTGAAAGCTGTCTTCATCTGTGGTCCTCAGGGCGTCTTGGCCGGCGGCACGGGGGTGACATTCTCCCCCACCTTGCTGACCTGCGGATCGGTCAGGCTGCCGCTGATCTGGTATTCAAAAGAAAATACCTGATTAATCGGGTCTTGCAATATTTTTTGCGTCAGCAGCGTCGCCGCACCCAGCAGCGGGTTGACCAGAGTGGCGCCGGCCAGCAGCGACACGCTCTCGGAAATGTGCGGCGTGATGCGGGCGCGCACGTTCTGCTGGTTGCGCGGCAGATCGGCCTCGCCGCGCAGGGTGACCAGCGCCGCCGGCCCGGTCATGCGCACATCGTCGGAGGCAAACACCCCGTCGCGGACGACAGCGCTGCCGGTGATGGCATCAAAGGCGAAGCCGGTGCTGAACACGTCGGTAAAATCCAGCCGGATGCGGCGAGACAGCGACTGCAGGCTGAGGATGCCCAGCAAGCGCGCGACGCCAGGGTTGACCTGGGCAAAGCGGCCGTCGCGCACGTCCAGCCGCAGCTGGCCACCAAGCCGCGCCAGCTCGAAATCGTGCAGGCGGCCCGGCCACGTCAGCTGGCCGTCCAGCCGTCCGCGCCCACCGTACAGCGCATCGGCGATGCCGAAGCGCGTCAGCACGCCGCCGGCATTCTCGGTATCGAAGGCGACATCGACCCGCGTCTGCGGCTGACGGCTGCCCTCGCGCGGCGCCACGCCGGTGACCTGCATGCGCCCTTCCGGCATCTGCAGCGTGACCTTGTCCAGTTGCCACTGCTCACCGCGCGGCTGGGCCAGCAACGTCAGCTGGCCGAGCTGGTGCTGCTCCCAGAACAGCTGCGCCACCGCCAGCTCCAGCGCCGGCACGCTGACATCGGCCAGCAGCGTCCCGGCACTGCTGCCACCGGCGGCCACCGCGGCGCTGTCTTCCGGCAACGGCAGCGTCAGCCGTGACAACTCTGCCTGCACCCGCCCGCCGTCGGCCGCGCGGTAGCGCAGCTGGCCGGCGGCCTCGCGACTGTCCAGCTGCAGCTGCAGCGGCGCATCACCACCGCGCCAGTCGAGGCGGCTGTCGACGTCGTGCAGCCGGTAACTGGCCAGTTGCAACAGCGGCGTCGCCAGCTGCAGTTGCAGCGGCAGGCCGGCGCCCTCCGCCGTGCCGCCGCCCGTACTGATGACCGTACCGAGCTGCTGCACCACGCCCAGCCACGGCAGCAGGTCCAGCTGCGGCTGGCGGATGGCGATGCCGATCTGTTGCGGGCTGGCCGGCACCTCGGTGCCGACGCCGACCCCGACGCCGCGCAGATTGCCGTGGCTATCCAGCGTCACCGTGCCCTGCGCCCGTTCCTGCTGCTGCCAGGCCAGCTGCCAGCCCTCCAAGGTTGGCCGCAAGCGCAGCTGTAGCGGCCATTCGGCGTCGGCCGGCTTGGCCAGCGGCGCCGGCGCCTGGATCGCCACCCCGCGCAGGCTCAGCAGCAGCTGCAGGTCATCGAGATTATTGCTGATGTCGAAATTGGCCTGGTACGGCGTGCGGCCTGACACCAGCGGCGACAGCAGCGGTACATACCGCTGCAGCACCGGGGTGATGGCGGCGTCACCCTGCACCGCAAACTGCATAACGTCGTCGCGGCGCTGCGTCGCGGTCAGCCGCCCCTGCCCGCCAAAGGCGGCAAAGCCGATGCCCGGCGAGCTCACGCCGCGCTCGTTGAACTGCAGCACGCCGCGCACCGCCTGCAACGGCGGCAGCGGCAGCTGGCGGAACTGCAGACTATTGCCGGGCAGGCTCACCTCGCCGCGCACCTTGCTCTGCAGCAGCGCCGACAGCGGAATGTCCAACCCCAGCTTCAGCGCGGCCTCGCCCTGGCTGTCGATGGTCGACAGGAAGCCGCCCAGCCAGCCGTCCACCGGACTGCTGCGGGTGTAGGCCAGCATCTGCGGCAGGGCGCCGCGCGCCTGGCCGTCGATCAGCAGGTGCGCCGGCTGCGTCATCAGGTCCGGCAGGCGCACCTTGACCGCCTGCAGCGCCACACCGGCGGTGCGCGCCGTGGCGGCGTCGACCAGCACGTGGTCGTTGCGCATCGCGAACTTGCCGTCGATGGCGGTGATATCCGGCCAGGCACGGTCGAAGCGCAACACGCCGCCGGCCACCTCGGCATCGACATCGAAGCGGCCGCCGGCATCGTTACCGAACGGGAAGCGGCTGAAATCGCCCTCCACCCGTGCCGTCACATTGCGCGCCGTGCCGCCGACCAGCGCCATGTCCAGCCAGTCCAGCGTGCTGCGGCCGATCACCGCGGGCAGATAGCGGCTGACGCGGGCCACCGCCACCTGTGGCACGCGGATGTCCAGCCGCCCCTGCAGTGCGCCCTGCGCCGGCAGTCGCCCGTCGCCGCTCAGCTCCGCTTTCAGGTCGGGCGTTTGCAGGCGCAGGGCCGGCAGCGTGAACTGCCAGCCCTGGCCCTGTCGCTGCCAGCGCAGCTGGCCGGCCAGCTGCTGCAATGCCAGCGGCTCGGCCAGTTGCTGCGGCCACGCCAGCGTCAGCCCCTGCCCGGACAGCGACAGCTCGCCGCCATCACGCGCCAGCTTCAATTCGCCGTTGACGCCACCCTGCACGGTCGGGCTGGTGCTCAAGGTTGGCCGCAGCTGGCGGAAGGCCGTGCTCAGCCGGTAATCGCGCGGCGCCCGCCACGGCCCCTGCCACTGCCAGCTGGTGTTGCGCAGCTCGCCATCCAGCGCCGTCAGCGGCAGTTCGCGCAGCGCGGTGATGCGTTGCTGCAGCACAGGCCACAGCCCCGCCAGCGACACCCCGGACAACTGCACGCGGCCGCCGCGCTGCTCGTGCCACTTGGCATCGACCGTCGCGTCGCGCAGCAGCGGGCCAAACTCGCCGGACAGCGTCAGATGGCTGGCCTGCAGCTGGTGCTCGCCCGCCGCCGCACTGCGGTAGTCCAGCTCGCCCGCCAGTCGCGGCAAGGGCAGATCGCGCCGCTGCAGTGCCAGCGACACGTCATCCACCTGCCAGCGGCCCTGCAGCGCGGTGATGCGGCCTTCGGCAAACGCAGCCGTCAGCCGCGAGCTGGCGCGCCCCTGACCGGCAAACGGCGCCGTCGGCCAGTAGCGCTTGAGCAGCGACAGCTCGCCGCTGCCGGCCGCCAGCGTCAGTTCGCCCTGCCATTGCCGCCAGTCGGCAACGGCACCGCCCTGCCAGCCGGCGTCCAGCAACAGCCCCGGCAGCAGCGGGCTGTCCGGCCGGCCGTGCAGTTGCAGGCGATGGCCGCGCCAATTGTCCTGCAGCTGCAGGGTCAGCCCTTCCAGCCGCAGCACCGGCAAGGCCAGCAACTGGTCGTGCCAGCTCAGCTGTTTCAGGCTCAGCGTGATGCTGTCCTGGCGCAGCAGCCAGTCCAGCAGCCGGTTGTCGCCCTTGCCGCCGGACAGCGCGATGCCGTTCAGGCTCAGCCGTCCCTGGCGGTCGCGCTGCAGCGCCAGCTGCAAATCGTCCAGCTGCAGGCTGGCCAGCCGCGGTTCGAGATAGAGCCAGCTTTTCCACGCCGGAATCATCTCCACCCGCGACAGGCGGATGGCGCTGGCGCGCGACACTGGCCGCACCTGCACGTCGCGCAGGGTCAGCACCGGCGCCCACCACAGCCACTCGCCATCAATGCGGCCAACCTTGATCGCCATGCCGCTGGCGTCGCCCAGCGATTGTTCCAGGTACGGACGCAAGCGATCCAGATTCGGCAGCAGGATGAAACGGAAACTCAGAAAGGAAACGGCCAGCAGCAGCAGTACCGCGGCCAGTAACCAGGCAGCGGCACGCAGGATGCGACGGGCAGTCCGCAGGATGCGCCAGCTGCGGTCAGGCGGCGTTACATCGGACGGGGAAGTGGGGGTAGAATGGTCAGTCACGATTTCGTCATAGCGTTGAAAGCGCATTATGCCAGCAAATACCGCCGCCATCGCCTCTGCGCGCGCATTCAGTTATTACCTCGACCGCCTGCTGGGCGCCCGTCCCGAACAATTCGAAAGGTTGGCCGCCAGGCTGGATCACTGTTTTGACTTGGCGGAGATGACGGCGTTCGCCGACTGGCTGGCTTTCGACAGCATCGACACGCTGATGCCGGCGCTGCGCCAGCTGCGCGCCGCGGTGATGGCACGGCTGATCACCCGCGACCACGCCGGCCTAGCCGACCTGCACGAAGTCGTCACCACCATCAGCGCGCTGGCCGATTTTGCCGTGCAGCAGGCATTGCCGGTGGCACGGCGCAGCCTGGCGCAGTTCGGCGACCCGATCGGCGAGGAAAGCGGCGAGGTGCAGCAGCTGATCGTGATCGGTATGGGCAAGCTCGGCGGCTTCGAACTGAACGTGTCCTCCGACATCGACCTGATCTTCATCTATCCGGAAGACGGCGACACCAACGGTCAGCGCAGGACCTCCAACCACGAATACTTCACCCGTCTCGGCAAGGAGCTGATCCGCGCCATCAACGACCTCACCTACGACGGCCAGGTGTTCCGCGTCGACATGCGCCTGCGCCCGTACGGCGACTCCGGTCCATTGGTGATGAGTCTGGCGGGGCTGGAAAACTACCTGTTGAGCCAGGGCCGCGAGTGGGAACGCTACGCCTGGATCAAGGCACGGGTGATGACCGGCGACGACAGCTATCTGTCGCAGCTGGTGCGCCCCTTCGTATACCGCAAGTACATGGACTACGGTGCCTACGGCGCGATGCGCGAGCTGCACGCGCAGATCCGCCGCGAGGTGGCGCGCCGCGACATGGCGGAAAACATCAAGCTGGGGCCGGGCGGCATTCGCGAGGTGGAATTCATCGCCCAGGTGTTCCAGCTGATCCGCGGCGGCCGCGAGCGCCGCCTGCAACTGCGCAGCACCCGCGACACCTACGCCGTGCTGGCCGAATTGCGCCTGCTGGAGCCGGAAACGGTCAGCGAACTGCTGGAGGCGTATACCTTCCTGCGCAATCTGGAACACCGGCTGCAGTACCTCGACGACCAGCAGACGCAAAACCTGCCGACCAGCGAGGACAACCGGCAGCGTATCGCCGCCAGCATGGGCTTTGCCGACTGGCACGGCTTCCTCGACGCGCTCAACCAGCACCGCCGCCGCGTCACCCGCCACTTCGAACAGGTGTTCTTCCTGCCGACCGAAGGCGCCGCCGCGCATCCGCTGCAGGCGCTGTGGCAGGAGCTGGCCGACAACGACATCAGCGCCACGCTGCAGCAGCTGGGCTATCACGACGCCGCCGACGTGCAGCGCCAGCTGCGCAGCCTCGCCGCCAGCCAGCGCTACCAGCAGATGCCGGACAGCAGCCGCAAGAAGCTGGACGCACTGATCCCGCCGCTGATCGAGGTCGCCGCCGGTTTCGACAACCCGGACCTGACGCTGTCGCGCATCCTGACCTTGCTAGAAAGCATCAGCCGCCGCGCCTCCTACCTGTCGCTGCTGCAGGAGTATCCGCAGACGCTGCAGCGGCTGGCGTCGCTGTACTCGGCCAGCGCCTGGGTATCGGCCTACCTCAACCGCCATCCGATCCTGCTCGACGAGCTGCTGGATGCGCGCGTGCTATACGCCAGCCCGGACTGGCCTCAGCTGGCGGCGCAGCTGGAACAGCAGCTGGCCGACTGCCAGGGCGACGTCGAGGTGCAGATGGACACCCTGCGCCACTTCCAGCACGCGCAGACCTTCCGCCTGGTGGCGCAGGATCTGGCCGGGATGTGGACACTGGAAGCATTGTCCGACGAACTGTCGGCACTGGCCGACATGGTGCTGGACGCCACGCTGCGCCACGCCTGGCTGGACCTGCCCAAGCGCCACTGCGAGGTGCCGCGCTTCAGCATCATCGGTTACGGCAAGCTGGGCGGCAAGGAACTGGGCTACGCCTCCGACCTCGACGTGATCTTCCTCTACGACGATGACCACCCGGACGCCGCCGAGCTGTACTCGCGGCTGGCACGCAAGCTGACCACCTGGCTGACCAGCGTCACCGCCGCCGGCTCGCTGTACGACATCGACCTGCGCCTGCGCCCCAACGGCACCAGCGGCCTCCTGGTCAGCAGCGTCGACGCCTTCCGCCAGTACCAGCAGAAGGATGCCTGGCTGTGGGAGCACCAGGCGCTGACCCGCGCCCGCTTTGTCTGCGGCGACGCGGCGATCGGCCAGCAATTCGAGGCCATCCGCCATCAGGTGCTGACCCTGCCGCGCGACATCGGCCAGCTGCGCGACGAGGTGCTGGCGATGCGCGCCAAGATGCTGGAAAGCCATCCGGCCCGCGACGGCGACGTCAAGCATGCGCGCGGCGGCATCGTCGATGTCGAGTTCATCACCCAGTTCCTGATCCTGGCGCACGCCAGCCAGTACCCGGAGCTGACCCGCAACAGCGGCAACATCGCCCTGCTCGGCGCTGCGGCCAACGTTGGCCTGATTCCGGCCGAGCTGGCCAATCAGGGGCAGAGCGCCTATCGCCACTACCGGCGACTGCAGCACGCGGCGCGGCTCAACGACAGCCAGACCACCGACGACATCCCGCAGGAAGACTACCGCCATGCGCGGGCGCTGTGGCAGTGCGCACTGCAGGATGAAGCTTGAAAACACAAGCGCAACACTCGGCGCTATAATTGCGCCACATTAAAAACAGGACTACAGCGGAGAATTCACCATGTCGATGGCAGATCGGGACGGTTTTATCTGGTACGACGGACAACTGGTTGACTGGCGCAACGCCACCACCCACGTGCTGACCCACACCCTGCACTACGGCATGGGCGTGTTCGAAGGCGTGCGCGCCTACGAAACACCGAAGGGCCCGGCCATCTTCCGTCTGCAGGACCATACCGACCGCCTGTTCCGCTCCGCCAAGATCCTCGGCATGAACCTGCCGTTCAGCAAGGAACAGATCAACCAGGCGCACATCGACGTGGTGCGCGCCAACCAGCTCAAGTCCTGCTACTTCCGCCCGATGGCATTTTATGGCTCCGGCAAGCTCGGCATCGCGCCGAAAAAGGACGACGTTCAAGTGATCGTCGCCGCCTGGCCGTGGGGTGCCTACCTCGGCGAGGAAGGCCTGGAACAAGGCATCCGCGTCAAGACCAGCTCGTTCACCCGCCACCACGTCAACATCACCATGTGCAAGGCGAAGGCTAACGGCAACTATATGAATTCCATCCTCGCCAACAACGAGGCGACGGCAGACGGTTACGACGAGGCACTGTTGCTGGACGTGGACGGCTTTGTGGCCGAAGGCTCCGGCGAGAACATCTTCATCGTCCGCAAGGACAAGCTGTACACCCCGGACCTGACCTCCGCGCTGGAAGGCATCACCCGCGACACCGTGGTGCAACTGGCGCAGGAGATGGGGTTGCAGATCATCGAAAAACGCATCACCCGCGACGAAGTCTATACCGCCGACGAAGCGTTCTTCACCGGCACCGCCGCCGAAGTGACCCCGATCCGCGAGCTGGATCGCCGCAGCATCGGCGAAGGCAAGCGCGGCCCGATCACCACCGAGATCCAGAAGCGCTACTTCGATTGCGTCAAGGGTCTGGACGCCGGCAAGCGACACTGGCTCACCTACCTCGATTAACCCATTGGCTAGCCGCCCCGGCAAGGGGCACACAAGAAAGTACTGAACATGGCAGAACTGAAAGAAAACACCGCTCGCTTTATCGAAGTCACGGCAAAAGACCTGCCGCTGCACTGCCCGACCCCGGAAATGCTGAAGTGGAACTCGCACCCGCGCGTATTCCTGCCGATCGTGAAAAACGGCGGCGAGGCCCTGTGCCCGTACTGCGGCACCCACTACAAGCTGACCGGCCCGGTTAGCGGCCACCACTAAGCCTTCCTGCCCAATGGACAAAGGTGCGGCTTGCGCTGCACCTTTTTTGCTTGATACATGATCAAAAAGCTACTGGTAATCGGCCCTTCCTGGGTAGGTGACGGCGTGATGGCGCAGCCGCTGTACCGTCGCCTGCACGAGCGCCACCCCGGCCTGGAACTGCACGTCTTCGCCCCCGCCTGGACCCTGCCCCTGCTGGCACGGATGCCGGAGGTGGCCAAGGCGCACCTCAACCCGTTCGGGCATGGCCAACTGCGCCTGCGCGAGCGCTGGCGCGTGGCGCGCGCACTGCACCGAGAAGGTTTCGACCAGGTGGTGGTGCTGCCCAATTCGCTCAAGGCGGCGCTGATCCCGTTCCTGGCCGGCATTCCGCTGCGCACCGGTTTTACCGGTGAACTGCGCTACGGCCTGCTCAACGATACCCGCGAGCTGAACGAGCAAGAGCTGCCGACCATGGTCGAGCGCTTCTGCATCCTGGCCGAGGAGCCGCGCCATGCGCTGCACCGCCCCATTCCGCACCCCAGCCTCCGCTCGCAACCGGCCGCCCAGCAGGCCGTCGCCGCGCGCCTCGGCCTGTCGCTGGACAAACCAGTAGTCGCGATGTGCCCCGGCGCCGAATACGGCCCGGCCAAACGTTGGCCGCCGCGCCACTTTGCCGCCCTGGCGGCGGCACTCGACAGCCGCGGCTACCAGGTGTGGCTGTTCGGCTCGGCCAAGGACCAGGACATCGGCGAGGAAATCGGTCGGCTGGCACAGGGCAAGGCGCTCAATCTGTGCGGCAAGACCGGCCTCGACGAAGCCATCGACCTGATGGCGCTGGCCAGGCTGGCGGTGTGCAACGACTCCGGCCTGATGCACGTCGCTGCCGCCCTGCACATTCCGCTGGTGGCCCTCTACGGCTCGTCCAGCCCGGACTTCACGCCACCGCTCAGCGACCACGCCGAAATCGTCAACCTCAATCTGGACTGCAGTCCCTGCTTCGAGCGCACCTGCCCATACCAGCACATGCGCTGCCTGGAAGACATGCTGCCGGAACGGGTACTGCAGGCCTGCCTGAAACAGCTCGACCCCCGGTCATCCAGCCCCTCACAAGAAACGGCGACATCATAATGAGCAAAGAAAACGCCACCGAAGACAACAGCCGCCGCATGGAACTGGTGCGCGCCGCCGCCCGCCTGTTCCGCGACCAGGGCTACGAGCGCACCACCGTGCGCGACCTGGGCAATGCCGTCGGCCTGCAATCCGGCAGCCTGTTCTACCACTTCCGCACCAAGGAAGAGATCCTGGTGGCGGTCATGGCGCTGGGCATCACCGCAACCACCGAACAGTTGGCCGCAGCGCTGTCCCGCGCCAAGACGCCGCGCGAAAAGCTGGCGGCACTGTTCCACGTCCATCTGCACTCGCTGCTCGGTGACAACCAGGCCGCGCTGGAAGTGATGCTCTACGAATGGCGCAGCGTCTCCGCCGCCGCCAAGCCCGGCCTGATCGTGCTGCGCGACCGCTACGAGGCCTTGTGGCAGGATGCACTGGATGAAGCCGCCGCCGCCGGACTGGTCAAGCCGGATACCCGCCTGCTGCGCCGCACCCTGCTGGGCAGCCTGCACTGGACGGTACAGTGGTATCACGGCAACGGCGAACTCTCCGTCGCCGAACTTGCCGACCGCATGCTGGAGCTGACCGTCATCGCCTGAAACCGGGGCCGCCACGCACTTGCAAATGGTGCGCGGATGGCATTGAATCAAGGCAGGACCTCTTCGGGATCGCCACATGAAACTGCGGTTGCAAAGAATGCTGTGGCTGGCAGCCGGCTGGCTGTGCCTGCTGCTGGCCCTGATCGGCGCGCTGCTGCCGGTGATGCCGACCACCGTCTTCGTGCTAATGGCCGCCGCCTGCTTCGGCCGCAGCAGCCCGGCGCTGCTGCACTGGCTACACCACCATCCGCGACTGGGTCCGCCACTACTGCAGTGGCAGCGCTACCACGGCATGACCGCCAGAACCAAGGCCGTGGCGCTGGGCACCGTCGCCCTGTCATTCAGCTTCAGCCTCTATGCCACGCTACAGCAACCTTGGCTTACCGCCCTGCTGTTACTGGTGTGGGCGGCGCTCAGCCTGTGGATGTGGCGGCTGCCGACAATTCCAGCAACATCAGCATGTTGTGCTATGCTTGACAGCAAATCATAGTCCTTTGTCGTGACGGAGACCCCGCATGGATGCCATTAATTCCGCCGCATCAGCCAGCAGCAGCGCCAGCATACTGCGCGAAGCCGCGGAACAGCGTCGCCTGCAGCAGGAACAGCAACAGGAAAGCCAGCTGGCGCCCGCGCCGGCCGCCGAAGCGGTTGCCGCCAGCACGCTGCCGACCGCCCGTCCCAGCCAGGCCGTCAGCAACACCGAACAGGCACTCCAGGCCCAGTTGCTCGACTCGCGCCGCGTCAACCAGCCAGAGCCGAACACCACGCTCGCCGCCAGCGAACGCAGCCCCGGCAACCGGCTGAACGAGCCGCAAGCGCGCCGTGACACCGCGGAACAGCCCACCCCAGCCGCTAGCACCGAACGCACGGTCCCGGCAGAAGCCCGCGTGCCCGTCAATGCCTCGCAACAGGCCATCACCCAATACCAGGTCAGCCAGTCCTTGCTGCAGGATGCCAGCAGCAGCACACGCATCCGCACCGAAGCCTGAGCCAAGTCATCACGCACACAAAAACGGGAGCCAAGGCTCCCGTTTCTTTATTGCCGCATCAGTCGAGGCATCAGGCCTGCACGTCGATACGGTTACCCAGATGCAGCGGATTGTTGCCCTGTGGCGCGGCGACATCCGTTGCCGTCGCCAGCAAGGCCAGCGCCGCACTCTCGCTGACCTCCATCGTTTTCTTCAGCATCAGGATTTGCGCCACTTGCGCCACCTGATTGTCTGCTGCCGCCGAAACTGCCGCCATCACTCCCCCCGAACACCGATTACCGTAAACTATCCGCCGCGTTGAAACACTCAATCAGAATCGTCATCCATTCCTGATAGAATACGCACTATCGTCTCTGCCAGACAGGAAAAAGACAAACATGAGCCAAACCCGTCACTGCCCTCTGCTTATCCTCGGTTCCGGTCCTGCCGGCTACACCGCCGCCGTCTATGCCGCCCGCGCCAACCTGAAACCGGTTCTGATCACCGGCATGGCTCAGGGCGGTCAACTGATGACCACCACCGATGTCGACAACTGGCCTGCCGATGTGGCTGGCGTGCAGGGCCCGGAGCTGATGCAGCGCTTCCAGCAGCACGCCGAGCGTTTCGGCACCGAAATGATCTTCGATCACATCCACACCGCCAAGCTGGATGAAAGACCGTTCCGCCTGATCGGCGATTCCGGTGAATACACCTGCGACGCGCTGATCATTTCCACCGGCGCCTCGGCCAAATACCTCGGCCTGCCATCGGAACAGACTTTCTCCGGCAAAGGCGTGTCCGCCTGCGCCACCTGCGACGGTTTCTTCTATCGCAACCAGGATGTCGCCGTGGTCGGCGGTGGCGACACTGCCGTGGAAGAAGCGCTATACTTGGCCAACATCGCCAAGCACGTTACCCTGATTCATCGCCGCGACACCTTCCGCGCCGAAAAGATCATGATCGACAAGCTGAACGCGCGCGTGGCCGAGGGCAAGATCAGCCTGAAGCTGAACGCCAACCTGGACGAAGTGCTGGGTGACGACAGCGGCGTGACCGGCGCCCGCCTGAAGTTCAACGACGGCAGCAGCGAAGACCTCAAGCTGATGGGCGTGTTCATCGCCATCGGCCACAAGCCGAACACCGACATCTTCAAGGGCCAGCTGGAGCTGGACGAGACCGGCTACATCGTGACCCGCGGCGGCCGTGACGGCAACGCCACCGCCACCAGCGTACCCGGCGTGTTTGCCGCCGGCGACGTGCAGGACCACATCTACCGCCAGGCGATCACCAGCGCCGCATCCGGCTGCCAGGCAGCCCTGGATGCCGAGCGCTTTCTGGATCACTGAGCCCGGCTGCATTGAAGTCGCTCAAGGAGCAACTTAAGCCAGTCAAAGCACAGGCAAGACCCGCGAGGGTCTTGCCTGTTGCCGTTGCGGCCAACCCTGAACCCGAGCCGGACTTCCGCCAGCTGATGCGGGACGTGCGCCCGCTCAAGCAGGATGGCCGCGTCTGCTACACCCCGCCACTACCCAAGCCACGTCCCCTGCCGCAACATCGCGCCAGCCAGACACCCCTGACGCCGCAAGCGGAGCAGGCGCTGTTCGCCCAGATGATAGGCTGGTTCGAACCG
Source organism: Vogesella indigofera (assembly GCF_003633895.1). GTDB lineage: Bacteria > Pseudomonadota > Gammaproteobacteria > Burkholderiales > Chromobacteriaceae > Vogesella > Vogesella indigofera. The sequence goes on from NZ_RBID01000005.1 coordinate 39,592, forward strand.
GCACAGATCGACAGCCAGCACCGCAGTCCCGGCACGCCGAGCAACACCCTGAAGAAACTGCGCGCCGGGCACTGGCCGGTCTGTGCCGAGCTGGACCTGCACGGGCTGGACCGCTTTGCCGCGCATGAACAGCTGACCGTATTCCTGCATCGCGCCCGCCACCTGGGCCAATGCGTGCGGGTGATTCACGGCAAGGGACTCAGCTCGCCGGGCGAACCGGTGCTGCCGAAGATGGTCAGAGCCTGGCTCAGCCACCACCCGGATGTACTGGCTTTCTGCGAAACCCGCATCGAACAAGGCGGCAGTGGTGCGGTACTGGCCCTGCTGCGCCGCCCGCACGGCTAAACCCAAGGAACCCACCATGGACACCACCCGCATCACCCCCTTCACCGCCGCCGCCACCAGCGGCGAGAGCGTCACCCTGCCGCAAGGGCTGACCGTGCTCTACTTCTACCCGAAGGACAACACCCCCGGCTGTACCAACGAGGCGATGGCTTTTCGCGACCTGCATCCGCAATTCCTGGCCGCCGGCGCCCGTATCCTCGGCGTATCGCGCGACAGCCTGAAATCGCACGAGAATTTCAGGGTCAAGCACGAATTGCCATTTGAATTGATCAGCGATCCGGACGAAACTGTATGTAACCTGTTCGGTGTCATGAAACTGAAAAACATGTACGGCAAACAGGTGAGAGGGATAGAACGCAGCACTTTTGTCATCAATAGCGATGGCGACATCCTGCGCGAATGGCGCGGACTGAAAGTCCCCGGACACGCCGAAGAAGTGCTGACGTTCGTCAAGTCGCTTTAAGCGCCAGGTCCGGCACCCTGCCGGACCCCGCTTCAACAAGGGGGTCTTTCTCATGGCAAGCCACAGCAAGAGCAACGTCTGCAAACTGTTCGTCCTCGACACCAACGTCCTGCTGCATGACCCGACCTGCCTGTTCCGCTTCGAAGAGCACGATGTGTTCATCCCCATCATCACCCTCGAGGAGCTGGACACCCACAAGAAAGGCATGTCGGAAGTGGCGCGCAACGCCCGGCAAGCCAGCCGCTTTCTCGACGAAATCGTCAGCAGCAGCACCGACGACATCGAGGACGGCATTTCGCTGAAAGCCCCCAGCCGCGACGCCGCCAGCGGCAAGCTACGCCTGCAGACCGAAGCATTGCACGCGGTGCTGCCCTCCTCGCTGCCGGTCGGCAAGGCCGACAACCAGATCCTCGGCATCGTGATGGCGCTGAAGCAGGCGGATACCAGCCGCCCGGCCATCCTGGTGTCAAAAGACATCAATATGCGCATCAAGGCACGCGCACTGGGACTGGACGCCGAGGACTACTTCAACGACAAGGTGCTGGAAGACACCGATCTGTTGTACGGCGGCACCCGCGAGATAGACGTCGACTTCTGGGAACGCAACGGCCGGGATCTGAAGTCGTGGCAGGAAGGCGGCCGCACCTACTACCAGTTCAAGGGTCCGGATGCCCCCAAGCTGCTCTTGAACCAGCTGCTGTGGCAGGAAGGCGAGCAGCCGCTGCAGGCACGGGTACTGCGCCTCGACGGCAAGGAAGCGGTACTGGAGACGCTGAAAGACTACAGCCACCAGAAGAACAATGTGTGGGGCATCGTCGCGCGCAACCGCGAACAGAATTTCGCGCTGAACCTGCTGATGAATCCGGACATCGACTTCGTCACCCTGCTCGGCCAGGCCGGCACCGGCAAGACCCTGCTCACCTTGGCCGCGGGCCTGGCGCTGACGCTGGAGCAGAAGCTGTACAGCGAGATCATCATGACCCGCGTCACCGTGCCGGTCGGCGAGGACATCGGCTTTTTGCCCGGCACCGAAGAGGAAAAGATGCTGCCATGGATGGGCGCGCTGGAAGACAACCTCGACGTGCTCAACAAGAGCGAGGACGACGGTGGAGACTGGGGGCGTGCCGCCACCCGCGACCTGATCCGCTCGCGCATCAAGGTCAAGTCGCTCAATTTCATGCGCGGCCGTACCTTCCTCAACAAATACCTGATCATCGACGAGGCGCAGAACCTGACGCCGAAGCAGATGAAAACGCTGATCACCCGTGCCGGCCCCGGCACCAAGGTGGTCTGCCTCGGCAACATCAGTCAGATCGATACTCCGTACCTGACCGAAGGCAGTTCCGGCATCAGCTACGTCGTTGATCGTTTCAAAGGCTGGGAACACTCCGGCCACATTACCCTGCAGCGCGGCGAACGCTCGCGCCTGGCAGACCACGCAGCGGAAGTCCTTTGACCATCAAACTTGAACTGATCCACACCCCGGCAGCAGGGGCGGCATCGACGATACCCCCCCTGCTTTTTGTTCACGGCGCCTTCAGCAGCGCCAGCTGCTGGCAGCAACACTTCATGCCCTGGTTCAGCGCGCGCGGTTACGACTGCTGGGCGCTGAGCTTCGAGGGGCACGGCGACAGCGACGGCCACGACTATCTCGCCGCCATCAGCATCGATGACTACGTCGGCAACCTGCAGCAGGCGATCCGGCAACTGCCACGACCGCCGATCGTGATCGCCCACTCCATGGGCGGCTTTGTGCTGCAGCAATACCTGACCCGCCACGACCTGCCCGGTGCAGTGCTACTGGCCTCGGTGCCGCCAAGCGGCCTCGCCGGATCCAGCATGCGACTGATGACCCATGCGCCGGAACTGTTCATGCAACTGAACCTGTTCCAGCAGGGCAATTACCAACCGGAGCTGAACGAACTGCGGCACATGCTGTTTTCCGACGACGCCGACCTCGCCGCGGTGGACTGGGTGGCACACCACAGCCAGACCGAAAGCCAGCGCGCAATCATGGACATGACCCTGGTGCCACCATTCCTGCAGCGCCGCATCGCCCCACTGCCCAATCTGGTGCTGGGCGCGGCAGCGGACCAGCTGATCTCGCCACAGGACATCACCGAGACCGCGGCACGCTTCGGCAGCAAGCCGGAAACCCTGCCGCACATCGGCCACATGATGATGCTGGACAATCGCTGGGAGCAGTGCGCGCAACGAATCGAGGCGTGGCTGGCCCGCAGCACCCTCGGATGACAAAAAGGTTGGCCGCATTGCTGCGGCCAACCTTTTTCGCTTCCCGATACCCCTTCAGAAAAACAGCCTACCCACCCGCTCAGGCATACAGCAATTTGAGCGCTTGCGCCTCGCCGAAGAACAGCTCGCCCTCGTGACGCAGGCCGATCGCCTCTAGCACCCGGATCGAGCCTGCGTTGGCCGCATCGACAATGGCGGTGATGCGTGGCAGGCGCAACACATTGCGCCCGTAGTCGAGGCTGGCTTGCGCCGCTTCGCGTGCGTAGCCCTGGCCGCGATATGGCGGCAGGAAGGTGTAACCAACATCCGGATCCGGCAGCCCCTCGCGGCGGATGATGCCGCACAAGCCCATCAGCGCACCATCGGACCTGCGCACCACGCACCACAACGCATGGCCATGCTGCGCGTAGGCCGCTAGCGGCCCTTCCTGCAGGTAGCGACGGGCGTCGTCCAGCGTGCGCACACCGCGATCGATCACCTTGCGCACGAAGTCGGGGTCGTTCAGTGCCGCCAGCACGAATTCGGCATCCTCCAGCGTCAGCTCGCGCAGCTGCAGCCGCGCCGTCTCCGCGATCAGCATGCAACCGCCAGGCCGAACGGATCGTCGATGCTGTGGCTGGGCTGGGTAAACCAGCGCGGCCCCTGCTCCGTCATGTAGAAGTGATCCTCCAGCCGCACGCCGAACTCGCCGGGAATGCAGATCATCGGCTCGTTGCTGAAGCACATGCCGACTTCCAGTGGCGTGCGGTCGCTGGACACCAGGTACGGCCATTCGTGAATATCCATGCCGATACCGTGGCCGGTACGGTGCGGCAAACCCGGCAGTGCGTAGCCGGGGCCGAAGCCGTCAGCCTGCAATTGCCGGCGCGCGGCCAGATCGACCTCGCCGCACGGCGTGCCCAGCTGCGCCGCCGCGAAGGCCGCCGCCTGTGCCGCCTTTTCCGCCTGCCACACCTCGCGCTGGCGCGCATCCGGCTCGCCAAACACATAGGTACGGGTGATGTCGGAAATATAGCCGTGCAGGGTGCAGCCGGTATCGATCAGCACCATGTCGCCCTGCTTCAGCACCTGCGGATTCTTGACCCCGTGCGGATAGGCGGTCGCCTCACCGAACAGCACGATGCAGAAGTAAGAACCGGTGGCACCGACACGACGGTGTGCCTCGGCGATGAACGCTTCGACCTCGGTGGTGGAGATGCCCTCATGCAGGATGCCGGCCGTGGCCTGGTGCACCGCCAGTGTCATGTCCTTGGCACGCTGCATCAGCGCGATTTCCTGCGGCGACTTGCGCATGCGGCAGTGCGCGGTCACCTCGCGGCCGTTGACCAGCTGGTAGCCGTCGGTACACTGGCGGATGCCGTCGGCGATGAAAAACGCCGCACTTTCGTCGATGCCGATGCGCGGCGGCTGCTCAAGGTTGGCCGCAATGCCCAACCGCGCCAGCGTCGCCACAAACAGTGCATACGGGCTTTCGTGTTCGTGCCAGGCGTTCACCTCGCCCTGCAGCTGCATGTAGTCGTGTAGCGTGCCGACCTCGAACCAGGGCGCGATGAATTCCAGCGCGCCATGCGCCGGCAGGATCGCCCCCACCATGCGCTCGCTGGCATACCATTTCAGGCCGGTAAAGTAGTTAAGGCTGGTACCGGCGTTCAGATACAGCGCCGCGATGCCGTTGGCCTGCATATACGCCTGCGCCTTGGCCAGCCGTACACGGTATTCGTCCAGCCCGATCGGCTGCGCACCCTGTGTCATGTCCTGCAAGCCAGCCAGCGCCTGCTCCTTGCTCACCCCACCCACGCCTATCGTCATCGCCTGCTCCCGCTCCGGTTCATCACTGCTGGCCTGTCGCCAGTCCATACCAAAGCAGCAATCTATGACTGCGCCACCACAGGGTCAAGTATTTTTTAGTCACACTAAAATTTTACTGTTCAGCAAGGCAATGATTCTCACGTACAATCAGTCCTCACCATCAGGAACCCGCCCCTATGTCAGAGGAAACTCTCGGCCAGCGCCTGCGCCGCTACCGGCGCGCCAGCGGCAAGACCCTGGTCCAGGTAGCCAAAGAAGCCGGCTTGTCGGCCGGCTTCCTGTCCCAGGCAGAGCGCGACATCACCGGCCTGTCGCTGTCATCACTGGCCAACATCGCCCAAGCCGTCGGCGTAGCGGTGAGCGAGCTGTTCGAATCCCCGCGCCAGGACGCCCCCGACTCGCACGAAGGCCAGCGTCAGAGCTACACCGTCGCCAACATGCCGCAGCGCTACGAACGACTGACCACCACCTACAGCGGCAGCGTGCTGAATGCCGTCAAACTGACACTGCCCCCTGGCTATCGCTCGGAAGTGGTCGCCCACAGCGGCGACGAATTTGTCTATGTGCTGAGTGGCACCGTCACCTATCAGGTCAGCGGCCGTGACTATGTACTGGCCGTCGGCGATTCGCTGCACTTTGATCCGCAGCAGAAGCACGCCATCCACAACGATAGCGACAGCAGCACCGAGGTGATTTCGGTCGGCACGTTGCAATTGTTTGACGATGACGACAAGCAGCACGACTAAACCAGCCTGGGCGATTCAGTGGGCAGGGACAGGCCACATTCAGAGATAGGCACACACCAAAACCAGCGGCTCGTCACGCATCAGGTCAGACGAGGCTGTGCCGAGCGTAGCAGTCAGATAAAGCTTGTCACGGGGAAAGATAATCAAAGAGGCAGAGGCTATCAAGGTTGCCCGCAGTTAGCCCCAAAGCCAAGCCCGCCCAATTGACCGGGCTTGTGTCGTCTACACCGCTTTGCGTTGCACAAAGCACAAAGCCCAGCTTGATGTCTCAAGCTGGGCTTTGTTTAAGGGGGCGTCTGGCGGTGTCCTACTTTCACACAGGTATCTGCACTATCATCGGCGCTAAGGCGTTTCACGGTCCTGTTCGGAATGGGAAGGCGTGGG
>NZ_RBID01000006.1 GCF_003633895.1 Vogesella indigofera
CCCGCCTTTTTACGCCCGATTTTTATATTTACCCGCTTTTGAAACGTTAACGGCCGCCTGACGGCGGCCGCTGACGCGGACAACGTTGGCCGCAACCCTGCGGCCAAGCTTGTACTTATAGAACGTAGCGCGCCAGGTCCTCGCGCTGCGCCAGCAGGTCCAGCTTGCTGTCGACGTAGCCAGCATCCAGTTCGAAACGACCAGCCTTGCCATCGAAGGCGATGCTCTCCAGCAGCTTCTCCATCACGGTATAGAGACGGCGCGCACCGATGTTCTCGGTCTTCTCGTTCACCTGCCACGCGATCTCGGCCAGGCGCTGGATGCCGCTGTCGGCAAACACCAGCTCGATGCCTTCGGTGGCCAGCAGCGCCTGGTACTGGCGGGTGAGGCAGGCGTCGGTATTGGTGAGAATGGCCTTGAAGTCGTCGACCGACAGCGAGTCCAGCTCGACGCGGATCGGGAAGCGGCCCTGCAGCTCCGGGATCAGGTCCGACGGCTTGGACAGGTGGAAGGCGCCGGAGGCGACGAACAGGATGTGGTCGGTCTTGATCATGCCGTACTTGGTGGTGACGGTGGTGCCCTCCACCAGCGGCAGCAGGTCGCGCTGCACCCCGGCGCGCGAAATGTCGGCGTTGTTGCCTTCGGCACGGCTGGTGACCTTGTCGATCTCGTCGAGGAACACGATGCCGTTCTGCTCGACATTGCGCAGCGCCTCGGCCTTGATCTCCTCGTCGTTGACCAGCTTGGCCGCCTCTTCGTCGATCAGCAGCTTGTAGGCTTCGGCGATGGTCAGCTTGCGCGTCTTCTTCTTGCCGGCGTTGAGGCCCTGGAACAGGCCCTGCAGCTGACTGGAGAAGTCTTCCATACCTGGCGGGCTCAGGATTTCCATCCGCGCCGGCGCCTCGGCCAGCTCGATCTCGATTTCCTTGTCGTCGAGCGCACCTTCGCGCAGCTTCTTGCGGAATTTCTGGCGGGTGGCGCCGTCTTCCGGCTTGTCGGCCGCAGTCTCTTCGGTGAAGAAGCCGGCCGCTGGCCGCGGCCGTGGCAACAGCACGTCGAGGATGCGCTCTTCGGCACCGTCTTCGGCGCGGTGGCGGTTGCGCACGATGGCGGCGTCGCGCGCTTCCTTCAGTGCCACTTCCACCAGGTCGCGAATGATGGTGTCGACGTCGCGGCCAACGTAGCCGACCTCGGTGAACTTGGTGGCTTCCACCTTGATGAACGGCGCATTGGACAGCCGCGCCAGGCGGCGGGCGATCTCGGTCTTGCCGACGCCGGTCGGCCCGATCATCAGGATGTTCTTGGGGGTGATCTCGCTCTTCAGCGGCTCGGCCACCTGCTGGCGGCGCCAGCGGTTGCGCAGGGCGATGGCGACGGCGCGCTTGGCGGCCTGCTGGCCGATGATGTGCTTGTCCAGTTCGTGGACGATTTCCTGTGGCGTCATGGTGGTCATGGAGATATCCGCAGTAAAGGTTGGCCGCAACTCAGCCCAGGGTTTCGATCAGGTGGTTGTGATTGGTATAGATGCAGATGTCGCCGGCGATCTCCAGCGACTTCTTCACCACCACTTCCGGATCGAGATCGGTGTTCTCGAACAGCGCCCGCGCCGCGGACTGGGCGAAGGCGCCGCCGGAGCCGATGGCGGCGATGCCCTGCTCCGGCTCCAGCACGTCGCCGTTGCCGGTGATGATCAGCGTCGATTCGCTGTCGGCGACGATCAGCATCGCCTCCAGCCGGCGCAGCATGCGGTCGGTGCGCCAGTCCTTGGCCAGCTCCACCGCCGAGCGCACCAGATGGCCCTGGTGTTTTTCCAGCTTGGCCTCGAAGCGTTCGAACAGGGTGAAGGCGTCGGCAGTGCCACCGGCGAAGCCGGCCAGCACCTTGTCGTGATACAGGCGGCGCACCTTGCGCGCGGTGGACTTGATCACGATATTGCCGAGGGTTACCTGGCCGTCGCCGCCCAGCGCCACACGCTGGCCACGGCGCACCGATACGATGGTAGTTCCGTCAAACTGCTGCATTCACTGCCCCACTGAAAAAGCGACCACGGGATGTCGATCGTCTTTTTCAATATGTAGTCAGCGGCGCATTAATCAAGCGCCCGATCCCCGCCCGCCAGCGACGCCAGCCCCCTCACCACCACGCCGAAGTTGACCCGTTGCCACGTCATCGATAATATAAATGGGAATTACTATCAAGATGATTTGCAATGGAATCCTCGTTTTCACGCTACACCATGCTGGCCGCCATCACTGCCGGCCACGTCGGCCTGCTGCTGTCGATGAGCCATGCCGCGCCACCGGCGCAGCCGCCACAGCCGCTGCCGATGGAAATGGTGACCATTCCGACGCCGCCGGCACCGGACATCCGCCCGCAACCGCCCGCACCGGCCAAGACGGCCACCGCCAAACCGCGCAAGGCGGCACCGGCACCGCGGCCGTTACCGGCGCCCATCAAGCCGTCGCCGAAGGCGATCACCACCGACACCCGCGCCGAGGCCGTCACCAGCAAGACACCAGCCGTAGCCGAGGCGCCAGTCGCCAGCCGTAGCGAGCCCGCGCCACCGGCCCCGCCGGCACCGGTCGTCCCGCCGACCCATATCGGCGGCCACCTCGGCAATCCGCGCCCGGTGTATCCGCCGCTGTCGATCGAGCTGGGCGAAGCCGGCGCCGTCGGCCTGCGCGTGGCGGTCAGCGCCGACGGCCGGGCACAGGAGGTCAGCATTGCCCGCTCCAGCGGCTTCCCGCGCCTCGACCGCGCCGCGCTGCAGGCGGTGCGCAACTGGCGCTTCCGCCCGGCGACGCGCGGCAACGAGGCCATCCCCTACACCTATGTCTTCAATGTCGACTTCGACCTTACCAAAGCCTAAACCATGAACCTGATGCTGACTTTCCAACAGGGCGACGCCATTCTGGTGTCGGTATTCCTGATCCTGATCGCGATGTCGATCCTCACCTGGTACTTCATCGCGCTGCGCGGCTGGCGCGCGTGGCAGGTACGGCGCGACAACCGTGCCTCGGAAGCCACACTGTGGGCGGCCGCGTCGTGGACGGAAGTGGAAACCGCACTGCAGCACAGCGAGGCTCCGGTCGCGCGCCTGACCCAGGACGGCCTCGGCGCGCTGCGCCAGTACCGCCAGCACAGCACCAGCTCGCTGGGCCAGAGCTGCAGCCTCGACGAATACCTGACCCGCGCGCTGCGCAAGCGCCTGGCGCAGGAACAGCAGCAGCTGGAGGGCGGCATGACCTTCCTCGCCACCATCGGCTCCACCGCGCCGTTCATCGGCCTGTTCGGCACGGTGTGGGGCATCTATCACGCGCTGGTCAACATCGGCACCCAGGGTCAGGTGTCGATCGCCACCGTCGCCGGCCCGATCGGCGAGGCACTGGTCGCCACGGCGGCAGGGTTGGCCGCAGCCATCCCGGCGGTGATGGCCTACAACACCTTCGTGCGCCTGAACCGCGTCATCAACCAGGACATGGACCACTTCACCCACGACCTGCACGCGCAGCTGCTGACCCGCGGAGGTGAAGATGGCGTTCGGTAGTTTTGACAAGGGCGCCGACGCGCCGATGGCCGAGATCAACACCACGCCGCTGGTCGACGTGATGCTGGTCCTGCTGGTGGTGTTCATCATCACCGCGCCGCTGCTGACCAATGCGGTGAAGCTGGACCTGCCGCAGGCCAGCGCCGCGCAACACCAGGACAAGCCGCAGGCGATCCGGCTGGTGATCAACGCCGAGGGCAAGATGTTCTGGAACGACGCGCCGGTGGAATCCGGCGTGCTGCGCAGCCGCTTTGCCGAGGCCGCTGCGGCCAACCCTGAAGTCGAGCTGCACCTGCGCGCCGACAAGTCGGTGCGCTACGAGCTGGTCGCCATCACTCTCGCCGATGCGCAAAGCGCCGGTGTCAGCCGTATCGGCTTCGTCACCGAAGCCGACTGATTTTCGGCTAACTGATTTTTCCCGCGCGCACCATCCCTGACGCCACGGCCCGCCGGCCGTGGTGCGGGACGCGTGTTGTCTTCAACCTTGCACACGGACCACCACAATAATGAAACGGCATCTCACCCCCTCTGCCGCCATCGCGCAGAAAAAACGACCGAACAAAATGCTCGCCAGCGTGCTGGCCGTCAGCCTGGCGCCGGGCCTGGCGCTAGCCGACGATGCCAAGAGCAGCGATACCGCGCAACTGGAAACCATCAAGGTGCAGGCGGAGCAGGCACCACGTGGCAGCTACAACGCCGCCACCACCACGCTGGGCAAGCAGAAGCAGGCATTGAAGGATGTACCGCAGGCGGTCTCGGTGGTCACCCGCCAGCTGATCGCCGACCAGGGCGACATCAACATGAAGGACGTGCTGAAGAACGTGTCCGGCATCACCTTCGTCGCCGGTGAGGGCGGCCGCTCCGGCGACTCCATCATCCTGCGCGGCTTCTCCGCCTTTGGCGATACCTACCGCGACGGCCAGCGCGACGTGGCGCAGTACAACCGCGACCCGTTCAACGACGAGCGCATCGAGGTGCTGAAGGGCGCCAGCTCAATGCTGTTCGGCCGCGGCTCCACCGGCGGTGTGATCAACCAGGTCAGCAAGACCCCGTTTGCCGGCGAACAGGTGGAACTGTCCACCACCATTGGCACCAACGATTTCTATCGCGGCACCGCCGACATCAACCAGGCGCTGTCCGATACCGCCGCCATCCGCCTGAACGTGATGGCCACCAATGACGGCAGCCCGGACGGTATCAGCGAATCCAAGCGCCACGGCATCGCACCGTCGATCGCCTTCGGCCTCGGCGAACCGACCACCATCGTGCTGTCGCACATGCAGCTGAAGGAAAACAACACCCCGATGCTGGGCGTGCCGTTCGACCCCAACACGCTGCAGCCGATCGACGTGCCGGTGGACCGTTACTACGGCCTGCAGGGTATGAACAGCGAGGACATCACCGCCGACATCAGCACCGTGCGCGCCACCCACAAGCTGGACAGCAAGAACGAGATCGCCGCCCAGCTGCGCGTCGGCCGCTATGACCGCCAGGTGATCGTGTCGCAGCCACAGCTGCGCAACTCGCCGGCCGGCACCCCGGTCACCGATGCCACCCAGCTCGGCTACAGCGGCAAGCTGCGCGGTTCGCTGAACGAGACCCAGTCGCTGAGCGTCGACTACAACGGCAAGTTCGACACCGGCAGCCTCAGCCACGAACTGCTGGCCGGCGTGGAATTCACCCGCGAAACGCAGAACGCCTACAGCATCCGCGCCAGCAGCGCGGTGCCGAACGTGGTCGGCAGCGTCGGCGATCCGGAAGGCTTCTACACCGGTGGCTACACCCGTCACCGTTCCAACGACTTCGTGACCCGCAACCTGGCCGCCTACGTCACCGACACCGTGGCGCTGAACCAGCAGTGGAAGGTGATGGCCGGCCTGCGCATGGACCAGCTGGAAGGCACCTACAAGACCTACAACACCACCACCGGCGTGCAAACCGGCAGCAGCAAGCGTGACGATCGCGGCCTCAGCTACCGTACCGGCCTGATCTGGCAGCCGACCAAGGAATCCAGCTACTACCTCGGTTACAGCAGCCTGATGAACCCGTCCGGCGAGGCCTACCAGTTCGACCTGTCGGCCGGTCTGACCACCGACAAGCAGCAACCGGAGCGCAACAAGCACTACGAAATCGGTGCCAAGTGGGATCTGGCCGACGGCGATGCCACCCTGCGCGCCGCCGTGTTCCGCACCGAGAAGCTGAACGAACGCAACACCGACGCGCTGTCGCCGGACGTCGCCATTCTCTACGCCAAGCGTCACACCGATGGCGTCGAAGTGGAAATCGCCGGCCGCCTCAGCGAGAAGTGGGAAGTGTTTGCCGGTGCCACGCTGATGGATCCGAAGATCGACCAGGGCTGGGCCAACAACGCACCGACCGACGCCAACAAGGGTGCCGTGCCGAAGTACACGCCGAAGAAGACCGCCAATATCTGGACCACCTACAAGGTGACCGACAAGGTCACCGCCGGCGTCGGCCTGTACTACACCGGCAAGCGCTACGTGGCCGACTCCAGCAGCGACCAGTCCAGAACCCGTTTCGCACCGAGCTATGTGCGTGCCGACGCGATGCTGTCGTACGAGGAGCGCAAGTACAATGTGCGCCTCAACGTCAACAACCTCACCAACAAGAAGTACTACGACGCACTGTACGGCGGCCATGCCTCCGCCGCATCGCCGCGTGAGGTGCAGCTGACCGTGGGTTACAAGTACTAAGCCCGCGCGCCTTGCGGCCAACCTTGTCGCGCACAGGTTGGCCGCAAGGCCGTTTTGGCGAGCGCGGCAGAACGCTCGCCAAAACGCTGGCAGGATGCGCCACCCCGTCCCCTGCGTCTGCCAACCCCGTTTTGATCAGGAAACCCCATGCTGCTGCACATCCCCGAAGTCCTCACCGCCGAAGAACTGTCCCACGCCCGCATGCTGCTGGCCAATGCCCAGTGGCAGGACGGCCGTGCCACCGCCGGCCACCAGGCGCTCGACGTCAAACACAATCTGCAACTGCCGCCGCAGGGCGAGGCCGCGCGCGAACTGGCGGCGCTGGTACAGCGCGCGCTGGCGCGCAATGCGCTGTTCATGTCGGCGGCGCTGCCCAAGGTCACCATGACGCCGATGTTCAACTGCTACCAGGGCGGCATGACCTACGGCAATCACGTCGATAATGCCATCCGCAGCGACCCGCTCTCCGGCCAGTACGTGCGCACCGACGTGTCGTGCACGCTGTTTTTCAGTAATCCGGACGAGTACCAGGGCGGCGAGCTGGTGGCGGAAGACACCTACGGCCTGCACAGTGTCAAGCTGCCGGCCGGCGACATGATCCTGTACCCGTCCACCAGCCTGCACCGGGTGGAGCCGGTCACCGCCGGCGCGCGGCTGGCCTCGTTCATGTGGACGCAGAGCATGATCCGCGATGACGCCAAGCGCGCGATGCTGTTCGACATGGACATGTCGATCATCGCGCTGCGCCAGCAGGTGGGAGACAGCGAGGAAGTGGTAAACCTGACCGCGCTGTATCACAACCTGCTGCGGATGTGGGCGGAGATCTGAACGGACGCCGTTGCGGCCAACCCTGGCCGCAAGGCAAAAAAAACCCCGCCGGATCATGATCCGGCGGGACACCGTGAGACAGAGCAAACCCTGACAAACAGGGCGATACAGCCAGTACCCGGCGACGCCGGACACCGTGGTGATCCGCCGCAGCACGACCCATTCGTTGCTGCAGCATCACGCCTACCACACACCTGTCGGACAGGGCAGGTTCCTCATGATGCGCTTGCCGGCATCGCCGCAAGCACACCCTTCATTCGTCTGGCCACCCGCCGCAAGCGGGTCATGCCAAAAAAGCAGGCAGAACAAAAACAATCTTGCGCCGGAGCAGCGCATGAGAATATTGCATTGCTCAAAAATAATGCACCTCGGCAAGGGGCGCCGTACAGTGCGCTAAGTCGTTCATCTTTATCGGCAGCGCGCTAGAGAATACGGGCAAGACCCATGGTTGACAAAGCATTAATACGCATGTTTACCATGCATAAAACTCATGGCGAATCCGTAGATGAAACTCCCTCCCCTCAATGCCTTGCGCGTGTTCCTGGTTGCCGCCGAACAGCTGTCGTTCACCCGCGCCGGCGACACCCTGCACCTGACCCAGGGCGCGGTCAGCCGCCACATCCAGTCGCTGGAAGCGCACTACGGCTTGCAGCTGTTCGTGCGCCAGGCGCGCGGGCTGGCGCTGACGCCGGAGGGCATGGCGCTGCTGCCGGCGGTGCGCGACGCCTTTCACCGCATCGAGGCGGCCAGCGACGCCATCAACCGCCGCAGCCGCGAGCTGCGCATCAAGACCAGCCCGTCGATTGCCGCGCGCTGGGTGCTGCCCAAGCTGGCCGGTTTCCGCGCCCGCCACCCGGAGCTGATCGTCAGCATGATCTCGATCACCGGCTTTGACCCCAACTTCAAGAGCCGCGAGTACGACATCTCGTTCCAGGCCAGCCTGACCAAGGAGCCGGGGCTGGTCTACCACCGCCTGCGCCCGGCGCGCTTCATCCCGGTCGCGGCGCCGGCACTGCTCGGCAACGCCACGCCGCCGGCACCGGAAGCGTTCCGCGACTACCCGCTGCTGCACCCGTCGCACGACGACAACTTCTGGCATCACTGGTTTACGTTGGCCGGGGTGGAAGTCAGCGGCAATCTCGACGCCTACACCTTCGACACGCTGGATCTGGCGATCACCGCCACCCTGCGCGGCATGGGCATCACCCTCGCCGACGAGAGCATGATCGGCGAGGAACTGGCCAACGGCAGCCTGATCGCGCTGTCCGACATCGCGCTGCAGACCGAGTGGGCCTACTACCTGATCTACCCGCAGGAGCTGGCCGACCTGCCGAGCGTGATCGCGTTCCGCGACTGGGCGCTGGCGGAATTTGCCGAAGCGAGCGCCGGCACCGGCTGATGCCGGCGCTCGACGTGAGGCGAAAGGGGAAATCCGGGGGAAAAGGCAGGACGGCAATGCCGCAGGGGAAACCGCTCACCACCAGCGGCCGCGCTAGCCGCCGGCTGGCGGATCAGACGGCCAGTTGCTGGCTGTCGCGCCCGTCGCGCTTGGCCTGCAGCAATGCGGCATCGGCACGGTTGAGCAGCTCGGAATAACTCTCGCCGTCGCCGCGGTACTGCGCCAGCCCGGCGCTGACCGTGATCGACAGCACCTCGTCTCCGACGCGCACCTTCAGCTGGCTGATGCAGCCACGCACGCGGCGGACGATGTCGTCGGCCAGCGCCAGTGTCGACTCCGGCAGGATGATCAGGAATTCCTCGCCACCCCAGCGGCCGCACAGGTCGTACTCGCGCACCTCCGCCTCCATCACCCGCGCCGTCTCGATCAGCACGGTATCGCCGACATCGTGGCCGTGGCCGTCATTGATGCGCTTGAAGCGGTCGATGTCGAGCATGGCGACGCAGAAGCTGTGGCCCAGGCGTTCGCTGCGCTCCATCTCCGCCTTCAGGCGCTCGATCAGCGGGCGGCGGTTGGCCAGCGCGGTGAGCGGGTCGTGGGTGGCCGCTTCCTTCAGCGCGATGTTCAGCTCGCGCATCATGTGCTGGTAGCGGTCGGAAATGCGCGCCACCTTTTCCAGCTGGCGCAGCTGCTTGTCGAAGCGCTCGGCCAAGCTCAGCTCGCGCTGCCGCGCCATGCTCTGGTAGGCGTCCGACATGCGGGTGATGCGCTCCATGCGGTTGAGCAGCTCGCGGTACTGGAACCACAGCTGGCCCAGCGCGAAATTGAGCGGATGCTCGCGCAGGTCCGGATCCGCCAGCAGGCGCTTGATCAGCTCTTCCAGCTCACCGTTGTCGCGGCTCATGATGCGCTGGCTGCCGAATCCAGCGCGACAATGGCAAACGGGAAGGTGCAGTCTTCCTTGAATTCTTCGGCCAGTTCCGCCACCCGCTCGTTGCGCGGGTCATAGCGCCAGTTCACCGCCACCGGCTTGCCGTCGTGGTGCGCTTCTTCCAGCAGATCGAGGATGTCCATCATCGCCTTGATGCTGCTGGTATTGAGGTACAACAGGCGCAGCTCCAGCGTCAGCGGGCGGCCGGCTTCCAGCAGGAAGCGCTCGACCCAGCTGAACACCTGCTGGAACAGTTCGTAGGAGTTTTCCGGATAGGAATCCCCCTGCATCGACAGGGTGCCGTGGTCCCAGTCGCCGTCGATGGCGGGAGTGGATTGACTGCCGGGGATGGAGAAGTTGCTCATCTTCTGGGTGCTCGGTAATGGTTCAGATCTCGGCGCGCAGTCTGACAAAGGCGCGGCCATCGGTCAACTGGCGCAGGCTGCCCTGCAGCGGCGCGCTGGACTTGCGGGCGATGTCGATCAGCCCCAGCCCGGCGCCGCTGGCGGCCTCGGCCTCGCGCGGCTTGCGCAGCTGCTCCTTGTAGCGCGCCTTCAGCGCCGCCTTGTCGAGGCCGGCCAGCTCGTCAATGCAGGCCAGCAGGGCCTCGCCGTCGGCCTGCTCGATGATGTTGCCGGCGGACACCACGTAGTGGCCGGCGTCGTTGCGCGCCACCACCACGGTGGCGCTGGCGTCGGTCTCGGTCCAGCCTTTCTGTTGCGCGTAGTGGCGGATGTTCTGCGTCAGCTCGATGTAGACGCCGAACACATCCATCGCCGATGACGGGTGTGCGTGATCCGCCGCCAGATAGTTGCGCAGCGCGTTGCCAATTTCCTCGATCAGGCTGCGCGAGATCGGGCCATTGAAGCACAGCATGATCTGCTGGCGGTTATAGCTCTCGCGCATGCTGAACAGGTCAAACGGTTCCATGGAAGCTCCCCTTGGTTGAGCATCAGTCAAAACGGAAACACAGCATGGTGATGTCGTCGCGCTGCGCGTGCCGGCCCTGGTACTCGGCCAGCGTGGCGCTGAATGCCTGCCCCTGCTCGTCCAGCGGCAGGCGCGCGTGACGACGGATCATCTCGGCAAAACGGCTGCTGCCAAAGCCGAAGCCCAGCTCGCCACCGGCCTGGTCGAGGAAACCGTCGGTGGTCATGTAGAAGCTGCGGCCGGCTTGCAGCGGCAACTGTGCATTCTGGTACTCGCCGATGCGTTTGTCACCAATGGCGCGCCGCGCGCCGGGCAGTTCGCCGACATCGTCGCCGTCGCTGTAGTACAGCGCGATCTTGGCGCCGGCAAAGGTCACCGTGCGCGCCTGCAGGTCGACGCAGGCAAAACCGGCGTCCATATTGGTGGCCAGCACGTGGCCACTACGCTCCTCGCGCAGCATGCCGCGCAGGATGCGGTCACAGCGGGTGAGGATGCCGGCCGGATCGTCCATGCCGACGTCGACGATCGCCTGGTCGATGGCGGCGTGCGCCAGCATCGTCATCAGCGCGCCCGGCACGCCGTGGCCGGCGCAATCGACCACCCCGAACAGCAGGGTATGGTCGCCGGCACGGTAGACGTAGAAATCACCGCCGACCACGTCGCGCGGCCGCCACAGCACCGCGTGCTTCTCGCCCAGCGCCTGCACCAGCTGGCGGTCGGGCAGCATCGCACGCTGGATCAGGCTGGCGTAGTCGATGGAATCGTCGATCTTCTTGTGCGCGGCCGCCATCTCGCGGTTGGCCTCTTCCAGCGCGCGGGTGCGTTCGCGCACGCGGTGCTCCAGCTCGCTGGTATGGCTGCACACCTTGTGCGCCATCACGCCGAAGGCGGCGCTCAGCTCGCCGATCTCGTCGTCGCGCTCCGCCGGCAGCGCCACCTCATACTGCCCGGCCGCCATCGCCTGCGCCGACTTGCGCAGCTGGCTGATCGGGCGCAACACCAGCTTTTCCACCGCGTAGGCAAAGCCGAGCAGCAGCGCCGCCAGCAGTACCGCCAGTGCGATCAGCGCCGGAGTCAGCCACGGGCCGTCGAACACCCGCGCCGCATTGAGGTCCACCGCGGTCACCACGTGCCAGCCCAGCTCCGGGATGAAGCTCAGCGCCAGCAGCTGCTGCTTGCCGCCCAGCGTCGCCCACAGCATGGCCACCTCGCCGGGACGGGATTCGGCCTGCCGCATCGCCAGCCGCAGCGCCTGCTGCTCCTGGGCATCGCCCAGCTGCAAGCCACGCGCCGCCTGCCCCTTGCCGGAGGCGGAATTGAGCGCGATCAGCCGCGGATCGGGGTGCGCCTGGATCGCGCCCTGGCGGTTGAGGATCATCGGCGTGATGCCGGCCTCGCGGCTGCGGATGAAATCGTTGAGGAAGGTGGTCAGTTCCAGCCCGGTGCCGGCCAGGCCAACCTTCTGGCCGCCCTCGTGCACGATGACGTTGATCCACGCCTTGGTCACCTTCAGCTGGCTGTCGTGGTTGACGTTGATGTTGAAGGTGGCGGTATCGCGCAGGGTATTGAAGTACCAGCTGTCGTCGGCCTTGTCGGCGCGCAGCAGGTAGCGCGCGGATTCGGTGTGCGGGCTCTTGCCGTCGTTGAAGTAGTAGGCGTGCGTGCGGTTGCTGATCAGGAAGTAGGAGTGGTCGCGGAAATCGCGGCGGTAGCCCTCCGCCTCGCGGAAGAACAGCTCGCGCTTGGCGATGTCGGTCTCGTCGCGCAGCCACTGGCGGGTGACCTCGGAATCGGCCAGCCGCAGCGACAGCGCCAGCTCGCGCGACAGCGGCGCGAAGATCTTCTCGCGTTGCAGCAGCGTGGTGTTGCGCGCGAACGCCTCGCCGAAGTGGGTACGGATGCTGTCCACCACCTGCCAGCCGATCAGCGCCGCCGGCACCAAGGCAATGACACAGGCCAGCAATAACGCCAGCAACGATTTTCCCCGCAGGCCCAGCATTGCCATGTAAATCTCATTTGTCGTTTGATAATCAATCGATTATGCCGTGCGCACTGCGGGGCGGCAATCAAGGCGCAGCGCTACGCACTGCGGCCAACCCTGCTGGCAGCAGGGTTGATGTAGTTGTCAGTAAATGACTACGTTTAAATAAAGCATTGACTATCAAATCACGCCAAATGACGGCGACAAAAAGCGACAGCCCGCGGGCAGGCCCCGGGCTGTCGCGATGCCGGTGGGCAACGAATGCGCTACGCCGCCTGCGGCACGGCGACGCGCCGCGACCCCAGCTGGTCAAACCACAGATACAGCACCGGGGTGATGTACAGCGTGATCAGCTGCGAGAACACCAGCCCGCCGACCACCGCCAGCCCCAGCGGCTGACGCAGTTCGGCGCCGGCGCCCAGCCCCAGCGCAATCGGCAGCGCGCCCATCATCGCCGCCAGCGTGGTCATCAGGATCGGGCGCAGCCGCAGCAGGCAGGCGGTGCGGATGGCGTCGAACGGGGTCATGCCCTGCTCGCGCTGCGCCGCCAGCGCAAAGTCGATCATCATGATCGCGTTCTTCTTCACGATGCCGATCAGCATCAGGATGCCGATGCTGGCGATGATGGTCAGCTCCTGCCCGAACAGCATCAGCGCCCCCAGCGCGCCCATCGCCGCCGACGGCAGGCCGGCGAGAATGGTCAGCGGGTGGATGTAGCTCTCGTACAGCACCCCCAGCAGCACGTAGATCACCAGCACCGCCACCGCCAGCAGCACGGTCTGGCTGCCCTGCGACTGGGCGAAGGCGGCGGCGTCGCCGCCGTAACTGGTGAAGATGCTGGCCGGCAGGCCGATGTCGGCGGCGATCGCCTTCAGTCGGGTGTCGGCATCGCCCAGCGCCACGCCGGGGGCGAGGTTGAACGACACCGTCACCGCCGGCAGCTGGCCCTGGTGGTTCACCGACACCGGCCCGACATTGCGCTGTACGCTGGCCAGCGCCGACAGCGGCACCAGCGTGCCGTTGCTGCTGCGCACCGACAGCCGCGTCAGGTCGTTCTCGTTGATGCGGTAGCGCTCGTCCAGCTGCATCACCACCGGGTAACTGTCCGACGGGGTGTAGATGGTGGACACCTCGCGCTGGCCGAAGGCGGCGTACAGCGTGTTGCGGATCGCCTGCAGGCTGACGCCGAGCTGCGCCGCCTGTTCGCGGTTGACCAGCAGTTGCGCCTGCAGCCCCTTGAGCTGGGCGTCGCTGGTCACATCCTGGAACATCGGCTCGGCGCGCATCGCGCGTTCCAGCTTGTCCGACCACTCGTACAGCGCCGCCGACTCCACACTTTGCAGCACGTACTGGTAGCGGCTCTTGGAGGAGCGGCCACCCAGGCGCAGGCTCTGCACCGGGTTGATGAACGAGGTCAGCCCGGTGACGCGGCCCAGCTCGCGGCGCAATTCGCCGACCACGCTGTCCATGTCCGGACGTTGGCCGCGCGGCTTCAGCGACACGAACATGCGCCCGCCGCCGCTGTTCAGCGACGAGGTGACGCTGGCGACGTGGCGGTTGTCGCGCACGATGTCGCTGGCGCGCTGCTGCAGCTCGGCCAGCCGCTGGTAGGACACGTCCTGGCCGGCATCGGTGATGATGGTGATCTGGCCGTTGTCCTCGTTCGGGAAAAAGCCCTTCGGGATCGCCATGAACATCCACGCCGAACCGGCGAAGGTCAGCAGCGCCACCAGCAGCGTGGTGCGGCGCCAGTGCAGCGCCCCGTCCAGCGTGCGCTGGTACGCCGCCAGCACCGCGGCGAAGGCGCGCTCGAAGCTGCGCGCCAGCGGATTGTGCAGCGTGCTATGCGACTGGTCGCCGCGCAAAAAGCGTGCGGCCAACATCGGGATCAGCGTCAGCGATACCAGCGCCGACACCAGCACCGCCATGGTCACCACCACCGCGAACTCGTGGAACAGCAGCCCGATCACGCCCTCCATGTAAAAGATCGGGATGAAGATCGCTACCAGCGACAGCGAGATCGACACGATGGTGAACGCCACCTCGCGCGAGCCGCGCAGCGCCGCCTCCAGCGCCGACAAGCCCTGCTCGCGGTAGCGCACGATGTTCTCCAGCACCACCACCGCGTCGTCGACCACCAGCCCCACCGCCAGCGTCAGCGCCAGCAGCGTGATGTTGTTGAGGCTGAAGCCGAGGAAGAACATCAGCGCCAGCGTGCCGATGATGGACACCGGCAGCGACAGCGCCGGAATCGCCGTCGCCGCCGCGCGCTGCAGGAAGATGAAGATCACCATCACCACCAGCGCCACCGTCAGCATCAGCGTCAGGTTGACGTCGTGCACCGCCTCGCGGATCGACTCCGAGCGGTCGCTCAGCGGCGCGATGCGCACCGAGCCGGGCAGCTGCGCTTCCAGCTTCGGCAGCGCGGCGCGGATGGCGTCGACCACCGCCACGGTATTGCCGTCGGCCTGGCGGAACACCGCCAGCACGATGGAGCGCTCGCCATTGACCCAGCTGCCGGTCTTCAGGTTTTCCACGCTGTCCTCCACCGTCGCCACGTCGGCCAGCCGCACCACGCTGCCCTGCCGCTGCGCGATCGCCAGCGCGGCGAATTCGGCGGCATTGCGCAGCTGGCGGTTGCTCTGGATGGTGAGGATCTGCGCCGGGCCTTCCAGCGTGCCCAGCGGGGTGTTGACGTTGGCCGCACGCACCGCGGTGGCGATGTCTTCCAGCGTCAGGTCCAGCGCCGCCAGCTTCTGCGGATCCGGCTTGATGCGCACCGCGTAACGCTTCTGGCCGAAGATCTGCACCTGCGCCACGCCGTCCAGCGTCGACAGCGTCGGCGACACCAGGTTTTCGGCGTAGTCGTTGAGCGCGGTCAGCGCCAGCGACGGCGAGTTCACCGCCAGCAGCAGGATCGGCGCGTCGGCGGGGTTGACCTTGCGATAGGACGGCAGCTGCGTCATCTCGGTCGGCAGGCCGCGCTGCGCGCGCAGCAGCGCGGCCTGCACGTCGACCGCGGCGGCGTCGATGTCGCGGCCGGAGACGAATTCCAGCGTGATCGAGGTACTGCCCTGGGTGCTGCTGGAGCTGATGATGTTGATGCCGGGAATGGTGGCGAACTGCTTTTCCAGCGGCGTGGCCACCGACGAGGCCATGGTTTCCGGGCTGGCGCCGGACAGGTTGGCGGAGACGTTGATGGTCGGCGTGTCGAAGCTCGGCAGCGCGGCGATCGGCAGCCGCCCCAGCACCAGCAGGCCGCCGATCACCAGGCTCAGGCACAGCAGCACCGTCATCACCGGACGGCGGATGCACAATTCGGACAGGTTCATCATGGCGCCGCCCCGGCCGCGGCGGAGGCCTCCGCCGTGCGGCCAACGTTGGCCGCAGGCAGCGGGCAGCTGGCTACCGTTTCAGGCTGGACGGCGGCCTTCGCTGCGCGCGGCTTGGCACGGGCTACCGTCACCGTCTCGCCGGGGCGCACGTTCTGGCCGCCGCTGCTGATCACCGCCGTGCCGGGGGCCACGCCACGCACGATGGCCTGCTCGTCCTGCACCGCCAGCAGCGTCAGCGGCAGACGCCGCACCTTGTTGTCCTTGCCCACGCCATAGGTGAACTGGCCGTCGGGGCCGGTAATCAGCGCCGCCACCGGCAGCGCCACCGCGTCACGGTAGTGGCCGGCATCCAGCGTCACGCGCACGAACTGCCCCGGCCACAACGCCTTGCCGGCATTGGCAAACTGCGCCTTGAGCAGCACGTTGCCGTTGCTGCTGTCCACCGCGCTGTCGATGAAGCTCAGCTGCCCCTGATGGCAGCTGCCATCGGCCTCGTTCAGCGCGTACACCGTCAGCGGCGCCTGCGCCTGGGCCTGGCGCACCACCGGCAGTTGCCGTTCCGCCAGGTAGAAGCTGACCGCCACCGGCGCGACGCGGGTGATGGTCAGCAGCGGGGGCGCCATCGACGGCTGCACCAGCGCCCCCGGCGACAGGCTGATGGCGCCGACCTGGCCGGCCACCGGTGCGCGCAGCGTCTTGCGCGCCAGTTGCACCTGCACCGCGTCGATCTGCGCGCGGTCGGCGGCCAGGTTGGCCGCCAGCGATTCCACCCTGGCCTGCACCGTGTCCAGCGCGCTTTGCGAGATGAACTGCTGCTGCTTCAGCTCCTGGCTGCGCGAGAGTTCGCGGCGGGCAATGTTCAGCTGCGCCTGGTTGGCGGCCAGCGCGGCGCGCGCCTTGGCCAGCTCCGCCCGCTCGGCGGCGGCATCCAGCTGCACCAGCACCTCGCCCACCACGACCTGCTGTCCTTCGCGCACGCGGATGGCGGCAATCACGCCGCTGTCCTGCGGCCGCAACTCCAGCCGGTCCAGCGCGGTGACATTGCCGTTGGTACTGAGGCGGATGCTGGCCGGCGCGCTGCTGACCGGGCTGAGCTCGACGCTGGTGGCGCGCTTGCCGCGCGCGGCGTCGGCCGGTGCCGAGGAGTTGGCGCCCTGCTGCCACCAGATGGCGCCGCCCAGCGCCGTGATGACCGCCACCGCCAGGAGGGGTTTGTGCTTCATGACTATGCCTGCCGTTAAGCCCGCGCCCACCACGGCGGCCACAGGCGGAATGAATCCGGGGCCGGCGCGGACGCGGGGAACATGAGAAGTAGGAATTCACTGCGTAACACGCAGAGTAACGGCTAACCATGAAAACCGGGAGCGGCAATTCGTTAAGAAATCTTGGATGGCATGGCGAGGCCGTGCCGCGGCCAAGCGTCAGCGCACGTGCTGGTGGAATTGCTCCAGCTCCGCCAGCGGCATCGGCCGGCCGTACAGAAAGCCCTGGTACAACTCGCAGCCGTGGTCGTAGAGAAACTGCTGCTGCGCCTCGGTTTCCACCCCTTCCGCCACCACCTGCAGCGACAGGCTGCGGCTGATCGACAGGATGGCGGTGACGATGGCGGCATCGTCGGCGTCGCTGGTCATGTCGCGGATGAAGCTCTGGTCGATCTTGATCTGGTCCAGCGGCAGCTTTTTCAGGTAGGACAGCGAGGAATAGCCGGTGCCGAAGTCGTCCATCGAAAAGCGGATGCCCATCTGGCGCAGCTGGTTCATCTTGCGGACGGTATCGTCGACGTTGTCGATGACGATGCTCTCGGTGAACTCCAGCTTCAGCCGGGCCGGCGGCGCGCCGGTTTCCGCCAGGATGGCACGCACCTCGTCGACGAAGCCGGCGTGGCGGAACTGGCGGATGCTGACATTGATCGACAGCGTCAGCGCCGCGTACTGCGGCTGGCGGGCCCAGCGCGCCAGCGTCTGGCAGGCGCTGCGCAGCACCCACTGCCCGATCGACAGGATGGTGCCGGTTTCCTCCGCCAGCGGGATGAACTGGCTCGGCGAGATCCAGCCGACCTTGGGGTGATGCCAGCGCAGCAGCAGCTCGGCGCCGACCAGGCGGCCGCCGCGATCGACCTGCGGCTGGGCATAGATCAGCAGCTCGTTCAGCTCCTGCGCGTGGTACAGCGCATTCTGGATCACGGCGCGGATCTCCAGCGCGTACTGCATCTCGATATTGTAGAAGCACAGCGTGTTGCGGCCGGCGGCCTTGGCGTCGTACAGCGCGAGGTCGGCGTGCTTGAGCAGGTCGTCCAGCGCGGCGTGGTCGCCATGGAACAGGCCGATGCCGATACTGGCCGTGGTCTGGAACACGCGCGGGCTGTCCTTGCGTTCGAAGGAAAACGGCAGCCCGACCGCCAGCCGGATCTGCTCCGCCAGCTGCTCGGCGCGGCTGGCCGCCCTGGCCTCGTCCTTGGCCAGCCCTTCCAGGATCACCACGAACTCGTCGCCGCCGAGCCGCGCCACGGTGTCCTCGGCACGCACGCACTCGCGCAGGCGCAGCGCGATGCACTGCAGGAAGCTGTCGCCGACATCGTGGCCCTGGGTGTCGTTGAGGGTCTTGAAGTGGTCGAGGTCGAGCAGCAGGATCGCGCCATACAGTGCGCTGCGCTCGCTGCGCACCAGCGCGTAGCGCAGCCGGTCGAGGAACAGGCGCCGGTTGGGCAGCTCGGTGAGCACGTCCTGGAACGCCAGTGTGCTGATCTGCTGCTGGTAGGCCTTGCGCTCGCTGATGTCCTCGATAAAGCTGATGAAGTAGTGCGGCCGGCCATTGCCGTGGCGTACCAGCGACACCGTCAAGTTGGCCCACACCAGGGCGCCATCGCCGCGCAGGTAGCGTTTTTCCAGCTGGTAGGTGTCGATCTCGCCGGCCAGCAGTTGCGCCACCCGCGCCAGATCGGCATCCAGATCCTCGGGGTAGGTCACCGCCTGGAAGGTGCGCGCCACCAGCTCGGCGCGGTCGAGGCCGAGGATGTCGCACAGTTTGCCGTTGACCTTGAGCAGGCTGCCGTCCGGCGCCACCAGCGCGATGCCGACCGCGGCCTGCTCGAAGATCACCTCGAAGCGTTCGTCGCGCTCCTGCCGCGCCAGCAGCAGGTCCAGTTCGGCGCGGCGCAACGCCAGCTCCAGCAGCTGGCGCTGGTGATAGGTCCACAACAGGCTGCCCATCACGAAAAAGCCGAGCAGCTGCACGCCGGCCAGCGTCAGCCCGGAATCCACAAACAGCCGCCAGCCCTGCTGCCACGGCGGGATCAGCAGCAGCGACAGCGCCTCTGCCAGCCCGGCCCAGCAGCCGACCAGCAGGCCGAGACGCAGCGGGTGCGCCACCAGCGGCATCGACGCCGGAAACGGCTGCGCCGCCAGCAAGGGCCGGCTCTGGTAGCGCAACAGCCACAGGGTGCCCAGCAGGTTCAGCATCAGCCCGCACACGCCGGCCACGGCACCGGCGCCGCCCAGCTGCAGCCGGTACAGGCAGCCGGCCAGCGCGGTGATGCCACCCACCCACGGCCCGCCAAACAGGATGGCGACCGCGAGGATGGCGCCGCGCGCATCGAGGAACACCCCCGGCGCCACCGCAAACGGATAGGCCAGGGTATAGAGCATGGCGCCGGTAAAGATCAGCGCCAGCGCCACATTGCGCCAGCGCAGCCGCGCGCCGGGGATGACCGCCAGCACCGCCACATACAGCCCGAACAGGCCGAGGATGGGTAACAGTGTTGGCAACAGTCCAAGCAGTACTGCCATAACCCGGCCTCTTCAACACACCACAGCACGCAATCGCGGCACCGCCAGCACGGGCCGCCCAGAAATGACATCGAAATAGCAATTGTCAGGTATCACTATAGCCAGCAATCCCTGCTTGCAAAGCAGAACCACTGCCAATTGTCATTGCCGCGCGCGCGCAACGTCGTCAGCGTGTCATGCAGCGGCGCCACACTGCCGCCAGCGCCGCACACCAGGGCTGAACGTTGGTCGCAGCATGCGGTCCCAGCCTTGTACGCCACGACGCCCCCCACAAACCGTCGCCCGCACCAGCTCACGCGGCAAGACCGGGCAGGGCCGAAAATGGTATGATATTGAGCGAGCAATTACTCTAAAGCTGACCTGCGGCCTGAATCGCGGCCCCCGGCAACACGGAAACGGACACCAAAGCAATGAAGTGCGTAGATGACTTTCGCCTGAAACTGGGCGACAAAGAGCTGGTCCCCATCATCACCGGTGGCATGGGCGTGGACATTTCCACCGCCGCGCTGGCGCTGGAAGCTGCCCGTCTTGGCGGCATCGGCCACATCTCGGACGCCATGGTGCCGACCGTTACCGACCGCCGCTTCAACACCAAGTACGTCAAGGACAAGCTGAAGCAGTACAAATTCAACGTCGAGAACAGCGACAAGTCGGTGGTGCAGTTCAACCTCGGCCTGCTGGAAGAGGCGACCAAGCTGCACGTTGGCCACACCATGGACGCCAAGCGCGGCGACGGCATGGTGTTCATCAACTGCATGGAAAAGCTGACCATGAACGCGCCGAAGGACACCCTGCGTGTCCGCATGCGCGCCGCCATGGACGCCGGCATCGACGGCATCACCCTCGCCGCCGGCCTGCATCTGGGCAGCTTCGCCCTGATTGAGGACCACCCGCGCTTCCGCGACGTGAAGCTGGGCATCATCGTGTCGTCGCTGCGCGCGCTGCAGCTGTTCCTGAAGAAGAGCGCCCGCACCAACCGCCTGCCCGACTACATCGTGATCGAAGGCCCGCTGGCCGGCGGCCACCTCGGCTTCGGCCTCGACTGGGCACAGTACGACCTGGCCACCATCGTCGCCGAGATCCGCGACTGGCTGGTCGAACAGAAGCTGGATATCCCGCTGGTCCCGGCCGGCGGCATCTTTACCGGCACCGATGCCACCAACTTCCTGGAAATGGGCGCCGCTGCCGTGCAGGTCGCCACCCGCTTCACCGTCACCCGCGAATGCGGCCTGCCGGAGAACGTGCAGCAGGAATACTTCAAGGCCAGCGAAGACGAGATCGAAGTCAACCAGATCTCGCCGACCGGCTACCCGATGCGCATGCTGAAGAGCAGCCCGGCGATCGGCGACATCATCCGCCCCAACTGCGAGGCCTACGGCTACCTGCTCGATGCCTCCGGCAATTGCCAGTACATCGACGCCTACAACCGCGAACACGCTGCCCATCCGGGCGAGCGCCGCGTGCGCATCTGGGACAAGACCTGCCTGTGCACCCACATGCGTAACTTCGACTGCTGGACCTGTGGCCACTACACCTACCGTCTGAAGGACACCACCCATCGCAACGCCGATGGCAGCTACCAGATCCTCAGCGCCGAACACGTGTTCCACGACTACCAGTTCAGCAAGGACAACCGCATCGCCCTGCCGCAAACCAGCGCCGCCGTCTGAACACCGCCCAAACAAAAAGCCGCCATTCCTCAGGAATAGCGGCTTTTTTTATTTGCGGCCAACGTTGGCCGCAACGGCTTACTTCGACTGCGGCTTCACCTGCTGCAGCAACTGCCCCAGCAGCGGATGGCCTTTGCCGGCGGACTTGCCGTTGTTGGAATCCTTGCCGAAACGGTCCGGCGATCCCTTCTTGCGGATATCGTCTTTCAGCTTGACTGCAGCCAGGCGCTGCATATCGAAATGATTGATCGGCATGACACTCTCCCAAAATGCGAACGCGGCAGTATGCGCCAGCCGCGCCGCAAAGTCCACGCCATTGCCCTCACCCGGTCACGGCAACACAAATAAAAACAGCGGCTTAGCCAGTCTCACCACAAACCGGCAATGACAAAGGGAACATCCGTGCGAAAAGCATTGTCTGTAACCGGACTATGGTTTAAACCAGAATCTCCCCCAAATAGAAAGGTCGATCATGAGCCTGTTCAATCAACTTGGCAGCTTGCTGGATAACGGCGGCGACAGCAACTGGTTAAGCAGCGCCAATACGCTGCTGGAACAAAACGGCGGCGTCAGCGGCCTGGTCGAGAAATTCCAGAGCGGCGGGCTGGGCGAAATCGTCAACTCCTGGGTCGGCACCGGCAGCAACCTCAGCATCACCCCGGAGCAGATCGAATCGGTGCTCGGCCAGAGCCAACTCGGCGATGTCGCCGCCAAACTGGGACTGGACAGCAGCCAGCTGTCGCAGCAGCTGGCCGACCACCTGCCGACCCTGATCGACAAGCTGACGCCGGGTGGCGAGCTGCCCGCCGACAACCTGCTGGCGCAAGGGCTGGACCTCGCCAAGGGACTGTTCAACCGCTGAGCGCGGCAGTATTCAGCCGGCCAGGTCGGTCAAGGTTGGCCGCAGCCCACCCCAAAACCAAGCCCGGCCGCCAGGCCGGGCTTGTGTCGTCCGCACTGCGCGGCTTTGAGAAGGCAGTGGAAAGTTCTTCCACTGCACGCAAAGCACAAAGCCCAGCTTGATGTCTCAAGCTGGGCTTTGTTTAAGGGGGCGTCTGGCGGTGTCCTACTTTCACACAGGTATCTGCACTATCATCGGCGCTAAGGCGTTTCACGGTCCTGTTCGGAATGGGAAGGCGTGGG
>NZ_RBID01000007.1 GCF_003633895.1 Vogesella indigofera
GAAATCGTTGGTCTGAAGAACACCGTCAAGACCACTTGCACCGGCGTGGAAATGTTCCGCAAGCTGCTGGACCAGGGTCAGGCTGGCGACAACGTGGGCGTGCTGCTGCGTGGTACCAAGCGTGAAGACGTTGAGCGTGGTCAGGTTCTGGTTAAGCCGGGTTCGATCAAGCCGCACACCACATTCACTGGTTCGGTATACGTACTGAGCAAAGAAGAAGGTGGTCGTCACACTCCATTCTTCGCTAACTACCGTCCGCAGTTCTACTTCCGTACGACTGACGTGACTGGTGCTGTTAGTCTGCCAGAAGGCGTGGAAATGGTTATGCCAGGCGACAACGTAGAAATCAAGGTCGAGCTGATTGCTCCGATCGCGATGGAAGAAGGTCTGCGTTTCGCCATCCGTGAAGGTGGTCGCACCGTTGGTGCTGGCGTTGTTGCCAAAATCATCGCTTGATAAATAGGTTTTAGGCCAGTAGCTCAATTGGTAGAGTATCGGTCTCCAAAACCGAGGGTTGGGGGTTCGAGACCCTCCTGGCCTGCCAATTAAGACTAACCGGCGCTTATGCGCCGGTTAGTCTTTTTGACGCATGTAAATGGTGGAAACGACAGATGGAAATGCAAGATAGACTGAAGCTGGTTGCGGCGATTCTGGTGTTGGTGGCAGGGGTGGTTGGTTTTTACCTGTTGCCGGCAGACCAGGGTGTGCTGCGCGCACTGCTTTTTGTCGTCTCGATTGCGATTGCGGCCGGCGTGGTTTGGCTGTCGTCGCCAGGCAAGCAGTTTGTGCTCTATGCGCAAGAGTCGCTGGTCGAGGCTAAAAAGGTGGTGTGGCCGACAAGAAAAGAAGCAACCCAGATGACGCTGATGGTTTTCGTCTTCGTGCTGGTGCTGTCCTTGTTCATGTGGCTGGTCGATTCCTCCCTGTCGTGGCTGTTCTACGACGTATTGCTTAATAGAGGTTAATCATGGCAAAGCGTTGGTATGTCGTGCACGCGTACTCCGGTTTCGAGAAGAGTGTGCAAAAGGCGCTGCGTGAGCGCATCGAGCGCGACGGTTTGCAGGATTTGTTTGGCCAGGTGCTGGTGCCGGTTGAAGAGGTGGTCGACATCAAGAACGGTCGTCGCTCCATTACCGAGCGCAAGTTCTTCCCTGGTTACGTACTGGTCGAGATGGAAATGACCGATGAAACCTGGCATCTGGTGAAGAGTACGCCAAAGGTGACCGGTTTTGTGGGGGGTACCGCCAACCGTCCGGCGCCGATTTCGGTGAAAGAAGTCGAGTCCATCATGCAGCAGATGCAGGAAGGGGTGGAAAAGCCCAAGCCTAAGGTGCTGTTCGAGGTGGGTGAGCGCGTTCGCGTGAACGAAGGTCCATTCAATGACTTCAACGGCACGGTCGATGAGGTCAATTACGAGCGTAACAGGCTGCGCGTTTCGGTGCAGATTTTCGGTCGTGATACCCCGGTTGAACTTGAGTTCAGTCAGGTCGAAAAACTTTAAGTTGTTGTTTTTTTGTGGGGCAGGTATAATCTTGCTCCTTTCACTTGGGGAGCGGTTAATCCGCGCTTGACCCATACACGGAGTCTACATCGTGGCAAAGAAAATCATCGGCTACATCAAGCTGCAAGTGCCAGCTGGTAAAGCCAACCCATCGCCTCCTATCGGTCCTGCGCTGGGTCAGCGCGGTCTGAACATCATGGAATTCTGCAAGGCGTTCAACGCCCAGACTCAAGGCGTCGAGCCAGGTCTGCCGATTCCGGTGGTGATCACTGCTTACGCAGACAAATCCTTCACCTTCGTGATGAAGACCCCTCCTGCTACCATCCTGCTGAAAAAAGCAGCTGGTATCCAGAAGGGTAGCGCAAAGGCTCACGCTGACAAAGTCGGCAAAGTGACCCGCGCACAACTGGAAGACATCGCCAAAGCCAAGCAGCCAGACCTGACTGCCGCTGACCTTGACGCTGCAGTTCGTACTATTGCTGGTTCCGCCCGCTCCATGGGTCTGGAAGTGGAGGGTGTGTAACATGGCAAAACTGTCCAAGCGCGTTCAAGCCCTGAAGGCTCAGGTTGATCGTAACAAGCTGTATGCCGTTGAAGAAGCCATCGCTCTGGTTAAGGGCGCTGCTACTGCAAAATTCGATGAGTCCATCGATGTTGCCGTGAATCTGGGCGTGGATCCACGTAAATCCGACCAGGTTGTGCGTGGTTCGGTTGTGCTGCCACGTGGTACCGGCAAGTCGGTACGCGTTGCCGTGTTTGCACAAGGTGCAAACGCTGAAGCCGCCAAGGCTGCCGGTGCAGAAGTGGTTGGTTTCGAAGACCTGGCTGAACAAGTCAAGGCCGGTAACCTGGACTTCGACGTTGTGATTGCTTCCCCGGATGCAATGCGCGTTGTCGGTCAACTGGGTCAGATCCTGGGTCCACGTGGCCTGATGCCTAACCCGAAGGTTGGTACCGTTACCCCTAACGTTGCCGAAGCCGTGAAAAACGCCAAGGCTGGTCAGGTTCAGTACCGTACCGACAAGGCTGGTATCATTCACGCCACTCTGGGTCGTGCTTCGTTCGAAGTGGAAGCCCTGCGCGAAAACTTTGTTGCCCTGGTTGACGCTTTGGTTAAAGCCAAGCCGGCTGCATCCAAAGGCGTATACCTGAAGAAAATTGCCGTATCCAGCACCATGGGTGTTGGTGTGCGCGTTGACACTGCAACCACTGGCGTTTAATTCGCCGGTCTAGCAGTTTCACAAAGGCTTTGGGCTGGCAGGCTTTGCCTGCCAGATTGTCAAAGACCGTAGGTGTCGATTGACTTAATGCTCGCAAGAGTAGCCTACGCAGATGGTGAACCCTTAGAAGGCTTTCAACGTATTTGGCTCATGTAGCTCAGGGGTAGAGCACTCCCTTGGTAAGGGAGAGGTCGGCGGTTCAATTCCGCCCATGAGCACCATCCGTTTGTTATGTCTCCTGATTAGGTCGCCGCTGCAAAGCGAAGCAGAATATCCTGCTTCATTTCAGTCTAGGAGGTGGACCTTGAGTCTCAATATTGAAGATAAAAAGGCGGTTGTAGCTGCGGTATCTGCCCAACTGGCAGATGCACAGACTCTCGTTATCGCTGAATATCGGGGCATCGAGGTTAGTAGCATGACCAAACTCCGCGCCAAGGCGCGTGAGAACGGCGTGTACCTGCGTGTTCTGAAGAACACTCTGGTACGTCGCGCCGTTGCTGGTACATCGTTTGAAGCACTGGCTGACCAAATGGTTGGCCCGCTGGTTTACGCTGTATCTGCTGATCCGGTAGCTGCTGCCAAGGTGCTGCAACAATTTGCCAAAGACGACAGCAAGATCGTTGTCAAGGCAGGTTCCTACAACGGCAAAGTACTGAGTGCTGCCGAAGTAGCCGAACTGGCTTCTATCCCGAGCCGCGAAGAGCTGCTGTCCAAGCTGCTCTACGTTATGCAGGCTCCGGTATCTGGTTTCGCCCGCGCTCTGGCCGCTCTGGCCGAGCAAAAGCAAACCGAAGCCGCTTAATTTATTCGATTCATACCGTATTCAGGAGTTTTACAAATGGCTATCACCAAAGAAGATATCCTCGACGCAGTTGCTGGTCTGACTGTTATGGAACTGAACGACCTGGTTAAGGCGTTCGAAGAGAAGTTCGGCGTTTCCGCCGCTGCTGTTGCTGTTGCCGGTCCTGCTGGCGCTGGCGCTGCTGCAGCTGAAGAGCAAACCGAATTCGACGTGATCCTGACTGCTGCTGGCGAAAGCAAAGTTAACGTGATCAAGGTTGTTCGTGCAATCACTGGTCTGGGCCTGAAAGAAGCCAAAGATCTGGTAGACGGCGCTCCTAAAGCTGTTAAAGAAGGCGTGTCCAAAGCTGAAGCTGACGACGTTGCCAAGCAGCTGATCGAAGCTGGTGCCAAGGCTGAAGTAAAATAATCTTCCCTAGGGAAGATTAGTGAGGCTGGTGGAGAAATCCGCCAGCCTTGTTGCGCTTGTAATGCTCTAACAAGTCGCTAAAGGTCAGCATTCAAGTTTTGTGGCTGCTGACGTTTGGTTTCTTGCGCCACCCCCCACAATGGAGACTCTATGAGTTATTCGTTTACTGAGAAAAAACGTATTCGTAAAAGCTTTGCGAAGCGTAAAACCGTTCTCGACGTCCCATTCCTGTTGGCAACGCAGATTGATTCGTACACTGAGTTCCTCCAGTTGGGTGTGCCGTACGATCAGCGTAAGGATGCGGGCCTGCAGGCTGCATTCAAGTCGATTTTCCCGATCGTAAGTCACAACGGTTTTGCCCGCCTCGACTTTGTACACTATGTCCTGGGTGAGCCACCGTTTGACGTTCAGGAATGTCAGCTGCGCGGCATTACCTTCGCATCGCCCCTGCGTGCACGAATCCGTTTGACCATTCTCGATCGCGAATCTTCCAAGCCGGTGGTGAAGGAAGTGCGCGAGAACGAAGTCTACATGGGTGAAATCCCGCTGATGACCTCGAACGGTTCGTTCATCATCAACGGTACCGAGCGCGTCATCGTTTCCCAGCTGCACCGTTCGCCAGGCGTGTTCTTCGAGCACGATCGCGGCAAGACCCACTCTTCCGGCAAACTGCTGTTCTCCGCCCGCGTGATTCCTTACCGCGGCTCCTGGCTGGACTTCGAGTTCGACGCCAAGGACCAGCTGTTCTTCCGTATCGACCGTCGTC
Organism: Vogesella indigofera; assembly: GCF_003633895.1. GTDB lineage: Bacteria > Pseudomonadota > Gammaproteobacteria > Burkholderiales > Chromobacteriaceae > Vogesella > Vogesella indigofera. The sequence goes on from NZ_RBID01000007.1 coordinate 4,698, forward strand.
GCAAGATGCCGGTTTCGATCCTGCTCAAGGCCCTGGGTTATACCAGCGAGCGCATCCTGTCCGAATTCTACAGCTGCGACACCTTCTTCCTGACCAAGAACGGCGTGTTCCAGAAAGTGGTTGCCGACCGTCTGAAGGGCGAAGTCGCCAAGCTGGACATCGTTGGCGAAGACGGCAAGCTGATCGTCGCCAAGGACAAGCGCATTACTGCCAAGCACATCCGTGACATCGCTGCGGCCAACCTTGACCGTATCGAAGTGCCGTTCGACGTGCTGGTCGGCAAGATCCTGGCCCGCAACGTGATCGCCCCGGAAACCGGCGAAGTGATCGCGCGCGCCAACGAAGAAATCACCGACGACCTGCTGGCCAAGATGGACATCCATGACGTCGCCGAAGTCGACGTGCTGTTCATCAACGACCTGGACCACGGCGGCTACATCGCGCACACCCTGCGCGGCGACGACATCGCCGACCAGCTGCAGGCGCGCGTGGCGATCTACCGCATGATGCGCCCGGGCGAACCGCCAACAGAAGACGCTGTCGAGCAACTGTTCCAGCGCCTGTTCTTCAACGAGGACAGCTACGACCTGTCCCGTGTTGGCCGCATGAAGTTCAACACCCGCACTTACCAGTACAAGCTGGACGACAAGTCGCCGGAGTGGTTCAAGACTATGCTGTCCGACACCTTCGCGCACCGTCGCGACGTGATGGACGGCGTGCTGTCGACAGAAGACATCGTGTCGGTAATCGCCATCCTGGTCGAGCTGCGCAACGGCCGTGGCGAAGTGGACGATATCGATCACTTGGGTAACCGTCGTGTGCGTTCCGTCGGCGAACTGGCCGAGAACCAGTTCCGTGCCGGTCTGGTACGTGTCGAGCGCGCGGTGAAGGAACGTCTGAACCAGGCGGAATCCGACAACCTGATGCCGCACGACCTGATCAACGCCAAGCCGGTATCGGCCGCGATCAAGGAGTTCTTCGGCTCCAGCCAGCTGTCGCAGTTCATGGACCAGACCAACCCGCTGTCCGAAGTGACCCACAAGCGCCGTGTTTCGGCCCTGGGCCCGGGCGGTCTGACCCGCGAGCGTGCCGGCTTTGAAGTGCGTGACGTACACCCGACCCACTACGGCCGCGTGTGCCCGATCGAAACACCGGAAGGTCCGAACATCGGTCTGATCAACTCGCTGTCGGTGTATGCCCGCACCAACGAGTACGGCTTCCTCGAGACGCCATACCGCAAAGTGATCGACGGCAAGGTGACCAACGAGATCGACTACCTGTCGGCGATCGAAGAAGGTCGCTACATCATCGCCCAGGCTAATGCCGAGCTGGCGGATGACGGCAGCCTGATCGACGAGCTGGTGACCTGCCGTGAAAAAGGCGAAACCATCCTGTCGACCCCGGATCGCGTGCAGTACATGGACGTGGCCACCGGTCAGGTGGTGTCGGTGGCGGCCTCGCTGATTCCGTTCCTGGAACACGATGACGCGAACCGTGCCTTGATGGGTGCCAACATGCAGCGTCAGGCTGTGCCTTGCCTGCGTCCGGAAAAATCCTTCGTCGGTACCGGTATCGAACGTGCAGTGGCGACCGACTCCGGCACCACCGTGGTGGCACGCCGTGGCGGCGTAGTGGATTACGTCGATGCGACCCGTGTCGTGGTACGCGTCAATGACGAAGAAGCGCTGGCCGGTGAAGTCGGTGTCGATATCTACAACCTGACCAAGTTCACCCGTTCCAACCAGAACACCAACATCAACCAGCGCCCGGTGGTCAGCGTTGGTGACCACATTGCCCGTGGTGACGTGGTGGCGGACGGTGCCTCGACCGACATGGGCGAGCTGGCACTGGGTCAGAACATGACCATCGCCTTCATGCCGTGGAACGGCTACAACTTCGAAGACTCGATCCTGATCTCGGAGAAGGTGGTTGCCGACGACCGCTACACCTCGATCCACATCGAAGAACTGTCGGTCGTTGCCCGTGACACCAAGCTGGGGCCGGAAGAAATCTCCCGCGACATCCCGAACCTGTCCGAGCGCATGTCCAACCGCCTAGACGACTCCGGTATCGTGTACATCGGCGCCGAAGTGACCGCTGGTGACGTGCTGGTCGGCAAGGTGACGCCAAAGGGCGAAACCCAGCTGACGCCGGAAGAGAAGCTGCTGCGCGCCATCTTCGGTGAAAAAGCGTCCGACGTGAAAGACACCTCGCTGCGCGTACCGACCGGCATGGTCGGTACCGTGATCGACGTGCAGGTGTTCACCCGCGAAGGCATCGAGCGCGACAAGCGTGCCCAGTCCATCATTGATGCCGAACTGAAGCGCTATCGCCTCGACCTGAACGACCAGCTGCGTATTTTCGAAAACGATGCCTTCAGCCGTATCGAACGCCTGATCCTGGGCAAGGTGGCCAACGGCGGTCCGAAGCGTCTGGCCAAGGGCACCGAGATCGACGTCGCCTACCTGGACGGCCTGCCATCCAAGCACGAATGGTTCGACATCCGCATGGCCGATGAAGACATCGCCAAGCAGCTGGAGCTGATCAAGGAAAGCCTGGCGCAGAAGCGTGAAGAATTCGACCTCAAGTTCGAAGACAAGAAGCGCAAGCTGACCCAGGGCGATGAACTGCCGCCCGGCGTGCAGAAGATGGTCAAGGTCTACATCGCGGTGAAGCGCCGCCTGCAGGCGGGTGACAAGATGGCCGGTCGTCACGGTAACAAGGGTGTGGTATCGCGCATCCTGCCGGTGGAAGACATGCCGTACATGGCTGACGGCCGTCCGGTCGACATCGTGCTGAACCCGCTGGGCGTTCCATCGCGGATGAACATCGGTCAGATTCTGGAAGTGCACCTCGGCTGGGCAGCGAAAGGTATCGGTGAGCGCATCGACCGCATGCTGAAGCAGCAGCAGGGCATCAGCGCGCTGCGCGCCTACCTGGAACGCATCTACAACGATACCGGCAAGCAGGAATCGCTGGCGGAAATGTCGGATGACGAAATCCTGACCCTGGCGCAGAACCTGCGCAAGGGCATGCCGTTCGCGACGCCGGTGTTTGACGGTGCCAAAGAATCCGAAATCATGCACATGCTGCAGCTGGCGTACCCGGATGAAGACGAGCACACCGCGCATCTGGACTTCAACGGCAGCAAGACGCAGATGACGCTGTTCGACGGCCGCTCCGGCGAAGCCTTCGACCGCCGCGTGACGGTCGGCGTGATGCACTACCTGAAGCTGCATCACCTGGTTGACGACAAGATGCACGCCCGTTCCACCGGCCCGTACTCGCTGGTAACCCAGCAGCCGCTGGGTGGTAAGGCGCAGTTCGGTGGCCAGCGTTTCGGTGAGATGGAAGTCTGGGCGCTGGAAGCATACGGCGCGGCTTACACGCTGCAGGAAATGCTGACCGTGAAGTCGGACGATGTCACCGGCCGTACCAAGATTTACGAAAACATCGTCAAGGGCGAACACAAGATCGACGCCGGCATGCCGGAATCCTTTAACGTACTCGTTAAAGAAATCCGCTCGCTGGGCCTGGATATCGACCTGGAACGTTATTAATTAGGCAAGGTTGCCTGCGGCCAACGTTGGCCGCAGGCTCCTCCTGAATGGAGACGCAATGAAAGCTCTGCTCGATCTCTTTAAGCAAGTTACGCAAGAAGAAGAGTTTGATGCGATTAAGATCGGCATCGCCTCCCCGGACAAGATCCGTTCCTGGTCGTTCGGTGAAGTCAAGAAACCGGAAACCATCAACTACCGGACATTCAAGCCGGAGCGTGATGGCCTGTTCTGCGCCCGTATTTTCGGGCCGGTCAAAGATTACGAATGTCTATGCGGCAAGTACAAGCGTCTGAAGCATCGCGGCGTGATCTGCGAGAAGTGTGGCGTTGAAGTCACCCTGTCCAAGGTGCGTCGCGAGCGCATGGGCCACATCGAACTGGCGTCGCCGGTTGCGCATATCTGGTTCCTGAAGTCGCTGCCATCCCGCCTGGGCATGGTGCTGGACATGACCCTGCGCGACATCGAACGCGTGCTGTACTTCGAAGCATTCGTGGTGACCGAGCCTGGCCTGACCAGCCTGCAGCCACGTCAGCTGCTGAGCGAGGAAGACTACCTCGACAAGCTGGACGAGTACGGCGAAGAATTCGTGGCGCTGATGGGCGCCGAAGCGGTACGCGAACTGCTCAAGCGCCTGGATCTGACTTCCGAAGTCGAGACCCTGCGCAGCGAACTGTCGTCGACCTCGTCCGACACCAAGATCAAGAAGATCGCCAAGCGCCTGAAGGTGCTGGAAGCGTTCCAGCGTTCCGGCATGAAGCCGGAATGGATGATCATGGAAGTGCTGCCGGTGCTGCCGCCGGAGCTGCGCCCGCTGGTGCCGCTGGATGGTGGCCGTTTCGCGACCTCCGACCTGAACGACCTGTACCGCCGCGTCATCAACCGTAACAACCGCCTGAAGCGCCTGCTGGAGCTGCGTGCGCCGGACATCATCGTGCGCAACGAGAAGCGCATGCTGCAGGAATCGGTTGACTCGCTGCTGGACAACGGCCGTCGCGGCAAGGCGATGACCGGCGCAAACAAGCGTCCGCTGAAGTCGCTGGCCGACATGATCAAGGGCAAGGGCGGTCGTTTCCGTCAGAACTTGCTGGGTAAGCGCGTCGACTACTCCGGTCGTTCCGTGATTACCGTGGGCCCGACCCTGCGTCTGCACCAGTGCGGTCTGCCGAAGAAAATGGCGCTGGAACTGTTCAAGCCGTTCATCTTCCACAAGCTGGAAGTGCTGGGCCTGGCCTCCACCATCAAGGCCGCCAAGAAACTGGTCGAGCAGGAAGTGCCGGAAGTCTGGGACATCCTGGAAGACGTGATCCGCGAGCATCCGGTACTGCTGAACCGTGCACCAACGCTGCACCGTCTCGGTATCCAGGCGTTCGAACCGCTGCTGATCGAAGGCAAGGCCATCCAGCTGCATCCGCTGGTCTGCGCGGCATTCAACGCCGACTTCGACGGTGACCAGATGGCCGTACACGTGCCGCTGTCCATCGAAGCGCAGATGGAAGCCCGCACCCTGATGCTGGCGACCAACAACGTGCTGTCGCCAGCCAACGGCGAGCCGATCATCGTGCCGTCGCAGGATATCGTGCTGGGTCTGTACTACATGACCCGCGACAAGGTAAACGGCAAGAACGAAGGCATGGTCTTCGCCGACACTTCCGAAGTGCATCGTGCTTACGAGACGCGTCAGGTAGAACTGGCGACCCGTATCACCGTGCGCCTGAAAGAGTGGGTCAAGGACGAGCAGGGCGAGTTCCAGCCGGTGATCAAGCGCTACGACACCACCGTTGGCCGCGCCATCCTGTCGGAAATCCTGCCGAAGGGCCTGCCGTTCGAGTACATCAACAAGGCGCTGAAGAAGAAGGAAATCTCGCGTCTGATCAACGGCTCGTTCCGTCGTTGCGGTATCCGCGACACCGTGATCTTTGCCGACCAGCTGATGTACACCGGTTTTGCCTACTCCACCCGTGGCGGTATCTCGATTTGCGTCGACGACATGCTGATCCCGGTGAAGAAGACCGAACTGCTGGGCGAAGCCAACAAGGAAGTCAAAGAGATCGAAGAGCAGTATCGTCAGGGTCTGGTGACCCAGGGCGAACGCTACAACAAGGTGGTCGATATCTGGGGTCGCACTGGCGACAAGATCGCCAAGGCGATGATGGACGGTCTGTCTACACAGAAGGCCATCGACCGCGACGGCAAGGAAGTCGATCAGGAATCGTTCAACTCGATTTACATGATGGCTGACTCCGGTGCCCGGGGTTCCGCGGCACAGATCAAGCAGCTGGCCGGTATGCGAGGCCTGATGGCGAAACCGGATGGTTCGATTATCGAAACGCCGATTACCGCCAACTTCCGCGAAGGTCTGACCGTTCTGCAGTACTTCATTTCGACGCACGGTGCCCGTAAGGGTCTGGCCGATACCGCACTGAAGACCGCCAACTCCGGTTACCTGACCCGTCGTCTGGTCGACGTGACCCAGGATCTGGTGGTGATCGAGGATGATTGCGGCACCAGCAACGGTTTCGCGATGAAGGCCGTGGTACAGGGCGGTGACGTGATCGAGCCGCTGCGCGACCGTATCCTGGGTCGGGTTACCGCGACCGACGTGGTGGATCCGTCCAGCAACGAGACTGTGATCGAAGCCGGCACCCTGCTCGACGAAGGCCTGATCGAGCTGATCGACAGCCTCGGCATCGACGAAGTCAAGGTACGTACCGCCATCACTTGCGACACCCGCTACGGCTTGTGCGCCCAGTGCTACGGTCGCGACCTGGCACGCGGCAAGCGCGTCAATGCCGGTGAAGCAGTCGGCGTGATCGCTGCCCAGTCGATTGGTGAACCGGGTACCCAGCTGACCATGCGTACCTTCCACATCGGTGGTGCGGCGTCGCGAAATGCGGCTGCCAGCCAGGTGGAAGGTAAGTCCAACGGTACCGTGCGCTTCAACAGCCAGATGCGTTACGTGGCCAACAGCAAGGGCGAGCTGATCGTGATCACTCGTTCCGGCGAAGTGGTGATCCATGACGACGTTGGCCGCGAGCGCGAGCGTCACAAGGTGCCGTACGGTGCGACCCTGATGGTGACCGACGGTCTGACCATCAAGGCCGGTGCCGTGCTGGCGACATGGGACCCGCATACCCGTCCGATCATCACCGAGTACGCTGGTCGCGTGAAGTTCGAGAACGTGGAAGAGGGCGCCACCGTTGCCAAGCAGACCGACGAAGTCACCGGTCTATCGACACTGGTAGTGATCGACTCCAAGCGCCGCGCCACGGCACAGTCGAAGATGCTGCGTCCGCTGGTGAAACTGCTGGACGACAATGGCAATGAAGTGAAACTGGCCGGTTCCGATGCTTCGGTATCGATTACCTTCCAGGTTGGCGCGATCATTACCGTGCGCGACGGTCAGGAAGTGGGCAAGGGTGAAGTGCTGGCACGTATTCCGCAGGAATCGTCCAAGACCCGTGACATTACCGGTGGTCTGCCGCGTGTGGCCGAACTGTTCGAAGCCCGTTCGCCGAAAGATGCCGGCATGCTGGCCGAGGTGACCGGTACCGTTTCCTTCGGTAAAGACACCAAGGGCAAGCAGCGCCTGATCATCACCGATCTGGACGGCTACGCACACGAAAGCCTGATCCCGAAGGACAAGCACGTGCTGGTGCACGACGGTCAAGTCGTGAACCGCGGTGAAGTGATTGTCGACGGTCCGGTGGATCCGCACGACATCCTGCGTCTGCAGGGTATCGAGGCGCTGGCACGCTACATCAGCCAGGAAGTGCAGGGGGTTTACCGTCTGCAGGGCGTGAAGATTAACGACAAGCACATCGAGGTGATTGTTCGCCAGATGCTGCGTCGCGTGATCATCACCGACAACGGCGATACCGATTTCATCATCGGCGAGCAGGTTGAGCGTGCCGAAGTGCTGGAAACCAACGACAACATGATTGCCGACGGCAAGATGCCGGCCCAGTACGACAACGTATTGCTGGGTATCACCAAGGCGTCGCTGTCGACGGATTCCTTCATCTCCGCGGCCTCGTTCCAGGAAACCACGCGCGTGCTGACCGAAGCGGCGATCATGGGCAAGAAAGATGATCTGCGCGGCCTGAAGGAAAACGTGATCGTGGGTCGCCTGATCCCGGCCGGTACCGGTCTGGCTTACCATCGCAACCGTCGTCGCCTGAGCGAGAACGGTGATGCGACGACCGAATCGTCGGCACTCGAATCCGAGATCGAAGTTAGCGACAACCAGCTGTAATTAGCCGGTTTTGCAAAAAACGCTGCACATTCAATGGTTAACATTGGGTGTGCAGCGTTATTTTATTGACGCTGGCAGTTGACCAAAATATAATCCACGATCTTCTCGGTGGTATGGTGCCGCCGAAAGATTCAATTAGGAACTGATAGTAATGCCAACCATTAACCAACTCGTTCGTAAAGGCCGTGCCCCGGTTGTTTCGAAGAGCAAGGTGCCAGCACTGGAGGCCTGCCCGCAGAAACGTGGCGTGTGCACCCGTGTTTACACTACTACCCCTAAGAAGCCGAACTCCGCTCTGCGTAAAGTGTGCAAGGTTCGTCTGACCAACGGTTTCGAAGTGATTTCGTACATCGGCGGTGAAGGCCACAACCTGCAAGAACACTCGGTCGTGCTGATCCGTGGCGGTCGTGTAAAAGACTTGCCAGGTGTGCGTTACCACACCGTTCGCGGCTCCCTGGACACTGCTGGCGTGAAAGACCGTAAGCAGGCTCGTTCCAAGTACGGCGCCAAGCGTCCTAAGTAATTGTTACTTGGGTCGTCAGCGGCAGCATTTGCTGTCGAGTAAGTGGCTGCTCCATTGAGTAGTCGCGAGCATGAAGCTCAACTGAATAGATTGAAGGAATTGAAATGCCAAGACGCAGAGAAGTCCCGAAGCGCGATGTCCTGCCGGATCCGAAGTTTGGTAGCCAGGATCTGTCCAAGTTCATGAACGTTGTGATGATCGACGGCAAGAAGTCTGTTGCCGAGCGCATCATTTACGGCGCCCTCGAGCAAATCGAGAAGAAGAGCGGCAAGAACGCTCTTGAAGTATTCAATACTGCACTGACTAACGCCAAGCCGGTTGTTGAAGTTAAGAGCCGTCGCGTTGGTGGTGCAAACTATCAAGTTCCTGTTGAAGTACGTCCATCCCGTCGTATGGCCCTGGCCATGCGCTGGTTGCGCGATGCTGCACGCAAGCGTGGCGAAAAGTCCATGGACCTGCGTCTGGCCGGCGAGCTGATGGATGCGGCTGAAGGCCGCGGCGGCGCCATGAAGAAGCGCGATGAAGTGCATCGTATGGCTGAAGCCAACAAAGCATTCTCCCACTTCCGCTTCTAATAATCATCCTGCGAAAGGATTCTGGCCGTGGCTAGAAAAACTCCTATTGAACGGTACCGTAACATCGGTATCTCGGCGCATATTGATGCGGGTAAAACCACCACTACAGAACGTATTCTGTTCTATACCGGTGTGAACCACAAAATCGGTGAAGTGCATGATGGCGCCGCCACCATGGACTGGATGGAGCAGGAGCAGGAACGCGGTATCACCATTACCTCGGCTGCCACCACCACCTACTGGAAGGGCATGGCTCTCCAGTTCCCCGAGCACCACTTCAACATCATTGATACCCCGGGCCACGTGGACTTTACCATTGAGGTAGAGCGTTCCATGCGTGTACTGGACGGTGCTGTGATGGTTTACTGCGCCGTGGGTGGCGTACAGCCTCAGTCCGAGACTGTATGGCGCCAGGCCAACAAGTACAAAGTGCCACGCATTGCCTTCGTGAACAAGATGGACCGTCAGGGTGCCAACTTCTTCCGTGCCGTAGAACAGGTTAAGACCCGTCTGCGTGGCAATCCGGTGCCTATCGTGGTGCCTATCGGTGCCGAAGAAGGCTTTACCGGTGTGGTTGACCTGCTGAAGATGAAAGCCATCATCTGGGACGAAGCCTCCCAGGGTATGAAGTTCGAATACGGCGACATCCCGGCTGATCTGGTAGCGGTTGCTGAAGAGTGGCGCGAGAAGATGGTTGAAGCGGCGGCGGAAGTCGACGAAGACACCATGAACAAGTACCTCGAAGGCGAAGCACTGACCGAAGAAGAAATCGTTCACGGTCTGCGTCAGCGTACCCTGCGTTGCGAAATCCAGCCGATGCTGTGCGGCTCCGCGTTCAAGAACAAGGGTGTTCAGCGCATGCTGGATGCGGTTGTTGAGCTGCTGCCTAGCCCGCTGGACGTGCCACCGGTTCCGGGTGAACTGGACGACGGTACCCCGACGACTCGCGAAGCTTCCGACACTGCTCCGTTCTCGGCACTGGCATTCAAGCTGATGAACGACCCGTACGTTGGTCAGCTGACGTTCTTCCGTGTCTACTCCGGCGTGGTTAACTCCGGCGATACCGTTCTTAACTCGGTTAAGGGTAAGAAAGAGCGCATGGGCCGTATCGTGCAGATGCACGCTAACGATCGCAAGGAAATCACCGAAGTTCGTGCCGGCGACATCGCTGCTGGTATCGGTCTGAAGGAAGTGACCACCGGTGAAACCCTGTGTGCCACCGATGCGCCACTGATTCTGGAACGCATGGAGTTCCCGGAGCCGGTGATTCACGTTGCCGTCGAGCCAAAAACCAAGGCTGACCAAGAGAAGATGGGCGTTGCCCTGAACCGCTTGGCCAAGGAAGATCCTTCGTTCCGTGTCCGCACCGACGAAGAATCCGGCCAAACCATCATTTCCGGTATGGGTGAACTGCACCTGGAAATTCTGGTTGACCGGATGAAGCGCGAATTCGGTGTTGAAGCCAACGTCGGCGCGCCTCAGGTTGCCTACCGTGAAACCATCACCAAGACGGTTACTGAAGTTGACGGTAAGCACGTCAAGCAGTCCGGCGGTAAGGGTCAGTACGGTCACGCCCAGATCACTCTGGAGCCGTCCGGCGAAGGTCAGGGCTACAAGTTCATCGACGAAATCAAGGGTGGTACGATTCCTCGCGAATTCATCCCTTCGGTTGACAAGGGTATCCAGAACACCCTGTCCAGCGGTATCTTGGCCGGCTTCCCGGTGGTTGACGTAACCGTACGTCTGACCTTCGGTTCCTACCACGATGTCGACTCGTCGCAGATCGCCTTTGAATTGGCCGGTTCGATCGCCTTCAAAGAAGCCATGCGCCGTGCCGGTCCTTGCATCCTCGAGCCGATGATGGCCGTGGAAGTGGAGACCCCGGAAGAGTACATGGGTGACGTGATGGGTGACCTGAACCGTCGTCGCGGTATCGTTCAGGGTATGGACGATGATGGTTTGGGTGGCAAGAAGATCAAGGCCGAAGTTCCGCTGGCCGAGATGTTCGGTTACTCCACTGACCTGCGTTCCGCAACCCAGGGCCGTGCAACCTACTCCATGGAGTTCAAGCACTACTCTGAAGCTCCTAAGCATGTTGCCGACGCAGTGATGACTGCTCGTAAGTAATTTGGCGCGCAAGGTTGGCCGCATGCGGCCAACCTTGTAACTGTTTGTTCTTTATTTTAGGAATTTTGCAAAATGGCAAAAGAAAAGTTTGCGCGGACCAAGCCGCACGTAAACGTTGGTACCATCGGTCACGTGGACCATGGTAAAACCACTCTGACTGCAGCGATCACCACTAT
>NZ_RBID01000008.1 GCF_003633895.1 Vogesella indigofera
TGCAGGCTGGATTGCAGGCGGGCACCATCCAGCCCCTGCTCGATCGCGGTCTCGTCGCCGCTGTGGCCGGTGGCCACCGGCTGGTAGTCGTAAGTCGCCAGCGCCACGCTGCCGCTGACGATCTGTCGTGCACCGTCCCAGCGGGTGAGACCGTCCTCTTCCTCGGTGGCATCGCTGCGATGGAAACGCACGCGGCCAACGTTGGCCGCCGGCAGGCTGTACGGGTCGTCGAAGGCCAGCAGCTTGACCTGCGGCGACTCACCGTCCAGGTGTTCGTAGCGCCAGGAGAGTCCCTCTTCGCGCAGCAGGCGGCAGATGAAATCGTGGTCCGATTCGCGGTACTGCAGACAGTAGCTGCGCGCCGGCAGCGGGCCGGCCAGCGCGAAGTCCAGGCTCTGCACCGCGGCGAACAGCGGGTTGGCCGCGGCGTGCTCGGCAAAGAGCTGGCGCACGATGGCGTCGACGCTCAGATCCTGGAACACGCGCGAGGTCTGGCGCAGGCGCAGTAGCGCGAACGGCGGCTCGACAGTTAGCGCGTAGCGGGCAAAACCGCCATCACTCGCCAGCGCCTCGGCGGCGCTGACCACGCCGCAGCGCAGGCTCTCGTCACCATCGGCGCTGGCGATGCCAAGCCGCACCGGCAGGCCGAGCAGTGACTTCAACTCAATGCCGTCATCCGCCGACAGACACTCGACGCGGAAGCGGTAGTCGCCGGCCAGCGCCTCGTCACCGGACAGGCTCAGCGGCAGCAGCGCCTCGCCCCAGCGGCTGCCGTCGCCCAGTTGCAGGGTGAGCAGGCGCTGGTCCTGGTTGAAGGCGGACGCGAAGCTGGCGAGCAGGTCGGGGAGGTTCATCAACCCTGCACCTTGTAAACGTTGGAAGACAGTTGCAGCGTGGCGTCAAAGCTGACCGGCGGGCGGTGCGGGTGCACTTTCAGCACAGCATCTACCCGGAAGCGCAGGTGCCGCTCCAGCTCGCGCGGCGCATCCAGATTCACCCGTACCCGGGACAGGCGAGGTTCGTGAACCTCGATGGCACGGCGTAGCTGTTCGCGCAGCAATTCGCGATCATCCGGATTCAGCAGGCTGATGCCGCTGAGATCGGGAATACCGAACTGCAACATGCTGTCATCCGCCAGTGGATGGGCGGCATACAGTTCTGGCTGCGCCATGACTCTGGTATTGAGCAGCGCCTCCAGGTCGCGCGCCAGGGAACGGCGAAATTGCGGCAACTCGAAAAGCAGCTGCTCGCTGCCATGGCTGAGATCAGGCTGGTCGTCCAGCAGGCGATCCAGCACGGATGGCAGTATCTGGGTATGTCGCAAGCCACTCATGCACTAGATCCCGAACAGCTCGGCCAGTTGCTGCCCCAGCAACCAGTGGTAGGAACCCCAGATTGCCGCAGCAGCGACTGCCAGCAAGGCAAAATACAGCCACATCGGCAACTCGTGCCGCACGAAGGCCTGGAAGCGCTGCGGTAATTGCCAATTGGGCGCAAAGTCAGCCTTGCCGCCGCGGACTTGCTGAATTTCCTGCCCCAGCTTGTGCTTGAGATAGCCCAGCTTTTCTTCACCCTCCAACAGATAGCGCCCCTGAAAACCCAGCAACAGGCAGGTGTAGTACACCTCCAGGGCTTCGATATGACGTACCGGATCGAGTCGCAACTGCTCCAGCCGACTAAAGAAGCCCTCTCCCGCGAGGTGGTCACCGAACAGGCGCAATTGCAGCGGCATACGCTCCCACTCATCGCGCAAAGGAAAATCCGACGACAGGATGATTTCGTCCAGCAATGCGCAAAAAGCATACTTTGCCTGGCCAATGGCATCTGCCGACTTGCCGAAGTTGCGGGCATTGCGCTCGTACTGCTGCAGGAACTGATCGACACGGCGATTGAATTCCACGCTGCTGCCCGGCGCATTGCCGTCCTTCAACAGGAACAACAGATAAACGCCGTCTTCCAGCATTTCGCGCATGCTGGGTCCCGTGCTGCTGACGGTGATAGCTGACTCGGTTGGTACGGCAGTTTCGGTAACAGTGGCTTGACTCATGTTGGCCTCAACGGAAAACGGCAATCAGTTCCAGATTCAAACCGGACAAGGTCTGCGGAACATAGATGCAGATGCTGCGTGACTGCAGCATGCGGGCGAAGATGTCGCCATGCGGCTGCAAGGCAAAGTAGTGATTGCCCACCCGCACCGGCACGGCAGACGGTGTTTGCGCGGCATGGCTCAACGCCACGCCACGCATGGCGGAGTTGAGGATCTTCTCGACATCGTCCGGCGCGCCGATCTTGAGCTTGAGTGGCACGTTGTCCAGTACCTGACTGGCCGGCTGCTCGCTTTGCACCGACAGGTAGAAATCGACGTTTTCCAGCAGGCGATCGCTCTCCAGTCGTCCGATGTAGAAAGAAGGTTTGGGGGAATGCAAGGGAATGACCGCATAGCGTGCCGAAATCACCGTTTCCAGCAGCTCGCGTATCTGCAAGTCCAGAGCTGCAAATACCGGGTACAGCTCCTCATGGCGATAAGCCGGGATATCCGCCAGTGCAAAGCGGGTAGAAAAGGTTTGCAGTTCGCCACAGAACTCTGCCAGCGCCATGTACAGCGCCTCCGGATGCAGCGGGTTGCTTAGCGACAAGTGGCGCAGGCGGGCAAAGTTGCGGTTGACGGTATGCAGCAACCAGAAAGCACTGATATCGCTGGAACCAAACTCCATGACGCTTTTGGCTTTTTCACGCTGGGCACCGGCTAGGGCCTGGCTTTTCACCAGCAAGATATCAAGCAGGCGACGCAGCAACTGCGGCAACGCCCCGGCTGCCGCGATGGTCAGCATCGGCGGCAGATAATCCTCCGCTACCACCCACTGTCCGGTCGCATCTTTCTGCAGCCGGCACAGTGCGATCGCATCGTAACCATCGCGATTTTCTTCTTCGAGCATCAGCCGCACATCCGGCTCCAGCACCGCGACTTCCGCTGGCAATGCCTGCGTGTACAGATCGGCAAGCTCCTCGCCGCCGCTGTGATAACGGCACGGCCGCCCGGTGCTCTCACCACTACGCGTATTGCCGCCGTATGGCTGCAAATCCGCCAAACAGGCATACAACGTGGTTGTCACCCCCAGCTGTGGCAGCGACGACAGGTCACGCGACAGTGGTAACGGCGCTGCCTGCGGCGCCTGGTACAGTGCGCCATCCCGAAACAGCACACTCAGTGCATCCAGCCTTACCAGGCCGCCCTTGAGGGCTGACTCGTCCAGCCGCAATTGCTGCACACCCCAGACATGCCGACACAACAGCTGCTGCCGGATGGCCGCATCCTGCTCCAAAAACAATGTTTGCTGCTGAAAATGCTGCGGGCGCAGGAACATTCCCTCTCCCCACAGCACACGTTTCGCTTGTTGCATCTTTTCTCAATCCGTTTGGCCAGCGGCCAATACATCAAAACGCACACGACTCCAAGAGCCCCTGGCTCTTAGCGACACTCCACCTGCAACGAGCCCGGCTGGCCAGGCATGAGCCTGGCGGCGGGCTTGAGCGCGCGCAGATAACAATCCTCTGCATGAAACTGCAGCCCTTTGCTGCGCACCGCGTCGGCATCAAACAGCAACCGCCAGAACTGCCTGTCCGGCTGCCGAAACAACGCCACCAGTCCAACGTACGTCGATTCCGGCAGCACCACAAAATCGGCAATCTCCGCCTTCGATCCCGGCAACAGGGTGAGCTCCTGCAACGCCAGCAGATCCGGCGACAACAAATCTTTTTCCGGCTTGCCTGACGCCAGCGCCTCCATGCTTAAACGCTTGAACGCCTGATCTGACTTCAACTGATAGACACGCACCACAACCGACAACGGCTTGCCCCGGCTATCGCGATTCAATATCGCAGCGGCATCCCCGGAAAGCCTGACCGGGCCATCACCAGCACAGCCCGACACGAGCAATGCCATCGGTAACAGCCCCCAACCCAGGCACCTCGTCCATAGCCACCCTCTGGCTCTGCAATGTCGCATCTGCGTAGACACCCTTGGAAAACATGCCAAAGTACTATTATAATTGAAAAGCATTTTTTCTACAAAAAATTGCAAAATAATATATTTTTATATATTTATTTAAAATCAACCGTTTAATTACAAACGCATCAAAAAAAGGCAGTGTGATGTGGCTCGACCACGTGAAACCTTATCTAGCACCAGGCGCATCCATGCTGCTGATCTGCACCATCATCTGGATTGGGTTCAGATTTTTTTACACAAAAACACATATAAATAAAGCACTTACTATAAAAACAAAGAATGGAAAAACTGAGCACCCCCTGCAAACAGGATGGCAGACTGGTCTGCACTATGTCACCAATGAAGCAAGGCTGCAGCCCACAAAAAAACTTATAGAAACCATAAAAAAACACTTTGTCATTGCTTTTTTACCTGTTTTTTCGATATCTTTAGCCGCCTCATCGGTTGCTTTGTCACTTTTATTCAGTAATTTACACAAAACAGAAGAATTCATACCAAATGAGTACAAGCACAGTTCGCGCATCAAGTTGACGCTGCAGGAGGAGCAACTGGCTCCGCCACCACCGCTACCCCCGGAAGCTTTCCGCGACGCCATTAGCGAACAACCCCGGCTGAATCGGGCTGACCGTAGCTGGGACAAGCTGGATGCGGCCTTCGTCCAGACCGTGCTTCGTCTCATGGCGAGACTGGAAGCACGTGGTTACCCGATGACGCTGCTGGAGGGCTACCGCAGCCCGGAACGACAGGATGCATTGGCAGGCCAGGCCACGCTGGTTACCAAGGCAAAAGGCGGCCAGAGCAAGCACCAGTATGGGCTGGCGGTGGATCTGGCCCCGGTACGAAACGGCAAGGTAGTGATTTCCGAACGCGATCCGTGGGCAATGCAGGCGTATCAGGCACTGGGCGAAGAGGCCACGGCGGCAGCGCTGACCTGGGGAGGTAACTGGAGCTTCAAGGATTACGGCCACATTGAGCGCAGCGGTTCGCTAAGGCAGCTGCTGGCTCGCAAGCAATAAACCAATAGGAAGGTAAGCACGGTGTTGAAAAAAGGTTGGCGACAACATGCCAAGGTGGCCTCGGCGGTCGGGTTTCTGATCCTGATCGCCTTGGTCTGGTTTCTTGGAGAGTGGCTGGGGCTGGAGACCATGGAGGCTAGGCTGGGCTGCATCATCGCAATCATGCTGCTATGGGTCGTCAGCCTGCTGATCGGCCAGCTACTGGCAAAACGTGCCGGTGGCCTGCTGGAAAAAATGTTGCGCCAGCAGGCTGATGACGCCGTGATTCATGCCGGCTCAGAGAAGCGCGCCGAAGTGACCCTGTTGCGCCAGCGCCTGCTGGCCGCCATCGACACCCTCAAGAAATCCAAGCTGGGCAGCAGCAGCGGCGCGGCAGCCCTGTATGAGCTGCCCTGGTACATGATCATTGGCCACCCCGCCGCCGGCAAAAGCTCTGCCATCCTGCAATCCGGTCTCAGCTTCCCGTTCAGCGACAAGAGCGGCATCCAGGGCGTAGGCGGCACGCGTAACTGCGACTGGTTCTTTTCTACCGAAGGCGTCTTGCTAGATACCGCAGGACGCTATGCCACGCAAAGCGAGGATCGAAGCGAGTGGCTGGCCTTCCTGAAGCTGCTCAAGAAGCACCGTGCCAAAGCACCGGTCAACGGCATTCTGGTGGCCATCAGTCTGCCGGAACTGGCACAGCATCACAGCGAGGGGTTTGCCCTGTACGCAAGGCAGGTGCGCGAGCGCATTCATGAAGTCTGCAGCACCTTCGGGCTCCACGTCCCGATTTACCTGGTATTCACCAAGCTTGACCTGCTTGGTGGCTTTGCCGAGTTTTTCCAGGATATGCCGGAAGAAGAACGCGATCGGGTCTGGGGCAGCACGCTGACGGCCAACCAGGGCCACGGCTTCGATGCCGCCACCGTCGCTTCGCAACAGTTCGAATTGCTCTATCGCGGCCTGGTGCAAGCCGGTGAGGAGAAATTGCTGCAATACCGCGGCGATCAGGTACGTCCGGCACACTTTGCCTTCCCGATCGAATTTCACGGGCTGAAGGACGCCGTGGTGAAGTTTGTCAGCCTGCTGTACGAGGACGACCCTTACCATGCCCGCCCGCTGTTGCGCGGTTTTTACTTCACCAGCGCCCTGCAGGAAGGCACACCGCGTATCGTCGCCGCCAGCCGGGTGCAGACCCAGTTCGATCTGGCACCGGCACAGGGCGACCGCCAACAAGCGGCGGCCTCTTACAGCTTTTTCCTTGGCGACCTGTTCCGCAAGGTCCTGTTTCCCGACCAGCATCTGATCTCGCGCCAGAGTGGCCGTGGCGGCAGTCGCTGGCGAATGGCCGCCATGGCCGCCGGTATCCTGTCGCTGTGCACTCTGGCCGCGCTGTGGAGTTGGTCCTATATCGGCAATCAACAATTGCTGGCGGATATCAGCAAGGAACGGGAAGACGCCCGCAAGCTGGCCGCATCCAGCCAGTTGTATGACAAGCTGCGCGCATTGCAGCAGATGCAAACCCGCCTGGAACAGCTGCAGGCTTACCGAACCGAAGGGGCGCCCTGGCAGATTGGCGTCGGCCTTTATCAGGGAGAACCGCTGGAGACGGCGCTGCGTGGCGAGTACTTTGCCGGTATCAAGGCTGTGATGCTGACACCGGTGCAACGCAACCTGGAAACCACCCTGCAGACACTGGAGCAGCCTCACGCTCCAACACCGGTCATGCCCCCGCCAGCGGTACAAGCGCAGCAAGCCAAACCGGTCGCACCAGCGCCAAGCAAACCCAGACCCAAGCTCCGGCCACGACCGCAAGCCCGGCCGCTGCCCAACATTCAGCTGGGCGCGATTGCCAATGACTACCGGGCACGTCCGGTCGTGCTGGCAGCGAGCGTCCATCACACCCGCCATGTAGCCTGGTGGCGCCACACGTCGCCAGCGCAGGCAGCCAACCGCTGGCAAGCGGCCGGCTTTGGTTTACGTCACGCCAGCTGGTCCCCCGGCGCGCGCACTTCCGCATTGCAAGCCGTCACCCCTGCCCTGCCAGCCACGGCCGAGATCGCTGCCGCGCCCCCGGCCGCAGTCAAAGCGCCACAGTTGGATGCCAGCTACAACGCGCTGAAAACCTACCTGATGCTGTATCAGCCGCAGCGCATGGAGGCGGCCCATCTGGCGGACCAGCTGCCACGTTACTGGCGCCCCTACCTCGAAGCCCAGCGCGGCTCATACAGCACGGAAGAAATCATGGCGGTCGCTGAAAAACTGCTGGCGTTCTACATCAGCCAGGTCAAGGCACCGGATCTGCCATTGATTGCGCCCAACCTGCGCGTGGTCAGCCAGGCCCGTGAAGTGCTGCGCGGCTCTTTCAAACGCATGTCGGCCGAAGAGCGGGTTTTCAACGAAATTCGCGCCCGTGCCAATACCCGCTTTTCGCCACTGACCGTCGCGCGGATTCTCAACAACCGCGATCTGGACATCATGGCAGGTAGCCAGATGGTGGAAGGCGCCTTTACCCGCGAGGCATGGGATCAATATGTCAAAGGAGCCATAGAGGAGGCCAGCAAGGGGGAAATCCGCAGCGATGACTGGGTGTTGGCCGCAAGCAGCCAGGACAACCTCGGCAAGGATGGCGACAGCGAGAAAAACCGTACCGCCCTGGAAGCCCAGTACCGTGCCGCCTACAGCACTAGCTGGAAAAAATTCCTGCAGGGCGTCACCGTGCGCGACTTCACCTCTCCCGCACAGTCCGCATCGGCCATGACGCGTCTGGCAGACCGGGAAAATTCGCCCATCAAGCTGATCCTGATACGGGCCGCCACGGAAACGGCGTGGGACAACCCGTCAGAGCTGAACCGCTCACTGGAAACGGCCAAGCAGTCGGTGCTGGAAAAAACGGCCAGTCTGCTTAAAGGCGGCAGCAGTGATAGTGCACAAAACGGCAAGCTCTACGGCGAAGTAGGCCAACAATTTGCCGGCGTCGCCCAACTGGTCAAGGGGGAGAACGCCCCGCTCTACGGCTACCTCGACCAGTTGGCCAAGTTGAAGGCCAAGCTGGGGGCGATTGCCAGCACGGACGATCCCGGCGCCCTGTCCCGTGCCACCTTGCAAGCCACCTTCAACAACAGCGGCTCCGAACTGGCAGACAGCATTGCCTACGTCGACAACGCGCTGCTGGCGCAAAGCACTCCCGAGACCATCGGCATGGTACGGCCGATGCTGGTACGCCCGCTCAGCCACTCCTACAGTGCCCTGCTTGGCCCGGTCAGCACCGACATCAATCAGGCCTGGGCCGCGGAGGTGTTGCCGCAATGGCGCCAGCTGGCCGCCAAGTATCCCTTCAGCGATGCCGGCAGCACGGCATCGATTGCCGAAATCAACCGCTTCCTGAAGGCCAATGACGGCACCCTGGACCGCTTCATCAACAAATACCTTGCCGGCTTGGTGCAAAAACGCGGCGACGAGCTGGTGCCGCGCGCCTGGGGCGAGCTGGGCATCAAGTTCAACCCGGCCTTCCTCAGCAGCGTCAGCAGCCTGTCCGCCCTAGCCAACGGCCAGCTGCAGGATGGCGACGGACTGCGCTTCGAACTGCAACCGCAACCCACGCCCGGCCTGTCGGAAATCGTGTTCGACATCGACGGCCAGGAACTCCGCTATCGCAACGGCCCGCAACTCTGGCAGCCCTTTACCTGGAATGGCAGCAGCCAGACCGCAGGCGCCCGCATCCAGGCACTGTCCTACACCGGGGCCAACAATGTGGTGGCCAACCATCCTGGCGGCATGGGACTGATGCGCCTGCTATCGAGCGCCAAAGTCGTGCAGGAAGGCCCGGATGGCACCCAGCTGGCTTGGTCATTGCGTAAGGCCGAAGGCGAGCCCTTGATCGTGCGGGTCAATTTCCGGGTACTCAGCGGCGTGAATCCGCTGCAGTTAAGCCGTCTCAACAAACTAACGTTGCCCGAGCGCGTGACGTTGTAATCGGGGGAGCAAGGTCTTGAGCTTCACTTTCAAACGTACCCAGGAAGTTGCAGCCTCGTTCTGCATTTTCGGCAAGCTGCCACGTCGTGGCGACTTCATCCGCCTCAACGCTACCCACCCGGCAGCGGCACAGCTGGATCAACTACTGGCAGACAGCATCAGCCTGCTCTCCCAGACAACGGAAGCGATCAGCCGTTATCGCGACATGCCCGGCTCCTGCTTCGTGCTGCGCAGCCGGGATCACGCCTGGCTGTCACTGGGCGTGATTCAGCCCAGCCATGATGAAAGCGGCCGTAACTACCCGCTGGTGGCGGCCACTCAGCTGCCGGCCAGCCTGGAGCTGCCGCCGCTGGCCGTGCTTTTGCTGGCCTGCGAACTGTTCTTTTCCGGACTGAAGGACCAGCTGGCCAGTGCCATCGACAACGCGGTGGAAATGGTCGCCTGCCGCCAGTTCCTGGAAGCGCAGGCCCTGTTCGGGGCCGCATCCAGCGACGATGTCGCGCTGGCAGAGCAGCTGCTGTCCCACCATCTGGCCATGACTGCGGCGCAGCAGCTGGACGAAGCGATCTGCCGTCGGCACGGCCACAGCCTGGAAGCCACCCTGCTGGCCTTCATCTTCCACAGCCAGTTGCAGCACCGCTTTCGCGACAGCCTGTGCGCGCAGACCTATCTGTTGCCGCTGCCGGCCACGGATGGCGAGGACATGTTGGCCGCCGCCACCTGGCTAACGCTGTATCAGGCTGCCGCCAGCGCGAGTGGTGCCGACGAAGCCCAGTGCCTGCTGATCAACCGCCCGGATGGTCGTTACCTCGCCTTGCAGCCCCGCTCGCCGGATGCCCACATCGTGGCGCAGTGCTGGGGAGAGCCGCTGAACGAGCGCTTCGTGGTGGATATCGGTGATGAACAGGCGCCGTGGCGCCGCCATCAATCCTATGCCGAAGCCACTTACATCCTGGGACGGCGCCTGAACGACCCGGATCTCAGCGTCGCGCAATTGCGCGACCTTGTCGCCAGCCTTGCCCGCAGCATCGCCTGACGCCGTTAAACCCTGACAGCCCCTACTTTTCGAAAGCACACCATGAGCAAAGAAAGCACCCAGAAAAAACTGTCGCGGGTTCGCCCGCCCCGCGTGCAGATCACCTACGACGTCGAGATCGGCGATGCCATCGAAACCAAGGAGCTGCCCTTCGTACTGGGCGTACTGGGCGACTACTCCGGCCACAGCAAGAACCCGCTGCCCAAAATGAAAGAGCGCAAGTTTGTCCAGATCGACCGCGACAACTTCGACGAAGTGCTCAAGGGCATGGCACCGCGGCTGGCCATCAAGGTGGACAACAGGCTGCAGGACGACGGCAGCCAACTGGCGATGGAGCTGAACTTCAACGAACTGGGCGACTTTGAGCCACAGAACGTGGTGGCACAGGTCGAGCCGCTCAAGCGTTTGCTGGAAGCCCGTACCCGTTTGGCCGACCTGCGCAACAAGCTGGCCGGCAACGACAAGCTGGAAGAACTGCTGGACGAAGTGGTACGCGACACCGAAAAGCTGCGCCAGATCAGCCAATCCGCCCACAGCGACAACACCGGGGAGTAAGCCATGAGCACAGCACAACAACTGGACACTGCAGCCAACCCTGCCGCGCTGGATGCCAGCAGCCTGCTGGACAGCATCATCGACCAGAGCCGCATCGCCACCAATGACAGTGAAAAGGGCCATACCCGTGACCTGATCGGCGAACTCGTCGCCCAGGTACTGGATGGCAGCGTCACGGTGTCGCGCGACCTCAGTGCCAGCATCGATGCGCGCATTGCCGAACTGGATGCCATTCTGTCAGCTCAGCTCAACGAAGTGATGCACCACCCCGAATTCCAGAAACTGGAAGCCTCCTGGCGCGGATTGAAGTATCTGGTGATGCAATCCGAAACCAGCACCATGCTGAAAATCAAGGTGCTCAATGCTTCCAAGAAAGACCTGGTCAAGGACTTCAAGGCCTCGCCGGAGTTCGACCAGAGCGCCCTGTTCAAGAAAATTTACGAGGAAGAGTACGGCACCTTTGGTGGCGCACCCTATGCCGCACTGGTGGGTGACTACGAATTCACCCGTCACCCCGAGGACTTCTACCTGCTGGACGAGCTGTCCCATGTGGCCGCATCGGCCCACGCCCCGCTGATCTCCTCCGCCTCCCCCGGCCTGTTCGGTCTGGAAAGCTTCACCGATATCGGCAAGCCGCGCGACCTGGCCAAGATTTTTGACACCGTCGAATATGCCAAATGGAAGTCGTTCCGTGAATCGGAAGACTCGCGCTACGTCGGCATGGTGCTGCCACACGTCCTCGGCCGCCTGCCCTACGGCCGTGACAATGTGCCGGTAGAGGCCTTCGACTTCGAGGAAAACGTCGATGGCAGCAACCACGACAAATACCTGTGGACCAACGCCGCCTACGCCTACGCCGCCCGCCTGACCGATGCCTTTGCCCAGTACGGCTGGCTGGCCGCCATTCGCGGCGTGGAGGGTGGCGGCCTGGTAGAAGGCCTGCCGGCACACACCTTCAAGACCGACGACGGCGAAGTGGCACTCAAGTGCCCGACCGAAGTCGCCGTCACCGACCGCACCGAAAAGCTGCTGTCCGACCTGGGCTTCATCTCGCTGGTGCACTGCAAAAACACCGACTACGCCGCCTTCTTTGGTGGCCAGTCGATACAGAAAGCCAAGACCTACAACACCGATGCGGCCAACGCCAACGCCCGCCTGTCCACGCAGCTGCCCTACATCTTTGCGGTGTCGCGCATTGCGCACTACATGAAATCCATCATGCGCGACAAGATCGGCAGCTTTGCCTCACGCCAGAACGTGCAGGACTTCCTGAATACCTGGCTGGCGCAATACGTGCTGCTGGACGACTCCGCCAGCCAGGAAGCCAAGGCCAAATATCCGTTGCGCGAGGCGCGTGTGGACGTGGTGGAGGTACCGGGCAAACCCGGTGTCTATCGCGCCGCGGCCTTCCTGCGTCCGCATTTCCAGCTGGACGAACTCACCATTTCCCTGCGTTTGGTTGCCGAGCTGCCTCAGCCGGCAGGTTAACGCCGAGACGCTCCGGTCTCCCGCCTCACCGGCCGGCGTGACCGGAGCATGCATTCCGGAAGCCACGCTTCCATTTTTGTCACCTAGGAGAACCACATGGCTTTTGACGCCTTTCTGAAAATCGACGGCATTCCGGGCGAAAGCACCGATGACCAACACAAGGACTGGATCGAAATCCAGTCTTTTTCCCACCTGATCGAACAGCCAGCCCAGGCGACGGCCAGCTCCGCCGGCGGCGCCACCGCGGAACGCGTCAACCACGGCCAATATGAGATCACCCACTTCCTGGACAAGGCCAGCCCGAAGATCTACGAGGCATGCTGCACCGGCAAGCACATCAAGGAGATCACCATCGAGCTGTGCCGTGCCGGCGGTGACAAGGTGAAGTACATGGAAATCAAGATGGAGCAGGTTCTGGTATCCAAAGTTGAACCGAATGGTTCCGCCAACGATGCCGGCTTCCCCAGCGAAAAGGTCAGCTTCAGCTACGGCAAGATCAAGTGGACTTACACCCAGCAGAAACGTGCCGACGGCGCAGGTGGCGGTAACGTCAGCGCCGGCTGGGACCTGACTGCCAATAAAGTAATCGCCTAAGCGTTTTGCCGGCCGGAGTCCGCCTTGCATCGCGGCTCCGGCCTTGAAGGGATGCATCATGTTTTATCGCCTCACCATTCTGGCTATCAGCACGGCACTGCTGCTGGGCTGTGCCAATAGCCGCAAGAACAAAACGCCGCCCCCCGACCCAGCCACCGTCCAGGCCCAGGAAAGCAAGGCCATTGTCGTGAAAGTGGCAGAAGGCGTGGAGCAGGCTACCGCAAAAGTGCAGGAAGCCACCGGCAACAAGGCCGTCGTCGCCGACCCGACACTGGTGCCATTTGACAAGATGAGCGCCAAGCTGAGCCCCCTCACCGAACAACAGGTCCGTGCCCTTGCCCCGGCGCTGGTCATTGCCAAACAGATCATCATCACTGGCTACTGTGACCGCCGTGAAGTAGGCAATGCACCGGCCGCGGCCCGTGCTCGGGCAGAAACCGTCAAGAAACTGCTGGTAGACAACGGCATTGCCGCCAAGCGCATCGTCCTCAAGATCGACACCGTGCAGCGCCTGCACGCTGCCCGCGTTACTTTCAACGGTTAACCCGTACTAATCCCCATGA
This sequence comes from Vogesella indigofera, assembly GCF_003633895.1. Taxonomy (GTDB): domain Bacteria; phylum Pseudomonadota; class Gammaproteobacteria; order Burkholderiales; family Chromobacteriaceae; genus Vogesella; species Vogesella indigofera. Next base: position 13,219 of record NZ_RBID01000008.1, read on the forward strand.
ACCTCCCCGACCTGCTCGCCAGCTTCGCGTCCGCCTTCAACCAGGACCAGCGCCTGCTCACCCTGCAACTGGGCGACGGCAGCCGCTGGGGCGAGGCGCTGCTGCCGCTGAGCCTGTCCGGTGACGAGGCGCTGGCCGGCGACTACCGCTTCCGCGTCGAGTGTCTGTCGGCGGATGACGGCATTGAGTTGAAGTCACTGCTCGGCCTGCCGGTGCGGCTTGGCATCGCCAGCGCCGATGGTGACGAGAGCCTGCGCTGCGGCGTGGTCAGCGCCGCCGAGGCGCTGGCGAGTGATGGCGGTTTTGCCCGCTACGCGCTAACTGTCGAGCCGCCGTTCGCGCTACTGCGCCTGCGCCAGACCTCGCGCGTGTTCCAGGATCTGAGCGTCGACGCCATCGTGCGCCAGCTCTTTGCCGAGCACGCCGCGGCCAACCCGCTGTTCGCCGCGGTGCAGAGCCTGGACTTCGCGCTGGCCGGCCCGCTGCCGGCGCGCAGCTACTGTCTGCAGTACCGCGAATCGGACCACGATTTCATCTGCCGCCTGCTGCGCGAAGAGGGACTCTCCTGGCGCTACGAACACCTGGACGGTGAGTCGCCGCAGGTCAAGCTGCTGGCCTTCGACGACCCGTACAGCCTGCCGGCGGCCAACGTTGGCCGCGTGCGTTTCCATCGCAGCGATGCCACCGAGGAAGAGGACGGTCTCACCCGCTGGGACGGTGCACGACAGATCGTCAGCGGCAGCGTGGCGCTGGCGACTTACGACTACCAGCCGGTGGCCACCGGCCACAGCGGCGACGAGACCGCGATCGAGCAGGGGCTGGATGGTGCCCGCCTGCAATCCAGCCTGCA
>NZ_RBID01000009.1:0-2500 GCF_003633895.1 Vogesella indigofera
GGGGCGTCTGGCGGTGTCCTACTTTCACACAGGTATCTGCACTATCATCGGCGCTAAGGCGTTTCACGGTCCTGTTCGGAATGGGAAGGCGTGGGACCACCTCGCTATGGCCACCAGACATAAACTGTCACAAATCAAAGAAGCCTACACTGAGTCTGTCACTCAGCCGGTAGAAGATTTCGTATTCTGTATCGCGTTTCCGCTTGCGCTCCGCCTCTCGGCAAAGCCACTCAAATGATAGGATCAAGCCTCACGAGCAATTAGTATCGGTTAGCTTAACGCCTCACAGCGCTTCCACACCCGACCTATCAACGTCCTGGTCTCGAACGACTCTTCAGGGACCTCAAGGGCCCAGGGAAGTCTCATCTTCAGGCAAGTTTCCCGCTTAGATGCTTTCAGCGGTTATCTCTTCCGAACTTAGCTACCCGGCAATGCGACTGGCGTCACAACCGGTACACCAGAGGTTCGTCCACTCCGGTCCTCTCGTACTAGGAGCAGCCCCCGTCAAACTTCCAACGCCCACTGCAGATAGGGACCAAACTGTCTCACGACGTTTTGAACCCAGCTCACGTACCACTTTAAATGGCGAACAGCCATACCCTTGGGACCGGCTACAGCCCCAGGATGTGATGAGCCGACATCGAGGTGCCAAACTCCGCCGTCGATGTGAACTCTTGGGCGGAATCAGCCTGTTATCCCCGGAGTACCTTTTATCCGTTGAGCGATGGCCCTTCCATTCAGAACCACCGGATCACTATGTCCTGCTTTCGCACCTGCTCGACTTGTCGGTCTCGCAGTTAAGCTACCTTTTGCCATTGCACTATCAGCACGATTTCCGACCGTACCTAGGTAACCTTCGAACTCCTCCGTTACACTTTGGGAGGAGACCGCCCCAGTCAAACTGCCTACCATGCACTGTCCCCGATCCGGATCACGGACCAAGGTTAGAACCTCAAACACACCAGGGTGGTATTTCAAGGACGGCTCCATGAGAACTAGCGTTCCCACTTCATAGCCTCCCACCTATCCTACACAAGTCTGTTCAAAGTCCAATGCAAAGCTACAGTAAAGGTTCACGGGGTCTTTCCGTCTAGCAGCGGGTAGATTGCATCTTCACAAACATTTCAACTTCGCTGAGTCTCAGGAGGAGACAGTGTGGCCATCGTTACGCCATTCGTGCGGGTCGGAACTTACCCGACAAGGAATTTCGCTACCTTAGGACCGTTATAGTTACGGCCGCCGTTTACTGGGACTTCAGTCAAGAGCTTGCACCCCATCATTTAATCTTCCAGCACCGGGCAGGCGTCACTCCGTATACGTCCACTTTCGTGTTGGCACAGAGCTGTGTTTTTGATAAACAGTCGCAGCCACCTATTCTCTGCGACCTCTGCACGCTTCGTGAGCAAGTCACTACACACGCAGAGGCATACCTTCTCCCGAAGTTACGGTATCAATTTGCCGAGTTCCTTCTCCTGAGTTCTCTCAAGCGCCTTAGAATTCTCATCCTGCCCACCTGTGTCGGTTTGCGGTACGGTTCTTATGCAGCTGAAGCTTAGTGGCTTTTCCTGGAAGCGTGGTATCAGTCACTTCAGTTCCGTAGAACCTCGTTATCACCTCTCGACCTTAAGGTGCAGCGGATTTGCCTACCGCACCAGCCTACCGGCTTGAACCAACTATTCCAACAGTTGGCTGACCTAACCTTCTCCGTCCCCACATCGCACTGCATAAAAGTACGGGAATTTTAACCCGTTTCCCATCGACTACGCTTTTCAGCCTCGCCTTAGGGGCCGACTCACCCTACGCCGATGAACGTTGCGTAGGAAACCTTGGGCTTTCGGCGAGGGGGCTTTTCACCCCCTTTATCGCTACTCATGTCAGCATTCGCACTTCTGATATCTCCAGCAGGGTTTACACCACCACCTTCACAGACCTACAGAACGCTCCCCTACCACGGACACATTTGACTGTGCCCATCCGCAGCTTCGGTTATCAGTTTGAGCCCCGTTACATCTTCCGCGCAGGACGACTCGACCAGTGAGCTATTACGCTTTCTTTAAATGATGGCTGCTTCTAAGCCAACATCCTGGCTGTCTATGCCTTCCCACCTCGTTTACCACTTAACTGATCATTTGGGACCTTAGCTGGCGGTCTGGGTTGTTTCCCTCTTGACGATGGACGTTAGCACCCACCGTCTGTCTCCCATGCTTGCACTTTCCGGTATTCAGAGTTTGCCATGGTTTGGTAAATCGCAATGACCCCCTAGCCATAACAGTGCTTTACCCCCGGAAGTGATACATGAGGCACTACCTAAATAGTTTTCGGGGAGAACCAGCTATCTCCGAGTTTGTTTAGCCTTTCACCCCTATCCACAGCTCATCCCCTAGTTTTGCAACACTAGTGGGTTCGGACCTCCAGTGCGTGTTACCGCACCTTCATCCTGGCCATGGATAGATCACTCGGTTTCGGGTCTACACCCAGCGACTAAGACGCCCTATTCGGA
>NZ_RBID01000010.1 GCF_003633895.1 Vogesella indigofera
CTTCTGTGAATCTGCTCTTCTTCATGTCCGTCATTCTCCTTCAGTGACGGACTTCTCTCTACTTTTGATTGGTAAGACCTAAGGGGTGCAGATCAGCTGGGTGAAAGGGTGACGGCCCGGCGCTTCGATGGTCAAGTGGCAGAGCTGCAAGTGCGCGCTGCCATCTTGAACCGCTTCAGCATGCTGGGCCGTCCGTGCACGGTAGTGGTGGAGTAAATCTGTTTGGGGAAAGGGAAAAATCATCCTGCTTCGGATTTATGCAACAGAGCCGTTCTGACTCCATGAATCCAGCTCGTGTTTGCATCAGGTTATGGAATTGTTGGACAGCCTGAATGATCCAGTCCATTCGGCTTTTATAGTTTTCAAAAATTGTCTCTTCTGGTGCTGCCGATTTAAGTTTTGGGTCATCTGTCTGGCAGGCATGAGTAAACGCCAGTTCCAGATCAGGTGAAAACCAGCTCTCCAGCCACGTTGGCGTTGCACTCACTTGACAAACGCAGGGTCGTCTAACAGCAGCAGCTCCCCTTCTGCGGCAAGCACCGTTGTTTATTTCAGCGCATCCGGAATGACCGGATTCTGCTGCCCAGCAGGCGGAGGCGGTAACGGCGGGTCTTGGTAGTCGGTGTCAATCGAAACGCCCTGCGCGCGCAGTTTGGCTTCTTTGATATTGCGCAAGGCGCGAAATGCCAGATTGCGTTTCACCCAGGTATCCCTCCAGTGGTCCCGATCTTTCTCGTCCACTCCCAGCCGCTCGGTTTCTTCGCGAGGGGTAAAGGTTAGGCTGATGAAGTAGGCTCCGGGCTTGGCTGGATCCAGGTGGTTGACATCGCGATCCACTTGCAGGGTAAGGTAGGTATGATCGGCATAAAGCTCCCATGTCAATGGAGCTGGTAGTGCCATCCATTGCTCAAACGACAGCGGGTAATCTGGATCGATATTGTCCTGTGTGAAATAGTCGAGAGCAGCCTTGCCTTTAAGTCGCGGCTTCGCTTCAGAAATATAGTATCGCCACCCGATTTTACGTAGGTCCTGTATCAAGTTTAGTACGTACTGATGGGCAACGGGGTGGGGTTGCATGCCGCCTTCTTTTAATTTGGCTGTGATTAATAAATTGTTTATGCCAACCTTCCTGCCCCTATCTTCTGCTGCATTGATCAGCGTGACCTGTGGGATCACTGTTTCCAATGTGCCAGTTTTGATGATGACCAGCATAGTTTTGCCACGACTGTCTGCATTGATATAGTAAAAATTCAATCCGAAATTTTTCTTGTTGGCCTTTACCAATTCGCCATACTGCTGCTCCAGACTTGTCCCGGACTGCCCAAATGCAACTTCAACCTGTGATGGGAAAACACTACCCTGAGCCATAGCCTTGGCACCCTTATTACTGAATATAAAAAAAACGACTGCGATGACGGCAATGCCCACCAGCATGATGAACCACTTAAGCATGCGCTTAGTCCTTACTGACATACCAGCCTGCCATGATTTTGAGTTCTGTTTCCATAGTGCTCGTTTGCGTTTGCATTAACCGATGAAAGTCATTGGCAGCACTGGTGATCCAAATCATCCGGCTGTCGTAGTTTTCCAAAACTGTCCCTTCCGGCGCTGCCGATTTAAGTTCCGGGTTATCTGTCTGGCAGGCATGGGTAAACACCAATTCCAGATCAGGTGAAAACCAGCTCATCCAGCCACGCTGGCGTTGCACCCACTTGGCAAACTCTGGGTCGTCATACATCAGCGGCTGTAGGATCACGCCCTGCTCATGTCTTGCGATATCCATCAAGTGGGAAAGCTGTACCTTTGCGCGATCAGCGGGTGTTTCTGCTGCCTCTATCTTCTTGATCGTGGCAAACGCACTCTTGATGAAGCCAGAAATCGGCAGGTACTTCAGCGTGGGTAACGCCGTATCCGCCCACGGTAGCCGTTTCAGGTTGTCGATTACCGCTTGGTGGCAACCATTCTCGCCGCGCGTATCCAGGCATTGCGCAAAGGTGTCGGGGCTGTAGTTGTGATACCAGTGTGTGGGGGCAATGTCCTGAAACAGCCAGAAATTACCCTTGCCCAGTCCATCGCGCACATAGCCAAGCCCGGTGGCGTCAGGCGCATGCTTGCCGGCATCCACCCGGGTCAGGTCCAGCGTGCAGGCCACGGTTTTGCTGGCAAAGGCGCCCAGTGCCATCCAGTAGTATCGGCCTTTCTTTTTGGGGTTGCCGTATTCCTCCTGCTCCAGGTAGAGGCGAGCATAGGTGGCGGCAATAGTTCTGGCGCGCTGTGCGTAGTCGCTCAGCGTGCTGCGTTTCGGGGGAAAGCTCACCCCTTGCTCACGAGTTGAAAGTCGCCGGTAGGCAAACTGCTGTGCCAGCGACCACATGGTGTCGCAGCCAGCCTGCAGTGTGCAGACCGAGCCCTCGCGGGTATTGGTTGTTGCTTGTGCGCTTGGGTTGGGAGTTGCCATGATTAGTGTTTATCCTGGTCCGGCTGTATTGCGTCCCAGACCAATTCGGCTGCCAGCGGGGTGGCTTGTGAGGTATGAATACGCTGGTTGCTGCCATCGCGCTTGATTCGGTGCAGCAACTGCTGCTTGCCGTCATCAACCAGCAATTGTACGCCTGGCAGTGGTTTTCCATTTGGGCCCAGTAACTGGAATTTTTCATCGTATCGCTCAGCGCTAGGAAAGCCCTTCATGTTCACCCCAATGCTCGCCGGCCCGCTCAACGCATGCTCCGCCCCCTTCACGCTCACCGTGCCGGGGCAGTGCACCTCGATATTGCCGCCGGACAGCTTGATGTAGCCGCCGCCGCTGGTCAGCAGGATTTCAGCCTTGGCGCTGATCTGTACCTTGCCTTTGCACGAGGTGATGGTGATGTTCTTGTCCGCCGTCAGCTCCATTGCCCCACTCTGCGCCTGAACCTGCACCTTGCCGCGGGCGGCGATCAGCTTCAGGCTCACCTTGTCCTTTACCCCGGCCACGAACAGGCTGAGGTGCTGGCCGACGTTGTGCAGCCACCTTCTGCCCGAGGTCTGGTTGAGGTCGCGTTGCGCCACCTGGTCGATGTTGCTGCCTGCGGCCAACGTCAGGGAGTTGTCGGTCGTTGCGGCGAGGCCGGCCGGGGCGCTGAGGATCATCAGCGGCTGCTGGCCGGCTTGTTCCTTGGTGGTTTTGCCTTCCTTGTCGGTATTGCTGCCGGCTTCCCACGCGCGCAGGGCGGCGGCGTGATGCTGCAGGTGGCCGTCGGCTTTGTTCACGCCTTTGCCGTTGTCGGGCTTGATTTCGGTGGGCCCGGTTTCCAGCGTGTCGGCCAGCTGCGCGGTGGCGGTGTCGGCCAGGGATTGCGCCAGCGCCAGCGCGGCGTCGAG
>NZ_RBID01000012.1 GCF_003633895.1 Vogesella indigofera
TGATCTGCACCCCTTAGGTCTTACCAATCAAAAGTAGAGAGAAGTCCGTCACTGAAGGAGAATGACGGACATGAAGAAGAGCAGATTCACAGAAGAACAGATCATTGGCTTTCTCAAACAGGCCGAACTGAGCATGGCTATCAAGGAGGTCTGCCGGCAGGGTGGTTTCTCCGAGGCCACCTTCTACAAGTGGCGAAGCCGATACGGCGGCATGAATGTCGCCGAGCTCCAGCGCGCCCGAGATCTGGAGGCCGAGAACGCCCGTCTCAAGAAGTTGCTGGCCGAGGCCCATCTCGACATCGAAGCCCTCAAGGTCGCCTTCGGGGTAAAGCGTTAGCCCCGCAGGCCAAGCGGCAGGCCATTAGCGTCATGTTGAGCAGTGGATTGGCGCTATCAGAGCGCCGCGCCTGCCGGCTTGTGGGGCTCTCCCGAGATGCCTGGCGGCATCCGCCGCAGGCGGATGCGCTGACGTGTCAGCTGACGGCACGCATCGTCGAGATCGCGCAGACACGCCGCCGTTTTGGTTACCGGCGGGTGCATGATCTGCTGCGTCACGAATTCCCAGCCATCAATCACAAACGGGTTTACCGCTTGTACCGCGAGCAGGGTCTCGCCGTCAGGCGACGCAACCGCCGGCGCAAGCTCACTGGCGTGCGTACGCCACTGCAGGCGGCCACGCAGTTGAACGAGGTATGGAGCATGGATTTTGTCAGCGACCAGTTAGCCTGTGGCCGACGCTTGAAATGCCTGACGGTAGCCGATGACTTCAGCCACGAGGCGGTACAGGTTGCGGTGGATTTCTCGATGTCTGGCCAATACGTCACGCGCATGCTGGATCAGGTGGCGCAATTTCGCGGCTATCCGTTGGCAGTCAGGACGGATAATGGGCCAGAGTTCACCAGTCGTGTGTTTATGGGGTGGGCGCGAACGCATGGTATCCGGCACATTCTGATTCAGCCGGGCCGGCCGATGCAGAACGGCTACGTCGAAAGCTTCAATGCCAGATTCCGCGATGAGTGCCTGAATGAGCATGTCTTCGATTCGTTGGCAGAAGCGCGGCAGATCATTGCGGCTTGGCGGGACGACTACAACCAGGTGTGCCCCCACGGCGCGATTGGCCGGATACCGCCAGCAGTGTTTGCGGCACGCTACCGCCAGCAGCGGGCCACCGAACTATCAAGCAGTACCACTACCATGCAAACCTAGGACTTCT